>NZ_FUYP01000004.1:137500-230301 GCF_900168005.1 Sphingopyxis flava
CGGAATGGTCCCCTATATCCAGCTCATCGCGCTCGCTCTCATTTTCATGACGGTGCAGATTCTCTTCGCACCGGTAAATAACGCGCTCGGCCGCCCGTCGGTGTCGATGCGCGTGTCGCTGTGCGGGGCGATTCTCTTTCCCACCGCCTTTCTGATCGGGGCACAGTGGGGGCTCATCGGCATGGCGTGGGCGTGGCTGGGGGCGGCGCCGCTGCTCCTGCTGGTCACCGCTCGCCTGTCGGCACCGCTTAACGGCGTGTCGCTCGCGGACATCGGGCGCGCGATGCTGCCCGGCCTTGTGCCCGCGCTGGTGATGGCGATCGCAGTCGGTTTTGTGAGCGAAGCGATCGCAGGCTACGGTCTCGCCGCCCCGATACGGCTCGCGCTGCTCGTCATGCTCGGTGCGATCCTCTATGGGACGCTCCTGTGGCTATTCGAGCGCGAGGCGCTCGCCGAGGTGAGGCGGCTTGTGCTGCGCCGGCGATCGGCGGTTGAACCCGCTGCCTAGCGGGGTGGCTGAAGGGTTCGGCTCAGCAGCCGATCATCATGACGCGATATAGTCGCGCATCGCCGCCGCTTCGGCCTCGATCATATCGATGCGATATTTGACGAGGTCGCCGATCGACACAAAGCCCACGAGCCGGCCACCATCGACGACCGGCAGGTGGCGAATGCGCTTTTGCGTCATCTGCGACAGGGCGCCAATCACCGCCATGCTCGAATCGCAGGTGACGGGCGACTGGGTCATCACCTCGTCAAGGGTGCGGTCGAGCGCCTCCGGACCGTAGGAGGATGTCAGCCGGACAAGATCGCGTTCGGAAAAAATCCCGACGAGCGCGTCGCCCTCCACGACCGGCACCGCACCGATCCGATGTTGCGCAAGCAAATCGACCACGGCCCGCACCGAATCGGTTGGCCGCGCCGAAATCACCGGCCCCGTGCGCCCGTGCAAGATCGCTGCGATCGTCATAAGCTACGGCTCCCTCTTCCCTGTCATCCGATATCCGTGCCCATCCTACCATGATTCGCGACGAAGCCGAAACACGCCCCGCGGGCATTCGCCCTTGGCCTTCGCCTCTGCATAGTTCATGGAAGCTCGATCATGGTCAAACGCTCCCCCCTCGACGACGATGGCGCGTCGAAAATCGCATGGAACCGTTATCGCCGGCTTATGCGCGGCATGGCGATCGTCTCACTGCTCGCGGTCGTCGGAGCGCTCGGCTATCTGCGATGGGCAATGGGAGAGGCGCTGACCATTCACATGATCATCGCCACCGCGGCGGGAGTCGGATTGTCCGTCATGCTCGGTGCCGCGCTGATGGGGCTCGTCTTCCTGTCGAGCGGAAGCGGCCATGACGAGGCGATCGACGACCCCTTCAAGGACGATCCGGATCTCAAGCCATGATCGACGGCATCCATAATCTGCCCCAGCGCCCCGACCCGATATTGCGCGTCGTTCCGGCGCCCGCCGATATCAACAGTAATGGGCATATTTTCGGCGGCTGGGTGCTGAGCCAAATGGATATCGCGGGCGGCATCGTCGCCGCACGAATCGCCCAGGGTCCGACGGCGACCGTTGCGATCGAGGCCATGGAGTTCATCGCGCCGATCCTGCTGCGCGACATCATCTCGGTCTATGCGCATCTTGAAAGGCGGGGCCGCACCTCGATGGGCATCCGTATCGAGGTGATCGCGACGCGCGATCAAGGTGAGACCGAGGTCAAGGTGACCGAGGGCCTGTTCACATTCGTCGCGCTCGACGCGAATCATCGTCCAAGGCCACTTCCTCCGGCCTGAATACGACGATAGGACGGCGTGCGATTCAGTCGCCTTTCAGCTTCTGCCGGAAAGTCTGGATAAGCCGGTCGTTCGCCGGCACCGTCACGCGCCAGACCCACGCGCTGCCGCGTCGCTCCCAGCCCTGGGGCGAAGGGTCGAGTGCAAAGGGGATCAGCATCTCGACCTCCGCGTCGGATGACCGGGCGTTTGTCAGCGTTACCTCCCACTGCCGATAGTGTTTGGGATCGGAATCGGCCAGGCTACGAACATTATATTGCACGGCCGGGCTCGCTGCGATGTCGTAATCGACGCGCTCGCCCTTCGCCTTGTCAGCAATCATTGCCTCCCCCACGAGCAGGCGGCGGTCTCCGACCATCTCGAAAACACTCGCCAGCCCCGCCGGAAGTGCCATCCCCAACCCATTGCTCTCTTCGTTCTGCGCGCGCAGCCGCAAGATCAGCGGCTGCGCGCGGCCGGTTGCGGAAAAAGAGAGCGTCGCGGCATAGAGTTGTTCGACCGGCACATTGTCTGTCGCAAGCAGCGCGACCTGCTTCTGTCCCTTCGCCGACACATCAACGCGAAAGGGGACGCGATAGAATTTAAGATCGCCGAGGTCTTCGGAGGGCGGCGGGGCCGGCGGGGGCGGAGGCGGAGGCGGCGGCGCCATCGCATATTCCGCGCGGCGCTGCGCCGTGACGACCATTTCTTCCAGACCATCGCGCGCCGCGTCCTCATACGCGATGACGGGCGGAAGTTCCCAATAGGGGTGGGTGCTCGTATTATCCATGGGCCAGCATTTGAGGATGAGCGGCCCCGGCGTGCTGCGGGGCAGCGGCGGGCTATAGACCTTGTTCAACTTTCCGGCGATCACATTGAGCTGCGCCTTCGGAAAACTCGTGACGCCGCCGTTCGCCACGGTGACCCAGCCGGTAAGCCCGATCGTCCGGCCATCGGCAGCGCGGTCGGCGACATAACTGGCCGCCCAGTCGAAACCTTCGGCAAGATAAAGCAACTGGACGGTCACGGCGCGCCCCACCTTGGCGTCGACCAGTATCGACAGCGTCGGTTTTGCCGACAGGTCGCGGGGAAGGCGGGCATAGATCATGCGCTCGGGCAGCCCCGAACAGCCGAGTGCCTCAAAGCCATCGGCGGTTTGGAGAATCACTCCACCGTTCGGCCCGGCTTGGATCACCGCCTCCTGCTCGGCTATCCTGCCTGACTTGAGGTTGGTGCGCTGTAGCGTGACGCTCCGCTTCAGATTGGCGTCGACCAGCCCCGCGGGCGACAGAAGCCGCGCGTCGCGATTCTTTTCGATCACTCCATGGGGCAGACCGTTCACCACCGCGGTTTCGGGAAGCAGGCCCTCGGCGACTCCTTCGAAGCGCAGAACCGAAAGTCCGGCGGGCAGTTCGACCGTGCGCGTTTCGGTGATGAAGGCAAAACCTTGCGGCCAATTGGGGTTGATTGGCCCGCTCCCCCGCGATGGCGCGCGATAGACAGTAACCGCGACATCATCGATTCGCGACGAGACGACGACGGCGGGCGCCTGCTGCGCGAACGCCGGCAAGGGCGCCAGCAGCGCCGCGATGCCAATCAGCCGCCGGAGGGCCCGCAACGCGCCCTCCTCAATAGCGTGTATCGAAGGTGGCGGTAATGTCGGTCCTGCCATTTGCGGGCACCGGCACCTGCCATTCGACGCGGTCGGCCGACACGCGTTCGCTCTTCAGGCTTTCGTCGCCGATCCGCACGTCGCCATAAAGACCGTCCTGCGCCAGCAGCACCGTCACCGGTTCAGGCCGCGCATTGCTTAGGGTGTAGCGCATCTTGGTCACCCAGCGCGAGTCGCCCTTGCGGGTGCGCGACACGACGGTCGGCTGCACCTTGACGTCGAAAGCATCGCCGGTGCGCAGTGACATCGCCGATCCCATGGGCGTGTGGTCGATGCGATTCTCGCCGATGAACTGCGGATCGCCGCGCGCGTCGCGCATATAGACGCGAATCGTCCCCGCCGGGAGCTGGTCGCCGAGCCCGCCCTGTCTCGATGTCGAAAAGCGCAGAACGCTCGCGGTGCTGATCGGGTCGGTGCTGCTGCCGAGCCAGCGGTTGACATATTCATAGGTAGATCGCGCAGGTGCCCCCTTCACGTCGAGGAAGCTAACCTGCTTCTGCTGCGCATTGGCGATCGTGGTGCGCGCCGCGAGCGGGTAGAGATAATAGTCGCCGAGCCGTTCGCGACCGTTCGACTCGGTGCCTGCGCTGTCCATCGCCCCGCTGAGCCGGCGAAGGCCCCCTCCACCACCAGGACTCCCTGCGACCAGAAGCGTTCGCGCGCTGGTATAGGTCGTACCGGTGGAATTGGTCAGCGTCACCCAGCCCTGAATGTCCATCGCCCCCTTCGCCGCGTCGAACAGCGCAACATAATCGGCAGTCCAGCCAAGGTTGGGGGTGAGGTAGGACAGCCGCGCCGGGACGGTACCGCTGCTTGCCGCCTCGACAATGACCGACAGCGTGGGGCGAGCGCGCAGATTGGGCGGCAGCCGGTCGAACACCGCGCGCACCGGCAGGCCATCATCGCGGAGAACTTCGATCCGCTCGCCGATCTGCAGCACGATGCCGCCATTGGCCGCGAGCACCTTCGCGCGCTCGGTACGCTCGGCGCCGGTTGCAGGATTGGTGCGAACGAGCGTGATCGTCTGTCCGACCGCCTTGTCCATCAGCTTATCAGGGGTGAGCAGGTCGAAATCGAAATTCTGTTCGACGATCGAAAGGCCGGGTCCCGACAAGGTCACGGTTTCAGGCCGGATACGGGCCGACACATCGGGAAATTCGATGCGATTGCGCCCGGCGCTGACGCTGAGCTGGCGCTCGTCCTGCACCAGCGACTGGCCATTATTATAAATGGTGACGGCAACGTCGCCCTGCGCGCTGCCGCCCGATTCCTGCCCGGCAACCGGGAAAGCGCTACTCAGTGCTGCCGTGGCGCAAAGCGCTACCCAAGCCTCGATTGCTGCGCGCATCATACCCTCCCGCCGATGTCCCTGCGGGAAGGCTATGTCATGTCTGCGCTGAAAACCAGCGCGAAATCGTGGGCTTATTCAGCCGCTTCAACCCCAGCGCCCCGCGCGGCGAGCGTGCGGCGCGGACGGCGTGCCTTGGGAGCGGGCGCAGTTTCCTCCGCCTCGGCCTCGACGGCGTCGGCGCTGCGGCCGATCGCCGGCGGTAGCACGGCACTATCAATGCCAGCACCATTTTCGCTCTCGTCCTGCTGACGCGCGCGCCGCGGGCGGCGGGTCTTGGGCGCAGGCGCCGCCTCCGCGGCAGCCTCTTCGCCATCGCCTGCTTCACTCTCGCGCGGTTCCTCGCGTTCGGCTCGCGTCTGCTCCCGCTCGCGGCGGCCCCGGCCCTGCTGTTGACGGTTGCCACGATTGTCATCCTCATCGCGGCGATCGCGCCCGCCCTGGGAGCGGCTGTCGCGTTCCTCGCTGCGCTCGCCTTCGCTTTCGGTGTCGAGGTCGCTATCGTCGTGACCGTCGAAATCCTCGACCCCGCGAACATCGCGGCCACGGTCGTGGCGCTCCTGGCCGCTCTGCGCCGCCTTTTCTTCCTGTCGAGCGCGAAAGTCGCTGTGGACTCGGAAATAATGGTCCGCGAACTGCAAATAATATTCGGTCTGAACACGGTCACCGGCAAGCTGCGCGTCGCGCGCAAGATTCTTGTACTTCTCGATCATCTGGACCGCATTACCGCGCGCCCGGCTGTCGATCCGGTTCGCCTGATCGACGCCACCGCGCCCACCCGACTGCGACCGGTTATTGTTGCTGTTGTTGCGGCCGCGACGGCGACCGCTCTGCCGGTTGTTCATGTTCAACTGAAGCATCCTGTCGAAAAGCTATGCCAAACCCCTTTTTGGCCGACCGCAACATATGTGCGTCGCGCCCGCGCCTTCGTGCGCGGCCCTGCCCTCTACCGCTTGCGCGGGACCATGGGTCCTGCACCAGCGCCGTAAATGGGAAGCAAACCAGTCGGACCAGTATCGATGCATGAGCACCGCCAAAGGGACCCCGATCAGGTCTGTGAGCCGCCCCTAACGCGCTTTGAACGCAAAACCAAGCGATTTATTGGCGGGTCGTTATGCCGCCGGGGTGAGCAGCACGGCCCGATCGCGACCGGCGAGGTCCTTGCGGCATTGGACCGCGAAGCCCGCTTGTTCGGCCAGCGACCCCACCAATTTAAGTTGCGTCGCCCCGATTTCAAGGACCGCGGCCCCGCCCGGCGCGAGCAGACGCGCAAGATCCGGAATGAGCCTTCGGTAGTCAGCAAGGCCATCGACACCAGCGAACAATGCCTCCGCAGGCTCATGGTCGGCCACATCGGGCATGAGCTCCTCCGACTCTGCAATATAGGGCGGGTTGCACAGGATGAGGTCGTAGCAGTCTGCCAGCCCCTCCCCCCAGTCACCGCGCCGGAACTCCGCCCGCCCAGCAAGGCCCAGCGCCGCCGCATTGCTGCGGGCATAGTCCAGCGCCGTCTCGCTCGAATCGACCCCCAGCCCGGTCGAATCGGGCCATTCAGAAAGCGACGCAAGCAGCAGCGTGCCTGGCCCCGTGCCGAGATCAAGCACGGTTCGCGGCCACCCCTCCCCCCGCGCCTGCTGCGCAAAGTCGAGACAGGCCTCGATCAAGGTTTCGCTGTCGGGCCGCGGGATCAGCACGCCCGGCCCGACGCGGAGCCGCACCGTCCAGAAATCGCGATGGCCAATGATATAGGCGACGGGTTCGCGCGCCAGCCGCCGCGCGACAAGCCCCGCGAACGTCTCCGGCACAGCAAAGCGCGTGGGATCAAGCAGCAGCGTCTCGCGCTCGACCCCGAGCGCATGCGCCATCAGCAGTTCGGCATCGAGGCGCGGGGTGTCGGAGATTGCGGCCAGGCGGGAAGCGGCGTCGTGGAGGACGGCCCGAACGTTCCGCTCCTCCGAGCCGGGCCGGATTCTATTCACCAAGCCCCGCCAGCCTTTGCGCCTGATCTTCAGCGATCAGCGCGTCGATCAGCTCGTCCATCTGCCCTTCCAGAATGTCGGGCAGGCGGTGGAGCGTCAGATTGATACGGTGGTCGGTCACGCGCCCCTGCGGGAAATTATAGGTGCGAATACGCTCCGACCGGTCGCCCGACCCGACCATCGACTTGCGCGCCGACGCCTCGGCGCTGTGGATCTTCTCGCGCTCAAGGTCGTAGAGGCGCGCGCGCAGCACCTGCATCGCCTTTGCGCGATTCTTGTGCTGGCTGCGCTGATCCTGCTGGATCACGACCAGTCCCGTGGGGATATGGGTGATACGGATCGCACTGTCGGTGGTGTTGACATGCTGGCCTCCCGCGCCGCTCGCGCGGTAGATATCGATCTTGAGGTCATTGTCGTTGATGGCGACGTCGACCTCCTCGGCCTCAGGCAACACCGCAACGGTCGCGGCGCTGGTGTGGATGCGTCCGCCGCTTTCGGTCACCGGCACGCGCTGGACGCGGTGGACGCCGCTTTCGAACTTCAGCTTGGCAAAGACGCCCTGCCCGACGACTGAGGCGACGACCTCCTTGTATCCGCCGACCTCGGCCTCATTCGCCGAGATGATCTCGACTTTCCATCCCTGCGCATCGGCATAGCGGCTATACATGCGGAGCAAATCGCCTGCGAATAGCGCGGCCTCATCCCCGCCCGTGCCAGCACGGATTTCCAGCATCGCGGCGCGTTCGTCAGCGACATCCTTGGGCAGCAGCTTGATCGCAAGGTCGTGCTCGGCGGCGGGTAGCGCCGCCTCGACCGCAGCAATTTCTTCTTCCGCCATCGCCTTCATCTCGGGATCGGCGAGCATCTCGTTCAGCGAGACCAGCTCCGCACGGAGCCGCGTCACTTCGGCCGCCGCCTTCGCGACGGGCTCAAGCTCGGCAAACTCCTTCGATGCCGCGACGAAATCGGCGGGCCCCATATCCCCCGTCGCCATCCGCGCCTGCAGTGCAGCATGACGCTCGATGATCGCGTCGATCTGCTTTCCGGAAACGGCGCTCATCAGCCGATCGAGCGGAATAGCGCTTCGGCCTGTGCCGCGACGCCGCTGCCATCGGTCTTGGCATTCGTGTAGGGAACGCCGTTCCGCAAACTGATAGACAGCAACGCGCGAGCGCCAATCTTCGCCGCCTTGTCAAAACGCTTGCGGGGGGAACCTGTCGCGACGATGTCGGCAGCGAGGCGATTCTCGCGCAGCAGCCGCAGACCGCGCATCGCAAGGTCGAACATGGCGTCATCTTCGACCGCAATCACCGCATCGAGCCGGCTGTCGACAGCATCCGCGTCCAGCAGCATCGCCAGCCGCTCGATCCCGCCAGCCCATCCGACCGCTGCCGTTGCATTGCCGCCCAGCATCTCAATCAGCCCGTCATAGCGTCCGCCGCCAATCACGGTCCCCTGCGCGCCCAGCCGATCGGTAACAAATTCAAAGGCGGTGTGGCGATAATAATCGAGTCCGCGCACGAGCCGCGCATTGCGCACCCAAGCAACCCCCGCAGCGTCGAGAGCGGACGTCACGGCGCCGAAGAAATCCTGCGCTTCGCTGGTGAGGAATGTGTCAATGTCGGGCGCGCTGTCGGCAATCGGCCGGTCGCGCGGATCCTTGCTGTCCAATATGCGCAGCGGATTCTTGTCGAGCCGCGCGAGGCTGTCTTCGGACAGCCCGTCGCGATGGCTCTCGAAATGCTCGACCAGCGCTGCACGCCATGCCTCGCGACTGTCCCCGTCGCCGAGCGTGTTGAGCGTCAGAGTCACGCCCTCAGCGATGCCCAGCTCCTTCAAGAGCTGGTCGGCAAAAACGAGCAATTCGGCATCGGCGAGCGGACTGTCGCTGCCGACCACCTCGGCATCGAGCTGGTGGAACTGACGATAACGCCCCTTTTGCGGCCGCTCGTAACGAAACAGCGGTCCATGCGTCGCAACCTTGAGCGGCGCAAACTGTTGCCAGCCGTTGGTGATGAAAGCGCGCGCGATTCCCGCTGTGAATTCGGGGCGCAGCGTGATCGACTCGCCGCCCCGGTCGTCGAAGCTGTACATTTCCTTCGATACGACGTCGGTCGTCTCGCCAAGGCTGCGCGCGAACACCGCGGTCGGCTCGATCACCGGCACCTCGACCCGCTTGAAGCCATAAAGGCGCCGCACCCGCTCGAAAGTGCTGACGACATGTGCGAAGCGGTCAGCGGAATCGCCGAGCATGTCCTGGGTGCCGCGTACCGGCTGCGGCGTCGGGATTTTCGCGCTTCTGTCCTTGCTCATGGCGGCGGCGTCTACTGGCTTTTCGCCGAAACGCAAAGGGTCCTCGCTGAGCCCGCGCTGGACCTGCGGAATTTTTCCCGGCAGTAAGCCCGCCATGAAAAAGGCACCGTTCGTCGCGGTGGCATTGCTGGCCGCCCCCCTCGCCCTCGTTTCCGCCACTTACGCGCAGGATGCCAACAGCCGGCCGCAACCGGCCGTTTCGCCGCATGCGATCCCGCTGCCTGCCGACCGGCCTTATCCTGGGACGATTGGCCTCAAGGTCGACGCGACCGACGTCGCCCGCGGGATCTTCCGCGTCCGCCAGACGATACCCGTCGCAAAGAGCGGCAAGCTCACACTTCTTTATCCCAAATGGTTGCCCGGCAAGCATGCACCACGCGGTGCGATCGCCGAGGTTGCAGGCTTTCGCCCGAGTGCTGGCGGCAAGGCGCTCGCCTGGACGCGCCAGCCAACCGATGTCTATGCCTTTGACATCGACGTGCCCGAGGGGGTGAAGAGCATCGAGCTTGCCTTCGACTTCCTGTCGCCGACCCGAACAAGCGAGGGCCGCGTCGTCGTCACACCATCGATCATCAACCTGCAATGGGAACAGGTCAGCCTTTATCCTGCCGGTTATTTCACCCGCAACATTCCGGTTCAGCTCGACGTGACGCTGCCCGAGGGATGGACGGGCGCCGCCGCGCTCGACGGACTGAAGGTCAGCGGCAATCGCTACAGTTACGCCCCCACCAGCTACGAGACGTTGATCGACAGCCCGATGTTCGCGGGGCGCTATTTCCGCAAATGGAAGCTTGGGCACAATGTCACGCTCAACGTCGTTGCCGACGAGGCGCAATATCTCGAGGCAAGTCCTGACCAGATCGCAACCCATGCCGCGCTCGTCAGCGAGGCGCTCGCGCTCTTCGGGATCCGACACTTCGACCGCTATGAGTTTCTGCTCGCGCTCACCGACGAACTCGGCGGCATCGGGCTCGAGCATCACCGCAGCAGCGAGAACAGCAGCAAGCCTGACTATTTCACCAAATGGAGCGACGGCGAAGTGCTGCGCGGGCTTTTGCCGCACGAATTCACCCACAGCTGGAACGGCAAATACCGCCGCCCGGCAAAGCTCTGGACGCCGGACTATCGCACCCCGATGGAGGGCAATCTTCTGTGGGTCTATGAAGGGCAGACGAGCTTTTGGGACATCGTCCTCGCGGCGCGGTCGGGGATGCAGTCCAAGGACATGGCGCTCGCGCAATGGGCGACCACCGCCGCCAATTATTCCGCCATGCCAGGGCGAAGCTGGCGCTCGGTCGAGGATACGACGCTCGACCCGGTGATCGCCGCGCGCAAACCCAAACCGTTCGCGAGCTGGTCGCGGGGTGAGGACTATTACAACGAAGGCTCGCTGGTCTGGCTTGACGCCGACATGCTGATCCGCACCGCGACGAACAACAAGAAGAGTCTCGACGATTTCGCGAAGAGCTTTTTCGGGGGGCGCGAGGGCGACTGGGGCGAGGTGACCTATGAGTTCGACGACGTCGTCCGGGCGCTGAACGCGATCCATCCCCATGACTGGGCAACCTTCCTCCGCCAGCGGCTGCAGACGCCTGGCCAGCCAGCCCCTGCGGGCGGGATCGAGCGCGCGGGCTACAAGCTGGTCTGGCGCGACACCCCCAACGCCTATGACAAGGCGCGAATGGCGATGTCAAAATCCTATGACCTCACCCACTCGCTTGGACTAACGATCGACAAGGACGACATTGCCGGCGGCATCCTCTGGGACGGCCCCGCCTTCCGCGCCGATATCGTCAACGGGACGAAGATCGTCGCGGTCGACGGCGTCGCCTATAGCAGGGAGCGGCTCGAGACCGCTATCAAGGCCGCCGCCGACGGCAAGACCCCGGTACGTCTGCTTGTCGAGCGCGGCGGGCGCTACCGCGACGTTTCGATCGATTATCATGGCGGGCTGCGCTGGCCGTGGCTCGAACGGACGAGCACGGGCCCCGACTGGTTCGACCGCCTGTTCGCGGCGAAGCGCTCGCTTTGACCCTCCTCAGCCTCGCTGCAGCATAACCGGGACGGTCAGACACTGGTTCGTGCCACGGGGGACGGGGACTGACGCTTGCCCCCGCTTCGCAGCGAGGAAGCGATGTTGCACGATCCCCTCGACTTTTCGCGCCATCCGGCGCTAAAGGCGCGCGCGATAGCAAAGCATACCAAAGGACATCTCCCATGCGCATCGACCTCATCCCGGCCGGCGACAGCCCGCCTGACAGCCTTAACGTGCTGATCGAAGTGCCGATTGGCGGCGAGCCGGTGAAATATGAATTCGACAAGGCGTCGGGCGCTCTTTTCGTCGACCGTTTTCTCCATACCCCGATGCGCTATCCCGCCAATTACGGCTTCATCCCGCACACATTGGGCGATGACGGCGACCCGCTCGACGCGCTGGTCGTCGCGCGCTCGTCGCTGGTCGCGGGCGCGGTGGTCAAGTGCCGCCCGATCGGCGTACTGCGGATGGAGGATAATGCCGGCGGTGATGAAAAGCTGCTCTGCGTCCCCGTCAGCGCAACCTTCCCCTATTATGACAAGGTCCAGACCTACAAGGACATGCCCGAGATCGTGCTGCAGCAGATCGAGCATTTCTTTGCCCACTACAAGGATCTTGAGCCGGGCAAATGGGTAAAGCTTGGAGGTTGGGGCGATGTCGACGAGGCAAAGAAGATCATCCTCGAGGGCGTCGAGCGCGCGAAGGCAAAAGGGGTCTGAGACCAGAGCCGTCTCGGCGAAAGCTGGGGCGGCCATCAGCCAGGCGGAACACGAAGGACCGGGCCTTAAGCGGATGCCTATCGCTCTTCCTTCTTAGCGCCTCCGGCCTCGACCAGCCGCACATCCTGCCGCGGATAAGGCACGCGGATGCCGGCGTCCTGGAATGCGTCCCATATCCCCAGAAACACCTCGCCCTGGATATTGCCGAGCCCCGATTCGGGATCGGCAATCCAGTAGCGCAGTTCATGCTCGACCGCGCGTTCGCTGAAAGCCGTGATCCACACCGCCGGCTCGGGATGATCGAGAATGCGCGGATTCGCCTGGGCGATGTCGAGCATGATGCGATGCGCCCGCTTGATATCGCTGTCATAGGCGACGGGCACGCGCATCCGGACGCGGACCTCACGGCTCGAATAGCTCCAGTTCTCGACCGCCTGCGTCATCAGCAGCTCGTTCGGAATGAGATGCTTCTTGCCGTCGCGGGTGACGACGCTGACCGCGCGCACCCCGATCTTTGCGACGCGCCCGACGTTGGGCACACCTCCGAGCGTTGCCACTCCCATCGAGGCTGCATCGCCCACCACGATCACGTCGCCCGGCTTGATCGACCGATCCATCAATAGGATGATCCCCGCAATCAGATTGCCTACCGTCTTTTGAAGACCGAAGCCAATTGCGAGGCCCGCAGCGCCCGAAAAGACGGTGAGCGCCGTAAGGTCGATGCTAAGCAGGTCGACGCCGAACAGGATCGCAAAGATGAAGAGCGCAATTGCGATCAGCTTTTCGGTCAGGATTCGCTGCGTATCGTCGATCTGCTTGTTGCGGCGGAGCAGCCATTTGATGGCGCGCAGCACTAGGCGGACGCCGGCATAGAGCAGCGCCGCGACCACCAGGGTCGTGAATAGCGAATAGAGCGACAGCCGATAATCGCCAACGTCGAGGCCGAGCGCCTTCATCGTGGCGATCACCTCGGCGATGCCGCTGCGCAGCCCGCTCTCGACGCTCATTCGGCCATCGCCCCAAAGCCGCGTTCGATATCGGCGATCAGGTCGGCAGGATCCTCGAGCCCGATCGACAGGCGGACAAGCGCATCGGCATCGGTCCACGCCGTCGCGGTGCGTATCGTCCCGGGGTCGCTGGGCACGACGAGGCTTTCATAGCCGCCCCAGCTAAACCCGATGCCAAAATGCTGGAGCGCATCGATGAAACGCGCGCGCGCGGCGTCGTCCGCGCCCTTCAGCGTGAAGCCGAAAAGCCCGCTCGCGCCCGAAAAGTCGCGCGACCAGATCGCATGCCCGGCATCCTCGGCCAGCGCGGGAAAGAGAACGCGCCCGACCTCGGGCCGGGCGGCGAGCCAGCGCGCGACCGCGAGAGCGTTCTCCCCGTGCCGCCGCATCCGAACCTCGAGTGTGCGCAAACCGCGCAGCATCAACGCGCAATCGTCGGGTGATACCGCCTGTCCCAGCTGATAGGCCGCCTGCCGCAGACGGGGCCACACCGTCCGCGTCGCGGTGAGCGATCCCATCATCGCGTCCGAATGGCCCCCCACATATTTGGTGAGACTCATCATCGCCACATCGATCCCATGCGCGAGCGCAGGGAAGAGCAGCGGCGTCGCCCAAGTATTGTCGAGCATCGTCAGCACGCCGCGCTCGCGTGCGATTGTCGCGATCGCCGGAATATCCTGCACCTCGAAGGTGAGGCTGCCTGGCGATTCAAGAAAGATCAGTTTCGTCTCGGGCCGGATCAGTTCGGCGATCGAACCTCCGACGAGCGGGTCGTAATAAGTGGTGGTGACACCATAGCGTTTCAGCATCCCGTTGCAGAACAAGCGCGTCGGCTCATAGGCGCTGTCGACCATCAGCAAGTGATCGCCCGGCGCGAGCAACGCGAGCAGCCCTGCCGAAATCGCCGCGACGCCCGAGGGATAGAGCAGCGTCCCCTCGGCGCCCGGCTCCATTTCGGTGAGGGCGTCGGCGAGAGCCCACACGGTCGGTGTGCCCCGCCGGCCGTAATAGAGTTTGTCGTGGGTCGCATGCCCGCGCGCCTTCATATCCGCGATCGAATCATAAAGGACGGTCGAGGCGCGCCATACCGGAGGATTGACGACCCCGCCTCCGAGCCGGGGGTCACCTGTCCACTCGGGCCGCCGCCCGCCCTGCACCAATTTCGTCGCGGGGCGGACACCCTGATCGTCGCTCGTACTCATGCCCGCCTTGTTAGCGGAGCCCTAGCCAAAATCCAGTAGCAGGCCGCCCGCCGAACAGATAGCCAGCAGCGGGATGATCCCGAGCCGGACGCGAAACAGCAGGATGAAGGCGAGAATCGTGAGCAGCGCCGCCGCGGGGTCGACGCTTTCCAGCACCGGCAAATCGACGCCCCATCGCGTGCGTTCCAGGCGGCGAAACAGCACATGCAGCGCAAACCACAAGGCAAGATTTGCGATCACGCCGACCACCGCCGCGGTGACGGCCGCCAGCGCGCCCTTGAGGCCCGCCGAACGCTCGAGTCGGTCGATCCAAGGCGCAAAGGAGAATATCCACAAGAAACAGGGTGCGAAGGTGACCCATAGTGTCAGCGCGCCGCCGAGGAGCGCCGCGAAGAGCGGCGTAAAGGGCGCAGCGTCGCGCCAGGCGGCGAGAAATCCGACGAACTGCGTCACTAGGATCAGCGGCCCCGGCGTCGTCTCGGCGAGCCCCAGGCCGTCGGCCATTTCGCCCGGGCGCAGCCAGCCGAAGCCGTTTACGGCTTCCTGCGCCATATAGGCGAGCACCGCATAGGCTCCGCCGAAGCTCACCACTGCGAGCTGCGAGAAGAATACGCCGATATCCCACAGAATATGCCCGCGCCCCAGCGTGGCGAGGATCAGCAGCATTGGCGCCGCCCAGAGCGCACCCCACAGCATCACCGCCGACAGGCTTTGCCGCCACGCCGAGCCGGCGGGCGGCGAGGCGTCGCTTCCGCCCGCCGCGAGCTTCAGCCAATCGGGACGCCACCGCGCCGCCGACCAGCCGAGCAGCAAGGCCGACAGGACGACGAGAGGAAAGGGCAGGCCGGCTGCCGCGAGCGCGAAGAAGGCCGCGAGCGCGACCCCGCGCAGGAACGGCGTCTTGAGCGCGCGCCCGGCGATACGGATCAGTGCCTCGACGACGATTGCGAGGACCGCAGCCTTGATACCGAGGAACAGCGCCGTGAACCAGTCTAGTCCCGCTGCGGTGACATAGAGCAGCGACAGGCCGAACATGACGAGCGCGCCCGGAACAACGAAGAGGAGTCCGGCGGCAAGTCCCCCGCGAAGGCCGTGCTTCCGCCAACCAATCCAGGTCGCAAGCTGCTGCGCTTCGGGGCCGGGCAGCAAGTGACAGAAGTTGAGCGCGTGAAGAAAGGTCGCTTCGCCCACCCATCGCCGCTCTTCGACGAACTCGCGGTGCATCAACGCAATCTGTCCGGCCGGGCCGCCGAAACTCAGCCAGCCGATGCGGGCATAGACGCGCAGCGCCTCGGCAAAGTTTGGGTGGACGAGGGCTACTTCGGGGTCGTCATCAGGAGGGGCGGCCATTAGTCATGCTTCTCCATCCGGCAAAGCCGGGCGAAAAAGCAACGCTTGGGCGAGAGCCTGACCGGGAGGTTGCCTTGCCCCGACGCATGATGATTAATCCAGCACCGCTGGGCATGACAAGTCCGAACACCGCCGTCCCGCCCGGCAGCGCGCTCCCCCGCTCAGGCCGACCCGGTCGCCTTGGGCGTCGCAGGGTCAGCGCCCCATTCGGTCCAGCTGCCATCGTAGACCGCGACATCATCCTTGCCGAGCAGGTGGGCGCCGAACGCAACCACGGCTGCGGTCATGCCAGTGCCGCAGGTGGTGACGAGGGGCTTGTCCAGATCAACGCCGGCGGAATCGAACGCCGCCTTCAGTTCATCGCCCTGTTTCCAGGTGCCATCGGCGTTGAAGAGCGTGCTGTGCGGCAGGCTGAGCGAGCCTGGAATATGGCCAGGAGCGACGCCCGGGCGCGGGTCGCGCTCTTCACCTGTGAAACGCGATGCCGGACGCGCGTCGACGACCTGCTCGGCGGTGTTCGCCAGATTTTCGAGCATTTGCTCCTTGGTGCGCACCGCCTTGGCGTCGCGCCACACGGTGAAGTGGCGGTGGCGCAGCGTTTGCTTGCCCATTTCAAGCGGGCGCCCCTCGGCCTTCCACTTGGCAAGGCCCCCGTCAAGCAGGGCGACGTCGTGCGCGCCGAACAGTTTGAGCAGCCACCAGGCGCGCGCTGCGCTCTTGAGCGGGCTGTCGTCATAGATCACGATGCGGCTCCCGTCGCCGAGCCCCAGCGACTGCATACGGCTCGCGAATTTTTCGGGCGGCGGCGCCATATTGTCGATCGGGCTGCTCGTGTCGGCAAGCTCAGCGAGGTCCATGAAAACCGCGCCCGGAATGTGGCCCGCCTCATATTCGGCGCGCGGGTCGCGACCCGCGTCGGGCATGAATTTCGTCGCATCGACGACCCGCAGGTCGGATGCCCCCAGTTCGCGTTCCAGCCATTCCGTTGACACCAAGGCGTCCATGTCATGCTCCTGTTACAACCCGCGGGGAACCTTGTTATCCTGTCCCTCCGCCGGCCATCCTGCTGTGGCTCTTCTTTACCCGGGGAAGACGATCAGCCTATGCCTCCGCCGACGCTTTTACAAGCGTATGGCTGCTCTGCCCCAGCCAATGCTGCACTGCAACAGAAAAGGATCGCAGCGCCGCCTGACGGCTAGAGCTTGCGCCGCATGGCGGTGGCCCGCGCGGCGGGTCGGTCAACACTATAGGCCAGCCGGTCGAGGGGCAGCGGCGCGATCTTGTCGCCCGATCCCGGGGGCGGCCCCCGACCGATGACGAAAGTGCCAGCGACCTGCCCGAAAGCGTCGGCGTCCCCTTCCCAGTGGTAGGTGACATCGAAAGCGAGCACGGGGACGAGCATGGGCTTGCCGCCGACCACGAGCGGTTCGACGCTCGCGCGCGGCAGCATCACCTCGGTCGTCAGCGCCTCGCTTGCACCCGGGGCCAGTTCGATGTCGTCGCGCAGCACGCTGCCCCCCGCGCCGTCGAAGAAGCGCATCAACACGCCCTCCTGCATCGCCGAACCCTGGTTGAGCGCGATGCGAACCATCAAGCCGGTCGCGGAGACCGGCCCGCGATTCGCGAGATCGAGCACGAAGCCGACGACGAGATTCTCCGCCGTCATGCGAATTGCCCGTACATCAAGCGTCATCGCAACCTCGGCACGCTGCTCGGCCGCAGGGCGCGTGACGAGTGGCGATGAGGCTGCGGGTGCCATGGCAGGCTGCGGGGCCACCGACGGACGCGGCGGCGCAGGCGGCGGGCCGACCGGCGGGGCTGCGGCGCGCGGCATGGACGGCGAGGCTTGCAGCTCCGGCGGCTCGCCCGGAGCCCCCCCCGCCAGCACAGGACGGCGCCGCCAGTACCAGAGACCGGCCGCAACCGCCGCCAGCGCAGCGAGCAGCCAGGCCCAGATCGGGGTGCCGCCAGTGTCGCTCCCGGTCGCCGGACCCGCCGAAATGTCGTCGGCGTTCGGGGGGGCGGGGATGCTGTCCGCAGACCCCGGAGAGGGTTCGGTGGGCAGAGGCGCCGGGTCAGCGCCGGTCGGCGGCGTGTCGACAGGCGCGGGGACCATTGCAGATGGGGCGCTGCCCGGCGTGGTCCGCGCTGGCGCTGGAGCGGCCATCTCGCGCGCCGGGGCGGGCGCGGGAGTCGGCGCGGGTGGAGCAGGCGCCGGCTGGGTGGGCACGACGCGCGGAACCGCGGGCTGTGGCGAGGGGGTCGGCACGCCACGGCGCTCGCCGGGCGCGAGCGGTGCAATGCCATTGTCGGCAGGGCCCTGCACGCCCGTCTGGCGCCCGTCATCGGCGGGACGGAGTCGGAAATCGCTAAGGCTGCCCGGCGCAGGCGGGGAGGTCGGCGCGGGCGCGGGCGCTTCTGCTTGCTGCGCGCGCGCGGGAGCCGTCGCGGCGAGCGCCAGCGCCAGCGCGATCAGCGGCAACCGGACCGCTCCCTTTGTCCGACCAATTTTCCTCTTCGTCATTTCTAGCCCAAGGCCCGATCATTTCCTTCGGTCGGCGCCGTGAACGGACGCTGAACCCAGCCAGCCATCGACGGATGACAGCGGCCGCGCGCCGCACTAGACGGTTTCCATGAGTGATTCCAGCCATCCCCCGCTCGCCCCCAAACATCTCGGCCAATCGAGCGAACTTCCTGCCTCACCCGAGGCCGCTGTGCTCGACTATGTGCCCAATCCGCGCCGCGGCGAGCTGTATCTCGTGCGCTTTGCCGCGCCTGAGTTCACCTCGCTCTGCCCGGTGACCGGCCAGCCCGATTTTGCGCATCTCGTCGTCGACTATGCACCCGGTGAGACGATCGTCGAGTCGAAGTCTCTGAAGCTCTTTCTCGGCTCGTTCCGCAACCATGCCGGCTTTCATGAAGATTGCACCGTCGGAATCGGTCGCCGCCTGTTCGACGAAATGCGGCCGCAATGGCTGCGCATCGGCGGCTATTGGTATCCGCGCGGGGGCATTCCGATCGACGTCTTCTGGCAATCGGGCCCGCCGCCTGCCGGTCTCTGGCTCCCCGACCAGGGCGTCGCACCCTATCGTGGTCGAGGCTAGGGGCGAGCATGTCCGCCCGCCCCGGGGAGCCTAGTCTTGCTCGGGATATCCGATATTGCCGCTTGATCACCGAAAAGAATCTGAAATTTCATCTTTCCGTCACATTCTGTTGACACTAGTGTCAATGTCATGACCGCCGCCGCAACACCGCACGACCACAAGATCACCGTAGCCCCCGATCAAATCGACTTCATGGGGCACGTCAACAACGCCCATTATCTGAGCTGGGTGCAGGAGGCGGTGCTCGCCCACTGGCGCAAGATCGCACCACCAGAGGCGGTCGCGCAGCATCTATGGGTCGCGTTGAAGCACGAGATCACCTATCGGCGCCCCGCTTTCCTCGACGACCGCGTGATCGCAACGGTGATCCTTGAAAAGGTTCAGGGCGCGCGGGCCTTTTATGACACGGTTATCAAGCGTGGCGAGGACGTGTTGGCTGAGGTCAAGTCGAGCTGGTGCTGCATCGATGCCAAGACGCTCCGCCCCGCCCGCCTCGCGAGCGAGGTCGTCGCGCGCTTCTTTCCGAACGAGAAAGTCTAGAAGCGGTCCGGCCGCGCTTAGCGGCTTTGCGCTGAGAACCGCAAACGAATCTGCTGCAATTCGCGTTCGGGCACGCGGGGAAGCGACGCCGCGGGCTTGCCGCTGCGCAGCCTTTTGCGGTCCTGCTCCGAAGGCACGACCCGCCGCACGCGTACCAGCGAGTGGCCCTGCGCCCTGATGCCAAGTTCCTCCGCCGCCCCGCGCGACAGGTCGATGATCCGCCCGCGCGCGAACGGCCCGCGGTCATTGATCCGCACGATGATCCGTCGCCCGGTATCGAGCGCGGTTACCTCGACATAGGTCGGCAGCGGCAGCGTGGTGTGCGCGGCGGTGATCCAGCCGGCATGGAATCTCTCGCCGCTCGCGGTGCGATTTCCTGATTCGTTGCCGTACCAGCTCGCATAGCCGACCGCATCATAGGCAGGCGCCGCCGCGGGCACATAGGTGACCCCGCGGACCGAATAGGGCTTGCCGATAAGCACCGACGTGTCGCTGACCGGCCGGAAATTGCCACCGGCGCACGCCGACAGCATCAATGCGGCCGCCACCGCGCTTACCCACCGGATCGTCGAATCCCGCCGCATCGAGGCAATCGTAGAGCCGGAGCGAATGGGGATAAAGGGGGCATGAGGTTGGATCCTCCCTGCGGCGAAGCCATGGGGAGGGGGACCATCCGAACGATGGTGGAGGGGCGAACGAGCGGAGCGAGCGCTTCGCACTCGCTGCTCCTCCGTCCCTGCGCAGCTGTCACCTCCCCATCGCTGCGCGACGGGGAGGGCCGTAGGATCTCGCCGTCGCGGCTTTGCCGATTGCCCGGCGCCGCGCTCCGCTCTAGACCTTAAAAAAAAAGCCCGGTTTGGAGGAATGGACAGTGAGTGAAGGCAGCGAAGCGGCTGAAATCTATCTCGGTCTCGGCGGCGGTGGCGCCGCGGACGGTCCGCGCCAGTCGTTGGTGCTGAAGCGGGCCAACCGCCACGGGCTGATCGCGGGCGCAACCGGCACCGGCAAAACAGTGACCTTGCAGGGGCTTGCCGAGGGCCTTTCGGCGGCCGGCGTGCCCGTGTTCGTCGCGGACGTGAAGGGCGACCTGTCGGGCATCGCGATGGCGGGCAGCCCGACCGCGAAGACACACGACGCCTTTGCCAAGCGCGCAGCCGAGATTGGGGACGCCGATTGGGCGTACCATGACAATCCCGTAATCTTCTGGGACCTGTTCGGCGAACAGGGGCATCCGGTTCGCACCACCGTATCCGAAATGGGGCCGCTGCTGCTCGCGCGGTTGATGGGCCTCAACGACGTGCAGGAAGGCGTGCTTGCGATCGCCTTCCGGGTCGCGGACGAGCAGAATATGCTGCTCCTAGACATGGGAGACCTCCAGGCGATGCTCGCTTGGTGCGCCGAAAATGCCGATGAGCTGACGACCAAATATGGCAATGTGTCGAAGGCGACGGTCGGCACTATTCAGCGCCAGCTCCTCAGCCTCGAAAGTCAGGGCGGTGACCATTTCTTTGGCGAGCCCGCGCTCGACATCATGGACATGATCCGCTGCGACGATCAGGGGCGCGGCTATGTGAACGTGCTCGCGGCGGACAAGCTGATGGCGAGCCCGAAACTTTATGCGACCTTCTTGCTCTGGCTGCTCTCCGAAATGTTCGAGACGCTTCCCGAGGTTGGCGATCCCGACAAGCCCAAGCTCGTGTTCTTCTTTGACGAGGCGCATCTTCTTTTTGACGATGCACCGCCGGCACTGACCGACAAGATCGAGCAGGTCGTGCGCCTGATCCGCTCGAAAGGCGTCGGCGTCTATTTCGTGACGCAGAACCCGATCGATATTCCCGAGGACGTCGCGGGCCAGCTCGGCAACCGCGTCCAGCACGCACTGCGCGCCTTCACGCCCCGCGACCAGAAAGCAGTGAAGGCGGCGGCCGAAACCTTCCGCCCCAACCCCAAGGTCGAAGTCGCGCGCGAGATCACCGAGCTCAAGGTCGGCGAAGCGCTGGTATCCCTGCTGATGGCGGACGGCGCACCCTCACCCGTCGAGCGTACGCTGATCAAGGCACCCTGTTCGCGCGCAGGCCCTCTCGACGCAAAGGAACGCGCAATCATAAAGTCGATTTCGCCGGTAGCTGACAAATATGACACGCCGGTCGACCGCGAGAGCGCCGAAGAATTGCTCGCCGCAAAGGCCGAGCAGGCGCAGGCGGCCGCCGCCGAGGCGAAAGCCAAGGTCGAAGCGGATAAGCAGGCCGCGATCGCAGCGAAAGAAGAGGCAAGGCGCAAGGCGGCCGAGGAGAAGGAACGGCTGCGCCTTGAAAAGGCGGCCGCGCGCGAAGCCGCGAGGCCGAGCATAGCGGAGAAAATGATCCAGTCGGCGGCACGCTCGGCCGCAACGAGCATCGGGCGTCAGGTGGCGGGCAAGTTTGGCGGTCAGCTGATGCGCGGAATATTGGGCAGCCTGTTCAAGTGACGGAGCGGCCCGATGCCGCGCTGATCGAGACGACCCTCGCGGCCGTCGCCAACGCCGGAATCGACATACGCCACGCGCTGTTCGAGCGCTTTCTGTCCGCCTACCCCAACCGGCATTCTGCCTTTCTGAACCTTGACGCAGCGTCACGGCGCATGACCGACGAGACGCTGCAGATCCTCTTTGGGCTCGCGACCGACGAAGGCTGGGTCTGGCCTCTCGTCGCCGAGCTTGTCGTGACGCACCGAAATTACGGCGCGCTTCTTGCCGACGAATATGACGCCTTCATCGATCTCACGATCGACGAACTCGGCCGCGCCGCGGGACGCACATGGACAGGCGCCCACGCCGCGGCATGGCTGCGGCAGGGAGAAATCCTGAAAGCCATGATCCGCCGCGCGCTTGCCGAATGGGAGAGCGCGATGCCAGGCGGCCGCGCTGCCGCGCCCGCCTGAGCCGCGGCGCGCCGCTATTCTCCCGCGAGCCAGACCTTGCTTTCGGCCCTTATGCGGGGGTTGCTCTCGGCATGCTCCCTGAGCACCGCAATCGTGCGCTCATAGGGCTTGCGCACGTCGGCGGGCAAAGCAGCTGCTTTCGCTTCGAGCGCTGCGATCATCGCGGGATCGTCCGAGTTCATCGCGAGGCTAGCAAGGAAGCGGACACGGGCGGAGGCGTCGATCAGCCTGTCCACCTCGGTCTGGTGCGCCTCGACGAAGGCGACAGCGGCGTCGGCATGATAGCCCGCGACGCGGCCGATGATCGCCGCGCTTGTCGTCTGGCCGGGTTCAGCGGTCAGCGCGAGGTCGAGCGCCCGCTGCGCGAGCGCATCGTCCTTCGCGGCGCCGAGCAGCGTATAGAGCGTGCTGCGCTCAACAGCCGACTTGCTTGCCTGCGCAAGGCGACGAAGCTTGTCCCAGCCGGCGGCGCCTGCATTGGTCGCAACGATATCGAGCCACAGTCCCTTCGCGGGACCGTCGAGCGCTCTGGGGTCGCTGTCGAGACGCGCGAAGCGACGGCGGGCTTCGCCGAGCACGGCGGGGTCGCCCATCATGCCGAGCGCGCGAATCACGTCGGCGCGAAGCACCGCGTCGAGCGCGGGTTCACTGTCCTTCGGATCAAAGCCGAGGCGGTTCAGCGCCGGACGCAGCGCCGCCGCGCCGCGCGCCGCGATCGCCGCCTGCGTGGCGGCATCGCCTTCGAAGACTCTGTAGAGCTGCGCATAGCGGCTGGCCGCCTCCATCAGCACATAGGGATTGGCATCGGCGGGCGTCGCGGCAAGCAGACCGAGCGCGGCGTCCATCGGCTGATAGCCGGCGATCGAGAGGGCGAAATTGTCGCTAAGGAGACCGAGCTGGTCGATCGGCTGGATCTTCGCGAAATCGCTGCGTAGGGCGGCAAGAGCTTGCGGCGTGTAGAGGGTGCGGAAGTAGCCGAGTTGGCCGCCATTGAGGATGGTGGGCCCGCAATGATCGACTTTGACCGAAGCCTTGCCGTCGCGAACGACGACGCGCTGTTCATCGCCGCCGATAGTCCGCACGAGCATCGGCACCTGCCAGCGGCGCCCCTCGCCGTCGATGCTGGCGCGGCGATCCCGCGAAAATTCGCCCTGCGTCACGCTGATAAGATTGGCGCCGGCCTTGCACTGGCTGCCCGTCATGCGGATGAGCGGAATGCCCGGCTGGCCGGTGAAGTCGTGCGCGATCGCAGTCAGCCCCTTGGCGCCCGCGGCTTCGATGGCGTTCCAAAGATCGTCGGTGCGGCTGTTGCCATATTTGTGAGCGGCCATGTAACCGCGCAATCCGCTGCGCCACACGTCCTCACCCGCATAGGCCTCAAGCATCGAGATGACCGCCTCGCCCTTCTTGTAGGTGATCGCGTCGAAGGCCTGATTCGTGTCCTCGACCGTACGGATCGTCTGCAGGATCGGGTGGGTGGTGCGATAAGCGTCGAGGCTCATCGCGCTCTCGCGCCCATGCACGCGGGTAAGAAGCGGCTGCCATTCGGGATGGAAATGGTCGGTGACCTTGGTCGCCATCCAGCTCGCAAAGCCCTCGTTGAGCCAGAGATCATCCCACCATGCCATCGTCACCAGGTCGCCGAACCACTGGTGCGCGACCTCATGCGCCTGAACGCCGTAGATTGCCTGCCGGGTGGCCTCGCTGGTGATCGCAGGGTCGTCGAGGAGGATGCGCTCGAAGGTGAAGATCGCGCCCCAATTCTCCATTGCGCCGAAGAACTGCGACTGGCCCGGGCCCGCAATATTGTCGAGCTTGGGAAGCGGATAGGGCTGGCCGAAATAATCGGTATAATAGCCAAGCAAGGGCGCGAGGCTGTCGAGCGCGAAGCGCGCCTGCTCGCCCGAACCCTTCGGCGACACGATGCCGACTTCGGCGCCGCTTTCGCTCTTCATCGCCAAGCGCTCGAAATCGCCGACGCCGAAAAAAAGAAGGTAGGAGGACATTCTGGGCGAGGCGCCGAAACGCACGGTCTTAAGGCCGTTTGCGGCCGCGAATTCCCGTTCGACCGGCATGTTGCTGACCGCGAGCTGGTCCGCGGGAACCGTCGCGCTCAAGGTGAAGGTCGCCTTGTAGCTCGGCTCATCGAAGCTTGGCGCAAAGCGCCGCGCGTCTGGCGCCTCGAACTGCGTGAAAAGACCGCGGCGCGGCTCCCCGGTCGCCTTGTCGGGATAGTCCAGCGCAAAAAGGCCGTTCGCTTGCGTGTTGATAACCCCGCTATAGTCGGCCGTCAGCGTGTATTTCCCGGGCACGAGCGCGGCAGGTGCCGTGAAGGTGACTGTCTGCGCCGCGGCATCGAGCGTCGCGGCGAGCGGCACCTTACCCGACCCGTCGGCCTTGGAAAGGCTCGCACTGGAAAAGCGGAGGTCAAGCGCGTTCATCGTGATGCTGCTCGAGCGTTCGAATAGTTCAAGGTCGATCGCGACGCGTCCGGTAAAGGTGAGCGCCTTCGCATCGGGCGTGATTGCAATGTCATAATGCGAGGGGCGCG
Source organism: Sphingopyxis flava (assembly GCF_900168005.1). Lineage (GTDB taxonomy): Bacteria > Pseudomonadota > Alphaproteobacteria > Sphingomonadales > Sphingomonadaceae > Sphingopyxis > Sphingopyxis flava. Next base: position 162,016 of record NZ_FUYP01000004.1, read on the forward strand.
CAATCCGCGGGAGCTGGCTCGGTACGCTTTTGGCGAGCGGTGCGGCGGCGTTCGCATGGGCTGCCATAAACGCCTCCTCGGCGAGCGTCGGAGCGGCGGCGGCGAGGCTCAGCGACGACAAGGTCACGAGCAGCAGGTGGCGCGTGGCAGAATTCATCGCAGCTTCCCCGTTATTCCAGACTAGAGCAATAATGTTGCAGGGACCTACGCTCTGCGCGCCGGGGCGTCACGGCCCCAATTCGACGGGCGTCCAATCCTGCTCGACAGACGGTCAGTCTTGCGGCAGTTTCGTTTCATGACAAAACCTATATTGCCTGGAGAGGTTGCCGCCGCGGTCATCGACCCCACCGCCTATGCCGCGTGGGAGCCGCTTCAAGAACAATTGGTCTGGGCGCGCGCCAACGCACCCTTGGCGGTCGCGGAAAACCCGACCCATGATCCCTTCTGGCTGGTCACGCGGCACGCCGACATCATGGCGATTAGCCGCGACCCGCAGCGCTTCGCGAACGGCATCCGCCCCACGGTGCTGACCGACCGCGACGGCGAAGCGCTCGCGCGCGCCGCGACACCCGGGGGTGACGGGCACCTCATCCGCTCGCTTGTTCAGATGGACGCACCCGACCACATGAAATACCGTCTTCTGACCCAAGGCTGGTTCATGCCCAAGAATCTGCGGATCGTGGAAGACCGGATCCGCGAGATTGCGCGCGAGACCGTCGATCATATGCTCTCGCTCGGCGACACATGCGATTTCGCGCGCGATGTCGCAGCGCATTATCCGCTACGTGTGATCATGGACATTCTGGGGGTGCCAGCCGAGGACGAGCCGCGGATGCTGATGTTGACGCAGCAGCTCTTCGGGTCGACCGACCCCGAGCTCAATCGCGGGCGTGAGGCGGTCAGGAGCGCCGAACAGGTGATCGCGATGCTCCATTATGTGATCGCCGATTTCGAAAATTACTTCCGCGAACTGACCGCCGACCGCCGTGCGAGCCCGCGCGCGGACATTGCGACCGTGATCGCCAATGCGACGATCGACGGCGGGCAGATCCCCGACCGCGAGCTTGCCGGCTATTATATGATCGTCGCGACCGCGGGGCACGACACGACGAGCGCCTCGACCGCGGGGGCGATGATGGAGCTGGCCAAAGACCCGGCGCTGTTCGCGCGCTTCCGCGACGCGGCGAGCGACAAGGCGGGGCTGATCGAAGAGGCCATCCGCTGGTCGACCCCGGTGCAGCATTTCATGCGCAGCGCGAAGGAGGATGTCGAGATCGGGGGACAGACGATCCGCGAAGGCGACTGGCTGATGCTGAATTATGTCTCGGCAAACCGCGACGAGGCGGTGTTCGCCGACCCTTTCACCTTCGACCCCGACCGCGAAAAGAACCAGCAGATCGCCTTCGGCTTCGGCGCGCATGTATGCCTGGGCCAGCACCTCGCCCGGATGGAGATGCAGATCTTGATGGAGGAATTGCTACCGAGGCTGAAGTCGGTCGAACTGGCCGGTGAGCCTGCCCGAGTCGAATCGGTGTTCGTGGGCGGGCTGAAGCGGCTGCCGCTCCGGTTCGAAGCGGCGTAGGGGCAGCGATATCGACCAGTTGGGGGAGTATCCGCGATCCTCGCGCGTCGTCACCGCGGGACGAGCCCGGCGATGACGAGCGTCGCGAAGCGACCGATAGCAGAGGTTGACGTAGAGGCTATACCTCGCATCCTGCGACGCTTTGCCTATCCCTTGATCTTTCTCGCCGCCGGCTGTGCCAGCTCAGGGAGGAGCGGGAACCGCAGCGGCACCGTTGAAAGCGGAACCTGGATCAGGCTGGGTGACCCGAGCGGGGCGACGGAAGTGTAACAATCACTTCGCACCGCAAACGCCCACCCCGCTCGCTCATCCCATGACGAAGGCGTTAAGCTTGTTTCCGTCGGGGTCGCGGAAATAGCCTGCGTAAAAGCCTTCGCCGCGCGGACCTGGCGCACCTTCATCGGTGCCGCCGTGGGCCAAAGCGATGTCGTAGAGGCGCTGGACCTGTGCTTCGTCCTTCGCCTCAAGCGCGACCATCACGCCGTTGCCGACGCTCGCGGCGTTGCCATCCCAGGGTTTGGTGAGGCCGATCCCGGCGCCGCCGCCTTCCTGGCCCCAGGCGATGAAGCCTTCATATTCCATCATCCGCGGCACCCCCAGTTCCGTCGTAATCGCGTCATAGAAGACCGCCGCCCTGGCAAGGTCGTTCGTTCCCAGCGTCACATAACCGATCATCATCTCTCTCCCGATTCGTGGTTATGCGAACATTATAGGAACATCCTTCGGCGCGCGCAAAGAAAATGGGCGCCGGGACCGAGGACCGGGCGCCCTGTTTGAAGGTCATTTGCGGACGGCCTATTTCCCGTCGATGCGGACTGGGATAAAGGCCGGTGGCTGGCCGCGGCGCAGAATTTCGAGCAGAACCGCCGTCCGACCGGCTTTTTTCGCATCAGCGATCGTCTTCGCCAGCGCCTCGCTCGTCGTTACGGGCACGCGGTTCGCGCTGAGGATCACGTCACCGCGGCGCAGGCCCTTACGGCCGGCATCGCTGCTGCTACCAACAGCTGCGATGACGAGGCCCTTGGTGCTGCGCTCAACCCCGATGCTGCCAGCGATCGCGGGGGTCAGCGGCTGGACCGCCATGCCGAGCCCATCCTGGATCGCCTGATCGGCACTCCCCTTCGGATCGTCCGGCATCGTCTGCTCTTCTTCGGGGTCGAAATTGCTGCCGGTCAACTCCTCCTCGGGCGGGCGGGTGCCGACCACAGCGTTGACCGTCATCGCTTTCCCGTCGCGAATGATCTCGAGCGGAATGCGCGCGCCAGGTTTCACATTGGCGATCAAATAGGACAGCGTCTGCTGCGGCGTGACGTCCCTGCCATCGACCTTCGTCACCACGTCGCCACGCTTCAGTCCGGCCTTCGCTGCGGGCCCGCCGTCTTCGATGCGCTGGATGATCTCACCGCGATCCTTGGGCAGACCAAGCGCAGCGGCGAAATCTTCTCCCACCGGTGCGATACCGATGCCGAGATAACCACGCTGCGGCTTTTCGCCCGCCTTGAGTGCGGCGATCACCGGCGCTGCGGCGTCGGCGGGGATTGCGAAATTGACGCCGATGTTTGCGCCAACGGGCGAGATCAGCATATTGTTGATGCCGACGACATTGCCCTGCAAGTCGAACAGCGGGCCGCCCGAGTTGCCGCGGTTGATCGCAGTATCGGTCTGAATATAGCGATCATAGGGGCCGCCGCTTCCGATATTGCGCTGCACTGCTGAAATGATCCCCGCGGTGACGGTCGAGCCGAGGCCAAGCGGGTTGCCGATCGCGACAACCCAGTCACCCACGCGCGCCTTGCTGCTCTCGCCAAAGCGTACGAAGGGCAGGCCCGTCGCGTCGATCTTCAAGAGCGCAAGATCCGACGTCGCGTCACGGCCCACGATCTTTGCACGATATTCTTTCTGGTTGGTCATCGTCACGGTGACCTCGTTCACCTGCTCGCCGCGCGGGCCGCCAGTGACCACATGGTTGTTGGTAACGATGTAGCCATCGGACGAAATCAGAAACCCCGATCCGCCGCCCTGCTGTTCCTGGGTGATCGGCTCCCGTGTCCCCGCGAAGGGATTGAGCCGCACGCCGAGCGTGACCTCCTGCTTGGTCGAGATATTGACCACCGCGGGCTGGAGCTGTTCGACGAGGTCAGCAAAGCTTTCAGGTGCGCCCGAGCGCGGCACAGCCTTGGCGATCTCGCTCTTTTCATTTTGCGCTACCTGCGCCCCGACCGGCGACTGGGTGACAAGCGCCAGCGCCGTCCCGCCCACGAGCAGCGCCGAAGTGATGCCATATACATAACGCACGTTTGCATTTCCTCTTCGTTTCTGGGTCCCAGCATTCCCGGCGGGGCTGTCTGCCTCGGAACGGCTGAACGGTGTTTGAACATGAACAGCGCTTGCACGTGCCGTTCATATCCGCCCGCGCAGCTGTCAATCTCCGTGGAACTGCTTCAGATACTCATTGTCAGGTGACAGGATGATTGAGGTCGCGCCGCTGCTGTCGTCGCCAAGGAAGGTCTGACGATAGCTAATCATGGAACGGTAGAAATCATAAAATTCGGGATCCTTGCCATAGCTCGCGGCATAGATGCGCGCCGCCTCGCCATCGGCGTTACCGCGGATGATCTGCGCTTCCTTCTGCCCTTCGGCGCGGATCGCTGTTGCCTCCTGTTGGCGCGCGGTACGCATGCGGTTGTATGCCGCATCGAGCGTGGCGCCTTCCGGAAGATCGGCGCGCTTGATCCGCACGTCGATGATCTCCGCCCCATATTTGCGCGCCTCGCGGTTCAGCGCGATCTGGATATTGTCCATCACCGCGCCGCGCTCCGGCGACAGAAGCGTCGCAAATGTGCGTTTGCCGAGCTCATTGCGTAGCGAGGAGCCGAGGATCGTCGCGAGTTGCTGCTGCAACCGGTCCTCGGTGCGGATCGCGGTATACATGCGCACCGGATCAGTAATGCGGAAGCGCGCAAAGGCGTCGACCTGCAGCCGCTGCTGGTCGGTCGAGAGCACCTGCTGGCGCTCCATGTTGATGCCGAGGATGCGCTTGTCGATGACCTGGATATTGTCGAAGAAGGGCATGCGGAGCACAAGTCCCGCGCCCGAGTGGCCGAAATCCTCGCCCTTCTTATATTTGTTCACCGTTGCGCGGATCTCGCCAAAGCGCAGGATGAGCGCCTGCTTGTCCTCGGGGACGATCGACACCGTCATCGAGACGAGCACGAGCAGTGCGAGCAGCCCAATGAGCAGCCGCAGAGGCCGGCGGAGAAAATTGTCGAGCATTACTGGCCTCCCTTCAGGGCCGAATCAGCACGCCGCTGCACTTCGGGAAGCGCCAGATAGGGGGTCACCCCGCGCGGCTCGACGATTGTCTTATCGGCCTTCGACAGCACCGCCTCCATCGTCTCGTAATAGATGCGTCGCCGCGTTACCGCTGGCGCCAGCTGATATTGCTCATAGATTTTGTCGAACGCCGCCGTGTCACCGCGCGCCCGTTCGAGCACCTGCTGCTCATAGGCACGCGCGAGATTGATCGCGGATTCGCGTTCCTGGCGCGCCGCGGTGACTTCCTTGAATGCCTCGTCGACCTGCTTTGGCGGATCGGCCTGGCGGATCGCAATGCCCTGGATCGACACGCCGGCGCGATACTGATCGAGCAGGTCCTGCATGCGCTGCTGCACCTGCGCTTCGATCTCGACGCGGCCAGGGCCGATCGCCTGCACAAGGTCGAAATTGGCCACCGTCGCGCGCATCGAACTTTCTGCAACCTCCCGTATCGTTCCCTCCGGATCGGCGAGCTGGAAGATGAAAAGCTCCGGATCGCGGATCGACCAGCGCACCTCATAGGCAAGGTCGACAATGCTCTGATCGCGGGTCAGCACGAAATTTTCATCGGTCGCATTGGGCGAACCGACCGCCATCGTCCGGATCGCGCGCACGTCCTCAAGCCGGATGCGCTCGAACGGCGGCGGGAGCGTGAGTTTGACGCCCGGGCCGACGGTTCGCGAATAGCTGCCGAGGCGGGTGACGACCCCTTCCTTTTCGGGTGGAACGACATGGATAGTGGAAAAGAAGAGCATGACGGCGACAAGCGCAAAAATTGCCCATTTCCATCGTCGCGCCGACCCCGCCAAGTCAAAGCCGTCGCCGCCGCCCGATCCTCCACCGCCAAAGCTGCCGCGCCCCTTTCGCAGCAGCTCGTCAAGCGCAGAGGGCCCACGCGGGCGGCGCCCGCGCCCGGCATCGGCGGGATCAGGCGTCACCCATGGGTTGCGCGGGCCGGGCTTCCGGCCGCCGCCCTTCCCATCGTCGCCATCCTTGGGCCCATTGCTCCACGGGCTGTTCGCCATCAGGCTGATCGAATCGAAAATTCGCCGCCAACCCCCTGGAGCGCGGCGCCCCATCATGCCGTCATTGTCGTTGCTCATGCTGCATTTATAGGGGCGGCGGACGCGATTAACAGGGGGTTCGCGCGAAAATGGCTGGCAATCGCGCACAGCATGCCTATTTCGCCGGAGCATGACCGACGAAGCTCCCGACCTCGCGCGCCTGACCGCTACCGCCGCCGAACTCAGTGAGGGCCGCGCCTCCGGCCTGCGCCGGCTCGATGAGGCCGGGACGCTGGCTGTCGTGCTCGACGTCACCGGGCTCGCCCCTGAGGCACGCCGACCGCTTGAGGATCAGCTGCGCGCCGGGCTCCTCGCCGAGGCAGGCGTGGCCGAGGTTCGCGTCGCGATGACGGCCGAGAAAAAGGCGCTGACGGTGATCGCGGTCGGCAGCGGCAAGGGCGGGGTCGGCAAGTCGACCCTCGCCGCCAATCTCGCTATCGCGCTCCAGCGTCGCGGGGTGAAGGTCGGGCTGGTCGACGCCGATATTTATGGCCCCTCCCTCCCCAAGCTGCTCGACAGCGAGAGCGTAAAGCCCGAGGCGCGCGGGTCTAAGCTTGTTCCTGTTCCCAACGCCTACGGCGTTCCCATGCTATCAACGGGACAGATCGCCGCGCCGGGTCAGGCGATCGCTTGGCGCGGCCCGATGGCGGGCAAGGCCCTCGAACAGCTCATCGATGCGAGCTGGGGAGACATCGACACGCTTGTCGTCGACCTGCCGCCCGGCACCGGCGATGTTCAGCTCACGATGATACAGCGCCACAAGCCGACAGGAGCGGTGATCGTGTCGACCCCGCAGGATCTGGCGCTTATCGACGCCACCCGCGCGATCAGCCTGTTCGAGCAGGCCGACGTGCCGATCATTGGCCTCGTCGAGAATATGGCCGGCTATGTCTGCCCGCATTGCGGTGGAACCAGCGATCCGTTCGGCCATGGCGGCGCCGAGGCGGCGGCGACCGCGATGGGGCTCGATTTCCTCGGCCGCGTGCCGCTGATGATGGGCATCCGCCTTGCCAGCGACGGCGGCGTGCCCCCTGCGGCGGGAACCGATCCCGCCGGCGAGCCGTTCCACGCCGTGGCGGCGAGAGTCGCCGACTGGCTCGGCGCGCGAAAGGCAGGCTGAATGGCGATCAACGACGAAGACGAGATCCGCGCGCTGCTCGGCCAGCCGCGCCGCATCGCGGTGGTGGGCGCCTCGCCCAACCCCGCCCGCCCCTCGAACGAGGTTCTCGCCTTTCTCGTCCGCCAGGGGCATGATGTCATCGCGGTCAACCCCGGCCACGCCGGACGGGCGATCCACGGCGCGCCGGTCGTCGCGAGCCTCGCCAATGTCGAACCGCCCGCCGAGATCGTCGATATCTTTCGCAACAGCGCCGAGGCCGGCCGCGCGGTCGACGACGCGATTGTCCACGGCGCGAAGGCCGTATGGCTGCAGATCGGCGTGATCGACGAGGCCGCGGCAAAGCGCGCCGCCGACGCCGGTCTGATCGTCGTGATGGACCGTTGCCCGAAGGTGGAAATCCCGCGGCTCGGCTTGCTGCGCTAGGCAAGCTCGTCGTCCCGACGGCAGCGACGGGTTCCGGAGCCGCGCCGCGCCGAAAGCTGCCATGCTTCGCAGCATCGACGGCCAATATAGGCTTTGCCTCGCTTCATCGCCCCGACTATCAGCAGCGGGCATGAGCGGCATTCGCGATACAGTGGGGAGCAAATCGACGCGAGCGCCGCTCGTCGCGCGCCGGACGCTTCTCGTTGGCGCAACCGCTGCGGGCGGGCTTGCGCTCGCCTGGTCGGTTTGGCCGCGCGATTACCGCCCCAACCTGACGGCCGCCCCCGACGAACATATCTTCAACGCCTTCCTGAAGATCGGGGACGACGGCCATATCAGCGCGATCGTCTCCCAATGCGAGATGGGCCAGGGCGTCACCACGCTGCTGCCGCAGATCATGGCCGACGAACTCGGCGCCGACTGGCGGACGATCGCGGTCGAAACCGCGCCGATCAGCCCTCTCTATGCGAACACTCTGGTGGTCGACGAGGATAGCAGCGTCTTCATGCCGCGGACCGGCGTCCCCGATTTCGTGCAGGACGTGCGCAGCTGGGCACGGCGCGAGTGGGCGGTGCGCCACGCCGTGATGCTGACGGCCAATTCCTCATCGGTGCGGATGTTCGAGGGACCATGCCGGGACGCCGCGGCGCAGGCGCGCGCGCTGCTCATGATGGAGGCCGCGCGCCGCTGGGACGCGAAATGGGAAGATTGCGATGCGCAGGATGGTTTCGTGATCCTGGGACAGAAGCGGCTGCGCTTTGGCGAGCTCGCGGCGGGTGCGGCGAAGCTGGAACCGCCCGCAACCCCCGTCTATCGCGCGTCAAGCGCCGACCCGCTTTACGGCAAGGAACTGACACGGCTCGACCTGCCCGCGAAGGTTGACGGATCGGCGAATTTTGCGGGCGACATTCGCCTGCCCGACATGGTCTATGCCGCAATACGTCAAGGGCCGGTCGGCGCAACGCGGCTCCAAAGCATCAACCGCAAGGCGGGCCTCGCCTCGCCAGGCGTGCTCTCCGTCGTCGAGCATGAGCGCTGGATCGCGGCCGTCGCGCGCAACTGGTGGGCAGCGAACCGCGCGCTCGACCGCTTTGCGCCGGTGTTCGAGACGAAGGGCACTTCGGTGTCGAGCAAGGGTATCAACAGCGCGCTCAAGGCCGCACTGCGCGCCGATGGCTATCGTATCGCAAAGAAGGGCGATGTCGCCGGGGCGATGGAAGGCCGCACGAAGATTTCCGCCGAGTATCTGGTTGCTCCCGCGCTCCATGCGGGTATTGAAACGCGCACCGCGACTGCCGCTATCGACGGCGACGGGCTGCGCGTCTGGGTCGCGACGCAGGCGCCTGCGCAGTGCCGCGATGCCATCGCCGCCGCAACCGGCCTTGAACCCGGCGCGGTCACGCTTTTCCCGATGATGGCGGGTGGCTCGTTCGACGCCTGTCTCGATCATAGCGTCGCCGTGCAGGCAGCGGTCATTGCTCGGCAGGTGAAGCGCCCGGTGCAACTCGCCTGGTCGCGCGCCGAGGAGATCATGCGCGTGCCTCCGCGGGCCCCAGCGAGGGCGAAAATGGTCGCAACGCTGAACGCCGCGGGGGGTATCGACGCGCTCGTCAGCCGCATTGCAGTGCCTTCCACAAATCACGAGGTTCGCGCAAGACTGTTCGACAATATCCCCCATGATGTCGCTCAGCGCGCGGCGGCGGGATCGCCCGACGCCGCCGCGGTCGAGGGCGCTCAACCGGCTTATGCGATCCCACATTTCGCCGTTGACCACTGCCCGGCCGATACCGGTCTGCCGACCGCGCGCTGGCGGGGCAACGCTGACAGCTACACCGCTTTCTTCACCGAATGCTTCGTCGACGAGATGGCGACGCGCGCCGGATCGGATGCCCTGTCCTATCGCATGGCGATGCTCGGCGACGCGCCCCTCCTTGCACGGTGCCTGCTCACCGCAGCGACGCTCGGCGGCTGGGAAGGCGGGATCCCCGGGAGCGCGCAGGGGCTCGCCTGCCATGCGATGCGGGGCAGCTATATCGCGCTGCTCGCGACCGCGCGCCAGAGCGACAAGGGTATTCAGGTTGAACAACTCGTCGCGGTTGTCGAGGCTGGGCGCCTCGTCAATCCGGCGATCGCGCGCCAGCAGGTCGAGGGCGGACTGATCTTCGGTCTCGCCGCCGCAGTAGGCGCGACGACCGATTATGAAGGCGGCGTCGCTACCGCGCGCAAGCTGCACCAGCTCGGCCTCCCCAGACTATCGCAGACCCCGCAGATCCTGGTCGAATTTCTCGACAGCGATCGCGAGCCCGGCGGGCTGGGTGAAATCGGCGTTCCGGTCGTCGCCCCCGCAGTAGCCAACGCACTGTTTGCCGCGACCGGCCGCCGCATTCGCCGGCTTCCTCTGGCGGCGCACTCCACATGACCGCATCTCCTTCCATCGGCGCTCTTCTCGTCAACCTCGGCACGCCCGACGCGCCCGAGCCGGAAGCCGTGCGCCGCTATCTCGCCGAGTTTCTGTCCGACCGCCGCGTCGTCGAAATCCCGCCCCTGATCTGGCAGCCGATCCTGCGCGGGATCATCCTGCGGACGCGGCCCCGAAAATCAGCGCATGCCTATCGGCAGGTCTGGACCGAAGCGGGGTCACCGCTCGCCGCGATTACGCAGGCGCAGGCAGTCGCGCTCCAATCGGCGCTGGGAAGCAGCGTGCGTGTTGCCCATGCGATGCGTTACGGCAACCCCGCGATCGGCCCCACGATCGACCGGCTGATTGCCGATGGTTGCGAGCGTATTCTCGTTGCACCGCTCTACCCCCAATATAGCGGCGCGACCACCGCAACGGTGGTCGATGCGGTGGGCAATCATCTGAAGTCGCTGCGCCGTCAGCCCGCACTGCGCTTCCTGCCCCCCTATCCCGATGATCCGGCTTATATAGCGGCCCTCAGGACGTCGGCCGAAGCGGCTCTCGCCGCGCTTGATTTCCGGCCCGATGTGCTGCTCGCGAGCTTTCACGGCACGCCCGAGCGGACGCGCGAGCTCGGCGATCCTTATTACGAACAGTGCTGCGACACAGCCCGCCACCTGTCCAGCGCGCTGGGGCGACCCGTCGAGGTCGCCTTCCAGTCGCGCTTCGGCCGCGCGAAATGGCTCGAACCCGCGACCGACGCGGTGCTCGCCGAGCTTGGCGCCGCGGGGAAGAGCGTCGCAGTCTTCGCCCCGGGCTTTGCCGCCGACTGTCTTGAAACGCTCGAGGAGCTGGCGATCCGCGGCAAGGCGCAATTTGCCGAGGCCGGCGGGCGCGACTTCGCCTATCTTCCCTGTCTCAACGCCGATACCCCGGGAATGAAGCTCATCGAAACGATGGTCCGGCGCGAGCTCGCGGGGTGGATCTGAGCCGTCGCGCTTACCTCCTGTTTAGCTCCTTTGCCTAGACTGGCCTCTGCGCGATCCCGGTAGTCACCGGGCATGAGTTCGGGAGATTGCCCCATGAGCCAGGTTCAATCCGCAGCGATGATGCTCGCCGGCGCCACGGTTTTGTTCCTGCTCGCCGTTTTCGCGGTCTGGCGGCTGCGTCGGCCGCGCGCCGAACCCGTCTCCCGCGCGCCAAGAGCTTTCCCGTTTAGGGGGCCCGGGCTCCCCAATCTGGCCCGCAAAGCTCGCGATCCTGAGCCGCCCGTCGAAATTGCGCCGTCGCGCCTCGCGCGGATCAGCGCCAAACCGGCGTACGATTACGTCAGCGGGCCTGCCCACGCCGCAAGCGAAACCCCCGCGCCCGTCGTAGCTCCGACGCCCGTCGAGGCACAGCCCTCCGCGTCATCGCTGGACGCGAGCCTCGAAGCCATGGCGGCGGCGGCCGTGCGTCAAGCGGCCGGGCTGCGCGGGGGCGGCGGGGTCCGGTTGATTCCGCGCATCCCGCCGCGTGACGCGATCCACACCCGAAGCTGGATCGGCGGGCGACCGAGGCTTCCCGAGACGGCGGAATGGCCACGCATCGAGGGTATGCGCGCCGACTTCCTCGCGCAGATCGCCTGCGCTGATCTGCCCACAGGCCTTTGGGACGGACTCGGCCCCCGCGAAGGCTGGCTTGCCATCTTCGGCCATCCCGATGCCAGCGCTGTGACCGTAGTGCATCTGCCCGAGGCGGGTCCGCCGCGCGAGCCGCCGGCCGCCCCCGGCGAGGCGTGGTTCTCTCCCTATGGGGCGCTGCGCCTCGGCAATCTCGCAGCGCTCGCGGTGCGCGCCTTTCCCGAGTGGCCGGTCGACCTCGTCCCAGCGGACAAGGCCGCGAACGACGAAGCAGGCCCAGACGACCCGCTCGCGGGTCAGGACTTCGACATTGCCGACCCGGCATTTCATCCCTTCGACTGGGACGCCATGGTGGCGATGGCCACACTTCTCGAGCGGCACGCAGCGCAGCTCGCCGCCGAAGCAGATATTCCCGCCGACGCGAGCGACGAACTGGCACTCGCCCTTACCAACGCTGCCGAGACCAATCGCGAAGCCGCTGCACGCGCTGCCGAGATCATCGCTATTATCCGCGAGAGCGCAAAGCAGCATGCCTTTTCCGCGAACGATGCGAGCGCGGTGATGGTGGCGCTCCACGCCATCCGCTGGGTCCATGTCGTCTGCGAACCCGATCTGGAAACCGGCGAGGATCGCGTCGAAGCGCTCGAATTGCCCCTCACCCGCCACCATCCCGGCGCGCCAACGTGGGTTGAGGATTATCGCGCGCTGCTGTTCGACCATGCAAAACATGCATGGTGCGTCGACCCGGACCGGCTATCGGGGCCCGCGCGTGCCTGGTTCGAGCCGCTCTGGCGGGCGCTTGGCGAAAAGGAGGCGGCGATCATGGGGCATATCCCATCGCGCTACCTGCCTGATTTCGACGAAGAGCGCGACGCAGTGCTGATCGAGCTGCCGGCCAGCGGACTGATGAGCCGCCATGCCGGCGATGCCCCAAGCATCGCTCTGATCATCCGCAAGGCCGACCTAGCTGCCGGCGATTTCTCGCGGCTTCGCGTGCAGCAGATGCGCTGACGCGCAGCGGCGCGCAGAATAGCTTTGCGATTGACGTAACAGTCAACTTGCGAGGCCCTGCCGCGCACCCTAACCATGCGCGAAGCACTCATGTGGGAGCAGCAGACATGGCACGTATCGCAATCGTCACCGGCGGCAGCCGCGGCATCGGAGAAGCAATCTCACTAAGGCTTCAGGCCGATGGCATCACTGTGGTCGCCAACTACGCCGGGAACGACGAAAAGGCGAAGGCTTTCACTGAACGCACCGGCATTCGGACCTATAAATGGGACGTGGGCGACCATCAGGCGTGCCGCGACGGCTGCGCGCGCGTCGCCGAAGAAGTCGGCCCGATCGACATCGTCGTCAACAATGCCGGCATCACCCGCGACGGTACGATCGCGCGGATGACCTTCGAGGACTGGAGCGATGTCATGCGGATCAACCTTGGCGGTTGCTTCAACATGGCGAAAGCGTGCTTTCCCGGAATGGTCGACCGCGGCTGGGGCCGCATCGTCAACATCGGGTCAATCAATGGACAGGCGGGACAATATGGCCAGGTCAACTATGCCGCTGCCAAGTCGGGCATTCACGGCTTTACCAAGGCGCTGGCGCAGGAAGGCGCGAAAAAGGGCGTCACCGTGAACGCAATCGCGCCCGGTTACATTGACACCGACATGGTCGCCGCAGTCCCCGCGCCGGTGCTCGAAAAGATCGTCGCGAAGATCCCGGTCGGCCGTCTCGGCCAGGCCCATGAGATTGCACGCGGCGTCTCCTTCCTGTGCAGCGAGGATGCCGGTTTCGTCACCGGATCGACCATGTCGATCAATGGCGGCCAGCATATGTATTGAGCGCGGTGCGAGGTCATCTCGACTTCGCCCGATACGTAGAGCTAGATGGCGGACATGGCTCATTTCCCTCTTCGCCCGCCCGTCAAACGCTCGGTGACGATTGCGGGCCACCCGACCTCGATCAGCCTTGAACCCGTCTTCTGGGACGCGCTCGAGGCCGCGGCGGCGCGGCTGAACCTTCCGATCAACGCCCTCGTTGCACGGATTGACGTCGAACGGATGGAAGCGGGCAATCTGCCGAACCTCACCTCTGCGATCCGGCAGTGGTTGTGGCACGATCGCGGCGAGCACTGACGAGCTACCTTCCCGCGGTCCATGAGAGCGCGGCGTAGATGGCCCGCCCGAATGCCGCGCCGCTGTCGCGCGCGAAGTGGAGGAAGAGCGAAGGCTCGATCAGTTCAAGTTCCATGACGTGCAGCCGCCCCGCGGCGTCGCCGACCATGTCGACGCGGGCGTAGACGGGCGGTGCGGGGGCGGCGGCGAGTGCAGCGGCGGCGAGCGCCAAGGCTTCGGCATTGGCCTCCCACGCCGTCTCGCGCCCACCGAACTGCTCCTGGACGCGAAAGTCGCCCGCTTGGGGGTGTTTGATGATGGCGTGGCTATACCGGCCGGCGAAGAAGAAGAGCGAGACTTCGCCTTCGGTCAAGATGCCAGGCATCAACGGCTGGACGAGACGGCGCTGGCCGAGGGCATCGGCAGGAAGCGGGGCGCCGCGCGTGATGCGGTGGGTACCGTCGGCCCCGCCCGAGATCGCAGGCTTGATCACCAATTCTTCGGCCCCTAACCTCGCGCGCGCATCGGCGAAGCTCGCCTCGTCGAGTGCTGAAACCTCGATCGTCGGCACGACAGCGACGCCTCCTGCACCGAGTTCGGCGAGATAGGCCTTGTCGCTGTTCCAGCGCAATACCGGCGCCGGATTGACGACGGGCAGCGCCCCGGCCTCCAGCCGGTCGAGCAACGCGTACCAGCGCGCCGGCTCGCGCTGATAGCCCCAGGCGAAGAGCGGCATGATCAGGTCGAAACCGGCAAGATCACCGGGATCAGTCCATGCCCGCTGTTCGACCGCGAGTCCGGCTGCCGCCAGCGCCGCCGCCTTCCGCGCGAAGGCGGGCTGCCAACGCTCGACATAATCGGGCGCCGGAACGAGGAGCGCGACGCGCGGCTGGTAGGGCATCGTCCTGCCGCCCTTGCTACCGCCCCAGAAGCCCGCGAGCCTGCCCCGCAAGGTGCGAGAGCATCGCACCATTGGGGGTCGGAATGGTCCGGGCGCGATCGACGGTCGCGCGGAACTGAGCGACACGCGGCGCCTGTTCGGCGAGCCATCGGGTCACCGCACCGTCGAGATCGTCGCCCTTCAGCCCGGCGAGGAAGCTCAGCCGCATTTGCTGAAAATCGCGCGCCAGGCTGTTGACCAGGAGCCGCTCCCACGGGTCGGTCGGGCTCATGTGCGCCGCAAGCGTCTGCGCCCAGTCGAGCCCCAAGGCCTCGCCTAGATGGGTGAAGGCATAAGTCACCGCGACTTCGTCATCGCCGCGCCGCTCAGCAAGATCGACAATGCCGATCGCACCGTCGAGCTTGAACAGACGCACGACCGCAGCCGCGAGCCCTTCGGGCGCACCGGCCTCGAGCAGCTGCTGGCTCAGCATATCCCATTGGCGCCGTACCGATTCGCTGAGCAGGCCGTCCACGCGCGCGGTAAGTCGGTCGACACCGGGTTCGAGCCGCGCCACGAGCGCGCCCGGCTGCGCTCCCGTCGGCGCGACGCGCAGCAGATCGGCAATCTGCGATGCCATCGCCGAGGCCGCTTGGGCGAACAGCGACAGGCGGATCGCCTCGTCGATCTTCGCTATGTCGAGCGCCTGCCAGATCTCGCGCATATCGAGCAGTTTTTCGACCGTCACGAACGCCGCCGCGACGTCGGCGAGTGAACAGCCCTCTTCCTCAACCAGCTCAAAGGGATGGACGACGCCCATGCGGTTGATGATGCGGTTGGCAAGCTTGGTCGCAATGATTTCGCGGCGCAGCTGATGCCCGGCGATTGCCTCGGCATAGTCGCGCTGCATCTCGGCGGGAAAGGCCGCGGCGAGATCGCCGTCCAGCATCGCATCGTCGGGCAGGCTGCTCGCCTCGATTGCGTCCTGCAGCGCAAGCTTCGCGGTCGACAACAGCACCGCGAGTTCGGGTCGCGCCAAGCCGCGCCCTTCCTGCGCGCGGCGCAGCAGTTCATCGTTGGCGGCGAGCCCCTCGACTTTGCGGTCGAGCCGGCCGCTGCTCTCGAACGTCTCCATCAGCCGCACCAGTGAGGGCACCGCGCCCGCGCCGCCCTTCTCGGCGATCGACAGCGCGAGCGCCTGCAGGCGATTGTCCTCGAGCACCAGCCTCGCGACATCATCGGTCATGCGAACGAGCAGCGCGTCGCGATCGTCCTGGTTCAGCCGCCCTTCGATCATCTCGCGATTGAGCGCGATCTTGATGTTGACTTCATTGTCCGAGCAATCGACGCCCGCACTATTGTCGATAAAGTCGGTGTTAATTCTGCCGCCGCGCTGCGAAAAGGCGATGCGCGCGGCTTGCGTGACGCCGAGGTTTGCACCTTCGCCAACCACCCGGACCCGCAGATCCTCGGCATCGACGCGCAGCGCGTCGTTCGCGGGATCGCCGACCTCGGCATTGTTCTGGCTCGCAGCCTTCAGATAGGTGCCAATCCCGCCAAACCACAATAGGTCGACCGGCGCCTTAAGGATCGCGGAGATCAGCCCGGCGGGATCGATCTCGTCAACATTAAGGTCCAGCATCGCCTTTATCTCGGCGCTGAGCGGAATGCTCTTCTGGGTGCGCGGGAACACGCCGCCGCCTTTGGAGATCAGCTTCTTGTCATAATCGTCCCAGCTCGATCGCGGCAGGTTGAATAGCCGCTCCCGCTCCTTCCAGCTCTTCGCCGGGTCGGGATGCGGATCGAAGAAAATGTGCCGATGATCGAACGCCGCCACGAGCTGGATCGCCTTGGAAAGCAGCATGCCATTTCCAAACACGTCGCCCGACATGTCTCCGCAGCCGGCAACGCGGATCGTGTCGGTCTGCACGTCGACGCCCATTTCGGCGAAATGGCGCTGTACCGAAACCCACGCACCCTTGGCGGTGATGCCCATCGCCTTGTGATCATAGCCCTTCGATCCACCGCTCGCAAAGGCATCGCCCAGCCAGAAGTCGCGCTCCATCGCGAGGCCGTTCGCCACATCCGAGAAGGTCGCGGTACCCTTGTCGGCCGCGACGACGAAATAGGGATCCTCGCCGTCGTGGATGACCACGTCCTGAGGATGAACGACGTTCCCCGCGACGATATTGTCGGTGATCGAAAGCAAGGAGCGAATGAAAATGCGGTAGCATTCGGTCCCTTCCGCAAACCAGGCGTCGCGGTCGATCGCCGGATTTGGGAGCGTCTTGGGGTAGAAGCCGCCCTTCGCGCCGGTCGGCACGATCACGGCATTCTTGACGCGCTGCGCCTTCATCAACCCGAGGATCTCGGTGCGGAAGTCGTCGCGCCGGTCGGACCAGCGCAGCCCGCCTCGCGCGACGGGGCCGGCGCGAAGGTGAACACCCTCGACGCGCGGCGAATAGACCCACACCTCGCGCCACGGCAGCGGCTTGGGCAGACCCGGGACCTTGCTGCTGTCGATCTTGAACGCCAGCGCCTCGTCACCGGCAGGCGCAAAGGCATTGGTGCGCAGCGTCGCACCGATCACCGCATTGAACCGGCGCAAGATCCGGTCATCGTCGATCGACTTGATGCCTGCAAAGCCCGCCTGGATCTCGGCGTCGAGCTCTGCAGCCCGCTTCGGGTCGTGTGCCGCCGGGTCGTGCAGCGCGCGAAACCGATCGATCATTGCCCGGGTCAGCGCAGGCGCGTGACGCAGCGCGGCCACGACCGTGTCCATGCCGTAGCTCGACCCGCCCTGACGCAGATAGCGAAACCACGCGCGCAGCCAGACGATCGCCTGCGGATCGGTCTGCGTCACCAGCATCAGTTCGTTGAAAGCATCGTCCTCCGCCGACCCTTCGAGTACCGCCGCAATGGCGCCCTCGATCACCTCAGCATGCGGCAGAAGTGTTGCCTCGTCGACCGCGGCCGGCACCCGCAAGGTGAAATCGTGGATGAAGGCGGGCTGCTCCTCGCCGTCGGCGGACGGCCGGCCATAGCTCAGCGCGGTCGGAATTTCCTCAAGCACCTCGAAGCCGAAATGCTCAAGAGCGGGAACGACGTCGGAGAGCGCAAGCGCCCCTGCGAGACTGTAGGCCTTGAGGCGCAGGCGGTCGTCGCCGTCGAGACTCTTCAGTGCAAGGCGCACCCCGCGCGGATGCCCAGCATCGAGGTCGCGCAGCCGCAATATATCGCGCGCGGCCTCTTCAGGATCATAAAGATTGCGATAGTTGGGCGGGAACAGCGGCGCAAAGCGCGCCGCGAGCGCCGCAGCGCGGCCCGCGTCGCCGCGCCTTGCCAGTGCGGCCTCGACTTCGGGCTGCCACCCGCGCACCATCTGCTCGAGCGTCGTGGCCAGCGCTTCTTCGTCGGGAATAACGCCCCCGCTGCGAAGGTCGAGCGTATAACGGAGAAGCGCGGCGCCGCCGTCTTCGAGCACCATCGTCCAGCCGATGACCCCGGCCCGGGCTTCGCGTGCCAGCATGCCCTCGATCGCCAGCCGGCGGCCGGTCGATACCTCGTCGCGCGGCAGCCAGACAAAGACGAAGAGATGCCGGCCGAGCGCGCTGCGCACCATGACCAGCTTCGGCCGGGGCCGGTCGGTAATCGACATGGAGGTGAGCGCAAGTCTTTCGAGCGAAGCGGCGTCAAAGGCAATCAGCAGGTCGTGGGGCAGCGCGGTCAGGGCGTGTGCGAGCGCCTTGCCCGCGTGGCCTGCGGGATCGAAGCCGAATTTCGTCATCAGCGCCGACAGCTGCGCGCGCAGCACCGGGACTTTCGCAGGCGGCGTCGAAAGCGCCTGGCTGGTCCACAGCCCGGCGTGGATCGACAGCCGCTCGGCCTTCTGGTCCTTGATCTCGGGAATGATAATAAGGTCGAGAAGGACACGGCGGTGCACCGCCGAGAGCCGGTTCGACTTGATGAGCAGCGGGCTCGACCCGCCAGCGTCGAACCACGCAAAAGCAGCCGCGAGGGCTTCGGTAGAGAGCAGCTGACTATGGCTCGAGGCGCAAATGCCGAGTGGCTCATGTGCCGAGCCGTCGCGGCTGCGCCATTCGTGTCCGAGCTGCGTCATTGCGCCGCCTTCGAACCAGCGCAGCAGCTCGGCGCCTTCGCCCTCGGTACGCATCGCAGCGTCGGCGAGCATGGCTGCGCGCATCGCCTTCCAGTCGGAAACCGCAGCGCGCACGTCGGCAAGCGCGGCCTCTATCGCGTCAAGCAGGCGGCGGCGCGCCCGAGCGTCGCCGCGCTCCAGCTCCATATAGATGACCGATTCGCGGTTCTGCGTGCCCGGCTCGGGCGCGCCTGCATCGGTCAGGGAACCCTTCGCATCACGGGTCGCCGAAACGACCGGGTGCAGGATGCGGTGCACGACCAGCCCCTGCGCCGCGGCAACCTGCGAGGTCGAATCGACGAGGAATGGCATGTCGTCATTGACGATAGCAAGGCGCATCCGCCGGTCTGTGCCGTCCGCAGCCATGGGTTCGAGCGCGAGGACGGGGTTCCCCGGCGTACGGTCGAGCGCCGCGGCGGCTATGAACCGGCTCGCGTCGGCAAGCGCCGCTTCGTTCATGTCGTCGCCCTCGCCGGGAAGGGCGCTGCCGCGCAGGGCGGTAAGATAAGCGGTCTGGATTTTCCTGGGAACAGCGGGGACGGAGGCGGAGGAAGCGTCCGATTCCGATTGACTAGGCATAGGGTGCAGCATCCCGAACCAAAAAGCGGGCCTTACGCCGACGATCGGCGGGCCGTTCGCTCGGGCCCATATGCGCCCCCCGCCCGCGGGGCTCAAGACCCGCGCGGCGTTTCGCGTAAAAATATTTCAAGATTCGGATTTTCTGTTGCGCTGCAGCGAAGATGCTTCAACCGCCAGGACCGATTGCAATCGCTTTTTTCGCGAGCCGCGCGACCAACGCCGCATCTTCTGCAGCCTTGGCGACAATGCCGATATGCCCGCCCGGCATCGCACGCGCGATGAGCACGACGAATTCGGCATTGCCTGCGTCATGCTCCAGGATCACTGCCGGATGCGCGCGGCGCAGCACATCGAGCGTCGCGCCCGTGTCGTCCTCGCGCGCGGCAGGCCTGCGGCGCGCTCGCACGTCCTTGACCACTCCCTTGAGGCCGCCCGGATAGCGATCGAGATAGGCAGCGAGCTCCCCGCGTCCGACCCCTTCTTCGCGAGCGTGGCCGAGCACGCACGCATATTCGGCGACCCGTGTCTTGTCATAATGCGCGCCGAAGACGAGCTTGACCACAGGGGTCATCGGCGCGCGCGCCTGCGCACTCAGCCCCGCGTCCTCGAGCAGCTCGGCGAACGCCTCGGGTTGCGTTTCGGCAACGAGCGCGAAGTCCCACGCCTTGCCGACGGCCTGATAAAGCGCGCTGCGGCTGCGGCTGTCGGCGGCGCTTGCCCGTTCGGCTGTTTCGCGCGCGGCCGCGAGCCAATCGGCAAGATCTGCATCTTCGCCCGGATCGGACGGCGCGCCGTTTGCCGGATCGAGGTCTTCGACGAGCTGGTCGAACGCCGCAAACCCGGGAGTCGCATCGGCGGCGATATGCCCCGAGTCGGGGCCGTCGGCCCAAAGCGGCATCGGCGCAGTGAGCGGTGCGGCGCTGCGCATGGCCTGATCGACCGACAGCTGGAGTTCCTCCTCCTCGTCGGCGGGCACCGCTTCCTTCCAGTTGATGACCCCCAAAATGAAGTCGATCGTGTCGTCATCGGACGAGAAGGGCAGCAGAATGCCGCGATACATGATCGTCAATCCGCGGTCGTTCACGAACTCGGCCTCGAAGCCGATCGGCGTGCGGTTCGCGATGATCTGGAGATAATGGTCCGTAAGCCGTGACAGCAGCGAGCGTCCCGGTATCTGGCTGATATACTGGACATCGGGGTCGATCTGCGACTCAGCGCGCAAGCGGTCCCCGAGGAAGGCGATGGCGGGGTTCTCGATCCCCGAGGTGAAGTCGAGCAGCACCGAGTGCGGGCCGAAGTCGCCCGCGCGGTCGAGGTCGAGGTCTTCCACCGAGGGATAGGCACGATCGGCGAGCAGCGAAGCCCAGTGATTATAGGCCCGGACCTGCATTCGCCGCTCGTCGACACCGACCGCGGGGGGAGCGTCGATGCCGCCGTCATCGTGGCCGTAGCTGCCCGTAAGCAACCCGCGCATGCTGTCCATCAATCATCCCCAGTGGCAAACATCGGACAATGTCATGCCTCAGGAGTGGTAAAGGCCGCGTAAACGATGGGGTTTCTGCGGCTCATCGGGCCAGGTTTATCGTATCGCCTCCAATCGGATCGCCGCGCCGCCGCCGGGAGCAAGCCACAGCCTGTAGGCGTCACCTTTCTTCACTTCGATGGACTCATAGGCGATTTTGTGCCGCGCCTCGGTCAGATAGGTAGCGCCCGCCCCGTCCTTCCAGACCGTCGCAGTATAGCGCTTGCCTGGGTCGAGGAAATCAAGGCGCAGGGTCAGCGTCCGCTCGGTCGCGTCGTTAACGCCGCCGACATACCAGTCGGCGCTGTTCCGGTCCTTGCGCGCAAAGATCGCATAGTCGCCAACTTCGCCCGCGATCAGATGGCTTTCGGCCCAGTCGGCGGGCACTGCCTTGATGAACTCGAGCTCGCGCGGGTGCGCCTCCAGATTTTCGATGAAATCAGCCGCCATCTGGATTGGCGAATAAATGGCCAGATAGAGACCGAGCTGTTTGGCAAGCGTCGATGCAAATGGCGCCTTGTTCGACCCTTCGAGGCTCAGAACGCCGGGCGTGTAATCCATCGGGCCCGACAACATCCGCGTGTAAACCAGCGTCGGTTCATGGTCTGGACCGCTTCCAAAATCGCTCCACGCATTATATTCCATCCCCCGCGCTCCCTCGCGCGAAACCCAATTCGGGTATGTGCGTCGCAGCCCCGTGTCCTTCACCGGCTCGTGGGGGTTGACCGCAATATGATGCTTTGCGGCGACTTCGACGACTTTGAGATGGTGCGTGACCTGGCGTTGCCCGTCATGCCATTCCATCGCACGCGTCCCAGGCGCTGCACCCGGCGCGATGATCCCGCCCGCATCGGCGACATAGCCGGTCTTCACCGCCGCAACCCCGAGCTTGCCGTACAGGGCCATCGCATCGTCAAGCTGCGCTTCGTAATTTGCGATATTGCCGCCAGTCTCATGGTGACCGATCAGCGTCACGCCTTTTTTGCGCGCATAATCGGCAACCGCTTTCAGGTCGAAATCGGGGGTGGGCTCGGTGAAGCTATACGCGTCGCCGTGACCGAACCAATTGCTGTTCCAGCCCTTGTTCCACCCCTCGACGAGAACGCCGCCAAAGCCGTGCTTCGACGCGAAATCGATATATTGCTTCGTCCGTTCGCTTGTCGCGCCGTGGTTCGGCCCTTCGGCCCAGCTCCAGGGCCCACGGATCATCCCCCACCAAATGCCGATATATTTCATCGGCTTGAACCAGCTGACGTCGCCCAGCTTGTTCGGTTCGTTGAGGTTGAGCTCGAGGTCATTCTCGACCAGCCCCGCCGCATCGTCGGCGATACGGATTGTCCGCCACGGCGTATGAAAGGGAAGGTCGCGCACGACGCGCGGCCCCCGCGACGAAGGCGCAAGCGTCGCGCGAAACTTGCGTCCCTCTACTCGCTTCAGCCACATGCCCGAATAATCGACCAGCGCGGCTTCGTGGAACGCCAGATGCGTGCCGTCGTCGAGACGCATCGTAAGCGGCGTATGCGCGGTTGCGACCGCGTCGATCGGCGTTTTTTGATACATCTGCTCGTAGCGGTTCCACTCGCCCCCCGCGATCCACCAGGCGGTGCCCTCGGGCGCGATATCGAATTCGGTGATCTCGTCGGCGATCTTCGCGGTCTTGAACCCCGCCTGTTCCGGCAGTTCGTAGCGGAAGCCGATGCCGTTATCGAACAAGCGAAAGCGCAGATTCATTGCACGGCCGCCCCAGCTTTCATCCTGGCGGAAGCGAACGAGCAGCTCATTAAAATGGTCGCGAACATAGCGCCGTTCGCCCCATGGCTGCTCCCATATATCGTCCCCGCTCGCGCGCTCGGCGCCTTCGATCGCAAAGCCGCGCTGGAGACCGACGCCGTCGGTCAGCAGGAAGCCGAGCTTCGACGGCGCGATCAACAGCTTGCCCTTGCGCGACAGCGACCAGGTCGGGCGCGCGTCGTTATCGGTCGACACAGTGAGCATGATGCTGCCGTCCGGGGAGGCAAGCGTCTGCTGCGGCCGCGCCTCCTGCGCGCGCGCGGACGTCGCGGCGAGAAGCGCGAAGGAAGTCAGAATCGCGAAAGGGGTAGGACGAAACATCGAAATTATCCTTCCATCTGGAGCCAGAGCGCGCCGCAAGGTGGCAGCTGGGCGGGGCTGGCGCCGTTCAGCGCCACAAGCGGTGCGCCGGCCGCGCCCAGCGCGGCAATGTCGATCGTAGCGCCGCCAAGATTCAAGAGACAGCGGATCGTCTCCTCATTTGCAATGCGATCAAACGCCAGCAGATCGCCCTCAGCTATCCACCGCGCATTGCGCCCGCGGCGCAGCGCGGGATGCGCGGCACGCAGCGCAACGAGTCGGCGGGTCAGCGCGAGCATCGAGGTGGGGTCGGCTTCCTGCCGGTCGACCGCCAGCGCAGCATGATCCGCCCCCAAGGGCAGCCAGGGGTCGACGTTGGAAAAGCCCGCGTGCATCGCCTCCGCCGTCCAGGGCATCGGAGTGCGCGCGCCGTCGCGCGACAGGGTCAGTGGCCAATTCTTGCGCGCCTCAGGATCCTTGACGAGTTCAAAGGGGATTTCGACCTGCCCCAGCCCCAGTTCCTCGCCGTTATAAAGGATGACGTTGCCGCGCAGCGCGCAGAGCAGCGCCATCTTCATCCGCGCATAGGCCGCGGGATCGACGCCCTCGGGCGTCCAGCGCGACAGCGCGCGTGGCGCGTCGTGATTCTCAAACGCCCAGCTTGGCCAGCCGACTCCCGGGGCGTCGGGCCAGCCCTCCGCCGCTTTGCGCACCAGCTGCGGCGTCAGGCGATCGGCATAGAGGAAATCGAAGCCATAGGCGCTGTGCAGCCGCCGGTCGCCCGCGGTGAACAGCTTCATCTCGCGCGCCGCATCGTCACCGCCGACTTCGGCGACGGTGAAGCGGCCCGCATATTCGTCGGTCAGCCCGCGGATGCGTTCGAGGAACAAGGGAATGTCGGGATGCGACTGGTTGTAGATCTTCTGCTGAAAGTCGAACGGCCGAGTGCGCGGCTTGTTCGACGGCGGCGCGGGCGGATTGTCGCGAAGCCGGGGGTCGTGCATCGAAAAGTTGATCGCATCGATGCGGAACCCGTCGACCCCGCGATCGAGCCAGAAGCGCACGACGGCGAGCAGCGCGTCCTGCACGGCGCGGTTATGGACGTTGAGCTGCGGCTGCGAGCCAAGGAAATTATGCAGATAATATTGACCGCGTCGCGCATCCCACGTCCACGCCGGTCCGCCAAACACCGATTGCCAGTTCGTCGGCGGCGACCCGTCGGGTTTCGCATCAGCCCAGACATACCAGTCGGCCTTCGCATTGTCCCGGCTCGCACGGCTCTGCGCGAACCAGGCGTGCCGGTCGGAGGTGTGCGCAAAGACGAGGTCGGTCGTCACATTCAGCCCCAGCGCATGCGCGCGCGCGACGAGCGCGTCGAAATCGGCTAGCGTGCCGAAGATCGGGTCGACGTCGCAATAATCGGCGATGTCATAGCCGAAATCGTCCATCGGCGAGGGATAGAAAGGCGAGAGCCAGATCGCATCGACCCCAAGCGAGGCGATATAGTCGAGCCGCGCGGTGATCCCCGCGAGATCCCCGACGCCATCGCCGTTCGAATCGGCGAAGCTGCGCGGATAGATCTGATAAATGACCGCGCCCTTCCACCACAAAGGCTGCGATCGCGGGGCGGACGGCAGGGGGGAGAGTTCGGTCATCGGGTTTCGCAGATCATATATCCAAGCGGCGGCAGCTGGATGGAGAGTTGTCCCGGCGCCGCGACCGCCGCCGGGCAATCGCCGTAGAGCGCCGCGTAGCTGTTCTTGGCCGGATCGACGGCGACGTTAGCGCTCAGCGGCGCATTAGCGGTGTTGAAGGCAAGGAGGATTTCCTGCCCCGACGCCGGATCAATGCGCGATACCGCGAACAACCCCGGCTTTTCGGCGTAGCTGCGAATAATCTGTCGGCCGCGGCGCAGCGCGACATGGTCCCGCCGCAGTTTCGCGAGACGCGCTAAGGCGCGGTAGAGCGGGTGGTCGGGGTCGAAATTGCTCTCGGCGGTCGTCGCGTCGGTGCCGATCAGATCATTGTCATTGTAGACCGCGACCTTGGACGCAAACATGTCCTCACGCGCGTCCTGATCGCCGCCGTCACCGGTAAAGCCCTGCTCGTCGCCCGCATAGAGGACCGGCACGCCGCGCAGTCCGAGCAGCAGCGCATGCGCAAGCTCGACGCGGCGTAGCAGCTGCGCATCGTCCGCGGCCGGAAAGGCCTTGCGCGCATAGTAAGCGAAGCGGCCGAAGTCATGGTTTCCGGTAAAGGTCGGAAGCTGGAGCGCGACGGCTTCGTCGCCGTAGAGGGGATCGGCCGAGAACAGCTTCTCCAGCCAGTCGGGCGCCCTGTCTCCCCCAACCACGTCGCGGACCGCGGCGAAGAAGGGAAAGTCGAGGCTCGCAGGCAATCCTGCGACGCGCGTGCCCTGCGCGGTGATTGTCGGATCCATGTCGCCCGTCGCATATTCGCCGAAGATATGGAAATGGGGGATGCCGTTCTCCGCCGCGCGGTCGAGCATGGCGGGCGTGAACACCCGCCAGAACTCCGGATTTACATGCTTGGCGGTGTCGATGCGGAACCCGTCGACCTTATAGGTGTCGATCCAGTCGCCATAAATGTCGATGAACCCCTGAACCACGCGAGGATCTTCGGTCATCAGATCGTCCAGCCCCACGAAATCGCCCATCGTCGCGCTTTCGCCGGTGAAGGTCGAATTGCCGCGATTGTGGTAATAGATGGGATCGTTGAGCCACGCGGGGACCTTGATGTCCTCTTCGCGCGGATCGATTTTGACCGTATAGGCGAAGTTCGGATCGGTCAGCCGGGCGAAATTCTCCACCGAGGGGACGGCATCGCCCGCGAAACCGCTGTTGATCGGCGCCCCGTCGGCGGCGCGGCGCAAATAGGGATAGTCGGCGCGGCTGCGATAGGGGCAGTCATAGCCGTCGCATTCGGCCATCTCGATGACGTCGGCGGTATGGTTGATGAGAATGTCCATATAGACCTTCATCCCGCGCGCATGCGCAGCATCGACCAGCGCCTTGAAATCGGCATTGGTGCCCAAATGCGGGTCGACCCGGGTAAAATCGGTCACCCAATAGCCGTGATAGCCCGCGCTCTCCCGCCCCTTCGGCCCCTGCACCACCTTGTTCTTGAACACCGGCGACAGCCAGATCGCGGTTGCACCGAGCGACTGGATATAGTCGAGCCGCTGGATCACGCCCTGAAGATCCCCGCCGTGGAAAAAGCCTTTGGCGCTCGGGTCGTAACCCGTCATCAGCCGGTCGCCCTCCAGTCCGCCCCGGTCGTTCGACGGGTCGCCATTTTCAAACCGGTCGGGCAGCAGGAAATAGATGATTTCGTCTTCCGGCCGCCGCTGACGATAATCTTCTGCAGGCGCGGCGGCGGGCGTGGTGCCCGCCATGCTCAGCGCCACGAGCGACGTAAAAAGGCTCATACGGTCACTCCTGCCGCGCAATGCTGCGCGATGAAATCGTCATGGGTGGGAAGCCGCGACGCGGTGCCTGCCACGATCGTTTTGATATCGCCGAAAAAGCCCGACAGCTCGTCGCGGCTCAGTTGATCAGCCATAGGGTGATAGGCGCGCGGCGCGACATTCTGCCCGGTGAGCACCTGGAACCAGCCGATCTCCACGAACAGCTCGTCGCCCTCGCGAACGATCCGCCCCTGGCTTCGAAACAGATCGATCTTTTGCATCAGTGTCTCGGGGATCGCCATCTCGCGGCACCGCGTCCAGAACGCGGAATCGGTGCGCTGATTGGCATGATAGTGCAGGATGATGAAGTCGCGGATGCGCTCATAATCGAAGCGAACCCGCCGGTTGTAGGCGTCGACATTGGCGGCATCGAAATCGCGGCCCGGAAAATGCGCGAGCAGCCGCGCGATACCGTTCTGGATCAGATGGATGCTCGTCGATTCGAGGGGTTCGAGGAAGCCCGAGGCAAGGCCCAGCGCGACGACATTGCCGCTCCAGGCCCGGCTGCGCATTCCGGTCCGGAAACGCAGCGTCCGCGGTTCGGCGAGCAGCCGCCCTCCGATATGGGCGAGCAGCACCGCGGCCGCCTCGTCCTCGCTGATGAAGTCGCTGCAAAAGACATGGCCGTTTCCCGTGCGGTGCTGGAGCGGGATGCGCCATTGCCAGCCGCTCTGGTGTGCGATTGCCTGCGTATAGGGCCGCGCTGGGCCGATATTTTCGCTGGGCACGGCAATCGCGCGGTCGCACGGAAGCCAATGCGTCCAGTCCTCAAAACCGGTTTGGAGAGCGCTCTCGATCAGCAGCGCGCGAAAGCCCGAGCAGTCGATGAAAAGCTCGCCGTCGATCGCGGTTCCGTCTTCGAGGACGACCGCTTCTACATGGCCGCTCTCGCCGTCCCACCGGACCTCGGCGATCTTGCCTTCCGTGCGATCTACCCCGGCAGCTTCGGCGATCCGGCGCAAATAGGCCGCATAGAGCGCCGCGTCGAAGTGAAAGGCATAGGCGATGCCGTCGAGGCCCGTGTTCGGGATATGGGGAAGCCGGGCAAAGCGGTTCTGAAGCGCCGCCGTCTCGTTCAGCGAATAGGTGCCGAAGCGGCCCGCGACGCCCTCTGCCCGGCCGCGCAGCCAAAATTGCTGGAACGGCAGCATGCCGAGGCTGCGCCCGATCTGCCCGAAGGCGTGCATATAGACATCGCCGATGCGCCCCCAGTTCTGGAACTCGATCCCCAGTTTGAACGATCCGCGCGTCTCGCGGACGAAATCATCCTCGTCGATGCCGATCAGCGCGTTGAACAGGCGGATCGACGGAATCGCCGCCTCGCCCACCCCCACGGTGCCGATTTCCTCGCTCTCGACCAGCCGGATCGACAGGCCGTCCATCGTGCGGGACAGCGCCGCGGCCGCCATCCAGCCCGCCGTTCCGCCGCCGACGATCACCACCTTTGTGATGCGACTGTCGCTCACTCTTCCCCTTCCCTCTCGTGCATGCCGTCCGGGGACCGCTCGCCCCGCCACGGGGGGCCGGACATGCCATCCGGCCCGCCGTTCAACTCAGAATTTGTAGGTGATGCCCGCCATGAAGTTGCGGCCGTAATTCTGATAGTCGCGGATCTGGCGGGGGTCGTTGTTGTAATAGGTAACGAACGGCTCGTTCGTCAGGTTCGACGCCTGGAGCAGGATGCCCAGTCCTTCGAGCGTACCGCTCTGGAACGTATAGCCGATCTGCGCGTCGACCACGAATTCGCTCTTCGCCATCACCTTGTCGCGAACGAGGCTCAGCCCCGAAACCTCCGCGAGGAATTTGGAGCGATAGCGGCCCGACACTCGCGCCTG
This sequence comes from Sphingopyxis flava, assembly GCF_900168005.1. Lineage (GTDB taxonomy): Bacteria > Pseudomonadota > Alphaproteobacteria > Sphingomonadales > Sphingomonadaceae > Sphingopyxis > Sphingopyxis flava. The sequence goes on from NZ_FUYP01000004.1 coordinate 190,207, forward strand.
GAACCCCGCCTTTTCGAAATAGGCGGTTCCGTTGACGACCCAGCGCGACAGGCCCGGCATGGCGATCGGTGCGGCACCGCCTTCGCGGACGCGGCTCTTGGTATAGGAGCCGCTGGCGAGCACACCGAAGCCGTCGAGCGCGCGGGTGAAGGTCGCAAAGGGCAGCGAGAGCGAGGCTTCGGCGCCATAGAGGTGGCCGCCGGTCCCGTTCCGCCACTGATTCGCGATGCCTTGATAGGTGGCGACCGTGCCGCCGTCGGGAATTTCAAAGCCGGTGAAATCGAACGCGTCGCTCTGGCGATAGATATAGTTCTCGAGATATTTGTAGAATCCACCCAGCGACACATAGGCGCCCTGTCCGAAATATTTCTCGACCGCGACATCGACGGCTTCGGCCATCAGCGGCCGCAGCTTCGCGTTGCCGAGGTCGAGCGACCAGGGGGAGGCGTTGATGTCGGTGTTGTTGCGCTTCGACGCGTCGAAATTGACGCCGCCGCCGGGCTTCAGCTGATCCATCCGCGCCCGCGCCAGCATGCGCGCCGCCCCGAAGCGCAGGAAGCTGTTGTCGGCAAACTCGACCGTCAGGTTCAGGCTGGGGAGAATCTCGGTATATTTGACGCCGTCAGTGACGGGAGTCGACTGGGTCTGCCCGTTCACGACCTGGGCATAGAAGCTGGAGGCCGACTGGTCGGTGTGGACGATCTGCACCCCGACGTTGCCCCGGACCGGCGTGCCGCCGGCGTCGGTGTCGAAATTGGCCTGAACGAAGCCCGTCAGCACCTTTTCGCGAACCTTATAGTCGTTGAAGATGCGCCCCGGGGTCCAGCCGGCCTCGTCGGTCAGCGTATAATTGCCGTCGCTGTAATAGCGCCAGCTGTCGAACGCGACCATGCCGGGGATGCCGATGAAGTCGAGCGAGACCGGGTCGAACAGATAGTCCGAAGGCACCGGGGTGTTGGCCGGGTAATCGGTGCTGGTCAGCACGAAGCCACGGTCGTCGAGGCTCTTCTCGCGGTCCGAATAATTGGCGCCCACGCGCAGGCTGCTGAAAACGCCGCCCAGCTCCTGCGTCGCCTGCAGACGCAGCGACTTGAGCTCGTCGCGGATCTTGGGCATGTTGACGAAGCCGTCCTGACAGTTGGGCACCGCACCGCCGCAGCTGTTCCACCCCTGCGGGTCGGTGATCACGAACAGATTGGGGTCGGCATAGTCGAGCGAGGCGTCGAGGATGATACCGCCCTTCGGCCGCATCTCGAATCCCAGCGCCGTCTCGCGCGCACCCACGCCCGCGCCGCGCCCGGTGCCGAGATAGATCTCCAGATTCTCCTCGGTTTTCTTGAGCCGCGAATAGCCGAGATCGAGTTCGAGCGTCAGCTTTTCATTGGGCTTGAACTGGGTGTTCCAGCCGCCCGCAATGATCGTCGAATCGCGGTGGACGACGTCGTTGCGCATCACGGCCTCGGTTCCCGACCAGGTGCCCCGCGTTACGAGCCCGTTCTCGATGGTGAAGCCGGGCAGCAGCGTCGAATTGCCCCACGCCAGCGGCAATTCGATACCGCGCAGACGCTGCACGTCCTTGAACTTCGACCAATAGCCGTCGAGCGTCGTATGGAACTTCTCGCTCGGCTCCCATTCGAGCACGGCCATCACACCGTCGCGCTTCAACTCGTTCGATTTCACATAAGGCTTGGCGCCGCCGATCAGGAACGCGGTGTTGGTGCCGTCGCTCACCTCGGGATAGCCCCAGGCGTTGAATCGCTCCTCGGCGGTCGGCGACTGCATGCGGGCGTAGCCGATCGCCCAGCCGAGCGTCCCGTCGGCATTCTGGTCGATATAGGAGATATTGGCGCGATAGCCTTTGTCCGAAATGTCGGGGTTGAGCTTGCCGAGGTCGTTGATCTCGAAGCGGGCGCCGACCGCGATCGCCCGCTTCCCATAGGCAAGGGGGCGCACCGTCCGCATGTCGATCGTACCGCCCAGCGCCTGCCCGATCAGCGAGGCGTCGGGGGTCTTGTAGACGATGGCGCCGTTCAGAAGCTCCGAGGGATATTGGTCGAGTTCGACCCCGCGATTGTTGCTCGCCGACACCTGTTCGCGGCCGTTGAGCAATGTGGTAGTGAAATCGGGCGCCAGACCGCGGATCGACACGACATTGGCGCGGCCGTCGAGGCGCTGCGTTGCAAGGCCGGGAAGGCGCGACAGCGATTCGGCAATCGACAGGTCCGGCAGCTTGCCGATGTCTTCGGCGGAGACGACCTCGACGATCGACGTATTTTCCTTCTTCGCCTGAACCGAATTGTTGATTGCGCCGCGAATGCCGGTGACGACGATTTCCCCCTCGACGCCGGCTGCAGCGTCGTCGAGCGGCGCGGCTCCTGCGTTCTGCGCCATCGCGCTGCCCGGCACGATAGCGGTCAAGGCAAGGCCCAGCGCGATCGCGCTGGCGCCGCGGCGGAATATGGTCGGCATGGTCATGAAAAGGCTCCCCTGACTCGGACGGGCAGTCTTGCCGCGCATCGGTCGAGGGGCGGCGCTCATCCGCCAGGCTCCTCTCCGACACGCGGGTGTTCCCGTCTTCGCCCTGCAATTGAGACCAATCGGCAGCGGCGGCCATAGGGTATACGTATACGCATATTATGCGGCCGCGGTGCTTGGTACCAAAATGTCACAGCCTGCTTCGCGCCGCGCAGGTCCCGATGCGAAGCCTTGCGCGGCGCCTGCCACCCGCTAGATTCGGGGGCGCGCGCAGCCTTCGGAAAGGCTGCGAGGCAGGAGAGGAACATGGGACCGCCGCCCTCGTCCAAGCCGACGTCGTTCGACATCGCCTATCTGGCGGGCGTGTCGCAGCCGACCGTGTCGCGCGCGCTGCGCGGCAGCAAATCGGTGAGCGCCGCGACCCGTGCGAACATCGAGCGCATCGCGCGCGAGCTCAACTATACGGTCGACAAAAATGCGTCGAGCTTGCGCTCGCAGCGCACCCATACGCTGGCGCTGCTCTTCTTCGAGGACCCGAACCCCGACGATTCGATGATCAACCCTTTCTTCCTGTCGATGCTGGGTTCGATCACGCGGCAGTGTGCGCTGAGGGGCTATGACCTGCTCATCAGTTTCCAGCAGATGCACAACGACTGGCACGTTGCCTATCAGGACAGCCACCGGTCGGACGGCATCATCCTGCTGGGCTATGGCGACTATCAGCTGTACCGCGCAAAGCTCGAGCATCTGGTGGAAATGGGGACCAAGTTTGTTCGCTGGGGCTCGGTGTCGGACGACAGTATCGGGCTGACCGTCGGGTCGGACAATCTCGGCGCGGGCGAGCTGGCAGGCGAACATCTGGTCGAGATCGGGCGGCGGCATATCGCCTTTCTCGGCGATGCGTCGGATCATGCGCCCGAATTTCAGGACCGCTACACCGGTCTCTGCCGCGCCCTGGCCGCAGCAGGCCTCACGGCGGACCCCACGCTCCAGCAGGACGCGGTTTCGTCCGAGGATTCGGGCTACGCCGCCGCAAAGGCGCTGCTCGCACGCGGCAAGGCATTCGACGCCATCTTCGCGGGCAGCGACCTGATCGCGATCGGCGCGATGCGCGCGCTCGCCGAAGCCGGGCTGGGCTGCCCGCAGGATGTTGCGCTGATCGGCTTCGACGACATTCCCGCAGCCAGCCAGACCTCGCCGACGCTGACCACCTTGATGCAGGACATGAAGGGCGCGGGCGAACTGCTCGTCGACGCATTGCTCCGCCGCATCGACGGCGAGGCGGCCGACCGCACCATGCTCCCCGCGCGGCTGATCAGGCGGCAGAGCACGACAGTTTAAACGATTGGCCCGGCGTCAGCCGCGCCCTGGTCGAACGGGGTGGGGTCCATCGGTCTTGCGCAAGGGTTCGGAACCCCGCCCAACCCCTCCCCTGAAGGGGAGGGGCCAGGCAAACGCATTCGTATACCCACCCCGGCCCGCTTGCCCCGTTCCGCGCCGCACGGCAGAGTCCGCCCGAGCGCGAGCCGCACCGGCGGCCAGAAAGAGGGAGAGGCAATGGAGAAGCCGCGACAGAGCCTTGCCGGCCTGTGGAACATCAGCTTCGGCTTTTTCGGCATCCAGATCGGCTTTGCGCTGCAGAACGCCAATATGAGCCGCATCTTCCAGTCGCTCGGGGAGGATATCGAGAAACTGCCCGGCCTGTGGGTCGCGGCGCCGCTCACCGGGCTGCTGGTCCAGCCGGTGATCGGCCATATGAGCGACCGCACCTGGCTCGGCCGTCTCGGCCGCCGGCGCCCCTATTTTCTGGGCGGTGCCATCCTCGCCGCGGTGGCGCTGTTCGTGATGCCCGAAAGCCCCGCGGTCTGGTTCGCGGCGGTGATGCTGTGGCTGCTCGACGCCTCGCTCAATATCTCGATGGAACCCTTCCGTGCCTTCGTCGGCGACATGCTGCGCAAGGATCAGCACAGCGCCGGCTATGCCGTGCAGACCGCGTTCATTGGCGCGGGCGCGGTGGTCGGATCGCTGTTTCCCGCGCTGATGGAGGCAATGGGAGTCGCCAATGTGGCGCCGCCGGGGCAGATTCCCGACACGGTACGCTACGCTTTCTGGTTCGGCGGGGTCGCGCTCTTCCTCGCGGTGCTGTGGACCGTCGTCTCCACCAGCGAATATAGCCCCGAACAGATGACGGCGTTCGAGGCCGCGCGTGCCGAAGCGGCGGCGCCCGCACAGCGCGCGCTCGCCTCGCGCGACTATGGTGCGAGCCTCGCGTGGATCGCCAGCGGTATCCTCGTCGCCTTCGTCCAGATGCGCTTTTCGCTGCTCCGCGAAATTTTGCTGCTCGGCGCGTTGCTCGCGGCTTACGGTCTCGCCTCGATGATTGCGATCGCGCTCGCGCGGCGGGGCAATACGGCAAATATGCTGTCGAGCATCGTCGGCGATTTCGCAGGGATGCCGCCGCTGATGAAGCGTCTCGCGCTCGTCCAGTTCTTCAGCTGGTCGGCGCTCTTCATCATGTGGATCAACACGACGCCGATCGTCACCCAATATCATTTCCACGCTACCGATCCCGCTTCGTCCGCCTATCAGGACGGCGCCAATTGGGTCGGCGAGCTGTTCGCGATCTACAACGGCGTCGCAGCGGTCGCGGCGCTGACACTATTGCCGTGGCTCGCGGCGCGGATCGGCGCGGCGCTTACCCATATCGTCGCCCTGATATGCGGCGCGGCGGGCTATGCGAGTTTTCTCGTGCTGCGCGACCCCGCCCTGCTCGTCCTCAGCGAGATCTTCATTGGCATCTTCTGGGCCTCGGTACTCGCCATGCCCTACGCGATCCTCGCGTCCAGTCTGCCGCAGGCGAAGCTCGGCATCTATATGGGACTGTTCAATGTCTTCATCGTGGTGCCGCAATTGCTGGTCGCGACGGTGATGGGACAGCTGATGAAGGCTTTCTTCCCCGGCGAACCCATCTGGACGATGGCCTTCGCGGCGGCGACGCTGCTGCTCGCCGCCGCCGCCATGGCGCGGGTGGTGCCGCTGGTTGCGGCAAGCAAGCCAGCCTCCTAGGACCAGCCGCCCGCCAGCGCGCGGAACAGCGCGATCTGCCGGCGCGAAATCGCTGCATCCTGCGCAGCGAGCGCCGCTTCGGCCTCGGCCGCGGTGCGTTCGGCATCGAGCCAGGCGAGCGAGTCCGCGGCGCCTTCCTCGCGCTGCGCGCGCACGATCCGCGCGGCCTTTGCCGCCTGCTCGCGCGCGGCGCGAAGCGCCTGCCGCTGTTCGAGCGCGCGCGCATAGCCCGATAGCGCGGTTTCGGTTTCCTCGAGCGCGCGCAGCACGGTACCGTCGAAGCGCGCGAGCGAAGCCTGCGCCTCGGCCTCGGCGCCCGCGATCCGCGCCCGCGCGGGCTCCTGATTGGGGAAAGCCCAGTTGATCAGCGGCCCCAGCAGCCAGCGCAGCGGTCCGCCACCGAAAATGTCGCCGAAACCCGTCCCCGTCGACCCGACCGATCCGCCGAGCGTGATGCGCGGATAAAGGTCAGCCGTCGCAACGCCAATCCGCGCCGTGTCGGCGGCAAGGCGGCGTTCGGCGGCGCGAACGTCGGGGCGACGCTTCAAAAGCGCCGCCCCGTCACCGACCGGGATGGGATCGGTGATTTCGAGGCTGATGTTGCGATCGCCTGCAATGGCAGGGAGTTCCGCGGGCGCACGGCCGGTCAGCGTCGCGAGGCGGAAGAGCGCCGCCTGCCGTTCGGCCTCGAGCGCCGGAATGTCTGCCGCGCGCTGGTCGCGCAGCGTCGTGATCCGCGCGAGGTCGAGGCCCGTCGCGAGCCCCGCCTCCTTGCGCCGCCCGGTCAGCATCACCTGCCGGTCGAGCAGATCGACGATATGCTGCGCAACGTCGAGCCGCGCCGCGCCCGAGGCCGCGTCGGCATAGGCGAGGGTCGTGTCGGAGACGACCATCACGCGTACCGCCTCGGCATCGGCTTCTGCCGCCGCAACGTCGCCGCGTGCCGCCTCGACCGAGCGCGCAACGCGGCCGAACAGGTCGACCTCGTAGGCGACGTTCAGCCCGGCATCGACCGTCCAGTCTTCGCGGGACGCGCCGGGCGCACGCTGGCCTTCGGGCAGACGGCCAAAGTCGGCGCCGGCCGAAATCCCGGTCTGCGGCAGCCGGTCGCTACGCGCACCGCGCAGCGCCGCGCGCGCCTTCGCGATATTGGCAACGGCTACGCGAACGTCGGTATTGGCCTTCAGGGCATCGGCGACGAGCCCGTCGAGCACGGGATCGTCATAGAGACGCCACCAGCCGGGCGCGACGGGATCGAGGCTGACGGCGGAGCTGTCCGCCGCAACGAACGCACCGGTCGCGGCGGGGGCCGACGCCGATTGGGGCGCCTTATAGTCGGGGCCGACCGCGCAGGCAGCGAGCGCCAACGCCGATGCGGCGGCGAGGGGGGTGCGGAGTATCATCGCTTTTTCTCCTTATTCCGCCGGAACCGGCGCCAGCGCGCGGTGGCCGCCCCTCCTGCCCCGCCGGCGCGCGAACCACTCGCCGAGCGCGCGGCAAACGACGTAGAAGGTCGGGGTGAAGATGAGGCCGAAGGCGGTAACGCCGAGCATCCCGAAGAACACCGCGGTGCCAAGCGCCTGACGCAACTCCGCCCCCGCGCCGCTCGCGATCAGCAGCGGCACGGCGCCGAGGATAAAGGCAAAGCTCGTCATCAGGATGGGGCGCAGGCGGTCGCGCGCGGCGCGTACCGCCGCCTCGATCGGCGGCAGCCCGTCCTGTTCCTCGGCCTGGCGGGCGAACTCCACGATCAGGATCGCATTCTTTGCCGCGAGTGCGATCAGGACGACGAGACCGATCTGTGTCAGCACATTATTGTCCAGGCCGCGCAGATTGACGCCCACCATCGCCGCGAGCAGGCACATCGGGACGATCAGGATGATCGCCAGCGGCAGCGTCAGGCTTTCATACTGCGCCGCGAGCACCAGGAAGACGAAGACTACCGCGAGCGCGAAGACGATGCCCGCCGTGTTCGCCGCCGCCTTCTGCTGGAAGGCGATGCCCGTCCATTCGGTGCCATAGCCCGCGGGCAGCGTTTCGTTCGCCAGCTTCTCCATCGTGGTCAGCGAGGCGCCCGAGGACGATCCCGGTGCCGTGTCGCCATCGACCTCGACCGCGGGGAAGAGGTTATAGCGCGTGACACGGTACGGCCCGGTGCGGTCCTCGAAATTGGCAACCGACCCGATCGGCACCATCGCCCCCGAGTTGGACCGGGTACGAAGGTTGGCAATGTCGGCGACCGTCTGGCGATAGGGCGCATCGGCCTGCGCGGTCACGCGATAGGTGCGCCCGAGCAGGTTGAAATCGTTGACGAAGGCCGAGCCAAGATAGACCTGCAGCGCCTCGAACAGGCGGTCGGGCGGAACGCCGAGCGCGTTCGCCTTGGCCCGGTCGATGTCCGCGAAGACGCGCGGATTCGTCGGATCGAAGAAGGTGAAGACGTTCGCAAGCCCCTGCGTCTGGTTCGCCTTCCCGATCAGATTATTCGCTTCTTTCGCCAGTTCGGCATAGCCGTGCCCGCCGCGATCCTGCACGATCATCCGGTAGCCGCCGGCCGAGCCGATCCCCTGGATCAGCGGCGGGGGAATGATCACGATTTGCGCTTCGGTGATGTCGGCGGTGCGCTTGCGCGCCTCGTTGATGATGTCGTCGAGCTTGACGCCGAGCTTCTTGCGCTCCTCGAAGGATTTGAGAGGAAAATAGGCGGCCGCCGAATTGGGCGCGAGGGTCTGCGACGGGCCGTCGAAGCCCGCAAGCATCACCGAACCCAATATGCCCTCGACCGGCAGCACGCGCTGCGCGACCTTCTGCAGCACCGCGTCGGTGCGTTCAACCGATGCGCCGGAGGGAAGCTTGGCGACGACGAGGAAATAGCCCTGATCCTGCGCCGGTATGAAGCCCGTCGGCGTCGCCCAGAAAAGGGCAACGGTGGCCGCGATCAGCCCCGCATAGGTCGCCATCACCTTCTTCGGCGCGCGTACGAGCCGCGCGGTGAGCGCCGCATAAGCGCTGCCCATCCGCTCGAAGGCGCGGTTGAACGCATCGCCGGCGCGCCGCACCAACTGCATGCCGCGCCCTTCGTTCGTGGGGGCCGCATGCGGACGCAACAGGATCGCCGCGAGCGCGGGTGAGAGGGTGAGCGAGAGAATCAGCGAGATGATCGTTGCGGTCGAGATGGTCACCGCGAACTGCTGATAGAATGCGCCCGACAGACCGGTAAGGAACAGCGTGGGCACGAAAACCGCGCAGAGCACGAGCACGATCGCGACCAGGGCGGCCGATACCTCGTCCATCGACGTCCGCGCCGCCTTGAGTGCGCTCATCCCCTTTTCGAGGTTCCTCTCGACATTTTCGACCACGACGATTGCATCGTCGACGACGATCCCGATCGCGAGCACCATGCCGAATAGCGACAGATTGTTGAGGCTGTAGCCGAAGGCCGCGAGCACCGCGAAGGTCCCGACCAGCGACACCGGGATGGCAAGCACCGGGATGATCGCCGCACGCCATTTCTGGAGAAAGACCAGAATGACGATCACTACGAGCACCACGGCCTCGAACAAGGTGTCCATCACAGCGTCGATCGACTGGGCGATGAATTCGGTGGGATTATAGATGACGCGATATTCGAGCCCCTTGGGAAAGCTCTTTGACGCCGTTTGCATCTCGGCCTCGACCGCCTGCGCGGCGGCGAGCGCGTTCGATCCGGGGCGCTGGAAGACCGCCATGATCACCGTGGGATCGCCCGACAGATAGGTATTGCTGTTGTAATCCGAGGCGCCGAGCTCGACGCGCGCGACGTCCGACACGCGAACCTGCCGCCCGTCACCATCGCTGCGGATGACGATATTGGCAAAATCCTTGGGGTCGGTCAGACGGCCCTGAGTTTCGACATTGAGCTGAAAATCGCTGCCGTTCGCATAAGGCGGCTGGCCGAGCGTACCCGCGGCGACCTGCACATTCTCGCGCCGCAGCGCAGCCACGATCTCGCCCGCGGTCAGATCGAGCGCGGCTGCGCGGCCGGGGTCAATCCACACGCGCATGGAATAGTCGCGGCTGCCGAACAGGCGCACATCGCCGACACCCTCGATCCGGCTGATGCGGTCGCGAAGCTGGGTCAGCGCATAGTTGGAGATATAGGGCCGATCGAGCGACTTGTCGGGGGAAACGAGGTTTACCACCATCAGGAAGTCGGGGGATGTCTTGCGCGTCACCACTCCGAGACGCTGCACGGTTTCAGGCAGGCGCGGGGTCGCGATCGCGACGCGGTTTTGAACCAGCACCTGCGCCGCGTCGAGGTCGGTGCCGATCTTGAAGGTCACCGTAATCGTGACGAGACCGTCGCCGGTCGACTGGCTGCTCATATAGAGCATATTTTCGACGCCGTTGATTTCCTGCTCGATCGGTGCCGCCACCGTGTCGGCGACAGTTTCCGCTGAAGCGCCGGGGTAGCTTGCCGTCACGGTTACCGTCGGGGGAACGATGTCGGGATATTGCGAGACCGGCAGGCCAACATAGGCCACCGCCCCGATGATGGTGATGATCACCGCGAGGACCGCCGCAAAGATCGGCCGGTCGATAAAGAAGCGCGAAAGGCGCATGGGAGAGCCCCTGTTCTGATAATTGGGTTCGAACGGCCCCTCCCCCTAGCGGGAGGGGGGATGAAAGATCATTTCGCGAAAGTCGCCTGCGCCGACAGGGGTTCGCTCGCCGACGCGGCGGCCTTCTCCGGCTCGGCCACGATACGGCCTGCCTTGGTGAAGGCTTTTTCGCCGGGCCGCGCAAACTGGTATCCGGTGATCACCACCCGGTCGGCCGCGGCCAGGCCGGAGCGGATCACGCGAAGCCCGTCGACCTCGGGCCCGATCTCGACCGGCCTTGCGGCGACGACGCCGTCCTTGCCGACGACATAGACGATCTTGCGCGCCTGATCGGTCTGCACCGCGGCGGCGGGAACGAGCAGCGCGCGGGTCGTTTCACCGGTCGCAAGCCGCATGTTGCCGAACATGCCGGGGGTCAGGAACATTTCGGGATTGGCAAAGCGCGCGCGCGCGCGGATCGTCCCCGAACGGGGGTCGAGCCCGTTGTCGGTGAAGTCGAGCTCGCCCTTCCAGCGATAATCGCTTTCATCCTGCAGCCGCACCTCGACTGTCGCGCCCTTTTCGGTCCCGTCGCGCTTGGTCTTCAGGAACAAGGCTTCGGAGCCCTGGAAGGTGAAATAAATGGGATCGAGAGCATTGATCGTCGTGAGCAGGGTTCCGCCGGCATCGCCCGCCGACACGAGGTTTCCGGGGTCTATCATCCGGTCGGAGATGCGCCCGCTCTGCGGCGCGCGGACGGTGGTGAACTCGACGTCGAGCGCGCGCGCCGCGATCCGCGCTTGGGCTCCGGCGAGCGCCGCCGACGCTGCACGGACGCGGGCGCGCAGCCGGTCGATCTCGCTTTCCGACACTGCCTCGACGTCGACGAGCCGGCCGGCGCGTTCGAGCTCGAGCCTGGCGAGCGCGAGGTCGCTGCGCGCGCTTGCAGCGGCAGCGCGAGCCTCGGCGAGCGCGGCGCGGTAGGGGCGCGGGTCGATGGTGAAGAGCGGCTGCCCCTTGCGGACGATCTGGCCATCGGTGAAATGCACCGCGGTGATCGCACCGGAGACGCGCGGGCGCACCTCGACCGACTGACTGGCTTCAAACCGGCCGATATAATCGTCCCAAAGCATCACGTCCCGCGACATGGGCGTTGCCACGGTCAGCACGGGGGGCGGCGCGGCGGCCGCCTGCGGCGCGCCATCGCGAAGCACCCACCACGCGCCCGCGACAATCACCAGCAGGGCGGCGATCCAGGCCGCGCGGCTTTGCCGACGCGGGTGCAGAAGCTCGGCAAGCTCGCGCCGGACGCGGGCATCTGCGGGGTCGGTCTTCTCGATCGGAGTATGAACGGTCATGACAGGGCCTTTTCTCTGGTTCTCTGATCGGTCGCTGCGCGCGGAGCGCAAAAGGGGGCCGGCGCCGGGGACATGGCCGCCGGCCCTAGGGAGTCGCAAAAGGGTCGTCAGAGAGCAGCCGAGGCCGCCCTCCCTGGAAAGCGCCGCGCCACCGCGCGGACATCTGATCTATTCTATGCGCTGGGTCAGCGCGGTCAGGGGGCGCGGCCGCCGCAGAGGGGACATGCGGCGGCCGGCCGGGGGGAGAGTTCTTTTCGTTGGGACATGGCGACACTCCTTCGGCAAACGCACAGCGAAGGCCGAACAGTGAGACGGAATGTTTTATGTACTAGATGGTATATAAGTGAGAATGCGCCACGTCAAGGCTATTCTGTACCGCATGGTAAAGATTTTTTCTCAGCGCCCCGGCCAGAGCTTTAGGCTCGTTTCGACAAGCCGTTCGAGCTCGGCACGCGTTGCGCCCGCGCCAGCCTGAACGGCAAGCCCCTGATTGATCGCGGTCAGCAGTGCCGCAAGGCCTTCAGGATCAACGTCGGCCGGCAGGTCACCTTCCGCCTTCGCGCGTTCAAAGCGCTCGAGCATCGCGCGCTTTGCTGCGGCGCTGCGTTCCAGCACCGCTTCGCGAATGCCCTCAGCCTCCGACCCGCAGGCAACCGAACTGATCACGCCGAGGCAGCCGTGGGGGTTGTCGGGACAGGTCTGCATTTCGAGCGCGCCGCGCATCAACCTTTCAGCGACCCCGCGGGCGGTGGGCGCCTTCAGCGCGTCGCGCATATAATCGAGCTTTTCGCGCTCATAAAGGTCGAGCGCCTTGTTGAAGAGCGCCTCCTTGTTGCCGAAGGCGGCATAGAGGCTGGGCTTGGTGATCCCCATCGCCTCGGTGAGGTCGGCCATCGAGGCGCCCTCATAGCCCTTGCTCCAGAAGACGCGCAGTGCCGCCGCGAGCGCGGCATCGACGCAAAATTCGCGCGGGCGGCCCTTGGGAGCGGGAGGAGCTTCGACTTCCATAACGCACGGTATATATGTGTTCGCACCCTCTTTGTCTAGGGGCGGAGGCGAGCCGCGGACGAGCCCGCGAGCGGGGGCGCGGAGGGACCCAGATTGAGGAACCACTGCTCGCCCGCCGCGCGGCGACGCTGCATCACCGCTTCGTGCAGTTCGAACATGCCGGGCAGCGGATCGCGGTCGGCGACGGGCCGGTCGGTAAAGTGCATATAAGCCTCTTCCATTCCATAAGCGGACCAGACCGGCAAATCGGCCGCAGAAGGCACTCCCGATCGGGCAAAGCTCGCCCAATAGCCAATCATTGCCTCGGCCAGATCGCTGTCCGCCGCGGCGCCGGGTGCAGGCCAGTTCGGCGGAAGCCCGCTCTCCGCGCGTCCGAATACGAACGGCAACTCGCTCGCATGAAAGGCGCAAAGATCGCGCGCCCGCGCCGCTTCATAGCAATGATCGAACAGATAGAGATAGGCGGGCAGCCCCGCAGCGGCCTGCGCACGCACCAGCCGCTCGCTTGCCCAGCCATAGACGGCATCGCGCGTCGCGGCGATCAGGCTGCCCTCCATGTCGCTCGCCGGATAGAGCCGAAGCCAGGCGTGCGCGAGATCGCCATAGCTCCGCTTGATCCCGGCCTCATAGGTCGCGGCGTCGGCGGGGGCCTTCGGCACCAGCGCGCGCTGCGAGCGCACCTCACCGCTGTTGAAGCCGGCAAGCAGCGGCACCCGCGCCTGTTCTTGGCGATCAAGAATATCCACGAGCTGGCCAGGCAGCACCGCGCCGTCGACCGTCGGCTGCGGCACGAAGCGCGCGGCGAGTGCCGCCCCGGTCAGCCGCTCTGCATCGACCGCGCGGAGCGCCACGAGATTCTTTGCCCCCACCGTCTTCGCGAACACCGCTCCCGTCCCCTCGGCCGCAGCAAGTCCGAAGGCTGGTTCGCGAAGCCGCGGCACCGCACGAAGATTCGGGCTTTCGGCAATCGCTTTCGCAAACAGTCCTCGCGCGCGCGGCACGCCAAGCAGATAGGCGACGCTCAGCGCGCCGGCGGATTCGCCCATGACGGTGACATTGGCGGGATCGCCGCCGAATGCCGCGACGTTGCGCCTGACCCAGCGAAGCGCGGCGATCTGGTCGAGCAGTCCGTAGTTGCCCGACACCCCCTCGGGCGATTCGGCGCTCAGTGCGGGGTGCGCGAACCAGCCGAGGACGCCGAGCCGATAGTTGATCGAGACAAAGACGATCCCGCGCTTCGCATATTCGCCGCCGTCGTAGAGCGGACTCGCGCTTGTGCCGCGGAGCAACGCGCCGCCATGAATCCAGACGATCACCGGCGCCTTCACCGCCACCTTGGGCGCCCAGACGTTGAGCGTCAGGCAATCCTCGCTCATCGGCATCTGCGGTTCGAAATAGACACTGTCCTCAGGGTAAGCGGGCTGGACGCACGCCGCGCCGAACGCGGCCGCCTTGCGAACACCCCGCCACGCCTCGGGCGGTGCGGGCGGGCGCCAGCGCCGCGCACCGACCGGCGGCGCGGCATAGGGAATCCCGCGAAAGACGCGAAGATCGCCCCGCCATTCGCCGGCGATGAGGCCCTCGGTGACGCGCACCTGCGGGCGATCCGCCCCATGAACCGGAGACGCGGGCGCAAGCGCGAGGAGCAGCACCCATAGCCAGAAGCCGACGTGCATCATATCGTCTCTCCCGCCGCGGCGCGGTTGTCAGCGCCATCGGCTCGACCTAAACTCACACGCGAGTGAATATCAAGCAGGATGAGCGGGAGTCGGACTTTGGGAATGGGGCAACCAACGCGGCGCGGATTTCTGGCGGGGAGCACGGCGCTGCCGCTGGCGACCGCAGCGGGGTCGACCGAGGCGGACACCCTCGCCTCGGTGGTGCGCGATCTCGATCATTATCTGGGCTTCGGGAACAAGCAGTCAGGCGGCGAGGGGGATATCGCTTGCGGTCATTGGCTTGCCGACGAGCTCGAGCGCGCGGGCTTCATCGTCGAGAAGCCCGCCATTTCGGTTCCCTGGTTTGTGCCCCGCGACTGCGCGATCGTCACGGGCGGCGCGCGCGCAGCACTGTGGCCGCAGCCGATCGTGGTACCCACACCCGCGGGCGGCCTCTCCGGCCCGCTCGTGCGCATCGACGGCGCAGGGCGAGCCGAAGGGCCGCTCGACGGGGCGATCGCGCTCGTCGACCTTCCATATGGCCGCTGGTCGTCGGCCTTCGCCAAGCCCGTCCGCGGCCCGATCGACGCCGCCTTTTCGGCGGGCGCACGGGCGGCGGTGGTCGTGACCAACGGCCCGACCGGACAGGTCATTGCGCTCAATGCCGACGGGCGCGAGCCGATGTTCCCGGGACCTGTCGGTCTCCTCGCTCCCGCCAACTCCGCGCCCTTCCTTTCTGCCGCAATGTCGCACGCGCAAGCGACGGTCACGCTCGGCGGCGAGGGTGGGCGCCGGGCGGCTTTCAACGTCATTGGGCGGATCGAGAGGGGCAAGCGGCGCTGGGTCGTCGTGTCGACCCCGCGCTCGGGCTGGTTCGGCTGCGCAGGCGAGCGCGGCGGCGGCATTGCGGCGTGGCTCGACCTCGCGCGCCGCGCGCCGACCATGCTGCCCGATCACAACCTCGCCTTCCTTTGCAACAGCGGCCATGAATATGAGAATCTGGGCGCCGAGGAATCCCTGAAGGCCGCTGCGCCCAAACCGGGCGAGACGCATTTCTGGCTCCACCTCGGCGCCAATCTCGCCGCACGCGACTGGCACGAGGGGCTGTTCGGGCTTGCCCCGCTCGCCGGGACGGATTCGCAGCGCTATCTCGTTGTCAGCCCGCCGCTGTTGCCCGCGGCGCGGCGGATGTTCGCAGGTCTCGCGGGCTTGGAATGCCCCTATCGGAGCGACAAGCTGGCGGCCGGCGAACTGAGCGCGATCATTGCCGCCGGCTATTCGCCGGTCGCGGGCGTGTTCGGGCTCCACCGATTCCATCACGTCGAGGGCGACGACGCGCGCTGCATTGATCCGGCGAACGTCGCAGCGACCACGGCGGCGTTCCGCAAGCTGCTGGCGGAAGCAGCGCGGACCTGAGCCTCCGCTATGCTTCGATATCGCGCTTGTATGTTTCGGGCAGGAACAGGATGCCGACGACTGCGGTAATCGCCGCAAAGGCGACCGCATACCAGAGCCCCTGATAGATATTCCCCGTCGCGGCGACCATCGCGAAGCCGATCGTCGGCATGAAGCCGCCGATCCAGCCATTGCCGATATGATAGGGCAGCGACAGCGAGCTATAGCGTATGCGTGCCGGGAACAGCTCGACAAGCAGCGCGGCAAGCGGGCCATAGACCATCGTCGCAAGCAGGCCGAAAATGCAAAGGATCGCGATGACCTTCAGCTTGTTGACCTGCGCCGGGTCGGCGGCGGGAGGGTAGCCCGCACGGGTCAGCGCGTCATGGAGCTGTTGCTGGAACGCCGCGATCGCGCTCGCCTTCGCCTTATCCGTCAGGGTTGCCGGGTCCGGGGCACGGTGAACCTCCTCGCCGATCCGCACCGAGGCGACTGTTCCAGGGGCGGCATCGACGTTCGAATAATTGACCCCGCTGCGCGCCAGATAGGCTTTCACAACGTCGCAGCTCGTGCCATCAAACTTGTTGCGGCCGATCGGGTCGAACTGGAACGAACATTCGCCGGCGTTAGCGACGACCGTGACCGGCGCCTGCTCGACGGCCGCCGCCATCGCCGGGTTGGCGGCCATCACCAGCGCCTTGTAGAGCGGGAAATAGGCGAAGACCGCAAGGACGCAGGCGGTCATCATGATCGGCTTGCGCCCGATCTTGTCGCTGAGCCAGCCGAAGAAGACGAAGCTCGGGATGATGATGGTCAGCGCGGTGGCGACGAGGAAATTGGCGGTCGCCCCGTCGACCCGCGCGATGCGCTCGAGATAGAAGAGCGGATAGAGATGCGCGGCAAAGCCGATCACCGCCTGGCCCGCGACGGCGCCGAACAACGCCAGCAACACGATCTTCAGGTTGCGCCATTCGCCGAACGCTTCCTTGAGCGGCGCCTTCGACGTCGCACCCGCCGCCTTCATCCGCTGGAAGACCGGGCTCTCCTCCAGCTGCAAGCGGATCCAGAGCGCGACCGAGAGGAGGACGATCGAGAAAATGAAAGGCAGCCGCCAGCCCCACGCCTCGAACGCCTCTGCATCCATAAACAGGCGCAGAGACACGACGAAGGTTGAGGCGAGGATCAGTCCGATCATAGCGGTGGTCTGGATGAAGCTGGTATAAAAACCTCGCTTCCCGGGCGGTGCATGTTCGGCAATATAGACGGCCGCCCCGCCATATTCGCCGCCGATCGCCAGTCCCTGAAGGAGCCGCAAAAGCATCAGGATGATCGGCGCTGCGATGCCTATGCTGTCATAGCCGGGAAGAAAGCCCACCGCAAAGGTCGACAGCCCCATGATCGCCATCGTGACGAGAAAGGTGTTCTTGCGCCCCACGATATCGCCGACGCGCCCGAAGACCAGCGCGCCGAATGGGCGAACGGCAAAGCCCGCGGCAAAGGCCATCAGCGCGAGGATGAAGCCGGTTGTCTCGTTGACTCCGGCGAAAAAATGCACCGAGATCGCGCTGGCGAGCAGGCCGTAAAGGTAAAAATCATACCATTCGAAAACCGTGCCCAGCGACGATGCGGCGATCACCAGCGTTTCGCTGCGCGCCTTGGGGGCGCCGGCCGGCGCTTCGCTCTTCCTAGCCATCACTCTCTCTCCCGTTCGTCCCGGCGGTAGCGGCGGGCTCTTTACCGGCCCGTCCGCCACGCTCGGGGAATATCAGCGCGCGACCGCCATGGTCTGCGCGTCGAAGCCGGCGCTCGCCAGTTCGCGTTCGGCCTGCGTGAAGCCGTATGCCGGCACCACCTCTCCCGCCCGGTCCACCACGCGATCCCAGGCAGCGATCAGCCGCTCGGCGGCATCGCGGTCATCGCCGATGAAGACCCCGTCGGTCAGCGTGACATGCGCACTCGCGAAATGGCCCGCACCCGCGCAGAGGATCGTGCGCGTCGGCGCCCCGTCGCCGACGAGCGCGAGCAGGCCGGGGCTTACCGCCTCGGGCGACAGCCGTGCCAGCGCATCGGGCGCCAGAACGCCCTCGGTCATCGCGGTCGCCGCGGTGGGCGCGAGACAATTCACGCGAACATTATATTTCTCGCCCTCGATTGCGAGCGTCTGCATCAGCCCGACGAGCGCCATCTTGGCCGCGCCGTAATTGGCCTGGCCGAAATTGCCGTAGAGCCCCGAGGAAGAAGTCGTCATCACGATGCGGCCGAAACGGCGCTCGCGCATCTGATCCCACACCGCCTTCGAGCATATGGCGGCACCCATCAGATGCACCTCGACGACGAGGCGAAAATCGGCGAGATCCATCTTTGCGAAGCTCCTGTCGCGCAAAATGCCCGCATTGTTGATCAATATGTCCACGCCGCCCCAGGCGCGCGTCGCCGAATCGATCATCGCCGCGACCTGCTCCTCATCGGTGACCGACGCCGGCGCAGCCAGCGCACTCCCGCCGCTCGCCTTAATCTCGGCGGCGACCGTTGCCGCGGCCGCCACATTGCTGTCATTGACAACCACCCGTACCCCGCGGCGCGCCAGCAGCAGCGCGTGCGAGCGGCCGAGCCCCCCGCCCGCGCCGGTTACAATGGCCACCCGATCCTGCAAATCGCCCGTCATCCTGGCCCTCTCCTGAATGATTATAACTCACTTGTGAGTGAATGAAATAGATGGCGCGCGAACGTTCAGGGACATCGCGCCCTCGTCCTTATTCCCTGTCCCGTTTCCGTTGTTCGCAAATGTCGCGGAAGCCGGCCGCCATGAAGCGGGCCATCCGTGCCTTGACCGCGGCATAATCGTCCGAATGGCAAAGGCCTTGCGACAATTTATCGATGCGCCCCGTGCGCGCGAGGGTGAGCATCAGCGCACCGGTGACGAAATGATAACCCCAGAAGATGTCTGCCTCGTCGGCATCGGGCAGCGCCTTCTTCAAGATCTCGATCAGCCGCAGCACCACGGGATCGAAATATTTGTCCATAAATTCGGCGCCCTCGGGGCTGTTCGACGCCTGCGCGCTGAAGGCGCCATAATTTTTCCAGCCCTCACCGCCTTGGATATAGAGATCGAGGTCGGTGTCTAGAAAGGCGTGGAGCGCGCCCTCGACCGTGGGCTTTCCCCCTGCAGCGCGATCATAATCGTCGAGCGCCTTCATGCGCTTTTCGATCGTGACCACCGCGCGCCGCGCGAACACCGCATCGAACAGGGTCTTCTTGTCATCGAAATAATAGTTGAGGAGCGTATGGTGGACGCCGACCTGCTTGGCGACATCCTTCAGCGTCACCCCGTAAAATCCGTGCTTTGAAAAGAGACGCTCGGCGGTGTCGAGTATCTGTTCCATCGTTTCGGCGCGCTGTTCCGCTTTTGTCGGCCTTTTGGTCGCGGTCTGCCTTGTCGCGGTCTTCGCCTTGGACACCAAATTCTTTTCCCTTCCGGACCCTTCGATAGGCTGTGCGGCCGCCCCCGGCCTACACCTCTCCATATTCCGCTCGCAATTGCATTTTGTCGATCTTCCCTGTGGGTGCGAGCGGCATCGCCTCAAGGCGGATTACGGCGTCGGGAACCCACCAGGGCGCAACGCGCCCGGCGAGCGGTTCGAGCAGTTCGGCGTCGCTGATCGAGGGGTCGCACGTTTCGACGAGCAGCACCGGACGTTCGCCCCATTTGGGGTCTGCACGCCCGATCACTGCCGCCAGCGAGACCTGCGGCAGCGCACCCACGAGCGCTTCGATCTCTGCCGGGTTGATCCACTCACCCCCGGACTTGATGAGATCCTTGGCGCGGCCGGTGATCGTCAGATTGCCCTTCGCGTCGATCCGCGCAAGGTCGCCGGTATCGAACCAGCCCTCGGCATCCGTCGCCGGCTCGCTCTGCCCGAAATAGCGTTCAACGACCGTGCCGCCGCGTACGCGCAAATGGCCTTCGGCACCGCGTTGCTGGGCCAGCGGCCGCCCATGAGCATCGGTGATCAGCAAGTCGATCCCCATAGCGGGCTTGCCCGACAGCGACGCCCGGCGCGCCGGGTCTCCCGGCATCGCCGCGGTGCCGAGCGGCGACAATTCCGTCATTCCCCAGCTCGTCTGCACTTCGGCACCGAGCCGCTCCTCGATCCGTTTCATCAGCGCAGGGGGCATCGACGCCCCACCGACGAGAATGCGCTGGAGGGTCGGCACCTCACCCCCCTCGGCCTCGAGATGCTCGAGAAGGCCGAGCCAGACAGTCGGCACCCCTGCTGCCGCCGTGACGCCTTCGGAGCGTATCAGCCGTGCGAGATGCGCGCCGTCGCTGTGACGGCCCGGCAGCACCAGCTTCGCGCCGACCGCGGGCGCTGCGAAAGGCAGGCCCCATGCGTTGGCGTGGAACATCGGCACCACCGCGAGGATCGCAT
This sequence comes from Sphingopyxis flava, assembly GCF_900168005.1. Classification (GTDB taxonomy): domain Bacteria; phylum Pseudomonadota; class Alphaproteobacteria; order Sphingomonadales; family Sphingomonadaceae; genus Sphingopyxis; species Sphingopyxis flava. The sequence goes on from NZ_FUYP01000004.1 coordinate 210,177, forward strand.
CGCGCGCCGTGGGGCCGAGCACGTCGGCCTGGAGCTGACGCATTGTGTGGAGGTAGCAGCCGCGGTGCGTGTAGGTCACGCCCTTGGGCGCGCCGGTGCTTCCCGAGGTAAAGCACAGGCCCGAGGGTGCCGTCTCTTCGAAATCGCCCCATCGGCTGTCGCGCGGCGCGGCATCGACCAGCGGATTGAGCTCGGCCGCATCCCCCTGCCCCGCTTCGCTGTCGAGCAGCAGGATATGGGCCAGCGCAGGCAGGTTGGCGCTCGCATCGCGCGCGAGCGGCACGAGGTCGGGGCTCGCGAGAAGCACCCGCGCCTCCGACTGCGCGAGCATCGAGCCGAGCTGCGCCGCGGTCAGACGCGGATTCAGCGTGTGACACACCGCGCCCATTCCCATGATGCCGTACCATGCCTCGACATGCCCCTGCGTGTTCCACGCGAGCGTCGCGACGCGGTCACCCGGCGCGATGCCGAGCGCGGCGAGCGCCCCCGAGACGCCCCGCGCCCGATCATGAAGTGCGGCATAGGAAATGCGCTGGATGCTTCCATCTGCCGCGCCCGACACGACTTCGGCGTCGGGGTGCCATTTGGCGGCGTGGGAGAGAAATTTGTCGAGCGTCAGTCCGTAGGATTGCATCGATCCGTCGATCATTGGCACCCCTCGGCCTTCGGCGGCAGCGGCGGCGAGGCGAGGCCGACGTTCCAGTTCCAGGGAATATCGCGGGCGGCGCGGCGGCGGCACACCACGGCTTCATGCAGCGCGGCGGTTCCGGGGAAGAGGTTGTGCGCGGAGCGCGGCTCGTCCGCGAAATGAACGAAACCCCGGTCGTCGGCATAGTCGGGCCAGTCGGGCGCTCCCCCTGCCTTCGGCTTTGCGTTACGCGCAAAGCTTGCCCAATAATCGCCCATCGCCTGGCTCAGTTTGCGCTCGGCCAGCGCGTCCGGAATCTTCGGCCACAGCGGCGGGGTCTTGCCAGCTGTTCCGAACACATAAGGCAGCTCGGCTGCGTGAAAGCCATGGAGTCCCCATTGCTCCATGGCGGGATAGCCATGATCGAAAATATAGAAATAGGAAGGCTGGTCAAGCGCCGCCTGGTCCGACACCAGCCGCTCGGCGGTCCAGCCATACATGGCGTCGCGCGTCGCCGCGAGCATCGAATCATCGATTCGTTTGGCCGGATAGCGCGCGAGGAACGCCTCGGCGAACTCGCCATACCGGGCCCGAATCTCCCTTTCATAGGCGACCGCGTCCGCGGGAGGCTTCGGGAGCAGAAAGCGCAGTGACCGGATTTCACCGCTGTTGAAGCCGGCCAGGATCGGCACCGGCGCCTGCTCGCCGCGGTCGAATGTCTCAACGAGCTGGCGCGGCACGATCTTTCCGTCGACCGCCGGGAAGGGGAAATAGCCGACCGTCGGCGGCTTGCTCGCGATATCTTCGGCCGAGAGGGCGCGCAGCGCCGCAAGATCGGCGGCGCCGAGTTTTTCGGCGAGCGCCACGCCCTGCTCTTCGGCGGGCACCATGCCGTTGAGCCGCTCGCGAAGGCCGGGCGCGGAGATCATATAGGCGCTCTGGGCAATCGCCTTCGCGAACAGCCCGCGCGCCTGCGGCGCCGCCATCAGATATATGACGCTGAGCGCGCCCGCGGATTCGCCCGCGATCGTCACATTCTTCGCATCGCCGCCAAAGGCTCCGATGTTGCGCTTCACCCATTCGAGCGCCGCGATCTGGTCGAGCAGCCCGTAATTGCCCGACTGATGATCGGGCGATTCGGCGCTCAGCGCCGGATGGGCGAACCAGCCGAACATGCCGAGCCGGTAGTTGATCGACACGACGACCATTCCGCGCTTCGCCAGCGCGTTGCCGTCATAGAGTGGATCGCCGCCCGACCCCGACACCAGCGAGCCGCCGTGAATCCAGACGAAGACCGGCAGATCCTTTGCCCCCTCAGGCGCCCAGATGTTGAGCGACAGGCAATCCTCGCTCATCGCCGGCAGATCCCAGCTGTAGATGCTGCCCGCGCGCGCCTTCGGCTGCATGCACGCCGGGCCGAACGCGCTTGCATCGCGCACGCCCTGCCATGGGAGCGCGGGCTGCGGCGGCTTCCAGCGCCCCGCTCCGACCGGCGGCGCAGCATAGGGAATTCCTTTGAAGACCCGAATGCCGTCCGCCGCCTCCCCCCGCACCTCACCCGCTGGCGCCGCGACGACGGGTCCCGGCGCCGCAGCGGCCGGGACCGCGAGCAGCGCTGTCAGAAGCAGGACAAGCGAAATGCGGCGAGCGGCCATTGGCTTGCCAGTCAGAAGCGATAATCGGCGCGCAGGCCGACAGTGCGAGGCCGCATCCGGGCATAACGCCCGTCCAGGAAGGCCTCCGGGTGCACGTAGGTGATCTTGCTCGAATCGAAGAGATTCTCGACATAAGCGGTGAGATTGAGCGGCCCGAGCTTCGTCCCGGCATAAAGGTTCGTATTGGTCCAGGCCTGCGTATAATCATAGGTCGGGCTCGCCGCGTTGGGATTGCCGGGAACATTGGGGAACTGGTTCGGGAAGGAACCGGCGTGCGACACGTTGACCGAGGCGAAAGCGGTCTTTCCGTCACCGATCGGGAAATCATAGCGCAGCGTCCCCGAGCCCTGGAAGTGCGGCGAGGCGAGCCGCGTTCCGAGCTCGGCGCCCGAAATCGCAGCTTCGGTATCGGTCAGCTTGGTCACCTTGGCGCGGTTGAACGAGCCGTTCAGCGAAAGGCTGAGCCCCGCGACCGGCCGGGCGACGAATTCGAATTCAAGGCCATAGCTTTCCGCCGCACCGATGTTGGTCGCGAACTGGACCGAATCCGAGACGCGGTTCGCCTGTACCTGGATGTCCTTCCAGTCGATATAATAGGCCGCGAGATTTGCGGTGAGGTCGCCATCGAACCAGCGGCCCTTCAACCCGATCTCATAATTGGTCACGCTGTCGGACTTGGCGCCGTCAGGGATGATGAGGTCGCTGGGGTCGACAACGCTTGCAAGCCCGGCGCGCGCATTGACCACCGGGGTGCGGAAGCCCGTGGACACCGTCGCATAGGTGGTAAGGCTGTCGACCGGCTTCCACGACACGCTGGCCTTCCATGAGAGCCGGTTGGCCTTGACCTTCAAGCCTTCGGCATAGTTGATCGGAACGATCGTTACCGGCAGATTGGAAAGCCCGAGCAGCGCGAGCGTCAGATAATTGCTGTTGTAGCCGCCGCCGCGCGTGAAGCTTTGCACTTGCGTGCTACCGTAGCGCAGGCCGCCGGTGACCCAGAAGCGGTCGCTGAGATGCGCGGTCACTTCGCCGAAGCCCGCGATTTCCTTCTGATCGGTGTAGCTGTTGAAACGCTGATAATATTCGTCGGGCAGGCCGGTCAGACCGCGCGCGTCGAGGAATTCCTGCGTCGAGCGATAGGCGAAATCGACGGTGCGCCGCTTGTCATAATAGAAGAAGCCGGCGACCCAGTCGATTGGTCCTGAGGTGCGCGAGACAAGCCGCGTCTCCTGAACGAACAGGTCGTCATAGGCGTATGCGTCGAGCGCAAAGGGAAAGGCCTGCGCGAAGGTGCCTGCAAGATCGACGTAGAAAGAGGCGTCATAGTCCGACAGCGTCGTCGAGCTGATCAGTTCGGCGAAGTCGAACTCGTAATTGACCGTGACATTATAGTTGGTGAGCTTGCCCTGGAACAGGTCGGGGCGGTCCGAACGGCGCACGAACCTGCCGAGCGCCGGGTTGGTCAGCGCCGAATCGGCGGGCTTGCTGTTCTCGTAGGAGGCGAGCAGTTTCACCGTCATTCGGTCGCTCGGGCGCATCAGCAGGATCGCGCGGCCGCCATAGGCCTCGAGGCTGTTCGAATCCTTGATGCCGGTTCCGATATTGTCGATCCAGCCGTCCTCGTTGCGGTAATAGCCGGTGACGCGCAGCCCCAGCTGGTCGGTCATGATCGGCATGTTGATCATCGCGTTGTAGCGCTGGCGCACCGAACTCGATCCGGTGAGACCGATATCAGCGCTCGCCGAGGCTTCGAAATCGTCGAGGTCGGGGCTTTTGGTGATGATCCGCATCGCGCCCGCAAGCGAGTTCGATCCGAACAGGGTCCCTTGAGGCCCCCGCAGAAATTCGACGCGTTCGACGTCATAGAGATTGGGGTCGAGAATGGTCGAATTGCCGTTCGCCGAGATCGGCAGCTCGTCGACGTAGATGGCAACCGCACTCTGGAGGCCGGCGCTGTAACCGTTGGTATTGATCCCGCGGCTGGTGAAATTGTTGAAGTTCTGCGTCGGCCGGTTGACAACGATGCCCGGCGTGTTCTGGGCGATCCCCTCATAGCCGACGATACCCAGATCATCGAGCTGCTCCTGACCGAAGGCGGTGACGCTGAGCGGCACATCCTGCAGCCGGGCGGTGCGGCGCGTCGCGGTGACGATGATATCGTTGCCGCCGCGGGGTGCATTTTGTGCGGTGGTTTCGGCCGGTGTATCGGCCTCGCTCGTTTGCGCGAGAGCGGAAACGGGTAGCGCGAACAGAGCGGCCGCCGATGCGGACGCGAGAAGCTGAACCTTCATATAACTCTCCCTCCCGGGCGGCGCTCTCCGGCACCGCCTCGCCCCCTTGTATGAATCAGATTCGCTCGCGAGTCAACATTCACTATCATGTGCGTGAATATCTTGCACCCTCTCGGGTCTGCGCCGATTCAAAGGCCTATGCTGGTTTGACGGATTGACAGCCAAAGAGGGTTGAAATCGTCATACCAGTTGTATAGTCCAATGCGAGCACAAGAGGTGAACCGGGAGAGAGGGCGCGATGCTGCTGCGGGCTGTTTTGATGGGGGCGATTTGCGTTTTTGCAATGGAGGCGGCCGAGGCCCGCGAGATACTCGTGGCCGACCAGACCGAGTATAAGGCCGCTGTAAAGAGCGCGAAGCCCGGCGATTCCATTGTCCTGCGCGATGGCGAATGGCGCGACGCGCAGCTTGTATTCACCGGCACAGGCACTGCCGAGGCGCCGATCACCCTCACCGCACAGACCAAGGGCAAAGTGCTGCTCACTGGCGCCTCGAATCTTCGCCTCGGCGGCCGCCACCTTTTGGTCTCCGGACTCGTCTTCAAGCGCGGCGCCAGTCCGACGCGCGAAGTTATCAGCTTCCGCCGCGATTCGAAGATGCTCGCGAGCAACACACGCATTACCGAGGTCGTCATCGACGGCTTCAGCAAGCCCGACCGGCGCTCCGAGGATATCTGGGTCGCGATATACGGCACCGACAACCGCGTCGATCACTCGCATTTCGAGGGCAAGACCAATAGCGGGGTCACCCTGGCGGTGATCCGCAAGCCCGGCGACCCGCTCGATAACCGACACCGCATCGACCATAATTATTTCGGCCCCCGTCCGCCCTTGGGCTCGAACGGCGGCGAGACGATCCGCATCGGCACCAGCGAGGAATCGCTGTCCGACAGCCACACGGTCGTCGAGCGCAACATTTTCGACCGCACCAGCGGCGAGGTCGAGATCGTCTCGGTCAAGTCCGGCGGCAATATCCTTCGTGAGAATCTGGTGCTTTCATCGCAGGGCGCCTTCGTGCTGCGCCACGGCAACGGCAATCTTGTCGAGCGCAACATCTTCCTTGGCAACCATGTGCCCGACAGCGGCGGCATCCGCGTAATCAATCGCGACCAGGTCATACGCTTCAACTATCTGGAAGGGCTCGCGGGCAAGGATTTCAAGAGCGCCCTCACCGTGATGAACGGCGTGCCCAATTCGGTGATCAACCGCTACCATCAGGTTTCGAATGCTCTGATCGAGCGTAACTCGATCCTCGACAGCGCGCGCATCACTCTCGCCGCGGGCGCCGATGCCGAACGCTCGGCGCCGCCGGTCGAAAGCCAGTTCAAGGGCAATCTCGTGAGCGGCGCCAAGAACACCGACCCCTTCCGCGCCGGGGACGATATCGGTGGCATCACATTTTCGGGCAATGTCGAGGCGGCAGTCGCGCAGCCGCTCGTGACGCGCGGTGTCGAACAGCGAGAACTCCAGTTCGAGCGCGCCGCCAACGGCCTTCTCTACCCCACCGATCCCGCGCTCGCCAAGGTCGGTGCGCCGCGCGATCTGGTTCCCGTGAAGCGCGAAGAGGTAGGCGCATCCTGGTATCGACCCGACGCCGCCGAAGCGGACTTCGGCTCCGGTCGCACCGTCGAACTGGCGGCAGGCGCCTCGCTCGCCGACGCAGTCGGCGCCTCGCGCGCCGGAGATAGACTCGCGCTCGCCGGAGGCGCCTATGAGGTGGTCTCGCCGGTTGTGGTCCGACACAGGCTGACCATCGCGGGACAGGCGGGCGCGGCGCCGGTCGTCCACGTCGCGAGCGGCGCCTTTGTCCGGATCGAGGCGGGCGGAGGTCTGCGCCTGGCCGACCTGACGCTCGATGCGCGCGGTGCGAGCGCCGACGCGGCGCTGATTGCGGTAGCGCCCGAGGTGGCGCCCAATTACGAAATCGAGATGAAGGGCGTGTCGGTCCGCGGCCCTGGCAAGGCGGCGCGGCTCGACGGCATCGTCATGGCCCCCGGCACCTTCGCGAACGCGATCGAGCTTCTCGGCAGCAGCTTTTCCGACATGAGCGGTGCGGTTGTGCTGGGCACGGGAGAACAGGAGCCCAAGGGCTGGTACCCGGTTGAACGGCTCGAGATTGGCGGGAGCAGCTTTGCGCGGGTCGGTCTCGTGGCCGATCTTCTGCGCAAGGGCACCGACGAAAGCACCTTCGGCCCTTATTTTTCAATGACAGGATCGAACGTGTCAAACAGCGGCGCGGGCGGTGCTTCGCTCCGCCTAACGGGGGTGCAGCACAGCGAAATTCTCGGTAACAGCTTCGAGAAGTCAGCGCCGCTCGTCGTCGTCCACACGGTCGGCAAACCTCACACGCGCATCAGCGGCAACGCCTTTCGCGCCACCCCCGCGCCGCGCATCGAGGAACTGGTCTACAAGGGGCCGCTGCGCGCCATACTCGCGGGCAATCTCACGGATGGCCGCCCATGACCCGAACACTCGCGCTACTCCTCGCAGCAAGCGCGTTGCCGCTTGCGGCAGCGCCGGCATCCGGGCAGCCTTCATCCGCGCAGCCGGCCTATGCTCCGCTCTTCGCAGCCGAGATTACCGGCGCAAAGCGCGATCTTGACGCCTCAATCAAGGCGGGAATCAACGTGCCGGTGCCCAAGGATCCGGGGGGCGGCTTCACCCACGAACAGCACAAGCGCAATTACCGGATCATCTTCGAGGGTGGCCAGCTTTACCGGCTCACCGGCGACCGGCGCTATCTCGATCATGTCCGCGACATGCTGCTCGCCTATGCCGAGCTCTATCCGGCGCTCGGGCCGCACCCCGCCGCAGCAAACCAGGTGCCCGGGCGTCTGTTCTGGCAGAGCCTCAACGACAGCGTCTTCCTCGTCAACGCGGTCCAAGGCTATGCCGAGATCCGCAAAGCGCTCTCCGCCGAGGACCGCCGCCGCATTGACGAGGGCGTCATTCGCCCGATGGCGCGATTCCTCTCCGACGGTTCGCCTCAGGTCATCAATCGCATCCACAATCATGCGACCTGGGCGTGCGCCGGGGTCGGTCTCGCTGGCTATCTCCTCGGCGACCGCGATCTGGTCGACAAGGCGCTGATGGGGCTCGACAAGAGCGGAAAGGCGGGCTTCCTGCGCCAGCTTGATCTGCTGTTTTCGCCCGACGGCTATTATGCCGAGGGCCCCTACTATCAGCGTTACGCGCTCCAGCCTTTCGTCGTCTTCGCCGCCGCGATCGAAGCGAACGAGCCGCAGCGCAAGATTTTCGACTATCGGGACGGCATCGTGCTGAAAGCGGTTCGCACCGCAATCGACGTCACCCATTCGGGTTATTTCATTCCGATCAACGACGCGATGCCCGACAAAAGCCTGCGTACCGAAGAACTTTATCATGGCGTTGCGATTGCCTACGCCGCGACGCACGACCCCACCTTCCTGTCGATCGCCGAGTGGCAGGGTCGTACGGTCCTCACGCCGGCCGGGCAGATGCTCGCCGCCGATGTCGCTGCGGGAAAAGCAAGACCCTGGCCTTTCACTTCGCGCCTGCTGGGGGACGGTCCCGACGGCAAGCAGGGCGCACTCGTTCTCCTGCGCGAGAGTCGCGGAACCAATGGTCCGCTTCTGGTCGCCAAGAACAGCGTGCAGGGCATGGGACACGGCCACTTCGACCGCCTCAACTGGCTCTATTATGACGAGACCGGCGCGGTCGTGACCGACTATGGCGCCGCACGCTTCCTCAACGTCGAGGCGAAGCGCGGCGGGCGCTACCTCCCCGAGAATGACAGCTGGGCGAGCGCGACCGTCGCGCACAACACGCTCGTCGTCGACGAGCAAAGCCAGTTCGGCGGCCAATGGAAGGTGGGTGAAACGGTACCGACGCGTCAGCTTTCAGCCGGCCTCGACGCCCCGACCCGCTGGTCGATCGCCGAAATTGAAGGCGCATATCCCGGCGTCACCATCCGCCGCGCGCTCGTTATGCTCAACGTCGACGGCCTTTCAAATCCGCTGATCCTCGATATCCTCCACGGAACTGGCAGCGGCAGGCATCGCTATGACCTGCCGCTGCATTTTTCGGGACATATCATCGACAGCGACATTGCGTTCGACCAGCATCTGGCCGAGCGGCCGGTGCTGGGAAGCGCCAACGGTTATCAGCATCTATGGGTCGACGGTGAAGGGACCCGCAACGGCGCGGCGCGCCTCACCTTCATGCAGGACAGCCGCTTTTACTCTTACCACATGGCGCCCCCCAAGGGCGCCCGCTTCATCCTCGCCGAAAGCGGCGCGAATGATCCCGAATTCAATCTTCGCCGCGAACCCGCGCTGATCCAGCGCGTCGACGGCGCCGCCGCGACGACCTTCGTCAGCCTGCTCGAACCGCACGGGCGCTATGACGCCTCGTCCGAAGCGGTGGTAGCGAGCAGTTCGCGCATCGGCTCGCTCGCGCACCGGCGCGAGGACGGCGCCGACATCGTGCTGATCACCTTCGTCGATGGCCAACGCCTTGCCGTCGCGATCGCCGACGACACCTCGGCGGATGCAAGCCACCACGCGACCGTCGCCGGTCGCAGCCTCGCCTGGACCGGCCCCGTCGGCCGCCTCGACCTCGCCAAGGGAGACGCTCAATGAAGGGGCATTTGCGCTGGTGCGTGATCGGCCTGATCGGCTTTGCCACCGTGATCAACTATATCGACCGCAATGCGCTCGCGGTGATGTGGCCCGAGGTGTCGAAGGATATCGGCGCGACCAAGGAAGACTATGCGCTCTTGGTGACGATCTTCATGATCGCCTACGCCTTCGGCCAGTCGCTCTTCGGTCGGGTCTTCGACGCAATCGGGACGCGGCTCGGCTTTACAGTCTCGATCCTTTTCTGGTCGCTATCGATCGCCGCGCACGCCCTGGTCCGCTCGATGCCGCTGCTCGGCGTTCTGCGCGCAACGCTGGGTGTCAGCGAGGCAGGCAACTGGCCTGGCGCCGCCAAGGCGAATGCGCTCTGGTTCCCCTCGCGTGAGCGCGCGCTCGCGCAGGGCATCTTCAATGCCGGAGCGTCTCTTGGCGGCATCGTATCGGCGCCGCTCGTCGCCCTGCTCTTCGTACAGTTCGGGTGGCGCGGTACCTTTGTGTTCGTCGGCATCCTTGGACTGATCTGGCTCGTGCCGTGGCTCTGGTTCTACAAGGCTGATCCCGACGCCAACCCGCGTCTCAGCGCCGAGGAACGCGCCTATATTCTCGCCGGCCGTAGCGAGGCTGGCCGCGCCGATGACCGGCGTATGCCGCTTGGAGAACTGCTACGCTACCGTCAAAGCTGGGCTGTCATCCTGTCGCGCTTCTTCCTCGATCCGGTCTGGTGGCTGTTTGTGTCATGGCTGCCGATCTATCTTGCCGAAACCTTTGGTTTCGATGTCAAGCAGATCGGGCTCTTTGCCTGGGTTCCTTTCGTCGGCGCAATGCTTGGCAGTCTGTTTGGGGGCTTTCTCGCGGGGCGGATCATCGACCGGGGCGGGAGCGTCCACAAGGCGCGCACGCTCTCAATCGGGATCGGCTGCGCCATCATGCTGCCCGCCCTGCTCTTCACGATCCGCGCCGCTGACCCGTTGACCGCGGTGCTGCTGATCGCGTGCATCCTCTTCGGATTCCAGATGGCAATCGGCAATATCCAGACGCTGCCGAGCGACTGGTTCGGCGGCGGCGCCGTTGGCAGCCTCGCGGGGATCAGCGGTACCGCCGCGGTCGCGGGAACGCTGATAACCACCTGGCTTGTGCCGGTGCTGACGAAAACAAGTTACGCGCCGATTTTCGCGCTGTCGGCCGCGATCGTACCGCTCTCCTTCCTCGCTTTCCGACTGGTCGGCGGCCGCGTCGAACCGCTCGCCACCTCATCCCAATCCACCCAAGAATAAGGAATTGCATCACATGAACCTCCAGGGGAAAACCGCCCTTGTCACCGGCGGCGGCCGCGATATCGGCCGATCGGTCTCGATTGCCCTTGCCCGCGCCGGCGCGCGCGTTGCGATCAACTACAACAGCGGTCGCGAAGCGGCTGAAGAGACGCTCGCCGCTATCAAGGCCGCGGGCGGCGAGGCCTTCCTCATCCAGGCCGACGTCACCGACAGCGGCGCTGTCGCGGCGATGCTCGACGAGATCGGGATCGCTTTCAGCGGCCGGCTCGACATTCTCGTCAACCTCGCGGGCGGCATGGTCGCGCGCAAGACGCTCGATGAGATGGACGAAGCCTTCTTTGACCAGGTGATGACGCTCAACCTCAAATCGGCCTTTCTTGTCCTGAAAGGAGCGCTGCCCTTCCTCGGGGACGGTTCCGCCGTCGTGAACGTGTCGAGTCTCGCCGGCCGCGATGGCGGCGGACCCGGCGCATCGGTCTATGCGACTGCGAAGGGCGCGATGATGACCTGGACCCGGTCGATGGCGAAGGAGCTCGGCCCGCAGGGCATCCGCGTCAACGCGGTCTGTCCCGGCCTTATTGGCACCAGCTTCCACGATATCTTCTCAAAGCCCGAAGGGCGCGCCGCGACCGCGGGCAATACGCCGCTGCGCCGTGAAGGCCATCCCGACGAGGTTGCCGACAGCATCACCTATCTCGCCTCGCCGGCCGCAAGCTTCCTCACCGGCGTGTGCCTCGACATCAACGGCGGCCTCGCCTTCTCTTAAGCTGGAGATCCTAAATGCGCCGACTGATCACGAGCCTCGTCGCTGCCACGGTCCTCGCCGGCGGGGCGCAGGCCACCGAGCGCGCGCGCACCGACGCGCCCCCGCTCGAGCCCTACAAGATCATTCTTGTCGGGGATTCGACAATGGCGCCGCATAGCGGCTGGGGCGGCGCCTTTTGCGCCAAGCACGTCAAATCGTCGGTCGCCTGTCTTAACGCCGGCCGCGGCGGGCGCAGCACGCGCAGCTATCGTCAGGAAGGCTCGTGGGCCATCGCGCTCGCGGAAGCGAAAGTCGCTGGATATCGGGGCACCTTTGTGCTGATCCAGTTCGGGCACAATGACCAGTCGAGCAAGGCTGAACGCTGGACCGACGAAACCACCGAGTTCCCCGCAAACCTTAAACGATTCGTCGCCGAGGTGCGCGCGGCCGGCGCAACTCCGGTGCTTCTCACGCCACTAACCCGCCGCGAGTTTCGCGATGGCAAGCTCCAAAACACGCTCGAGAGCTGGTCGGATCAGGTGCGCGCGGTCGCAAAGGCCGAGGGCGTGCCCCTCGTCGACCTCAACGCGCTGAGCGCTGCGCAGACGCAGCAGATGGGGGCGGAAACTGCAACCCAGCTCGCGCAGGAGCCGCCGACGGCGGAGGAGCTTGCGGCCGCGAAAGCCGGAACGACGCTCAAGGCGCGCCCTGCGCCGCCGCCGCCGCCTCGGGTCGAGGGGAAAGGACCCCGCGGCCAAGTGACCCGCAAGTTCGACTACACGCACCTCGGCGACGTCGGGGCGGAAGTCGTCGCCAAGCTCGTCACGCAGGCGCTCGCCCAAGCGGTCCCCGACCTGCGCAGTCAACTCGTCCGTTAGCACCTGACAGCTCGGACTGTCCAGTTTGCCTGCCACGATGGTTGACAAACTGGTATAGATATTCGACTAGCCAGTCCCGGAAAGACTCGATTTACCAAGGGGAGAGATACAGTGAATTCTCGCAATCTGTGCCGCGCGCTGCGCGCCGCGCTTCTCGCCGGGACCGGCCCGATGCTAATTGTTGCAATGCCTGCAGCGGCGCAGGACGAGGTCCCTGCGGCTCAGGATGACAGCGATGCGATCGTCGTCTCGGGCATCCGCGAAACGATCCAGAGCTCGATCGAGGCAAAGCGCCGCGAGACCGCGATTGTCGACACGTTGGCGGCCGATGATATCGGCGACATTCCCGCCATCTCGGTCGGCCAGGCAATCCAGACAATCACTGGCGCCACGACTCACCGCGAAAAAGGGGATGCGTCCGAAATCGCCCTGCGCGGCCTCGGCCCTTTCCTTTCGAACTCGACGTTCAACGGCCGCGACGCGACCAATGGCAGCGGCGACCGCTCGGTCAATTTCAACCAGTTCCCCTCCGAACTGGTCAACCAGATCAAAATCTACAAGACGCAGCAGGCAAATCTTGTCGAGGGTGGTGTCGCCGGCACGATCGAGATCGGCACGCTGCGTCCGCTCGATTATGGCAGAACGCGAATTCAGGGCGAGCTCAAGGCCCAATATAATCCCTATGGAGACCGCATCGTCGGCGGCAGCGGCGGGGTCGGATGGCGCGGCACGGTGAGCTATGTCGACCAGTTCGCGAATGACACCATCGGTATCTCGATCGGCTTCCAGCGCAACGACACGAACAATCCCGAAGAGACCTACGCCGCGAGCACCACCTGGACCGCGTGCCGCGCCGACGTCACGGTCATCAATAACAATTGCACCGAACTCAGCCGTGATAATTATGGCGACGGGATTCCCTATTATCTCGTCCCCAACAGCTATATATTCCGCCAGATTAGCGAGACCGACCAGCGCGACGCCGTGTTCGGTGCAATTCAATGGCGTCCCTCGGACCGGTTCAACATCAACCTCGACCTTCAATATTCGGACCGCACCTTTGTCGAGAACCGACGCGATCTGACCATCTCGGAGGCGCGGCGCAGCCTCACCAATGTCGAGTTTGACGAAAATGGCATCGTCTCGCACCTGGAAGGGTCAAGTTCGCTCGAATCCAACGGCTCGACGCTGACGCGCTCGGAGGAATATCTGGGCGGCGGCCTTTCGGTCGAATGGACCGCCTCGGACCGGCTGACCCTCACGGCGGATGCGTCATACTCACGCACGATCCGTTCCGAAACCGAGCGCAATTTCCGCCTGCGCACCGACCGGATGGACGTCAACGGGGTCCGCACCGAGATCGACAATCAGCGCATTCCCTACATCTATGATATCGCGCCGGGCAGCTTTATCCCGACGATCACGATCGATCCGCGCTTCGACCTCAACAACCACGATCTTTTCTGGGACGACGCGCGCTTCCGCCGCGACGAGAGCCGCCGTTACAACAAGATCGTCGCCGGACGCTTCGATGCCAAATATGAGCTCGATGGCTTCCTGAGCGCACTGTCCGCTGGCGTTCGCGTCGCGCAGCTCAAGTTCAGCGACTATGACGTGCGCAACGGCGATTTCAACGAAAACCCTGCAATTGAGGAAGATCGACGGATCAACAACATCTGCCGCCAGGCCTTTCCGCAGACCGATTATCTGAGCGACGCGCCGGGCAATAGCATCGACAGCTGGGCAACATTCGACGTCGATTGCCTGTTCCGCGAATATCTGGGGACCGAGGATCCGGGTCTTCCCGACGACCTGCGCTCGGTTTCCAACCGCGACGTCACCGAACGCACCTATGCGGGATATCTGATGGCCGATTATGACAGCGAGATCGGGTCGATGCCGGTTCGCGGCAATTTCGGCGTCCGCGTCGTCAAGACCGACGTGACCTCAAAAGGGCTCCGAAGCGATCTTATCCTCGTCGACAATGGCGATGGAACCTTCCACCTTGACGAGACGGGTGATTACGAAACCGAAACGATCAAGGCCAGCACCACGCGCATCCTGCCGAGCGTCAACGCCATCTTCGAGGTCGCGCCGAATACGCTGCTGCGCGTGGCGGGATATCGCGCCATGTCGCGTCCCAACCCCAGTGCGCTGGGCGCGGGCCGGACCATTACGCTGGAGGATGGAGGCAGCTTCACCTCGATCGAAAATGCGATCGACAATGTTCGCGCCAATGGCAGTCCGCGCTTGAAGCCGCTGATGTCGTGGAACGCCGACGCCGCGCTCGAATGGTATCCCAACAAGGACACGATGCTTGCCGCGACGGTCTATTACAAGCAGTTTACCGGCGGATTTCAGCCGGTCGTCTATGACGAGACTTTCACAATCGACGGTCAGCAGGTCACAGTTCCGGTCACCCAGACGCGCAACAGCCCCGACAAGTCACGGGTCTACGGCCTCGAACTGACGGCGGCGACGCGCTTCAGCTCCCTGCCAAAGCCCCTCGACGGGCTGGGCGCGAAGGTCAGCTACAACTATGCCGACGCCAATTTCGAGAATGAGGATATTCGCCTCGGCGACATTTACGATCCGGAGACCGAAACCGTGTCGCCGGGCCTGATCGCCCCTGCTGGCCTGTCGGGCTATTCCAAGCACGTTCTCTCGGCGCAGGCCTATTATGAGATCGGCCCGGTTTCCTTGCAGGCAATCTACAATTACCGGTCGAACTATTATCAGGACTTTGTCGGAGGCAACAGCCAGCTCCGCTTTGTCGCACCGAGCGAAACCTTCGATTTCCGAGCTTCGCTGGCTCTGATGAAGGGGGTGTCGCTCCGGTTCGAGGCGCTCAATATCTTCAACGAGCCCAAGACAACGTACATGCCGGTCTACGGCAGCAGCCGCCAATATCATTATTACGGCTCCAAATATTTCGTCGGCATTCGCGCACGGATCTGACGGCGAGATGATGACGTGCGGTCATGGCTTCAAAATTGTCATACCTGATTGTATGCAGGGGCTGATGCCTATGTGGGGAGACGATTAAGTCATGGCCGAACGCCGCCTTTTTGAAGATGTTGCCGATGCGATTCGCCGGCTGATTCTCGATGGAGTCTATCCGCCGGGAACGCGGCTGCCCGGGGAGCGTGAACTTTCCGAGCGCTTCGAGGTGAGCCGCGTGACGATCCGCGAGGCAGAGATTGCCCTGCAGGCAACGGGGTGGATCCATATCCGCACCGGCGCCGGCGCCTATGTCCAGGCAAAGCTGCCTGGCGATGGCGGCATCTTGCCTCAGGTCAGTGCCTTCGAGCTCACCGAAGCACGCTCGCTGTTCGAGGCCGAGGCGGCGGCGCTTGCCGCTCCCACCATCTCGGCTGAAACGCTCGAGAAGCTGGAAGGCCTGCTTGAGGCGATGGCGAACGAAGATGCGAGCGAGGACGAGATCAACGTGATCGATCGCGAGTTTCACATGACGATCGCCGCTGCATCGAACAACAAGGCGATCATACATGTCATCGAAAGCCTGTGGCGAATGCGCCTTGAACTGCCCGAAGTGCGCACCAGCCATTCGATGATCTGCCGCAAGGACGGTGCGGCGCGTCAGGCCGAACATGCCGGGGTGGTCGAGGCACTCAGGAAGCGCGACGCGGGCGGAGCGCGGCTCGCGATGCGGCGCCATTTTAACCGCCTGCTCGAATCGATGCTCGACGAGACCGAGGAACGCGCAATGGTCGAACTGCGGCAGCGTGCAGCCGAAAGTCGCGAACGTTATCTCTTGAGCGCCAAGCTCGCCTGATGCGCCGCGCTTCGCTCCCATGAGCGCCGGAACGGGCGTAGCTGCCGCGCTGCATCAAGCCCGCCGCTCGGGCCAGGCACTGGCGGCCTTTCCCGCGCCGATCCCTGCGACCCTCGCGGACGCTTATACCGTCCAGCGCGACCTTTGCGCCGCGCTCGGCGTCCCGCTGCTCGGATGGAAGGTCGGTCGCATTCCGCAAACGCTGATCGAGACGCTGGGCGCCGAGCGTCTCGCCGGGCCGGTGCTGCGGGTGGCGGAACTTGACGGCGAAGCGCCCGGCGACGCGCGCGTCTTTGCCGGCGGCGTGGGCGTGATCGAGGCCGAAATCATTCTCCGTTTGTCCGCGGTTCCCACCCGCCGCCTCGCGAGCGATAGGGAAGCAATGAGCTTCATCGACGAAATCCGTGCCGGCTTCGAGGTTGCAAGTTCGCCAGCCCCCGACGTTCACGATCACGCGCCCTACGGGATTATCGCCGATATCGGCATCAACAACGGTCTGCTTCTCGGCCCGCGCCTTGATGCCGAGAGCTTCGACCGGATCGTTATCACCGAAATCGAGGGATCGCGCGTTGGCTCGGGCCGCCCCTGCGACATTCTCGATGGCCCGCTCGGCTCGCTGCGCTTTCTCGTCGACCTCCATATGGACGGCGTGATCGCATTGGAAGCGGGGCAGTGGATTTCGGCGGGCGCGATTACCGGCGTGCATCCGATAGCGCCCGGCCAGACCGCAACCGCTCATTTCGGCGAAACGGTGCGCATCGCCTGCACCGCCAGCACCGACCCCGGATTTGCCTCATGATCGAGCCTGCCAAGACCATCGCCTGCTTCGGCGAGATCGTTCTTCGACTAGCCGTTCCCGCCGGCGAGCAACCGCTCCAGTCGCCGCGGTTCGACGTCCACGTCGGCGGCGCCGAGGCCAATGTTGCGGTCGCGCTGGCCGCGCTCGGGTACCGGGTGCGGATGGTCAGCGCGCTTCCTGAAGGTCCGATCGGCGATGCCGCCATCGCCGAGCTGCGTCGCCACGGAGTCGACACCAGCGCCATTTTGCGCCGGCCGGGGCGCGTCGGCCTCTATTATCATCTGCCGGGGGGCCCTGCGCGCGCGAGCGAGGTTCTCTACGACCGCGCCGACTCGGCCTTCGCCACCGCCGAAGCCGATGAGTGGAACTGGGACGCGATTCTCGCGGATGCGAGCTGGCTTCACCTCTCGGGCGTCACCCCCGCGCTCGGCCCGCAGAGCGCAGACGCTGCGCTCGCCGCCGCAAGGACGGCGCGCGCTGCCGGGCTCGGCCTGTCGTTCGACGGCAATTGGCGCGGTCGTCTCTGGGAGCGCTGGGACGCCGACCCGGCCGCGACCCTGCGCGCAATCATCAGCGAAGCGAGCCTGCTGTTCGGCAACCACCGCGACGCCGCGCTGCTTCTTGGCCGCGATTTTTCGGGCGAAGGTGGCGAACGGCGGCGCGAGGCGGCACTTGCATTGCTCAGCGCCTTCCCGAACCTCGACCACATCGTCTCGACCGCGCGCCACATCGTGGGGTCCGATCGGCACGAGCTTGCCGCCCGCATCGACCGCCGCGATGCCAGTTGTCAGACCGAGGCGCGCGTGGTCGCGCCGATCGTCGACCGCATTGGCACGGGCGACGCCTTTGCTGCAGGAGTGCTGGACGGCCTGTTCAAAGGCGCCAGTATCGAAGATTCGGCAGCGCGGGGCCTCGCACTCGCGTCGCTCAAGCACGGCCTGCGGGGGGATTTCGCACCCTTCTCAGCCGCCGCGCTCGCCAGCGCCGCCCACGGAGCGAACGACGTCGCGCGCTGATCCTTTGCCCAATGGGCGCCCATATCAGCGCGCCGGTGACCCGGCTGTCCCCAACTAGGGGACCTGTGCGCTGGTGGGTCTATGTTCGCGGGCAAATCCGAGCAGGCGCGCCGCAAGACGTTCGCCTGTTGGAACGGTCGATTTGCAGAAAAGCAGACTCTGATCGGCATCGATAGCTGCGGCTATTATCAAGGGCCGATCAATGGCCAGTATGTCAAAACCCACCGCGTCGCCTGGGCTCTCCACCTTGGCCAATGGCCGCTGCACGAAATCAACCATATTAACGGCGATCCGCGAGACAATCGCATTTCCAATCTGCGCGATGTCGAGCACCAGGTTTGCCATCACAATGCAGCCCGTGCGAAGAACAACCGATCGGGGGCCTCTGGGGTTTTCTGGAACCGCCGGATGCAGGGCTGGCAGGCTTCCATCCGGCGCGGGGGGAAAAACCAATGCCTCGGCACGTTTCGCACCCTCGAACAAGTGGCCGCGGCGCGCAAAGAGGCGGAGCGAGAACTCAACTATCATCCGAACCACGGCGAGCCCCGGAATTTCGTGCGATGCTTCATCCCCTGCCGAGACCGAGTGAAAGTTCAAACCGAGCGATGCGCCGAAACAGGGTGCTGATGCTTTTTTTGCGGTCCCCTAGCGCACGCAGTTTCGTTCCTCCTAACCTAGGACTCGCGATTTTTGTCGCGCTTTTCCGCCATGTTCTGCATCAATCGGCTCAATCCTCATTACGGCATTGCCGTATTTTCTTCCTTGCGCTGCCTACGGCAACGCCGTATATAATTCGCATGCGGACGTCATCGAAACAAATGCCTATCTCGCTGCCGCCAAGGATGTGGGTATGAGCGATGACGAACGTGCGGCGGTTGTCGATCTGATCGCAGCCAATCCGCAGGCCGGCGATATCATGCCGGGATGCGGCGGAGCCCGTAAGCTTCGCTATGCCAAGCCCGGCAAAGGAAAGTCGGGCGGCTATCGCGTCATCACCTATTTCGCTGGCGATGACGTGCCTGCCTTCCTGCTCACCGTATTCGGGAAGGGCGAGAAGGTTTCGCTATCGCAGGGCGAGCGCAATGCTCTCGCTGCCCTGACGAAAACTCTCAAGAGCACGCTGTAGAGGAGGCCCACATGGCAAAGGGTGCATTCGACAAGATCGCCGCTGGTCTTAATGACGCGATTGCCTTCGCAGAGGGCGACACTGCGCGCGGCAAGATCGTGGCCGGTCCAGACATCAAGGCGATCCGCGGCAAGGCGAAGCTGTCTCAGGCTGCCTTTGCCGAGAAGCTGCATATCAGCGCAGCCACTCTCCGGGATTGGGAGCAGGGCCGCCGTATGCCCGAGGGTCCAGCACGCACCCTGCTCGGCATGGTCGACGCTGATCCGGATGCGGCGTTCAAACTGCTCGCCAAGGTTACCGTCTGATCCAATGACCGCCATCGCGCGCCACTCCCTATCCAAGACCAGACCTACCGAGCTCTGCATGCTCGCCGGCCGGTGGAGCGGCGCTATGCCTGACCTGGCTGGCGTGATGGTTGAGCGCAAGTATGATGGATTCAGATGCCTTTTCTTCCCCGGCCTAGACCGGCGTCCCGGCCTTTGGACGCGCAACGGGATGCCGATGATCGGTGCGGGGCATATCCTTGCCCGCTTGCTCAAGGTCGAAGCGGCCATGGGAGGCGCTTATATGATCGACGGAGAGTTTGTGGTCGACGGGGCGCTCGCGGCGACGAAGACCCACTATGAACGCGGTTCGCGCATGGCGGACGCCGGCACCTTCCATCGCTGCGAGCGCACCTGATCCGGCGGCATGGGAGTGGCGAGAGGGTAGCTTTCCGCTCCCGATCTCCTTGTTCATCCTGTCGATGATCCGCTGCGCGTGCCAGTAAGCCGGTGTAAACCGCGTAAAAGCGCGCAACATGGCGCAACATGGATGTAAACCGTTCGCGGCCTGTTCCCAAAGGCGGGCGGCAAGCTACGGACTGAATTTAGACAGGAAATTATGGAGCCGAGCCGGAATCGAACCGGCAGAACTTTCCAGCTTTATATCAATCAATTAGGGTCCGGACTCATTAGAGCCACCATGTGACGAAGGCGGCGATGGCGATGGTGGCCATGAAGGTCTTGATATGGCGGTCGAAGCGTGTGGCTACGCGCCGCCAGTCCTTGAAGCGGCAGAACATGCGCTCGACGACGTTGCGCTGTCTGTAAATCTGGCGGTCGTGTTCGATATGGACCTTACGGTTGGACTTTGCCGGTGTGACTGGCGTGGTACCGCGCTCGATCAGCCAGGAGCGCAAGGCATTGCTGTCATAGCCCTTGTCGGCGACCAGATAGTCCGATGGCGGCACGGCGTTGATCGCCAGCATGGCGACCTTGGCGTCATGCGTGTTGCCGGGTGTCAGCAGGAGGACGTGAGGGCG
>NZ_FUYP01000040.1 GCF_900168005.1 Sphingopyxis flava
CCGATCGTGATAACCTCTGCCATGGACGCCTCCTTCTCATAGGTGTTCTGCAACACCTACCTTGGCACATAGATGCCGTCGGGGGGCGTCCACCCCATCAGACCAAGGGCCGCATCGTTTATCGCGATCGTGGTCCGGGAAGTCCGGGCGCCGCGAGCAAGCGGCGCTGACATCTAACCCAAGAAGACCAATATGTTTCAGAATAGCAGTATTTTCCCGAGCCTTTCCGCCCTTCCGCTAGCAGGAAAGCCGATGCAGCCCAGCCAACGAGCGCTGCCCTCCCCGACCCTCTCGCGGCGCGAACTCAGACGCCTCATCGCTCACATGATCGATTGATCGAAAGGATAGCAGCATGGCCGCAACATCGACGAGTGAACATTATCGTGAGCAGGCCGAACGCTGCGAAGCCGATGCCGCCGCGTCCGATCTGATGGAGGTGCGGGACCGCAACCTTCGTTCGGCCGCCGCCTGGCATGCCATGGCGAGCAGGCAACAGAAGTCCGAGGCAGCACGCGCCGAAAAGGACCGGATTGCCGAGGCTCTGCGGGCCCAATGCCTCGCCTGAGCAGGGCCATCCATTCCCGGACCGATTAAGGACAAAGCCATGGATATGAACCAGCTTTTCTACCACCATCAGATTGCGCTGATGGAAGCCGGCCGCGCATGCCAGACTGGACTCGCCACCACCAATTTCGACCTCGCGCGCCACTATGCGAAGCGCATCAACCGTTTCCGCGAAGGTCGCGGCCTTGCACCCAATTTCCTTGGCTACAGTGTTGCGGAAGGATCGGTTGCAGCCTGATTGCCGCCAATGAAGCGCACGGGAGAATTATATGCCAGAGACGATAGCTGCCGGAGAAGAAGGATCGAGCCAGAAAAACTCCCGTGCAACCTTCAGAAGAAGTGCCGCCTCATCCTGATCCCGCGCGCCACATTCCCGAGAAGACCCATCATCTCAACGGCCACTCTCCCAAACCCACGTTACAATAGACCGACCTCTGCAGACTATCGATCGGTAGCTGGCCGTTTGGAGACCGTCCGCTTCCGGGACGCAAATCGTTAGAAGCGGACATTTGATAACTGATCGGGCCGCAATGGAAGCCAACAGCCGCTAGGAACAGGATCACCGCGGATGTTGATTAAGACGGATCATGCGCTAATTCCGGTTGCGTGAAGGCATCTGCCTTCACGCAACCGCACCGGTGCCCGCGAGGGCATAATAGGGAATATGGTGAGGCTGTCCGTTCGCGACGGGCCGAAGCCATGGCTGTCCCTGCAACTGTAAGCGGCGAGTGCGATGCACCGAACCGGTCACTGGCCGGGCCTGCCACTGGGGCAACCTGGGAAGGTGTGCATCAAGCGACGACCCGCGAGCCAGGAGACCTGCCGGCGCGGGTCGCTCAATGCCCGGGTCCAGGGAAAGGCCAAGGCACGGATCACCCGTTCGGGCGACGAAAATCAGCAGTGCAGTGCCGAACGGCGCCGCGCCAGAGCGATGTCGTGCCTGGAGGGAAAGATGACCGAAGACGAAATCAACGAACGCCACAATGAAAAGGCGCGCAAGCGGCAGGCCGCCAAGGCCAAGATCATGGCCAACAAGACGCAGGAAAAGGGCCTGCTGATCGTCCACACCGGCAAGGGCAAGGGAAAGTCGACCGCCGCCTTCGGCATGGTGTGCCGCGCGCTGGGGCACGGGATGAAGGTCGGCATCGTCCAGTTCATCAAGGGCGGCTGGGCGACGGGTGAGAAGGCCGTATATTCGGCCTTTCCCAGGCAGGTCGAGCATAAGGTGATGGGCGAAGGTTTTACCTGGGACACGCAGGACCGCGCGCGCGACATCGCATGGGCCCGCGCCGGATGGGACGAGGTGAAGCGGATGATCGCCGATCCCGACATCGCGATGGTGGTCGCCGACGAGCTCAACATCGTATTGCGCTATGAATATCTGCCCGTCGACGAGGTGATCGCGGGCCTGCTCGATCGAGGCGCGATGAAACATGTCATCGTCACCGGCCGCAATGCGCCCGAGGCGCTGATCGAAGCCGCCGATCTCGTCACCGAGATGGTGCAGGTGAAGCACCCTTTCCGGTCGGGCGTGAAGGCGCAGCGGGGAATAGAGTTTTGAGCGGCGAACTCGCGCCGGGACTGCTGGTCGCGGCGCCGCGCTCGGGGGCGGGCAAGACGCTCGTCGCGATCGGGCTGCAGTGCGCCTTCCAGCGCGAAGGACTCGGCGTCGCTGCGGCAAAATGCGGACCCGACTATATCGACCCCGGCTTTCACGCCGTGGCGACCGGGCGATCGTCGGTCAATCTCGACGGCTTCGCGATGACGCCGGCGATGCTGAAGGGGCTGGCGGCGCAGGCGGCCTGCGGCGCCGATCTGGTCGTCGCCGAAGCCGCGATGGGATTGTTCGATGGCGCGGGCCGGAGCAGCACGGCAGCCGAGGTCGCGCGGCTGACGGGTTGGCCGGTGCTCCTCGTCGTCGATGCCGAGAGCGCGGGCCAGAGCGTCGCGGCTGTCGCGCATGGCTTCGCAACCTTTCCCGGCGCGCCTTCGGTGGCCGGAGTCATCGTCAACCGCGTTGCGAGCGATCGTCACGCCGCGATGATCGCCGAAGGATTCGGCGCGCTCGACCTGCCGCTGTTCGGCATGATCCGCCGCGATCCGGCGTTGGCGGTCGCCTCGCGCCACCTCGGGCTGGTGCAGGCGCGCGAAGATGGCGCGCTGGACGAGCGGATCGACGCCGTCGCGGCCATCGTCGCGCGCGATTGCGACCTCGCCGCGATCCGCGCGGCAGCGCGTGCGACATCTCCGGCCTCGCTCGTCCGACCGCGCCTGCGTCCGCCGGGGCAGCGCATCGCCCTTGCCGCCGACGATGCCTTCGCCTTCTTCTATCCGCATCTGGCGTCGTGGTGGCGCGATGCGGGCGCTGAGATTTGCGACTTCTCGCCGCTCGCCGATGAGGCGCCGCCCGCCGATTGCGACGCCTGCTGGCTGCCCGGCGGCTATCCCGAACTGCACGCGGGCAGGCTGGCGGGCAATGCGCGCTTCATGACGGGGCTGCGCGCCTTCGCGGCGCGCGCGCCGGTGCATGGCGAGTGCGGCGGCTATATGCTGCTCGGCCGCAGCATCGAGGACGCGGACGGCATCGTGCATCCGATGGCGGGGCTGCTGCCGGTCGATATCAGCTTCGCCAAAAGGAAGATGTCGCTCGGCTATCGGCAGGCGCGGCTGTTCGCGCCGACGCGCTTCGCCGATGCCGAAACGTCGCTGTGGGGGCATGAATATCATCATGCGACCATCACATCGACGAACGAAGGCACCCCCTTCGCCCGGCTCGCCGACGCGGCGGGTCGCGATCTCGGCCCCGCCGGCCACCGCGCCGGTCCTGTGACGGGCAGCTTCTTTCACTTGATCGCCTGACGCGATTTGCCTAACGAGCGGGCCGCGACAGGTTCCCCGAAAGGGGATTGAAAGGGAATGGGGTGCGAAACCCCTGCTGCCCCTGCAACTGTAAGCGGAGAGCCATCGGGCCATATGCCATTGGGACCATCGGTCCTGAGAAGGCGGCCCGAACCGGCGTCGACCCGCGAGCCAGGAGACCTGCCCGTCGTCGTCGTCTTTCGCGCGGACAGGGTGTGCCGGGCGGACGGGGGTGAACCCGACAGACGACAAAGGTGACCGCGCGGCCGCGCGGGGCCGATGTCGTTCGCCTATCAGGGTGGGCCGCCATCGACCCAGCGACCGAATGGTCTTGTCGATGGGGTACCCTATGTTCCGTGTTATTGTTCGAAGTTCCATTTCACTGGCGGCATTTGCAGCCGGCTTTCCCTTATCGGCCGCAGAAGCCGCTAACGCCGCCGCGACGTCCGAAGAGGACAGCATCGTCGTCACCGCGACGCGCGCGCCGCTCGCACTCGACGAGGTGCCGTCGACGATCACCGTGCTCGACAAGGCGGCGATCGACCGATCGCAGGACATCGGCGCGACCGAGTTGCTGTTGCGCACGCCGGGCATCACCGTTTCACGCAACGGCGGCTATGGCACGACGACATCGCTGCGCATCCGCGGCGCCGAGTCCGATCATACCGTCGTCGTGATCGACGGCGTGAAGCTCAACGACCCGGCGGCATCCGGCGGCGGCTATAATTTCGGCCACCTGCTGGTCGGCGACATGGAACGGATCGAAGTCCTGCGCGGTCCGCAATCAATCCTGTGGGGCAGCCAGGCGATCGGTGGTGTCGTCAATATCGTCACAACCATCCCCGAAAAACCGCTGGAAGGCAGCTTCGACATCGAGGCAGGGTCGCGCAACACGGTCAGCGCGCGCGCCGCGATCGGCGGCCGCACGGGCCCGCTGAGCTGGCGCATCGGCGGCCAGAGCTTCACCACCGACGGTATTTCGGCGATCTCGCCGGCCTTTGGCGGCGTCGAGCGCGACGGCTATCGCAACCGCGGCGTGACGGGTCGCGCCGAACTGGCGCTGGCTTCGAACTTCAGCGTCGAAGTGCGCGGCTATTATTCCAAGGCGCGCGTCAATCTCGATTCGACTCGGGCCGACACGCCCGATTACGCCTTCAACCAGGAATTCCTCGGCTATGCCGGCGCCCGCCTCGACCTTCTGGACGGGCGGTTCCGCAACCGGATTTCCTATTCCTACACCGCCACTGAACGCGAGAATTATGGCCCACTCCGCGCCCGGCCGGTCAGCCTGGAAGCCAGGGGCGAGAATCGCCGCTGGGAATATCAGGGCAATATCGGCCTGATGCGCGGCGTCAGCGCGGTCTTCGGCGCCGAAAACGAACGGTCGCAGTTCCGCAGCCGGTCGCCCGATGCCTCGCTGGCGAGGCCGCTTCCTCCTTTTGCGAACGGCAAGGCGGAAGTGACGAGCGTTTATGGCCAGATCAGCGTCGAACCCGTGGACGGGCTGACGATCAACGGCGGCGTCCGCTATGACGACCACGACCGCTTCGGCGGCCAGACGTTGTTCGCGGCGGGCGGCGTCTGGCGGCTGCCGACCGGCACCATCCTGCGCACGAACTACGGCGAAGGGTTCAAGGCGCCGACGCTGTACCAGATGTTCAGCCAATATGGGAATGCCGCGCTCGATCCCGAGGAGGCCCATGGTTGGGAAGCCGGCATCGAACAGCATTTGTTCGGCCGCGCGCTGACCGTCGTCGCGACCTGGTTCGACCGCACCACGACCAACCAGATCGTCTATACGCCGGACGCAACGTGCAACGCGGCTTCGACCAACCCGCTTTGCTTCGAGCCGGGCAGCACGACGGTCCGCACGGCCTATTATCTGAACGTCGCGCGCGGCAAGGCGCAGGGGATCGAGGCGGCGGCGGCGCTGACGCTGGGCGCCCTGACGCTCGACGGCAACTATAGCTGGATCGTCACCGAGGATCGTTCGCCCGGCGGGGCGAATTTCGACAAGGACCTGCCGCGCCGTCCGCGGCACGCCGCTAATGCGTCGGTCAGCTATGCGCTGCCCTTCGGCCTCGACATCGGCGCTGCGCTGCGCTGGTCGCACAAGAGCTTCGACGACGCGCCGAACAGCATCGTCCTCGACGCCTACACACTGGTTGACCTGCGTGCCGAGTCGAAATTGTCGGAGAATGTCCGCCTGTTTGCGCGGGCCGAGAACGTCTTCGACGAACAATATATGACCGCCTATCGCTACGGCACGCTGGGGCGCGCCATCTACGCCGGTTTCCGGGGGCGCTTCTGATGCGCCGCGATTTTCAGCCAGAGGAGAAGAATATGAAGACGCCTTCTACCGCTCTCGCACGCAATGTCTGGGTCGGCACCATGGCCGGGGTGAGCACGGTCGCCTCGATGATTCTGGCCTGTGCAACGCCCTTTCCGTCGCTGGCCGCGCTGGCCGCGACGCACGTGCCGCGCCGCATCGGACTGATGCTGATGTTCGTTGCCTGGTTCGCCGCGCAGGCCGTGACCTATTTCATGCACCAGACGGGCAACCCGGCGTGGCCGCTCGCGCTCGGCATGGCGGCGGTCGTCTCGTTGCTGTCGGCGGAGGCCGTCGCGCGCTCAATGCGCAACCGCCCCGCCGCCGTGCGGATGAGTGCCAGCTACACCGCCGCCTTCGTCGGCTTCAAACTCGGCATTCTCGCTTGGGTGGCGCTGCTCGACCATGGCTGGTCGGCCTTTTCGGGCGAAGTGCTATTGCGCCAGTTTGTGCGCTATGGCGCGATCTTCGCCGGACTGCTGGCGGCGCAGGCCCTACTGACGCGCGCGGGCTTCAGCCTCGACGTGCCCGCGAACGTGTCGAGACCGCAGGCCGCGTGACGATGCTTCGCCCCGCCGCCGACGGCCCCTCTGTTATCGTGTGCAGCACCTGCCGTCACGGCGAAGATGCGCGCGAGGATGACGAGGGCGTGCGCGGTGGGGCGCGGCTCGCCGGGCTGCTGCGCGGACTTGCCCGCAGCGAGTCCGTCTATGCGCGGATCGCTGTGGAAGAGATGCCCTGCCTGTTCGCCTGCAAGGAATATTGCGCGGTCCATATCCGCGCGCCGGGGAAGGTCGGCTATGTGCTCGGCCGCTTCACGCCGGACGAAGCGGCAGCGCGCGCCATTCTCGACTATGCCGTGCATCATGCCGCCAGCGCCGAAGGCCGCGTCGCTTATGCCGACTGGCCGGAAGGCGTGAAGGGACATTTCCTCGTCCGCGTCCCGCCGCCCGGATTCGTCGCCGAATGACCGCCTTTGCCTCGATCGCGGATTTCGAGGCCGCGCTCGCCCGTCCGCGTAATATCGACGGCGAAGCGCAAGAGGCCGCCCGCGCGCGCCAGATGACGCTGACCAAGCCCGCCGGATCGCTGGGGCGACTGGAAGACATCGCCATCTTCTTCGCCGGCTGGCAGTCGCGCGCGCGCCCGCGCCTCGACCGCGCGCGCGCCGCGATCTTCGCCGGCAATCACGGCGTAGCCGTGCACGGCGTCAGCGCCTTTCCCTCAGCCGTCACGGCCCAGATGGTCGCCAATTTCGAGGCAGGCGGCGCGGCGATCAACGCGCTGTCGACTGCCGCCGGACTGGAATTGCAGATCGTCGCGCTCGACCTCGACCGGCCGACCGCCGACTTCACCGCCGCACCCGCGATGACCCCGGCCGAATGCCTCGACGCGCTCAACGCCGGGGCGGCGGTCGCCGACGAGGGGATCGACATGATCGTGCTGGGTGAAATGGGAATCGCCAATTCGACCGCTGCCGCCGCGCTATGCGCGCGCAGCTTCGGCGGGATGGCCGCCGACTGGGTCGGCCCCGGCACAGGCGTCGATACGGAGGGCGTGGCGCACAAGGTCGCAGTGGTCCAGCGCGCCCTCGCCGTCCATGCTTATGCCGGGCGCTCGGCGTTCGAAACGCTACGCCGCGTCGGCGGCCGCGAGACGGCGGCGATCGCCGGCGCGACGGTGCGGGCGCGGCAATTGGGCGTTCCCGTCCTTCTCGATGGCTTCATCTGCTGCGCGGCGATCGCGCCGCTGGCGGCGGACAATCCGGCGATCGCCGACCATTGCATCGCGGGTCATTGCTCCGCCGAGCCCGGCCATGCGCTGCTGCTCGAAAAGCTTGGGCTCGATCCGCTGCTGTCGCTCGGGATGCGGCTCGGCGAAGGGAGCGGGGCGGCGGTGGCGGCCGGGGTCGTCCGCGCAGCCCTCGCCGCGCACGACCGGATGGCGACCTTTGCCGAGGCCGCGGTGTCGGCGTCGCTGTGACCGGCTTCGCGCTCCATTTGCTGCGCCACGGCGCGCCCGAGCGACCGGGGCTGCTGCTGGGCCGGACCGACAGCGCGCCGACCATGGAAGGAATCGCCGCCTGCGTCGCGCAGGCGCGCACCGTCGGCGCCGAACGGCTGATCGCGTCGGACCTGCGGCGCTGCCGGCTGGCGGGCGAAGCAATCGGGGCGGCGCTCGGCCGGCCGCTCGCCGTCGACCCCCGCTGGCGCGAAATCGATTTCGGCGCGTGGGACGGCCGGGCGGCCGAAGAGATGGACCGTGAGGCCATGGCCCGTTTCTGGGACGATCCCGACGCCAACCCGCCGCCGGGCGGCGAACGCTGGTCGGCGCTCGTCGCGCGCGTGTCGCGCGCCGTCGCCGCGCTGGAACCGGCCCCCACGCTCATCGTCACGCACGGCGGCGCGATCCGCGCGGCGCTGCACATCCTCTGCGGCTTCGAACAGCGTCCTATATGGTCGTTCCACCTGCCATACGGCGTCCTCGTCTCGCTGCGCCTGTGGCCGGGCGACGCGCCGGTCGCGCAGATCACGGCGCTGCGCCCATGAAGGGGTTGCTGATCGCCATCCAGTTCCTGACGCGGTTGCCGACGCCGCGCCTGGCCGCCGTTTCCAGCGCGGAATTCGCGGGCGCGATGCGCTGGTTTCCGGCGGTCGGGCTCCTCGTCGGCGCGATCGTCGCTGCGGCCGCATGGGGCGGCGCCAGGCTGGACGGCTGGTCGGGAGCCTTGCTCGCGCTGCTCCTGTGGGTGGGCGTCACCGGGGCGCTTCATCTCGACGGGCTGGGCGACATCGCCGATGCGCGCGGCGCGGCGCACAAGGATCGCGACCGCATGATCGCCGTCCTGTCCGATCCCCATGTCGGCAGCTTCGCAGTCGTCGCGATCGTCCTGCAACTGGTCGCCAAGCTGGTTCTGCTCCATGCCCTGATCGAGGCGCAGGCCTTCCTCGCCATCGCCCTCGTCCCCTTCGCGGCGCGAACGGGGCCGCTCGTCTGGTCGCGGTGGCTGCCCGATCTTCACGCGGGGCTGGGTTCTCGCTTTCGCGGCGGCGTCCGCATCGGCGATCTCCTGCTGTGGGGCGTGCTGCTCGCGGCGGCTTCCTGCTGGTCGCCCGCGCTTCTCGCTACACCCCTCTTCCTGCTCGGCTGGGGATGGTGGCTGCGCCGCGCGATCGGCGGCGTGTCGGGCGACGGCCATGGCGCCGGTATCGAAGTGACCGAAAGCCTGTCGCTGTTCGCAGCGCTGCTGTGGCTGCAAGTCGCATGAGCGAGCCGTGGACATGGCACGGCGGTGACCTGTCGGCCGCGAAGCGTCGGTTCGGCCCGGGCGACGATCCCTGGATTGACCTGTCGACGGGGATCAACCCCAATGCCTGGCCCGATGCGGAGAGCGTGGACATCGACTGGCGGCGCCTTCCCGAACGCGGCGCCATCGCCGGGCTGGAGGCCGTGGCGGCCACCTATTTCGGCGTCGCCGCGCGCCACGTCTGCGCAGTCCCAGGAACCGAGATCGGCCTCCGCCTGGTCGGCGCGCTGATCGGCGGCGAGGCCCGATACGCCGCACCCGGCTATCGCACGCACGGCGAGATGATCCCGGCCGCGATGGCCACGGGTCCAGACGCGATCGGGCGGCATGGCGGCAGCATAATCCTCGCCAATCCCAACAATCCCGATGGCCGGATCGCCCCATCCGCGACGCTCCGCGACCTGCTCGCGAGCCGGGGCGGGACGGACTGGCTGCTGGTCGACGAAGCCTTCGCCGATGTCGATCCCGCGCTAAGCCTCGCGCCGGCGGTTGGCGACGACGCGCGCCTGATCCTCTTCCGCTCCTTCGGGAAATTCTTCGGACTCGCCGGAGTGCGGCTCGGCTTCGTGCTCGGCCCGGAGCCGTTTCTGCGCGATCTGCGCGCCCTGCTCGGCGCCTGGCCGGTGTCCGCCGCCGCCGTGGCCATCGGCGCCGCCGCCTATGCGGACGCGGACTGGATTGCCGCCATGCGCCGCCTCCTGCCGGAGCGGACAGCGGCACTCGACGCGCTGTTGCGGGAGGCCGGATATACGCCGGTCGGCGCATGCCCGTTGTTCCGGCTCGTCGAGACCGCCGACGCGCGCGCCTTGTTCGAGCGGCTGGCGTGCCGCGCCATCCTGACACGACCCTTTGCGGACCAGCCGCAATGGCTGCGCTTTGGCCTTCCGGGGGACGACGCAGCGCTCCTGCGGCTGAAGGCCGCGCTCGCCGATGGCTGATCCGGTCACACTGGCGGCGCTTGGGCTTGACGCCGCGCTGGGCTGGCCGCGCGCCTTCTATCGGTTGGCCGGGCATCCGGTCGGCTGGTTCGCAGGACTGATCGACGCGGCCGAGAGGCATTGGAACCGGCCAGAACGGCGCGTCGGCACGCGCCGCCTGCTAGGGTTGCTGACTGTCCTGCTGCTGACCGGGCTGGTCGGCGGGGCGGCCTGGTTCGTCCAGTCGCTGCTGCTCGAACGGCTGGGCGCGTTCGGGTGGGCGGCCGTGGCGCTGCTCGCCTGGCCGGCGCTCGCGCAGCGCAGCCTGTTCGACCATGTCCGCGCCGTCGCCGACGCTCTCGACGGCGAAAGCCTGCCCGCCGCCCGCGCCGCCGTGGGCGCGATCGTTGGCCGCGACACGGCCGCGCTCGACGAAAGCGGCATCGCGCGCGCCGCCATCGAAAGCGTCGCGGAAAGCTTTTGCGACGGTGTGGCCGCGCCCGCCGTCTGGCTGCTGCTCCTGGGTCTGCCGGGGGTCTGGACCTATAAGGCGGTCAACACCGCCGACAGCCTGATCGGCCACCGCGAGGAACGCTGGCGCGCCTTCGGCTGGGCGGCGGCGCGTGCCGACGACCTGCTCAACCTCGTTCCCGCCCGCCTGTCGGCGCTACTGATCTGCCTCGCAGGCGGGAGCGGTTGGCGCATCCTTCGACGCGACGCCCGCAAGCACGCCTCTCCCAACGCCGGTTGGCCGGAAGCGGCAATGGCAGGCGCGCTCGGACTTCGCCTCGCGGGTCCGATCGCCTATGACGGCGTCATGCACGACAAGCCCTGGATCGGCGAGGGAGCGCGCCCGCCCTCGAGCCGCGACATCCGTCGGGCGCTGCGTCTCTACCTCGGCGCCTGCGCGCTGCTCTGGCTTCTCGCGGGGGGTGCCGAATGGGCGCTGTGATGCTGCAAGGGACCGGATCCGACGTCGGAAAATCGGTGCTGGTCGCCGCCTTGTGCCGCCTGCTCGCCAATCGTGGGCTGAGCGTGCTGCCCTTCAAGCCACAGAATATGTCGAACAACGCCGCGGTCACAGCCGACGGCGGCGAAATCGGCCGGGCGCAGGCGCTGCAAGCGCGGGCGTGCCGCGCGGAGCCGCACACCGACATGAACCCGGTGCTGCTGAAGCCGCAGGCGGATCGCACATCCCAACTCGTCGTCCGTGGCCAAGTGCGTGGCACGCTGGGCAGCGGCGATTTCCGCGAAGCACGGGGCGCCTTGCTGGCCGAGGTGATGCAGAGCTTCGCACGCCTGCGGGCGCGCTGCGATCTCGTGCTGGTGGAGGGCGCGGGATCGCCCGCCGAGATCAACCTGCGGAGCGGCGACATCGCGAACATGGGCTTCGCGCGGGCCGCCGACGTGCCCGTGGTGCTGATCGGCGACATCGACCGGGGCGGCGTGATCGCCTCGCTCGTCGGCACGCGCGCGGTGATCGACCCCGCCGACGCCGCGATGATCCGCGGCTTCCTCATCAACAAGTTCCGCGGCGACCCGGCGCTGTTCGAGGACGGGTATCGGGCGATCGAGGCGCACACCGGATGGAAGGGCTTCGGCGTCGTTCCCTGGCTGGCCGCCGCTGCCCGCCTGCCAAGCGAGGATGCGGTGGTCCTCGACAATAGTCCCGGCACGCGCGAAGGGCGGCGGATCATCGCCTGCCCGATCCTGCCCCGCATCTCCAACTTCGACGACCTCGACCCCCTCAAGCTCGAACCCGGCGTCGAGCTGGTGATGGTCCCGCCGGGCCGCCCCATTCCGGCCGAAGCGGCGATCGTCGTCCTGCCGGGTTCCAAGGCGACCATCGCGGACCTTGCCGCGCTGCGCGCCGAAGGCTGGGACATCGACATCCTCGCCCATCATCGGCGCGGCGGCCTAATCGTCGGGCTGTGCGGCGGGTTCCAGATGCTCGGCCGACGCATCTCCGACCCGCTCGGCCTCGAAGGCGAGCCATCGGACGTGGCCGGACTGGGCCTGCTCGACGTGGAGACGGCGCTGTCGCCCGGCAAGCGGCTGCGCGCCGTGCGCGGCGCGGCGCTGGGAGCGGCGATCGACGGTTATGAAATGCACATAGGGGAAAGCAACGGCCCCGGATCCGCGCGGCCCTTCGCGACACTGGAGGACCGAACGACCGATGGTGCGATCAGCGCGTCCGGCACGGTGATGGGTTCCTATCTGCACGGCCTCTTCGCCTCCGCCGACCTGCGCCGCGCGTTGCTGGGCCGCATCGGCGTCACGGCGAGCGGGCGCGACTATCATGCCGACGTCGACGCGGCGCTCGACGAGATGGCGGCCGAATTGGCCCGGCATGTCAATGCCGACAGCCTGCTCACACTGGCGGGGACAGGGAAAGGACGGAGCACATGACCGGACGGAGTCTTTTCGTGCTGGGCGGCGCGCGATCGGGAAAGAGCCGATACGCGCAGGCGCGCGCCGAGGCGATCGCGGGCCGGCACATCTTCATCGCCACGGCACAGGCCCATGACGCGGAGATGCGCGACCGCATCGCGCGCCACCGGGCGGACAGGGACGAAAGATGGCAAACGGTCGAGGCGCCCCACGATCTCGCCGCCGCGATCGACGCCGCCAATGGCGCAGACGCCATCGTCCTGGTCGATTGCCTCACCATCT
The DNA here is from genome assembly GCF_900168005.1 of Sphingopyxis flava. Classification (GTDB taxonomy): domain Bacteria; phylum Pseudomonadota; class Alphaproteobacteria; order Sphingomonadales; family Sphingomonadaceae; genus Sphingopyxis; species Sphingopyxis flava. Next base: position 12,650 of record NZ_FUYP01000040.1, read on the forward strand.
GGATATCCAACCTCATGCTGGCGGAGGCCGATATCGAAGCCGCGACACGCGCGCTTTGCGAAGCCATCGGGCGGTTCGAGGGCCAGCTCATCCTCGTCGCCAACGAGGTCGGTCTCGGGATCGTCCCGGACAATGCACTGGCGCGACGCTTCCGCGACGAGGCCGGCCGCACGAACCAGGCCGTCGCCGCGGCTGTCCGGGAGGTGCAGATGATATTCGCTGGCCTTCCTCAGCGCCTGAAATAGTCCGCCACATGAAAGGATGAGGCCGCCATGCATATGAATCCCGGCGGTGTCGCCAAGGGCCATTATAGCTGAGCCATATCACGGTCGCCAGAGTCGCAGACCATTGCCCCCATTCGATCGAAACGATCGTGCTGATCAACGGCTAGCGACGCCGCCTGCATTCGACGGTCAGCGCTCATATGACCGGGATCGTGATCGAGAATTCTCATGTCTTATCCCATCGGTCGGAACGGCCAAGGAGATACTGTTCCCAACGATACGTTGATTGATTTGGCCGGTAGCTGACTAGCGGCTTTCGGGCGAGCAAGGTCGAGAAGCCGACATATAAGGCGAGGCTGGCGAACCAAATCATGCGGTCGGTACGGAAGCGTAAGCGTGGTCTGAAGCTTTCAATTACCCATAAGTCGAACGGATGGCGTTAGCGCCGATTTTGATATCCATAAGCCGGGACCATCCGCGCCAGATCACGATGTTGCCAGGCGGCGGATCATGGGCTCGGGCCAGGTAACCGCCGAGCCGCGCGATCTGGGTCAGGTAATCGGAGAGGGTTCTGCCCATGGGCGCCCTATTTCGAGAAGCCGCAAGGTGATCAATCAGGGCGATTTCATCATCAGTCAATGCGAGTTTGGGGGATGCGGCAGGCGCGGCGCGGTTGATCATGGTCACCCAGAACAGTCGCCAGGATAGGATGCAGAATATCGCGATCAGATTGGCAAGGCGATCGGCGGTCCGGAGCCGTGCATCCTCGGCGCGGCAGCCGGATTTGAGTATCTTGTGGAAGAGCTCGATCTTCCAACGCTGGGCGTACCAGTCGAGCTTTTCGATGGCCTGGTCAGGCGTCGTCACTGGTAGATCGGTGATAAGCCGCCAGTCGACAGGAGCCCGGCCTTCGGGGGCCCCACATTCACGGGCATGCAGGACGGTCAGACTGAGGGGCGGATAGCGCTTTTGCTTCCCGATCGGCGGCAAGACCTGGATACGCCGATAGCGTAGCTCGATGTCGGCATGATCATCCTTGCTGACGGCGACCCGATGTATCGCCTGTACGGACACTTCGCTCATTTCGTCGGCAATGGTGTGATCACCGTCGCCGGCCAGGCGATCGACACAGGTGCGGACAAGAAAATGCGTGCCGATCGCTTGGGCCTCGCAGAAGAATTCGTAAATATCGTTCTCGCGGTCGCCGATATGGACCAGGCGATCGGGCTCGCCCAGCAGGGCGGCCGACTGGCGCATGTTTTCGAGCCAGCGGTAGCTCTCCTTTTCCTCGATCGGCACGCGGGTGGGATTGATCCGGCGCTTCAGCGCGTTGGTGCCCTTGAACTTGGTGCGGGTCCAGAATTTCGCCGCCGTCAGCCCAAGCGGTAATCCTTCGGGCGTGAACCGCAAGGCTGGAGTGCATGAGCAGCCCGCAGACCGTATGAAGCCGCAGCCGACCATTTTCATCGCGTCGGCTGGGAACCAGGCTAATGGCACCGATTCTTTCGGGATCGCGCCGTTGATAGGAGAATTCAGTGGTGTCCTGCAGAACGAGGATAAGCCCATCAGTCGCGGCAACGCGGGCCCGCGTCGCCTGGAGATGGCCCGCGAGGATATTGCCTTCGTTTACCGAACTATTCGACAAAAAGCGGTACGCTGCCTTGGTATTTGCCCAGTCCTGACAGGCCATCGGGATCGGCGCGCCAATCGCTCCCGCCATCTGTCCCAGCATCGTGCGCAGCCGCTCGCCCAAGCGCTTATCGCGAAATGCGCCGAGATCGACTTCCTCATCGGCCCATTTGACCGCATCGAAAACAGAATTGCTCATTGTGCACCCCACCAACCGTTTCAGGTGCCAGGAAAGGAATCATGCCCGATTCCGGGCAAGCAACGGCCATGCGACCAACGGAATCACGCCAACGACGAGTTGTGGGTAATTGAAAGCTTCAGACCACGGTTACACGGAAGCCCGCGCGGGACACCGTGCCGGCGACGATATGCCGCTCAGCCGGGACGGCTGAGCGGCGTTCCTGGTAAGTGCCGATCGACGACATAGCGCTCCGGGCTGAAGTGGTCTTTGACGCTGGCGTTTACTCATTCGGACGATCCGATCAGCTTAGCCTAGCCGTTAATCTGTATCCGACCCGGTAGACAGACAAGATTTGTCCCCAGCTGTAAGGCTTAGGCTCGCGCAGAATAGTGCTGCCGACACGATGCTGCTTCGAAGATCTGGTAGCACAGGGGGGGATTTATGAAGTTCAGTAAGCTCTTCGGCGCAGCAAGCGTATCGAAAATTGGCTTGGCAGCCGCTTTAGTGGCTTACCCGACGCTTGCCTTCGCTCAGGAAGGTACGTCTGGTACGGTTGAGCCCGAAAGCGCGGGTAGCGATGAAATTATCGTGACTGGTTCTCGCCTGGGGCGCACGAGCTTCAATTCGCCCACGCCCATCAACGTGGTTGGCCAGGACAGGGTTCAGGATCTCAACATCACTAATGTCGGCGATGCGCTGAATCAGATACCGTCGTTCCGCCCGCTGACTTCGCCTTCGACCAATTCTCTCCGCGCCGGCACCAACATTGGTGGGCGCAGTCTTGACCTGCGCGGCCTCGGCCCGGCCCGCACGCTTACCCTGATCGACGGGCGCCGCAACGTGCCGAGCGGCGATGAGAATACCTTCGATCTAAATGCCATCCCTTCAAACTTGGTACAGCGGTCTGAAGTCGTGACTGGAGGCGCGTCCGCTGCCTACGGAGCAGATGCCGTTGCGGGTGTGGTCAACCTGATCCTCAACACCAAGCTTACCGGCGTCAAAGGCGAACTTAGCTACGGTATCAGCGAACTTGGTGACGCGCGGCAGTTTTATGGCGCATTCGCCGCCGGCACGGGCTTCTCAGGAGGGAGAGGCCATGTCGTCATCGGCGGCGAATACTCCAAAGAGAACGGAACCGGGGACTTTAACTCCCGCGATTGGAGCAAGCGCTATCACAGCTTCGTCCCCAATCCCTTTTTCAACACCAACCCGATGCTGAGCAACGGCCTCCCTGCAAACGTCGCGATCGATAACGTGCTGTACGTTCTCAATCCGGCTGGGCTGATCTCGGTAGTCCATCCGCTGCAGGGCATGCAGTTTGACAGCAGCGGGAATCTGGTCCCCTTCCAGTTCGGAGAGCTGTTCAATCGCGCCAAGCCCAGCACGCTGATGGTGGGCGGTGATCCCACGGTGCGCGACATCTACGGGTTCAACAACACGCCGCTGGTCGTGCCCACCCGCCATTATGCCTTGTTGGCTCATGCCGAATACGAGCTGAACGACTCGATTACTGCATCTGCGGAACTTTCCTATTCCATGGTCGACGGTGGGCCAACCGCGGCATCTACGCATAACGATCAGAACGGGGCTATCCGGATCCAGCGGGACAATGCATTTCTGAACCCCTCGGTCGCGGCCATGATGGACGCCGCAAAGGTGACGTTCCTGCCCGTCAGCCGTGCTCACAGCGAGCTCGGCAACTCTACCTGGATAACCCGTAACGAGACGTGGCGCGCCTTCTTTGCGCTTGATGGCAAGACGTTCGGCGATTGGCGGTGGGACGTCTACTATCAATATGGGCGGACGAACGGCCGGCAGGAAGGTCGTGGGCTGCGCTTTGGCCAGCGTTGGCGCGATGCCGTCGACGCGGTTAGAGCACCGGCTGGCATCTCCGGAATAGCGGCGGGATCGATTATCTGTCGCTCGACCATCGCCAATCCGACCAACGGCTGCATTCCGGCGAATATCATGGGGGCGGGCAAAGTCAGCGCCGCCGCCGTCGCCAGTGTGACCGGCGACGCCTGGCAAACTCGCAGATTCGTACAGCACAACGTCGCCGGCAACCTGCGCGGCACGCTGTTCGAAGGATGGGCCGGGCCGATCTCCGCCGCCGTTGGCGTGGAATATCGCACTAACTCTTCCGAAGGCGATGCAGACCCTGCGAGCCGGGCTCGCCAGTTTACCCAGATCAATTCCAATGTCCTGCCGCCGCTGACCCAGAAGGTAACTGAGGGCTATGCCGAGGTGAATCTGCCGCTCTTCAAGGACACACCCCTTGGGCAGAAGCTGGAAGTTGATGCCGCGATCCGGCGCACGCATTACAGCCTCTCCGGCAATGCGACGACGTGGAAGGTGGGCGCCCTCTACGAACTCAACGACGAGTACATGCTGCGGGTCACTCGCTCGCGCGACATTCGCGCGCCTTCTCCGCAGGAGTTAAATCCCAATACCCGCCTGACCGCCGCTACCTTGGCTGACCCCAAGTTTGGCATCCAGTATGTCATACCCGCACTCGCCGGCGGCAATCCCAATCTGCAGTTGGAGAACGGTAACACGTTCACAGTGGGCGCCGTGTTCAAGCCCGCATGGCTGCCGCGGTTCCGTCTGTCGGTCGACTATTACGACATCAACGTCACTGGCGCGATCGACATATTGACGCCATCTCTCGCTGTGCAACTCTGCCGGTCGGGCAGCAGTCTGCCGATCTGCACGATCGGCACCGACCTAAATGGCAATCCCGATCGAATTCTGCAGGTCAACACCACGTACCAGAACGTCGCCGAACTGAACGCACGCGGGCTCGAACTTGTTTCGACATATTCCGTACCGCTAGCTGGCGGCGATCTCAATTTCACGCTGAATGGCAACTACGTGATAACGCTCGAAACTTCGCTTCCAGATGGTTCGCGCCAGGAATTTTCCGGGGTGACCGGCAATTCCGGCTCTGTGACCACGATCTTCGGTGTTCCCAGATGGGGATTGGACAGCGTGATAGGGTACGAGCAATCTAACTGGTCGGTAACCACGCAGTTTCGCTACATTCCAAAAGGCATCCTCAACCGTAACTGGGTCGGCCCGCAAGACGAGGGATACAGCCCATATCTTCCGAATAGTGTCAGCGACAACCGAATCGATGATCGCATCTATGTCAACTTAAATGGACGCGTTAAACTAACCGGCGAAAACAATAAAAAGATAGAGCTGTTTGGCGGTATAAATAATGTCTTTAATGTTGATCCGCCGTCAAATCTTCGTTTTACCGGTAACGGACTTTATTTCGACCCTATTGGCCGATCTTACAAGGTAGGTATCCGCGCCGATTGGTGAGTTGGTTGATTTAGATTCAATATTTAAGGGCGGTACTTTGCACATAAGCGGGATATCCAGGATGGCTAGAAATCGGAAAGCGTGCGGGAGCGTGTGTTCGGATGGGCGACTTGCTCGTCACCGCGGGGTTTTTATCAGAACGCCTGGTGGGCTGATCAAGACCGTGGCAAGTCTCCTAGCTGGAACCCTGCTTTGTCTAGGGGCCCCGACCAGCGCACAGGTCGTCCTTCCGCCGGAAGACCTGCCAATGCCTTCAGCTGCAGATCGTGCGCTTTTGAAGGACGCGATCGACATCCACGCCCATCTCGACCCCGATAGCTTCGGTCCGAGCAGCGCGCAGGCGGCACGAGCGCTGGATGTGATCGACATGGCTTATCGCGCGAAGCGGGCAGGCATGACCGGGTTTGTGATCAAACAACACTACGATCAGACGGCGCAACTGGCCCAAATTACGTCGAAGGTGGTCCCGGGGGTGGAAGCTTACGGCATGTTGGCCTTGAACCGTACCGTTGGCGGCCTGAACCCGGAAGCTATCCGCCATTTCGCGGAAATCGAAGGCGGGCGTGCGAGGATCGTCAGCATGCCGACCTGGGATAGCGAGAACAATATTAGCCAATCGACCAGTCCGAACCGTGTGTTCGTTCCCGTCTCACGAAATGGGGAATTACTGCCTGAAGCGGTCGAGGTCATCCAAGCCGTTGCAGCGGCGAAGATACGCGACAGCAGCGCCAGCCTTGCCCTGTCCACCGGCCATCTTTCCGCGGCAGAAGCTTTGCTGGTAGTCAGAGAGGCGAAGAAGCAGGGGATCACCCGCATTGTCGTGACCCATGCGATGGGACACCCGATCGACATGAGCATTCCGCAAATGAAGGAGGCAGCCAGGCTTGGCGCCTATATCGAATTCGTTGCCGGTTTCATCATTGGGAAACGAGCGAAGTTCACCACGCAACAATATTTTGACGCCGTTCGGGCAATAGGCGCGGATCACGTCATAGTCAGCAGCGATGCCGGGCAGCTCAATCGACCCTTTCCTGATGATGCGATCGCCTTTGCCGCAGGGGAACTCCGCGCGAAGGGCATAACAGAAGCCGAGCTTCGCAAGATGCTTGTGGAGAATCCCCGAAAATTGCTCGGGATTCAATGACGCCTGGCACAGGGTCCGTTCTCAACGTACGTTAGAGCATCGTGCCAGAAATAGGAATCGGGGGATTCCCAAAAGGTCTGAGTTGTGATTCACCGGGTTCGGAGGTGGATCATGGGGAAATCTTATT
>NZ_FUYP01000019.1 GCF_900168005.1 Sphingopyxis flava
TGAGGTAACGTCGGTCATGGCGGGTGTAGCCTATGGCAATTTCTGTCCCGGAGCAGGGACGGCTTAGACACCCAATTTCTTACTTCAGAACAGAGATTTACGCTACTCCCGCCTACCGCTCAGACACCCCTTGGTGCATAAGAGCGGTTAGCCGCCGCGCGGCTCTGCGCATGGTCATGGCGAGGACTTTCCGCGCTTCCTGTCGCGGCTATGTTCCTCGTCCTCGCGTCGCGGTTTTTCCGGCAGGGATCCGCTGCGCTGCAGGTGGAAGCCGAAAACCGTGCGTGGCAAGGATGGCGCGGGACCGAAGCGGGATGAAGTGCGAGCGATATGCCGTCGGCGCCTCGAAAACGACAACGAGATGGAGCAAGGATGACGATGACCGACTACGAGCTCATTCGCTATGACGTGGCCGACAAGGTTGCACGCATAACCCTCGACGACCCGACCTCGCGCAATGCTCTCAGCACCTCGCTTCGGCGCGAACTGGTGGCGGCTATCAACCGGGCCGAGCGCGACGATGACGTCTCGGTGATCCTTCTCGCCGGGGCGGGACCCGTGTTCTGCAGCGGCTATGACCTGCGTGGCTATTCGCCTCCCGAAGGCGGCTATATCTCTGCCCAGATGTTCGACAGATGGACCGATCAATACGCGCGCAATTGCGTGAAGGACTGGCTGACGATCTGGGACTGCCTCAAGCCCGTGGTCTGCAAGGTCCATGGTGCCTGCCTGGCCGGAGGCACCGAGGTGATGTCGATGTGCGACATTGTCTTCGTCGCCGACGATGCCCGCATCGGCTATCCCCCAACCCGCGAAATGTCATCGCCAGATACCGGGTATTTCCCGTGGAAGATGGGCATGGCCCATGCAAAATACATGCAGCTCACCGGTTCGACGATCAGCGGCAAGCAGGCGGCCGACTGGGGCTGGGTGGCAAAGAGCTTTGCCGCCGACGACTTCGACGCCGAGGTCGAGAAGGAAGTCGCCGCGCTTGCGACGATCCCGGTTGACATGCTCGCTGCGAACAAGGGATCGCTCAACCAGGCCTACGAGATGATGGGCTTCAAGAATTCCCTGATGATGGCCATCCATTGGCACACGGCCTCGGCCTGGAATCGCCCCAATGCCGGCAACTTCGGCAAGATCGCAGCAGAAAAGGGCATCAAGGGGTATATAGCCTGGCGCGACGAGAAATGGACCGACATCGATTACCGACCGGGCAAGGACGGAAAACCGGTCTGATCCCACCTCGCCGAAGAGCGCGAATTCTGCAAAAGCCAAGACATCGGCACTGACCGTGATCGCATCCGACCGGTCTGCCGATGATGGCGCTGGCTCCAAGCCTTGCGGCGCGAAGCCACGACGCAACCCGCCACTAAACCGGCTTGCGGTTCGTCGCTTGCGCCTGCGTCAGGCAGCGGCGCGTAGCAACATTTCCGCGCCGCGTTCGGCGATGGCGATGGTGGCGGCATTGGTGTTGCCCGAAACCAGCAAAGGCATGACCGAGGCATCGATCACCCGCAGGTTGTCGACGCCGCGCACGCGCAACTCGGGATCAACGACCGCATCTTCACCGCCCATCCGGCACGTGCCGACCGAATGGTAGCCGACGACTGCGGTTTCGCGGATCATGGCATCCCATTCGTCGTCGGATCGCGGCATGACTGCGGGCGAGATGTTTCCCGTGACATGATCGGCCAACGGTTTGCTCGCCATCACCTTGTCGAGGAACTTGAGGAAATTGCGCAGCCGCACCACGTCGCGATAGTCGCCCAGATGGCGATGGTCGATGATCGGCTGTTCGTTGGGATCGCGCGTGGCGAGGCGCAGTTCGCCACGGCTGTCGGGACGCATGCAGTTGCCGCCCACCGAAATCCCCGGCCGCTTGTGCATCTGCGGGCGCCCGCTGGCAAGGTCGATAGCGAGAGGGAGGAACGAGACCGCGATGTCCGGTTCCTCGACATCGGGAGACGATCGCACGCCCGCCATGACCTGCACCGCGGCCGAAGCCATCGGTCTCTTGCGGGTCAGGACCCAGCGTGCCAGGTTGCTCGCGATCGTCAGGGGGCTGAACGGGCTGTTGTAGGTCGGCACGTCGACGAATTTTGCGAGGCCGACGCCGCAATGGTCCTGCAGGTTCTGGCCCACGGGACGATCGCTGACGACCGGAATTCCCATCTCCGTCAGCGCCGCGCCCGGCCCGATACCCGACCGCATGAGGATCGCGGGCGACTGGATTGCGCCGCTGGAAAGCACCACGGTATTGCCCGCGATGTCCTGCACCTGACCGCCGCGCAGCACGCGCACTCCGATTGCGCGGCCCTGCTCGGTCAGCACGCGATCGACCAGCGTGTCGGTCATGGTCCGAAGGTTGGGCCGCGTGCGCGCATCGGCCAGATAGCCGTGCGCGGTGCTGCAACGCCGACCGCCCGGCGCCGTGGTCAGGTTTTCATACACGCCCGATTGGTCACCATCGCAATATTCGGGTCGGTGCGGCACGCCGTTGGCGACGAATGCGGCAATGACCGCATCGGCCAGCGAATGCCGCGTGTTCTGAAGACCGACGCGCAGCGGGCCGTGACTGCCGTGCCACTGCGACGGCTCGCCCTGATAATTCTCGGACTTGAGGAAATATGGCAGCATGTCGGGCCAGTCCCAGCCGGTCGCACCTTTCTCGACCCAGCGGGCGTAATCCTGGCGGTTGCCGCGTACGTAGACCATGCCATTGATCGCGCTCGACCCGCCGAGCATCCGTCCGCCCGTCCAGCCGATCGTGCGCCCGCCGAGGCTCGGATCAGGTTCCGTGCGATAGCTCCAGGAGAAACGGGGATTGCCGATCATCGCGAACGAGCCGACGGGCATGTTGACGAACAGGCTCGCCGTTCGATCCTTGCCCGCCTCGATCAGAACGACACGCACTGCAGGGTCCTCGGTCAGCCGCGCGGCAAGCACGGCGCCGGCGCTGCCGGCGCCCGCACTGATGTAGTCAACGGTCTCGGTCATCGCAGCATCTCTCCGAACATCAACCGCGCCGGCCTTCGGCTCGTTCGGCGGCCGATGACAGCCGGGGGCGTCGCGGCCGAGCGTAGAGACTTGCGACGCCCGAATAAAGACATGTATCTTGTTTCGATGCCGCATCCGGTCGCGCGCAGCGATTTCGCGGCCTGCAGCGAGCCGAACGCCATGCCTTTCCGTCTCGGCCCCCGCAGACCGCATTTCCGGTCGGCGAGGAAGGATCGACCCGCGTCCGGCCGCGCCGGTGGGCGTTCACGGGTGCGGCGTGCCACCTCCTGGACATCGCCCGGTCAAGCGGTCGGATGGGGCCTGATGCAGATCGCCTGCAACATGTCGTAAAGTTCTGAGAGTAAAGTCTCGTCGTCGGCACGCCACTCGCCTTTCCCATGCACATCCTGCTCGCGCGCGACCACGGCATCGTAGACCGCTGTCGCGGTGATGATCTGCCGGTGATGCAGCGGGTCTGCGGGTATGTGCGGGCGAGCTTCTCGAGCCGTCGCATCATGCGCCGTATGGCCACGCAAACTCTCCGTTCGCGCGGGGAGCAAAGGATTCGCACCTGGCCGGCTTCAGGCCGCCTGTGCGCTGGCGTTTCGCCGATCCTCCCGCACGAGCTGCGCGGCGCGCATCGCCATCCCCATCGTCGGGGCATTGGTGTTGCCCGCGACCATCTCGGGAAATACCGAGCAATCGATAACGCGCAGCCCGTCGATCCCGCGCAGCCTCAGCCGGCCGTCGAGAGGAGCGGAATTGTCCCGGCCCATCCGCACGGTGGCGGTGGCGTGATAGCCGGCCCCGCCATAGAGACGGAAAAGATCCAGGATCTCGTCGTCGGTCTGCGCCGTGGCGGTGAAATCGGTTTCACCCACGACGAAAGGCTCCAGCGCGGGCTGAGCCATCAGCTTGCGCACGAAGCGGAATTGCGCGACCGCCGCACGGCGATCGTATTCGTGGGCCAGATGGTTGGGAACGATGTCCAGCATCGCCGCCGGGTCCGCGCTCGTCACCAGTACGCGACCTTCGCTGCGCGGCCGCAAGGTCATGGTGAAGACCTGCATGCCGGGTTCGTCCTCCATCGCCATGCCTTTTGTCGGGTCGAGCGAATAGGGCGCGAACATGAGCTGGCTGTCCGGCCGCTCGCTTTCGGGGAGGGCCTTGACGAAGGCGGCCGCCTCGGACGATCCGTAGCTCATCACGTTGTTGATGCCGAGGACGTGCTTGGTCACGTTGGCAAGCAGCCTGGCGCCGCCGAACTGGTTGTTGACGCTGTCGCGCATGTGCCGCAGCCGCCAGTTCATCATGACGAGGACATGCTCGCGCATGTTGTGGCCGATGCCGGGGCTGTCGAGCAGCACATCGATCCCGGCGTTTCTGAGGTCGTCCGGCGCGCCGATGCCCGAAAGCTGGAGGATGCGCGGCGACCCGATCGCGCCTGCGGAAAGGATGACTTCGCCGCGGCAACGGTATTCCACCGCCGATCCGTCGCTGCGCGTTCCGGCGATGCCCACCGCCCGCCGCCCTTCGACGATCACGCGATCGGTCCGCACACCGGTCTCGACCCGCAGATTGGGCCGGTTGCGTGCCCTCCCAAGGAAACCCCGTGCCGCCGACACGCGGCGGCCCTTGCCATCGATATTCCACTGCAGCGGACCGATGCCTTCCTGCCGCGGGTCCGAATGGTCGGACTTGACCGGAAGTCCCATTTCACGGCCAGCCTCGATCCATGCCTTCATCAGCGGCGAAGGCAAGGGGTGCGTCTTTACCTGGATCGGTCCGCCGACACCGCGGTCTTCGCTGGCCCCGCTGGCGTGATTTTCCAGCGACAGGAAGATCGGGCGCATGTGTTCCCACGACCACTGTTCGCCCGCCAGTTCCCCAAGCCTGTCGTAATCGGCCGCAACGCCGCGGTTCCATACCATGCCGTTGACGCCGCTCGACCCGCCGAGCATCTTGCCGCGGACCCATACTTCCGGCCCGGCCCCGCCTTCGCGGGCGTTCACCGTCGGATAGTAATGGGCTGTCTTCGGATCGGTCAGCGTCTTGCCGAAGCCCTTGGGCATTTCGACCAGAAAGCCGTCGCCCCCCTGTCCCTCTTCCACGAGCAGGACGTTGCAGTCGGGATCGGCCGAAAGCTGATCGGCAAGCACGCATCCGGCGGATCCGCCGCCGACGATGATATAGTCAATGTTGGTCATGGACCAAAGTCTGTTGAGCGGTCGCGCCTTTTGCAAGTGCAATCCCTCGTGTGCGGTCACCTGTGCAGACGTGATCTGCTATCTGATATCGGCCGCATTGGCCGCAGCGATGCGTGCCCGACGCTATCGAAGATGTGCTGCCCGCCGGATTCATCCTCGCAACATCCTCGCAACATCATGGTTATAATCGTTGGCGGGCATGTCTGGTCGCGCGGGTGCTGCCCGCCTAGCGTGCACGACCGAACAAGAGGCGGGCACGAGAATGTTCGCGATGCGGGAGAACCTGAGCACGTGGCAAGCCTGTACGAAGAAAGCCCGCAATCGCCCCCCCGGCGACGAATGGTCGTCGCTCAACCTCGCGGCCAAAGGCGCGCTGGCAATCGTGGGCACCTTCATTTCGGTCGGCCTGTTTTCGCTGGGCGCCGCATTGCCACCGTTGCAGGCCGATTTCGCCGACGAGCCCAATGCCGCCTTGCTCATCCAGTTGATCGGCAGTGTCGGAGCGCCGGCTTTCGCGTTGGCCTCGCCCTTGGCGGGTCGGTTGGTCAGCCGTTACGGCGTGAGGGCGATCTATCTCGCATCGGTGCTGATCTTCACCATTGCCGGCATCGCTCCAGCCGTAAGCGATTCGCTGATCGTCATCCTTGCACTGCGGGTGATTGTCGGCATCGGGGTGGCCGGCGCATTCACCGCAGGCATGGCCGGTATCGCGCGCATGCCGGAAAGCCAGCGGCACATCATGTACGGCCTCACCGCCTTCATCGGCGGCGGGCTGGCGATCTTCGCCTATCCGCTGGTCGGCAGCCTTGCCGCGGCTGATTGGCGACCGGCGTTCCTCGTTCATCTGATGTTGCTGCCCGCCGCGATCATGGCGCTGTTCCTGCCGCGCCATCGGCAGACCGCCGGATTGTCGGCCGTCGCGGCGAAAGCGGTGGGGCGACTGGCCGGCGTGCCGCCGCAACTGCTTCTCGCCGCGGCGGTGGGCGGCTGGGCGATCGTCTCGACCAGTATCTATTCGCCGTTCTATCTTGCGGCAAAGGGCGTCACGAATCCGGAACGGGTCGGCATGGTGTTGTCGGTCATGGCCATGTGCTCGCTCGCCGGGTCGGGATCGTACGGCTTTGCCCAGAAGTGGCTGGGCACGAAGGTCATGGTGTTTCTCGCGATGGTGCTCTCCGCCGTCGGATGCGTGTTGCTTGCCGTGGGCGGGGCGCTGCCGCTGGTGATCGTTGGGCTGGGCTTGATGGGGGCGGGACTGGCGATGTTCGGCGCGGCGTCGTACGCACTGGCGATCGAATCCATTGGCATCGCCGGAGATCCGGGCGCGGCGACCGGCATGGTCAGCCTTGCCCTGTATCTGCCGCAAGTGCTGTTTCCGCTGGTTGCGGGCGTCGTGGGCGGCGCCTTCGGACCGCCCATGGTCTATGCCATGCTCGCCGTCATGCTCGCAGTTGCCACAGCGGTCTTGGCCGTTCGCCGCTCGTCGGCGGCTTCGGCATAGCCTTACTTCCGTCCGGCAGGGGCCGGGCCAAAGCGTTTCAATCGACACGGAGAATGTTGCTGGTATGGGCAGGACGATTGTGATCACCGGTGCTGCATCGGGTATCGGGCGCGCCACACGAACGACGCTGGAAGATCAGGGCCACCGCGTCATCGGCGTCGACCTGCACGGGGTTGAGGTCGTCGCCGATCTGTCGACCCCTGGCGGACGCGATGTCATGGCAAAGGCAGTGACGGCGCTGGCTACAGAGGGAATCGATGCCGTGATCGCAGTGGCGGGCAGGCCCGCGCCCGCGCCCGTTCCCGCGATCCTGGCGCTCAACTATTTCGGCGCCGTGGCGACGCTTGAACTGCTGCGGCCCCTGTTGCTGAAGTCGCAATCGCCTCGCGCCGTTGCGATTACGTCGACCGCCTCGCTGACGGACTATGATCCGGCGCTGGTCGATTCGTGCCTTGCGGGCGACGAGGCCGCCACACTGCTTCGCGCCGAAGACGTCGATCCCAATTCGGCGACGGGATATGCAACCAGCAAGCACGCGCTCGCCAAGTGGCTGCGCCGCGCGGCCATATCGGAAGACTGGGCCGGGTCGGGAATTCTGCTCAACGGCGTTGCACCGGGCCGCACGCTCACGCCGATGACCGAACCGTTCTTCGCGACCGAGGAAGGGCGCGCCATGCTTGACGAGGCGACCCCCATCGCGCTTTCCGACTGTCCCTATGGCAAGCCGGAGGAACTGGCCGAGGTCATCAGCTTCCTTGCCACGTTGCGCGGGCGCTACCTGGTTGGCCAGATACTTTACGTGGATGGCGGGACCGAGGCGATCGGTCGCCCTCAGGCGATCTGAGTTGCCGACAGTGCGATCCGGGAAAGCCGGGTCGGTCAGGGCCGGATGCGCAGCCCGAAACGATTAACATGAAGGACGGAAACCTTGAAACTCCATGCCGTGACCCACTCCCCCTTCGCGGCGCGCGTCAAGATGGCGCTGCGCTTCAAGGGCCTATCGTTCGAGCAGGTGCCGCTACCGGGCGGGAGCACGCGTTCGGCGGAATACCTCGCCATCAATCCGATCGGCAAGCTGCCGGTGCTGGTCACCGACGACGGCCTCGTAATCGCGGAATCGGAAACGATCATCGATTACCTCGAGGATACGTTTCCCGAACCGTCGCTCATCCCGAGCAGACCGGCGGACCGCGTCCGGATGCGCAATGCGATCCGGACGACCGAACTCTACGTCGTGCCCGCCCTATTTCGCCTTTTTGGCCAGATGGACCCGGCAACGCGCGATGTGACCATCGTGGCGGCGGAACTGGCCCAGATACGAAACGGCCTTGGCGTGGTGCAGCATTTCGTCGACGATGCGCCCTTTGCGACGGCTGGCGTGCTGACGAAGGCCGATTGCATGATCCTGCCGACCTTCCTGCTGATCGACATCATCGAGCATCTTTTCGCAGTCGAAGGTATCATGCAGGCGTTTCCCCGCCTCGCCGGTTATGCCGAGAAGGCGAAGGGGCATGAGGTGCTCGGCGCAGTCCGGGACGAGACGGTGGAGGCGCTGAGTGCATTGATGGGATAGTCGGCGCATGCTTGGCACCTTGCCACTAACTGCTATAGCGCCTGCGGGCGCATGGAATTGCAACGTGCTGGCATGCCTTGCCACAAGTGGCGGGCGACGCGCGATGGTGGGTGAAAGACAATCTTACGGCCATGAGCAGGACCGAACGGATACCGGCAGCGACGCAAGGGCCGGATCGCGCGACCACGCCACCCGGCAACGTTCGCCGTCGTCGTCGCACGCGCGAAAACGTCGAGGAGCGGATCTGCGACGCCGCGCGGCAGGTCTTTGCGGAACGCGGATACCACGGGGCGACGACACGAGGTATCGCGAGCGTTGCCGACGTGTCGGAGACGTTGCTGTTCCGATATTATCGCAGCAAGGCCATCCTCTTCGAGGAAGTGATTGTCCAGCCGTTCAACCGGTTCATGCAGGAATTCCTGCAACAATATCCCACCAACGAGGATCGCAAGAGCGGCGAACGTCGCAATTTCGTCGCCGCCTACGAACTCTTCGAGAAGAACCGTTCCGTATTCATCGCCCTGCTGGCGGCGAAAGGAACGCCGACCGAAGAAGGCGGCGAGCCATCGTTCATCGGCCTGCTGCCGTTCTTCAATGCTGCCGCCGCGGAACAGGTGCAGAAATACGCCGACCTTGGCACCGAACCTCCGTTCGACATGGGGCTCGGCATCCGGCTGGCGTTCGGCATGCTGGCCTCGTCCGTCCTGATGAGCGACTGGCTGTTTCCCGAGGGCACTCCACCCCGCGAGCAGCTGGTCGATCTTCTGGAACTGCTGGTGGATCGGGCACTCGATCCCCTTGCCGCGCGGGACTCCACACGTTGACGGAACGGGCTCTTCAGCTTATGTGGCAATTACTACATATCGGAGAGAGAGATCGAGTCATGGCCACCGCAATCAAGATCCAGGAATTCGACGATCCGTCGTACAATCCGTTCGTGTCTCACGAGGACAATTTCGGTACGGAGGCCGATCCCTATCCCTTCATCCATGAGCTTCGCTCGAAAGGGGCCGTCATCCCCGGCTCGTTCCGCAGCCTTCTCGGGTACCACTGCTATTACGGCGATGCGCCCAGTTTCACGATCGTCGGCAGCAAGGAAGTCGAACAGGTTCTCGTCGAAGCAAACCGTTTCTCGAACTCCGGCTACGAACTGACGCTTGGGCGAACGTTCGGCATGGGCAGCATCAGCGTCATGGACAATCCGGTGCACGGCCGCTGGCGCAAGATCTTCCAGAAGATATTCCTGCCGCAGCACGTGAAGATGTGGGGGGACACGATTGTCGACCCTGTCGTGCACAGCCTGATGTCGAAGTTCCTGCCCTCGGGCAAGGCCGATCTCGTGCAGGATTTCACCCACGCCTATCCGTTCGAGGTCATCTACCACCAGCTCGATCTGCCGCGTAGCGACGTCGACACTTTCCAGCGCCTGGCGATCGGGCAGACCGACTTCGAACACATGCCGCAGGCCATGGAGGCCGGTGTGAAGCTCGGCGAATACTTCAAGGCGCTCATCGACGAACGCCGCGCCAATCCCGGGGATGACCTCATCAGCCTTCTGGCCACGACCGAGGTCGACGGCGAGCATCTGCCGGAGTTGGTCCTGGTGTCGTTTCTGCGCCAGTTGATGAACGCGGCCGGCGACACGACCTATCGCGGGACCAGCATTCTTCTGACCGCCCTGCTGCGCAACCCCGACCAGTTCGAGGCGTTGCGCAACGACCGCAGCCTGATTCCCGCGGCGATCGAGGAAGGACTCCGGTGGGATGGTCCGGTCCTCAGCCAGCTGCGCGTCGCGAAGGAAGACACCGAGATCGGCGGCGTGAAAATTCCCGCCGGCGCTTTCCTTGACGTGCTTGCCGGCGCGGCCAATCGCGATCCCGCGATCTATCCCGATCCCGACCGGTTCGACATCATGCGTTCGCGCCACCCGCACTATTCGTTCGCGCGCGGGCCGCACATCTGCGTGGGGCAGCACCTGGCACGCGTCGAGATGACGCGCGCACTTCATGCGGTTATCGACAATCTGCACAACCTGCGCCTCGATCCGGACATGCCCGAACCGGCCATTCGCGGCTACATGATGCGCGTGCCGGAGCACCTCTACGTCCTCTTCGATCCGAAGGCGGTCTGAGGCACGGGTCGACAAGGCGCAGCGCTGGGCGATACGCGTATCATCCTGCGCCCCGCGAGCCGGGGTCGGGCGATAGCCGTCGGCTGGCCATATCCGGCCGCAAGGACAGGCCCGGTGTTCCCCACCCGACAGGCAGGCGCCGGGCCCTGTCGATCACCAGATGGCCAGGCGTCGGAGCGGCGCTTCGGTCACTGCTGCAAAGGAAGAGTTGATGACAGGCCAGCCGATCGTGCTGGTGACCGGATGTTCGACAGGGATCGGGGTGCACATTGCCGTCGGTCTGGCGCAGGCGGGGCATCGTGTCGTGGCCACCATGCGCGACCTCGGCAAGCGGCAGGTCCTGTTGGCCGAGGCCCAGAAGGCGGGCGTCGAGCTCGACCTCCGTGCGCTCGACGTGACCGAACCGGCGTCGATCGATGCCTGCGTGGCGGGGCTGATGGCCGATTACGGGCGGATCGACGTGCTGGTCAACAACGCGGGCGCCGGCGTCATCGCTTCGCTTGAGCAGACGTCCGACGCCGACCTCCGCTGGATCATGGAGGTCAACTTCTTCGGAGTCTGGAACCTTACGAAGGCGATCGTGCGGCACATGCGCGAGGCCGGTAAGGGCCGTATCGTCAGCGTCACGAGCGTTGGCGGGATGGTCGGTCAACCACTCAACGACGCCTATTGCGCGGCCAAGTTCGCAGTTGAAGGGATGATGGAATCGTTGGCGCCCATCGCGCTCGCAATGGGCGTCAGGGTGAGCGTCGTCGAGCCTGGGCCGGTGAATACGGAATTCATGACAAGCGCCAACGCCGCCTCAACGCAGGCTGAGGCCGCGTTGACGCCGCCCTATCAACGGATCGCCGCAAATTACCATGCGCTGTCGGCACAGGCTTTTGCTTCGCAGGGCCAGTCGGCGACCGAAGTAGCGGCCACCGTCGTCGAGGTCGTTCTTGCCGAAATGCCGCCGTTCCGAACCATGACCAGCGAGATGGTTCGGGCGATGGTCGCCGCCAAGGCAGGCGACGAGACAGGAAATTCGGTGATCGAGAATTTCGCAAGGGTCGTCGCCGGCTGGGAATGATCCCGCTACAGCTGCGAGTTTACTGCGGACCCTGATCTGGCGATTTCGTGCATTCGCGCGACCTGGCGTATCTTGCGATGCGAAAATGCACCGCTCGGTCCGGGGTAGCGGACGGCCAACCGGCCGTCCGCTCCATTTCCAGGGATCGTCGGGCCTTTGCGAACCCTTCTTCCTGTCGCCTCGAATTCAGGAATGAATCCCGCGTGCGCGTGCCACTTTCGCGGCGATCGTGAATTCGTCGTAGTTGTGTGCCGGCAAGCTGAAATCGCGCAGCTCGCTGATTTCCTCGAAGTTGGCGCCAATGTCCTCGACAGCCGGGGGAGTCGTGCCTGCGGGCGAAACCCAGCCCTCCGCTTCGGCGAGCCGCACGCGCGAATAGCGTCCGCTGTTCGACGAGTAGATGCCCTGCGTCGCGGTGCACGCCTCGCTCACCAGATAGACGGCCAGCGGCACGGTGAATTCGGGGGTCATACGGCCATCGGCAAACGAGAAGTCGGTCGACTGCAACGCTTCGGCGAAAGCCGGAATTTCCATGTAGCCGGGCGTCATCACCTCCTCGAGCCGGGACAGCGCGTTGGGCAGCAGGACATTCGACTGGATGCCATAGGCAGAGCCCTCGATCGCCACGGCGTTCGACAGGCCGATCATGCCCGCCTTGCTGGCCGCGTAATTGGCCTGCCAAGCGTGACCGAACGCGCCCGACGACGAACCGGTGAAGAGAATGCGCCCATAGCCGCCGGCGCGCATGGCGCGATAGGCGGGCTGACCGACATAGAAGGCACCCTTCAGGTGCACGTCAACGATCGGATCGATCTCTTCATCGGTCAGGTCTTCGAACCTGTTGTTGCGCAGGAACCCTGCGTTGCTGATCAGCACGTCGACTTTGCCCCATGTGTCGAGCGCGGTCTGGACGATGGCGGCACCGCCGGCGCGGGTCGCGACGCTGTCGGTGCTGGCCACGGCCTCGCCTCCGGCGTCGGTGATCTCCTGCACCACGCGCTGGGCGGCACTTGCCGAGGCGCCGACTCCCGACGGGCTGCCGCCAAGGTCGTTGACGACGACCTTGGCGCCGCGCCGCGCCAGTTCGAGTGCATAGCCGCGGCCAAGGCCGCTGCCCGCGCCTGTTACGATCGCGACGCGGTCGTCAAACTGGATATCCGTCATTGCAATGTCTCTCCGATTATCTTGGGCGCAGCCTAGCGGGCCGCAAACACCTGTAAATCTGGTCAGGTCGCACGATCACATGCGAGATTCGTGGGCCCGGTCAGTCAGAAGATGCTGCCTTCCACGCTGCGGAACATCTCCTTGCCGCCCTCGTCGAGGCGGACGTATTCGAGGTAGTGGCCCAGCAGCGGAACCGTATCCACATAGAGGAAATCTAGCGAGCCCGGCATCGACCCTTCGGTCGCGACCGGCGTTCCGCTTTCGACATGTGCCGCTCTGATTGCCGCCAGTTCCTCGACGCTATCGACCAGGATGCCGTAATGATGCTGACGCAAGGCAAATCCGTCGATGCCCGCGATCCATCCGGAATATATGCCGGTGGCATCGTTGATCGGCTGGATCACCTCGATCATCGTGCGCCCGGCAAAAGCCAAGCCGATGGTCATGATGTCGCCGAATTCGATTTGGGTGAAGGGGCCGGTCGCGAAACGCGTGCGAAAAAGGTCTGCCGCCTTTGCGACATCGTTGGTCACGTAGGCGAGCTGGAATACGTTGGCGAGTTGCGGCACCATGCCGGCCTCCTGTAGCTGGTTTGCTGTTTCGATGCTGCGCGGGCATACCAGTCCGTGCTGTCATCGCTCCACGATGTTGCAGGTCGCGCTCCAGTTATCTCCATCGTGATGGCTTTTCGCCACCAGCCCGGTTTCATCTTGGTCGACGTTATGAGAATGCGATCGTCGAACCGTGGTGCACGGAAGCGGCGGCCGGTCATCTCCGGCTGACCGGGAAAAGGAGCGCAGATGGACTGGCACGTTCCTGCTGCCGGTCATGGGCGTCGGCGGCTGCACCGTCCTCCTCGACGGGGCCAAGGCGCCCGTAATCTCGGATACGATCGAGCAGGAGCGCATTACTGCCAGCTTCATGCCGCCCACCCTTATCTTCTCGATGATCGATCATGCGCAGGCTGCGGGTATCCGGTACACCCGGATGAAGCACCTGATCTACGGCGCAGCACCGATGTGGACGGCAAGAGCCGTCCCTTTCTCGTTGGCTTGCCCACCGTCTCAAGTGGCAAGGGTTCGCACCACTTTCAGCCATGTCCCCTTTTCAGCCGCTCCGGGTCAATTTCGAGCGGGCGCATATAGGCCGGATCGCTGGTGTCGCGCGTTGACGGGGAGAACGGACCGTCGCCGGCCTTACCCTCAGGGTCGAAAGCCTCTCCCAGCGCATTGATCACGCAGATCCGCCGCACGATGCCCCACCGCCCGCCGCGACGTTCGAACCGGTCGATGTAGCGACCCGACGTCGAGGTTTGATGCGGCACCTCGCGATTCACCGAATGGAAGGTGAAGTAGGTCTCGGCATGGGCGGTATCGCCCTCGATCTCGCAAAGGTGATTGTGAAGGGCATGCAGGGTGCGGAGCTGATGCCGGCCGTGATAATCGAATGCCCAGTCGATGAACCCCTCGACGTCACCGACATACTCGCCGTGATCGTCCACGGCATCTTCGTGATAGGCCGATCTCACCGCCTCCCGATCGAACCGGTCGACGCCGCGGCAATAGCGGTGCAGGCAGTCGAGGATCTCCTGACGGTCCATCAATTCGCGAACTTGCGCCTCGAAACTCGTGCTCATCTGTCTCTCCGAATTCTGTCACAATGCCCCGCAGGAATGTGACTTTCCGCCACGCACAATAGCCGGGTGGATGCGGTCGCCTATCGCATTCCCGGAGATATCTGGCATGTGATCTTGTGTCGGCCGGGCGTGGCCGTCGCGGACTCGCTATTGGCGGCCACGCATGGTTGTGCGAAGCTTGCCGTCGCATTTTGGCCGGCGCTCGATGCCCTCGAACTTCGCGCCTGCCCCTCACTTTCCGGGAGATGATAGAATGTCCAGCCAGACGATCAGTCGGTCGCAGCACGTTGATGAAACCATCGCCAGGTTGATTTCCGAAGGCAAGGAAGTCGGTGTGCAGGTGGCGGCATACCTCGACGGAAAGCTGGTGATCGACACCTGGGATGGCCTCGCCGATCCGGACACCGGCCGCAAGGTCGATGGCGACACGCTGTTCAACATGTTCTCCGTCACCAAACCGCTAGCAGCGACGGCCCTTCACATCCAGGTCGCGCGCGGGCTGGTCGATTACGATGCGCGCGTCGCCGACTATTGGCCGGAATTCGGTTGCAACGGGAAAGAGCCGACGACCATCCGCGACGTCCTGACCCATCGCGCCGGCGTTCCGCAGATGCCCGAGGGCGTCACCCCCGAACTGATGTGCGACTGGGACTGGATGACCGACGGGATCGCCAAGCTCACGCCGCTGGCACCTCCGGGTGAAAAGGCCCTGTACCTTTCGCTGACCTTCGGCTGGCTGGTGGGCGAGGTCGTCCGCCGCACCGATCCGGCAAGGCGCGATATCGGCACCTTCATTCGCGAAGAGATCGCACTTCCGCTCAACGCGCCCGATCTATGGGTCGGGCTGCCGGACAGCGAGTTGCCGCGCGTGGCCAAGCTGGTGAACGCGATCACGCCCGTTCCCCCCGAACATGCGCCGCCGCTCTATACCGCATCGATGCCGCCGCAGGTCGATCTCATCCCCGAAGTGTTCGAACGACCCGACGTGCGCCGCGCACCCATTGCCGGGGTCGGAGGGATATTCACGGCGCGCAGTTGCGCCCGGTTCTGGGCCATGCTTGCGCAGGGCGGAGAACTCGATGGCGTGCATATCCTGCCTGCCGAAATGGTGGCGACGTTCAACACCCCGCGGGCCAACAGCGACGAGGCCGACCCCGTGATGTTCGGATTCCCGGTTCCGCTGGGGATCGGCGGCTTCTGGCTGGGTGGCGAGACCTTCTCGGTCGCGGCCGCAAAATATCCGCGCGCGCTGTGCCATCCCGGAGCCGGCAACTCAATCGGATTTGCCGATCCGGAAACGAAGCTGGCGGTGGCGATCGCGCACAATCGCATGCAGGCCCCGCAATCGCGAGAGGACGATCATACCACGATGATCGCCGACGCGATCCGCGCCGATCTCGGGCTTGACTGAAGCCGTACGTGCCGAGACTGCATTTCGTCGGCGATGACGGCACGCGATACGAAGTGGAGGCGCGTGTCGGAGAGACTGTGATGCTTGCCGCGCGCGCAGCCGACGTGCCCGGTATCATCGGCGAATGCGGCGGCAGCATGAATTGCCTGACGTGTCACTGCTACGTCGCGCCGGCCGACATCGCGCGCATCGGGCCGCCGACGCAGATCGAGAGCGATTTGCTGGATGGCGTGATCGAGGCGCGCGAGAACAGCAGGCTGACTTGCCAGATAGTGGTGCGCGCCGACCTCGACGGCGTGACGTTCAGTGTCCCGCAATGGCAGGGGTAGGAAGTTTGCCCCATCTCTCGAAAAGAGACGAGTCTTGTGTAGCATACGCTGCATAGCTAGATTGCAGCCGTAAACGTGAAGTATCTTGAATTTTGGCGGAGGAGCTGAAGACGATGGCCACACAACTCAAGCAGGCCGGATCCGCGCCGCAGTTGCGTGCGGACAACTATCTCTCGCGGGATTTCGCGAAGGCAGAGAACGAACATCTGTGGAGCAAGGTTTGGCTCGTCGCGGGCCGCGAGGAAGAGCTCAGGAACGTCGGTGACTTCCTGACCTTCAATGTCGCCACCGAATCGATAGTGGTCGCGCGTGGCAAGGACGGTCTTGTCGCCTATCACAACGTCTGCCCGCACCGCGGTCGCCGCCTTGCGGACGGTTGCGGCCGCGCCAGTCAGTTCCGTTGCAAATATCACGGATGGACCTTCAACCTCGAGGGGAAGAACGTTCAGGTCCTCGATCGTCACGACTGGGAAGGCAGCCTTGATGACGAGCGGATCGATCTCTGGCCGGTCCGGGTCGACACCTGGGCGGGTTTTATCTGGATCTGCATGGACGAGGACGCCGAAACGCTTGCCGAGTATCTCGAGACCATTCCCGAGCATCTCGATCCTTTCGAGATCGAGGAAATGCGCTTTCGCTGGAAGGTCGAATTGCATCTTCCGGTCAACTGGAAGGTCGCCCTCGAAGCGTTCATGGAAGGCTATCACGTCGCCGCGACCCATCCGCAGCTGATCAAGGTGGCTGGCAACGACTATACCCAGAGCTTCGCGCACGGGAAGCATGCCCATTTCGGCTACTGGAAGGATGTGCAGCCGCTGGGCACCAGTTCTCCGCGTCTGGCAGGCAATGTCTATGCCGATGCGCGCGAAGGCGTGGTCGAGTTCTTCCGGCAGATCGAGGAAGACCTGAACGCCATCCAGACCGACCGCGATTTCGAAGCCGCCAAGAAGATCATGGACATCCTGCCCGAGGGCACCGATGCGATGACCGCGATGATCACAGCGATCGAGCTGGGTCGCCAGGCAGCGATCGACGACGGAGCGGCCTATCCGGAAAAGCTGACTTTCGAGGCGATGGCAAAGGCCGGCAGCGACTGGCACATCTTCCCGAACTGCGTCACCCTCCCGTATTTCGATGGTGCGCTGTGGTATCGCGCGCGGCCGGACACTGCCGATCCCGATAATCCCGAAAAGTGCCTGTTCGAGATCTGGTCCTTGAAGCGCTATGCGCCGGGCAAGGAGCCGAAGATCGAAACGCGCGTCATCATGGATCCGACCAAGGAAAGCGTGGGGCTTATCCTCGATCAGGATATTGCCAACATGACCGAGGTGCAGGCGGGAATGAAGTCGAGCAAATTCAAGTATGCGCGCCCCAATCCGGTGCAGGAAATGGAAGTGATCAACTTCCATCGCACGCTCGAACAGTACGTTCTCGGACAGGCGAGGGGCTGAACGCCCCCTTCGCTCCGGCAATTTAGCGGGGAGGCGGTTCGGGTTCGAACCGCCTCTCTTTTTCATGCGCGATTTCCGGTCCGCAAGGATGCTGCCGGCGATGCCGGAACGAGTGCATCCGGAGATTCGCGGCGCGGCGTTGCCGACGAGGGCAGCGGCCGGCCGCGGCATCTATCCGCCATGTGATGCCGCCCGGGGCGGTTATCAAGAAGCATAGCGTGTCCGCTCGCTCGACGTGCCTCTGTCGGCGGTGCGATCTCTTGCCTTGCCGTGATAGCTGTCAATACCAGTTGCGCGGTAAAAAATTGTAAAAAATGGCTTTTTTGAGAAATGCCCGCCCGCCCATTCTCTCGGACGGACGAGGGCGACGCACGGTTCCGAGCTTGTTCCGCTCCCAGCACCATCGGCCAGGGACATCCGGCAATTCACCCTAACGATTGTTCGGTTTTGTTTGCGGTGAACGCGGCGTTGGGCTACAAAGGACGTACGGCCGGCAGCGTCCTGAACGACTCTCCCGGCGACCGAATTTCCGTTAACGAAGGAACGAACCGTGGCCGCAAACCAGTCAGCCCTGAAGTCAGTCGACAATACGAAGCCGCACTATGACGGACCGATCTTCGACAGCGATACCCATATCCAGGAGAAGGACTATTCGTTCTTCGCCAAGTATCTGCCCGAGAAGTATCATGCGGAATGGATGCCCCAGCGCAAGCATGCGCCGGACGGCCGCTTCGTGCTGTATATCGGCGACACCCCGATTGAAAATGCCGACCTTCAGGAAGACGGGCTCATCCCGCCGCCGGGCAAGCTGAAGGAATGGCTCCGCGCGATCTCGACCGGCAAGGCGGTTGCCGCATCGCACAAGGTCACTCCCGACATGAACGAGCTTGGCCCGCGCCTTGCCAAGCTTGACGAATTCGAAGTCGATGGCTCGATCATGTTCGTCGGCGAATTCGTCTCGTCCTTCGGCCAGATCATGCTCAAGGCCGAAGAGCGGGGTTCGGAAGGCGCCAACGCGCTGTTCCATGCGTGGAACGAGTATCTCGTCAACGAGTGGGGGCTAAACGCCGACGATCGCATCTACACCACAGCGATCCTGTCGCTCCACGATCTCGACTGGGCGGTACAGGAAGCCAAGTGGCTGGTGGAGAATGGCGTGCGTGTCGTGGTGATGCCGATGGGCCCCGCCCATGGCAAGTCGCCGGCCGACCCGTCTTTCGACCCCCTGTGGCAGGTTCTGAACGACGCAGGCGTCGTCGTGACCTTCCACGTTTCCGAAGCCAACTTCATGCACAGCGTGATCCGGGAATGGGGCGAACTGCCGCTCCAGTCGCGCAAGTCGGGGCAGACGGCCTGGCAGTGGATGTTCGCCTACAGCGAAATCCCGGTGATGATGACGATGGCCAACTTCGTCTATTGGAACTTCTTCGAGCGCTTCCCCAACATCAAGATGGCCAGCGTCGAGAACGGAGCCGAGTGGCTGCCGCGCTTCCTCTACAAGATGGACAAGATGCGCGGCATGGCGCGCAGCGGCTGGTGGCCGATGGGCCAGCTGAAGGAACGTCCTTCGACGATCTTCAAACGCAATTGCTTCGTCGTCGCCTACCCGGAAGACGACATCAAGGGCATCGTCGATCAGCTTGGCGGTGACGCCAGCTGCATCCTGATGGGTTCGGACTATCCGCACGCCGAAGGCGTGGCCCGCCCGCGCGACTTCGTCGAGGAAGGCTGCAAGGGCCTTACGCCCGAACAGATCGAACAGATCATGTTTTCCAACGGCCGGCGCATGCTGCCCAAGGGCCGCAACGGACTTGTCGCCTGACGCAGAAATCGGGACACCAGCAAAAAAGGGGGGGGCGGGCCTTGCGGCTCGCCCCCTTTTTTTGCAATCCGCGTCCTCAGGTGGCGCAGACCGGCGGGAGTCGGAGTTCGTCTCCGATCCCCGCCGAGATCACTGCGGCATCGATCCGCGTGACATCAGTTCCATCAGGTCCACCGATGTGGGCGAGTGCGCCGAAATTCCGCCATCGACCTGGATGATCTGGCCGGTCACGTAGCTCGCCCGATCCGATGCGAGGAAGGCCACGACCTCGCCGATTTCCGAGGGCCTTGCATAGTCGCCGGTCAGCGTATGGCGGCGGAAGATCTCGCGCAGGTCGTCGGGAAGTCCTTTCTGCAGCGAGCTGGTCATCACCGGACCCGGCGCTATCGCGTTGCAACGGATGTTCTGCGCACCATACTGCGTCGCGATGTAACGTGTCAGCGTTTCGACCGCGCCTTTCGACGCCGCATAGGCTGTCGTGAAGAAATTGCCGGCAACCACCGTTCCGCTGCTGATGTTGATGATCGAGCCACCGCCGCTCCTGATCATGGCCGGGATCGCATGCTTGCACATCAGCATGGTTCCGCGAGTGTTGACGGCAAAGGTCTCGTCCCACCAGTCGACGTCCATGTCACACAGCATCAGATCGCGGTCCGCGCTCGTCCGGGCGGCATTGTTGTCGATCGCATCGAGGCGGCCGTAAGTCTCGAGCGTGAACGTGATCAGGTTCCGCACCGCATCTTCCTGCGAGATGTCGGCGACGCAGGATGCGACGGCGTAGCCCTTGTCCCGCAATGCCTGCGTCGTTTCGATCAGGGGATCTTCCGATACGTCGACCAGCACGACGTTCGCCCCCTCGCGCGCGAGTATTTCAGCCGTCGCGGAGCCGATGTTGCCGGGCAGTCCCGCGCCTGTCACGATGGCGACCTTGCCCGTCATTTCTCCACCCAATGCACCCATTCCCGTTCTCCCCATGCCACTTCGGCAATCACGGCAGCCAGCCTAGTCCATGGCCTACCCACGGCAAGCGAGCGGGGACTTCAAATCCCATCCATAGCGAATGCGACAGGGCGGCCACGGATCGCCATTGCGCTTTGGTGTTCGGCCACGATCGGCTTTACTTGCGACCGCATTCAACGCTGGACGGTGCAGGTGCGCCGCCATGGGCTGCACGGGAGAATTCGATGGAGATGGAACTCAAAGGCAAGCGTGCCCTGGTCACGGGCAGCTCGTCCGGAATCGGTGCCGCGATCGCACGCATATTGTCGGAAGAGGGGGCCAAGGTCATGGTCCACGGCCGTGACGAGGAGAAGACCAGGGCTGTTGCGCAGCGCCTGATCGACGCGGGCGGCGAAGCGGCATAGGTGACCGGCGAGCTGAACCTCGAAGCCGATTGCGCCGAAGTCGCAAGCCACGTGCTCGAACAGTTTGGCGGCGTCGACATCCTCGTCAACAACGCAGGCGGTTTCGCCGCATCGGGACGCCCGGATTCCACCGCCGAAAGCTTCAACCGGCCGTGGCTCGAGACGCCGTGGGACGATTGGCGCTGGACTTACGAGCAGAACGTCGGTTCGACGGTTCGGCTGATCCAGGCCCTTGCTCCCGGCATGATCGAGCGTGGGTGGGGTCGCATCATCAACATCTCCAGTGCATCGGCGACCCAGACCGAACCTGACCTTGCCGATTATCAGCCGGCGAAGGCTGCGATCACCAACCTTACCAGCGGACTGGCAAAGTCGCTTTCGGGGACCGGAGTGACCGTCAATGCCGTGACACCGGGCACGATCGCCACCGAAGGCGTGAGGGCCGGCTTCGTGGAATGGGCAAGGCAGCTCGGGTGGTCGGAACTCGACTGGCCGACGATAGAGCGCCGCTTTACCAGCGAAGTCATTCCGCAGCCGACGAAGCACTTTGGCCGGCCAGAGGACATCGGCCGCATGGTCGTATTTCTGGCGAGCCCGCAGGCAAGCTACATGACGGGGTCCAATTACCGCGTCGATGGCGGCCAGTGCCGTTCGATCAATTGATCCGGCCAGCGGGCAGGCAGGATGGCTACCTGCCACATCGTTGACGCGCACAAGACACGAAAAGGGCGTGATCCCGTCAAATAGACCGGATCACGCCCTTGGCGTTCGCGGGCTGGCGGCGCTGCTGCCACCGGCGCACGTCTCCCTGTATATCGATGGTCCTTTTGATCCCTTGCGACACCGGTGTGGCGCGCGCCGCAGGGGATGGCGCGGAAGGGATCAGGCCGCGCTGTTGTGCGCCTTCCCGACCGCATCCTTGGAGGCGATGTAGCCGAATGCGAACGCCGGAGAGATACTCGCGCCCGGGCCGGGATAGGACCGTCCCATGACCGATGAAGTCGAGTTTCCGGTCGCGTAGAGCCCCTCTATGGTCGAACCGTCGGCGCGCAGCACGCGCGCGCGTTCGTCGGTCACGACGCCGCCGAATGTGCCGACATCGCCGGGGAATATGCGCGTGGCATAGAATGGCGCCTTGGCAATCGAACCGACGCAGGGATTGGGCTTGTGCGTCGGGTCACCGCGGAACCGGTCGTATTGCCTTTCCCCCTTGTGAAACTCCTCATCCACGCCGGTTTCGGCAAAGCGGTTGTATCTCTCGACCTGTGCGGCAAGGCCCGCCGGATCGATGCCGGTTTTCGCTGCCAGTTCCTCGATCGTGTCAGCCTTCACGAGGAAGCCGGATTCCAGCCATTCCTTGATCGGCTTCATGCCCGGCATGAGGGTGCCGTAGGCATAGTTCTTCATCGCGCGGTCATCGAAGATCGCAAACGCCGGAACGGCGTCGTTCTGATACATCGCCTCGCCAAGTTCCATGTACGAATTGGCTTCGTTGACGAAGCGCTTCCCGGTGCGATCGACCCACATGTAATGCGGGACCGCGATTTCGCCCACGTGCATGAAAGGATAGTTTGCCCCGTCCTTGGCCTTCGTCCCCGCCGGCAGCGAGCCGTCGGGATTGAGCGAGGTGGGCACCCAGACCGCCATGTCGAGGTTCTCGGTATCGGCGCCGTGGCGGATCATCTCCTCGATCATCTCGCCGGTGTCGCCGGGGTTGGCATTGGTCCACGAGTTGCTGATAGGATGGCGCTGGTACTTCTGGCGCATCTCCTGGTTGCGGGCGAACCCCCCTACGTTCATGAGGATCCCGAGGCGGCTGCGGACCGTGACCCGCTGCCCCTTGTACATCCCGCTGACGGCGACGACGCGGCCGTTTTCCTCGATAAGGTCGTCTGCGGCAAAGCCTGCAAAGATGGGGATGCCGTGCTTCAGCGTCATTTCCATCATGCGCCCCTGGATCGCACCGCCATGCGCAACGATGCGGCGGCCCAGGACCTTGTTCTTGGCGATCGCGAAAGCCAGCCGTGCCATGATCTTCTTGGCATAGAAGGTGCGCTTGAACATCAGCATCCGGATCAGCGGCAGCGAGGGAAACGGAATCCCGTCGAAGCCGGCGTAGCGCGAGAGGAGGTCCTGCCAGGGGCCCAGCTTGCGGATGTCGTACGGCACCGCGGTCAGCGACCGGCCGCGCGGCTGGCCGCCATCGCGATCATCGTAATAGTCGGACCAGCCGTCGGGATACTCGAATTCCATGCCCTGTTCTTCGAGGAATTGGATCATGGCGGGCGCTTCGTCCAGAAACGCCTTGCGACGGGCGGGCGTCGTACCCTTGCCGACGAAATCGACCGTGGCGTTCATGTATCGCTCGGCAAGTTCGCGGGAATCCTCGACGCCGTGCCGCTTGAGTACGTGGTTGTTCGGCACCCACCAGACGCCACCCGAAAAGCCCGTCGATCCGCCGATCTTGTCGCGCTTTTCCAGGATCACGGGCTTGAGCCCCGCCAGCTTGGCATAGATGGCCGCGACCATAGAGCCGCCGCCGCTTCCGACGATCACGAAATCATATTCTGATTCCAGAGAAAACGAGTCAGGAGGGGGGAGAGCCAAGAACAACCTCTTCGATAACCGGAAGCGACGAGGTTAAGCATCGTCGCGCGTTGGTGGCAACAAGGGCGCGGCTGGACCGGCGCTCAATCACTTGGCTGATATGCGGCCCGTTCCAAGTCCGGTCCAGCGGCTCGCAGGATACGCCACTGGGCAATTGGACGATAGCGATCCACGCCGGACGATCGGCTGCCGGCCGCGCCCGGCATCATCGTCGACTAGCCGAAGGAAACGCCGTGATAGCAGCAGAGCTTGTTGCCATCGGGATCGCGCAGATAGGCCCCGAACGCATTGTTGGCGCGGGGCTTGGGTTCCGGAATGCCTTCGCAGCTTCCTCCGTGGGCCAGTCCGGCGGCATGCCATGCGGCAACCTGTTCGTCGGACTCGGCAGAGAACATGATGGTCCCGCCATTGGCATAAGTCGCCGGTTCGCCGTTCCGCGCTTCGCCGACCGCGAATTTTGGTCCGCCGGGCAAGTCGTACATGATGAAGGGCGGATCGGCCTCGACCATGCTGGGCGCCAGGCCCAGCACGCCGAAGGTTGCGTCATAAAATGCGCGCGACCGGGAGAGATCGTTGGTTCCAAGCCTCATGTACAGCAGTTGCATTGCTCACTCCTGCATACTGGTTTGCGTTCGACATTCGATGGTAGCGGCGCGTCCAGTAGCGACGACATGCCTCTCGATCAGGACGAAGAGGCGGTCTGCTCGCTTTCCTCGACGATGCGCAGCACACTCTGCCGGGTGACCTTGCCGACCGAATTGATCGGCATGCTCGGCAGGATGTGGATCGCCTTCGGCGCACGCACCGAGCCCAGTTCGGCTTTGGCGAAACCCAGCAGGTCGTCCTTAGTCGTCGTGCTATTGTCGGCCAAGACCACCGCAGCTTCGACCCGCTGGCCCCAGTATTCGTCGTCTCGCGCCACCACCGTCACGTTGACGACGTCGGGATGCGTGGCGATGCACGCTTCGACATCGGTGGGATAGACGTTGAAGCCGCCGGTTATGATGACGTCGCGCAGACGATCCTTCAGAAAAAGGTAACCGCGTTCGTCGAAGGCGCCGAGATCGCCGGTATGCAGCCAGCCATCGACGATCGTCTTTTCGGTCACTTCGGGCAAGTTCAGATAGCCGCGCATCACGAGATCGCCCCGCACCACGATCTCGCCGGTCTCGCCTGCGGGCAGGATTGTGCCATCGGGCGCCATTATCTGCACTTCGTTGAAGGGGCAGGGGCGGCCGACCGATTCCAGGTTCTCGTCCCTCGCCAGTTCCTCGGCGGTGATTGCCGCGATCATCGTCGGCGCCTCGGTCTGGCCGTAGATCGCCGCCACGTTGGGACCGAACACTTCGTGCGCCTGCCGAATGCGACTGGGCGACATCGGTGCTGCGCCGTAGATCAGGTGCTTCATCCGGGTGTACCGGATACCCGCAGCCTGCGCATGATCGATCATCGAGAAGATAAGGGTGGGCGGCATGAAGCTGGCAGTAATGCGCTCCTGCTCGATCGTATCCGAGATTACGGGCGCCTTGGCCCCGTCGAGGAGGACGGTGCAGCCGCCGACGCCCATGACCGGCAGCAGGAACGTGCCGGCCCCGTGCGTGAGCGGCGCTACGGTGAGCAGGCGGTCGTCGCCATCGAACCCGAACACGGTCAGCATGCTCGCGATACAGCTCATGAAAGCCCGATACGGCTGCAACACGCCCTTGGGACTGCCGGTTGTTCCGCCAGTGAACTTGATCGCCGCAATCTGGTCCTGCAGATGGGCGATATCGGCCGGTCGCCTGCCCTTGTGGCTGTCGCAGATCTCATCGACCGAAGCATGCGCATCCGATGTCCCGGCAACGACCACGAGCGTTCGTTCCGAACTTTCGAACAGCGACAGGAAATCCTCGTCAGCGAAGATCAGCGACAGTTCGGCGGCCTCGGCGATGCCGGCCAGCTCCGCGCGTGAATTGCGCGGATTGAGGGGCACCCAGATATGTCCCGACGCAAAGATGCCGAGCATCGCGACGACGTGCTGCCAGTTGTTGTGGCCGCAGCAACCGATGCGCGACTGGTTTCTGGGCACCCGCTCCTGCAGATAACTGGCGACCGCTTCCACCCGGTCGACCAATTCGCGGAAGGTCATACGGACCGGGCCGTCGACAAGTGCTTCGCCGTTCGGGTTCAGCCGCAGCCCCCGGTACAGCATATGGATCGGCAACATCGCTTTAGTTCACCCCCAAAGACTGCGCGATCACGCATGGCATGGCCAGGAACCCACTCGCGGGAACCTGACGCGCTCGCTGCAGCGGCTTCTCCCGGAGCCGTGTCAGTTCGCGTTTACGAGGCCGCGCGGAGTCCATTTCATATTTTCGGCAAGGCCAAGAAAGTCTCTGCCGGCATCGCGCACCGAATTGCTCGATACGACCAGGTGCTGCGTGGCCGAGAGGCTGTCGCGAAGGGCGCGTTGCAGACGTCCGGCGCGAAGCCCGACCCCGCCACTGACCTGATGGGCGAACAGCGCGTTTTCCTTCAGCGCCGTGGTGGCATGGCTGACCGCCAGGCGGGCCCACGTGAACTGACGCACGGGAACCGCCTCGCCCTTGCTGATCGTATCCTCGATGTCGCTCCAGACATCGTAGGACAGCGCGCGCGCCGCCCGCAGCCGGCCTTCCGCGATCGCAAAGTCCTCGAGGAAGGCGTCCGAACCGATGAGGCCATTGAGGGTAGGTCCGCTGGACGGCGAATGCACGAGTTCGGAAAGAAGGTCGAGAACCGTCCGACCGTGACCGAGAGCGACCCCGGTATGACCGATGGCGCTGAAGCCGACCACGCCGATGCGATAGCTGTCGCCGCCGCGCCGACCGACCACGTCCGTTGAAGGGTGGGTCATGTCGCTGGGCACGAACACGTCCGTGACCTCGTAGTCGATGCTGCCTGTGGCCCGCAGGCCCAGGGTGTCCCAGTTGCCCAGCGGCCGGACCTTGTCGGCCGGGATGAGGAAAACCCGTGTTTCGGGCGCCTTCGTGCCGTTGACGAACCGCGGCGCACCGTTCTCGTAAATCATCGCGCCCGCGTGGTAATAGTCGCAGTGCAGGCAGCCGCTGCCGTGTAAGTCCACTTGCCGGTCAGCCGATAACCGCCATCGACGATCTCGGCCTTGCCCGTGGGCGCGCCCGCGCCCGCGATGATCGGCTGGGAGTTGCCGCCGAACACGGTCTCGTAACCTTCGTCGGTCAGCGATGCGGCAGCCGATGCGGTGGCGACATTCGCCGCCATCATGACCCAGCCGGTCGCAACGTCGATGTTGCAGATTTCCTCGACGATCGAAAGCACGTCGAGGGGGCTGGCCTCGACCCCGCCCATCGCCTTGGGAACCATGAGGCTGAAAAAGCCCGCCTCGCGCATGGCCTCGATGGATTCGTCGCTCACCCGGCCGGCGGCTTCGTTCTCATTGGCCTTGCCAGCCAGAAGGGGAGCCAGGCGTCGCGCTTCGGAAAGCAGCGGCGATTCCGTGGACTGGCTGTGCAATTCCTTGTTGTGGATCATTTCGCTATCCTCAGAAGGGCAAGGTAACTTGAAAGAATGCGATAACGACGCCCGCTGGTATCGTCGCGTCGGATCAACATGCGGTCCAGCCGCCATCCTGCGTAATGACCTGTCCGGTCAGGTAGGCAGAGGCAGGCGACGCGAGATAGAGTGCAAGCCCGAGAATCTCGCTGGCGTCGCCGCGGCGCTTCATCGGAATACGACGGTTCATTTCGGTATAGAAGCGCTCTTCCTCTTCGGCCGTCCGTTCCTTGCGGCGGCCGTCGCCCAGTCGCGTTCCGCCGTGCCAGCCCGGTGCAATCACGTTGGCGCGCACTTTTTCGGCCGCGTATTCGACCGCGATCTGGCGCGTGAAACCGATCACGCCGGCCTTTGCTGAGGCGTAATCCGCGCTCGATGCCGGGAAGTCGGGGAAATAGCCACCGAGACCGAGGATGGAGGCGACGTTGATGATCGAGCCGCCATTGGCACGCATCTTCGGCAGCATCGCACGCGTCATGAAGAACGTGCCGGTCAGACTGATGCCGACGCCGCGTTCCCAGTCTGCGGTGGAAAGTTCGTGAGTGAGGGTCGGCGGTGTTGCCACGCCGGCGAAGTTGACCAGGATATCAAGGTTCGACGTGCCGAGCTGCTCGACCGAAGCGGCCACTGAATCCTCGTTCCACACGTCAAGCGTGCAAGGCTCTGCCTTGCCGCCTGCGGCCACGATAGCCTCGGCCGTCTCGTCTGCGCGGCCCGCGTCGACGTCGGCGCAGATCACCTTCGCACCGGCGCCCGCATAACCTTCGGCGATGACGCGACCGAGACCACTGCCGCCACCGGTCACGAGTGCGATCTTGTCCTGCAGGCCAAAAAGCGATTCAAGCAATTCCATCGTAAGCCTTTTCGTTGACTTGGCGGCCGGACATCGGAAGTCGAAAGGGGCCGTCAGCCGGTGCCGGCCGACTTGCGAACGCGGCACCGCCATCCAATAATTCCCGATGTTAGAGATATGCCGCGACTGGAAGTCAACGCGCCGGCTCGGACATTACATAGCGGATACATTTCGGCCGCAGGTGCCGTTTTCGGGCCTGGTTGCGTCCGCTTTCTTGCCGCAAGCGGGCGCCGGTCGAAGCCGCGTCGGCGCAGACCGCAGACACGCGCAATCAAGCCAGTGTCACGCAGCAGAAACGCGAGATGCCGCCGTGCCGATGACTGCCGTGCTGCGATTGCCGCCGCCACGCGAAGAGCGGCGGACATGCCGTCGGCGGCATGGAAGGGCCGACGGCGTGATCGATGCGGCCTGCTCAGGCCTGCGGGCGGATGTGCCGCGCAAAACCGGCAGGCGCGTCGGCCAGGAATTCGTCCTTCAGCTCGAACTTGCGCTCGGTGTAGTCTTCGGCCTGCGGGCGATAGGGAATGGGCGCGATGGTGAACAGCGTGCGCATGCGTTCGCGGACCTGCTCGGCCGCTTCGTCGAAACGTTCCTGCTCCATCCGGTCGGTCTTGTGAAGGATGTAGGGCGGGAGGACAGAATAGCCTGGATAGTAGAGCATGCCGTGATTGATCGGGAAAAGCAGATCCTCGATCGGGCCGTTGACGCCGCGGTCGCTGAAGTAGGATTCGCCGCCACCGACCATGACCATGACCATCGCCCGCTTGCCGGCCATTCGGCCTGCGCCATACCGCTCGCCGCTGATCTGGTAGCCGACGCCGGCCATCCACACCCGGTCGATCCAGCCCTTCAGGATCGCCGGGACCGAGAACCACCACAGCGGGAAAGCGAGGATCAGCGCATCGGCCCACAACGCCTTGTCCTGTTCCGCAATGATGTCCTCGGAGAAGGCGCGATCGGCCATCGCATTCATCGATGCGAAGGGAAGGTGCATGGCCTCGTCCGAACCCATCTGCGGGAAATCGTCACGATCGTGCGCGGCCTTCCAGTTCATCGCATAGAGATCGCTGACCTGCACCTCGTGCCCGTCCGCGCGCAACTGCTCGACGGCCACGTCGCGCAGGGCGTTCGTCAGCGAACGCGGATCGGGATGGGCGGATACGATGAGGACCTTCATGGGCTGATCTTTCGTGAAACTGGGGTTTGCTGTGCATTCGCTGCGGGATAGGGCGCGAGATAGAATGCCCGCATTGCCAATTGTCAATGAGGGTAAGGGCGCTCCGGTCTTGCGGGTTTTCGCCGCATTCTCCGAAAGTTTTGTCGCCAATTGAATGCTTTGACAAAATGACGCCGTCGTGCCCTGTGGGCCGGGGCACGAGATATCAGTAACGTAATGGCTTGGCCTGGCTCGCATCGACGGGCGGTTTGCTCCGTTCGCGATCAATCGGGCATGTGATTGTGGCCCGGTCACGAACACTTCGGTGGCTCCAGCTTGGTTTCGTGGCTATTGCCAGGCCGTCAAGTGGGCGACATAGTCCGCAAATCCTGGATGGAAGCCGGTTCGCCCTGATCATGCTATTGTCCGACTATCTCGACGCAAAGGGCGAGCCCTGCGACGGAGCGCCCATGGGGGTGTTGCTTTCGGCACATGCCGAGCGGCTTGGTTCCGCGACCGCGCTCGTACTCGGGGGTCGGACGCTCAGCTTTGCCGAGCTTGACGCCGCGTCCAACCGGCTGGCGCGCCGGCTGCAGGCGCTGGGCGTGGAGCCGGGCGACCGCGTCGTCATCTGCATGCCCAACCGCGTCGAATTCATCGAGGCGATGTACGCGACGTGGAAGCTGGGCGCGGTGCCGTGCCCGATCTCGTACCGCCTCGTCGCGTCGGAATTCGGCACCATCATCGGGCTGGTGGAGCCACGGTGCGTGGTCGGCGATCACACCACCCCCCCGTCCGATTGCCCGTTCCTCGACGTCGATGAAGCCTGCCCGGACGGGTTTTTGGCCGATCCTCTGCCGCCGGCGGTGGCATGTCCGGGCAAGATCATGGCGAGCGGGGGCAGCACCGGCCGGCCGAAGCTGATCATCGATCCCGTGCCTTCGGTTTGGGGTCGCGACAAGGCTTCGCTGTTCCGCCCCAAGCACATAACCACGCTCAACGCCGGTCCGCTTTATCACACGATGCCGTACAACTACTGCATTCTGCCCTTGGCAGAGGGCAGCAAGACGGTGTGCATGACCCAGTTCGATCCGATGGGATGGCTCCGTCTGGTCGAGGAGCATCGTCCCCATTCGGTCAGTCTTGTACCCACGATGATGAGCCGGATCGCCAAGCTTCCCGCCGAAGTGACGGATGCGGCCGATCTCACTTCGATCGAAGTCCTGTTCCACGCCGCGGCACCCTGTCCGCCCGATATCAAGCGGTGGTGGATCGACAGGATCGGAGCGGAAAAAGTGATCGAGGTCTATGGCGGGACCGAGCGGATCGGATCGACGCTCATCTACGGCCATGAATGGCTGGCGCGGCCCGGCTCGGTCGGCAAGGCCGCGCCGGGGGATGAGATCGTCATCCTCGACGATCACGGCAACGAACTGCCGCCGCACGAGGTAGGCGAGATTCATTTCCGCCGTCGCGCGACCGGGCCGGGCACGAAATACGACTACATCGGTTCGGAAACGCGCATCCGCGGTGATCTGGACAGCTTTGGCGACATCGGTTGGCTGGACGATGATGGCTATCTCTACATCGCCGACCGGCGTGTCGACATGGTGGTGGTTGGCGGGATGAATGTCTATCCGGCCGAGATCGAGGCGGCGATCGAACGAAACCGTGACGTGCTGTGCAGTGCGGTTATCGGCCTGCCCGACGATGATCTGGGCCAGCGCCTCCACGCGATCGTGGAACTGCGAGACGGCGTCGCGGAGCCGGCTGACGGGCTGGCGTTTCTTGCCGGGGAACTCGGTCAGGTTTCGCCTTACAAGCGCCCACGCACGGTCGAATTCACGCGCAGTCCCGTGCGCGACGATGCCGGCAAGGTACGGCGGACCCTGCTTCGGGCCGAACGGCTGGGTTGAAGGCCACCGGCCTTCGCGGCCTTGCCGTGTCGGAACAGGCCGGGCCCGGTGTCGGAGTGGACCGCGGGCCGGACTGAGCCGATGGCTGCGCTCTGCCATGGCAATATACCACCTATGTAATTTCACCGTTGCCGCGCGGATTGACCGGTTCGCACCGCAACAAGGACGGCTAGTTTGCACCCACGATTTTTGGAGGATGAGATGAAGGATTACGTCGGCAAATGGCTCAAGCGGCCCGAGTGCTTGCTGTTCGAGGTGGACAGCAAGGTCGCGATCATCACCATGAATCGCCCGGACAAGCGCAATGCCCTGTCGCACCAGCTCATGTTCGAGCT
Organism: Sphingopyxis flava; assembly: GCF_900168005.1. Classification (GTDB taxonomy): domain Bacteria; phylum Pseudomonadota; class Alphaproteobacteria; order Sphingomonadales; family Sphingomonadaceae; genus Sphingopyxis; species Sphingopyxis flava. The sequence continues at coordinate 31,081 of NZ_FUYP01000019.1, forward strand.
GCGCGACGCATTGCTCGAGGCCGACGACCGGCAGGACGTCAACGCGGTTTTGCTGCAAGGCAACGGCAAGGATTTCTGCGCCGGGTATGACCTGACTTCGTCGTACGAGCAGACGCTGGATGACGATGGCGGCGTCAAGAACTTCGACTATCGGCCAAGCCACGGCAGCTACGAGAATGATTGCTGGGCCATGGAGCGTTTTCAGGCGATCCCGGACTTGATCTTCTCGATGCACAAGACGGTCGTCGCCAAGATCCACGGCAACTGCCTTGCCGGTGGCACCGATCTGGCGCTGCGCTGTGACCTCATCGTCGCGGCCGAGGACGCGAAATTCGGCTTCCCGGCAATCCGGGCGAACGGCTCGCCGCCGTCGCACATGTGGACCTACCATGTCGGACCGCAGTGGGCGAAGCGGTTGCTGCTGACGGGCGATGTCATCCTGGGCCGCGATGCGGCAAAGATCGGCCTCATTCTCGATGCCGTTCCTTCGGACGAGATCGACGATTATGCGCTGGATCTCGCCAAGCGTGTTGCCCTGGTCGATCCCGAGCTGTCGTCGTCACAGAAGCGGATCGTCAACATCGCGATGGAACAGATGGGCATGCTCACGGTGCAGCGCTTCGCACGGGAGATGGATGCCCGCGCACATCTTGGCACCGGCCCGGCACGTTCGCGTTTCTGGGTCGATGCGCGCGAAGGCGGCCTGAAGAAGGCTCTGGCCGAGCGTGACGGACCGTTCGGAGACAGCGTCATCAAATTGCGCACGGATCGTTAGGAGGGGTTTCTGGTTGCCGCGCCAGGGACGCACCATGCCGCAGGGCTGACGTGACGGGGCGGCGCCAGGCCACTGATCACCAGGGGAGGGGCCGGCATTGCTGGCCCCGTCTTTCATGCGCGTTCGACGACCATGCCGCGGATGAGGGCCTCGATCCACTTGTCCATGATGTCGCTGTTGGTGAAGTCCACGCCGCTCATGTACATTTCGCTGATGCCGCGCAGGGTGCCGATCATGATGAAGCGGCAATGGCGCGGCGTCAGGTCGGGATTGAGCTCGCCCCGTTCCTTCGCGCGTTCGAACATCGCGTCGATGTTGGCGCGGAACTGCCGCGTCATCTCCTGGATGCGCATCTGCATGGGTTCGCTCAGGTGAGCGCGCTCGCGGGTTGACACCGCGACATAGTCGGCATGCTGAATATGATCTTCGCACTGGCACTCGAAGAAATGGCGGATTTGCTCGCTCAGGGTGTCCCGATGCGAAGCTTCCTCGAGGTAACCGAGTGACCGCTGCATGCCGAGCAGGCAGATCTCGGCAAGCGCGTCCTCTTTCGATCCGATGTGGAAATAGAGGCTTGCGACCTTGATACCGAGCGCGCTGGCAATGGCCCGCGTGCTTGCCCCCTGATAACCGACGCGTGCGAAGATCGCCGCCGCCGCGTCGATGGCCTGCTGGCGCCGTGCGGTGTGCTTGCCGGTCGTCTCGCGCCGCGACAGGTAGCGCGACGAGTCCTCTGCCGGATCTGGCCCTTCGTGGACATCCCTTGGCGGAGCCGGTTCGCTCCCCGGCTTCTCGAATTTGGTGATAGGTTTCATGCAGTCGTTTCCCGTCCTCCAGCGGTACAGCATTTTGCCTGCAAGTCTGCATAAAAGTGTCGCACCGCCGACGCCATCGGCCGCCGCGTCGGCGATGCGCCGCTTCGACGTCTTCGACGTTTGCCCCCGATGAAGGAACATAGTCGGCGGCAGACCCACGCACGAGCATGGATGTGATCCTTGCGAGAAACAGCGCGCGAGGCTGTGGCAAAGTGCGACGCTGCGAATTAGGCCTAGCGCATCAAGCGTCATGCCACGCCGGACGGACAGCGATGTCGGCCTGCGCGCGTGGCAGAAGGCGCTCGTTGAAAGAGGATCAGGCCTTGCGACAGTTGGGACTCGAGTTTCTGGGCGTGTTCGGGCTTTCCCCGGTAGAGCTCGTGCACATTGCCGCCGATCTCGATTGCCAGTTCATCGGGACGGTGCCGGCCCCGATCGACTACAATCCCGAAAATTATCCCAAGTGGAACCTGATGGAGGATGCCGGTCTTCGACGCGACCTCAAGGCTGCGTTGAAGGATCGCGGGGTGGAACTGCTGCTGGGGGATGGCAACGCGTTCCTGCCGGGCACCGATGCGCGCGAGACAATCGCTCCCCAGCTCGATCTCTACAAGGAACTCGGCATCCGCAAGGTCAATTCGATCAGCTTCGAACCCGACCTGCAGCGCACTTACGACCAGTTTGGCATCTTCGTGGAAATGGCGGTCGAACGCGGCCTGGAGCCGTCGATCGAGGCCTGCCCGATTTCGGTGGTGGGTGACCTTGCCACCGCGATCGGTGCGGTCCGGCACGCGGGGGCGCCGGCCAAGATACTCCTCGACGTGATGCATTTCTTCCGCTCGGGCACGCCGTTACAGGACCTCGCCGATGCCTCCGACATGATCGGCCATATCCAGCTTTGCGATGCGCCAAGGCAGCCGGTCATCGCCGACTATCTGGAAGAGGCCATGTTTGAGCGTCGCCTTCCCGGCGATGGCGATGCGCCGGTGGCAGAGATCCTGGCGACGCTGGCGAACGTGCCGACCATCGGCCTAGAAATCCCGTTGCGCTCTCTGGCCGAGCAGGGATTGGGACCGAGGGGACGCATGGAGCGCTGCGTGGCAAGCGCACGCAAGGTCATTGCCGAAGCCGACGCTGCGTAAGCCACCGGAAAATCAACCCGAAACCCGCCCCGCTCGCCCGCGGCTTTACGGCGCACGCGCCGTCAGGTGACAGCCCTGCACGGCGGCGCTGCGGCGCTTTCCATCTCGCACAGGCGAGGCGGCGGCAGGCTCTCCCACCGGCAGTATCGGTTCCGGCTGGTGGAATGATCGGGTAAACGCCGCAACGCAGCCCGGGATCGCGATCGGGCCATCGGTTGCTTCGATGGCCCGATCGCGATCGATCATGGTCAGGTGCCGCTTCGTCATCGACGCGGCACGGGCGGATCAGCGCAGGAACATCCGCTCGAACGCTTCGCCCAGGGGGGCCGGGCAGTAGCCCGCGCCCGGCCAGTTGAGAAAGCCGCCTGCGGCGGAGGTTCCGCCGTCGACATGGATGTGGACGCCCGTGATCGAGCGCGAGAGATCCGAGGCAAGAAACACAACGGTATCGGCCAGGTCCGCCGGCGTTGCGGGTTGTCCGCGCGGGATCTGCACTGCCATCGCTTTGGCAAGAGCCTCCGGCGGGGCCTTGGCGAAAGTCTCGATCAGTTCCGGGCGCAGCGCCGTGGCATTGCCGTTGCTGGGCGTATTGTCGGGCGTGATCTCGTTGATCCGGATGTTGCGCGTCGCCAGTTCGACCGCGAGCGCCCGCCCGAGATTGGCGTTTGCCGACTTGGCGGCAGCATAGACCGAGAACCCGGCAGCGCCGCGATAGGCTTCGATCGTGGTGAAGTTGATGATGCTGCCGCCGCGGTCATGCCGTTCGATGAGCTTGACCGCCGTGCGGATCGACTGGATGACATAGCCGAAGTTGCGCCGGATGTCGGCCTCGTCCTCTTCCTCGGTGCTGGTCAGGAAGTCGCGCTGCTTGACCCCTCCGGCAACGTTGACGACGATGTCGAGCCTGTCGAATTCCCGTGCCGCCAGGTCGTAGAAGTCGGCGACGTCCTGCTTCGAGACGACATCGCCCTTGAACGTGACGCAGCGGCGACCCATCGCCTCGACAGCGGCGCGCGTCTGTTCCAGCGCGTCGCCATCCGTGTCCAGCACGATGACGTCGACACCGTTCTCGGCAAGCCCGATGGTGCAGGCGGCGCCGATCCCGCCACCTCCCCCAAGCAATGCCGCGACCTTGCCCTTAAGGTTTGCTTTCTTGTCCAGCATCGATTCTCTCCCGGCTGTGATTGCGTGTGGTTGCGCAGAGCGTAGTCAGTGCGGCGGCCGGTCGCGCTCGCAAATTGGGCGGGGGTGCTTCTTATCAGCTATGTAATCGACTGCCCGGGCACGCGACGGGCGATGCGATGGGGTTTGACTTCCGTGTCCCATTCTTAACATGTGGCGCTGTTCGGTGGAGAGGCAAGCCGCTGCGGCTGGCCGCTACGCCGGCGCACTTCCGGTGGACGGCGCGAAGCGTACGACATGGCTTGCGGTCGGGCCTGCGGTCGGGCCTGCGGACGGGCCGGCAGACCGTCGCAGGGCGCGTCATGCTCCCGGTCGGGCATCGTCCGGTGTGCGATGATCTGCGCTCGCCGCGCCGATGGATTTGCGAGCCGGGCGTCATCGACGCTACCTGACGGCAGGAACATGAGAGAGGTCCCAGCGCATGCGAATTCCCGGCTCACCTTTCAGGCTGGAGACCGATGAGGCGTTGCTCGCGGACGTGCGCGCCCGCGTCGAGGCTGCTCGATTTCCGGCGCAACAGGGCGGCGACGACTGGCAGACGGGCACCCCTCTCGACTATATGCGGCGCCTTCGCGACTACTGGCTGAATTCGTTCGACTGGTCGCGCTGGGTCGACCGGATCAACGCGTTCGAACAGCGCATGATCGACGTACGGGGCGAGAGGGTTCATGTCATCGTCGAGCAGGGCTCGGGTCCCGATCCGCTGCCCTTGCTGATGTCGCACGGCTGGCCGGGCAGCTTCATCGAATTCCTCGACATCGTCGACAAGCTCGCCCACCCCGAGCGTCATGGCGGGCGGATCGAGGATGCCTGCACGGTCATCGTGGCCAGTCTGCCCGGCTATGGCCTTTCTCCCGCACCGTCGCGGCCGCTTGCCGCATCCGATATTGCATCGCTGTGGTCATCGTTGATGGTCGAGCATTTCGAAGTCGATCACTACGTCGCCTACGGCAGCGACTGGGGCAGCATCGTCACCGCCAACATGGCCTTCACGCACGCTGACCGGCTCGATGGCGTGATGATGACGATCGCCGGGGCGCGCCCCGATTTCGCGTCCGGTCCGCCAATGAGTGCGGAAGAAAAGGAGTGGGTAAGCGCCCTTCAGGACGTGCAGGCGTGCGAGGGAGCTTACCAGGCCATACAGGCAACCAAGCCGCAGACGCTCGCCTATGCCCAGACCGATTCGCCGATCGGGCTGGCGGCCTGGATCGTGGAGAAGTTCCATGCCTGGTCGGCCGCCGGCCCCAACGACGATCCACCGTTCCCGATGGACGTGCTCCTTGCCAACGTGATGCTCTACTGGATGGGCGGATCGCTCGCGCCGTCGTGGATCTACATGTTCATGGACGAGATCGGTACGATGCGTACCGCGAAGGCCAAGGTGCCGGCGGTCTTCATGATACCGCCCGACGATCTCTTTCCCCCGACCCCTCGGGTCATGCTCGAACGGCTTTACGATGTCGTGAACTACAAGCTTGACGGTATCGGACATTTCCCCGGCCTCGACAGTCCCGAGATTCTCGTCGCCGAAATCCGCCGCATGCTGCTGCCGCTCGGCCGCAAGGACTGACTAGGGAACCGCGATTGCGGCCTTGGGCCGTGCCTTCCGACTTCAACTGCATGGAGATGATGATGAGTGCTCACATGGTTGCCCTGATGTATGCCGACGACATGAGCTGGGCCGAGGAATACGGCGCGAATGTTCCACAGATCATCAGGAAATACGGCGGCGACTACAATTTCGTTTCCGGCGGTCCGGTCGAGGTTGTGGAAGGGGATCTGCCGGTTCCCAGCGGCGTTGGGACCTTCAACTTCCCGTCGCGCGAGGCGATCATGCAGTTCCTCAATGCCGAGGAATACCAGCCCTATGCCGATCTGCGGAACCGCCATTCGCGGACCCAGATCATGATCTTCGACGGCAGGGCCTGAGCGCCCGTTCGTTTACGTGCCGTGCGGTCGTTCGATCGCGGATCGTCCCACACGAATTTCCGGTCACGATCCGCGGTCGGTGCCTTGCTCGGACCCATCCTGCCGGCGCGCCGTCGCCGGCAGGTTGTCGCGCGCAACGCGATTGGTCGGCCCGGGCCGTCTGCGCGCTCACCAACGTCATCTGTCGACGGGGCAGGCCCGGTCGGACCTGCCTTGCTCGATCGCCGGTCGACACGCTGCTCACGTCGTCCATCACGAATGGAATACTGCGTGCGAAGTGTTGATTTTTGGCCATGCGGCGTCGATGCTCGTGGCCTGGGCGGCTAGGAAGCGGCGATCATGAAACTGGGTATCGAGGGCAAGCGTGCGCTTGTCACTTGCAGTGACTGCGGGGTCGGCAAAGACATCGCCCTGACCCTGGCGGCCGAAGGCGTGCATCTGGTCGTCCACGGCACCGATCGTTCCGCGACCGAAGGTGCGGTCGCCGCGATCATCGGTGATGGCGGCTGGGCCGAGGGCGTCGTCGGAGACTTGTCGACAGCGCAGGGTGCGGCGGGCGTCATCGAAACCGTCCTTGCCAAAGGCGGTGTCGACATTCTGGTGAACAACGCCGGAAACTCTGCCTCGACGCTGCCGGACTGGCTCTCGATCCCGGAAGCGGTTTGGGAGCGCAGCTTTTCGACGAACGTCATCTGCGCCGTGCGAACGATACGCGCTTTCACGCCGGCCATGCTGGCCAAGGGCTGGGGGCGCATCATCAACATCAGCAACCAGGGCATGTCATCCGCGTCATCGTCCATCGCGGATCATCAGGCCAGCGCGGCAGCGTGTGTCAGTCTTACGGTCAGCCTGGCCCAGTCGCTTGCCGGAACCGGCGTCACCGCCAACGTCATCAGTTCGCGATCGGGCCCGGACTTCAACGGGCGTGGCTGGCGGGCGCCTCGGATGACCGCGGTGCAACACAAGGACATCGGATACAACGGTCGGGAGTATGTCGGCCAGGCGCTACACCTGACGGACGGTGCCACGAATAGCGCCAGGCAGATCAGCGCCGCCGTCGCCCTGCTGGCCAGCGAGCTTTCGGACATGACGAACGGTGCCAGCCTTGATGTCGGCGGAGCGAACGCCCTGCACTGATCGCGGATGCCAAACAATAAGCCTAGATGAGAAGAGACCATGGAACTCTCAACAGTTCCGCCACACGTGCCTCGCGAGCTTGTCCGGGACGTGGACATATTCGACATCCAGTCGATCGATCCCGACTCCACCTTGGATGGAAGAAACTCCAGGATGAAAGCCCGTCGCTGATCTACTCGCCGCGCAACGGCGGACACTGGATTCCGATGCGCGCACACGTGATCGAACGCGTGCTGAGCGATGCCCAGACCTTCATCAACGGCGGCGCATGGGTGCCGCCGAACATCGAGGGGATGGCTCCGTTCATCCCGATCCAGTCGGACGGCGAACTGCACCGCGGATATCGCTCCTTCATCATGCCCCACGTGGTCGGCAAGCCACTGAAGGGCGCGATCGAGCGCGCGCGCGGGCTCGCCGTCGGGCTTATCGAAGGGTTCCGGGACAAGGGAACCTGCGACTTCACCACCGATTTCGCCCAGCATCTCCCGATCGAGGTGTTCCTGAGCCTCGTCGATCTGCCGAGCAGCGACCGGCCCTATCTGGCCAGCCTGGCCGAAGTGGTTCGCATGCCCAGTCTCGAGGACCGGATGGATGCGTTCAACAAACTGCACGAATATGTCGCGCGCTATGTCGATGAGCGGACGGCAAACCCCGGCGAGGACCTGATCAGCACGATCGTCAACGGAACGATCATGGGGCGGCCGATGACGCGCGACGAGATCGTCGGCGAATGCACGCAGGTCCTCATCGGCGGGCTCGACACCGTGGCATCCATGATGGGCTTCATCGCGGCGCATCTTGCGGTCAACACGCCGCTGCGCCAGCGCCTGATCGAGGAGCCGCGCCTGATTGAGCGCAAGATCGACGAGATCATCCGGCGCTTCGGCGTGGCGGCGCCCGCGCGGCAGGCCGTCGCCGATGTCGAGATCGACGGTGTCGAGGTGAAGAAGGGCGACCCCGTTTTCGTCGCAACCATGCTGCATGGCCTCGACGATCAGCGCTGGACCGATCCGCTTGTCATCGATCTCGACCGTTCCGCAAGCGGTACGGACTTCCGGACCTTTGGCAGCGGCCCGCATCGTTGCCCCGGTGCGGCCTTGGCGCGAAGCGAGATCATCCTGTTCCTCGAGGAATGGCTCAAGCGCATTCCCGACTACTCGCTCATCCCGGATCAGCCGATGGTGGTTGGCTCGGGGAGCGTCACCGGCGTGCTTTCGCTGCCGCTGCAGTGGAAGGTCTGATACGCGATTGAAGTACGGGCGTCGCGCTGACCGATGGTCGGCGCGACGCCTCGTTCAAAGGGTTGGAGCAATGCCGCCCGACGGCGCTCAGCTCACGATGTCGCTGACAGGGTGACCGATCAGGCAGGTCAACCTCCACCCGCGACCGTCATTATGCGCCACATAGGTTCCGCCGGTCACCTCGGGCGGACGCTTGTCGGCATAGTGGCGGGCAACCTCCACCCCTGCCAGTGCGGCATCGGCGCCAAGCATGCGAACGGTGCAGCCGACCAGATCGCTGCGCTCGAAGCCTTGCTCGGCAAGGCTGGCGCGCATGCCCGACATCCTTTCGACGAAAGCCTGGCGGGTGGTCACACTGTCGATCGTGGGACCGACCAGCCACGAAAATGGCACATTGTAGCATTCCTCGGCTGCGGTCGCGAAATCGTCGGCGTTGAAGAGGTCGATATACCTGCTCATCAGCGACTTCACTTCGCCTTCTGCTTTACCTGCAACCATTTCGCACTCCCGTTGGCTTTATCCAGTGTCACTCGCCGCAAGCTTAGCAGATCGGCGCACATCCACGATGCGACGCGGCCAAAATCACGCTGCGGATTTCACACCGCCCAGTGGCATCCGCCGTCTTGTGTCGCACGGTGCTTGCATCCACTGTCGTACTTTCGACAACAACGGTAGCCATCATGGACGATCCTACACTTTACCGCCGCTTCCAACAGACGGTAGCAAGCTTCGGCGATCGCGTCTGCATAACCACGGATGACGTGAACCTGACCTACCGCGAGGTGGAAGCGGCCAGTCGCGAGGTGGCTGCAGCGCTGATGGGTCTGGGCATCGAGCGGGGCGACCGTATCGCGATCTGGGGTGTCAACAGTGCGGAGTGGATCATCGCCGCACTCGGCATCCAGGCCGCAGGCGGGGTGCTGATTCCGATCGGCACGCGGCTGCGGGGGCGCGAGGCGGCCGGCATCCTGAACGATGGCCGTGCTCGCATCGTCTTCTGCGACCCGACTTTCGGGGATTTCGACTACGTGGCGGCGCTGCTGGAGCAGGACCTGCCCACGGTGGAGCGGCTGGTTACCTTCGGCGTTTCAGGCGCGAAGGATACGGACAAGGTGATGTCGTTCGAGCAGTTGCGCAAGTCCGAGACGCGGGCCGACGCCGCCGCCCTCGACGCGCGTATCGCCGCAGGGTCCGGTGACGATCTTTCGGATCTCATCTTCACTTCGGGCACGACGGGACGTCCCAAGGGCGTATTGATGACGCATCGGAAGAGCCTCGCGGCGTGTGACGTGCAGGCCAAGGACGTCGACCAGTTCACGCACGAGGACGTGTTCGCCGTGACCTTCCCGTTCGCCCACAACGCCGGCTATCGCGCGGGCTGGCAGGTGTCGGTCCTTTATGGCGTCCGGGTCATTCCCGTCAGCACCTTCGATCCGACCAGGTTGCTGGCCTTGATCGAGAAGGAGGGGGTCACTGTGCTGCCCGTCGCTCCTCCCGTGGCGCAGGGCCTGCTCGATCATCCGGACCGCGCCAGGACCGATCTTTCCAGCCTCCGCATCATTTCGACCGGGGGGACGGTCATCCCGGTCAAGCTGGTCGAGGACATGCGCGCGTACATGGGCTCGGGAACGGTGGTAAAGACCGGCTATGGCCTGACCGAGGCCGCAGGCTCTCTCACGGTTACTCGCGATGACGACCCGCCTGAAGTCGTCGCGCGGACCGTCGGCCGCGCGCTCAGCAATATCGAGCTGAAGATCGTCGGCCCCGACGGCGAGGAACTGCCGCAGGGGGAAACGGGCGAAGTGGCGGCGCGCGGTCCGCAGATCACTTCGGGCTATCTCGACAATCCCGAAGCGACGGCGGCCGCCTTCACGGCCGACGGCTTCCTGCTGACGGGCGATGCCGGCTGGCTCGACGAGGCGGGCAACCTGCATCTTACCGATCGGATCAAGGACATGTATCTGGTCGGCGGGTTCAACTGCTATCCGGCGGAAATCGAGCATGTCATGCGAACCATGCCGGGCATCTCCTCGGTCGCGGTGATCGGTGTGGACGATCCGCGGTTGGGCCAGGTCGGGCTTGCGTTTGTGGTGCCGGCAAAGGGCGCCGACCTGACCGAGGCCGACGTCATCGCATGGTGCCGGGCCGAGATGGCCAATTACAAGGTCCCGCGCGCGGTAAGGTTCGTAGACGCTCTCCCGCTGAACGCTACGGGCAAAGTGGCCAAGGTCGAATTGCGCGCAATCGCGTGATGCCGCTGGGTTCTGCGCTTGCAGGCTTGCTGCACTGCCGTCGTGCGCCGGCTTTTTCCTGTCCGACCAGATGAGTACAAGGATACCCATGAACATCGGTCCGCTCCACCTCGACGAGGACGAGAGACTGTTCAGCGATGCATCCCAGATCGTGGCGCTGGACGAGGTCGGTCAGGATCGGTTCCGCAGTCGGTTCACCGAACGCAGCCGGGACGATCATCTGTTCGGCGGCCAGATCATCGCCCAGGCCATCGCGGCGGCAGGCAGGACGGTGGACCAGCGCGAGTGCAATTCGCTTCACGCCTATTTTCTGGCGGCTGGCTTCGCGTCGCAACCCGTCACTTACGAGGTCGAACGGATTCGTGATGGCGCCCGCGTTTCAATCCGGCGCGTGCTCGCAAGGCAGGGTGAACGCGACATTGCCTGTCTCGACTGTTCGTTCTTTATCGGTGGATCGGGGCTGGAACATAATCTGGTCGCCATGCCCGATGTGCCACCGCCGGATGCGGTCGCGGACGTGCGTTCTCTCGTTCTCCCCGAGGGCAGCGACGGACTTGCCGACGAGGCTTCGGTCGCGTGGCGTCTCCCGCTCCTGGAGATCAGGTTGATCGACCCGGAGAAAATGCGCGAGCCGGTGCGTTCGGCACGGCAGAAGTTCTGGTTACGGATCGCTGCCGGAGCGGACGGCGACGACGTCGCTACCAACCAGCAACTGGTCGCCTACATGTCCGACTATATGTTGGGCGGCACCGCAAAACTGCCGCACCCGATCGAATTCCGCCTGCCGCGTCTTGCGGTGACCAGCCTCGACCACTCGATCTGGTTCCATCGTCGACACAATTGCAGCGACTGGACGCTCTTTGATTGCGAGAGCCCCTATGCCGGCGATGGCCGCGCCCTTGCGCAAGGGCGGCTGTTCGATCGGGAAGGGCGATTGATCGCAACGGTGAAGCAGGAGGGTCTGTTCCGATCGCTTGTGAAGTGAGAGCATGCGCCCGTGCAACGCGCTCGCCCCCTATCGGACTAGGCCGGCCGTGGCCCAAAAAGCGGCCTTTCCTGCGCGCCCGGAATTTCATTCTGATTGATGGCTTCAACGGAGATATTTTATGACCGACAGTTCGAACGAGGAGGGTCTGAGGATCGAGATCGACGATAGCGTCGCGATCCTAACTCTCGACATGCCCTCCAACCGCAACGCATTCGGCGCCGACGTTGCCGGAGACTACACCCGGTTCCTGGTCGACGCGAACACGCGGCAGGACGTGCGATCGATTCTCATCCGCAGCACGGGCGATCGGGATTTCTGCCTCGGCGGTGCTCCGTCGAAAACTCCGGTTGCCGCGCCCCGGAACCTGTTCGACTATCGTGCGGTTTCGACGGCCCATATCGAGATGTTCAAGGCACTGTGGGAAGTGGAACGGCCGGTCGTCAGCGCAGTGCAAGGCACGGTTGCCGGCGTCGGGTGGCTGCTCGCCCTGCTGGCCGACATGGTTGTCGCTGCCAGGGGTAGCCGCTGGACCCATGTCTTCGTCAAGCGCGGCATGATCCCCCACGCGGGCGATTCCTTCTATCTGCCGCGGATCATCCCGTTTCACCGGTTGAACGAGATCGCTCTCCTGGGCGATACCGTGACGGCAGATACCCTGAGCGACTGGGGCATCATCAACCGGCTGGTGGACAAGGAGGAAGTGGCGGACACCGCCATGGACCTCGCGCGGCGACTTGCGGAGCAGCCGACGCGCGCCGTGGGCCTCGCCAAGCGGCATTATCGCCGCTCGCTCGAGGTCGACTGGAACACGATGCTGCGCGAGGAAATGGCCGGGCAGGCCATCTACACGACGTCCGCCGATCGCAACGAGATTCTCGCTGCCGGGCTCGAAAAGCGCAAGCCGGTGCTGACCGGCGACTGAGGCCCGAAGGGCAGGGCGCTGTGTCCTGCCCTTTGCGGAGAGTCCTGGCGCGATGCGCCGGGATTCTCCGATCTGCTCTGTTCAGGGCATGACCATGCCGCCGTCCACGTTGATCGTCTGGCCCGTGACGTAGCGGCTGTCGTCCGAAGCGAGGAACAGCGCGACCGGACCGATGTCGCTGGCGGCATCCCCCCAGCGCTGCAGCGACACTTCGGTGAGGTTTCTGGCAGCTTCCTCCGGAAAGTCGGCAAAGAACGTCTCGGCCACGGGCGTGACGGCGGACGGGTTGATCACGTTCACCCGGATATTGTCGACGCCCCACTCGCGCGCCGCCCCCCGGCTCAGTGCGCGGATGGCTTCCTTGGCTGCGCCATACACCGACCAGCCCGGCGGCGAGACGATGCCCTGGCGCGATCCGAAATTGATGATGGAGCCGCCACCGCGCGCGATCATGTGCGAGCGAACGGCCTGCATGTGATAGATCGAGCCATGAAGCCCCGATTCCAGCGTCTCGGCGATGAGGTCGTCGGTGTAGTCGCTGAGCATCACGCCCGCCGAGGCGGACTGTGCGTTGTTGACCAGGATATCGATCCCGCCGAAGGTTTCGGCTGCAAAGGCGATGACCTTTTCGGCATCCGTTCGTGATCGGGCATCCGCCGCGAAAACCGCCACTTTCGCGCCGCGGGCCTCCAGTTCGGGAACGACCCCCTCGAGCTTGGCCAGGGTCCGCCCGCTCAGCACCAGGGACGCACCCTCGTCCGCGAATGTCTGGGCAATGCCAAGCCCTATGCCCTGTCCGCCGCCGGTGATGATGGCGACTTTTCCGCCAAGCTTGCCCATCTCAGTCTCCCTCGTGTTTCTTGTTCTGGCGCACCCGGCGGTTCAGCGAATGGCGCTCTGTCCGCCATCGACGGGCAGGCAATGTCCGGTGATCATGGCGGCATCGGCAGAGCACAGGAAGATCGCTGCCGCAGCAATTTCCTCCGGTTCGATCAGACGCTTGATCAAGTGGAAATCGGCCATCGCCATCTGCTGTTCGTGCGTGAACATCTCGCTCAGGATCTTGGTTCGCACGAGGCCGGGGGCCACGCAATTCACCCGGATGTCATATGGCGCGTAAGTGCGTGCGGCATGGGCAGTCATCTGGATGACCCCGGCCTTGGCCCCGGCATAGACGATGTCTGCCGTCTGCACCGTGCTGATGCCCGCCATCGACGCGGTATTGACGATTGCGCCGCCCCCTTGGGCCCGCATAACCGGCAATTGATACTTCATTCCCAGCATCACTGACTTCAACGATGTGTCGCTGATCAGGCGGTAATCGGCTTCGGTCAGGTCCTCGATCGATTTGCCGGTGCCTACGCCGACGTTGTTGTGCGCGAAATCAAGCGAACCGAACCGGTCGAGCGTGGCCTGCACCAGACGTTCGACGGCGGCGCCATCGGTCGCGTCACACTGCATGGCAGCGGCTTCGCCGCCTCCGTCACGGATCGATGCCACCGTGTCTTCGGCGTCGGCAAGCGAGATGTCGCTCACCACCACGCGAACGCCCTTTGCCGCGAAGGCCTTGGCCGTAGCGCGCCCGATGCCCGCTCCTGATCCTGTCACCAACGCAGTCTTGCCTGTGAAGTGGGGATCATTCATGCGCAGCATCCTTCAATCGCGAAAGGATCGGTCATCGGATCAGCGCCCGTGGCCTTGTCGAGGGCGACGCGGTGCGGGCGATCAGGTCAGGATCGACACCGATGCCGGATCGAAGGGCGGTAGCGGTTGGCCAGTGCGTGCCTTGCGGACCCAATGAGGGTCCTGCAGGATTGCGCGGCCTACCGATATGACGTCGAACTCTCCCGCTGCGAAGCGGCGCATCACCAGGCCGAGATTGTTCGATGCCTCGGAAATGGCGTTGTCGGTATCGTATTTGCCCTTGATCAGGCCGATCCCGCCGACCGCCCCGGACAGCTTGCTCGTCAGCTTCTTGGCCCAGCCGGCCAGCGACAGATCGCCATGATCGGGAAAGGCCGGCGTGTTGAAGAAGCGCACGCTGGCATCGAAGAGGTCGACGCCGGCATCCGCGATGGGGCCGAGGATGGCTTCGAGTTCGGCCGGCGTTTCAGCGAGCCTGGCCCGGAAATTCTGCTGCTTCCATTGCGAAAAGCGGAAAATGATCGGACGATCCTCGCCAACAGCTTCGCGGCATGCCTTGACCACTTCCACCGCGAAGCGTGTGCGTTCGACGGCATTGCCGCCCCACGGCGCACTGCGGCGGTTGGTCTCTTCCCACAGGAAGGAATCGATCAGGTAGCCATGGGCACCGTGCAGGGCCAGCCCGTCGAAGCCCGCCGCCACGGCATCGCGAGCGGCGCGGCCGAAGCCGGCGACGACGTCGGCAATCTCTTCGTCGGTGGGAACCGGCATCGGCGCGGCGGAGATGATGCGCGCCTGCTCGATATAGGAGATGTCGGCCGTCGCCGGATCGCCATAGTATCCCGAAGGCGAGAACGCAGGCGCCTTGCCGTCGGGCATCCGCATCGGACCCTGATGCCACAGCTGCGGGATGATCTTTCCGCCAAGCGCATGGACGCCCTCGACCACCTTGGCCCACGCATCGACAGTGGCCTGGCCTTGAAAGAGCGGCAGGTTTTCCTCGCCCAGTCCGGTATCGCCGACCGAAGCCGGATGATCGGTGCCGATCGCCTCGGTGATGAGCAGACCGGTGCCGCCCTCGATCCGGCGTCGGTAGTAAGCGGCGACATCCGGCCCCGGAATGTTGTCAGGGCAGAAGCTGCGGGTCATCGGCGACATGACCACCCGGTTCGGGATGGTGAGGCCACGAATGGTCAGCGGCTCGAAAAGCGGTGCCAGTTCGTCGGGCGAGGGGGCTGTTACGAAAGCGGTCAAGCCATGATCTCCGGCGTTGGATACAGTGATGAGGCGGATCAGTACTGGGATTCGGGGATATGCACTTCGGCGTCCACGAATTCCGGGGTCAGCTTGATCTGGCAGCTGAGCCGGCTGGTCGGGCGACGATCGCTCGACACGATGTCGAGCATGTCGAGCTCGCTTTCCGAAGGAGCCTCGATCCGTTCGAACGAAGCCTTGTCGAGGAACACGTGGCAGGTTCCGCACGACATCGAGCCGCCGCACTCCGCGGCAATGCCCTTGATCCCGGTGGCGTATGCCACTTCCATGACTGTCTCGCCGATCTGGCCTTCCACATCCCGGGCTTCACCGTCAGCCGACACGAACTGAAACTTGATATTCTGCGATTCCATGGTACTTCCATCTTTCGATCGTCTGTCCAAGACCCGCGCGCGGGTCGCGATGGTTTCAGGGATTGAGACGAACCGGCAGGCGCGTCGGCCCCCTGAAGGTGAGCACCCCCACAATCTCGACCGGGTCGTCCTCGATCAGCTGCATGTTCGGAAAGGCGGCGGTCAGTTCCTCGACCATCATCCGCATCTGCATGCGGGCGATCGGCGCCCCCATGCAGAAATGCAGGCCGTTGCCGAATGCCACGTGCGATCGGGCGTTCTTGCGGCGAATGTCGAAAGTCTCGCCATTCTCGAACGTCGCCTCGTCGCGGCCGGCCGAGGCCAGCGAGAGGATGATCTTTGATCCTGCGGGAAGGGTCACTCCGCCGATTTCGACGTCCTCCTTGGCCAGGCGACGCCAGGCGACCACCGACGATACGTAGCGCAGCCCTTCTTCGACGGCATTGGGAATCAGCTTCGGGTCATCCACCAGGGCCTTCCAGTCCTCGGGCCGACGCAGCAGTTCGAGAAGCAGGTTGGCAGAGGCATTCGACGTCGTCTCGTGCGCGGCCAGGAGCGAGGCGAACACGAGGCTCTTGATCTCGTTCTCCGTCAGCCTGGTATCGTCCCCGCCGCGCGAGGCGAGGAGCCAACTGGGGTAGTCGTCGCCCGGAACCTTCTTGCGCTGCTCGACGAGATCGCACGAGAAGTTCCAGAAATCGAGAAGGTCGTCGGCAGCGGCGAACTGTTCCTCGCGCGTCGGATGGCCGTGCATCAATTTGACACGCAGTTCGGTCCACTGCTTGATCCGGCGCGGATCGATGTCGGTCACGCCGAGAAGCAGGAACGCGGTCTTGGCGGGCAGCTCGTAAGTCAGCGCATCGACCAGGTCGATCTCGTCCTTGCCCTTCATCTGAGCGACATAGCCCTTGACCAGCTCGCGGACGGCGCCGTCGTAGGAAAGCAGCTTCTTGGGGTTCAGGAAGCCCTGCACGTGGGTGCGAATACGGTCATGCCGCGGCGGGTCGCAGGCCACTTGGACGCTTTCGTTGGTGAAGCCGCGGTCGATCATCGACTGCAGCATTTCGGGCGGCCAGGGAACGACCGGCTGGGTGGCGACGGTTGCAGAAAAACGATCATGGTCGCGCAGGACGGCGATCACGTCCTCGCGCCGGGTGACGACCCAATAGTCGATCTCGGGCGAATAGAAGACCGGCACGTCGGCGCGGATTTCCGCGAAGAAGTCGTACATGCCCTCGTGCTCGAACGGATGGAAGTTCTGGCCAGCATTGTGCATGGGACATCCCGCCGGAATGCTTTTGGGGTCCAAAACCTGCTGCATCAGTCTACTCCCTCCCCGTGTCGACGGGTTACACAAAAGAACATACCCGACCGTTCGCCATGCGGAGACAGGACGCGCGGTGCCGCCACCCGTGCCCGGTCCGATCCTGCGGTGTGCGGCGGCATCAGCGGTGACATCAGAAGCGATCGGCTTGCGGTCTAGCTAGGGGATGCAGCGGTGGGGCGAAACCGCCAAATGGTGCGCCGGTAGTCCGCCCGGTCGTTATTATATCCGTGAATTGCCCGGAGCGGACGCGGGCGCATGGCTGATATCGCCAATGGGCAGCCGCAGCGATCGGCGGCGGCCATCACCAGCCTGATTGCATTCCTGTCGGCGGCCCTACGGGTCTGACAACGCTTGCCGCAGCGCAACGGCGGCGTGTAGGCCTGCGTGCGGAAAGCAGGGCCGGCGGCGCTGTGCGGATCAGTCGTGCACCCCTTCGGCCCTTGCCGGATCGAGCCGGGTCGAAACAATTTGGGAACTGGGATTTGCGGTCAAATTCTGACGTGTTCATCGTGGGCTCGGGAATGACGTCGCTCGGCAAGTTTCCCGAGCGATCCGTTCGCGAGCTGACCGGCATGGCGGTTGCCAAGGCACGCGAGGATGCCGGCCTTGCCGATGCATCCCTGTTCGAGGCCGCGTGGTTCAGTAATACGCGCCAAGCGCTGCTCGAAGGGCAGAACGGCATTCGCGGCGAAGTCGCGCTGCGCCCCAACGGCGTCACCGGCATTCCCGTCACCAACGTCGAGAACGCCTGCGCCAGCGGCAGCACAGGTTTCTACAACGCGCTGGCTTTCCTGAAGGCAGGCTTCGGCGAAGTCGCCCTTGTCGTTGGCGCGGAAAAGATGTTCTTCCCGGAAAACCGTGAGGGGATGTTCCGCGCCTTCAGGGGCAGCACCGACACGCTGGAGTTCGACAGCCAGATCGAGGCCCTGCTTTCGCTGGCCAAGGACATGCCCATCCCGGAAGGTGTCGAGCCCGCGGCCGAGCGCAGTGTCTTCATGGATATCTATGCCGCCTTCGCGCGCTATCACATGGCCCGCTTCGGCACGACGCAGCGGCAGATCGCGGCGGTGGCGGCAAAGAACCATCACCATTCGACGATGAACCCCGATGCGCAATACCGCTTCGACATGTCGATCGATGAGGTGCTGGCCGACAAGCCGGTGTCCTGGCCCTTCACGCGGTCCATGTGCGCTCCGATCAGCGATGGCGCTGCCGCCATGATCCTGTGTACGGGCTCTGCGCTCGACAAGTTCGATGCGGCCCGGGCAGTCCCGGTTGCGGCTTGTGCGCTGGTATCATCCTCCGATCGCCATCCCGACGATCTCGACAATCACCTCGGCCGTCGCGCCGCGCTCAAGGCGTACGACCAGGCGGGCGTTGGGCCCGAGGCGATGTCGGTCGCCGAAGTCCATGATGCAACCGCGTTCGCCGAAATCCTGCAGATCGAGAACCTGGGTCTGTGCGCGCGGGGCGACGGGGGGGCATTCACGGAGTCGGGCGCGACGGCCCTTGGCGGGCGCATTCCGGTCAATCCGTCGGGCGGACTGCTGTCCAAGGGCCATCCGGTGGGCGCCACCGGCATCATCCAGCTGCACGAGCTCGTGACCCAGTTGCGCGGCGAAGCGGGCGCGCGGCAGGTGGAGAACGCACGCTGGGCCATTGCCGAGAACGGGGGCGGATTCCTCGGTTACGAGGAAGCATCCACCGTCGTCACGATCCTGGGCGGCCGCTAGACAACATTTCGCAACAAGCAATCGAATCACGAAGGCAAAGGCAATGAAACTTACAAGCTATATCGGATCAGACGGACGCGAGAGCTGTGGCATCGTCACCGGAAGCATCGACGCACCCGAAGGCATCATCGATCTCGGTCCGCGCTACACTTCGTTGCGCGACCTCATCGCCGATGGCGCCGACGGACTTGCCTATGCAAAGTCGCGCGCCGACGCCGCACCGGCGATTGCCTTTGCCGACGCCAAGCTGCTGCCCGTGGTGCCCAAGCCCGACAAGATCCTGTGCGTGGGCGTGAACTTTGCCAGCCACGTCAAGGAAACCGGCCGCGAGACGCCTGACAAGCCGATGATCTTCATGCGCTTTGCCGAAAGCCAGACCGGCGCGCACCAGGACATGCTGTGTCCCAAGGTGTCGGAAAGGTTCGATTACGAGGGTGAACTCGCGGTGATTATCGGCAAGCGCTGCCGCTACGTGCCCGAGGACAAGGCACTCGACTACGTCGCGGGCTATTCCTGCTACAACGACGGCAGCGTCCGCGACTGGCAGAAGCACTCGCAGCAGTTCGGACCGGGCAAGAACTTCCCGCAGACGGGTGCCTTCGGTCCGTGGATGGTCACTGCCGACGAACTGACCGACATCAGCGCGCAGTCGCTCAAGACCCGCCTCAACGGACAGGAAGTGCAGACCGCCACGCTCGACGACCTTATCTTCGACGTTCCGGCCCTTGTCGCCTACTGCTCTTCGTTCATCACGCTCGAACCCGGCGATGTCATCATCTGCGGCACGACCGGCGGCGTCGGCGCTTTCCACAATCCGCCGTTGTGGATGAAGGAAGGCGACACCGTCGAAGTCGAGATTTCCGGGATCGGCATCCTGCGCAACGGGATCGCCAAGGAAGCGGACGACTTCGACATCGTGTGATTTCCAAGGGGGCGAGGTCACTCGCCCCCACCATGCCATTCATTTCAGGGAGCCTTTCATGGAACAGCGCCATGCAGGAAAAGTCGCAGTCATCACGGGCGCTGCGGCCGGTATCGGCCGCGCGTTCGCGCTTCGCCTTGCGCGCGAAGGTGCGGAAGTCGCGGTCGTCGACCTCAACGCCGCCGACGAGACCATGGACGAACTGCGCGCGATCAATGCGCGTGCCGCCTCGTTCCAGTGCGACGTCAGCGATCCCGATCAGGTAGCCAGGCTGGGCGACGAGGTCGAGAACGAGTTCGGTCGGTGCGATATCCTAGTCAACAACGCCGGCATCTTTCCCAGCATGCCATTCGCACAGATGGAACTGAAGGACTGGCGCCATATGCTGTCGGTCAACCTCGATTCGGTGTTCCTCGTCTCGAAGCGCTTCGTAGGCGGGATGCGCGAGCGCAAGTGGGGCCGCGTCGTCAACATGGCGTCGAACAGTTTCGGCCAGGTCGCACCCGGACTGACCCACTATATCGCGGCCAAGGGCGGGGTCATCGGCTTCACCCGTGCGCTTGCCAGCGAACTGGGCCCGGAAGGCATTACCGTCAACGCGATCGCGCCCGGCTTCACCCGGACCGAGGGCACTCTCAACCGCCCGCCCAACTTCCGCGGCCAGACGTCCGAGCAGCTTTACGGCATCCTAGCGGATCGGCAGGCCATCCCGCGCGCGCCGATGCCGGAAGACATGGCGGGCGTCCTGACCTGGCTGGTCAGCTCGGATGCCGATTTGATCACAGCACAGACGTTCTACGTCGATGGCGGGCTGATCCGCGCCTCCTAGGTGGCCGGGATGGTGCCCGCCCGTCGCGGCGGACCGACTCCTAGCGCACGCGGCACTCGACAGCCGACGCCATCGCGTACCGATCGTGTCGAAGAAGGAATGACGAACCCATGACCCTGGCACCGCCCAATGCCCAGTTCCGCCACCTCGGGATCTATGTGCGCGACCTCGATGCCATGCTGGCCTTCTATCAGCGGGTCCTCGGTCTCGTGGTGACGGACAGGGGGCCGACGCAAGCCGGCGGCAGGATCGTATTCCTCAGCCGCAGCCCGGACGAGCATCACCAGATCGTTCTTGTCGAAGGGCGCACCGATGCCATGGGAAGCGGCCTCATCAACCAGATGTCGTTCAAGCTCGACACCCTTGCCGATCTTCGTCGTTTCTACGAGATCATCAAGGCCGAGAACATCCGGGTCGACCGCGCCATGAACCATGGCAACGCCTGGAGCATCTATTGCTTCGACCCTGAGGGTAACCGTCTCGAACTCTATGCCAAGTCTGCATGGTACATCGCGCAGCCCTGCGCCGAACCGCTCGATCTTGACGAGCCCGAAGAGGTGATCTTGGCGCAGACGGAAGAACTCGTCCGCGGCGACCCCACTTTCGTTCCTCTCGACGAGTGGCTGCGTCGCCAGGCTAAGGCCGTCGGTGCGACGCCATATGACGCGGCCTGAGACGGCAGGCGCCAACAACGGCGCCGCACGGCCAGCATCGGCAGGACGCGCGTGATGCCGGTCGATCCCGACTTCCAGGCAATACTCGATCGTGTGAATGCGCTGCCGCCGCCGGATTACGGACGGCCCGCGATGGACATCGCAAGCGAGATGCGATCGGCGCCGATCGTGACCCCGCCCCTGCGCGATCCGGTCACGGTCGAGGCGCGCCGGATTCCGGCGAACGATGGCCATCCCATCCCGATCCGCATCTATCGTCCCTCTACGGCGAGACCGCATCCCGTCATCGTCAGCATGCACGGCGGCGGGTGGGTGAGGGGATCGCTCGACTCCGACGAGTTCAAGTCGCATTTCATCGCCCACGCATCGGGCTGCGCGGTCGTTTCGGTCGACTATCGCATGGCGCCCGAGTTTCGCTATCCCGTCGCTCTGGAAGACTGTCTTGCCGTGACGGAATGGGTCCGTGCGAATGCGGACAGCATGGGCTTCGAGGCAGACCGGATTGGCGTGGCGGGTGACAGCGCAGGCGGCAACCTGGCCGCGGCACTGGCGCTGATGGCGCGGGACCGTGGCGGCCCACCGCTGCGCTGCCAGATCCTTGTCTACCCGATTTGCGATCATGATTTCGATCGGCCGTCGTATCTCGAGAACGCCGAGGGCAAGCTGCTGACCCGGGCCATGATGCAGTGGTTCTGGGACCAGTATGCAGGCCCGGCGGATCGCAATCAGCCCTATCTCAGCCCACTGCGCTCGCCCGATCTTCGCGGCTTGCCCCCGGCGCTGATCCTGACGGCAGAGCACGATCCCCTGCGCGACGAGGGCGAGCTTTACGCCAGGAAGTTGCAGGAGGCAGGCAATATCGTCGAGGCACAGCGCATTGACGGGGTGATCCATCCGTTCCAGTCGCTGGCAGTGCTGAACGCCAAAAGCATCCGAACGCTGGAGGCGAGCGCGGCGTTCGCCAGGCGGTTCCTGCTCGCGGGCGATTCGCGATCCGCCTAGACCGCGCGACGAACCGCGCGGGAAATCAGCCGACAGCGCTTTTGCAAAAGCAGCGTGAAACGGCGCGCGAGCCGCTGTAAGCGGCCAGGTCCCGTCACTGTACGGGTTTTTTGCACGTCGCCTTGATCGCCATCCGCATCTCTTGCACCAAAACCGAACGTCTGTTAGGTTACCGCAAAGGACAGATGGAGAGATGTCATGGAGCTTGCACGACTTGGCCAGGCCTTGGGCGAATGCTGGGTAGCTGGGCACGAGCATGAAGGGTCCGACCATGTCGTCAAGTCGGCCGGTCGTGTTCTCAACATCCTCGAACTCTTCGATGTCCTGAAACGCGAGGCGGTCGTGTCCGAAGTGTCCGACCTTCTCGACCTGCCTCAGTCGAGCACGTCTGTCCTGCTGCGCAGCCTGGTGGTCATGGGCTATCTCTCCTACAACGCCACCACGCGTGCCTTTGCACCGACCACTCGCGTCGCGTTGCTCGGCAGCTGGGTCAATGGCCCGCTGTTTAGCGATGGCCCGCTGATCCGCCTCATGCACCGCCTGAACATGCGGACGGGACAGGCCATCGTGCTTGCGGTGCGCAACCAAGTTATGTCGGAATACATCCACGTGCTGCAGGCCACAAGCCCGGTGCGGCTCTACGTGGTGCAGGGCTCGCGCCGCCCACTGGCCTGCTCGGCCACGGGTCTGACGCTGATTGCCGATTTGCCCGACGCAGACATCAAGCGGATCGGCATTCGCTACAGCGCCGAGCCTCAGGAGGTCGACATCAAGGTTTCGGTCTCGCAACTGATGGAACGTGTCCAGGCGGTTCGGACCAACGGTTACGCGTTCCAGCACGATACCTTCACGCCCGGTGCCGGCGTGATCGCGATGTCGTTGCCGCAACTCGAGAAGAGCAACGAGCGGTTCTCCATCGGGATCGCTTCGCCGACCGAGATCCTCCGCGAGCGGAAGAGCGAACTGCTGGTCGCGATGCACGAGGAAATCTCCGCACATTTGAGCGAGCCGATCGCCAACGACACCGCCGAAGGCGATGCCGGCGGTGAGACGGACACCCACACCCGGTCGCTGGAACGACTAGGCTGAGGTTCCTGTCGGCTCGGCATCGGGCTGTCCGCAGGTCTGATGGCGAGACAGTCCCGGCGTTGCGTCCACACGGTCGAACCGCATAACCAATCGTCATGATCGTCGATGGCGACCATCGCGCGAGTCCGTGGCCGAGAGGTTCTGCGCAAGACGCAGTCTTCGGCCAGGGACGGGCGCGAAACGGGCATGGCGCTGCGGTTTGCGCCATTGCCGAATGTCGGGTGATCATCCGGCCAAGCTCATCCGGCCCGCGGAACGACCACGCCGAGCAGAGCGCTGTAACTACCGTCGCGCAGCTTCTGACGCCCCGTTGACAGGGCGTCATGCAATGTTGGGCGCGGCAAATCTCATTCCTGATTTGTAGTGCGTGATGCGCAAGACGCGTCGCATCCGGGTCCTTCCTGATTTAAGTGATGCCTCGAATGAGGTGGTGCCGTTTTTCTGGACAGGGTGATAAGCTCAGCCTGACCTGAGGAATGGACTGGAATGAAGACGACGAGAAAGCGCTACAGCGCGGA
>NZ_FUYP01000092.1 GCF_900168005.1 Sphingopyxis flava
GATCTCCGCCCATGGCGAGCCGGTGCGGAACCGCCAGAGAATGCCGTTCAGCACGCGCCGATCATCAACTCGGGGAACGCCGCGCGGCTTGTTCGGCAGCAACGGCTCAATGATCGACCATTCCCCGTCCGTCAGTTCGTATCGCCGCCTTGCCATCAAGCCTCCATCGCAATGGAAAGCCTGAATCACGCACGCCGCCAAACCTCAAGGCCGTTTATAAGTTTACGGCCTCATACATTATCTGATATGCTCATTAACGTTGTTCCCTTTCGTCACGGTATCGAGGCATCGCGCAAATGAGCAAGGGTTGGCTTATAACTGGGGTTTCGAGTGGAATCGGCAGGCTGCTTGCGGAGCAAGCTCTGCTCCGCGGCGACAGAGTTGTCGGAACGGTACGACAGTCGGTCCATGCGGAAGAGTTCGAAGCTCTTTGCGAGGGTAGGGCCGTCGCCCGTATAGTCGATGTGACTGATGAAGCCAACTTAAATGCCGTTGTCCTCGAGGCCGAGAAAATATTGGGGGGCATTGATATTCTAATAAATAACGCAGGCGTTGGTTTAGATGGAAGTTTTGAAGAGATTACATCCCTTGAGTTCAGAGCATGCCTAGAGACCAATTTATTTGGTACTGTTTCTGCTATCAGAGCAGCTCTACCGGGGATGCGAAATCGCTTAAAAGGGGACATTATTAATATTGGCTCTGGGGCAGGGCTTATCGGCTTGCCTGGACTGAGTGCGTATAGTACGGCAAAGTTTGCAATCGAAGGCTTGACCGAGGCGCTGGCTGCAGAGGTCCGCCCCTTTGGTTTGCGTGTTATGGTCGTCGAACCTGGGGGGTTTCGAACGGGCTTCGGTGGCTCCATTGCCATCGCTGCAAACACTATCGAAGCATATGATGCCACGCCCGGCAGAAGCAAGCGGGATATTTGGCACGACTACGATGCAAATCAACCGGGAGACCCCAAAAAGCTGGTTGATGCGATATTAAAGATTATCGAAGAACCCGAATTGCCAATTCGACTTATCGTCGGTAAACATATATATAATTTGGTGGATCAGAAGTTAAAAAAATTCTCTCAAGATATGGAGTATTATAAAGATATATCATATTCTGCGGAATCTGATTAAATTGTAATTATATGTCAATTATAATTATGTAGTTAATTACGTCCATTTTTTTGATTTGAGCTAGATCAGATGTGATCTAATTTCGGGAAGATGGATTTCTTTCATTTGAAATTTTCGTCGTAATCTTCCTGACTGGAAGGGGCGAAGGACCACGAGGGCATCGAGGTCTTCCGACGCACAGAAGGCGTTCAGGGAGCCGACGGTGTTTTCTTGGCTGCCATTTGCCGCAAGGCAGGGATCAGCCAAGCAACCTACTTCAGCTGAATAAAGAATTGCGATGGAATGCTGCCACCGGAGCTGTCAGTCTAATGCGAACCGCTCTCCACTGCGCGCACTGATCTCCAAGGATGGAGTTCTCTAGGCCGCGATCATCTGCCACTCAGCCAGGGCGGCTGAGCGGCGTTGCTTGTAGACTTCACGGCTAACGAGATGGCGCTCCTGATTAAAATGGTTATGCACACTGGCATGGACTGATGCGAACTTCTGTAGGGACTTTATCTGCCGAAACCGCAGCATGGCCCGCTCTCGTCGTCGGAATGGCAAGTGGCTGTTCTCGGCCCGGTTGTTGGCCCAGCGGCCGGTCTCCTGCTTATGCGCACAGCCAAGGTCGGTCATCGCCGCCTTGTAGGAGCGCAGGCCATCCGTCACGAACTTTTCCGCCGTTCCATGCCGCTTCAAGGTCTTCCTCATGAAGGCAAGGGCGGCAGGTTTGTCGCGGGTCTTGGTGACGTAGCTCTCGAGGATCTCGCCTTCGTGGTCGACCGCGCGCCAGAGGTACACCATCTCGCCGTTCACCTTCACGTACATCTCATCAAGATGCCATTGCCAGTGGCGAAACCCTTTCATCCTGCTCACCCGCTGGCGGCGGATGTCGGCGGCGAACAGCGGGCCGAACCGGTTCCACCAGAACCGCACCGTCTCATGGCACAAGTCGATGCCGCGCTCGAACTGTAGCGCGACAAACTGGATGAGAAGTTGCGGCAATCAGGATGAGAAGATTCTGACCGCGACAGTTCCGTTTTGGTGTGTTTGATTGTCGCTGGC
>NZ_FUYP01000037.1 GCF_900168005.1 Sphingopyxis flava
GCGAATGACACGGCGGGTGCGGACGGTGTGGACCTGGCCGCAGACGTCGCCTTGGGCACCGCGCCGGCGAAGGGCACCGCGGTCTATAATGGCGACGGGACCTTCACCTACACGCCGGCGCCGGGCGCCGAAGGACCCGACAGCTTCACCTATACGATCACCGACGGCGACGGCGATGTCTCGACCGCGACGGTGACGATCACGCTCGCGGCCGATTCAGAACCCACGATCGATGTCGGCGGAGCGAACAGCGTCGATGAAGCTGCGCTTTCGTTCGGGTCGGATCCCGCTTCGAACGGCGAGTTTGCAAGCGGCGCCTTCGCGATCACGACCGGCAATGACAGCATCGGCTCGCTCGTGATCAACGGCACCGACGTGACCGCCGGTGGCAGCGTCGCGGGCGCCTATGGCACGCTCACCGTGACCCTTGCGGGCGGCGTCTACAGCTACAGCTACGAGCTCACCACCAACACCGATGGCGATGCGACGTCCGACCAGTTCGATGTGGTCGTGACCGACAGCGATGGCGACATCGCGGACGATACCCTCGTCATCGATATCGTCGATGATGTGCCGACGGCCAACCCCGATGTGAATAGCGTCACGGAAGGGGGCGCAGTCGCCGGCAATGTGCTGACCGACGGTCTGGACGATGTTTTCGGCGCGGACGGCAAGGCGCCGGGCGGCGGCGTCGTGGGGGTCCGCGCGGCGGGCGGTGACACGACCAGCGCGGTGACGACGGGCGTCAATACGGTGATCCTGGGCCAGCATGGCACGCTCACCGTCCAGGCGAACGGCAGCTACGTATATGATGCCTATCCCAACGCCGTTCCGCCGGAAGGCGCAACCGACATGTTCGTCTATACGATCCGCGACGGCGACAGCGATCAGTCGACGACGACGCTGACCATCACGCTGACAGACAGCGGCCTCGCCGCGACCAACGAGGACGCGGCTGTCAACGAAGCGGCGCTGCCGTTCGGGAGCAATCCTGGCAGCACTGCCGAAACCGTGTCGGGCACGGTTGCGGATAATGTGTCCGGCGGCGCAGGCGCGCTCAGCTTCTCGCTGCTGGACAGCCCCAACGGAAATTATGGCACGCTCACCTTCGATTCGAACGGGAGCTGGAGCTACACGCTGACCTCACCGGTTATCGGGCCGAGTGCCAACAATGGCACCAACACGGTCAACAATGCCGAGACGTTCAGCTATCAGGTGACCGACGCCAACGGCAATACGTCGATCAACAGCATCACTATCGATATCATCGACGATGTGCCGGTCGCCACCACGCCGATCGCGGTAAATGTGATCAACCAGAATGGTGGGACGAACGCGGCCTTCCTCGATGCGGACAGCAGCGTTGCGAACAATTACGGCGCCGATGGACCGGGCAAGCTGTTCTTCACATCAGACGCCATCACCGCGCTGGAAGGTCAGTCGCTTACCTCCGGCGGGCAGCCGCTGAGCTATGCGATCTCGCCCGACGGATTGACGCTTACGGCCACGAAGCCCGATGCAAGCCTGGTCTTTACGATCCAGATCCAGCCCCCCGGCTTCAACGATCAGTACAAGGTCAATATCTCGCAGCCGCTCGACGCGGTTACCCAGATCGACTTCAACGCTGACGGCTATGATTTTTCGGGAGGCAATGTCGCGTGGAACTACTTCCGCGATGACGCTACGCCCGATAGCCCGGACATCCTGCTGACGCCGATCGGCGTGAGTGGCCAGACCGTCAACACGAACGCCAATTCGGGCGGCGTGGGCGGCGGCGGCGGCGGCGGCGCCATCGAAGCGGGTGAAGGCCTGCGCATCGATTTCGTGACCGATCTCCTCGGCACGCCTTCGAGTGGCGGCTCGGGCTACCAGAACGCCGGCAATCGCAATCACACCTTCTCCGATCACTACACCGTCAACGGCGCATCGGCGGTATTCGCCTCGACGGCGGGTTCGACCGTCCGCTTCGAAGTCAAGGACGACCCCGACGGCGTTGTCGGCAATGACGCTGTGGGCGACGGGACCACCGATGCCATCACGGCCGTTGCCATCCGCTTTGGCGCCTCGACGGTCACAGTAAACGCTTCGGTCTCGCCGCAGAACGTCTCGGTCGGGGGGCAGAACTATACCGTCACTTTCACGGGCGGTATCGTGACGATCTCGGGCATCGTGAGCGACACGCAGGTCGCGATCTTCACCGGCGATGGATATAACAGCCTCGAAGTCTCCTATGTGTCAGGCTCGAGCTTCCGCATCGGCGATTTCGGCGCGTCGGCGATCACGACGACCGAACCCGTGCCCTTCACCGTCCCGGTATCGATCGTCGATGCCGATGGGGATGTCGCGAATGGCGCGGTCCTCTCGATCACCGCTGTCCCCGCGGCGCCGCCTGTCGCGCTCGATCTCGACGGCGATGGCGTGGAATTCCTGTCCCAGGCCGCCGGCGTTGCATTCGATTATGACGGCGACGGTGTAGCCGAGCCCACGGCATGGGCCGGGCCCGACGATGGACTGCTCGTCCATGATGCCAATGGCGACCGAGTAGCGAACGACGGCAGCGAGATTGTCTTCGCCGTCGGGGCCTCGACCGACCTTGAGGGTGTGCGCCTGCGCTTCGACAGCGATGGTGACGGAAAGCTGACCGCCGCAGACACGGAATTTTCGCGTTTCGGGGTCTGGCAGGATGCGAACAGCAACGGCGTTACCGATCCGGGCGAATTCAGCACGCTTTCCGAGCTCGGCATCGCCAGACTCGACCTGGCGTCGGACGGCAAGAGCTATGTTACCCAAGGAGGCCAGGTGCTCGTTCACGGGACGGGGAGCTTCACCCGCACGAACGGGACGAGCGGCGCCCTTGCTGACGCCTCATTTGCAGCGGCTCCTGCCGATCGGCGCTCGGCCGACCTGGCGCTCGTCGCCTCGCTCGCAGGGGCGCTTGCCGTCCCCGAAATCCTGGCGGCACACGATAGCAATCCCACAGCTCCCGAAGCGGCGGCCAGTGCGCTGCCGAGCGCCGAGGTGGGCAGCCTGCACTATGCCATCGGTACGGGGTCGGAGCACGGCAATCTTCTCAACCTCGCCGACCTCCTCAGGAATGAGGGCGCGGCCAGCAAGGTGGAAGCGCCATCCTCGCACACGCCGAGCGATGCTCCCTCGCCGCTGAGCAACCTCGCGGTCGATGAGGTGGCAGAGGTCGCGACCGCCGTACCGTGGCAATCCGAGGCGGGGGCCGATTTCGGCGCCTTGGTGACCGGTCAAATGGGGGGCGTTTCGCCAGAGGCTGTGATGGACGCTCTGCTCCTCCAGACCTCTGGCGAAACGGTTGCTGTTGACCAGGATGCGGCCTCGGTCCGCGAGGCGCTGGCACAAGTGAGCGATGAGGTCGCCGTCAACGCGATCGTCGACCACTTCGCAGGCGACGTGCCAGCCGATGCGCCCGCCCCGGATGCGGGCGCCGGACACCAGCTTCTGGCGCAGACGCTCGACGCGCAGGTCTTCCTCATGACGCAGGGAATGCTTGCCGATCATTCGATTGATGACGCAGCGCAGCTGGTTGCCGCGGCCTAGGGGGCGAATTCATCATGCAGGGGAGTCTCATGAACAAACGGATCGGGATGGCGATGGCGGCGATCTGCCTCGCCGCGGGGGTATCGAACATTGCCATGGCACAAGGAAGCGAGCGCGGAGAGATCCAGCAGCGTTACGATGCAGCGCTTGCAGCGACGCTTGATCCGGCAACCATCGGGGCAAATGATGCGCGTTACACCTGGGCCTCGGAGGCAAAGGTGCAGTGCGCGATCGCGCTCGGCTATTTCAAGTCGGGGACGCGCGATGAAACGAGCATTGCCAGATGCAACGACGCCTATGAGCGGATGGCAGGACAAGCTTCCCCAGAGCCGCTGCCGCCGCCGCCTCCGCCGCCGACCGAGACCTGTTCGCGCGAACTTCCGGGCATCATCTACTTCGACTGGAATTCGTCCGAGCTTCCGGCTGAAGCTTCGGAAACCGCACAATTTGTCGCGGCGAACGCTGCGCCTTGCGGTTGGACTTCGATCACGGTGACGGGGCACGCCGACCGTTCGGGCAGCAACGCGTACAACATGGGGTTGTCCGCGCGCCGCGCCGACGCGGTCGCCAATCTCATCGCGTCCTACGGGGTGCCGCGCGAGACGATCACGACCGCGCAGCGCGGCGAAGAGGAGCCGCGCGTGCTGACCGCCGATGGGGTGCGTGAACCGCAAAACCGTCGGGTTGAAATTGGCGTTCGGTAAGGAATTGGGGGATCAGATGCGCAAGTTCACTTTCTTGGCCTCAGCGGCGCTTGTCTTTGCAGCGGCCACGCCAGCCTTCGCCCAAGTTTCGATGCAGGAAGCGATCTCGCTGGCCGTCAAGACCAATCCCGAGATTCTGCAGGCCCAGTTCAACAAGGAGGCGATCGAGTTCGAGCGGAAGCAGGCGCAGGGCCTGTTCCACCCGAGGATCGATGTCGAAGGCTCGGCAGGGGTGCGACGGCTTGAAAACAGCACGCGGCGCGCGCTGGGGATTGCGAATGATGAACTTTACCCGCTCGAGCTCAGCCTCGGCGGGGAATGGACATTGATCGATTTCGGGCGCCGGCGCGGCGAGCTGCTGCGCCAGGCCGCCCGCGTCGACGGGGCGTCGCTGCGTGTTCTTGAGCGGTCCGAATTTGTCGCGCTCGAAGTCGCGCGCCAGTATCTCGACCTCCTTTTGCAGCAGCGCGTTCTCGCCGCATCGCAGGATAATGCCGCGTTCCACCGGGCGCTCGTTGAAGACCTCGGTCAGGGCGTGAACCAGGGCTCGATCAGCGTTGCGGATCTCCAGCAGGCGGAGGAACGGCTGCAAGCAGCGACCGCGCGGCAGGAAGAGGCGCAGCAGGCGTATAACGAGGCGAACATTACGCTGCGCCGCCTGACGGGGCTCGACATCACTCAGCCTTCGCTGCCGCCCGCTCTCGCGAGCGCGCTGCCGACCACGCTCGACCAGGCGGTCGGGCTCGCACGCACCCGCAACCCCCTGGTGCGCGAGGCGACGGCCGACGTCGATTCAGCAAATGCCGCGGCAGCCTCTGCGAAGGGCGATCTCTATCCGACGGTCGGCGTCGAAGTGCGGGGCCGGATCGGCGATGACATCGACGGCTTCCGCGGCGAGACGAACGATCTGCAGGCGCGCGCGGTGCTGCGCTGGAATTTGTGGGATGGCGGGATCAACCGGGCCAAGCTGCAGGAAATGGTGCGCCGCGCCAGCCAGTCGCGCTACCGCCTGCACGAGCTGCAGCGCGAAGCCGAGCAGGATGTGCGTACGGCCTGGTCGGTGATGCAGACGCAGGGGAACCTCGTCGGCGTGCTCGAACGGCAAAACCAGGTCAGCGACGATCTGCTGCTTTCCTACCGTAGCCAGTTCAATGTCGGGCGGCGTTCGCTCCTCGATGTGCTCGATGCACAGAACACGCGCTACAACACGCAGGTTCGCCTCGAAACGGCGCGTTTCTCACAGATATTCGCCCAGTATCAGGCGCTTGCGGCAACGAACAGCTTCCTCGATGCGCTCAACGTTGCGCCGGGTACCGGAGCAGGGGAGACGGAGCGGGAGCAGTTCCGATACGGGCCGCCCGTCCCTGCCGAACTGCAGCGGCGCGTCTATCCTTAAGGTGGTGATCGCTCCGGCGAATTAAGGCAAATTCTGTGTCTGAAATCGAGGAATCAATCGAAGGGCGTCTGATCGATTCCCTCGCCGAATGCGTTACGGAACTTTCGCGGCATTTCGCCGGGGGCCAGTCGCTCGCCGGACTCGACCAATTGCCGCGTGACAGCCGGGGACTGCTCCCGGCCCATCAGGCAGGCGCCGCGCTCGATATCGCGGGCTTGAACTATGAACCGCGCCGGCCGAGGAAGCTCCCGCGCGGGGCTGCGCATTATCCCGCGCTCGCCCAGATGGCGCCGGGCGAGTTTGTGATTCTTCTCGACATTCGCGAGAGCGATCTGCTGGTTTGGCGGGCGGAGCGCAGGCGCGAGGAGTGGGAGCCTTTTGGCGAGGTTGCCAAGGCATTCGGCGGGATGTTCCTGTCGGTCTACGGCGATCCCGACAAGATGCGCGAGGCAGAAGCCCCCTGGCATGCAAAGGGGCGCGGCCACTGGTTCTGGAGCGAGCTGCGCAAGGAACGCCGCGCCCTTTCGCCCGTCCTCCTCGCCTCGTTGCTGATCAACATCCTTGCGATCGCGATGCCGCTGTTCACCATGAACGTCTACGACCGCGTCATCCCCAATCGCGCAGGCTCGACCCTCTGGGTGCTCGCCATCGGCGTGATCATTGCCTTCGCGCTCGAATTTGCGCTCCGCAGAGCCCGCACGGCGGTCATCGACGACGTGTCGCGCGATCTCGATATCCGGCTTTCGCAAAAGATATTCGGGC
This sequence comes from Sphingopyxis flava, assembly GCF_900168005.1. Taxonomy (GTDB): domain Bacteria; phylum Pseudomonadota; class Alphaproteobacteria; order Sphingomonadales; family Sphingomonadaceae; genus Sphingopyxis; species Sphingopyxis flava. The sequence continues at coordinate 6,430 of NZ_FUYP01000037.1, forward strand.
GGCTGCTTGCAACGCCGCTCGAAGAACGCCGAGGTCATACCGGCGCGCTCGCAGCGCGGGTGTCGGAATATGCGATTGTCCGCGAATTCTATGCGGCGACGACCGTGGTCCTGATCATGGATATTGCCTTCCTCGCGGTCTTCGTCGCCGTGATGGCCATTCTGGCCGGCTGGCTCGCGCTCGTGCCGCTGGTGATCATCGCGGCGATGATCGGCGCCGGGATCCTGCTCCAGCGCAAGGTGGTGACCGCCGCGCGCGATGCGCAGGCCGATGCGGGGCTGCAGCAGACACTGCTCGTGGAAGCGCTCGCAGGCGCGGAGACGCTGAAGAGCATGGCCAGCGAGGGCGGCATGCTCGGTCGCTGGCACCGTCTCGCCGAAATCGGGAGCCAGTCGCAGCAGAAGCTGCGCAATATTTCCTCACTCGCCGTCGGGCTCGCGCAGGTCTTCCAGCAGGTCTCGACCATCGCCTTGATCATTGGCGGCTATTATCTCTTTGCCGCGGGCGAGATCACGATGGGCGCGATCATCGCCATCGTCATGCTCTCATCGCGCTCGCTCGCCCCCGCCGCGCAATTTGCCTTCCTGCTGACGCGCGGCAGGCAGGCGCAAGAGACGCTGCAGAGCATCGAACGCCTCTTTGAGGGCGGCGACGAACGCAAGCAGGGCAGCAGCCTCGTTCTTACCGAAATCAAGGCGCCGGCGATAAGACTCGAGAATGTCAGCTTCCGCTATCCGGGAAGCGAAAGTTCGGCTCTGTCGGGCATCGACCTTCAGATCGAAGCTGGCGAACGGGTCGCGATCGTGGGCCGGGTCGCGTCCGGAAAAAGCAGCCTGGGGCGCGTCATTTGCGGCCTTTATGCGCCTACCGAGGGCGCCGTGATGATCGGCGGGATCGACAGCCGGCAATATCGTCCGCAAGTCGTGCGCGAAGCGCTCCGCTTCGTCGGACAGGATGCCGCCCTGTTTACCGGGAGCGTCAAGGAGAATCTGTCGCTTGGGCGGCCTGTTGCCGACGAGCGGCTGGTCGAGGCGATGAGAGCAACTGGCGCTGACCTCTTCCTCTCGCGCGATGCCGGAGGGTTCGATCGTGCCGTCGGCGAAGGCGGCCGCGGCCTTTCGGGAGGCCAGCGCGCTTTTCTGGCTCTCACCCGCGCGCTCGTGACACCGAGCGAACTTCTGTTTCTCGATGAGCCGACGGGCGCCATGGACAGCCAGACGGAAAAACAGTTCGTCGAGCGCCTCGCCGAGGCGCTGACACCCCGCCAGACCCTCATCGTTTCAACCCACAGGCCCGCGCTCTTTTCGCTCTGCCAGCGCCTGGTCGTGCTCGACAGGGGGCGCGTCGTTGCCGATGGACCGATTGCGGACGTCATTGCGGCCGCGGGCGCTGCAGAAAGCATTGCGTCATGACTTACGCACGTTCGCTTCGTGATACCGCGGCCCTAAGGCCGCTCGCGGCGGCGCCCCGCGGATCGCAAAAGATCGTGATGGCATTGCTTGTCCTGCTGCTCGCCGGGGCGGCGGCAGGATGGCTCCAATATTCTGCGCCTGCCGATGACCGGGGCGAGGCGCCTGTCTCCGAGACGCTACGTCTCCAGATCCCGACGATGTCGACGGGCGAGCATCAGAATCTGGTCGTCGCGGGCGAGACAGCGCAGGCGCGCAATGCCGCCATTCCGGTGACGAACGAGGCGCTCGTTGCCCTCGCCGGGTTCAAGGATATTCCCGCAGGCTCAGCGCAGCACGCAACTGCGCTGAAATGCCTGACCCAGGCCATCTATTACGAGGCCGCCAATGAGCCCGAACTTGGCAAGCGGGCCGTGGCACAGGTCGTGCTCAACCGTCTTCGGCATCCAGCCTATCCGAACTCGGTGTGCGGCGTCGTGTATGAAGGCGCAAGCGCCCCAGTTTGCCAGTTCAGCTTCACCTGCGACGGCGCGCTGCTGCGCACGCCGATGGCGCGGCAATGGCGCGAATCCGAACGGGTCGCAAGGGAAGCGCTTGCCGGCGCGTCCGTCCCCGAGGTGGGGTCCGCGACCCATTATCACGCCGATTATGTCCTGCCGCGCTGGGCCTTCACGCTCGGCAAGATCGAGAAGATCGGAACGCATATTTTCTACCGCTTTCCAGGGCGCGCTGGCACCGCCGCAGCGTTCAGAGATCGCTGGAACGGGAGCGAGCGGATCCCCGCGCTCGATCTTGCAAGATTGCGGCAGGCTATGCTCGGCGAATTGGAAGGCGCGGCGCCTGATCAAGCCTATGTACCCGGATTGACCGTGGCTCCCGACGTCAAGGATCGTCATGCGGCCGCCGACGTCGGAGGACGGCTCGATACGACGACGAGCTGGCGTCTCACGCTTCCCGATCCCGTTCAATTGAGCCGCAGCTATCATAAGGCGGTGTCGGTGCAGGCAGGCCCCGCTGCGGAAATTGCGGTCCCCGCAGCCGACAATGAAGCAGGCGCGCCGGCGGCTCAGGAGCATAAGCCGTGAACTGGATCGAGCGATTCAAAAGCTGGGACTCAAGCAGGCGCCTCATCGCCGTTGCTGCTGCTGGCATGGGTCTTTTCGTGATATGGGCGGCCTTGGCGCCGGTCGACGAAGTGACGCGCGGCACCGGGCGCGTCATTCCCTCGAGCAAGGCGCAGCTGGTTCAGTCCGCTGAACCGGCCACGATTGCCGAAATACTCGTCCGCGGCGGGCAGTCGGTGAAGCGCGGACAATTGCTTGTCCGGCTCGATGACGCCCAATCATCCTCCGCCCTTGGGCAATTGCAGACCGAAAATGAGCGCCTTGCTGTGCGGGCGCAGCGGCTTGCCCAGGAAGCGCGCGGCGGCGCGCTCGGCTGCGAGGAGGGGTCGCTTTGCGCCGAAGAGCGAAGCCTCCAGCAAGCGCGCGTCGCCACCGCAAGAGCGCGGGAGGGAGCTCTGGGGGCGGCGGTTGAGCAGCGGCGCCGCGAGCTCCAGGAGGCCCAGGCAACCGCTGCCGCGCTCGAAGATAGCGTAAGGCTCGCGCGCGAGCAGGTGCGGATGCTCGAACCGCTCGCCAAGCAGAATATCGTCCCGCAGACCGAGCTCCTGACGGCGCAGCGCGAACTCGTCGATGTTCAGGGGCGGCTCGCCGCCGCGCGGCAGTCGGTCGGCCGCGCCTCCGCCGCGATCACCCAGGCCCAGCAGGATTTAAGCTCGGCAAGGTCGGAGTTTCGCCAGCAGGCGCTGAGCGAACGCAGCGAAGTCACGACGCGCATGGCGGTGAACGAAGAGACGATCCGCGGCGCGCAGGCTCGCCAGAAGCGTAATGAACTGCGCGCGCCCGCCGATGGCGTGGTCAACAATGTGCAGGTCACCACCGTCGGCGGCTTCGTGAATGCCGGCGAAACGATCATGCAGGTCGTCCCGATCGGCGACAAGCTCCTCATAGAGGCCCGGATCGCGCCGAGCGACATCGCCTTCATCAAGGTCGGTGACCGCGCCAACGTCAAGGTAACGGCTTACGACTTTTCGATCTTCGGGGGATTGAGCGGCACCGTGCAACAAGTGTCGGCCGACAGCATCTTCGATGAAGTTGAACGCCAGGCCTATTATACGGTGCTGATCGAAACCGACCGATCCTACATCATGCGCTCCGGCCAGCGACTTCCGATCGTCCCGGGCATGATCTGTGACGTCGAAATATTGACCGGTCGCAAGAGCATATTGAGCTATCTTCTGAAGCCCGTATCCAAGGCGTTCAACGAGGCGCTGACCGAACGCTAGCGCGAGGCGATCTGGTATCCGTGCAGCCAGGCCTTGTTTTGACCAAAGCTGAGGATCGCGCGGTAATCGTGGCTTGCCGACGCATCGAGGATCGCGTCGGTCGCATTGTCGAGCATCAAATAGCGCCCCCCGTCGCGCACGATGAGAACGGCATGGTCGGCATTGCGGACAAGATCGCGCGCGATGGTCAGCACCATATCTTCGCGAGCGACGCCCATTGCGGCCAGCAATTGCATCTTGGTGAGCGCGATATCTTCGCAGTCGCCGCGCCCGAGAGCGAGCGTTTTCCGCGCGCCGGCCCAATAGTCGGCCCGCCCGAAAAGGTCGCGATCATCGGTGAAGGCAATCTTGCGGTTAACAAAGGCGTTGACGACGCCGAGCGTTTCCCGGCGGCCGCCGGCCGCCTTTTGTTCAAGGGCGCGAACGTAGCTTGCGGGCACGCGCTCATTGCGAACGCGGCTCCAGGCGGCGTCAAACGATGTGCGCCCGATGGCGAGGCGTTTGCTCGCGAGAAAATCCTGGGATGAATAGGAGGGCTGCGGGCGCGCCGCGCCGCGCACCGCGCTTGCGGACGTCATGCTGCAGAGGGGCCCGAGACGATTGCCGCCAGCGGCGGGTTCCAGCGGCTTGAGCTCGGCGGGGAGCGCGCCTTGCGGGTTCGCTGCTGCCGGTGCAGGGGCGCTTGGGGCCGCCTGCGCGGCCCGTATGAGATCGAGCGCGCTCGGCTGCCCGCCTAGAAGGGCGACGCTTTTGCTCGCGGGCAAGGCGGGAATGAGCGGCTGGGCTGCTGCGATGGCAACGCCGAACGGGCGATGGTTGCAGAGCTTTGCGTGGGACATGGCGATCGCGGCGGCTGCCGGGGCCATAGCCGCTTGAGCGGCAGCGCCCTGCGGGGCGAGCAAGGCCGCTGCGAAGGCTCCTGCTGCAAGAGCAAGGCGCGGCCGATGTCGAAGAGCGATCCACCGATTCATGCTCCCCTGAATAGGGGCGAGCTATCAAGGCTTCGTCGCGAGGCGTGGTTAACCGGCCTTTAAGCAAAATATGCGTTCAAAGAGGCCGCTCAGCGGCCGAGCGGGTTCGTCGCTCTCCCGCCGACCCGGACTTCATAATGGACATGGGGCCCCGTCGATCGCCCGGTCGAGCCGACCAGTCCGATGATATCGCCCTGGTTCACCGTCCGTCCAGCCTCGACATTGATCGCGGACATATGCGCGTAGCGGGTCTCGACGCCATTTCCGTGATCCAGCGTTACCATATAGCCATAATTGCCCGCCCAGCCGGCGCGCGTCACCGATCCCGCCTGCGTGGCCCTGATCGGAGAGCCGGCAGGCGCGGCGAGATCGATGCCCGAATGAAATCGGGTCGCGCCATGCATGGGATCGCCGCGCCAGCCAAAGGAACTGGTGAGGCGGCCGCCCGCCGGAAGCAGTGACGGCAAGGGTCCGCCCGACACCGCTGCACGCGGCGGGCTCGACGAGAAGGAGACAAGCAGCGCCGTGTCGGCGAAATTCGAGCGAACGGCAAAGCGCGGTGCGCCGGCCGCTACCCCCTCTGGTCCGATCCTGATCACCGCCCGCGCGGGGGCAGCGCCCGAAGCGGCGTCAGCCAGACCGTTTGCCAGGGCGGCAGGGCTGCCCGTGACAGCATGGCTTTGGATGAGGCCTGCCCCTCCGCTGGCCGAGACACTGCTTGAGGGATGCGCGATGGAGGGGCCGGGCTCTTCCGCAGCCGAGGGGACGGCCGCGATGGCCGCCACCAGAACCAGCATCGATCTTGCCGCGAAAGCCGTCATCGCCCCCCACCCCCGGATTGGCTCGAGCCCAAAGTATAGCGCTCAAAGCGCGCGGTGGCACGGAAAAAAGTAACCCATATGCAATGCTTTTGCTCGCGCGCGGGCGACCCCGCGCCTATCGCCTCATCGCAGCTTGCTCGCATTCCTCACGGGGCCGCAGGCCGCATCTCCTGTCGGCGTGGGATACGGAAAAGGCGGCGCTTTTTTTCTAATAGCTCCGCAGAGAGCTTCCTGCCGCCGGGCGGGGAGGGCTTTTCCCCATCGGGCCGGATGTTTGCCGCGCCGATTATAATTTTCTCTTAAATTTCGTTAACCATGATCGGGGGATGATCTATCGCAAAATATGAAGCAAATTCATGAGTTCGGACTCAGTACCTGGACGCGGAATAAGTTTGTGTTGATTCGTGGGTGGTTGCACAATAGGTTTCATTATAGGTTGCATCGCAAGGAGGCCGCCAAGACCCTCATATGCATGAGGGCGCCGGGTGCGGCCCTGTCAGGTCGGTTGTGCAGGGGAGGTGGCCGGTGGGCGCTTTGCCATTTATCGAAATCACGCCGGCCCTCGATGCCGCAGGACATGGCCGCTGCATCTATTTGCGCGGTGTGAGCGGTGCGAAGGCCGGCACGGAACTTCTGTCCGATGAGATCCGGGGCCTTTATTTTGGTGTCCCCGCCAGTCATGGACTGCGAGTCGGCGATCAATTGCGAATGGACCTTGATCCGGTTGGTCTCGTCGATGCCGAGGTAATCTTGGTCGCGCCCGATATGGTGGGTTGCCGCTTTGCCGAGCCGATCAGGGCTTCGGACTTGTTTCCCGGGAAGGCCGCTCGCGTCGCCGCCAAAGCTGATGCGGCGGGTGAAGACCTCGGCATGCGCCTTGCTCAATATCGCCGCGCGAAAGGGATGACGCTTGCGCAGCTTGCTGAACGCCTGGGGGTCAGCGTCCCGGCGATCTGCGCGTGGGAAAAGAACAAGTCCCGGCCAAAATATAAGCGGCTCGAAATGGTCGCCGATGCTCTGGATGTGACCGTACCGGATCTTTTGGGCCTCTCCGAGCAGATGTCGCTGCCCGATCTCATCCTCAATTCGCGGCATCAGATTGCGAGCGCCGCCGGCGTTTCGCCCGACAAGATCGATATCTCCATTCGCCTGTAAGCTTTGCAGGGGCGTAAAACAGGCCGCTTTGACCGGCCCGATGGACCGCCCGCTCGCGCCGGGTAGGGGCCGGTCAGGCCATAGCCGAAGATAAAGGTCCCTCCGATCCGGACGGCGCTGTCCGCCTTCAACGATGATGGTCCTCGGCGGCGGAGCGCATGCCGCCACGATTGCTTATGCTGTATTGCAAGTGTAATACGCCAGCCTATGAAGCTCTTTCCCCGTTCCGGCGATCCGCCCCTGCCGCTGGATCCGTCCGCCGCGCCCCCAGGCGAGGCGCCGGAGATCATGCCCGCGCCGCGCCAGCGTCCCCGCTGGCTTCGCTGGACGGCGCGCGGCCTCACCGCCTTTGTGCTTTTCTTCATCCTCCTTGTAGGCTGGCTCGCGCTCACAGCGCCTCTGTCCAAGTCGCTCGAGCCGATCGCACCGCCCGAGATTACCCTCCTCGCATCCGATGGTACGCCGATCGCGCGCATGGGAGCGATTGTCGAGGCGCCCGTCAGAGTGCGCGAATTGCCCAGACATGTGACGGGCGCCTTTCTCGCGATCGAGGACCGGCGCTTCTACACCCATTGGGGGATCGACCCGCGCAGCATCCTTCGCGCGGCGTGGAGCAATTTGACGACCGGGCGCACGCAGGGCGGCAGTACGATCACGCAGCAGCTCGCCAAATTCACCTTTCTCTCGCCAAAGCAGACCCTCGGCCGAAAGGCGCGCGAGGCGCTCATTGCCTTCTGGCTCGAGGCCTGGCTCACCAAGGACGAGATTCTCGAGCGTTACCTCTCGAATGCCTATTTCGGTGACAACAGCTATGGCCTTCGCGCAGCGTCGCTCCACTATTTCCACCGTCAGCCCGAAAAGCTGACCCCGGCGCAGGCCGCGATGCTTGCAGGCCTCGTGAAGGCGCCGTCCAGGCTCGCGCCGACGCGCAATTTCGGCCTTGCCGAAGAGCGGATGCGGCTGGTCCTCGCCGCCATGGCCAAGGAAGGCTATCTCAGCGAGCGCGAGGCGAAAAATCTCCGCGCCCCGAGCGTCGATGTGAGGACGCGCAATGACCTGCCGACGGGGACCTATTTCGCCGACTGGGTGCTCCCCAAGGCGCGCAAGCTCAGCGATGTGGGATATTCGCGCCGGACGATCAGGACGACGCTCGATGCGCGGCTCCAGGCAGCGGCGCGCCGCGCGGTGAGCCGAACCGCGCTCGGAAAAGCCCAGGTGGCGCTCGTGGCGATGCGCCCCAATGGCGAGGTCGTGGCGATGGTGGGCGGGCGCAACTATGCCGCATCGCCTTTCAACCGCGCCACGCAGGCCCGGCGGCAGCCGGGCTCCACCTTCAAGCTCTTCGTTTATCTCGCAGCATTGCGGGGCGGCTGGCGGCCCGACGACGAAATCGACAACAGACCCATCGAAACTGGCTCCTACCGGCCCAAGAACGCCGGGGGCACCTATTCCGACACGATCACGCTCGAGCGCGCCTTTGCCTCGTCGAGCAATGTTGCCGCGGTACGATTGTTCCAGAAGGTCGGGAGCGAGAAGGTGATCAAGGCGGCACGAAGCCTTGGCGTGACCGCGCCGCTTCCCGAAGGCGACCCGAGCCTCGCGCTCGGCACGTCGAGCATGACCTTGCTGGAACTCACCGCGGCCTATGCCGCGGTGGCAGCCGGGAGCTACCCCGTGGTCCCGCGCGCCTTCAAGGCAGAAGAGCGAGGCTGGCTTTATCGCTTCGTCTTTGGACCCAGCCGCTTCGGCTCGCGCGAGCACAAGGATATGGAGCAGCTCCTCAGGGCGGCCATCAACCGCGGGACGGGGCGCGCTGCGATGCTCGCCGCCCCCAATTTCGGGAAGACCGGAACGACGCAGGACAATCGCGACGCGCTGTTCGTGGGCTATGCGAACGGTCTCGTCGTGGGCGTATGGATCGGCAATGATGACAATTCACCCCTGGCGGGCGTTTCGGGTGGCGGCGTGCCCGCGCGCATCTGGCGCGACTTCATGGTGAATGCGACGGGCGAGCGGGCAAAACCCCGCCCTGCGCAAAACCCGCGCGGGCCGGTAGAGCCGCAGGATCTGCCTGAAATTCCCGACATTCCCGCGCTTCCCATCGGCGAGAGGACGCACGTCGGCGTCGAGGGCGGCGAGGCCGTGATTTCAACCGAGATCGGCGGTAGCCGTATCGATCTTCGCCTGCCGGTCGGGGGAGACCCCCCGGCAGACGACACGCCGCCGCCGCGCTGATCCTCGCGGTCAGTTCCGCCCGCTCATCAGCCCGCGCGCGATCACCTGCGCCTGAATTTCCGCAGCGCCCTCGAAGATATTGAGGATGCGCGCGTCGCACAGGATGCGGCTGATCTCATATTCGAGCGCATAGCCATTGCCGCCGTGAATCTGCAGCGCAGCATCTGCATTGGACCAGGCCGCGCGCGCCCCCAGCAGCTTTGCCATGCCCGCCTCGATGTCGCAGCGCTTGCCCGAATCCTTGGCGCGCGCGGCGGCGTAGCTAAGCTCGCGTGCCACGACGAAATCGACGAGGCTCATGGAAATCTTGTCCGACACGCGCGGGAAATGAATGATCGCCTTGCCGAACTGCTTGCGGGTCGTTGCATAGTCGAGCCCGAGCTCAAGCGCGCGGCGCGCAACACCAACGGCGCGCGCCGCAGTCTGGATGCGCGCGCCTTCGAAGGTGCGCATCAACTGCTTGAAGCCTTGCCCCTCCTCGCCGCCAAGAAGCGCATCCGCAGGCGCGCTCATTCCGTCGAATTGCAGCGCATATTCGCGCATGCCGCGGTAACCCAGGACCTCGATCTCGCTTCCCGTCATGCCGGGGGCGGGGAAGGGGTCGTCCTCGCTCCCGCGGGGTTTGGGCACAAGCAGCATCGAAAGCCCCGCATAGCCCTTCACATCGCTCCGGGTGCGCGCGAGGAGCGTCATGAGGTCCGAGCGCGCGGCATGGGTGATCCAGTTCTTCGCCCCGTCAATGACCCAGCGGCCGCTTTCGAGCCGCGCGCGCGTCTGGAGCGAACCCAGATCCGAACCGGTGTCGGGCTCGGTGAAGACTGCGGTCGGCAATATCTCGCCGCTTGCGATTTTCGGGAGCCATTCGGCCTTTTGCGCCTCGGTGCCCCCATGGACGATGAGTTCGCCTGCGATTTCGGAGCGGGTGCCGAGCGAGCCGGTCCCGATCCAGCCGCGCGAGAGCTCTTCGGTGACGATGCACATGACGAGCTTGCCAAGGCCGAGCCCTCCATATTCCTCAGGAATGCAGACCCCAAAAGTGCCAAGTTCAGCCATCGCCTCGACGGTCGCATCGGGAATGAGAGCGTTCGCAAGGTGCCAGCCATGCGCGTGCGGGATGATCGCGGCATCGGTAAAGCGGCGATATTGCTCGCGGATCGCGTCGAGATCGGCATCATGCAGCGTCTCGCTTGGCCAGTGACCCTCGGCGAGCGCGGCTGCAACCTCGGCGCGAGCAGCGCCATGGTCCGCGTCGAGAAGGTCAGCGCAAGCGTCCGCGAGCGCGCGCGCCGCGCGCCCAAGGCCAAGGTCTGCGGGACGGAAAATCTCGTTCTGGCCCATCGGCAGGCCGCCCGTGAGCTGGCCGATGCTTTCCGCGAACGCGAGCACAGCGATCGTGGCGTCGAGCGGGTTCGCGCCGCCGCCCTTCTCGAGCCACGCAAGCACTGCTTCGAGCGCAGCGACACTTGTTGCGACCCAGGCGAAGCCATGTGCGGCGCGCTGTTCGGCGTCGATCGGACGCGCCGCGAGCCGCTGCGCGAGCGCAGCCTCAGCGGCCACTTGAAAGGACCGCGCGGCGGTGAGCGCATTACCGGGATCCCATTGCATCTTAAGACCTGGTCCTTTTTCGTCAAAAGCCTCGGGGCGGCGCCCGATGCCGGCCACCCATCATGTCTGAACGGCTTTCTCTTACACCGCGCGCTCGAAAATCGCGGCGATGCCCTGGCCGCCGCCGATGCACATGGTCTCGAGGCCGAAGCGGCCATCCCGGCGTACAAGTTCGCGCGCAAGATTGGCGAGGATCCGCCCGCCTGTCGCGCCGATCGGGTGGCCAAGCGAAATGCCCGAGCCGTTGACGTTGAGGATGTCGTGGCGGCTGTCATTCTCCGACCAGCCCCAGCCCTTGAGCACGGCAAGGACCTGCGGCGCAAAAGCCTCGTTGAGCTCAACAAGATCGATATCGTCCCAGCCAAGGCCGCTGCGCGCGAACAGGCGCTCGACCGCGGGAACGGGGCCGATCCCCATACGGCTCGGGTCGCAGCCTGCAGCGGCCGAGCTGTGGTACCAGGCAATGGGCTCGAGCCCAAGCTCGTCGAGCTTGTCCTCGGCAACGACAAGACATGCAGCAGCGGCATCATTCTGCTGGCTTGCGTTGCCGGCGGTGACGACGCCGCCCTCGAGCGCCCTGAGCTTGCCCAGCGTCTCCATCGAGGCGTCGGCGCGGTAACCCTCGTCATGCGCGAAAATGATCGGGTCGCCCTTCTTTTGCGGCACTGTCACGGGCACCAGTTCATCGTCGAAGAGCCCCTTCGCCCAGGCGGCCGCGGCGCGCTGGTGGCTGCGAACCGCATAGGCGTCGCACGCCTCGCGGCTGATGTCATAGTCCCTGGCCAGATTCTCGGCCGTCTCGATCATTCCGGTGATGACGCCGAAACGTTCAACCGGCTGCGACATCACCCGTCCGCGCGTCAGCCGGTCGTGGAGAGTGAGGTTGCCCGCGCGCACCCCCTTGCGGATGCCGGTCGTGTAATGTTCGACATTGGACATCGATTCCACGCCGCCTGCGACGACGATATCGGACATGCCCGTTTGAACCATCATCGCGGCGTTGACGATCGCCTGCAGTCCCGAACCGCAGCGGCGGTCGAGCTGGTATCCTGGAACCTCGAGCGGCAGGCCGGCCGCGAGCCAGGACCAGTGTCCGATGCAGGGGGCCTCGCCATTGCCATAGCCTTGCGAGAAGACGACATCATCGACGCGCGCAGGATCGATCTTCGTGCGCTCGATGAGCGCCTTTAAGATCACGGCGCCGAGCTCGCCGGCGGTCAGCGAGGAAAGCGAACCGCCGAACTTGCCGACGGCAGTGCGGATCGGGGCGACGATGGCGGCGCGGCGAAGGGTCATGGGGGTCATTCTCCGGTAGGGGCGAGGCCGACAATGCCGGCGTCGATCAGGCGGGCGATCTCGCCCGAGGATAGCGAAAGGCGTGAGGCGAGGATTTCCTCGCTGTGCTGGCCGTTCAATGGCGCAGGCTGCGGGGCCAGGCGCTCAGCGTCTGGCAAGGTCGCAAAGGCCCCGGCGGCAGGATAGGCAAAGCCGCTCGGGTTTTCGGCGCGTCCGAATATCGGATTATCGGCCACAAGCACCGGATCGTTCACCGCGTCGAGCATGGTGCGATAGGGCGAGTGGACGATGCCCCCTGCATCGAAGGCCGCGACAAGCTCGGCATGGTCGCGCTCGGCGATCGCCTTTTCAAACAAGGGATAGAGCGCGTCGCGGTGGGTGAAGCGCAGGCCGTCATCCTTGGCGAAGGAGACGCCGCGCTCGCTTTCGAGGGCGGCAATGGCGTCTCCAAGGCCAAGCGCGGCGACCAGATTGGCCCATTGGCGCGGCGTGACGACGACGATCATGGTCCGCTGCCCGTCGCGTGTCACAAAGTCGCGGCCGAAGAGGCCATAGACGGCGTTGCCGAGGCGGGGGCGGTTCTCGCCCGAATAGAGAAGCTCGGCGATTCCGCCGAGATTGGCGACGGTGCCGATCGCGACGTCGGACAGGGGGACGCGAACCTCGCCGCCTTCGCCGCTGGCGCTGCGCCGCTGGATTGCAGCAAGAAGCGCGAAGGCCGCATAGGCGCCGGTAAGAAGATCCCATGCCGGAAGGACATGATTGACGGGCTCGGGGCCGGCACCGGTGAGCATCGGATAACCCACCATATTATTGACCGTATAATCGAGCGCGGGCGATCCGTCCGCCCAGCCCATCACGCGCACGGTAATGAGGTCGCCGCGCCCTGCCGAAAGCGCTTCGTGCGAGAGAAAGCCGCCGACGGGAAAATTGGTGATGAACTGACCTGTCGCGCGAACCAGTTCCTGAAGAAGCTCGCGCCCTTGGGGCCGGCCGAGGTCAAGCGCGAGCGATTTCTTGGCGCGGTTGAGATTTTCCCAGTAAAGCGAGGCGTTTTCGGCCGTCACCGGCCAGCGCCTGTAATCGGGGCCGCCCCCGATCTGGTCGACGCGGATGACCTCGGCGCCAAGCTGCGCGCAATAAAGGCCGGCTGTGGGCGAGGCGACGAAGGAGGACGCCTCGATTACCGACAGGCCGGACAGCAGATCGTACATCAATTCGCCGCCGCAAACTCGCGCAGCATGTGCTTTGCAATCTGAAGCTGGAGAATCTGCGTCGTGCCTTCGTAGATGCGGTAGATGCGCGCATCGCGGAAGAAACGTTCAGCGTCATATTCGGCAAGATAGCCGGCACCGCCATAGACCTGGACGCAGGCATCGACGACGCGGCCGCACATCTCGCTCGCGAACACCTTGAACGCTGCGGCCTTGCGGAGGACATTCTCGCCCGCATCGGCGCGGCGGGTCACATCCTCCATCATGCATTCGGCCGCATAGATGTCGATCTCGCTTTGCGCGAGCATCTGCTGGATGAGCTGGAAGTTCGCGATCGGCTCGCCAAACGCCTTGCGCTCGGTTGCATAGCGGATCGCGCTGTCGAGCGCCCGGCGGGCATAGGCGGTCGCCGCCGCGCCGACCGACATGCGCCCATTGTCGAGGCTCATCATCGCATAGGCGAACCCCTTGCCGAGTTCGCCGCCAAGCAGCGCTTCGCCGCCGACGCGGACATCCTCGAGGATCACATCGGCAATGTGGCTCCCCGACTGGCCCATCTTCTTGTCCGACTTGCCGACGCTCACGCCCGGCACGTCAAAGGGCACGATGAAAGCGGAGACATGCGCGTTCTTGGGCAGATTCTCCTTGCTCGTGCGCGCCATGATCAGGCCGACCTTCGCAAACGGCGCATTGGTAATGTAGCGCTTCGTGCCGTTTATCACCCAGCCGTTGTCGGTCTGCATCGCGCTTGTCTGCAGTCCCGCCGAGTCCGATCCCGAGCCGGGTTCGGTCAGTCCGAAACAGGCGATTTCTCCCGACGCGACGCGCGGCAGCCATTCGGCTTTCTGCGCCTCGGTTCCGCCGTTCTTGAGCGCCGAGGTAAACATGCCGATGTTGATCGAGATGATCGAGCGGAACGCGGGCATTGCGTAGGAAAGCGTGTGGATGGTGCGGATATATTGGCTGACATTCATGCCCGCGCCGCCAAATTCTTCGGGGATGGTGAGGCCGAAGAGGCCCATGTCACGCATTTCGGCGAGGATGTCGGAAGGAATCTCGTCGGTTTCGACGATCGTCTTTTCGGCCGGGATCAGCCGCTCGCGCACATAGCGTGCGAGCTGCTCGATGAACTGGTCGAAAACCTCCTGGTCCATCCCGGGGCTTTGCATCCTGAAGATCCCTTCTTGCGCCATGCGATTCGAAGCTTCGAGCGCTAACCGTTTCGCTGAACATTTTCAATATTGAGAATTGATTTTCATAAATATGAAAACTAGATCGAGGTCATGACCGGTCCGGTTCGCTCCGTTTCGCAGGCCTTCGCCATTCTTCGGCTGCTTGCCGACACTAGTCCCCTGTCGCTCTCCGACATCGGGCGGGTGCTGGAGCTCAGCCCCTCAAGCTGCCTCAATCTGCTGAAAACTCTAGCCGCCGAAGGGGCGGTCGAGCGCGATGCGCGCAGCAAGCAATATCGGCTCGCGCTCGCCTGGGCGGGATCCGAGGTTCTGCGCGACGGAACGGCGCTGCGGCTTGCCGAGCGCGCGCAGCCCATGATGACGCGCTTTGCGCAGGCAACCGAAGCCGCCGTCGGGCTCTGGAAAATCGTCTCGCGCGACCGCATGCAGCTTGCCGCGCACGCCGAAAGCGAAGCGGGCATGCGCCTCAGGCTCGCCGATGCGCAGCGCCAGCCGCTCGGCGGCGGCGCCGCGGGGCGGGCTATCGCTGCCGCACAGGGCGTCGACGATGCCGAACTTGCACGCCGCTATGCCCCCGTGCGCTGGCAGGCGCAGCTGCCCTTCGAAACCTACGCCGCGCAGGTACGCGAGGCGGCACGCAAAGGCTTTGCGGTCGACCGCGATTATGCGCACCGCGGCGTCTGTACCGTTGCGGTCGGTCTCGTCGGCATTGCGCCGGGTTTTTGCCTCTCGGCGTCGATCTTCGCAGGGTCGCGCGGCGAGGCCGAGGTTGAAGCTCTCGGCCTCAAGCTGCTTGCGCTGCGCGATGAGCTGAGCCTCGGGGCGCAATAGCCAATGTTTCTTGTTTCGGCGTCCCTGTCATGTCAGGGACGCGCGCGAGAGGCGGCAAAACCGTAACGAGAGGAAGCGATGCAGTTCGACGTGGTGATTGTAGGCGGAGGGCAGGGCGGGGCACAGGTCGCGGTGATGCTGCGGACGCAGAAATTCGAAGGCAGCATCGCGATCATCGGCGACGAGCCTGAACTTCCCTATGAGCGCCCGCCCCTGTCGAAGGAATATTTTGCAGGCGAGAAGGAATTCGAGCGCATCCAGCTCCGCCCCGCCAAATATTGGGACGAGCGCGAGGTGACGATGCTGCTC
>NZ_FUYP01000061.1 GCF_900168005.1 Sphingopyxis flava
TCGCACTCAGATGCGAAAAAACCGCGCAGAATTTCCGGTCCATCGTCAGTTTCGCCGCCGGACTTTGCTTGATCAAATTCGTCCACACAACCTAGTCTAATCGGCGCCGGACCGCGCGCCACACGGGTGCGGTGATCTCAGCGACGATGCGCTGCAGACGAGGTTCCAAGACCATCCGGCGATGCTGCCCTGAAGGTTCAAATCGCTCGCCGCTGCGGCCCTTCGAATAGGAAGCAAGGGCGTCCATAATCTTAGCCTCGCTTCCCAGCGGGCGCGTGTCACCAAAATGCAGGCGCACGCGCCTTATAACGCCAAAAGGATTGTCAACCATCTCCTCATAACGAAGAAGGAGACACTGCGCGGGCGGCAAGCGAAGCATCGTCTCGGCAGCGCTTACCCACGCCCGGGCGAAGAGGCGGACATTGTTTTCCTTCCCCGCCGAGCCGCTGTCTCCAGCCCAGTAGGGCGGCTGTTCCAAGAAGGAGGCGACAGCTGCCGAGGGGTCGCGCAGCAGTCCCACGAACCGGTTCACTCCGCTGCGCGCCAAGCGGTCCGCCGCTGGTGCGGCGGTCCAGGAGCTCAGCTTGACAGCGCGGCGTCGGCGTCGATCACCGCGCGCGAGACAGGCGAAGAGCCGCTCGGTCAGGGCGTCGATTCGAACCTTCTCATCCTCGCGCATCGCGGCCGTGCGCGCGAGGATAAGCTTGTTGAGGAACTCGGGCTCGCGAAGCGCCGTCCAGCCCCCGCTCTTTGCAAGCAGATTGCAAAGCAGCGTCGATCCACAGCGCCCGACGTGCAAAATGATGCTCGCCGGTGCTTGCATGTCAGGCTCGGTTGAGCCTTCGAGGATGACCCGCGCGGGGATGCGCCAGGCCGGCGGTGCGTACCGCGCTGCCGCCATCGCCTCGATCGCCCCGTCGAATGTGGGATCTTCGTATTTGCAAGTGCGCGTGTCGAGAAAGGTGACGCGAAGCGATGGATCGACATCAACCGGCGTCAGCTCGCAATCAGCGAGAGACAACTCCTCAAGCAGAGCGCGAAATTCGCCGCGACCAAGGCCGAGCCGTGCTTGAGTCTCGCCTTTTTGTGAGAGACCCGCAAGGTAGAGAGCAACCGCCGACGCGGCGTCCATGGCGCCCCTCACGGCCAGCCGCCCCGCGTCAGGCGGGCGCTTGGACAAGGAAGCCATCGACGAGCAGCTTGCGTGCAAGTTCGGCCCTGGCATTCGGTGCAAGGCCCGGTATCTCCGCAACCCGGAACGGTCTGCGCCGCCGCGACAGGAAGATAAGGGCCTCGCGGTGACTATTGTCGGCCGTCACCAGTGTCTGCGCGAACTGCAAGGCCACCCCGCCGCCGAGCGCGAGCACGCGTGCGTAAAGCGGCTCATTCTTGGCAAGCCGGCTTTCCTGCGTGATCCCATCGCGGCTCGTCACGTCGGCGACGAGGCGTCCTGCAGGTTGGCAGCGGCCGCGCCTGAGGAGACTATCCTCGATGGCACCGATCGCATCGCCGATCGCCTGGTCATCGATCAGGCCGATAACGTCGCCAACCTGCGCCCCCAGCTGCCCCCGCCGTGCGGGGTCGTTCAGAAAGCGCGCCGGAAGCCGCTCGAGAACGCGGTCGTCGCGTATCGCGAGCGTATCGAGTGCCGATTTGATCAAGTCGAGCATGTTGGGCGGGTGGATCCCGAGCGTGAGGTGAATGGATGTTTCATCGAGCGTTTCAGCAGCGTGGATGCGTCCGCGCGGGACATAGAGAAGATCGCCGGCGTAGAGGGTCATCTGCGTCGCGGGGGACAGGCCTTCGCCCACGAAAACATCGCGCTGCTGCAATTGACGCGTCGGCACATCGCCTTCCCCTTCATAGATGTGCCAGCGCTTCGAGCCTTCGATCTGAAGGATGATCACGTCATGATCGTCGTAATGCGGGAGGAACCCCTGCGATCCGGGCGGCGTGATATAGGCGTTCACCTGCGTTTCGAAATTGAGATCGACCTCGAGACCGCGTGCAAGCGACGCGATCTCGCCGACGTAGCGTTCGAGCCCGTTGAGGATGATCGTGAACCCGGACGCAAAATCATTGCGCAGCGCCACCATATCGATCGCGCCATTGCCAAGACGGTAGGCGGCAAGCTCCTTCTTTTCCTTCCCCTTGACGAGCCGCACGCCTGCCGGATCGGGTCGGCCATATTCGAGAAACTCCTCCAGAGCGCGCGCGCTGAAGATGTTGGCAAAATAGCCCGCATCGCCGCGCCGGAGGAGATAATGGTCCTGTCCCCAATAGTCGTCGAGGAAGCGGTCGACCGGCAGCGGGCGGAAGAGCCATTCGGCTGTGGGATCGCGGGTCATGCTGCACCAAATTTTTCTGAAAGGAGCGCGGTGGGGTAACCACCCTCGACGAGCCGCGCGCAGACGGTCTCGTAAAGGCCCTTGTAGGCAGCACAATAAACCGAGGGATTGTCGAAGCCGTTCCGGGCCGAGAAGCGGTTCTCCAGATCGCCACCGCGGCAGATATTGCGCCAGCGGCAGCCCGCGCAGCCGGTCGGTGTACTGCTCGACGTGGTCTCGATCTCGGCAAAGATCGGATTATCGAGAAAATCACGCAGGCTGTGCGTCTCCATCGAGCGGACGGGCGCTTCGGAATACCAGTCGAGCGCAGGAATATAGCTGTCGTCGATCGCGACGGTCCCGTCGCTCCGCGCGATCACGACCTGATTACTCTTTCGCCCCCGCCGGAAAATGGCGCCGGGGGTCACCGAGGCGCGAAAATGAACGAGCGTCTGATCGATGAACTTGATGCGCACCTGTTCATTGTCTTCGGCGAGCCATTCCTCGAATATTTCCGAAAGGCAGCGGCCGTAGCGCTCGGCCTCGCCCGAGACCTGGAATTCAGCGTCATCGACATTGCGATCAGGGAGCAGGAAATTGAGCTCCTCGACACCGAGGTCGCGCAGATAATGATAGATCTCGCGATAGTCGTTGGCGTGATGAAGCACGCTGATCGTCGAGGGGAGCGGGGCGCCATAGGCCCGCGCGACAACGAGCCGCCGAATGGCGTCCTCCGTCTGCTGGAAGGTCGAGCGGCCGCGTTTGTCGAGCCGAAAGCGGTCATTTGCGCCCCGGGGTCCGTCGATGCTGATCCCGACGCCCACGGCATGCTCGATGAAATGGTCCGTCCAGCGCTCATCGAGCAGCACGCCGTTGGTCTGGATGGCGAGCGACAGATTTGCCACCGGCTCGATGATGTCGCGAAGCGTCCGGCACGCCTTGCCAAACGTCTCGGCGCCGATCATCGCGGGCTCTCCGCCATGAAAGGCGAGCTTGGCGCGCGGAATGCGCAGTTCCGCGCAGCCCTCTGCCATCCAGTGCGCGAGCCGCTCGGTCACCGCGTGCGGCGCGTAGGCGGGGCGCTCGAGCGGCGTTTCGTCGCCCATATGGAAATAATAGCAATAGCTGCAGTTGATGTTGCAACGCTCGGCCACCTTGTAAACGACCTGCAGCGCCTCGATTGAATCGGGCTCGCTCGCCCTCCACTCGCGGCGACGGACAAGACTGTCCGCCGCCGGAGCGATGCTGATTTGCTGTGTCACAAGCAATTCCTCATCGACCAGTTGAAAATAGGGGAAGCGCCGTCAGCGGCCTCCGCCCCGCGTTACGCCGCCGGCGACATTGCCCGGCTGGAGCACTTGCCCGGGCTGGATGACGTTGGTGACGAGATCACGGATATTGGTGAGCGCCTGCGACTGGTTATAGTCGCCGCCACCCTGCCGGTGATCGCCGCCCTTCTGAGTATAGCCGCCCTGCCCCTGGTCATAATCGGGGTCGGCAGCGATCGGCGAAAAGGCGGCTTCGCCGGGCGAGATGAGGCCGTCGATGATCGCTTGTCCGATGAGCTTGCGGCGCTCGGTCGACAGGGTTTCGAGACGCTTCAGCTTTTCTGCGCTATGCTTACCAGCCATGATAATCTCCTTACGTTTTTGAGGAACTTGCCCGCCAACCGCTTGCGGCGAGGCCGCAAGGCACCCTCCCCCACTCACCCGAGCGGAGGTGGCAGCGCACTCGGCGAACATTCAACAATCGAGCCGCGTGAACCGGGCGGCTACGACCCGCTTATGGTCTTGGTGGAAGCAGCGGGCGCGCCCGCATCGCCGCGGCTGCAGCGAAAACTTCGCACAAATGGTGTGCAGGCCCTGCGAACCTGCGAATGGCAACCAACCTGTGCGACCTGAACGATTTGCCCCCCGGAAAGGGTCTTGGCACGGATCACAGGCGAACTTTTCCGCTCTGCGCCCTACCGGACGAATGACCACCGCCCGATCTGTGCCGAGCCTGATGCCGTCCCGTCAGCCGGTCCTATTGGACGGAAACGACAATTCGCGATCATCCGAGCCGAAACAGCGACGAAAATTTTTCTGCGCCAGTTTGGCACGATAGCAGAATGGCTCTGCTCGCGCTCGCCGAGACTGAGCTCAAGGGGTCGATCCCGAACGAGCCACCGGACCTTCATGGAGGCCCCCTCGCTGCCAGCCGACAAGAGAATCAATCGTCCACCTTTTGCTGAAACGGGCGAGATTTGCTGCAACCCATGGCCTTCGCTCGCGTGATAGCCCGCAAGACCTGGTGGAGCATCCCGACATGACACGGAGCGGCGATGGCTAGAAGGACCCAGTTAATCGCCGGCGGGGGCGTCGCATTGCTGCTCGCGCTCGCGGCTTATTGGCTCATCGTGCCGCGCGAGCCTGCGGTTGCCGTGACAAGTGCGCAAATCGCACCCGCCGAGCGTGTCCTCACGCTCAACGGGCGCATCCGTCCCCGGCTGGAGATCGATATCCGGCCACCCGCGGGCGGCGAACTTGTCGCGCTCCCATTTGATGTGGGCGATCGCGTAAGCGAGGGCCAGATATTGACCCGTATCGACGACGGGCCTGAAACCGCGGCCATCGCGGAGGCAAAAGCTTCGGTTGAGGCACAAAAGGCGACGCTCGCCCAGGCCCGGCGCGACCTCGCGCGGTTCGAGGCGCTCGGCGAATTCACAACGCGCCGCGAGGTCGAGCAGCGGCGGCTTGCGGTCGCCGAGGGCGACCGCGAGCTCAGACGACGCGAGGCAAGCGTCGTCGAGGCCCGCGAGCTGCGCGATCGCCGCACCTTGCGGGCACCCTTCAGCGGCGTGATCCTCGAGCGCCCCGTCGACCTTGGGCAGTCTGTGGGAACCGAGTCGATCATTTATCGCCTCGCCGACCTTGCGAACCCCGAAATCCGGATCGAGGTCGACGAGCTTTATTCCACCGCGATCCGGCCCGGCATGGCCGCGCGGGTCACGATCCCGGAGCTCGGCGTACGCCCGGCGCGGGTCGCACATGTCGAGCCGCGCATCGACCCCGAGACCGGCGCGCGCGATGTCCGGATCCGGCTCAATTCAGGCGACCTCGTCGTCCCCTCGGGCCTGACGGTCTCCGTCGACTTGCTCATCGAGCGCCGCGAGAGGGCGATCAGCATTCCGCGCAGTGCCATCCTCCAGACCGGCGGCGGTGCGCGCGTCCGCCTCATCGACCCCGACGGCCGTGTCACCGAGCGCGCAGTCCAATTCGTCGACTGGCCGTCAGAGGAGGTCTTCGTGACATCCGGTCTCGCCGCAGGGGACCGCATCCTCTTCGATCCCTCCGCCGCACGTCCGGGCGAGCGGGTGCGGGCGGCCGATTGACGTGCCGCTTTATGCGCTCAAGCTTGCAATCAGACACCTGCTCGCGCACCGCGGCCAAACCTCGCTGCTGGTCGCGGGCGTCGCACTTGGGGTGAGCGTCTTCGTGTTCATGAGCGCACTGATCGGCGGCCTTGCCGAGCTGCTTACGGCGCGCACAGTGGGCAGCATTCCGCACATCGTCCTCGAAGCAGCGGAGCGCGGCCCGCAAAGCTCCTGGGACAGCGATGCGGCCCAGATTGCCCGCCAGAAGGATCTCGGGCGGCGCGATCAGATACCAGCATGGGAGCCGCTCATCGAGGTGATCGAACGAACGCCGATTGGGACCGCGGTGTCGCCGCAAATCGCCGGCGGCGCATTTATCGAGCGCGGCCAAGCGGTCAAACCCGTCAGCGTCGTCGGCGTGATGCCGGACAAGCTTTCGGCGATCGCCGACATTGCTGGCGCTATCGTCAGCGGCAGCGGCGACTTACCCCCCGATGGCATTTTGGTGGGCAGCCGCCTTGCAGACGATCTCGACCTCAGGGTGGGCCAAGTTCTTCGCATCGCGTCGGATCGCGGGCGTTCGCGCTCGCTGCGCGTCCAGGGAATTTTCACGCTGGGTATCGGCAGCGCCGACCGGCAGACTGCCTACATAAACTTCACGGCAGCGCGCGCTCTTTGATCTTCCGACCGGCGTCACCCGCATAGAAGTCAAAGTGAGCCCTGCAACAGGCGCTGACGGTATCGCCGCGCAGCTGCACCGCTCAATAGGGCTCGATGCGATCCCCTGGACGCGCGAGAATAGCCAGCTTTTCGAGGGGCTCGATGCCCAGGCGCGCACCGGGCTCATCATCAAGATTTTTGCACTTGTCACGATCGTCGTCGGCATCGCGAGCGCAATGCTCTTGTCGATCGCGCGCCGTCAGGCGGAGATCGGGATCATGCGTGCAATGGGCGCCTCCAAGGCCCTTGTTGTCACCATCTACTCACCTGAATCTGAAGTTCGGCTCATTGTTTTTTGGCAGAAGCGTTTGACGGAGGCGAGGATCTCGTCTGCGGATTTGACCCACTTGTAGGGTTT
>NZ_FUYP01000024.1 GCF_900168005.1 Sphingopyxis flava
CGCGCAAGCGCCATAGCCGAGGCCCGCGTCCGCGGCCTCGGGACGATCCGGTCGATCCATGGATCGATCCGAACAGCCCCCGCCTGGTCCCGGCCTGATCAACCCCACCCCCGACGCCAATCGTCGGGCAGCAGATCAGCTGCTCGCCGAAACCCGCTCAATCCGTAGATCCATGGCCTCGCGTCCGATAACGGCGACGAACCGGGAGCCTTCCGGAACGAACCATTGGGTCCGGTAGGCGAGGACGGCGCGCAGGCGCTCGAGCAGGGCCGCTTCATCGCCCAGAAGGAGACGGGTCGCCATTTCCTGCGCATCGAGCAGGAAACGATCGTGCTGCGTATCCCAGCTATCAGCCTCGCGATCGTCGCTGGCGCAAAAGCAGGCGCCGTCGAGCAGATCGACCAGTTCGGCAGGCGTGACGGCCGTGGGTGCCGCCAGGAGAATATTAGCCTCCTCAAAGCTCCAGAAGAGGCCATCGTCATATTCGATGGCGACAGGCGCCGGTATATGAAGCGTTTCAGGGGCGGGGCCAGAAATCGTCAGCACGAGATCCAGTCGCTCGACCGTGCCGCTGTCGATACCGGGAAGGTCCGACCCACCGAGCACAAGCGTCTCGCCCCCCTTGTCGATCTCGAAGCGGAGATCAGTGATCCGGGGAAGCCGGTCATACCAGCCATAGCCCACCATCGCCTCGTCGGATTCGGCGAGCCGTCCCTCATAGCGGCCGTCCTTCGAGAGCGCGAAAGCAGCGCACTGCTCGAGCGGTGGCCCAAAATCATCGATCAGGACGAGATCGTCCGTCGAGGTCAGGTGCTGGCGACCGGACCCGCTATTGTAGTCGGCGACCGCCGGCGTCCATGAGAATAGCTCACCCCGTGCCTCGGGAAGCTGAACATCGAGATCGGCCGCCTCTCACCAGTCCGCGAAGGCCAGACGATGACTGCCGAGCGCCTGGATATGCCGGTAGATGGCGAGGCGGATCGCCGCGCGCAGGCTCTGCAGCGCGCCATTCTCGACCATCTCCTTGCGGGCCGGGAGTACGAGCTGCAATTCCGGAGCATCGACGATGTCGATCTTGGCCGCCCAGTGGCGATCCTTTTCCGCGACCGTTGGAAGGAGCGACGCGACAGTCACGCCATGGAAGTTGATGCTCGGGCTGAAATGCCGGTGAAGATAGTTGCGATAGATGCCGATGCGGACGCCGTCCTGCTCGATGATCGTCTCTGCGCCCTTCAGCCAGTCCTCGCGGAGTAGATCCTGGCCGTCGAGCCGAACCGGAAGCGGGCAATAACGCGCGGCGCTTTGTGCAATAGTCTCGAGTGACTTGAGCCATTGCGCGTCAATCGGCACCCGGATCTCGGTTCCGAACGGGTGGGTGCAGGGCGCAACGGCGATGGGCGCGCCGGACTCCCAATCGCCTGAAGCGATGCGGATCGACCAGCCCTCGCCAGTCGAGCGCGGGCAGGAGCGAATCTCGACATCGCGACCGGCAAGGCTGAACACGCCCATGCCGGCAGGATCCTCCCGCCGCGCGATCTCGTCACCCCAACCCGACCGACCGAGGGCGAGAATGACCGATGGATCCTCGATCCCGGCGCCATCGTCGGCAATGGCGAGAAACGCAGTCCCATCGGCGTCGATGACCTTGAGGTCGACCGCGCTCGCACCCGCCCGGCGTGCGTTCTGGATAAGCTCGGAGAGAATATCGCCGAGCGTGTTATTGAAGAGGCGGGTGACTCTGGTGACGGCGGCAGGATCGACCTGGCTGTTGATCGTGGCGGGAAGGGACATCTGGGGCTCCTCGACAAGTGGAAATTCTCCGCCTGCAGTCCCCCTCCCCTTTTCCCGGACCGCCGAAGGGCGCGATCGAAGCCCTCAATAATCCTCGGCGAGCATGATCGTGAGCACGCGCCGCGTGAGCGATGCGTCCGCTGGATCTTCCGATCCGAATTCGAGGGCGGGATCATAATAGTCGATCTTGAAGAAGATGCGTTCGCCCCGAAGATCGAAGGCGCCGAAGTCTCGTTCCGGGCCGTCGCCGGGGCCAAAGTCATACCGGCGGACGGCGGCGAGGAGTTCAGCCTGGGCAATGATTTCACGAACCGCGTCTTCTTCGCCTGCGAGACGAGCGAGGCAGGCGCGGGTCACGACAAGGCGAGCGGTCGGATCGAAACCCTGGCGGCAACGGTCGTTCAAACGGGCGATCTGTTCTGTAACGGAGATGGTCATGCTGCCTCCTTCAGGCCGGCGTTGAACTGCTCGAGCCACTCCGCCATGGCCGGACGGTCGGGGAGCGGGACATGGGCCGCCACATCCTGGAACCGGATGAGGTCGGCAGGCGCGTCGTGGATGATCGCGTCGATGTCGGCGGCCGGCAGCAACTCTTCGGCGCGGATGAAATCGGTCATGCGCCCGGGCCGCGTGCGCGTCGAGCGGCGCCACAGGCCTTCGACGGTCCTGAGACGCGGGGCCGCTCTCGCCTCGACCAGCACGATGAGGCGCAGACACCAGGACGGAAGGGCGCGAACTTCGTCCGGCTTCATCGCCCCGCAGATGAAGCAGCTCGATTTTGGCGGGACGGGAAGCTGAGCGGCTTCGATCCGGGCGATGCAGGCCGCGCGATCCCAGCCCCATTCGCGCAGTGGGTAGCGGCATTCGAAAAGATCGCTCGTGATGGTCGAGGCATGGGTATAGCGCCGCGTGTCAGCCGGCGATGCGTCGTAGCCGATAAGGCGAACGACCTTCTGGCCGCGCGCCCAGGCGTCCTTGGCCGGTTCCCACTGCTTGAGAAAGGCGTCCTGCGGGGCGACCTTCCATTTGAGCGAGCATTAGGTCTGGACGGGCCTGTCTCCTTTGCCTCACAAAGCCCGCATTTCCAGCGTTCCTCATCCCCCTTTCCTTTCGGGACGCCCGATTAGGGCGTGACCGACGTCAGACAGCGGAAGGATCGTGCGCTTCAGCGCTGGGGCGGATCGGGATTGGTCTACGTATCCGATCGAGTTCCTGCACGAGTTGGGCATTGCGCCGCTCAAGCCTCTCGGCACGTTGCTCGGCGTCGACGGCGCGTTTCAACAGGCTAGCGTTATGTGTCGCGAGGGCGGCGCTTCGAGCTTCGGCATCCCGAAGAGCCGAGCGTGTGCGATCGGCCTCTCTGGCGGTCGTCTCGTTCGCGCCGGCACGCTGCGACTGAAGCGCGCGGAGGCCGTCGAGAACGCCGGCATGATGGGTATATATGATGTTGCGGCCGACCCCGGCTGCCCGTGCGAGCGCAGCGACTGTGGGTTCTGCGGAGGGATTGCCGGCGAGGCCTGCAAGGGCTTCACGCAGGCGCGCATCCGTCTTTGCCCGCCGTCGAGCTTGCGGGCTGGACAGGTCAATTTCGGTCGCCATCGGTATTTCCTTCGTCTAACTGGTCCAGGATACGGCGAGATTCCTGGATGCGGGCTTCTGCAAGCGCACGGCTCTCGGAGTCGAGGTCATCGCGCTGGAGCAAAGCGCTGTTGCGCTCAAGGCGCGCTTCCCAGACCGGCTTATGCTTGCCGGTCACGGCGAAGTTGGCGCAAGTCGAGCAAGTGCTTTGCGTGCGGAGCACCGGGTTCGGCTCGCGCTCGCCGCCGAGGCATGCCGAGGTTTCCCGGCGGTAGAGGCAGTAGCCCCAGTCGCACACGCCGAGGCGCATATCCGTTTCGGCGAGGATATCGGTGATATAGCCATCGACGTCGCCCGATAGCGTGCGCCCGCGGAACGGCGATCGCTCGGAGAGCATGACGCCCGCCTTCCCGGCGACGTTCGGCGCCAGGAGCAGGTCTTCCAGCGCCTTGCGGGTTTCTTCGGCGGCTTGGTCGTCGATCAGCTGGGCAAGCTCGAAGTCGGTGCCCACATAGGCCCGGTCGGTCATCGCGCGGTGGACATGGCCGAGATGGCGTTGCAGCGCCGTCAGGCCGGTGCGGTCGCGCCGCCCGATGAACCGCGAGAACGTCTTGCGACCCTGATAGGTGGTCAGGTGCCAGGTGCCGCCTTGGTGTTCCGGCAAGGCAAGGAACGGCGCAAGTCGTTCGTTCAAGCGGATATTGACCATGGGTGATCGCAGTAGGGCGACGGGCATCATCGTCGGAAGCGGCGAGCGTCCCCGGCCGAGCTGGTGGAGCCAGAGGTTCCTCTTCCCGCTAAGTTCGCGAAGCGGTGCGGAGAGACGTTCGAGGATGTGGATCGCCCGCCGGACCGGCTCGGGCGCAAGCCATCGATGGATGTCCCCATGTTCCGTCAGCGACGTCTTCGTGATCGTGCCGACCAGATAGACGTGTTCCTCACCGTCTCCATCGGCCGCGCGCCGTTCGAGGCAACCCTCCTCAAGCCTGAGTATTTCGGAGGCTCTCGCGCCAACGAGATAGGCGATGACGACGAAGCAGGCGTCGCCAAGCCGATCCAGCATGAACGTCAGGCGGCGCAGCGGCCATTCCGGATTCGGATACAGATCCGCGTAGGGGCATGGCTCAGCCAACATGGCGCGTCTGATATGCCAGTGGAGCCTTCGCCCCTGATGCTGTGGTCGGAACTGCTCATACAGATCTTCGAGACGGTCGCGCAGCGCGAGTATCTGGTCCGCTGGGTCACCGAGCAGTTCCATAGCGCCGCTGATGAGAGGCACGGCGATCTCGTCGGGCGTATAGGGATGGCCGCCATAAGGTTTCCAGTGCCGCTTCCCAACCGAACCGGCGCGAGGCGGCGCCATCAGCGGCGCGTCGTCCAGCTTGTCGCGCTGCATGTGGAACGTGCGGATCGTGCCGAGATAGCCTTCGGCGGTGCTGAGGGAGAGCCGTGAAGCGTTCCTGCCGGGACGAGCGCGCAACATGGCCACGAACCGGTCGACGGCGTCTTGATCGAGATCCTTGAAGCATCGGACGTTCTCGGCTGCCATCCATCGAACGAGGAAGCGGATGTGGCTGAAGTGACCATCGATCGCTTCCTTGCGAAGTGGCCTCCGCCCTTCGGGCGGATCGGCCCGCAGCGAGAGCAGGAACAGTTCGGCGGCGTGCCGGAGCGGCGTCCACCGATCGTCCCGGAACCGGCTCCCGTCCGGCATTTCGAAGCCCCAGTTGAACGTCGTGGCGGCGGGGATGCCTTCGTTTCCGAGCAATGGCGCCGGAAGTTGGGTAGGCGTGGATGTCGGGACGGAGGCCATGAGGCTATTCCAGGTCCGGCAGCGGCGGCAAGGCGGGTATGTGCCGTTCCGCGTCCGGCATCATTTCGGGCGGGAACGCCGGCAGCAGGTCTTGTGTCAGCACCCGAAGGCTGGGGGCATAGAAGAGGCTGAACCGGATCGGGTCGATGCGTTCCCGCGCCGCTTCAAGATGCATGGTGGCCTGGACAATGCGCGCCAGATGATCCGGGTCGATCGGGACGATCAGGCCTGGACAGGCAAGGCAGCCTCCCAGTTTCGGGCACACGCGGCCAGGCTGTGCCTGCCCGCCGTCGACCGGTCGAAGGCAGTCGTGGCCGAACAGCGCCGTCACCCGCGCGCTGGTATCTGGCCCTTGATGTTGCGAGTCATGGGCGGGCGTCTCGCCGGTGACCCATGTGATCATCAGCGACTGGAGCCGAGCGATCGTATCGCGTTCGAGGCGGCGGACGGCCTCGCCATCGACATAGATGTCGGTGGTGGCGACATTCGCATGATTGAGGACCGCTTTGGCCGCCATGATATCGCCCTGCGACGCTGTGTAATGGGCGCTTGCCATGCTGCTGCGGAACAGCTTGGGCGAGAAGTCGGGAAGCAGGGAACGGGACTTGCCGGGATGCGCTTCGTTCCAGGAAGCGATCGCGCCATTGTGCCGCTCGTAGAAGCGCAACATTGCCGATCGCAACGTGGCCTGCACGATATGACCGGCGCGATGCTCACGCTCGAGGCGTCCTGTCGTCATGAGGAAGCGGTGGAGGAACAGTCGGTCGCGTTTGGACGGCTCCACATGCGGCAATAGGGGTGCCGTCATCGCAAGCAGTTTTTCGATCAGGCGCGGCGCCGCATAGGGTCGGCGATTGTCGAACGAGCGCCGTTGCATGCGTTTCACCTTACCGCCGGCGCGGGGTTTCACCCACTCGACCATGACGCGATGCCGCTCGAGCGGATGCGGCACGAGGCAGTCCCGCTTGATCTGGCGCAGCGGACCGGCGTTGGCCGCCGTCTGGATCAGCAGCACGATATAGAACGCAACCAGCGTGTCGGTCGTGAGGTGGAGATAACCCTCGAGCTCGCGGAACCCGCCTACCTCGGCGATCCTCTGCCGATCGGGCTTATTAAGGTCCAAGCCTCGGTCGGTCGGCATGATGCCGTGGCCGCGGCGATGGAGCTTCCAGATCCAGCGATCCCGTTCGACGGTCCGCCCACCATGGAGCGGCACATTCGGAAGACCAACGATGGCTTGCCCGTGCTGGAACTTGTCCCACGCAGTGTCGATCTCGGCATAGCAGACTGCCAGCAGGGCGCGCATTGCGGCAGGTGTCAGCCGGTCTTGCGGTAGCCGCTGGACGCCGGCCAGCGGGATCGCATTGTTGGGAACGGCGAAGCCCGGTGCGAACAAGCCTGGATTGTCCGCGATCGCGCGCTTGAGGACCGGCCGGATCATACCGAGCTGACCGGATTGTGAGCGGACGCCGCGCCTGCGCCCGTTGGTGGGCATCGCCAGCCAGGTGATGAACCGGCGGATCGTTGCCGTGTCGAGGTCTGCCGCGCGCCTGACACGCGCGTCTTCGCGCAGGAACCTCCCGAACACGCGCAGCGCGAACCAGTGCGCGGTGCGGGTCGCGGCGCTGGATGCTACATCATGATCGCGGAAAGCCCGGGCGATGGCGGCGCTGATATCGTCCGGCATTCCGAACAGCGCCGGGCTGAAGCTTTGGACGATCTTGCCCCATTCGTCGCGGAACTGGATTTCGGCGACCTGCGCCGGATGGTTCGCCGGTGCCGGATCGAGTCTCAGCGTCCGATCGAGGCGGCCCCTAGCCATCGGCGGGGATCAGCTCGCCATAAAGATAGGCGAGGCTTTCGCTCAGATCGCGCTCGTGCAGTTCGACGCAGCGCAGATAAATCGCGGTGGTCGTGATCGAAGCATGGCCCAGCAGCACCTGCACGACCTTGAGCGGGTTGAGATCGGGATTGGTGCGGGCCTGGATCTGAAGGCGGGCCAGCATCGCCATCGCGAAGGTGTGCCGCAGGCAGTGCAATGTACCCAGAAGTCTCGCAGCCGCGAAAGCTTCCGCGAGCTGCGCCGTCAGGAGTTTTCGCGTCATAGCCCGGCCATGCTCGTTCAGCAGGAGATTGGGCGGCGCGCGATAGCCCCGGTCGGAACGGCGGACACGGCGGACGATCCGGGCGCGATCCTCTCCCACATACCAGTCCGTATGATCGAGCAGCCGAATCGGCGGATAGACTGTCCTTGGCCGGTCTCCCTTGGTGATATGGATCGGCACGCCGACAAGTGGATCGCTGTCGAGGTCGAGTGGCCAGCTATCCGGGATTTGGTCGATGGCGAGCGCGCAAAGCTCCTTGCGGCGCAGTCCCGCCCCAAGCGCCCATTGCGCGGCAAGTCGGGCGGTAGGCCTCAGATGCGCGAACAGCCGTGCCAGTTCGTCGGCGCGCAGAGGTCGCGGCAGTTTTTCCGGGCGTGAGACGATCAGCTCGTTGACCTGGCGCCGCTGCAAGCCTGGGCGATAAGCGCCGTCGAGCATCAGCGTCATCTTTTCGGTCAACCGGAACGGGCAGTGGTCGATCAGGCCCTTATCGAGCGCCCAGCCATAGAACCGGCAGACGGTCGAGACGCGCGCGTTGATCGTGGTCCGGGCATAGGGCTTCCCGGTGTGTGCGCTGGGGTTCTCCAGCATCCGGTTGCGATAGGCAGCGATGACGCGTTCGTCGGCTTCGCGCCATTCGATCCCCGATTGTTCGAGCGAGTCGAACCAATCGTGGAGATGCTCGCCGTAGGTCCGCACAGTTTCCGTAGCGTGGGCGCGGCCGCTTAGCTCTGCATGCTCCATGAGCCAGACGAAGGCCGGCTCGATGATCGCCATGTCGGCGTCGAACAGAATCGGGAAGCCGGCGGGGACATTGGGCACGCCAGAGGCAGCCCGAATCACTGATACCACGGGCCATCTCCCTCGCCCGCACAGGTGCAATTTCGAAAGTAGAGCAACATGCTCGATTTGGCCGAAGCATTTCGATGGAATGGGCGCTTTCCTCGCCATGCCGAAGGGTGTCGCTGCGACCAGCTACCCCAAGCACTCACCGTGCCTGCTGACACCTGGCGCCCGCCTTGATATGAGTGAACGAGGATCAAGGGGGGGAAGCGGTGGCGCGTCGGGTATTCTTTAGCTTTCACTATGACCGTGACGTTCGACGGGTCGTGCAAGTCCGCAATTCCTGGGTGGTTCGTCCAGGTGGCGAAGCGCAGCCTTTCTATGACAAGGCAGAGTTCGAAGAGGCAAAAAGACGCGCGGGCGGCATAGAAAAATGGATCGAGGAGCAGCTCAAAGGCACGTCCGTGACGGTGGTGCTTTTTGGCGCGGAGACGTATGACCGCGAATGGGTCCGGCACGAGATCAAGAGAAGCTACGAGCTTGGGAAAGGCCTATTGGCCATCGACATCCATAGCGTAAAAGATCCGCAACTCGGGACTGATCGACAGGGGACCAACCCTCTCAGCTATTTTACAATAAAGCAGAATGGTCGAGATATTCCGCTGTCAAACCTATACGGGACGTATGATTGGGTTCGGGATAACGGCTATGCCAACATGCCGGCTTGGATCGAAACTGCAGCAAAAGCGGCCGGTCGCTGACATCAATGAGTATTTATGAACTCGCCATACTTGGCGCCGCAACGCCAGAGGAGCGCGCGACACTGACAGCGACGCTCACCGATATCGTTTCCGACTTTGGATTGACGTTGGGGGACGATATAGTTGTGCATAATGCGGAAACGCTGGGTGGGCGGCACAAGCCAGCAGCATTCGCAGGTGCATATTTTGGAGGAAATGCCCAACAAGATCTCGAAGCGGCCCAGGACCTGATCCGAGCGAGCGCGCCCATCATTCCCACGATTGCCGCTGGCGCAGACTTCAATGCTCAGATCCCCCAGTGTCTCCAGCCCATCAATGGGCTAACGCGGCGCGCTGACGATCCAAATATGACTGAACTCGCGTCGACAATGCTGGAATGTGTGGGTTTACTTCGTCGACAGCGACGGGTTTTTGTGAGCTATCGGCGGGTGGAATCCCGAGCAGCTGCGTTGCAACTTCACGATCTCCTTGCGTCCCGCGGATTCGACGTATTCTTGGACACGCACGACATTAGGCCCGGCGATCCGTTCCAAGATGTGCTTTGGCATAGGCTCGTTGATTCTGATGTTATGGTTATGCTCGACACGCCTACCTATTTCGATAGCCGCTGGACGCGACAGGAAATAGGAAGAGCACGCGCGAAAGAGATCCAGGTCCTTCGTGTAATTTGGCCTGAGCATACGCCAAACAAGCTGACCGATCTTGCAGAGACTATATATCTTGACCCAAAGGAACTCGAAGGGCCGGATGGCCCAATAGTAGCCCAAACGGCAGATACAATCGTCCTGGAGGTCGAGCGGCTAAGAAGCCGCAGCATCGCATCTCGATATATGTCGATTACCGGCAAGCTTCGCGCTGACGTCGAAAAAATTGGTGCGTCAGTGGAAGGCGTCGGTGCACATCGGGCCGTCGCCGTGCGGTTGCTGGACGGCGAAAAGATCTGGGCATATCCGATCGTCGGAATCCCCACGGCTGAAATTTTGAACGACGTGGCCGATAAGGCGCGACGAGCGGAACAGCAGGAGATACCGGTACTGGTCTACGATCATATCGGCATCCGTGATGCATGGAATGCTCATCTCCGATGGCTTGGGGATCATATTCGCGCGGTCCGTACGATTAAAGTTTCCGAAGCCGGATGGGCTCTTGCGGCATGGGAGAATTGACCATGACTGAGGCCATTTTTCTTTCGGCGGGCGTGCCAGATCCAAAGCGAGGCCCACAATATGCAGCGACTGCTGACACCGTCGCGATTACAGCCGCAGTCTCCGCTTTGGTGCACGTTACACTAGGGCGCAGGCTGCTTGTCTGGGGTGGTCAACCCGCAATCACACCGATGATCTGGGTGGTCTCGCAAGACATCGGAATAAATTACGGACACTGGGTCCGGCTCTACCAGTCTCGCCATTTCAAGGATGAGTATCCCGAGGATAATGAGCGGTTCAACAACGTGGTTTATACGGAAGAGATCGAAAGGGATCGGGAGAAGAGCTTGCTGAACATGCGTGAACGCATGTTTTCCGAACACAAGTTCAAAGCAGCAGTTTTTATTGGAGGCATGGGAGGAATTATACAAGAATATGAGATGTTTCGACGCCTGCAACCCGAGGCTGCAGTGATACCGGTAATCTCCACGGGCGGCGCGACGCTTGACGTAGGAGCGCAAGTTGAGTCTTTAGCGCCCGACCTAACGGAAGACCGGGACTATGTTGCGTTATTTCACCGCCACCTTGACGTTTCCGTCCGAGAGGAGCGCTTCGAAAGCCCGGCCCTCCAACCAGCTGTCGTTGAGGAGCGATTTTGGCAGCCCCCTGCCACTGCTTAAACGGGGTGGGAACTCATCAGTCGCCAGCAAGCCATTCGCTAAGCTCCGTAGCTGTGTTCCTTTTCTCGTCAAGGACCATCCAGACGCGCTTTTGATGACCCTGTAGATCCCCCCAGACGATGCGGCGGTATAATCCCAGATACTCCCACGACGCCCATGCCTGCTCATGCGCGCTGTCGGATGCCGGGAACAGCGCGATCTTCGTCAACCCTTTATAACCATCGGCCACGCCCAACTCCCAGGGCACCCAACGGCTGTCCTTGCTATTCTTGCTTGCAAGAAGGACAAAGCGCTTGGTCTGGCGAATACGGCTCTTTAGCAGCCCCGCCGTTTCCTCCGTCGTGTATGGGGGCATTTCCGGGTCGATTTCATCGACATAGACCCTAGCTCCGTGCCCTTCCAACACACGAATAGCGCCAACGACCAGATCATCATCTTTGCTCGAGTGTGAAAGAAATGTGGTGCCTGAGAGGCTACGGGAAGCAGCAGACTTTCTGAGGCTTGCCTGTTCGCTAACATTTAACTTATCAGCGAAATTCCGAAGCTCGGATTTTGTAATGTATTCGATCATAATCGAAACTCTATTATCGGATATAGACCGAACTCACGGAGCTACCTCAGTTATTTGAGCGGATCGCTATCGCGTCCTCAATCCAACTCTCGATTCCGTTCTTGATCGAATCATAGACTGCCTTGCTATCTGAGCCGGAAGGGGTGACCAGCTTCGCTATAGATGATAGCTTTTTCCCGGTATTTCCATAGCCCACTTCGTCAAACGGATTGCTACCAGCCGTGCACGAATTCCCGTCGTGGCCGAGAAGTTTGTTTATCCGAATACCGACCACTCCTTTGCCGGCATCCCAGCCTTTAACGATCTCGCGGATTACCCAAGGCCGGTTCGCTGTTTCAGAGCCGACAAGCACCACCACACAGCTCTTGCCGTACATGTTGTCATCGATCCATTTTTCGATCGAGGCCTTGCCCTTCCGCTTGACCTCTTCCCACGCATTCGCGGTGCAAAGAGACTGCCCTTCAAGAGCACCGATGTTGCGCACTTGCTGGGTGCGCCAAAAATCGTTCGCGAAGTGGAAACTGAAGAAAACGCGCCGCGCCATAAGGCCCCCTTTTGTTCTCCGGCCTTCTACAAGCCCAGCCTTCGTTTCGCCAGAGAAATCGATTCTGAAGCGATCTGCTCGAGGATGGAGTACGGTAGTTGAGGCCCAGCGGGTTCATCCGGCAATCAGGCGTCGCTGCGCGACGCGAGTGACGGGCCGACCACCGCCAGCTCTTTGGGTTAGCGCGGCGGTCGGCCCGTCACTCATCGCGAGCAAAAGAGACAGTCGCCGAAGCCGGACCTAACGAGCACGAATGGCGCCCCAGCGAAATGCTCGGCAAGGTGGCGTTCGTCAGAACGTTGGACAGCAGATCGAAATAGGGCGGCCAATGCTTGAAACGGCGCGGTGTGTAGCGCACCGTCACATAGGGAATTCCTCGCGCCGCCATCCAGGCGGCGATCATCTTCTGATAGGCATAAGTTTCCGGCTTCTCGACGCCAGGATCCCCGGTGATCACGAGGTCAGGCGGCGTGCCCCGGCTTTCAAGTTCGAGAAGAAGCGCGGTGCTGTCGACACCGATGCCATAGGCCAGGACGACGGGCTGCGGCGCATCGACGCGAATATAATCGAGCAGGCGCGCGGGAGCGGAGCCGGCCTCGGCCGGGATTGAGGTGAGATCGCACATGGGGATATCCAAATGGGCTTGAGCAGAGCTTTGGCTCGATCACTCCTTCCCACTCCCCTCTCATCTGGACGGCTCCGGCATCGATCCACGTCCATGAGATATTGTTGCGCGCCGTTGGCCGCGGCAGCCTGATTTCGCTATTGGCACCGCCGGCGCACAACAGGCGTCATCGGCGGCGTTTTGCGGAAAAGTGCGCTCAGCCTCGAACCATTCCCATAATCCGTCGCATCGCCGCTGATGTAGAAAGCCGCCCACGCCCCATCCTGGGCACCGGCGATCCAGCTCCTTTCGGACTCGGCATAGCAGCAAGCCGTCACGCCCTCGTCCAGACCCGGTCAGTCGAAGGCACTCAAACGGCCATAAATGTCTGCCAGTTCGTTCTGGATACCGAGACGCGCGGGGCCATTGGGCATCATGCCTTCTGTCGTGGCGGAACCAGAGTCCCATCGATCGAGGCGAGGATTTCCGCCGGAGCAATGACCGGTCGATCCGTTTCGACCCGCTCCGAATAGCGATCGACCAGTTGATCGACATGCGGGCGGAGCAGGACAGTGAAACGCACCAGTTCCTCCATCACGTCGACGATCCGGTCGTAATAGCTCGACGGCTTCATCCGCCCGGCCTCGTCGAACTCGGTGAAGGCTTTGGCGACGCTCGACTGGTTGGGGATGGTGAACATCCGCATCCAGCGGCCGAGGACGCGCAAGCTGTTCACGCTGTTGAACGATTGTGAACCTGCGGAGACCTGCATGACGGCAAGGGCGCGACCCTGCGTCGGGCGCATGCCCTTCAAAGCCAGCGGCAGGTGATCGATCTGCGATTTCATGATCCCGGTGATCTGGCCGTGCCGTTCCGGGCTGCACCAGACCTGGCCCTCGGACCAGAGCGCATGCGCCCGCAGTTCGTGAACCGCCGGATGATCGTCATCCTGGACCTGATCGGGCATCGGCAAATCGGAGGGATCGAAAATCCGCGTTTCGCAGCCGAAGAACTGGAGCAGACGCGCCGCCTCTTCCACCACAAGCCGCGAATAGGACCGTTCGCGCAAGGATCCGTAGAGCAGCAGGATGCGCGGCGGCGGATTGAGATCCCCCAGGCCCAGGGCTGGACGCCGATGAACATAGTCAGGCTTGAGCGCTGGAAGACGGTCGGGATCGGCAAGCGTCCGCAATCGGCTGTGGTTCGTCTCGTTCATGCCCGGACCTCCGCCGGCACGCTGTCGGGGAACCAGCGCCGCCCGAACCAGAAGGCGGCGTTGACCAGCAGGATCAGCACCGGAACCTCGACCAGCGGCCCGATCACCGCAGCGAAGGCGACCGGGGAAGCCAGTCCAAAGGCGGCGATGGCGACCGCAATCGCCAGTTCGAAATTGTTGCCCGCGGCCGTGAACGCCACCGCCGTCGTGCGCGGATAGTCGCTCTCGATCAGCTTGCCCATGAAGAAGCTGATGCTGAATTGAACCACGAAGTAGATGGTGAGCGGGATGGCGATCCGCAGTATGTCACCCGGCAGTGTCACGATCTCATTGCCCTTGAGGCTGAACATGGCGACGATGGTGAACAGCAGCGCGACGAGCGTGATCGGGCCGATCCTGGGCAGAAAGCAGGTTTCATACCATTCATTCCCCCTAGCCTTGACCAGCCATTTGCGGGAGAGAAATCCAGCCAGAAAGGGAATGCCGAGATAGATCAGCACCGCCTCGGCGATGGTCCAGAAGCTGACATTGATAACGCTGCCCTCCAGCCCGAGCAGCGGCGGCAAAAAGGCGAGGAAGAACCAGGCGTAAACGCTGAAGAACAGGATCTGGAAGATTGAATTGAACGCGACCAGCGCAGCCACATACTGGTTGTCGCCCTTGGCGAGATGGTTCCAGACGATGACCATGGCAATGCAACGGGCGAGGCCGATAAGGATCAGGCCTGTCATATATTCCGGCTTGTCGCTGAGGAAGATGACGGCGAGCGCAAACATCAGCACCGGGCCGATGATCCAGTTCTGGATCAACGAGATCGCCAGCACCCGCTTGTCTTCGAACACGCGCGGCAGTTCCTCATAGCGCACCCGCGCGAGCGGCGGATACATCATCAGGATCAGGCCGATGGCGATGGGCAGGTTGGTGGTCCCCCAGGACAGGCTGTCGATCGCCCTTGGCAATCCTTCGAAGGTCGATCCCAGACCCACGCCGAGCGCCATGGCGAGGAAAATCCACAAGGTGAGATACCGATCGAGAAACGACAGGCGTTCACGCCTGGGCTGTGCGGTCATCTTGATCCCTCGTTCAACCGGTGACACGCCTGCCGGCGGCATCGATCACCTGTTCGCCGTCTTCCTTGGCGAAGGCGCTGCGCTGGTCAGCCGGTAGGAGGTCGAGGACCTCCTCGGACGGACGGCAAAGCTTCACGCCCAGCGGCGAGACGACCAGCGGCCGATTGATGAGGATCGGATGTTCCATCATCGCATCGATCAACTGCGCATCAGTGAGATCCGGATTGTCGAGTCCCAGTTCGGCAAAGGGCGTGCCCTTCTCGCGCAGCAGGGCGCGCGGGGTGACGCTGGCGCGGACGATGAGGCTTGCCAGCAAGGCACGCGAAGGCGGAGTCTTGAGGTACTCGATGACATGCGGTTCGATGCCGGCATTGCGGATCATGGCCAGCGCATTGCGCGAGGTTCCGCATTCAGGATTGTGGTAGATGACGATGTCGACAGGCGTCTCCGGGTGGGTCATTCGCATGCTCCTGCCCTGACGCTGGCGCCCTCGCTCTGGCCGATTTCCCTGAGTTTGCGCCGCATCGCCATCTCGTCGAGGCTGGCGAGCGGGAGCGCGAGGAACAGCGAAATACGGTTCTGCAAGTAGCGCAGGGCCTGCATGAAGGCCTCGCGCTGATCATCGCCTTCGACGGCGGCCGGATCCTCGATGCCCCAGTGCGCCGTCATCGGATGGCCGATCCACACGGGACATGTTTCGCCTGCGGCGTTATCGCAGACGGTGAAGATGAAATCGAATTGCGGCGCGTCCGGCACGGCGAACTCGTCCCAGCTTTTCGAACGCATGCCCGCTGTGTCGAACCCAAGCCCGTTCAAAACCGAGAGCGCCATCGGATGGACTTCGCCCCTGGGCTGGCTGCCGGCGCTCCAGGCGCGGAAACGCCCTTCCCCCAGCTTGTTCATGATGGCTTCGCCCAAGATCGAGCGGGCGCTGTTACCGGTGCACAGGAAGAGCACGTTGTAGGTCTTGCCGGGGCCGATCGTGTCGGACATGGGAGTAACCTCAGGCCTTGCAGTCGAGCTCGCCGAACAGATCGGCGCACATTTCAGGGACGCCCTGGCAGCAGTCCTCCATCAGGAAGGCCAGCAGCCGGCGCATCCCCTCATAATCGGCGCGATAGTGGATGAGCCGGCTTTCCCGCTCGGACTCCACGAGTCCCGCCCGTTCAAGAATACCCAGATGATGCGACATGGTGGACGGAGGCACATTGGCGGCCTGCGCGATGGCGCCGGCGATCAGTCCATCGGGCCCTGCCTTCACCAACATACGAAAGACAGACAGGCGCGTGTCATGCGCCAGCGCGCCAAGCGCCTCGACGGCCGAGTCCTGCGGATTGAACTCCTTCACGGTCGATTCCATCCTTCCAAACTCATCGAATAATAGTAGGCGCCTGCGCGGTCAATCTACATTTCGAGAAGTATAGAATCATATACCACTATGGAGATGGCCGATGGTCTGAGTGACCATGATGCACTCATGCGGATGGGCCGACAGCCTCGATCCAGGCGGAACCATCTTGCGCCAGACGCTCATGACAGATAGATAGTAATAGATTACTATCTTTTGAAGGCGCAAGCTATGAACGGGCGGTCCAGACATCTTCCCGCTGACGAGCGACGGGCGGCGACCGTGGAGGCGGTGGTCGGCCTGGCCGCGGAACAGAACCCGAGCGACATCACCACGACGGCCATCGCCCAGCGGATGGGTCTGACCCAGGGCGCGCTCTTCCGCCACTTCCCGACCAAGGACGCCATCCTGCAGGCGGTGATGTCCTGGGTGACCGAGCGCTTGCTCGGCCGCGTGGACAAGGCGGTCGAGGAAGCCGCCTCTCCGGCTGCCGCGCTTGAAGCGGTTTTCATGACGCATATCGATTTCGTGTCTGATCACCCGGGTGTACCGCGAATGCTGTTCGGGGAGTTGCAGCGACCGGGCGAGACGCTTCCCAAGCGCATGGCCCAGACCCTGATCCGCCATTATGGCGAACGGCTGCATACCCTGCTCGACGCCGGAAAGGCACGGGGCGAACTGCATGCGGACCTCGATCCGGAAGCCGCGGCCACCCTGTTCATCGGCACGGTCCAGGGCCTGGTCATGCAATCCATGCTGGCGGACGATGTGACCCGCATCCGCAGCGATGCGCCCGGCGTGTTCGCCATCTATCTGCGCGGCGTCGGAGCATCATCATGAAGAACATCCGCCTGTCCGGCACGACAAAGCGGATCCTGATCATTGCGGCCGTCATCGTGATCATCGGTGCTGGATGGCTGTGGATGCAGCGGGGCAGCCGCGACGGCGACGCCCTCAATCTGTACGGCAATGTCGACATCCGGGAGGTGCAATTGGCCTTCCGCCAGTCCGGCCGCGTCGCGCAGATGCTGTTCGATGAAGGCGATCATGTCGAGCCGGGCGCACATATGGCGACTCTCGACGCGCAGCCGTTCGAGGAAGCGCTCGCGGCCGCCGACGCCGCCGTAGCGGCCGCACAGGCAGACCTCGACAAACTGCGCCGCGGGCTGCGGCCGCAGGAGATTGCGCAGGCGCAGGAGGCCCTCAATCAGGCCCTGGCCGTCGCCAGGGACACGGAGCGTAATTTTGATCGGCAGAGCCAGTTGCTCGCGTCGGGAGCCGCCAGTCAAAAGACGGTCGATGCCGCGCGCACTGCGCGCGATCAGGCCGCCGCCAGTGTCAAGGCGGCCCGGGCCGCGCATTCGCAAGCCGCCGAAGGCTTCCGCAAGGAAGACATCGCGGCGGGGCAAGCGCGCCTCGCCGCCGCACAGGCAGCACGGGCTCAAGCCGCCACCGCGCTCGCCGACACGGTTCTGCTTGCACCCGGCACCGGCACGATCATCGCACGGGTGCGCGAACCCGGCAGCATGGCTGTCAGCCAAAGCCCGGTCTATAGCCTCAGCCTTGATGCTCCGGTTTATGTGCGGGCTTATGTCGGCGAACCGGATCTGGGGCGTATCGCGCCCGGAATGCGGGTGCGCGTTCGCAGCGATTCCTCCGACAAACTCTATCAAGGCCAGATCGGGTTCATTTCGCCTCGCGCCGAGTTCACGCCCAAAACGGTAGAAACGACCGATCTGCGCACGGATCTGGTCTATCGTCTGCGGATCGTGGTCACCAATGCCGATGCCGCGCTGCGTCAGGGCATGCCGGTAACGATCGAGGTCGTAGTCGGACAAACCTCCGGCGCGCGCGCCAAAGGCCGCTGACGTGCCGCCCGCCACCGCGCCACAGGAGCAAAATGGCGATGTCGCGGTCGTCATCGACAGGTTGAGCAAGCATTTCGGCAGTGCGCCTGCGTTACAGGATCTCAGCGCGCAGATAAGCTATGGCCGACTGACCGGGCTGGTCGGGCCGGACGGCGCGGGCAAGACCACCTTGATGCGTATCCTGACAGGACTGCTGGTGCCGAACAGCGGCCACGCCAGGGTAGCGGGCTTCGATGTGGTGGACGACAATGACGCCATCCATGTCGCGACCGGCTACATGCCGCAACGCTTTGGCCTCTACGAAGACCTGTCGGTCATGGAGAATATGCGGCTCTATGCGCAGTTGCGCGGTATGGCCGCCGATGGACACGCCGACCTGTTCGCCCAACTGCTCGACTTCACACGTCTTGCCCCCTTTACCGGACGCCTGGCGGGCAAGCTCTCCGGCGGCATGAAGCAGAAGCTGGGTCTCGCCTGCGCATTGATGGCCCGGCCTGCTGTCCTGCTGCTCGATGAACCGGGTGTCGGTGTCGATCCGGTCAGCCGTCAGGATCTGTGGCGCATGGTGCAGGCGCTGACCGACGAAGGGATGGCCGTAGTCTGGTCGACCGCCTATCTCGACGAAGCCGAACGCTGCGACAGCGTGCTGCTGCTCAACGAAGGGCGGCTCGCCTATGACGGACCGCCCGGAGAGCTGACCGCGCGCCTTACAAGCCGGAGCTTTCGGCTGGAACAGGTCGGCGAGCGGCGGCGGGCCGTGCTAGCCGAAGTGCTCAGCCTGGACAGTGTCGGCGACGGGGTGATCCA
Organism: Sphingopyxis flava; assembly: GCF_900168005.1. Taxonomy (GTDB): domain Bacteria; phylum Pseudomonadota; class Alphaproteobacteria; order Sphingomonadales; family Sphingomonadaceae; genus Sphingopyxis; species Sphingopyxis flava. Next base: position 18,685 of record NZ_FUYP01000024.1, read on the forward strand.
GGGCGCCGGCGTCCGCGTGGTGCTGCGCGCCGATGCGGGAACCGAGCAAATTAGCGCGCTCGCCGATCGGGTCGGCGCACAACTGAAAGCGGTGCCTGCCCGCTTCGAGGATGCTTTCATTGATCTTCTGGGCGGCGGTCCGGGCGGCACATCGGCGCTTGCCGAAGGGATGCCGCCGGTCGAACTGGCTTCAGACGTTGCCGTCTCCTGCCGCGATCTGACCAAGCGTTTCGGCGATTTCACCGCCACCGACATGGTGAGCTTCGAGGTCCGCAAGGGCGAGATATTCGGTCTGCTCGGGCCGAACGGCGCCGGCAAATCGACCACCTTCAAGATGCTGTGCGGCCTGCTCAAACCCACCAGCGGCGAAGCGCAGGTGGTGGGGCTGGACCTGCGCCGGGCGACCGGTGCTGCCAAAGGCCAGCTTGGCTATATGGCGCAGAAATTCTCGCTCTATGGTTTGCTGTCCGTGCGGCAGAACCTGGAGTTCTCCGCGGGCGTCTATGGCCTGAAAGGCGCCGCGCGGCAGGCGCGGATCGACGAGATGATCGACATCTTCGGGCTGCAACCCTGGCTGTCGGCGGCGCCGGAGTCCCTGCCGCTCGGGGTCAGGCAACGTCTGGCGCTGGCCTGCGCGGTGATGCACCGCCCGCCCGTGCTGTTCCTGGATGAACCGACTTCGGGCGTCGATCCCATCACGCGCCGCGAATTCTGGACCCATATCAACGGCCTTGCCCGCAAGGGGGTGACGGTGATGGTCACCACCCATTTCATGGACGAGGCGGAATATTGCGACCGGGTGGCGATGCTCTATCGCGCCCGGCTGATCGCGCTCGACACGCCGGACGCCCTCAAACGCAGCGCGGTAAGCGATCTCCGTCCGGACCCGACCATGGAAGACGCCTTCATTCATCTGGTCGAAGCCGAGGACCGCGCTGACGAAGCCCGCAGCGGAGTTGCCGCATGAACGGCGCGGGCGGATCGCGAACGGACCTTCAAGCCATGCGCCGCTTCGATCCGAAGCGCCTTTGGGCGCTGGTGTTCAAGGAAAGCCTGCAGGCGATGCGCGACCCGTCCACGCTGCTGATCGCCTTCGCCCTTCCGGTCGTGCTGCTGCTGCTGTTTTCCTATGCGGTATCACTCGATGTGCGCGCGGTGCGCATCGGCGTCGTGCAGGAATCCGAATCTGCTTCGGCGCAATCGCTGGCCGCCGCCTTCGCCGGCACCCGTTATCTGGACGTCACCTTCGCCCATGACCGGCGCGAAGTCGCCGACCAGGTCGTCTCGGGCGATTTGCGCGGATTTGTGGTGATCCCGCAGGATTTCGAGCAGCGCCTGGCCGATCGCGGCACGCGGCCTCTGGTGCAGATCATCGCCGACGGTTCGCAGCCCAATACCGCCAACTATGTCACCAACTATGCGCAGGGCGTGGTGCAGACCTGGCGGGGCGGGCTTGATGGCGAGACGCCACGCGCAGCCGTCACGATGGAGCCGCGCTACTGGTTCAACGCCGAACTGGAAAGCCGCCGCGCGCTGGTGCCCGGCGCGATCGCCATCGTCATGACCATCATCGGCACCATGCTGACCGCGCTGGTGGTGGCGCGCGAATGGGAGCGCGGCACGATGGAAGCGGTGCTCTCCACGCCCGCATCGGTCGCGGAGATCCTGATCGGCAAGCTCCTGCCCTATTTTGCGCTCGGCATGCTGGCCACGCTCGGTGCGACCGCGCTGGCGGTCTTCGTGTTCGGCGTGCCGCTGCGCGGATCGCTGGCGGCGCTCCTGCTGCTTTCGGCCACCTTCATGGTGCCGGCGCTGGGCCAAGGGCTGCTGATTTCGTCTGTCACCCGCAACCAGTTCCTGGCCGCGCAGATCGCCTTGTTCTCCGGTTTTCTGCCGGCCTTCATGCTGTCGGGCTTTCTCTATGAGATCGACGCGATGCCCGCGCCGATCCGGGCCATCACCTGGGCGATACCGGCGCGCTATTTCGTCTCTTCGCTAAAAACCGTCTTTCTGGCCGGCGACATCTGGGCCGTCTTCGTGCCGAACCTGCTGGCGATGGGCGCCATCGGCGTCCTGTTTTTCCTCCTGGCCAAGCGCGCCACGCGCAAGAATCTGGAGTGACGAGCCATGACGCGGCACAATGGCTATCTCTCTTTCACCCGGCTGCGAGCCCAGTTCGTCAAGGAAGTGCTGAGCATCCTGCGCGATCCGCGCAGCCGCATGGTGGTGTTCATGCCGCCGCTGCTGCAACTGCTGGTGTTCGCCTTCGCCGCGACGCTCGAAGTGCGCAACGTCGATATTGCCGTGCATAATCAGGATGCGGGCCGCTGGTCGCATGAACTGATCGCGCGGCTCGATCGGGCCGACTTCATTACCCAGGTCTATCGCGTGACCGACGGTCAGGAACTGGGACGCCTGATCGACCAGGGCGAGGTGATCGCGGCGCTCGACATCCAGCCGGACTTTTCGCGCGCAATCGCTGCCGGAGACAGCGGCCGTATCCAGCTGTTGATCGACGGCCGGCGCAGCAATTCGGGACAGATCACCGCCAGTTATCTCTCCGCCATCGCCGCCGAAGTCGGCGCGGAGGCCAACCCCGGCACAGGTCCTGCGACGCCAGTGGCGGTACGCAACTGGTTCAATCCCAATCTGACGTATCGCTGGTTCATCGTCCCGGGCCTCTCCGGCATCCTGGCGTTCTTCAGCGCACTGCTCATAACCTCGCTGTCGATCGCCCGTGAACGCGAACTGGGAACCTTCGACCAGTTGCTGGTCTCACCAACCTCCACGCCGGAAATCATCCTGTCCAAATCCTTGCCGGCGCTGGTCATCGGCACCATGCTCGGACTTCTGATGATGGCCGCGGCCGCGGGACCGTTCCGGATTCCGTTCAACGGGTCGTTCGCGCTGCTGTTTGTCAGCCTGGTCCTGTTCATCCTGTCGGTGGTGGGCATCGGTCTGATGATTTCGGCGATCAGCGCGACCCAGCAACAGGCCATCCTGGGCGCCTTCGCCATCGGCGTGCCATCCGTCCTGATGTCGGGATTTGCCACGCCGGTCGAGAACATGCCCATGCTGCTGCAATGGCTGGCGCAGGCGATTCCACTCACCCATTTCCTGGTCATCGTCGAGGGCAGCTTTCTCAAAGCCATGGCGCCGGGCGACATATTTGCCAGCCTCTGGCCATTGGCGATGATCGCCCTGGTGTCGCTCACCATGGCCACCATCTTCGTTCGAGGACGCCTGCAATGAGATCGCCCCGCCACAGTCATGCGCCGTCATTGTCTGATACGGGCGGACGTTCCCCGCGATGGTCGCGCTACGCAATATTGATAGCTGGCTGCAGTTCGTTGACGGCCTGTATGGTCGGCCCCAACTACCGGGCGCCACCTGCCGTTGACACGGGTAGTGGCTGGAGCCGGCCGGTTGGGGAAGCGTCGGCGCCAACGGACCTGGACCGCTGGTGGAGGGCCCTGGGCGATCCCGAACTGGAGAGGCTGGTCGATACCGCACTGGCGCAAAATCTCGATATCCGTCAAGCCACCGCACGGATCGACGAGGCGCGCGCGCTGCGAGACCGCGCCGCTGGCCGGCAACTGCCCACGGTTTCTGCTGGCGCCAGTGTGAACCAGCGTCGGCAAAGCGAGAACGGCCCGCTGCCCGTTGGGTCCATTCCCGGCCTCGATGCGTCTCAGACGATCTACGATGCCGGCTTCGACGCGGCCTGGGAACTCGACCTGTTCGGCGCGAACCGGCGGGCGCTGGAAGGCGCGAACGCCCGCTTGCAGGCAAGTGAAGCGGAGGCGCAGGGCGTGCGTATGCGGATCGCGGCCGAAGTCGCACGCGCATGGTTCGAGGCGACCGGCGCCAGAGAAGAATTACGCGCGCAGCGGGCGACGGTGGCGACGCTGCACCAGACGCTGGAACTCATGCGCGGTCGCGCGGCGCTCGGCGATGTTGCCGGTGCCGACGTGGACGCAACCCATGAACGCTGGGCCGCCGCCAACGCCCTGCTGCCGGGCATAGAGGCGCGGCAGCGTGCGGCAGTGCTCGGCCTTGGTGTCCTGCTCGGCTCACCGCCGGAACGTGAACTCAAGCTGCTCGATGCAACTGCATCGTCTCTCATACTGCCGGCGCTGCCCGTGGGGGAACGGGCCGATATATTGCGGCGTCGCCCCGATGTTCTGGCTGCCGAACGGCGCCTCGCCGCCAGCACCGCCGATATCGGCGTGGCGACCACCGAACTGTTTCCCAAGCTCTCTATCGCAGCGGGCGGCGGATTTCAGGCGCTTAGCACGGGCGACTGGTTCGACACCTCCAGCACCCGCTACTCCATCCTGCCGCTCATTTCCTGGCGCTTGTTCGACGGCGGCCGCGTGCGCGCGGAGATACGCGCGCGGGAGGCCGTTCAGCGGCAGGCCGCGCTGGGCTATGAACAGGCCGTCCTGGCCGCATTGGGCGACGCGGAGCGCGCCTTGAGCGACTATGACGCCGGACGCGATGCGCTCGCGCGGCGTCAAACGGCGCTGGACGCTGCGCGTCGAAGTGTCGGCCACGCCGAGGCCCGTTTTGCCGCCGGCGATATCGCGGGGATTGAACTGCTTGCGGCCGAGCGCCTCCTGCACGAAGCTGAAACCGCCTGTGCCCGCGCGCATGCCACAACGGCGGTGCAACTGGTGGCGTTGTACAAGGCGATCGGTGGGGGCTGGGACTTGCCCGATGCGCCGACTTCCAAACACGTTTCAATTGGTGCCACAGTGGGAGAAGGGCAATGAATGACGCTGACGGGAACAGCAAGGAACCGGCCGCGCACGACTGGGCGGGGGAAGCGGGCACACGCTGGCTCGCCCAGCTCGACCGTTTCGAGAGCATGATCGAACCGATCGGCGCAGCGCTGCTCGCGCGAGCAGCCTATGTTGCCGGGGAGAAGGTGGTCGATATCGGCTGCGGCGGCGGCTGGACGACGAGGCGGATCGCCGAAAGGACGGGCAACACGGGATTGGCGCTCGGCCTCGACATATCGCCCGAACTGGTGGCGGCGGCAACGGATCGGGCGCAGCGCGCCGGTCTTGCCAACATCCGCTTCGAACAAGGCGACGCCGCGACGGCCATGCCCGAAGAAGCCCCCTTCGACCGGCTGCATTCCCGCTTCGGCACGATGTTCTTTCCCGAACCCTATGCCGCATTCGCCAATCTGCGCCGGATGCTGCGTGCCGGTGGACGGCTCGACATCGCGGTGTGGGCGCCGATCGCCGACAATCCGTGGCAGCGCAATGTCATGGCCGCGATCCGCCGGCATATCGACCTGCCCACGCCGCAGCCGCGCGAGCCCGGCCCCTTCGCGCTGGGCGAGCAGGATTATGTCACCGATCTTCTGCAAAGCGCCGGCTTCTGTGACATATCGTTCGACGCCTGGACGGGCGAGCAGCGCGTCGGCGGACCCGGCAGCGATCCCGAGAGCGCCACCCGCTTCGTGCTCGACGGCATGCAGGTCGGCGATCTCGTCCGGGCGAGCGGGGACGACACACGCGCAGCCGTTCACCGCAGCCTGGTCGAACTGTTCGAGCGCAATTGCGATAATGAAGGTGTTCGCATGGGCGCGAAAGCCTGGCTGGTGAGCGCCCGCGCGTGACCTGGCGTCAACCGCCATCCTCATCGTGAACCACCCACAGGCTATGCGAATCGATTTCCAGCTTGAGCAGGGCGCGGGCCGCTTCCGATCGCGCCATGATCTCGGACCGGCGCGCTTCACCCGCCTGACGGCGGGCATAGAGCAGGTCGGCAAGGTCGATCTGGCCGAGCTGGTAGCCACGTTCGGTTCGGGCCAGCGCACTAGCGGCGCTTTGCGCTGACAGATCCGTGTTTTTCCACGCCTCCAGCCGCAATGTGGCGCTGGACAGATCGGCATCCGCGATGGCCCTCACGGTCCGCTGGACGGACATATGCTCAAGCTGCGCGGCATTGCCTTCCGCGGAAGCCCGGTCCGCCGCCGCGCGTCTGTGACCGCCGCCCAGCGGCATCGACATGACCACCCCCGCGCCCTGCTCCATGCCGCTCCGCTCACTGAACAGCCGGACGCCGAAGGACGGATCGGCAATCCGGTCCGCGCGAACACGCTGCGCAACGACCGCCAGCCGCTGCGCCTCGCGCTCGGCGGCGCGGATTTCATGGCTGCGTTCGATCACCAGATCCCGCATCGCCGCAAGTCTCTGGGCCGGAACCATCGCGACGGACGTTTCCGGCGGCTCGATGGGCAGCGGTATTTCTGGAAAATTCGCGGCAAGCGCCACACGCGCCTGTTCGCGCGCCGCGAGCGAGTTCGCGGCCTGGGCCTGGGCCTGAGCCATTGCCGCCATGGCCTGATCAACATCGAGCGCCGCCGCATCGCGCAGCGCCACGCGCCGGCGCAGCGCGGACAGCTCCTTTTCCAGCCAGCGCACCGTATCGAGGTCGTTGCGATACAGCGCGCCGGCGACCAGCCAGTCGTTCCAATAGCCGGAGAGCAGCAAAGCCGTCTGATGCCGGGCATCCTCCATCCGGTTTTCCGCGACCTCTATGCCCAGGGCGCCCGCCTCGCGATCGAGCGCCGCCTTGCCCGGCAGGCGGAACGGTCGGGCGATCGTGGCGTCGAACTCGTCATAGCCGCCTTCCCTGTCCACGCTGCGGCGAACATAGCTGCCGGTAACGGCAATCTCATGGGTCCCCTTCGCCAGCATGTCGCGGTCGGCACGGGCGGCGTCCACCCGTGCCCGCGCGGCCGCCACGGCCGGATGATTGTCCAGCGCTTCGGCAACCTTTTCGCTCGGCGGCAAATCGGCGCGCTGGGCAAGCGCCCCAGCGGGTGTGAGCAATGCGACAAGCGCCCCGAGGATGATCGGCGATCTCATGCGATCCTCCCCCGGGCTGACACCGGGACTACGTGCCAGCGCACTGGCAGCGACCGCTTCGATTGGGTGACCGCGTCAACCAGTGTCCCCAGAGCGTCCTCATCGACAATCAGTTCCAGCGCGTTGCGGCGCAGAAGGCCCGACACCCGTTCCGCCGTGCTGGCGTCGCCGAAGTCCCAGCCGCGCACCGCCTGCTCGGCGATATGGATCGGCGCGTCGCAGGCGGCGCGGAGTGCGTCAGTCACGCTATCGGCGTCATGCGAGGCGCAATGGAAGGTCAGCAGGATGTCAGCCATTGTCGGTTTCTCCCGCGCTTTCGCCGAAACGCTCGAACAGGATCGGCAGCAGAATGAGCGTCAGCAGGGTGGAGGTGATGAGGCCGCCGATCACGACGATGGCGAGGGGGCGCTGGATCTCCGATCCCGGGCCGGTCGCGAACAGCAGCGGCACAAGGCCGAAGGCCGTGATGCTGGCGGTCATCAGGACGGGACGCCGGCGCCGTTCGGCGCCGAGGCGCACCGTCTCGGTCATGCTCCGCCCATCGGCGCGGAGCTGGCGGAAATAGGTGACCATGACCAGTCCGTTGAGCACCGCGATGCCGAGCAGGGCGATAAAGCCCACCGAGGCGGGAACCGACAGATATTCTCCCGAAGCCCAGAGCGAGACGATCCCGCCGACCATGGCGAAGGGGATGTTGACAAGGATGAGCACCGAGGCGCGCATCGAGCGCAGCGTCGCCAGCAGAACGAAGAAGATCAGGAGCAGCGCGATCGGGATCACGACCGCCAGCCGGGCCGAGGCGCGCTGCTGGTTTTCGAACTGCCCGCCCCAGACGATGCTGTAGCCGGCGGGCAGTTTGACCTTCGCGCCGACCTCGGCCTTCGCTTCATCGACATAGCCGACCAGATCGCGCCCGGAGACGAACGCCTGCACCAGCGCGAAGCGCGACCCGTTCTCATGGTCAAGCTTGACCGGCCCCTCTGTCCGCTCGATCCGCGCCATGTCGCTGACCCGGGCGACAATTCCGGCGGGCGTGTGCAATTGCAGATCGGTAAAGCGGGCGGGATCGGCGCGCAGCGTCTCATCGCCGCGAATGACGATCGGCACGCGCTTCTGGCCATCGGCGACGACGCCGACATGGACGCCTTCGATCTGCGCGCGCAACGCATCCTGTATCTGGTCGACCGGCATGCCGAAGCGCCCGGCGGCGGCGCGGTCGATGTCGAGCTGGAGATAGTCTACGCTGTCATTGGCGACGGTCAGCACTTCGGATGCGCCATCGACGTTTGACAGAATCTCCTGCACCTGACCCGCGAGATCGCCCAGCGTCGCCAGATCCGGCCCGAAAATCTTGACGGCAAGATCGCCGCGCGCACCGGTCAGCATTTCGGAAACCCGCATCTCGATCGGCTGGGTGAAACTCGGCTCGATGCCGGGCAGGCCTGCCATCGCCTTGCGCATATCCTCGACGATGAGATCCTTGTCGCCGCGCCATTCGGAGCGCGGCTTCAGGCGGACGAAGCTGTCGGTCTCATTGGGGCTCATCGGATCAAGTCCGATTTCGTCCGATCCGACGCGCGCGATCACGTCCTGCACTTCCGGCACGCGCATCAATGCGCGCTGCGCGGCCATGTCGCCCTGAACCGACTGGTCAAGATCGATGGAGGGCAGCTTGGTGAGCTGGACGATGATAGAGCCTTCATCCATCGTCGGCATGAAGGTCTTGCCGACCGCGCCATAGGCGATGCCGGCGATGACCAGCCCTGCCGCCGATAGTCCATAAACCAGCCGCTTGCGCGCGAAGGCGCCATCGAGGAGACCCCGGTAGCGGGGACCAAGCTGGCGCATCAGCCACGGCTCACCATGATGGCCGCTTTTCAGGCCGAAGGATGCAAGCACCGGAACGAGCGTGAGCGCGAGCAGGAGCGAGCCGGCCAGCGCAAAGACGATGGTGAGCGCAACCGGCGCGAACAATTTGCCTTCAAGGCCCTGCAGCGACAGCAGCGGCAGGAACACCAGTGCGATGATGGCGATACCGGCCGAGACCGGCACGATGACTTCACTTGCCGCCTGATAGACGAGGTTGAGGCGCGGGGTTCCCTCCTCGTGTGCCCGGCCGAGCCGTTCGACGATATTTTCCACCACCACGATCGACCCGTCGACCAGCAGGCCGATGGCGATGGCAAGACCGCCAAGGCTCATGAGATTGGCCGAAAGGCCCATGCCCTGCATGAAGAGGAAGGTGATGAGCGCCGCCAGCGGCAGAGTGGCGGCGACAATCGCCGCCGCACGCCAGTCGCCAAGGAACAGGATGAGCAGCACGACGACAAGGACGGCCGCTTCGAGCAAGGCTTTCTCGACCGTGCCGACGGCGCGCGCGATCAGGTCGGAGCGGTCGTAAAAAACATCGACATGGGTGCCTGTGGGCAATGTGCTTTCGATTTCCGCAAGGCGGGTGCGGACACCATCCACCACCTGCCGCGCATCGGCGCCGCGCAGGGCGATCACCAGCCCCTGAACCGCTTCGGCCTGACCGTTTTTGCTGACCGCGCCATAGCGCGTCAGGCTGCCGGTTCCGACCGTCGCCAGATCGCCCAGCCGAACGATGCGGTCGTTGCGGCTTTGAACCACCAGTTGCTGTAGATCCTCGACCGACCGGATTGCGCCGACCGCGCGCACGATCAGCGATTCCTCGCCGCTTTTCAGCCGTCCCGCGCCATCGTTACGGTTGCCGCTTTCAATCGCCGTCTGGATGTCCGCGATCGAGAGGCCTGCCGCCGCAAGCGCAACGGGATCGGGGCGGACTTCGAAGGTTCGCACAAAGCCGCCCAGCGCGTTCACATCGGCGACGCCCGGCACGGTGCGAAGCGCGGGGCGGATGGTCCAGTCGAGCAGTTCACGCTTTTGCTGAAGCGAGAGCGGTCCCTCGATTGTGAACATGTAAATGTCCGAAAGCGGTGTGGAAATCGGGGCAAGGCCGCCGCTGACCGACGCGGGCAGATCGGGCAACACGCTCGACAGGCGTTCGGCAACCTGCTGACGCGCCCAATAGATGTCGGTGCCGTCGACAAAATCTATGGTGATGTCGGCAATGGCATATTTGGCGGTGGATCGCAGGATGGCCTGATCGGGAATACCGAGCATTTCCATCTCGATCGGCGTGATGACGCGGCTCTCCACCTCCTCGGGGGTCATGCCCGGCGCCTTCAGGATGACTTTCACCTGCGTCTGGGCGATGTTCGGATAGGCATCGACCGGCAGCGTCACGAAGGCCCAGGCGCCAAGCCCTGCAACCGCGAGGGCGAGCGCGAGAACGAGCAGACGCCAGGACAGCGAGGCGGCGACTAGCGAACGCAACATGGCCCGGACCTATCGCGACAAGGCGAGCGCCTTGAGTGCGCTCGTGCCGGAAATGACCACCTGCTCGCCCGGCCTGACGCCTGAAAGCAGCACGGTTTGTCCCTCGACGGAACCGCCCCCAGATCCACCCAGCGTTACGTCGCGGATCGCATATCCGCCGCCAGTGGCGACGAAGACGATAGTCTTGTCCCCGATCATGGCGATCGCACCAGAAGGCACGCTGACGGCACCGGCCGGGGCTGGGCCGGACAGCGACATGCTGGTCGCGCGGCCGGCGATGATGCCCGGCCCGGCAGGAATCTCGGCCTTGAGAACGACCGAGCGGGTGGCAGGGTCTATCGTCGACCCCACGGCCGTGACCCGGCCGGCGATGTCGGGCTCGATCAATACGGTCATGCCCGGGCGGGCCGTGCCGACGAGCCGTTCGGGCAACTGGCCGACAACCTCATAGCGGTTGGCGGCGTCGATCACGTAAGGCGCGGTGGTTCCGTCCACCGGATTGCCCGTCTGGACGCTGGCGGTCGTGACGCGCCCCGCGATCGGCGCGGTCAGCGTATAAGTGCCGCTCGCGCCCACGCCATTGACCATTTTGAGGATGCGCGCCTTTTCGGCGACATCCGCGCCCGCTTCGGCCGCCAGCGCATTGGCTTCATCGGCGCGCGCGCCAGCGATGATGCCTTCGCGGGCAAGCTGCGAGAGCCGGGCCGCGTTCGACCGCGCCACGCCCGCCCGCGCATTGGCGCGGGTGAGGTCGGCCCCCATGGTCAACACATCGCGGCTGGAAATGATCGCAAGCGGCTGGCCCTGCCGGACCGTATCACCTTCGACCACCAGCGTCCGCATGACCACGCCGGGAAACGTTGCGGCCACCGCCACGCGCGCGTTGGCGGGCGGCTGGATCACCGCCGGAATGACGGCGATGGGCGCTTCAATCGCGGCGATGGCGGGCACAAGGCGGATACCGAGCTGCGCGGCCTGTTTGCGATCAACCGGCAATATGCCCGGCGCCGCTTTCCCGGCTTCAGCGGGTTGGAGGCTGGGCTCAGGGGCCGTGCCGGATCCGGCAAACCACCAGACACCAAGCACCAGCACAATGACGGCAACGCCGGCAAGGAGATAGTTCCGCTTCGACATGGGCTTCGCCTAGTGCGCGAAACTGACGAGACCCTGACGAGGCCAAAATGCGATCAGGCGCCGGGGAAGTGCAATGACAATTCCCGCGCGACAGGATCGGTGGTCAGCTCTCCACCGTGCGCCGCCATGATCCGGTCAACGATCGCCAGACCAAGCCCGGCGCCGTTGGTGCTGGCATGGTCCGCCCGGCTATGCCGCCGCACAAGTTCGCGAAGCCGATCGGTCGACAGGCCCTCTCCGCCGTCACCCACCGCGATCACCGGATCTGGGCCAACCCTTATGGTCACCGTGCTCCCGGTTGGCGTCACCCGGACAGCATTCTCGATGAGGTTCCGCAAGGCGGCGGCGATCGCTTCGCGCCGGCCCCGCGCCACGGGATGCCCGCTACCTGCATCGAGCGTGATGGCTTTCCCTTCCGCGATGATGCCTGGCGCCAGAAGGCTGACGACATCGCGGGCGATCTCGACAAGGGACACGGATTCCAGCGGGAATTGCGCGGCGGATGCGGCGTCAATTTGGGCCAGCAGCATGAGCTGGTCGATCAGGCGACGCATCGCGGCGACGTCATGCTTCAGGCGCGCGGAGTCGTCATGGTCGAGCCGGTCAAATTCGAGCGACAGCACCGCGAGCGGCGTGCGCAGTTCATGCGCGACATCGGCGGCAAAGGCTTCCTGGCGCATGGCGGCGTCGTCAAGCCGGCCGAGCAGATCATTGACGGCATCCGTGAACGGCAGGGCTTCGGCCGGCAGATGGGACGTGTCTATGCGAAAGCCGCGTTCGTGCCCACGCGCGGCCTCGATCGCGGTTGCGGCTTCCTCAAGGGAGCCAAAAGCCTGTCGGATCACGCGCCGCACGACGAAGGCGACGGGCACCATCAGCACGACCAGTGGAAGCGCGACATGCTCCAGCATCTCGCGCACGGCCTTGATCAGCGCGTCCTGCGCCGTCAGATCGTCGAATGTCAGGCTGTAGAAAAAGACGACCGCTGCAAGCAACAAGATGGTGCCGACAAGGCCGACGAGAGCAAGCCCTCGCGCAAGTTTGCGCGACACGGAGCGCCGATAGGTCACGCCGCGACATCCTTCAGCATATAGCCGACGCCGCGGATGGTGTGGAGCGCGCCAGTGGCACCAGCCTCGTCCAGCTTCCGGCGCAAGCGGGAGACCGCCGCTTCCACGGCATTGGGCGTCACCGGCTCGTTGAAATTGTAGAGCGCATCCTCGATCGTCTCGCGGCGGACGACGGTTCCCGCCCGCCGTAGCAGCAATTCCAGGAGGTCGGCCTCCCTGCGGGACAGATCGATGGCGTAGTCCCCGCAGTGCGCCGTGCGCGCCGCCGTGTCGAACCGCAGGCAGCCCGCTTCCAGCACAGGTTGCGCGCGCGGGCCGGGGCGGCGGAGCAACGCGCGAATGCGCGCGGCCAGTTCATCGATCTCGACAGGCTTGACGACATAATCGTCGGCGCCGGCGTCAAGCCCCGTGACCCGGTCCTCCAGCGCGCCGCGCGCGGTCTGGATGATCGCGGGCGGCATTTGCCGATACTGGCGACGGTTCGCCAGCCAGGCGACGCCATCGCCGTCCGGCAGGCCGAGATCGAGTATGATCGCGTCATAGACCGCGCCACCCAGTGCGCTGTCCGCATCGGACAGGGTCGTGGCGATGTCGCACGAAAAGCCCCGGCGCTGAAGGCCGTCCGCAACCAGCTTCGCCAGCCGGTCATTATCCTCTATGACAAGAACGCGCATCTATGCCGGCTTTCCTAGCACGATCCCGCCTCAATTCCCGCCCTGCAATCTGACCAGTCCCGCGCGGGGATCGAAAGAGGCCGTCTCAATCCCGGTCATTATCCTCGCCTTGAACGGCTGTTCCACCTTCGATTTCATGCCCTTGCTTTGCCTCGCCGTGCGACTGCGCACTGAACGCCGCGGAATCGTAGCGCAGGATGCCAAACACCGTCATCCCGATCACCAGGACGGCCAGCAGCACCGCGACGACGGCCGGCCGACGGGCATCGTGGGCGCCAGGGTGCAGAGCGACGCTCTTGCGGCCAGTAACCATGGCGCGCGCGAGATTTTCGCGGGTGAAGACGGACATCAGGACCACCGCTGCGACATGAACGCCGATGAGCGCCAGCAGGCCATAGGCAATCGCCTCATGAAGATCCTCGTCGGCCTGCCCCGCGTCGACCTGGATGCCGGTCCACAGCACCGCGCCGGTTGCAATGAGCATGGCCAGAACAGCGAGCGCCCCCAGCGGATTGTGCCCGATCGTGCGTTGTGGATGACCCGTCACAAGTTCCCGGACGTGGGACAGAAGGCGTGACGGTCGCACGAAATTGGCAAAACGCGCATGCTCGCCGCCGATAAACCCCCAGACAAGACGAAAGACAAGCAGGACAGCGGCGGTCCAGCCTGCCGCCATGTGCCAGTCCGCGATTCCGCTGTCTCCTTCCGAGGACAAAAAGGCAATCGTGATCGCCGCGACCAGCAGCCAGTGGAAAAGCCTGAGCGGGGCATCCCAAACCCTGAAACTATCACTGTAGCTCGTTTTTGCCATGAGCATCATTTGTCTCCTTGGCCTTTGGCCATAAGAGAGATTGCTGACGGCGCGCTGACGAACGCGGGGCAGCGATCACGTCAGACAGCCGCTCCGAACAGGCTGCCCACGCCTGCCGTCAACGCCATCGCCAGGGCGCCCCAGAACGTGACGCGGACGATCGACCGCATGACAGGGGCCCCGCCCGCCTTCGCGCCAAGCGCCCCGAGCAGCACGAGGCACAGAAGCGAAACGGCGACGACGAGCGGTATCAATTGCTGTCCCGGCGCGGCGGCAACCACCGCCAGCGGCATGATCGCCCCGGCGCTGAACGTCGCGGCGGATGTGAATGCCGCCTGCAACGGCCGCGCCGTGGATATGTCGGAAATTCCCAGCTCATCGCGGGCATGCGCCCCAAGCGCATCGTCCGCCATGAGCTGGTCGGCAACCTTGAGCGCAAGATCGGGGTCCAGGCCGCGCGCCATATAGATGTCCGCCAGTTCCTGCCGCTCGAGCCCGGGCTGCGTTGTCAGTTCCGCCGTTTCGCGGGCGAGGTCCGCCTTCTCGGTATCGGCCTGCGAGCTGACCGAGACATATTCGCCGGCGGCCATCGACATGGCGCCGGCGACAAGCGCCGCGATGCCGGCAACGAGGATGCCTGATCGGTCCGTTCCCGAAGCGGCGACGCCGACAATGAGGCTTCCTGTGGAAACGATACCGTCATTGGCGCCAAGGACCGCCGCGCGGAGCCAGCCGATACGTGATACCGCATGTCGTTCGGGGTGAGCGTGCAAGCGGGTCATGGGTCCTCCAGCCAAGGGTCGGCACAAGACCATGACCGCATTTGCTGACCAGCTCCTGACGCAATGTGATTTCCGGCGCTAATTGAAATGGAAAGGCAGGACGCAATCGAGCGTTCCCACGCCGAGACTTTCAGGCGGGCGCGGAAAGGGCGCCGCCAGGCGAACCGTGCGAAGGGCGAGCCGGTCAAGCTGCGCATTGCCGCTGGATTGCGCGAGCGAGATCTCGCGCAAGGCGCCGTCAGCACCGATGGAAAAATTAATCAGCGCCTCACCCTCAAGATGAAGGCCCGCCGGGCGTCTGGCGGCAATCCATTCCCACAACCGCCGAAGATAGGCCGCACGCGCAGTGCTGAGCGTTGATGACGCAGCCTGCGGCGAAGCAGGTTGGGGATGCGGCATGTCGACGTTCATGCGGGCAGGCAAGGGCGACGGTGCGACAGGTAGCGTCAAGGCAGCCTGATCGGAGGCAGGCCGGTCGGGCGACGCCTGCGGCCCTTGCCGCGCGCGTGTCGCTGGCGTTGTACTGGGGGGCGTCAGCTGATTTGCCGGTCTGGGGGCGGCTTTCGGCCGGCGGGCAGACGGCTGTTCGGTTTCGAGCGAAGGCAGCGTCATGATCGTGACCGTGCGGGGTTCCTCCCGCCTTTCGGGGATTAGACGCGGACTGTGGCTCCACAGGCCATAGGCCGCAAGAACACCCGCATGCAGGGCAAGCGACACGAGGAACCCGAAAGCCCTCGTATCGCTCGCCTGGGCCAGCCGGTATGCTGGACTGGCGGCCATGCCTCAGAATTTCGCAGTCAGGCCGATGTTGAAGGAGCGGCCACGACCAGGCACCGGCCGCAAGTCGCCGGTCGCCTTGTAATCGCCGAGCGACATGCCGCCCAGCGGCAGATCATAGCCCTTGTCGAACAGGTTCTGGACATCCAGGCCCAGCCGGTAATTGCCCCAGGCATAGCCGGTCCGAAGATTGACGAGCGCATAGTCGTCCGTTCGGGGTTCGTTGCGCGTGGCGTCGACCCGGTTCTTGTCCGCCACGACCGTCAGTTCGACCGCGCTCTCCCAGCCCCCGAGCCGATGCTCCAGCGCAAACGTCGCGTTGAACGGCATCTGATGGTAGAGCGACCCGCCGTCGTCCAGATTGCGCCCGCGCAACCAGCTTGCCGTTGCGGTCAGTTTCGCCGTGCCGGCCGATGACGACTGCCACAGCGCAAGCGAACCCGAGACATCGACGCCATATAGCTCGGCTTCGCGGTTGGCGAACCGAAGCTGCACGAACCCCGTCGGCGTGCCCATCATATTGGTGAAATCGGCCAGCTTCACGACATCGATATAATCATGGACGCGCGTGTAATAGGGTGCGATCCTGAGCGTCCAGCCATTGGCGCCGGCGCCTTTCAGACTGACCGCGGCACTTATCGTATCAGCCCTTTCGGGCTTCAGGGTGGGATCGCCGACATAGCCGTTGCCATCACCGAACCAGCCGATCATCCGGCTCGACATCGAACCGCGTCCCCAGCTGTAGCGCTCATAGACGCCCGGTGAACGGCTCTTGCGCGCATAGCCCAATTCGAGCGTCGCCTGATCGCTCGGCGCATAGCGGACAAGGGCCGTGGCGCTCCAGTTGCTGTCATGCCGTTTGCGATCCGCGGCGTTGAACGCGGTGGCCGCCATCGCGTCGGCCATATTCATCATCGAGGTGGAATAGGGCTGGACCTCGCCGGTGTTCATCCAGACCTGATCGTTGCGCACGCCGACCAGCGTGGTGAGCTGCGGCGTCCACTTCGCCTCCCATTCGGCAAAGGTGCCAAGCCGGTCGCGCTTCGCGCCGTTCACATTGATATAGGTGTTGGGCCCCATCATCATGTGGCCCGCGACCGCCGGCCAGTAATCATTGAGCCATTGGTGGTGGAATTCGCTCCCGAGACGCAGCGTGTCGCGATTGGACAGCATAATGTCGCCCTTGAGCGTATAGCCGGCGCTATGAACCTCGGTGTTCATGGGCATGCCGCCGGTCGCGGTGCCGCCCTTGTCCGCCAGGAAGTTCATCCGATGATCGGTGTCGCGATAGAAGGCGCGCAGGTCCAGATCGCCCCAGTCGAAGGCGCCCTTCCAGTGACCGTTCAGATACCAACTCTTGTTGGATGTCATGTCCATATACTGGTTGGGAAAGCCCTCGTACGGCGAGAAATGGTAGCCGCCCTTCAGTTCGAACAGCCCGATATCGGTCTGCGCGGCCAGGCTCAGCGCATGGTCCGTCTTCTTGTATTCAGTCGAACGGACGGTGCCGTCACGGCCGCCGCCCTTGTAATTGTCGGACTGGGTGAAGGAACCGGCATAGCTGAGGCTGAGCCGGTCGCTTGCCGCCGTGATCGAAAGTGCGCCGCCGAAGCCGTCGCCGTTACTGCGGTAGAAGGTGGACAGTTCGCCCGTCAGCAATCGTTTGCCCGCCTTGGCGAAGCGCGGTGTCAGGGTTTCCACCGAAATCGCGCCGCCGATGCTGTCACCGCCCATGCTGACCGGCGTCACGCCCGTGATGACGCTGATCGCGTCGATCGTCTGCGGATCGGTGTAGGACAAAGGCGGGTTCATCGCATTCGTGCAGGCGATGTCGATCGGCACGCCGTCGACCAATATGGTCAGCCGCTGGCTTTCGAGGCCCCGGATCACCGGCAGGCTGGAAAAGCCACCGGCGCCGAAGCTGCTGCCCCCCGGCAGGCGGCCGATCAGCGCCGCCGTATCGCTTGTTCCCGATTGCAGGGGTGCGACCTTGTCACGCAAAAGGATCTCGGACGACACGGGACCGGCAGGGCGATCCTCGGAATCGATCCCGATGGACGGAAGAACCTGTGTATCCTGCGCAAAGGCACTCGCGGCCGACAGGCCATAGAATATTGCAGCCGCGCTCGCGGCTTTGGAAATGACAGACATGGATGGATCCTGATCCGGGCGCGCGGCGGTCCGCGCGCCGTTGAAAACGAACGGCGAAAGGGATCAGGCGGCTGTTGGCGGTCCTATTGGCGGAGGCCGCAGAAATGGCGAGGCACCGGGCAGGGCGAAAGATAGGCCAAGAAAGCCCATCGCCAGGATGAAGGCAATGGCGAGCGCCAGCAGGATCGGGTCGGCGGCGGCGAGCGCCGGCGACGACAGACCCGAGAAAGCGCAAGGCATGTCGGCCTGCTTGTGATCCGCGGGATCATGATCGCCGGACCTGCCCGGAAGCTCCATCATGACCGTTTGCGGACCCTGGCCCGAGCAGAGCTGGACCAATATCGTACCCGAAGAGACGGTCGGCATGAACCCGGCCGGCACCAGCACCTTCAGCATGAGCGCGGCCCCGGCCAGCCAGATGGCCAGCCAGCGATGCCGGGCAAGGAAGGAGCGGATCATGGTCACGGGAGCGGTCTTTAGAAATCGGTCCTGCTGATGTCGAGGTGACAAGTCGGATTTTTTCGCATACATCGCCTTGACTTAGCGCATCGCGAACAGCTCCTGATGGAAACGTTTCGCTACCGGAAAGCCCAGCGCGGCAAAGTCCCGGCGCAGCGTTTCACCAAATCCAAGGGGGCCGCAAAACCAGAGGCTCGCCTCCCGCCATTCCGGCACGGCGGCGCGTATTCGCTCGCCATCGAGGCGGCCATCGCGTGCATCGACCAGAACATGCAGGCGAATATGGGCAGCCGCCGCATCCGCTTGCAGCTTGCCCAGAGCCTCCTCGTCGACTTCGGCCGTGCAGTGGAAGAGATCAATCTCCGCGCGCGCGCCTTCGGGACTCTGGGCCAGATACTTCATGCGGGCGATGAACGGCGTGATACCGATCCCGCCACCGATCCAGATCTGACGGGCGCTATCATCGTCGAATGTGAAGCATCCATAAGGCCCCTCGATCCTGATCTCCTGGCCGACATGGAGTTTTTCGGGCAGGCGCCGCGTATGATCCCCCAGTCCCTTGGTGATGAAGGTGATCCGCCGCTCATCCTCGCGCCAGGCGGACGCGATGGTATAGGGATGCGGCCCTTCGGCCGGGTCCGACACGGCAAAGGCGAACTGGCCGGGTCGGTGGCCGGGCCACCCCTCCCCCATGTCGACGATGGTCTCGAGCGCCCGCACGCCCGGATAATGGTGGATGGCGGCAATCCTGCCCGGCACCTGCCGGTCCCGGCCTGCGCGGCGCGACAGAATGAGGATCGCCGCCCCGGTGCCGCAAGCAAGCAGCGCCGCCAGCGTGAGGCCGTACGGAGACAGCCAGTAGCTGAACGTCGTCAGGATCACGGCATGAAAGACCAGCACGAGATAGGCCAGCGCCAGAAGCCGATGCGTTCGATAGAAGAAGCGGTAGGGAATGCGCTGGATGAGCGCGACGGCGATCAGCGCAACCACGGCATAAAAGGCCCACTCGCCCAGACCCTCCGCCGTGTGGCGGAGACTGGCGAACAGGGCCTCGACAGGATTGCTTGCGGGCGGTTGCGGGCCACGCGACGGTCGTTCGAGCCAGCCCCACCCCACGGCCCATTTCGGACCCTTCGCCCACAGCCAGTGCGCGATGGCCGTGACCAGTGCCGCGATGCCGAGCCATTTGTGGAGACGATACATCTTGTCCAGTCCGCCCAGCCCATGTTCGGGCCAGCGGGGGCGGATGGCGAGCATCATCGCGACGCTCATGCAGGCGATCGCCAGCGCGCCGCTATACTGCACCGCCGCGCTGCGGATCGCGAAAAAGCCGGACGACCGGAATATGGACAGGTCCGCAAGAAGCCACAACATGGTGACCAAGGCGGCCAGGCCCCAGAATGTCAGTCGCAGGTTGCGCATTTCGATCCTTGTCCGGCCCTTGCGTCAATTGTTCCCTTCGCCCTGTAGCGATCGGCCCAGCTGTGGGATTGATTTCGGACAAGAAGGCAGAACCCCTTGCTCGGCGCATGCGAACATCGCCGACAAGTCTGACGAAAGCCTGACGAGCATTACCCAAATTCGATAGTGTCAGGCCTCGCAGCGTGACATATTTCACGAAATGGGTGCACCATCGGCAGCATAGGTCCGGCTCCGGTCGTATTCGTGGTCGCCCGCTTCGTCGACAAGATAGCCGGACACTTCTTCGGCGTAGTCCGCTTCAAGCACTCCTGTAGCACTCGGAATCAGACGAACACCGAAACCGTTGGCAAAGAGAAGGCGATCTGCCTCCTTCATTGCTGCAAACTGGTCATGTGCGGTCACGCCCAGTTTGACGCGCACGGTGGCATAGACGTGAACGAAATGGGTTGGCGCAGACATGCTGATCTCCCTTTGAGGCATTGGAATGATCGCGGGTGACAGGCCCAGATGCCTTGGCGCACGGCCGACATCGTCAGCCCCGATCGAGGCCGAAGTCATCAGCGGGGTTCGATGACGTCCCGCAATATAGTGCTGAGGGCATCATTGATCGCGTAAAGCACACCGCTATGGGCAGTGTCGCCCATGCCGTCGAGATAGAGATCCGGGATTAGATTGTTGACTGCATGCGTCGCATCATCAACGAGTTGATCGAATTCGTCCTCGGTCATGGGGCTATTCCTGACCAGGAGATGCGGACAGGCTCTCAACCTGTATCCGGAAGGTGGCGCCATCATTGAGCGTCAACCCGATCTCGACACCGTCTTCATTTTCACAGCTGGAGAGGATTTCCACGTCAGCACGGGTTCCATGCACAGCCGAGACGATATGATGGTGGTGATCCCCTGACGGCCGCCCTCCCACGTCGCATGCCTGCATGTGGGTCTCGAGCAACTCGCACAGCACTGCGGCGACTGTGCATGCTTTCGTCATGGACGATCCGTCAGTCATCTGCGTGCTCCATCCTGTCGTCAAAGAAGGTGCCGTCGTTGCCGAGCGCGGTGAGTTCAGCCTGCAGGGCATGGGGTGGGACATCGTCGGCGGATGTGATGGCGAAGGCGCCAACCATGTCACCGAAGTCCATTTCCTCGCCGATACGGGCGAGGCTCATGGTCGAGAGGCGATCCTCATCGCTGTCATGCATCAACAGCGTGACGCCAATAGTCACCTTTCGGATTTTCATCTTATGGGATGGACGCCTCCCGCAAGCGGGCCGAGCATGTTGCCACAGCGACCGGGAAGAGGAGTTCATCACATGCAAATGCTAGCGATCGATTTGGGCAAGCAGTCTTTTCACATCTACGGGATCACTTGCGAAGGTGAGGTAATCTCGCGGAAGGTTAGCAGGGCAAAGCTGGTCGATGCGGTGACCAGATTGCAACCGCAGTCGGTCGCGATGGAAGCCTGCGCCAGTTCACACCACTGGGGCCGCGTCTTCGAGGCGCTGAGTTATGCCGTTCGCCTGATCCATCCGCGTTTCGTCAAGCCATTCGTGAAGGGATCGAAGAATGATGCGGTTGATGCCGAAGCCATTTTCGAAGCTGCCAACAGGCCAACCATGCGGTTCGTGCCGCTGAAGAGCGTCGAACAGCAGGATCTGCAAGCTCTGCACCGAACGCGTGACAGACTGATCGTGCAGCGCACCGCGTTGATCAATCACACTCGTGGTCTTTTGGCCGAGTATGGCGTCGTCATGCCGGCAGGTGCGTCCCGGTTCCGGCTGCAGGTCGACAAGATGATCGAAATTGCCGAACTATCGCACTTGGCGAAGGACCTGTTCCTGAAGCTCGTCGAGGAGTATCGCGACTTGGATGCCAGAGTATCCACTCTGGATGACATGCTGGTTGATATCTGCCGGAGAGACGATCGTTGCAAACGTCTGACTACGCTGCCGGGGGTAGGACCGATTGTCGCAACCTCCCTCATCGCCGCAATTGACGATGGCCGACACTTCGCATCCGGCCGAGCCCTTTCTGCCTGGATTGGACTGGTTCCGCGACAATACACGACCGGCGGAAAGCCAAGGCTCGGTGGTATCGGGAACAGAGCCAATCATTACCTGAGGCGCCAGCTGATACATGGTGCACGGTCTGCGTTGCTGCGGATCGCCAAGCATGACGACCGGCGTTCAAAATGGGCGCAGGAACTGCAATCAAGGGCAGGCCACAACAAGACACTCGTCGCCATGGCAAACAAGACTGCTCGCATGGCCTGGGCGATGTTGCGAAGCGGCGAAAGTTACAAAATGGCGTGACCGTTCGGGCAGCGGGCCGCAATCTGATCAGAGGTTACAAATGCGAGGTGAAGACTTGATGGTGTAACGGCACGGACCGCCGCTTCACAGCCTGTAAGGAACGATGGCCCTCGAGGCCGCTCATCTTAAAAGGCACTGAACCGCGCGGATTCCCATCATGGCCAGGGGCGAAAACACCTCAATCAACAGGCCGGATAGATTCACGCATCCAATGCCGGAGCAACATCGAGAAACTACCTTGCGCGGGAGGCGTCCATAGAATCGTTCCTTCCCTGGATTGACGTGTTTGCTGGCCTTGGCCATGCCAGCCGCGTTGCACCGCCGAATGCCCGCAGGCGCGCTGCCATCGTGCTGCGCAGACGGGCGCGATTTGCGATGACGGTTTCCCATGCCAATGGCTCGCCTCGCGCCGTGACGAAGCCCGCGGCAGGCTTACCGTCGGCGGTTTCGATGACGATGCGGTGGCCGCGCGGGGGAAGCTTGCCGGCATAACGGGCCGTAAATTCTCCGAGCCGGCCCGTCAGGCCATTGACGGCCTTGCCCCAACGAATGTGGCCTGCCCCGACCGTCTGGCCCGCGAGAAACCCACGGTCGAGCCAGATACGAAAGTGCGTCCGTTGCTGGAGCGCGGTGTTCCGCGTTCGTTCCATTGTCCGGCAAAGCGGAAGCGCTGCAGCATGTGCATCGAGCAAAGCCAGATAATACCCTTGGGCAGCGACAAGGATGTCATCAAAGTCGCGATCACCGAGCAGCGCCCGCAAGCAGGCCTGGAGTGCGCGATCGGACGCGAGTACCTCCAGTGCTTCGGGACCACCGAGGGGCAGCGCCGTATCGGCTCTATCGAGAGGGTGAAAACCGGCTCCGGAAATGACGACGATGGTCGCCTCCCCGCAGCCCGAGCAGGAATCGAGAGCCGGACGAAGCAGGGCCGTTTTTGCCGGCGCGGCGACCAGTCCGGCTTCGGGCGCACCGATCAGGAGGAGGCGACGATGCCAGCGTGCCGGCCGCGGCACGTCAGTCGGCTTGAGCCATTCGCTGGGACGAGGCCGCGCGGGCAAAATGGCCGAAGACGTTGGTGTGCGATCCACCATCAAGGCGCGGCGCGCGGTGTCGAAGAGGTCATCGCGGTTGCCGCCACCATCGCAAAAGCCGTGATCATAGGCTTCGGCGCCCGCATCGAGTGGGCCAGGCTTGCGGCATTCGGGATCCCAGCCCGCATGCGCGGCATACCAGCCATCGGCATAGCGGACCGATCGATCCCAGTCATGGCCATGGAGATCGCGCGCGCGCAGAATGGCACGATCGCGATCATCCCCCCGTCCCTCGGCGACTCGTCTTGCGGTGAAGGCGAAATTGCGGGCCTGTCGTTCCGCCTCGACCATGTGCGCCATCGCTTCCATCACCGGCCGCAGTGCCGTGACACGCTCGCGCATACGTGCCATGCGCTGATCGAGTGGGGAATCGTTCGCAAGGTCCGGGAAGCGGCGCCAGGCATCAGCGAGCGCCGCTGCTTGTACCGGGCTTCGACCATGGGCAATCCATGCGTCGGTGTCAGCGGGGTCAAACGGCTCTGACATCATCGGTCTCCTTCGATGCGAATCCCAGGAGACGTGGCGGCGATGGTCGGAGGGGACAGCGTACCGCTCCGACAGTTTCTCGATCACACCCACAACTGGCATACGCGCGCGCAAGCCCGCGCCCGAAATCGGAATGCACCGAGATCAACGCTTGCCGTTCGAACGAACTTTCCGTGAAAGGTATATAGAGGCGATAGGAATAGCCCGACTCCTGGACGCCGATCCTGACGCGGACGAAAAGAATGCGCATGATCGCCTTCGTTCAGGCGACGAGACGGGGAACAACGGGCTGCGATGTGGACAAGCGAAGCTCCCGCCGGATTCGTGCGGCGAAGCGGCCCGGGTCGACAAGTTCGCGGATTGACGCCCAACAATTACGGTCTCCAAGATGATCGTCGCGGCCCTGCACCTTGCGAAAGCACACTTCCCGATCGGGACCGGAGAGGCCGAGCGAGAGTTGCACCCAGACATCCTCGCCGTGCAGCGTCACTTCGCCTGACACGGCGGGACCACCCTTGTTGGACCGGATATCGAAACTGCCCTCGTCGAGCGCGAGGGCGTCGGCCAGGCGGCGCATGGCGGCGCGCCCCTCCGAATGAAACAGGCGCTTGGCGGGCTCGTCATGGGCAACGCCGCGATAGGCGAGCGTCTTCAGAACCGGCCGGTTCCGCAGCTCGGCGATCCGCGCGATGCAGTCGCGCCGCAGATCCGCGTCCGGTGCACGCGTTTCGCACACCGTCCCCAGATGGCGCGCAAGCAGAATAACCGCCGGATCACGTTCGAGATCGATGCCGGCGTTGCGGCAATCGGTGATGGCGGCGTGGATCGCATGCAGCGCCGTGCCGATCGTGATCAGCGCGCTGGGATCGAGAGCCTGACTGTAGCGGAAGGCGAGATCATAATTCATGAGAGTCTCCGGGTCTCGAGCGGTTCGGCCGCTCACACCTCCGTTCCCCCTCTCCTCACCTTCAGTCCGCTGATGCTGCGCCGTAGATGTCCGCTGCCCATTGCTCGGTCCACAGGGCCGTCATCTCGTCATGGTCGAGATCGCCGGTTTCGATGAGATCGCGTATCTCGCGGCGCGCCTGTGCGATCACCCGCTCCCAGGGGTCTGCCGGTTCGGGAGGTGGCGGCACCTCAGGTTGCACCGGCAACTGTCGCGAAGGCCGATCAAGGCGAGCATGCTGTCTGAGCAACCACTGCGTCATATGGTCCGCCACCAAGCGGTCGGTCTTGGCTTGACCACAACGTCGCGCGGCGATGCGCGCGCTGACCCCATAGGCCTGGCTGTCGATCGAGGCGATACGATGGGCGAAGGCGGTGAGATAGGGGATGGCGGCGCCCTTGACGCCGAAGAGATGCAGACGGGTCTGCCTTGGCAGCACCTGGTCGAGACGATCAACGACGGCGATCAGTCCATCCGCGCCATGGACAGGGCGCCGGCACATGCTGCCGACACCGACAAGCCCGGCGCGCTCGATCATATGCGCGAGCGCCACTGCACAGCGTTCATAATCACCGGGATGACGTCCCTGAATGACCGGCATGAAGGTCGCATCGATCCCGGCATTTTCAGCGCGCAGCCGGCATTCGATGTTGGCCCGGATGGTACGGGACATGCGGTCGAGCACCTCGTTGCGATCGCTGGCCACTTCCTGCTCGACGCAATAGTCGAGGCTTGCCCACCAGCGGAATGGATAGGCTGCGGCCAGGCCGACATAATCATCGACCGTCCAGGGATAGCGCCCATAGGTGACCATTGCGCTGAACCCCGCGCTGTCGAGGCTGAGGCTGCGAAGACCATGCGCATTCATGAGTGGCCGCGTCGTCCAGCCGGCCCATTCGCGCCAACCTCGCTTCGTCGACCAGCGCGACAGGGCATTGGCGGAAATCAGGACGGGCTGCTGAAGCTGTCGGGCGCGCCGCAGGAGCACCCCATCAGCAAGGTGCGGCAGTCCCACCATGACAGCGATCGAGCGTGACTTGACCGGATAATTGTTCATGTTATGTTCCATTCAAGGGAGATTTTTAATGACCGAGCAGGCCGCCCGCTATTTTGAACCGTTCGATCTCGATGTGACGCTGCGCGATGCCGCGCTTGACGATCAAAACCGCCCCACCCGCCGCATGCTGGCCAATGCGGCGATCGGTATGCATGTCGAGGATGCCTATTATTCGGTGCGCGAACTGCGCGAGGCGATGTCCTGGGTCCATGAGGGTGAGACGGGCGGCAAGCGCAAGCTCGCGTCCATCCTGAGCAATCCGGCAGGCGACGATTTCCAGCGCTGCATCTATTTCTGCCTCGCTGGCCGCGGCATCGTCGAGATGCTCGACGATCTGATGTGGCTCGAAGAGCTGCTCGAAGCGCGCGGCCGCGTCGCGGGCAGCATCCACCGCCGGAAAATCAGGGCACGTCCGCTGGTCTCGCCTTATGTAGCTGACGAACCGGATGGCCCTGTCGTCGCCTCAACCGAGAACTTCAGGCAAGGCCGTTCCTGGTGGGCCGATCCCGGCCTCACTGCCTGACGGGACCGCGCGGTACGCCGCTCCAGCCTTGGAGATCACCGCTCACAAGCGAGGCGGTCGCCGCGCCGCCACCGAGCCGGCTCGATCCACTGGCCAGCGAACGCGCCAGCCTTGTTTCGCTGCGCGGCGGCAAAGGCTTCGGTATATTGCTTCGCACGCGCCGGATCGGTTTTCAGGAATTGGGGTTGGGGAATGGCGAGACCCGCGCGGATCAGCGTCTCTCCGAGATCGCGGCCTTTCACGGTCACAGTCGCCACCGGCCGACCATAGCTCGAGCGGTTGGTGAGCCGGATTTGGGCGTCGGCTTCGCCCAGAATCCGCGCGGCATGATCCTGAGCCGCCTTGCCACATTCCCAGCACGACCGCGCCCGTTCACAGAGCTGACGGCGCTCGAACGCATCGACACCAAGGAGACGGAAATCGGCTGCAATCGTGTCGCCATCGAGCGCGCGAGCGGATGCGGTAAACCCCGGCTCATTGACGGGAGCACCCCGGACGTCGCATGCGGAGACAAGGAATAGGAAACACAGAAAACGATACATTCGATGTCTATGACAAAGGGCGCTGATCTTTTCCATTGCGTCGAACACGAAGTTCAGTCCCCAGGAAACCAGTCGAACGTCAAGGTGCGCGCGCCGGCCCGGCTTTCGAGTTCAAGGACGTCGGCAATGGTCCAGATCTTGCGGGATTCGCGCGCCAGGTCCGCGTAACCACCGTAGGTGCAGCCGCCATGCACGATGAACTGGGCGTGGATGTTCTGGGTCGCCGCTTCGGAGAGAAAGAAGCCCGCAACGCCCTTGATATATTGTGGCGGGAGAACGCCCAGCATAGCGTCGTAGAAACGCTGCGTGATCCGGCTGAGAGGAAATGACGCCAATGTTTCGGCGCGCGTGCGTTCGAAATAGGCGTTGGTGGACTCGACAACAGCGTCGGGATGGCGATCGCGGTGACGCGCGAGCAGCGCGGCTGCGTCCTCCCTGCTGTGTGCGTAGTCGAGGGGGAATTTCGAAGACCGCGCGGTAATGTAAAAGTTAGTGTCCATGGCGGATCCTTCCAGCTTGGAGAACACCGTCATTCATCCCCCTTCCCTCTTGCCATGGGTCGCGAGCGGCGGGATCATGGGCCTGGCTGCGTTGCAGCGGCGGTCAGCATGCGGATGGGCTTTGCTCCGGAAGACATGAATGGAGAGGGCTTCAGGCGACCATCTCGAGGACGATCAGGCCCGACGACGCAGGGTCGGTAGAGATGCGGAAAGGCTGCAGCGGATCGGTAGTGCGCAGGATGCTTACCTTACCCTGCGAATGATCGAAAATCCGGCTGGCGACGCGCAGGGCATTCTCGCGGCTGCAGAGCAACTGGCGTTTGGGAGACAGACAACGCCTGTCGATGGCCGTCGTCATGACCTGATCCCTTTCTCCTCGAGGATTGACGCTCATGCAAACAGCGTCTTGTGGATCTTGGTGACCGGTACGACCACCCAGGCGCGCGTCATGAGGCGACTGATCCGGTAGAAGCAGCCATTCTGCGGATCGCGAAGCACGAGCCTCCGGCCGCGCTTGCAGACGACGAACTCCTGCGCGACATTACCGTCGGTGAAGGTCACCGGCTCGGGAAGCCGGATGCGATCCCCGTCCGCGAGTTTGCGCGCGCGGTGCGCAAGGTTCGCCCGGCAACGTGCGCGCCAATCGAGCGCATATTCATGCTCGGTCGGGCTCAGCAGATCGAGGATCGCCGCGGGGCAGTCGGCCTCGCATGGCCCCATATTTTCGGTCAGTCGGGTAGGATTGGTGCTGCTCATGGAGTCAGCCCTGATCCCCCCGCCGAACCGCACGTGCAGCTTTCACCGCATGCGGCTCTCCACTGTGACGAACCATCACTTTGCCGTAGATCGGGCAGGCGGCCTCTGTGAGTATCCCAGTGGCATTGCTCGCACAGGACCACCGTCCTGCGGGCGCGTGCCACCTTCATTCTCACGACAAAACCGCGGTGCGAAACATCGGCCATCCCCCGGATATGGTGCACCTGACACGGAACATCGGATCGACCGCAAGCCTCGCATTGCTTGGCATTCTGACGATCAACCCAGTCCGTACGTGAGTGGGTGAACACCTGCGTCCAAGGCTGGATATCAATCCTGGACGAGGTGGCCGGATCACGTTTCAGATGAGCCAGTTTCCAGACTTTGACCGATCGGGGCTGGCCATCGACGTCGTAGCCGATGGTGAATTCCTGCCCCGTCCTCATGCGGGCCAAGACCGCTCGCACATTGGTTTTGTGCTTGCTGGCCAAGGTCTTGAACAAGCTCCACCGCTGGAGAAACTCAAGCCTGTTCAGCTTGAAGCTCACATCCTTGGCGAGAGCATAGTAGTTCGCAAAACCCCGCAATTCGGCGTTGTAAGCTAGGACGATCTCAACGTCGCTGCAGCTGAGCAGCAGGCTACGATGACGCGGCTTCAACACCGACAGATCACCATAACCTTTTGCAGAAGCGAACGCGTGGACCTTCTCCCAAGGGACATGCAGCTGCATCACTTCCGACGGCGGCCTACGAAGGAAGCTGACGGAACCTTGTCGGCTCCGGACAACCCGTTGGCGTGTCGTATATGTGCGGACCTCATATCCAAGGAAGGCGGCTCCATCGCTCGCCTTGCGGATACCGCTTTTCTCCTCGGACACCGTGAGCGCCAGCGCCTCGGTCAGGAATGCCCTGACTTCGGCGAACACGCTTCGTGCATCCTCCTTGCTACCGATAACCCCAATCATGAAGTCGTCCGCGTAGCGACAGTAACGAAGTCGGCGATAACCGGGGTCCATCGCGTCTCTCGACGGGATGGACCGCTTTTGCGGCAGTAAGGTTTGGATTTTGGCCAAGGAGGCCGCAACCTTCACCTCGTCGACATTGTCTTTGGCCCGCAGCATGGTGACGCGCTTCCGTTGTTTCTGGATGCGCCCAGCCAGTCGCCCATATTCCGGGTTCGTGGCACGGACCTTCCCCCTCTCGAAAGCCGCGATCCGTTCCGCCATGAACATATCGAGTTCATGGAGGTAGATGTTGGCCAAGATTGGAGAGACGATACCGCCCTGCGGAGTGCCGCTGTAGGTCCGGGTGTGAACCCGGTCTTCCATAACACCCGCCTTAAGCATGCTGCCGATCAAGCCGATGAATTTCTCGTCATCGATCCTTTTCCGCAACAGCCGCAGG
Source organism: Sphingopyxis flava (assembly GCF_900168005.1). GTDB lineage: Bacteria > Pseudomonadota > Alphaproteobacteria > Sphingomonadales > Sphingomonadaceae > Sphingopyxis > Sphingopyxis flava. The sequence continues at coordinate 47,828 of NZ_FUYP01000024.1, forward strand.
AGGATGTCGTGGTCGATGTTCTCGAAGAACCCCGCGACATCCACATCTACGAGCCATTTCACCCCCGTCCATACGGCTTTGACGTGTTCAAGCGCCGTATGACACGACCGGCCCGGCCGGAATCCATGGGAGGCGTTCGAGAACACCGGTTCATAGATCCGTTCGAGCAGTTGCCGCGCCACTTCCTGAACGAGGCGGTCGTCGCGCGTGGGAATGCCCAGCGGACGCCGTTTGCCCTTGCCTTTCGGGATAAACACCCGACGCACTGGTTTGGGATCATAGGTCCCTGCCGTCACGCTGGCGATAATCGGGTCGAGGTCTTCCGGTCCGAAGTCCGCGAAGGTCTCGCCGTCAATACCCGGCGTCATCGCACCCTTGTTGGATCCGATCTTCTGGAGCCCCTCCTCCCAAAGGAGGCGAGACCCCATCAGACGATAGAGTCCATTCACCCTTTTGCCCGACGCAACGAGCGCCGGAATGGCCTCCAACCGGCCTTTCACAGTTTCTGGCAGCATCAGCACACCCCATGATCGGTGGTTGAAGAATCACAGCTGCCGCCCTTCCCCCGGTCTTCCCCGCTTTCGGCCCGATCGCTCGAGACCTTATACAGTTGCACCGCCGCCTCCGAAGAGGTCGATGTCCCGGGCATTACCCCGGGCATTTGAGTAATATGGCGGCTCCGTACCCATGCAGGCCGGCAGAAGCCGCCTGTTTAGGGCATCCCGTAGTTACGCTGAATGGAGATGCGGCGCGGTTAGGTGTCCCGTTCGTCCACTAAACCCCTCGACGAGAGGCGCACCGGATGGGCTGAGAAACAGGCGGCCAAGACATGAGACCGCTGTCATCATCCGGACCTGGCGTGACAGTCGCTTTCGCCAGTATCGCTATATAGATTGCTGCAGACTGGGATTTAAGCAGTGTAGCCTTCACCATACGCACCTTGCCCTGACCGTCATCGCCTCCATTTGCGACTAAGACGCATCTGGCCTTTTCCGAACATGCTATTGTTCCCCGTCCCTTTCGGGATTTCAGACCTTGTGAGGCCCGAGGTTAGTCCGGCGAGCAGAGGCATTCTCAACTTACCTCATCATCACTGATACTCCATTTCAGCGCCGCAACGGCGCACTATCCTTGTACCCGAACTGGTGGCCATCGCGCGAGCGTGGATTCCAGCGCACCAGGCACACTACCGCGAAAACGTTGCCGGCAATGCCGTCCACGATTTCCTGGGCTGCGGCGTAATAGGTCCGATTTCCCGGACAGGAGGACGCGAGCACCCTGAGGCCGCGTTTCGTGCCGTCCTCGAGCGTGTTTTCGTAGGTAAGCTGCGCGTCGAGATAGGATTTGGCGGTCTTGTGGCCGCCCATCGACGTAAAGGGCATGAAGAGCCATCCCATGATGAGTCCTTTCTTGAGGAAGGAAACCGGCCGCTGGCCGTTTCCGGTTTGAGGATCGTCGGGCCGCGAGCGCTGGTCAGCAGGCGAACGCCCGCGTATCAAAGTCGCAGTATTTTCATGTCGTGCGGATGTGACCTTCCGCACCCGTCATTGTCGGAGAAGTCATGCTCGCCGCGTCGGCCATTGAGATAATCGGCGGCACGCCTTTGATCGCACTGGATCGCATCTACACGGGTCCTGGTCGCATCATCGCCAAGGCCGAGTTCCTGCTGCCCGGGGGAAGTGTGAAGGACCGTGCCGCCAAGGCGATCCTGCTTGCCGCAAGAGAGGATGGCCGGCTGAAGCCGGGAATGCCGGTCGTGGAAATGACGAGCGGAAACATGGGCGCCGGACTGGCGGTGGCATGCGCCGCGCTCGGCCATCCCCTCGTCGTCACGATGTCGGCAGGCAACAGTCCGGCGCGAGCGAAGATGCTCGAAGGACTCGGCGCCGAAGTGGTGCTCATCGCCCAGGTGGATGGAAGCCCGGGCCAGGTGACGGGTTCCGATGTCAATGCTGCCGCACAGGCGGCTTGCGCGATCGCCCGGGCGCGTGACGGTTTCTACGTCGATCAGTTCAACGCTGCAGAGGGGATCGCAGCGCACGAGACCACGACAGGCCCGGAGATCCTGGCGCAGTTCGGTGGCCCGGTCGACGGATGGGTTGCAGCGGTCGGCACGGGCTGCACCTTCGTGGGCGTTGCAAAGGCGTTGAAGCGCGCCAATCCCGGTACGGTCTGCGCCGCTGTCGAACCGCTGAACGCGCGGCCGCTGGCCGGAGAACCGGTGCTCGACGCCCGGCATAAACTCCAGGGCATCGGTTATGGCACGGTTCCGCCGCACTGGGATCCGTCGCTGATGGATATGAGTGTCGGCATCAGCGATGATGAAGCTGAAGAGTGGCGGCGTACTCTGGCCCATCGCGAGGGCCTGTACGTCGGCTATTCTGCCGCTGCGAACGTCTGCGCCGCGGCAAAGCTGCTGGCATCGGGGCGGTTGACGGCTGATGCCGTCGTGGCAACGGTGCTTTGTGATACCGGCCTGAAATACTGAACCTCGGCGTGGGGGTGGCCCCGATGGACGTGCATCCGGTCGGCTGCCGGCTGCGCCTTGCTCGCCGCGCCGAAGCTTTTGAGATACGCGAAAGCCTGTTCAGCCTTGGCGGCAGCGTGGATGATCGCGGTCTTGTCGCCGCGGAGGATACCGAGCCAATGCGCCACATAGCTCGCATGACTGTCATGGAGGACGTTGGGCAGACCAAGGTCAGCACAGCAGAGCCCCGCCCCGATCTCGGCGACCAGTTCTTCGAACGCATAGGCCTTGTCGCCGAAGCGCTTGCCGAAGGTCCGTGCGAGTCGGCTGGAATGGCCCGACCAGTGGGTCTTATGCCGATATCGGCATAAAGGGCATAATGCCGTAACCCTGATTATGCCGCATGGCGTTGGCTAGGACTTGTTTTTCGGCCATCCGCCATGCGGCACCTCGGCATAATCAGAGCC
>NZ_FUYP01000012.1 GCF_900168005.1 Sphingopyxis flava
CGACCAAATCCGCCTGTCTACCCGCCATCATGAAACGCTCCCAAATGTCCGATGAGAGCATATACAATGATGCTTACTTCAGTTCCAGATGACTAGCTGGAGCACCCTGAATCAGCTCGGCACTTCAAACGCCACCCCAGTTTGTTAACCTGAAGCGATTGCCCTGCGGGGCGGGCAGCCCCCATTGTGCTGGCCGCAAGCGGCTGCTAAGCGCGCCCGCAATGCGCGCGCGCTGCCTCGTCGGCGCGGCTCCCATCCCTCAAGATTCCAGCGAAAGTGCAGTTCATGGCCGACGAAACCACCACCGAGTTCAAGCCCGAAACTCTCAGCAACGGGGAAGACAACAGCCCGGCTATCGGCCTGATCTCGCAATATGTGAAGGATCTGTCGTTCGAGAATCCGAACGCACCTGCAGCTTATCAGTGGCAGTCGACGCCGCAGATAGATGTCCAGTTCAACATTAGCGCAGAAGGAGTCGGCGAGAATCTTTTTGAGGTCGCGCTCAAGATCGATGTGACCTCGAAGGCCGACGAAGGCGCACTCTTCGTCATCGAGCTCAAATATGCCGGCCTGTTCGGCGTCCGCAACGTGCCCGATGACCAGCTCCAACCCTTCTTCCTTGCCGAAGCGCCGCGCATCCTTTTCCCGTTCGCGCGCCGCGTGGTCGCCGACGCTGTGCGCGACGGCGGCTACCCGCCGCTGCTCCTTGAGCCGATCGACTTCCACGGCCTGTTCATGCAGCAGGTGCAGGCGCAACAAGGTGAGGGTCCGGGCGAGATCCCCGCGCCCGTCGGCGAGGCTTGAGCCCCATTGCCCTCATCGTCCTTGCGAGGGCGCCGGGTCCGCGGCAATCCAGAGCGGCTCGACGCCGCCCTGACCGGCATTGCGCCATTTAGCCTGAGAGCCCACGACGAAAGCGAAGGGCGTGCGATGACGAAATGCTCTGCCCCCTTGCATTGGCGCCGCATAACCGCCGCGTTATGAGCAGCCTGGTCAAGAGCGTCGGGACGATCGGCGGGCTGACCCTGGTCAGTCGGATATTCGGCTTCGTGCGCGACATGCTGCTCGCACGCGTGCTCGGTGCCGGATTGGCGGCGGATGCCTTCCAGCTCGCCTTCACCCTTCCCAACACCTTTCGCCGCCTGTTCGCCGAGGGTGCCTTCTCGGTCGCTTTCGTCCCCATGTACAGCCGCGCGCTTCACGGCGCGCCGGACGAGGAAAGCGGCGAGGCCGCGGCAGCTCGCTTTGCTGACGATGTACTCGCCGTATTTCTATGGGTATTGCTGGCCTTTTCAGCGGTCATGATGGTCATCATGCCAGGACTCGTGTGGCTGCTCGCGCGCGACTTTCAGGATGTGCCGGGCAAATTCGATCTTGCCGTGTTCCTGAGCCGGGTGACCTTTCCCTATCTGGGGCTGATCAGCCTCGTTGCCATGCTATCCGGGCTTCTCAACGCGCGCTCGCGCTTCGCCCCCGGCGCCTTTGCCCCGGTTCTACTCAACGTGCTTCTGATTTCCGGCATCATCACGGGGTGGTGGCTGCGCGGCGACAGCGACAACGACCGCATCGTGGCGATTGCCCTGGCAGTGTCGGTCAGTCTCGCCGGGGTAGCGCAGCTTGCCTATCTGCTCTGGGCGGTCCGCCGCGCCGGGCTCCGGCTTCATTGGCGGCTGCCGCGCCTCACCCCCGAGGTGCGCAAGCTCGGAATGTTGATCCTGCCAGCGACCTTCGGCGCCGGAATCTATCAGATCAGCCAGTTTGTTGACACCTTCTTCGCCACCTCGCTGCCGCAGGGGTCGCTAACGCTGCTCAAACTCGCCGACCGGCTAAACCAGATGCCGCTTGGCATCGTGGGCATCGCGCTCGGCACCGCGATCCTGCCGATGCTGTCGCGGCATATTCATGCGGGCGACGCCGCAGAGGCGCAGCGATTGCAAAGCAACGCGTTCGAGATGGCGACCCTGCTGACGCTGCCCGCGGCGACGGCGCTGGCAATCTGCGCGCCCGCCTTCACCGCTGCTTTCTTCGTCGGCGGGAAATTCACGGCGGCCGACGGCGCGATCATGGCAAATATCGTCGTCGCACTCGTCGCAGGACTTCCGGCCTATGTGATCGTCAAAATATTGAATCCCGGCTTCTTTGCGCGCGAAGATACGCGGACGCCGGTCTGGACCGCCCTCGCGTCGCTGATCATCAACATCGCGATCAACCTCTATGTCGTCGAGCGCTACGGAATTGTGGGGCTTGCCGGGGCGACGGCAGCGTCGGCGAGCGTCAACTGCCTGCTCCTCTACATCATCCTTCACCGGCGCGGCTGGTTCCACTTCACCGCGCGGCTCGCGGGGCGCATCGTCCGCCAACTTGTTGCGGTGGCAATGATGGGAGCGCTGCTCTGGTGGATGATGCCCATGTTTGCGGACCATTATGGTGGTTCGGCGTTCGAGCGCGCCTGGTCGCTCACCGCGCTTGTCGCTGCTGGCGGCGCGGCCTTCTTTACCGCCGCTTTCCTCGTTGGCGCGCTTGACAAGGATCTTCTCGCCATGCTGACGCGGCGGCGCGCTCGCGACAGAGCGGCGCCGACACAGGAGTAGAGCATGCGGATCGTTTCGGGCATCCAGCCCACCGGGAATTTGCACCTTGGCAATTATCTGGGTGCGATCCGCAACTGGGTGCGAATGCAGGACGATGCCGCCGCGCAAGGCGGTGAATGCCTCTTTTTCCTCGCCGATCTCCACGCGATCTCGATGCCGCACGTGCCCGCCGAGTTGACCGCTAACACGCGCGCGATGACCGCCGCGCTCGTTGCGTGCGGGATCGACCCCGACCGGTCGACTCTGTTCAACCAGGCGCGCGTTCCCGCGCATGCCGAAATGCAATGGCTCCTGAACGGCACCGCGCGCCTGGGTTGGCTCAATCGGATGACCCAGTTCAAGGACAAGTCGGGCAAGAAACGCGAGAGTGCATCGGCGGCACTTTATACCTATCCGGTGCTGCAGGCGGCCGACGTACTGCTCTATCAAGCGACGCACGTCCCGGTGGGCGAGGATCAGAAGCAGCATCTCGAGCTTGCGCGTGACATCGCGCAGAAGTTCAACAATGACTATGCGAGCCCCGAGGCTCCGGTTTTCACGCTTCCCGAGGCGATCATCCCGCCGGGGGCGGCGCGAATCATGAGCCTGCGCGACGGATCGGCGAAAATGTCGAAGTCCGATCCCTCCGACATGAGTCGGATCAACCTCACCGACGACGCCGACACGATGATACAGAAGGTGAGGAAGGCGCGCACCGACCCCGACGTACTCCCGTCTGAAGCCGCGCGGCTCGAAGGACGGGCAGAGGCGCGCAACCTCGTGGGCATCTATGCCGCGCTCGCCGATATGAGCGTCGATGCAGTGCTTGCCGATTTCGCAGGTCAGGGCTTTGGCGCGTTCAAGCCGGCGCTCGGCGAACTGCTGGTCGAGAAGCTAGCGCCAATCAATGCGCGTTTCGTGGCGCTCAAGGATGACCATCAGCTGCTTGATGCCATTCTCGACAAGGGTGCCGAAAAAGCACGCGCTCTTGCAAGGCCGACGCTCGACGCCACCTATGCGGTGTTGGGCCTGTGCCGTTGACCGACCGCTGAACCGGAACTGGTCCGGAACAAAGCTGCGACGAACCGGGTTCAACCAAGGTTAAGTCGCATTGATTTAGTCATGGTATAAAGCGCGGGAAAGTTCGCGTACCGAATCACGGAGCATGACAATGAGCAAGATCACCCTCAGGCGCCTTGGCCTCGCCGCCATGACCGGCGCCGCATTGGCGCTCGCCGGCTGCGCGACACCGTTCAAGGCCGACGTCGCGCGCTTCCAGACGCAGCTTCCGGCCCCGCAGGGCCAGAGCTTCACCGTCGAGGCGAGCAACCCCGCCCTCGAGGGCGGGATCGAATTCGGCCAATATGCCAATCTCGTCGCTGGCGAACTGACCCGCTACGGTTATCGCCCTGCCGCGCCGGGTGAAAAGGCGGATCTCGTCGTCCATATGGATTATGGGATCGACAAGGGCCGCGAGCGCGTGGTGTCCGCGCCGGGCTTTCGCGACCCCTGGTACGGCGGCTGGTACGGCCGCGGCTTCTATCGTCCGGTCATCGTACGCGGGCGTCACGGCCGCCGCTATGTCGCCGGCTACTACGACCCCTTCCTGTGGGGCGGTTTCGGGCCCGGCTGGGGCTATAACGACGTGTCGAGCTACACCGTCTATACAAGCGACCTCAATCTGCGCATCGACCGCGCTTCGGACGGCTATCGCCTGTTCGAGGGCCGCGCCGAAGCACAGTCGCGCGACAATGACCTTGTCGACATCGTCCCCAACCTGATCCAGGCGATGTTCACCGACTTTCCCGGCAATTCAGGCGAGAAGGTCCGCATCACGGTGGCGCCGCCCGAAAAGGGTTGACCCGCGATCGGCGTCAGATCGAAAAAGCCCGCCTTCCACACCGAAGGCGGGCATTTTCATGTCAAGCATGCCGGAACCCCGGATGATTGACCGTGGCGGGACCCCCCTGCCCCCTCAAGATCAGCTGTTCAGGCTGCGCCGGATAGCCGCGATTTCGGCGTCGAGTTCGCTGTCGGTGAGGCGCAGCGCCTCAACGGTGCGCACGGCGTGGATCACCGTCGAATGGTCGCGCCCGCCAAAGCGACGCCCGATTTCCGGATAGGAGCGCGGCGTCAGCTCCTTCGCCAGATACATGGCGACCTGCCGGGGCCGAGCGACCGCGCGGACACGGCGCTTCGAAGCCATTTCGGCCTTGTCGAGCCGATAATGGGCACAAACCGCGCGCTGAATCTCGTCGATCGTGATGCGCGGGCGCGCGCTGCGCACATTCTCGGCGAGCCGGTCCTCGGCGAGCGTCAGGTCGACGCGCGCTCCGGTGAGGGCCGCATAGGCGAGCAACTTGTTGAGCGCGCCCTCGAGCTCGCGGATATTGCGCGTGAAGTGCTTGACCAGATACGCGATGACATCGTCGGGCACGTCGACCATGGGCATCGCCGCGAGCCGCTGGCGGATGATGCGTTCGCGAAGGTCATCCTCGGGCGCCTCGATATCCGCGACAAGTCCGCCTGACAGGCGCGACAGCAGTCGCGCCTCGACGCCGTCGAGCATCGCCGGCGGGCGGTCTGCGGTGACGACGAGACGTTTGCCCGCGGTCATCAGATCGTCGATCGTATGGAGCAATTCCTCCTGCGTCGAATTCTTCCCGATCACGAACTGGAGATCATCGAGCAGCAGCAGATCGGCTGCGCGCAGCCGCGCCTTGAACGCCATCATGTCGCCGCCGCGCATCGCGCCGACAAACTCGAGCATGAACTTTTCCGCCGACATCAGAATGATTGTCGCCCCAGGGTCGATCGCAGCATAGCTTTGCGCAATCGCGTGCAGAAGGTGCGTCTTGCCTTGTCCGGTTCCGGAGCAAAGATAGAGCGGATTGAACTGCGGCACCTCAGCCATCGCCATGCGGCGGGCGGCATTGGCAGCAAGGATGTTCGAGCGCGCGACGACGAAGCGGTCGAAGCTCAGACGGACATCAAAGGGTGAGGCAGCTGCCGGCGTCAACGCCGCTGGCGGCTGGAGGCCGGGCAAAGATGGCGGGGGCGTCAGCGCCGCCGCGCTGCGCTCCGGGAAAGCAGTCCCGGCGCGAACAAGCACCGAGCGCACTGCAGGCAGATGATGCCGCCATGCAAGTTCCAGCCGGTCACCGAATCGCTCGTTGATCCAGTTTGCCGAAAAGCGGCTCGGGGTTTCGAGCGTCACCACGCCCGAGAGTGAACAATAATCGGCAAAGCGCACGGGCTTTAGCCAATGATCGAACGTGCGGACGCCGAGGTCGCGGCGCAGCCCTTCGGCGACCCGCGGCCAGAGCGTTGCGGCATCGCCGCTCATCGCCCTGTGTCCCGCATGACCGTCATGTCTGCTCCTGCTTTCCATCGCTTGCGCCGCCCCCTTCGGTCCCCCGTCGCCCCCACGCCCAGCCACCCCACGCGCCGATCCTCCGCCCGCGGCAAGCGCAAGCGTCCCAAGCGGGACAAGCCCGAAGGAGTCGAATCATGTTCATGTGGCGGCCGTCGGCGAAGGCCAACGACCCCCTTGTCTAGGCAGGAGTGGGAGACGGGATCAAGGCCGCGACGCGTAAAATATCTGAAATAAAATTCTTGACTCGCAGTACCCCTCGGAAATGCGAGTATGAGGCAATTATTGCTATATTTTCAGTGGTTTAAAGATGATGCAAATCTGACGCCTGAACGAATCGTGATGAATCCGTCACTTACCGCGCTGCAACAGACGCGAGTTTTCGACGGACAAAAAAAGACCCGCCGAGAGCACCCGGCGGGTCTTTGAATTTGATGCGCAGCGAAAGCCGAATCAGGCGATCGCGTTGACGCTCTTCGTCAGGCGCGAATATTTGCGCGCGACGGTGTTCTTGTGAAGCACACCCTTGGCGACGCCGCGCGCCATCTCGGGCTGAGCCGCCTTCAACGCCGCCGCGGCGGCATCCTTGTCGCCCGCGGCGACGGCGGCTTCGACCTTCTTCACCAGCGTGCGGATGCGCGAGACGCGGTTCTTGTTGACGATCGTGCGCGCCGTGTTGCGACGGATGCGCTTCTTTGCCTGCGGCGTATTGGCCATAAGTTCCTCAAAAATCCAATCGGTTCAACGGTCGGAGCACAGCCGAATGCGGAGCAGCCGAATCGCGCGCGGGCGGCGAATCAATGTCCGGATGCGGCCGGTTCCGGATGACCGGACCCTGCTCGAAGGGTGCGCCCATAGCCACGAAGCGGGAGCGGGTCAATGCTTTTCGGCCCCATCAAGGCTGGCATTTGGGGCAATAGAAGGTCGAGCGCCCGCTCTGGACGATGCGCGCGATCGTCCCCCCGCATTCGCAGGCCTCGCCTTCGCGCCCATAGACGCGCCACTCCTTCGCAAAATAGCCAAGGTCGCCTTCGGGACTGAGGAAATCGCGCAAGGTCGACCCCCCAGCCGCAATGGCGGCCGCCAGCACCGCCTTGATCGCGGGCGCGAGCGCCGTGAGCCTCGCCTTGGGCACCTCGGCGGCGGGCTGCAGCGGCGAGATGCGCGCCATGTTGAGCGCCTCGCAGACATAGATGTTGCCCAGCCCGGCCACGACCGTCTGGTCAAGCAGCATTGCCTTGATCGGCGCGCGGCGCCCCGAAAGCAGACGCGCGAGATATGCAGCGTCGAAATCATCGGACAGCGGTTCGGGACCGAGCGTCACAAAGGCCGGGAAGTGCGCCAGCGGGTCGCCCGTGACGAGATCGACCGAGCCGAAGCGGCGCGGGTCATGGAGGAAGAGCCGATGGCCGCCCGCGGTTTCGATCAGCAAATGGTCATGTTTTCCCGCCGCGCCGCCCTCGGTGCGCCAGCGGCCCGACATGCCGAGGTGGAAAATCATATGATCGTCGCGGTCGGTCGAGACGATGCCGTATTTGGCACGGCGCGACAGCGCCGTCACGGTCGCGCCGGTCAGCCGCTGCGCAAGATCGGCTGGAAAGGGCCGGCGAAGGTCGGGACGGAAGGTTGTGACGGTCACAAGCTGCTGCCCTTCGAGAAAGGGTGCCAGGCCGCGGACGGTCGTTTCGACTTCGGGGAGTTCGGGCATCAGGTCTGCGGCGCTACGCGCCATTTGCGCGGGCGGCAAGGCCCAGCTAAAGGCGCTGCAGCACTTCCGCACTCCCCCTCGCAAAGGCGCGACACATGGCTACGCCCGATACCGTCAGCTTCGGCTATGAAGAGGTTCCTGCCACCGCCAAGACCGCGATGGTCGGCGAAGTATTCAGCCGCGTCGCGCGCAAATATGACATCATGAACGACGCGATGTCGGGGGGCATGCACCGGCTATGGAAGGATCGCTTCGTGCGCCGCGTAAAACCGCGCGCCGGAGAGGCGATCCTCGACATGGCGGGGGGTACGGGCGACATAGCCTTTCGCATGGAGCCATCGGGGGCGAGCATCACGGTCGCCGACATCAACCCCGACATGCTGGGCGTCGGGATGGAGCGCGCGGCCGAACGCGGCATCACCAGCCTCGTCTGGTCCGAGCAGAATGCCGAGAAGCTGAGCTTTCCCGACCAGTTTTTCGACGCCTATACAATAGCCTTCGGCATCCGCAATGTCACCGACATCCCGGCCGCACTCGCCGACGCACACCGCGTGCTCCGCTATGGCGGGCGCTTCTTCTGCCTCGAATTTTCGACCAATGAATGGCCGGGCTTTGCGCAGGTTTATGACGTCTATTCGCACCATCTGGTGCCCAAGCTCGGCAAATTGATCGCGCAGGACGAGGACAGTTATCGCTATCTTATCGAATCGATTCGCCGCTTTCCGCCGATGCCTGCCTTCGCGCAGATGATCCGCGAGGCGGGGTTCAGCGCGGTGAAGTTCGAACCGATTCTGGGCGGGCTGGTTGCCATTCACAGCGGGTGGAAGGCTTGACCCGTCCGCTCACGCATATCGTCCGCCTGTTGCGCTGGGGCCGCATTCTTGCGCGCCACGGAGCGCTGCGCGGCATCGAAACGGCCCCGCAGACCCCGCCAGGGGTCAAGCGGCTCTGCCGGATCGCGCGGCTGGGGACGATCCAGCCGAAGGTGCCCGATTATGCCGCGGCCTTTCAGGCGATCGGACCCGCGGCGGTCAAGCTGGGGCAGACGCTCGCAACGCGCCCCGATCTCGTCGGCGAGGAAGCCGCGCGCAACCTGTTGACCTTGCAGGACGCGCTGCCCCCCGTCGCCTTCGAGCGCATACGGCAGGAGGTCGAGGCAAGCTTCGAAGCACCGCTCGAAAGCCTCTATGCCGAATTCGACCCTGACCCCGTGGGATCGGCTTCGATCGCGCAGGTCCACCGCGGGGTAACGACCGATGGGCGAAAAGTCGCGGTGAAGGTGCGCCGCCCCGGCATCGACAAGCAGTTCGCCCGTGACATTGAAACTTATGAATGGGCGGCGGCGCATCTTGAGGCCCTCGGCGGCGAGGCAAGCCGGCTCCGTCCGCGGCAGGTGATCGCCAATTTCCGACGCTGGACACTACGCGAACTCGATCTGCGGCGCGAGGCGGCGTCGGCATCCGAACTCGCCGACGCGATGACTGGCGTGCCCACCTATGAAGTGCCCGCGATCGACTGGGACCGAACGAACAGCCGCGTGATGACGCTCGACTGGATCGACGGCATCAAAATCTCGCACCGCGATCAGCTCCTTGCCGCCGGGCACGACATGGAAGCGCTCGCCGCAAACCTCGTCCATGCATTTTTGCGGCAGGCGATTGCCGAGGGCTTTTTCCACGCCGACATGCATCAGGGCAATTTGTTCGTGAAGGCCGACGGGACGATCGCTGCGGTCGATTTCGGCATCATGGGGCGGATAAACCGGCAGGCACGCTATTGGCTCGCCGAGATTCTCTATGGCCTGACTACGGGCAATTACCGGCGGGTCGCCGAGATTCATTTCGAGGCGCAATATGTGCCCGACTATCACAGCGTCGAGGAGTTCGCGACGGCGCTCCGCGCAGTGGGCGAGCCGATGCGCGGCAAGCCCGTGAGCGAGCTCAGCGTCGGGCAGATGCTCGACGGTCTCTTTGCCATCACGCGCGATTTCGACATGCAGACGCAGCCGCATCTGCTGCTGCTCCAGAAGACGATGGTGATGGTCGAGGGCGTAGCGACGATGCTCAATCCCGCGATCAACATGTGGGACGTCTCGGGACCGTTCGTCAGCGCGTGGATCCGCGACGAGCTCGGCCCCGAAGCCGCGCTTGCCGACGGCCTTCGCGAACAGGGCAGGACGCTGGCGCTGATCCCCGACATCATCCGCCGCCTCGATGCGCAATTGCCGCGTCAGGGCGCCGCCCCTCCCGCCCCGCCGCTCCCCGACATTCCGCTGATGTGGGAGCCGGGCGAGAAGCACGTCTGGTGGCGCTATGCGCTGACAGCGCTGATCGGCGCGGCTGCGGGCGCAGGGCTGATTCACTGGTTGGGTTGAAGACCAAGTTCGATGCGCATATCTAATGCGCAAGGAGAATGGGTGATGAACCGTCCTGCGCGATTCGAGGGGCCTAAAAGGCCGACCAACGTGTCGCTGAACGCCGAATTGGTTGAAGAAGCCAAGAGGCTGGGCATCAACGTCAGCGAAGCCTGCCAGACCGGCCTGGCCGCCGAGGTGAAGAAAGCGCGCGAGGCGGCATGGAAGGAAGAGAATCGCGCCGCCATCGAAAGCTGGAACGCTTACACGCGCGAACATGGACTGCCGCTCGCCAAATATCGGCTGTTTTGATGGCGCAGTTCGACGTCCACCGAAGTCGCGACGGGAGGGCGCTGCTGCTCGACTGCCAGAGCGACCTGCTGGGACATTTCGACACGCGCCTTGTCGTGCCGCTGGTTCCGGCGCAGTCGGCACAAAAGCTGTCCCGCCTCCATCCGGTCTTCGAGATCGAAGGTGAGCATCATATCATGGCAACACAGTTGGCGTCGGCCGTCGACACACGGGAATTGGGCGCCCGCGTCGCGTCGCTGGGCGACCGGCGCTATGACATATTGAACGCAGTCGACATGCTGCTGACGGGAGTGTGACGATGGCGGCCAAACGCATATTGCTCATCATCGGGGGCGGCATCGCGGCCTACAAGAGCATCGAACTCGTCCGCCTGCTCCGCAAGGCGGGGATGACCGTGCGCTGCGTCCTGACGCGCGCGGGCGAGCAGTTTGTGACGCCGCTGACCCTCGCGGCGCTCAGCGAGAACAAGGTCTACACCAGCCTGTTCGACCTCAAGGACGAGGTCGAGATGGGGCATATCCAGCTTTCCCGCGAGGCCGATCTGGTCGTCGTCGCACCCGCGACGGCCGACCTGCTCGCCAAGATGGCGGCGGGCATCGCCGACGATCTGGCGACGACGCTGCTGCTCGCCACCGACAAGCCCGTGCTCGCGGCGCCCGCGATGAATGTCCGCATGTGGCTCCACCCGGCGACACAGCGCAACGTCGTCACGCTGCGCGGCGACGGGGTGACGGTGATGGAGCCCGACGAGGGCGAGATGGCGTGCGGCGAATATGGCCCGGGCCGCCTTCCCGAGCCCGAGGCGATCAAGCAGGCGATCGACGACGCGCTCGCTCGCGCTCCCGCCGCGGTTCCGCTGACCGGCCAGCCCGATTTCGCACCCGCGAACCACCGCCCGCTCTATGGCCGCCGCCTTCTGGTCACCGCTGGTCCCACGCACGAGCCGATCGACCCGGTGCGTTACATCGCCAACCGGTCGAGCGGGAAGCAGGGTTTTGCGATCGCCGCGGCCGCCGCTGAAGCAGGGGCCGAGGTGCTTCTCGTCGCAGGGCCGGTGCCGCTGCCCACCCCGCCCGGCGTCGTCCGTATCGACGTCGAAACCGCCGTCGAGATGGCCGCAGAGGTCGAGGCGGCCCTGCCCGCCGATGCCGCGATCATGGTTGCCGCCGTCGCCGACTGGCGCGCCGCCGACACGCGCGCAAAGAAAATCAAGAAGGACGGCAGCGGGCATGTCCCGCCGCTCGCGCTCGCCGAAAATCCCGACATCCTCGCCGGGCTCGCGAGGAGCGCCAAGCGCCCGCCGCTGCTGATCGGCTTCGCCGCGGAGACCAACGACGTGATCGATCACGCCCAGGCGAAGCTTGCCAGAAAGGGGTGCGACTGGATTGTCGCCAACGATGTTTCCGCCGACCCGATGGGCGGCGAAACCAACCGTGTCCACATTGTCAGCAAGGACGGTGTGGACAGTTGGGACCGACTGCCCAAACAGGCCGTCGCCCGCAAATTGATGGAAAAGATCGCCGATGAGCTCGACAAATGTTCACCCGCTGATTCCGATTGAGATCCAGATCCAGCGCCTGCCCAACGGCGGCGGCCTGCCGCTGCCCGCCTATGCCTCGGAAGGCGCGGCGGGGATGGACGTGGTTGCAGCCGAAACGCTGACGCTGCGTCCCGGCACACGCCACGCGGTCGCGACCGGCTTTGCGATGGCAATCCCCCCAGGCTACGAGGTCCAGGTGCGCCCTCGCTCGGGACTGGCTCTCAAACATGGCATCACCTGCCTCAATACGCCGGGAACCATCGACAGCGACTATCGCGGAGAGGTGAAGGTGATTCTCGCCAACCTTTCCGGAGATAATTTCGAGATTCGGCGCGGCGACCGTATCGCGCAGCTGGTGCCCGCCCCGGTCCAGCGCGCGGCCTTCACCGAGGTCGGGGCGCTCGACGCCACCGCGCGCGGCGCAGGCGGATTCGGCTCGACCGGCGTCGCCACCGCAGCGGCCGAAGCCGAGGACAGCGCCCCGGAAGGCGTCGGATCCTTGGCGACGATGAAACTGCGGCGACCCTGACCCTTGCTGTCGGATGCCGAACTCGACCGCTATGCGCGCCAGATCATCCTCCCGCAGTTCGGCGGTGCGGGACAGACGAAGCTGAAGACAGCGCATGTCGCGGTGATCGGCGCGGGCGGAATCGGCTGTCCGGCGATCGCTTATCTGGCAGCCGCAGGGACTGGCCGGCTGACGATCATCGACCATGATGACGTCGAACTGTCGAACCTCCATCGCCAGCCGCTGTTCGCCGACGCCGACATCGGGGCGCCCAAGGCCGAGGTTGCAGCGCGGGTTGCTAGGCGCATCAACCCTCACGTCGAAGCCATCCCGCGCGTGGAGCGGCTCGACGCGGGCAATGCCGAAGCGCTGCTGGCAGACGCCCGGCTGATCCTCGACGGCTGCGACAATTTTGCGACCCGGCTGGCCGTGAATCGTGCCTCGGTCGCACTCCAGATACCGCTGCTCTCGGCTGCGATCGGGGCGTTCGAGGGGCAGGTTGCGCTTTACGAGGGCTGGCGCGCCGAAAGCCCCTGCTACGCGTGCCTCGTCGGCAATGACCCGAACCGCGAGGGGATCAATTGCGCCGAGACGGGCGTGATGGGCGCGCTGCCGGGGATGATCGGCACGACCGCGGCGCTCGAGGCGGTGCGTGCTCTTACCGGGTGGGGTCGTCCACTCAGCGGCCGGCTCGCAATCATCGACATGTTGGAGCGGCGCTGGCGCGAAGTCGCCGTGCCTGCGGACCCTGGGTGCCCGATATGCCAAGGTTGAACCTGATCGTAGCGAGCGCCGACGGATCGCGCCTCTATGCGGCACTCGAGACCGCGATGGCGGCGGCAGCGCTAGGCCAGCCCGTGCGGCTCTTCATGCAGGGCGAGGCGGTCGCGTTGCTTTGCGCGCCGGTCGAATTTGCGGGCGACGCGGCGCGCGTCGCGGCGGGCCAGCCCGACCTTGCGCAGATGATCGCTGAAGCCGCGGCGATGGATGTCGCCATGATCGCCTGCCAATCGGGCATGACGCTCGCTGGCCTTACGGCGGGCGACTTGGGATCACACATACGCGCCGGCGGGCTCGTCGGCTTTCTTGCAGGCGTCGGGCCGGACGACCGGCTTATCGCCTATTAGGGATTCTTGCAGACGCTGATCGCTGCAGGATCGGGGCGCTTGCCCGTGGGCACGAAGCGCGCGAGATAACCCCCTGCGGTCTGCTTGTCGTTATAGGAAAGCAATTTGTAGCCCACCGCCTGGAACTCGCAGACGAGCAGGCGAAACGGTGTCCCGTGCTGCGCAATCGGGCGGTCGCCATCGACAACGATCACCTGCCCTCCCTGACGCAGGGCAGGTCGCAGTCGCCAGAGAAAGGCATAGGGTTCGCCGATCTCGTGATACATATGCACCATGAACACGCGGTCGAAGCTGTTCGCGGGAAGCCGCGGATCGTCGACCGCGCCGAGTTTCAGCGAGACATTGTCGAGCCGTTCGCGAGCGACGCGATCGGCGAGTCGCTCAATCACCTCGGGCTGGATGTCCTGCGCGAGCACGCGCCCATCGGCTCCGACCCGGCCTGCAAGGCGGACGGTGTAATAGCCGTCGCCCGCGCCGATGTCGGCAACGGTCATGCCGGGGCGGACGTCGGCCAAATCCATGACGTCATCGGCTTCGTTGACCCGGTCGCGCGCCTCTTCGGTCGACCATTTGGTCGAGGTGATCGGCGCGACCGGACGGTCGGCGGGCGGGAAATCGCGCGCGGTTTCGATGCGGTCACCATCGTCCTGCCAGGGCGCATCGCAGCCGCCGAGCAACGGTGCAAGCGCCAGTGCGGCGAGCAAGGCCGCGCGGGGCTGCATCAGTCGATGTCCTCCACCTCGACCTTTTCGCCCGTCACCTTTTGTGACAGCGCCGCTGCCATGAAGGCATCGAGCGCGCCATCAAGGACGTCGCCGGGAGCAGTCGAGGTCACCCCGGTGCGCAAATCCTTCACCAGCTGATATGGCTGGAGGACGTAGGAGCGGATCTGGTGGCCCCAACCTATCTCGGTCTTCGCCTGATATTCGCCGCTCGCCTCGGCCTCGCGTTTCTGAAGCTCGGCCTCGTACATCCGCGCCTTGAGCATGTTCATCGCGGTGGCACGGTTCTTGTGCTGCGAACGGTCATTCTGGCTGGCAACGACAATGCCGGTCGGAATGTGCGTGATACGCACGGCTGAGTCGGTCGTGTTCACGTGCTGGCCGCCCGCGCCCGAGGCGCGGTAGGTATCGATCTTGAGATCGCTCTCGTTGATGTCGATCTGGATATCGTCGTCGATCACCGGATAGACCCAGACCGACGAGAAGCTGGTATGACGGCGCGCCGAGCTGTCGTAAGGCGAAATGCGCACGAGGCGGTGCACACCGCTCTCGGTCTTGGCATAGCCATAAGCGCTTTCGCCCTTTATCAGCATTGTCGCCGACTTGATGCCCGCCTGCTCGCCCGCCTGATATTCGACGAGTTCGACCTTCATCCCGCGCTTTTCGGCCCAGCGCATATACATGCGCTGCAGCATTTCGGCCCAGTCCTGGCTTTCGGTGCCACCGGCGCCCGCGTGGATTTCGATATAGCAGTCGTTGCCGTCCGCCTCGCCTGCGAGCAGCGCCTTGATCTTGTCCTGTTCGGCGCGCTGCGCGAGAGCAGCGAGGCTGGCGACAGCATCGTCGATCAGCGCCTCGTCGCCCTCCATCTCGGCGAGTTCGATCAACTCGACCGTGTCGTCGCGCTCCTTCTCGATAGCGCGCGTCGCATTGATCGCCTCATCGAGCCGGCGGCGTTCGCGCATGACCTCCTGCGCCGCCTTGGGGCTGTCCCACAGCGTCGGGTCCTCGACCTTTGCATTTAGCTCGTCGAGCCGGCGCACGGCGCGGTCCCAGTCGAGGAATCGGCGCAGCAATGCCAGCGCGGCGTTGATCGTATCGATATGATCCTGCGCTTCGGCGCGCATGTTCTTGCTCCTGAATTCAATGGGTCCCGGCCATAGAGGCTCGGGCGCCGGTGACAAGCCGTCAGATGATTCCGCCGCGATCGTCGAGGAAGTCGCTGTCGCTGCGCCGCCCGCTGCTCTGCTCCACCGGTGCGTCCTGTCGCGGGGCGGGTTTCGACGGCTTGATTTCCTCTTCGCGAATTGTCCGCCGGGGTTCGCTTTCGGGCTTGAACGCTTCCCAGATAATCGCCGCCTTGGGGTCGCTCCCCGGCCAGCTACCATAGACACGGCGACCCGATTGACGGTCGATACGAACCATGCGGATACCCTTGGGCGCGGTGAAGGGCACCGGCTGACGGTCGGCCAACGCTTCGAGGAAAAAATCCTTGAACACGGGCGCGGCGAGGCTGCCGCCCTGCGCATAGCCGCCCATGTTGCGCGGCTGGTCAAAGCCGAGATAGAGGCCCGCGACCACATCGGCGGTGCCGCCCATGAACCAGACATCCTTCGGCCCCGTAGTCGTCCCCGTCTTGCCGAACAGGGGAACACCGAGGTCGCGAAGGCGCTGCGCCGTTCCGCGCTGTATGACGCCTTCGAGCATGTGGACGACCTGATAAGCGGTCATCGGATCCATCAGCTGCTTGCCCGACGGCGCAAAACGGGGCATCGGTCGGCCGTCCCAGTCTTTCTGGTTACAGCCCTCGCACGGGCGCCAGTCGCGCGGAAAGATCACCTTGCCGCGGCGGTCCTGGACATAGTCGATTACCCGCGGCTTCAGCGCGCGGCCGTGATTGGCAAGCATCGCATAGGCGTTCACCAGCTTTTCGACTGTCGTCGTACCGGCACCGAGCGCAGTCGAGAGATAGGGTTCGTGCGTGCCGATGCCCATCGTCTTGATCGTCTCGACAATCGGCTCCATTCCGACCTGGCTTGCGGTGCGGACGGTCATCAGGTTGCGCGACTGCTCGAGCCCCCAGCGCATCGTGTGCTGGCCCGCCCCGCCCGCCCCGCCATAGTTGCGGAAGCATTTGTTTCCGAGGTTCGCGCCCTGATAGACGCAGAATGGCCCGTCGACGATCATCGTCGCGGGGGTCATGCCATTGTCGAGCGCGGTCGCATAGACGAAGGGCTTGATGGTCGATCCTGGCTGGCGCTCGGCCTGCGTTGCGCGGTTGAATGGCGAAAGCCGGACATCGAAACCGCCCTGCATCGCATAAATGCGACCCGAATGCGGGCTTTCCACGACCATGCCGCCCGACACCTCGGGAATGTTGCGCAACGCATAGACGCCGGGCGAGGTCGCCTTGACAGCGATCAGGTCACCGGGTTTCATCGCCACAAAGGCGCTTGTCCCGCGCTTGCGATAGGCCATTTGCGCAGCGCTGGCGGGCAGCCGCCCGGTCGTGCCGTCCGAAAATCCGAGACGTGCTTCGCTGCCGGTCTTGGAAAGCACCGCGGCGATGCGCCAATTATCATAGCTGATCCCGACGAAACTCGAGGCGAGCCGGCTCTGCCACTGCGCGTCGGCCTCGATCGTCGCGATCGGCCCCGACCAACCCTTGCCAGCATCGTAGCGGATCAGTCCGGCGCGAAGCGCTTTCGCGGTGGCCTGCTGCATCTTGTCATCATAGGCTGTGCGCACCCAGAGGCCGCCTGCATAGACGCTGTGCGGCCCGTCCTCGGCGGTTTCGCCGAACTGGTCGATCAGCTGGCGCCTTACCTCTTCCATATAATATCCGCCAACCTGCGCGACCGCGCGGTTGCCCGTCTCGGTCAGGCCGAGCGGCATTGCCTCTGCAGCGTCACGCTGCACGGGGGTGATCCAGCCGTTGCGGGCCATTTCGCCGAGTACGAAATTGCGCCGCGCCAGCGCCCTCGCCGCGTTGCGGGCGCGTCCATAGGTTTCGGGCGCCTTGGGCAGAATGGCGAGGAAGGCCATTTCGTGCAGCGCCAGCTGATCGACGTCCTTGTCGAAATAGGCGCGGCTCGCCGCCTGGACGCCGAAGCTGCGCCGTCCGAGCGGAATCTCGTTGAGATAGAGCTCGAGGATCTGCTCCTTGGTCAGCGCCGCCTCGATGCGCGTGGCGAGGATCGCCTCGCGGATCTTGCGCGTGTAGCTGACCTCGTTGGTCAGCAGCAGATTCTTCGCGACCTGCTGGGTGATCGTCGACGCGCCGATGGGGCGGCCGTCATTTTTGAGGTTGGTGATGATCGCGGTCGCAATGCCCGGATAGTCAATACCGCCATGCTCGAAGAAGGTGCGATCCTCTGCGGCGAGGAAGGCGCGGACGAGGAGCTGCGGATATTCACTATATTCGAGCTGAACCCGGCGCTCGCGCGCATAGCTGTGCACCGGCTTGCCCTCGCCGTCGCGGACCATCGTCGGCAGGGGCGGCTCATAGTCGCGAAGCTGGTCGACCGAGGGCAGGTTGCGCGCGAAGATGATCCAGATGAGGATGAACGCGAGCAGCCCGGCGAGCGCCAGCCAGCCGAGCAAGCGGAACCAGCGGCGCGTCCACATATCGCGCAGCCAGGCCATCGCGGCATTGCTGTCGCGGCGTAGACGGTAGCGGAAATGGGAAGAGGCGTCGGCGACCATAGGGTTCCGCCTCTAAAGCCTGCATGGCCGAAAGGGAAGCATGGTTGCGGTGGGCGGCTCAGCGCGGCGCGTCGAGATCGGTGAGCGCGGCATCCAGCATCGCCGCGACGTCGGCGAGCGCTGCGTCGGGTGCGATGCGCGTTTCCTCGTAGAGCATTTCGTCGGCCGCGAAGCCGATCTCGACGGCAAGGCGCAGGCGGCGCCACAGGACCTCGGGGGCGACGCCGGGCAGAAAGGGGGCGCAGGCAGCGGCGAGGCAATCAGTGACGCTCCGGTGCGATTCGAGGCGGACATGCGCGAGCGCCGGCGTTGCATGCAGCGCGCGCAATATCCAGACTGCGCCCGGCTCGGCGCGCGTCACCGCGGCGGTATCGGCCAGCAGATCGCCGATATGCCCGGCCATCGCGGCAATCCCCCCCGCAGCATGCCGCTCGACCCACTCGTCGAGCACGGCGTTCTGGCGCGCCATCAGCCGCCGTCCGAGCGCTTCGAGTACCGCATATTTGTCGGCGAAATAGCGATAGAGCGCCGGCGGGCTGACTCCCGCGCGCGCCGCGATGAGGTTCGTCGAGATGCGCTCGATCCCGACCTCGGCGAGCAATTCTCCCGCAACGTCGAGCAGCCGCTCGCGCGTGGCAGCGGCGCGCGCCTGTTTGGGGGGCGGCTTCATCGTGCGCGGCCGCGCGCGCTGACCGGCCAGATGTCGACCAGCGTATCACCCGCGACCACATGATAATGGTCGTAGAGATTGACCGTCGGGTCGCAGTGCGGGACGGTCAGCGTTACCGGATCGCCCGCCGCGAGCAGGGTGCCGATGTCGGGCGCGATCAGCGCCGCATGCTCGTCACCCATGAAGGCGAAGAAAGCGTCTTCGGGCGCGCCGCGTCGCACCACCGCTAGCCCGCCGTCGGTCGACAGCGACTTGAAGCCTGCGTCGATGGTGACCAGCCCCGAATGATTTGCGCTGACCACGCGCGCGTCGACGCCGAGCGAGGTCTCGAACGGCCGGCTGCCGTCGCCGGTCAGATCGCAGTCGTTATATTGTTTGTCCATAAAGACATAGGAGCCCGCCTGCAGCTCGGTGAAGACGCCGAGGTCGAGGTCGATGCGGTGGGTACCGGTGCCCGATCCGGTGACGATAGCGGGGGTAAAGCCCGCATCGGTGAGCCCGGCGATGACCGATGCCAGATAATCGGTTCGCTCGACGATCGCGGCGCGGCGCTCGGCATAATCCTCGATATGTTGCTGCGACCCGCAATAAAATTGGACGCCCCGGTAGCGAAGTGCAGGAAGCCCCCTGACCGTGCGCGCCAATTCTACCGCCTGTTCCGCCGAGGCGACACCGGTGCGTGCAATCCCCGGATCGATATCGATTACAACGTCCAGAGTAGCGCCTGTCGCGGCGAGCGCCGCCGCGAGGCGCTTGGCGACCGCCGGGTGATCGACCACCGCCATCAACCCTTCGCCGCGCGCCGCGAGCGCGGCGAGGCGCTCGATCGCGCGCGGCGCGGCGACCGGCGAGGTGATGAGGATGCCCGTGATGCCGCCGTCCGCCAGGACCTCGGCCTCGCCGATCTTTGCGCAGCACACCCCGAATGCACCGGCGGCAAGCTGGCGCTTTGCAATATCGACGCTCTTGTGTGTCTTGGCGTGGGGACGCAGGCCAACCCCCTTCGCCGCCGCAAGCGCCGCCATCGCCGCGATATTGCGGTCGAGCGCTTCGACGTCGAGCACAAGCACCGGCGTGTTGAGATCGGCGCGCGACCCTTGGCGGCCGATCAGATGCGCGTGGAGGGTGAGATCGTCAATCATGAGAACAGCACCTCCAGATGAGGATTCAGAAACTTGCCCGCGGGATCGGCGGCGCGGCGCACCGCGCGGTATTGCTCCGCCATCGGATAAAGCGCATCGACGTCGGCGCGGCCCAGCGTGTGGCGCTTTGCCCAGTGCGGCCGACCGCCGTGGGCGCGAAAAATCGCTTCGGCGGCCGCGAAATGGTCCGCCCACGGCATCTTCGCATATTGGTGCATCGAGACTGCGGCGACCGGCCCCGCATTCATCGGGCTCATCCAGATATCGTCCGCCGCGACGGTGCGATATTCGAAGGGAAAGGTCACGGGCAGGCGCCCCTTGCGAATCCGCGCGACCACCTCGTCCAGAGCGGCAAGCCCCGCGGTGCGCGGCAGTTCATATTCCATTTCCTCGAAACGGATCGTGCGGTCCGAGGGGAAGATCGCATGCGCGGGGCCACGGCGCCCGCCGTCGAAGCGCGTCCGCATCATCGCGCGCTGGAGAAAGGGAGTCAGAAAGGGCAGTTTCGCCGCGACATCAAGGACGCGGCGGAAGGCGGCTTCCTCCATGTCGGCGGTCGACGCGGGCGGATCGCAGGGATCGCAGGGCGTGAGCGTCTTCAGGATCACCATGTCCGCATGGGGGAAGAACCAGAATTCGATGTGGCGATGCCGGTCCGCGAGTTCGTCATAGCTTTCGCGCACCTCCGCCCAGCGCCTCTTCTCGATCCGTTCGGCGAGATGGAAGGCGGGCACCACTGCCGCTTCGATTTCGGTCGCAATGCCGAACAGGCCCAGCGACAGGCGCTGCGCCTCATACAGATCGGGGTTGGTCGCGGCGTCGCACCAGCGCATCTCGCCATCGGCGCCGACCAGCCGAAAGCCGCGCGCAAAGGTCGCAAGGCTGCCGAGATCGGCCCCGGTTCCGTGGGTGCCCGTCGCCATCGCCCCGGCGAGCGATTGCGGATTGACGTCGCCTTGGTTGGCCAGCGCCAGCCCCTGGGCCCAGAGCGCCGCCGTCAGACGCTTGATGCTCCAGCCGGCCGGGATGCGCGCGGTCCGGCGGTCAGGGGCGACCCCTATCTCCCCTTCCATCGCGTCGAGCGCGACGATCAGTTCGTCCGATTCGCAAAGTGGCATGAAGCTGTGTCCTGCGCCGACCGCGCGAACCTTGCGTGCTTCCCGGACCAGCGCGGCGAGTTCACCCTCGTCGCGCGGCCGCGCCAGCGTCGCGGCGGCCGTCACGCTTCCTGACCAGTTGCTCCAGCCCATGACCTTTCTCCGCTGCGATGGTGCGGAAGCTGGGGCGTTGCAAAAAGTTAGTCAAGACTATATTTATCGAGTGCTATCCTGACGCTCGTCGGCAATCCGGCGGGCGAAGTGAATCTGGACGGCCTCACGCACCCCGCGCGCCACCTTTTGCTGGCCGGCCCTTGAGGTGAGGAAGGCGGCGTCGTCCTTGTTCGACAGAAAGCCCGTTTCGAAGAGTACCGACGGCGTGTCGGGCGCCTTCAGCACCACGAAGGAGGCGAAGCGGTGCGCATTGCTGCGGAACGGCACCTCGTTCGCCGCCTCCCGCTGCAGCAGACGCGCGAAGTCCGACGCGACATTCATGGTTTCGCGCTGCGTCAGGTCGAGCAGGATCGACGATACTTCACCGCCATGCGCGCCGAGGTCGACGCCGTTGATGATGTTTGCCTTGTTCTCGCGCGCCGCGAGCTTCGCCGCCTCGCGGTCCGAGGCGACTTCGGAGAGGGTGAAGACCGATGCGCCGCGCGCTTCCTCATTCTCGGCTGAATCGGCGTGGATCGAGAGAAAGAGATCAGCCTTCAGCCGCCGCGCGATGCCGTAGCGCTCCTCGAGCACGAGATAACGGTCGTCACCCCGGGTGAGCGCGACGCGCACACGGCCAGTTGCGACAAGCTGATCCCGAATCGCACGCGCAAGCGCGAGCGTCACATCCTTTTCCCGGCGACCGCCATAGGGAGAGATCGCGCCCGGGTCGTGTCCGCCGTGCCCGGGATCAATAACGACGAGCGGCAGGCGTGCATCGTCCGGGCCCTCAACCCGCGGCAGCGGCGGCGCGGGCTGCGGTTTGCCGATCGGCACGGTGACCGAATAGCGCTTTGCGGGCGGTCTTGCGCGAAAACTCGCGGACTGGAGGAGGCCCGGCCGCGGCGCCGGCACTGCGCGCGCACTATCGCCGGCGGACACCGGCGGCGTCAGCAGCGTCGCGCTCAACAGGAATAAGAGGCCCATGGAGGCGACTATGACGCCCAGCGGGCTTTGGTCCAGTGCTTATTCCAAAAGAGCCGCTTTCCTGCTGCATCCAGGCGTGAATCAGCGCGGCTGACGCCCGATTTTTCCTGTCCGGCGGGCGCGAAGGCGCGTGTGCATTGTTGCAACAATTGATCCGCGATCCCATCTTTGTGCGGAGGCGGAGGTTGCCGTTGGTCCGTGCCGATGCTAGCAACGCCACCATTGACGGTGCCTTATCCGGTCCGTCCGGCCTTTTTGAGGGGAAAGGCGCCGATCTCGCGAACCTGCGAGACCGCTGCAGCCCTGGCGCCGGACATGCGGGAAAGGGCGACCTGCCGTCAGTCCACCCGGTTGACCGGACAGCGGAGCCATCCTGCCCCCTGCTCGCTCATCCCGTAACAGGTTGATGCCGCATGAGGCTTGCCATGCCCTCTTCTGATCCCGGCGCGGGCGCCTTTGCCCGGACCGTCGCCGGATTCGAAGACCGCATGCGCGTCCAGGACCGGACGCAAGCCCCTCGCTGCAATAACGTCTTTGTTCTTTTCACCTTTATCCGCCGCAACCGCCCCCGGGGGCAGTTCGCGGGATTTTCTGTTGGCGCGCCGCGGCGCGCTTGGAGTGCATATAATGACCACGCGCATGTTGATCGACGCGCGGCACCGGGAAGAAACCCGGGTCGCCGTCACCAAGGGAAACCGCATCGAGGAGTTTGATTTCGAGTCCGCCGAGCACAAGCAGCTCAAGGGCAACATCTATTTGGCCAAGGTCACCCGCGTCGAGCCGTCTTTGCAGGCGGCGTTCGTCGAATATGGCGGGAACCGTCACGGCTTCCTGGCCTTCAGCGAAATCCACCCAGACTATTACCAGATCCCCAAGGAAGACCGCGAAGCGCTGCTGCGCGAAGAAGCCGAGCACGCAGCCGAGGCAGCGATGCGCGCCGAGGAGGATCTCGACGAACTGGAAGGGGATGTCGCTGACGTCGAGGAGCATGACGACGACAACGGCGACGCCCGCACCCCCGAAACCATCGGCGAAGAGACCGAGGACGCCGAGGACGCCGATGAGGGCGGTGAAGCCGAAGCTGGCGACGGCGAACAGGCCTCCGAGGAAGGCAAAGGCGGACGCGGCGACCGCCGCCGCCGCGGGCGCGATGCCCGCAAGGGCGGCCGGGGCCGCGGGCGCAGCCGCCGGAGCGACGAGGACGACGGCGAAAACCGCATGTCGCTGCGCCGCCGCTACAAGATTCAGGACGTCATTCGCCGCCGCCAGGTGATGCTGGTTCAGGTTGTCAAGGAAGAGCGCGGCAACAAGGGCGCCGCGCTGACCACCTATCTCTCGCTCGCCGGCCGCTATTGCGTGCTGATGCCGAACACGATGCACGGCGGCGGGATCAGTCGCAAGATTTCGAACGGCGCCGATCGCCGAAAGCTGAAGGCGATGATCGACGAGCTCAACCTGCCACCGACGATGGGGTGCATCGTGCGTACCGCCGGGATGAGCCGCACCAAGACCGAGATCAAGCGCGACTTCGACTATCTCGCGCGCTTGTGGGACGAAATCCGCGAAAAGACGCTGCAGTCGAGTGCGCCTGCGCTGATCCACTCCGATAGCGACCTCGTAAAGCGCGCGATACGCGATATCTATCATAAGGATATCGAGGAAGTGCTCGTCGAGGGCGACGAGGGCTACAAGGCAGCGAAGCAGTTCATGAAGTTGCTGATGCCAAGCCATGCGCGGCGCGTTAAGCAATATGCCGATCCGGTTTCGCTCTATCAGCGTTATGGCGTCGAGGATCAGCTCGCCGGAATGCTCAATCCCGTCGTGCAGCTGAAATCGGGCGGCTATCTCGTGATCAATCCGACCGAGGCCCTGGTGTCGATCGACATCAACTCGGGCCGGTCGACGCGCGAGCATAATATCGAACAGACCGCGCTCAACACCAATCTCGAAGCCGCGCACGAAATCGCGCGGCAGCTGCGTCTGCGCGACATGGCCGGTTTGATCGTGATCGACTTCATCGACATGGATCATGGTTCGAACGTCCGCAAGGTCGAGCGCGCCATGAAGGAAGCGCTGAAGAACGACCGCGCGCGCATCCAGATCGGCCGCATCTCCGGCTTTGGTCTGATGGAGATGAGCCGCCAGCGCCTGCGCACCGGCGTGCTCGAAGCTTCGACACGGCCCTGCCCGCATTGCGAGGGCACGGGTCTCGTTCGCACCGCATCGTCGGCGGGCCTCAGCGCGCTGCGTCTGATCGAAGAGGAAGCCGCGCGCGGCAAGGGCAGCAAGATTACGCTGCGCGCCAGCCAGGAAGCAACCTTCTACCTCCTCAACGAAAAGCGCCGCGAATTGCGCGAAATCGAGGAACTTTACGGCGTCAGCGTCGAAATCCTGCCCGACGGCGAAACCGAGGGTGCACGCATGGCGGTTGAGGTCGGCGGCCCCCCGCCGGTCGCGCGCCGCAGCTTCGCTCCGATCGAAGTGATCGAGGACGATGAAAGCGAGGATGTCGTCGACGAGGAGGAAGGCGAGGACGCCGGAGACGACGAACAACCCGTCCACCCGGAGCGTGATGAGAGCGAGGGAGAAGGCGAAGGCCGCAAGCGCCGCCGCCGCCGCCGCCGCGGCCGCCGCGGCCGCCGCGATGAAGAGGGCAGCGAATCGGCCGAAGGCGACCCTGCCGAGCGCGAGGGCGAACCAGAGCAGATGGACGTCACCCCCGTAGAGGAAGCCGCCCCTGCCGAAGTCGAAGCCCTGGCCGAAGTCGCAGCCCAACCCGAGGAGGACGATGCGAAGGCGAAGCCCCGCCGCGGGGGCCGCGGGCGCAAGGCAAAGACCGAGAAGGCCGAGGCTGAAAGCGTGACCGCGGCCGCCGAAGCGCCAGCCGCGGCCGAGAGCGTCGAGGCAGCGGCGGAGGAGGCACCAGTCGCCGCGGAGGAGAAGCCCAAGCGCAAACGCGCTCCGCGCAAGGCCAAAGCGGCCGAAGCAGAGCCCGCAGCTGAGGAAACCGAAGCGCCGCGGGCCGAGGCCGCGCTCGCACAAGCCCCCGCTGCCGAAGCCGTGGAGGCTGAACCGGCGGCCAAGCCTGTGCGCAAGCGCGCCAGCAGGAGCAAGAAGGCCGCGGCTGCCGAGGCAGCGGCAGAGACGGAATCGCTTGAAGCCGCCACGATGGTCGCGGCCGACGAGTCGGCGGCTACCGATGAGGCGACCGGAGGCGAGCCGCGCCGCGGGTGGTGGCAGCGCACCTTCGGAAACTGATCGCAGCTTCTTCGACAGGATAGCGGATAAAGCCGTGCGCTCCAGCGAAAGCGGGAACGCACGGCTTATCTTTTCGGGCGACCGACCGCAAAAAGGCCATATCGCGCCTTGCCTTGGCGCGCGCGGCCCCCAATAATCATCCCATGGCTTCATTCGAGGTTCAGGCGCCCGGCGCAAGACCGGCGGCAATGACCGCCTCCCTTCAGCAGGCCGCGCTCGGTGGGCAGAGCTTGCGAGCCTTCTCCCGTTTCCTGATCACCTTGCTCGCGCTGATTGCGGTCGCAACGCGCCCCGCGGCGGCCCAGTCGATCCTGCGCGACGCCGAGACCGAAGCGCTGCTTCAGGACATGATGGACCCGATCACCGTCGCAGCGGGATTGCGCCCTGGGCAGGTGCGCGTTCATCTGCTCAGCGATCGCAGCATCAACGCCTTCGTCGCGGGAAGCCAGGACATCTACGTCCACAGCGGGCTGATCGAGGCGGCAGACAGCGCCAATGAAGTGCAGGGCGTGCTCGCGCACGAACTTGGCCATATCATGGGGGGTCATGCGATTCGCGTCGGCGAGGGCGCCAAGGTCGCAACCGGCATCTCGCTGCTCAGCCTGCTCTTGGGCGCTGCGGCGATGGCCGCCGGCGGAGCCGACGCCGGCATGGGTATCATGATGGCAGGTCAGCAGGCCGCACTCGGCAAGTTCCTCGCCTTCAGCCGCGTTCAGGAAGCGACCGCCGACGCCGCAGGGGCCCAGTATCTGTCGAAGGCTGGAATCAGCGGGAAGGGCAGCCTCGATTTCTTCAAGAGGCTGCAGAACATCGAGTTCCGCTATGCGATCAAGCAGGATGACGATCAGGCCTATGGGCGAACCCATCCGCTGTCGGGCGACCGCATTCAGGCCCTGCGCGAGGTCTATGTCGTCGACCCTGCATGGAACAAGCCGAGCGATCCGGGCATCGAAGAGAGGTTCAAGCGCGTAAAGGCAAAACTGGTCGGCTATATCGCCGAGCCCGCCAGGACACTGCGCCTCTATCCCGAAAGCGACAAGAGCATTCCTGCACATTATGCCCGGGCCTATGCGTGGCATAAGGGCGCCTATCCCGATAAGGCGCTCGCGGAGACAGAGGCGCTGCTCAAGGCGGACCCCGAGGACCCATATTTCCTCGAGCTCAAAGGCCAGGTGCTTCTCGAATCGGGGCACCCGAAGGAAGCGATCGCGCCGCTGCGCAAGGCGGTTGCCAACTCGCGGGCGGCGCCGCTCATTGCCGGAACGCTCGGCCATGCCCTCATCGCGACCGAAGACACAGCCAACTATGCCGAAGCCGAAGAGGTGCTGAAAACCGCAGTGGCGCTCGACAATGAAAATCCCTTTGCCTGGTATCAACTCGGAATCGTCTATGCCGCGCGCGGCGATCAGGCGCGGGCAGCGCTCGCCTCGGCCGAACGCTATAGCCTCGAGGGTGGACAGCCGGCGCTCGCCCTGCGTAATGCCGAGATGGCGATGCAAGGCCTTCCGCAAGGCTCATCCGACTGGATACGCGCGCAGGATATTTCGCTCGTTGCGCGCGCCGAGGTAGAACGGACGCGCAAACGGCGCTAGAATTACGCGATTTTGGGGACGGCATCGCAACCGGACGATGCGCAAGGGCGACAAGTGACAGAGAAGAAAGAAGAATATTACCAGCCTTGGCTGCGCGACCCGGCGCCGCCGCAAGCAGCCCCGCCTGTGTCCAGGATCGACGAGGGTCTCGCGAAGCCGAAGGATACGCCGCCCATCGGGGTCGATCTGAAGCGTTACGAGCAGCGCGCGGAGACGCCGCGTGAGCCATTGCTCAAATCCGAGCAGATTCGCGCAGGTGCCGCAGGCCTCTGGCGCGCAATGCGAAGCGGCGCGAGCGCTTTTGCCGACTGGACCATCAAGGCAGGTGAACGCGCCGACATTCCAGCGCGCCTCGAAGCGATGGAGCTTCCGCGCAGGTCGCGCGCAGTCGCCGCCGCTACGGCAAGCCTCATGGCGACCGGTGCGCGGGCGGTAGGACGCGGCTCGGTACAGGCGGCCCGCGCCGTCGCCGCGACGAGCGGCAGGGCGTGGGAGAAGATGGCGCTCGGCGACAAGGCCCGAAAGCTCTCGAGCGAGGCCGGACGCGGGCTGGGCGAGGTCGCAGGAAAGACCAAGGCCGGATTGGCGGAGGTCGCGAAGGCAGGCAAGGAGGGGCTCGGGGAGGCCGCGACCAAGCTACGCCCCGCGCGTGAGGATCCTGACCCGCCCCCTTCGGGGCTGGAACAATTGCTTGCGCGCGAGGAGGCCGAAGCGCGCAAGGCGAAGCCCGCAGCGCCAGACCTGCCGCTCTTCGCCGGCGCGCCGCCGACGGTCACAGAGGCCCTTGCAGCGCACCGCGCCGGAGCGGAGGACGACGACCGCACGAGCGATGCCGGACCTGCCGCACGCCCAGCGAAGCACCCGCAACGCGCCAAGGCAATGGCCGCGCCACTCCCGGCGCGGGTGCAGAGGATAGCCATGAATGATTTCCGCACCCGCAGCTGGCCGCTGGCGCTCGGCGTCCTTCTGCTGGTCGGCACCGCCTTTTGGCTCGGCGGTCGCTTTGGTGGCGGGATGAGCAAGAGCGAGGTCGAGACCATCGTCGCCGACTATATCCGCGCCAATCCGCAGATCATTCCTGAAGCGCTCGAAGCGCAGCGGGGACGCGAGATCGCCAAGGCGATCGATGCAATTCGCCCCGCGCTGGAAAAACCTTATGCCGGCGCATGGGCGGGGAATGCCGATGGCGACGTCACGCTGGTCGTCTTCACCGATTATGCCTGCGGTTTCTGCCGGGCGAGCGTCCCCGACATCGACCGGCTACTGCGCGAGGACAAAAGGCTGAAGGTCGTGTTCCGCGAGTTGCCGATCATTTCGCCGCAGAGCCGGGACGCGGCGCTGATGGCGCTGGCGGCGGCGCGACAGGGCAAATATGACGCCTTCCACCACGCGATGTTTGCGGCGACGTCGCTCGATGGGACGGCGATCGCGGCCGCGGCCGAAAAGTCGGGCGTGGTAACCGACGGGAGCGCGGACGCGACCGCGAACGAGGCGCTGTTCCAACGCGAACTCGACAGCAATCTCGCGATCG
This sequence comes from Sphingopyxis flava, assembly GCF_900168005.1. GTDB lineage: Bacteria > Pseudomonadota > Alphaproteobacteria > Sphingomonadales > Sphingomonadaceae > Sphingopyxis > Sphingopyxis flava. The sequence goes on from NZ_FUYP01000012.1 coordinate 28,349, forward strand.
CGAGCCAGCTTCAGCTCAACGCCACGCCGACCTGGGTGGTTGGGGACCAGATCTTTCAGGGGCAGGTTGGCTATGACGCGCTGCGCCAGGCGATCGCCAAGGCGCGGTCTGAAACGTGACGACTGCGGGTTTGGCGACCGTTTCCGTCGACGAAGCGCTCGCCAACGCTCGCCGGCTGCTGCGCAGCGAGCCCGCGGCAGCACTCGCGCAAGTCCGCGCCATCATCGCGGCGCTGCCGGTGTCGGCAGAAGCCCACCGGATCGCGGCGCACGCCCTGCGCGCGCTCGGCCGCGAGGAGGAAGCTCAGCAAGCATCGCTCTCAGCGGTGAGCGCCGCGATCCACGATCCCGCGCTGATCGAGGCGGCGCTCGCGCTCGCCGAGAATCGCCTGCCTGATGCCGAAGGAGCCTTACGCGCGCGACTGAAGGCCGATGCGACCGATGTCGCGGCCATCCGTATGCTTGCCGAGGTTGCAGGGCGGATCGGGCGCTATGCCGACGCCGAAAGGCTGCTGTGCCGCGCGCTTGAGCTTGCCCCGGGGTTCGGCGCGGCGCGCGCCAATCTCGCAACCGTCTATTACAAGCAGAACCGCTATGCCGAAGCCGTCGAGATGCTGGATGCGGTCCTGGGCGAAGACCCGGACAATCCCGCGCACGCAAATCTTAAGGCCGCAGCGCTCGGCCGCATCGGCGGCTATGACGAGGCGATCGCCCTCTATGAGGAGCTGACGCGCCGCTTTCCCGGCCATGCCAAGCTGTGGATGAGCTATGGCCATATGCTGAAGACCGTCGGATGGCAGGAGGACAGTATCGCCGCCTATCGCCACGCACTCGGCGCCGATCCCGGTCTCGGAGAATTGTGGTGGAGCCTTGCCAATCTGAAGACGATCCGCTTCGACGAGGGCGACCGTGTCGCGATGGAGACGGCACTGGCGGCCGCGGATCCGGCCGACAGCGGCCGCGACGACGATCGGCTGCATCTTCATTTCGCGCTCGGCAAGGCGCATGACGATGCCGGCGAGCCGGAAGCGGCCTTTCGCCATTATGCGGCAGGTAATGCGATCCGCGCAGACCAGCTCGGTTATGCGGCGAAGGAAACAAGCGCTATCGTCGATGCCGCCATCGCGGTCTTCACACCTGCCTTTTTCGCCGACCGCGCGGGCAGCGGCGACCCCGCGCCGGACCCGATATTCATCCTCGGCATGCCGCGCGCCGGATCGACGCTCGTCGAACAGATCCTCGCCAGCCATTCGGCGATCGAGGGCACGATGGAACTCCCCGATATCCCCGCACTCGCGCTTGGCATCGGACGCGAGGCGCTCGGTGACGGGCGCCGCTGGGTCGAGGCCATTGCCGCCGCTTCGCCCGAGAAACTCGCCGAGATGGGCGCCGCCTTCCTTCGCCGGACGCAGGTGCAGCGCAAAACGGGCAAGCCCTTCTATATCGACAAGCTGCCGAACAACTGGCTCTATGTTCCGCTGATCCGCCTGATACTTCCCCACGCGAAGATCATCGACGCGCGCCGGCATCCGCTCGACTGCTGCTGGTCCAATTTCCGCCAGCATTATGCGAAGGGGCAGGCGTTCAGCTACGATCTCGCCGACATGGGCGCCTATTATCACGATTATGTGCGGCTGATGGCGCATATCGATGCGGTACAGCCCGGGAAGGTGCACCGCGTGTTTCACGAGGCGCTCCTCGACGACCCGGAAGGCGAAGTTCGCGCCATGCTCGCCTTCCTCGGCCAGCCGTACGAGGCGGCGTGCATGGCCTTTCACACCAATGCGCGCGCCGTCCGGACGGCGTCGAGCGAACAGGTGCGCCGGCCAATCAACCGGGACGGCGTGGGCCAGTGGCAACCCTACAAAGCCTGGCTCGATCCACTTCGCGAGGCCCTGGGCCCGGTCTTGGAGGCTTATCCAGAGATACCCAACCTTTTCAACTGAGGTGGAGGCGCGCGAATTCGTTGCGTTTGGGCAACAGCGGCCGATATTTTCGACCAACCGCCCCGCCGCCTAGACAACAAAGCTTGCGCTTGCGCTGCACTGCGTCATGCTCGCATCACACAGCTGTCATTTGAGGGGGGTTCTCATGCGGGATTTGAGGGCAGCGGTAGCAACGAGCAGCGCACTTCTGCTGGGCAGTACGATGCTCTGCACATCGGGCGCGGCATTCGCACAGCAATCGGGGACAAAAAGCAGTGACGACATCGTCGTCACTGCGTCAAAGCGCGAACAGAATTTGCAGGACGTTCCGCTTGCGATCACCGCAATCGGCACCGAGAGACTTAACGAGCTGCAGGTCAAAGAATTCCAGGACGTCGTTAAATTTCTGCCGTCGGTCACGATTCAGTCGCTCGGGCCGGGCTTCAGCCAGGTCTATTTCCGCGGCGTTGCGAGCGGGGAGAATGCCAACCATTCGGCGTCACTGCCCACAGTCGGCACCTATCTCGACGAAATGCCGATCACGACGATCCAGGGCGCGCTCGACATCCACGCATACGATCTTGCCCGCGTCGAGGCGCTCGCGGGACCGCAGGGCACGCTTTATGGCGCAAGCTCGATGGCGGGCACGATCAAGCTTGTCACCAATCCGCCCGACACCAGCGGCACCTATGGCTCGGTGGGCCTCGAGCTCAACAGTGTCGCGCATGGCGACATTGGCGGCGTCGCCGAAGGCTTCATCAATGCAAAACTGAGCGACCGTGCCGCGCTGCGTCTCGTCGGCTGGTATCGCCACGACGGCGGTTTTATAGACAATATCGCCGGCAGCCGTACCTATCCAACGAGCGGCATCACGCAGGATAACGCTGCGCTCGTCGAAAACGATTATAATGATGTCGACACCTATGGCGCGCGCCTTGCCCTCGGCATCGAACTCGACGACGATTGGACACTGCGCCCGACGGTGATGGGCCAGGTGCAGAAAGCGAATGGAAATTTTGCGCAGGAACGCTCGTCCGCGGTGGCCCGCGACCTGCAGATCGTGCAGTATAATCCGGAGATGTCGAAGGACAAATGGCTCCAGGCCGCGCTGACGATCGAGGGCAAGGTCGGCAATTGGGATCTGACGGTTACCGGCGGCCATCTGCGGCGCAAGACCGTGGTCGACAGCGACTATTCGGATTACGCCTATTTCTACGACGCACTCTATGGCTACGGCGTCTATTTCTATGATAATAACGGCGATCTCGTCAGCCCGAACCAGTATATTCACGGGATCGACCACTACAAGAAGAGCTTCTTCGAGGCCCGCATCGCCTCTCCCTCCGACGCGCGGCTGCGCTTCATCGGCGGCGTCTTCTGGCAGCGTCAGTCGCATAATATCGAGCAGAACTATATTATCGACGACATCGCCGACGCGATCACTGTTCCCGGCACGCCCAGCGACATCTGGTTGACCAAGCAGCTGCGCATCGATCGCGACTATGCGGTGTTCGGCGAGCTCAGCTTCGACATCACCGACCGGCTGACGCTGACCGGCGGCGGCCGGGTCTACAAGTTCGACAACAGTCTCGTCGGCTTCTTCGGCTATTCGGACGGTTTCGGCAGCACCGGGGTCGCGGGCTGTTTCGCCGGGCCTGTCGTCGCGGGATCGCCCTGCACCAACCTCGACAAGCGGACGAAGGACACGGACTTCATCCACAAGCTCAACCTGACCTACAAGATCACCGACGACGTCCTCGTCTATGGGACCTGGTCGCGCGGTTTCCGGCCCGGCGGCATCAATCGGCGCGGTACGCTGCCACCCTATGGCCCGGATACGCTCGACAATTACGAATTCGGGTGGAAATCGAGCTTCGGGCCGCTGCGCTTTAACGGCGCCGTCTATCAGGAAGACTGGGATGATATTCAATTGTCCTTCCTCGGCGCCAACGGCCTGACGGAAATCCGCAGCGCCGGCATTGCGCGGATCCGCGGCTTCGAATTTGACGTCGGCTATCGGGAGGGCGGGCTGTCGCTCAACCTCGGGGGCAGCTATAATGACGCGACGATCCGGCGCGATTTTTGCGCGATCGCCAACGACCAGTTCGACTGCTCGATCGACCCGCCAGGCCAGACCAACGCGCCACTCGCGCCCGCGGGCACGCGGCTTCCCGTCACCGCCAAATTCAAGGGCAATGCGGTCGCGCGCTACGACTTCCCGGTCGCGGGTCTTGACGGACATGTCCAGTTCGCGGTCAACCATGTCGGCAAGCGCCGGTCGGATCTGCGTATCTTCGAGAATGGAATCGTCGGCAATTTCAAGGCCTATACGACCGCCGACGTCAGCATCGGTGTCAAATCCGACGACTGGAGCGCCGAACTGTTCGCGACCAATCTGTTCGACAGCCGCGGCGTCGTGAACAGCGCGGTCCAGTGCGGCGAGTCGATCTGCGGCGATCCGGAGGGCACCAGTTCCACCGGGGGCGTCTTCTATGACAATGTCATCCGCCCTCGGCTGATCGGGTTGAAGGTCAACAAGGATTTCTGATCGGCCGCATGCGTCTCTGACCGGGAGCGCCGGGCCGGATCAACGGCTCGGCCTCCTGATGTGCGTCGCGCTGGTCATGGGGAATATGATCGGGTCGGGGGTGTTTCTGCTCCCGGCAAGCCTCGCCCCCTTCGGCTGGAATGCGGTCGCGGGCTGGACGCTTACCATCGCGGGGGCACTTGCGCTCGCGGCCGTGCTCGCGCAGCTCACCATTGCCTTTCCTGAGGCGGGAGGCCCAACCGGCTTTGTCGAGCGCGCATTCGGCCGCACCCCGAGCTTCATGATAGGCTGGGCCTATTGGATATCGGTATGGACGGCCAATGTGACGCTCGCAGTGGCCGCCGTCAGCTTTCTCAGCATCTTCGTGCCCGCATTCGGGCGGCACATGGCCGCGGCGACGATCGCGCTGATCTGGATCGTCACTGCGATCAACTGGCGCGGCGCCCGCGCGGCGGGGCGGTTCCAGATCACGACGCTTTTGATCAAGCTGGTGCCGCTCGCCGCGGTGATCGTGCTGATCCCCATCGCCTTCACCCGCGACGAACCCGTGGCGCTGACGCCTTTCCCCGCAGAAGGATTGTCGCTGACGACGGTCAGCGCCTCGGCCATCTTCACCTTGTGGGCGCTGCTCGGTTTCGAATCGGCGAGCGTGGCAGCGGACAAGGTCGATCGGCCATCGGTGACGATCCCGCGCGCGACGATGATCGGTACTGCCGCGACGGGCCTTCTTTATCTCACCGTCTGTTCGGCGATCATCCTGATGCTGCCAGCACAGGCGGTGGCGGGCTCGGGTTCGCCCTTCTCGCTATTCGTCGAAACCTATTGGTCCCGCGAACCCGCCCTGCTGATCGCCGCCTTCGCTGCGGTGAGTGCGCTAGGGACACTGAACGGGTGGACGCTGATCCAGGCCGAGCTCCCCGCAACGCTCGCGCGGCAAGGATTGCTTCCGCGATGGTTCGCGCAGGCGAACGGCCACGGCACGCCGGCCAATGCGCTCGTTCTTTCCAGTGCAATCGCAACCGCCTGCGTGATCCTCAATGACAACAAGTCCACCGCAGAAATGTTCAACTTCATGGCCGTGCTCTCGACCTCGGTGACGCTGTGGCTTTACCTCGCCTGTGCGGGCGCTGCGCTGCGTCTCGGGGTCGCAATGCCGGTCGCGGCGCTTGGGCTTATCTACGCGATCTGGACCCTCTGGGGCGCCGGTATCGGGGTCAGCGCGATGAGCTTGATCCTGATGGCGGCGGGCCTGCCGCTCTATTGGTGGACGCAGCGTAGCTCAGCGCCAGCGGGGCGCGAATAGGCCCCGGTCGCGCAGGATGACTTGCGCGGCATTGTGCCCAGGCGCCCCGGTCACGCCTCCGCCGGGATGGGTGCCCGCGCCGCACATGTAGAGGCCCTGGACCGGCCCGCGATAGCCGCCATTCCCCAGCACCGGCCGGGCCGCCCAGAGCTGGTCGAGGCTCATATTCCCGTGCATGATGTCGCCGCCGACCAGCCCGAATTTGCGTGCGAGCCCCTTTGGGCTGAGCCGAGCCTGGCCGACGATACTGGCGCGAAAGCCAGGCGCGCATTTTTCGACCGTGTCGAGGATAGCATCGGCGGCCGCCTCTTCTTCATCGTCCCAGTCGCGGCCGTCGGGCAGTTCGGGCGCGAATTGCTGGCAGAAGAGGCTCGCGACATGCTGCCCCGGGGGCGCAAGACTCTCGTCGACGGTCGAGGGGATCAGCATTTCGACGATCGGCGCCTTCGACCAGCCGAATTGCTTCGCATCGAGGAAGGCGCGGTCCATATAGTCGAGAGTAGGCGCAAGGATGATCCCCGACTGATGGTGCTCGCCCGGTTCGGGCAGGCATGTGAATTTGGGCAGTTCGGACAGGGCAACATTCATGCGGAACGTCCCGCTGCCCGCCTTGAAGCCCTTGATCCGGCGCTGGAAGTCATGCGGCAGGTCGGCTGCATTCATCAACCGTTCGTAAAGCAGCTTTGGCCCGACATTCGCGATGACCCGCGCCGCAGCGATTTCCTCGCCGCCCGCAAGCTTGACCCCGACCGCCTTGCTAGCGTCGACCAGTATCTTTGCGACCGGGCTTTCGAGGCTGATCTCAACGCCCATATCGCGGCAGACTTTTGCCATGATCTCGGTAATCCGTCCCATGCCGCCGACGCTATGGCCCCACGCCCCCTTCTTGCCGTTTACTTCCCCGAAGACGTGATGGAGGAGAACATAAGCGCTGCCTGGCGTGTCGGGGCTGGCATAATTGCCGACGACCGCATCGAAGCCGAAGGCGGCCTTGACCGCCTCGCTTTCAAACCAGCCGTCGAGCATCGTGCGCGCCGACTTGGTGAAGAAGTCGAGCACGTCGCGCTGTTGTTCGAGCTGGAGACTGGCGAACCGCCGCCCCTGCCGCGCACCGTCGAGCAGCGTGCGCAGCCCCTCACCCACGTTCGGCGGGACGCGCAGCGCAAGGTCGCGGAGCAATTCGGCGACATTTTCGAGCGCCTCATAATATTGGGGCAGCACCGCGGCATCGCGGGCGCTGAACTTCGAAAACTCGGCCTGCGTGCGCTCCAGCCCACCGCCGAGCTTCAGATAACCCCCATTTTCCTGCGGCAGGAAGTTGCTGATCGGACGCTCGATGACGCGATAGCCATGATCGGCAAGCTTCATGTCGGCGATCACCTTCGGCTGCAGCAGGCTGACGGTGTAGCTCGCGACAGAATTACGAAAGCCAGGTGCAAATTCCTCGGTCACCGCGGCCCCGCCAACGACCTCGCGCGCCTCAAGGATGCGGACCTTCAGCCCCGCGCGCGCGAGATAGAAGGCGCACACAAGACCGTTGTGGCCGGCACCGACAATGAGGGCGTCATAGGCTTTGGTCATGAATATTCTTTCGCAAGCGGGGATTCGACATGTTGGCGGCCGAAGCCGAGGCCGAGCACATGGCCGGGTATGCGGCGCAACAGCGGAACGGCGTCGAGCAGGCGTACAGCGAGGGGGACACGGGTGATATCGCCGCGCAGCATTGGCTCGATCACGCGCTGGTGGGCAAAGCGCTGAAGCGCCTGCATCCGCGCCGTCGGCTTCGAGCGCCGCGCTTGCACGCGCGCGAGCAGAGGGTCGGGATTTTCACCGGCAGCGAGCGGCGCTGCGAGGATATTCGCGGTCGCAACGGCATCCTGCACCGCGAGGTTGATGCCCACGCCGCCGATCGGCGACATGGCGTGTGCAGCGTCACCGATCGCGAGCAGGCCGGGACGCGACCAGCAGGTCAGCCGGTCGAGCGCGACGGAGAGCAGCTTGATGTCCTCGAAGCTGCGAACCGCATCGATACTTGCAGCAAGGCCCGGAACGAGCGCCGCCACATCGGCGCGAAAGGCGGCGATGCCGCGGGCCTCGATTGCGGCAAGCTGACCCTTTTCGATGACCCGCGCGCATTGCCAATAATCACCGCGCGGGATGGCGACGATCATGCCGCTGCGGCCGATTGTGCCGAGCGCAACGTCCGACATATCGGTCCCTGCGGGAACGGGAACGCGAAACCAGAGCACGTCCATGGGCGCTCCCAGATCCTCAAGCGGGAGCTCGGCCGCGGTACGAAGCACCGATCGGCGCCCGTCAGCGGCGATGACGAGGCGCGCGGGCACGCGTTCGCCATTCGCGAGCGCTACACCGTTGACGCGGCCGCTGCTATCATAAGTGAGCCCTGCCGCCTCGGTCGACATGCGCAGCTCGAAGGTCGGATATAGCTTCGCCTGCTCTGCAACGAAATCGAGAAAGTCCCACTGGGGCATCATCGCAACGAAGGGCGCCGCGACGGGCAGGTGCTTCAGTGTCGCGATCGTGTAACGCTGCCCGAGCAAATTGAGCGTCATCATGTCGAGCTTCGCGTGCGGTTCCTCGAGCAGCTTTTGGAGCAGGCCGATCTCGTTGAACAGCTCGAGCGTCGAGGGATGGACCGTGTCGCCGCGAAAATCGCGGAGGAAGTCGGCATGTTTTTCGAGCACCGCCACCTTTACCCCGGCGCGCGCGAGGAGGAGCCCTGAAACCATGCCCGCGGGCCCCCCGCCCACGATGATGACAGGTGCATCGGCACTCAACGGCTCCACCCTGGCGTCGGCGCCTTTTCGAGACGTGCTTCGGGGATGATCTCGCGCATGCGCGAGGCGAAATTCCTGAGGCAGACCTCCTTCTCGCTGAGCGGCCCCATGCTGAAGCTTCGCGATTGCATCCCCTGCTGGACGCGCGTGATCAGGGCGGTGTCCTCGGCATTCACCTGACGGTTGATGCGCCAGTTGAGATAGCGCGCGGCCTTCATCTCGCGGCGCTCGTCGGGAAGGACATAGCTGATCTCGCGGATCAGGCAGCTTGTGGGACCGGTCGGCAGCCACTGCATGAAATCGACCTGGTCGGGATAGATGTCGAAGGCGACATTGGGCCACAGCTTGAAATAGAGCCAGTGGCGCTGACGATCCTCGGGAAGGTGGGGGACCGGGGGCAGCAATTTCTGGTAGAGGCGTTCCGACCAGTTGGGCGAGGGGCGGTCGATCAGGTCTCCCCACATGCGGTCAACGCGCTCCTCCGCCTCGACGCCGTAGCTTTTGCCGAACAGCCGGGTGAGGCCAGGGTGCGCGACGGGGATGTGAAGGCCGTCCGAATAATTGTCGCCGACATTCTTCCAATTGACGTCGCGCGGCCGGAGGGTGACACGGCCGAGCGCACCGAGTTCGTCGAAACGATAGGCCGCGATCATCGCTTCATAGGGCGCCATCATCGACGCAACCGATGGGCCGCCGTCGTCGGCAAGACGCACGAACCAGAAACCGTGCCATCGCTCTGCCTCGGCGCGCGCCAGCCCGGCCCGGCCACGGTCAAGCGTCGGATAGCTCGCTGAATCGGGAACACCGGTGAGCCGGCCGTCGAGTTCATAGGTCCAGGCGTGATAGGGGCACACGAGCTTTTTCGCGCAGCCAGACGATCCATCGACGAGGCGCGAGCCGCGGTGGCGGCAGACATTCGTGAAGGCGCGCACGATGCGGTCGGCGCCGCGGACGAGAATGACACTTTCTCCGATATAATCGATGCTGTGCCAGTCGCCGGGATTCGGAATGTCGCTGTCGTGGCAGACGGCCTGCCAGCTGGGGCGGAAGATGCGCTCCACCTCGAGCGCATAAAATTCGGGATCGCTGTATGTCCAAGCGGGAAGCGACCAGCCATCCAGGGGGTCGATGTTGGGGACTGTTCCGCGCAGCGTTGCCATGATCCGATCCTTGTTATACATACGTATAACAATATGCGACCCGCCCGCCAAGCCTTTACGCGCGAGAGCGCCGATGCCCGCAGAAACGCCCTGATCGAAGCAACCGCGGCGTGCCTTGCTGAGCATGGGCTGGCTGGAACCCATGTCCGCGCCATCTGCGCGCGTGCGGGGGTGTCTCCGGGGTTGCTGCGCCATTATTTCGCCGGGATCGATGAGCTGATCGCCGCTACCTACCGGGCGACGAGCGATCGGATGGACGCGATTTTCGCGGCTGCGGTCGAGGCGGCAGGCAGTGACCCGCGCGCGCGCCTCAACGCCTATCTGACGACAAGTTTCCGCCCGCCTGTAACCGACCCCGAACTATTGGGCGCATGGACCGCTTTCTGGGCGCTGGCGCGGAGCGATGGGCGGATGGCCGCGATCCACGCCGAAAGCTACGCCGGCTACCGTGCCCGGCTCGCTGAGCTCCTGGCCGCGTGCGGTGCAGCTGAGTCCGGTCGACTGGCTATCATGCTGACGGCAATGGTCGACGGATTGTGGCTCGAACTGTCGCTCGACCCCGCAAGCTTCGGCGGCGAGGCAGCAGCACAGATGGTCGAGCAGGCGGTCGCCGCGCTTCTACGACCCGGCGCGGACGACCCGGGCGCGCTGCTCGGGACGGGCCATTGAGAAAAGAATCGGGTCGGAGGCCTGCCGCGCTGCAAAATCGGCCTTGCCCGTCAGTCCCTGCCAGCCGATCCCGATCAGCGCCTGCGCGATGGCGCCGCCTAGCGTATCGCCGGGGCCGGGAAGGATCAGTACGTCGGGCGCAAGCTCCTTGACCGCAACCTGCACCGAGCGCGCGAAGTCATAGGTGGCAAGGATCTGGTGGCCGAAGCTATAATCCCAGATTTCAGCCGGATTGCTCGAAAAGCGGCGCCAGATATGGCCGCGGCCGTCGACGATCGGCATCACCGGTCCGCCGAACAGCGACGGCGGGAGTTCGGCCTTTGCCTTGTCTGAACTGCCCACCATCAGCGGCGTGTGAAAGGGACCGTGACCGGCGAGACGCAGAGGATCGCGGCCCGGTGTTGGTGGCGCTTCGGCGGCGAGCGCGGCGAGCCCCTCCTCATTGCCCGCGAGCACGAGCATTCCGGCAAGGTCGATCGACAGGCCGAGAGCATGGCCCGGACGCGCATCGATGTCGGCGGCGCAAGCGAGCAAAGCTTCGCGCAGGCCCGGCACGGGACGCCAGTCCTCATCGACGATCTGAAGCAGCATCTGTCCGCCGGGGCCGTGCGACTGGCTGTTCACTCCCATGGCGTTGGCGATGCGAAAGCCGTCCTCGACCGACACCGCCCCCCCGATCGCGAGCGCGCTGTACCAGCCCATCGAATTGCCGAGAGTGCCAACGATCTCGAAGGCGTCGCGATCGACGCTGAGATAGTCGAGGATCGTCGCGGTGTAGATCAGCGGGGCGGCGACATCGCCCCGCATGTGCACGGCGCTGAAGCGCTCGGCGCCGTCGAGTTCGGTCAGCGGGGGCTGGCCCCGATCGCGTCGATGAGCGTCGAAACGGGCGATGAGGTCGTCAAAGCGCGTGCCGTGGAGACGGGATATGCTGCCAAGTTCACCCTTGCCGTATGTGCCGCGGCCCGGGGCGATGATGAGGGCGGATTTTCTTCTCTCAGCCATAATGTCCTACCTCTGCTCGTGCCGAGCCTCTCGAAGCAATTTCGCCCTTCACACCGCCCACAGATTGAGGGTGCAGAGGATCATCGCGCCAGCAATTCTTTCGCTGCGGCCACGATGCTGTCCCGGCTCGGCAGGGTCAGCGTTGCCGCCTTGCCGAGCGGAATGAAGCTGTCGTCGGCGGCGATGCGCTGGAATTTCTTGTCGGGCGCGCGCTCGGCAAACAAGGCCATCAGTCCCTCACTCTGCGATCCGGTGATGCGGCATTCGTCGACGATCAGGATGCGCTTTGCCTCCCCCACCGCGGCGAGGAGCTTGTCGCCGTCGACCGGGCCGAGCCAGCGCATATCGATGACACGCGCCTTCACGCCTTGCGCGGCGAGCAGCTTCTCCGCCTGGCGCGAGAGATAATAGCCGTTGCCATAGGTGACGATCGCCAGCTCGGTCCCGTCACCGTGCACGCCGACATCGCCGAGAGCGATCGGCATTCCCTCACCCGGCGCGTCGTAGATGCTGGTCCAAAGACCGTCCCCTTCCTCGTGGAGATCGCGGGTCATGTAGAGCGCGATCGGTTCGACGAAGACGACCACCCGCTGCTCCTCGCGCGCCAGCCGCACGCATTCGCGGAGCATTTGCACCGCATCGCGCCCGTTCGAGGGTACCGCAAGAATGATGCCGGGAATGTCGCGAAAGACCGCAAGGCTGTTGTCGTTGTGGAAATGACCCCCAAAGCCCTTTTGATAACCGAGCCCCGCGATGCGGATGACCATCGGATTGGTGTACTGGCCATTCGAGAAGAAGCTCAAGGTCGCGGCCTCGCCGCGAATCTGGTCCTCGGCGTTGTGGACATAGGCGAGGAACTGGATTTCGGGCATCGGGATAAAGCCGTTATGCGCCATGCCGATCGCGAGCCCCAATATTGCCTGCTCGTCGAGCAATGTGTTGACGACGCGCGCGGACCCGAAGCGTTGATGGAGTTTGGCGGTGACGTTGTAGACACCGCCCTTCGGCCCGACATCCTCCCCCGCGACGACAATCTCGGGATAGGCGAGCATCAGGTCGGCGAGCGCCCAGGAGAGGAGCCGGGCCATATGCATCGGCTTGTCCATCTGGCTCGCATCGCTGGCGAACATCGCGACGCGATCCTCCGCCGACGGGGTGTTCGTGCGCACCCTCTCCCGCTTCGGCGGAATCAGGCTGGCCATGACTCCGGCGGGTGTCGTGATCTTTGGCCGCCGAATCGCCTCTTCCGCCTGCCGCGCGAGCGTCGCGCCGATCTCGTCATAGGCGTCGGCGATCTCGGCGGGAGTCATCCAGCCCTGCTCGGCCATCAGCGCGGCTCCCTTCAACAAGGGATCACGCGCCTCGTCGGCCTCGATCAGTGCCTTGGGCAGGTAGGCGCCCTGCACGTCCGAGCCGGCGTGGCCGTAGAGCCGCACTGTCGCCATGTGAAGGAACACGGGCTTGCGATAGCGCCGCGAATAGTCGGCGGCTTCGCACGCGCCTGCATAGGCTGACACCAGATCGGTACCGTCACACTGGATATAATGGAGCCCCGCGCGGTGGCGGAATTGCGCCTCGATCCAACCCGTGGGCGTGCGCGTCGAAATACCGATCCCATTATCTTCGCAAAGGAAAATGAGGGGCATCGGCGATCCCTGGTACGCTGCCCAGCCTGCCGCGTTGAAGGCGCCCTGCGCGGTCGAATGGTTCGCCGAGGCGTCGCCGAAGCTCGCGAGCACCACCGCATCGTCAGGAAGGGGCAGGCCGGTCATGCCGAGCCGCCGTGCGATACCGATCGAAAAAGCGGCGCCGACCGCCTTGGGCAGGTGCGATGCGATCGTCGAAGTCTGGGGCGGGATGGCGAGCGGCTTCGACCCGATGACCTTGTGTCGCCCGCCCGAGATGGGGTCCTCGCTCGACGCGGCGAAGCTCAGCAGCATGTCCCACGTCGGCGTGCCGCCGGGAAGCTGGCGCGCACGGTGGAGCTGGAAAGCATTCGAGCGATAGTGAAGGAAGGCCATATCGGTAACGCGCAGCGCCGCCGCGACTGCGGCGTTGCCCTCGTGCCCGGACGACCCGATCGTATAATATCCCTCGCCGCGCGCCTGCAGATGGCGCGATAGCCGGTCCATCTGGCGGCTGGTCAACTGCGAGAGGAAAATGTCGATCGCCTCGGCGCGCGGCAGGCCTGCAGCGGCAGGATCGGGGCTCTCGTCGCAGCGCGGGAGCGCGCCGGCGGCGAGCGCCGCGAGGAATTTTTCATGTACCGCCTGTGCTGCGTCCACCGCCATCCTCCATCCGCCGGCCCAAAGGTTGCATTTGTAACTATCCGGACCGTGCCGCGCGCTAAAACGGAGCAGTTCCTCGCGCAAGCATCTCTTGCCTTGTCGCGCGGCCTCGCGCTACCACTTGTCGCGTGAACATGCTGGGCGGGGCCAAATTTTCGACATGATGTCGCTGTGGATCGCGCAGGCATCGGCCACGGCCGGCGAACCCGGGCAGGGATGGTTGATCGATCCCGAACTCGTCGACCCCGGATACAGCCAGACGATGGCAGGGGGGGATATCCAGACGCGCTTTCCTGCTTCCCCCCCGCCACCCGACACCCCGGAGTGGCTCAAGACCCTGTTCGGGGCGATCGGTGAGTTTTTCCGGTGGAGCGCCCCCGCCCTCAAGCCGATGCTTTGGATCGCGGCGATCCTGCTGGCGCTGTTCCTGCTCTATCATTTCGTCCCTGCCTTCGCGCGCTGGGTCGACAATCTTCCCTTGATGCGCGAGCGGCGATCCGAGGTCGAGGACGAGACGGTGGGCCACGCCGAAGCGGGGGCGGCGCGCGCGCTGCTCGCCGAGGCCGACGCACTCGCCGCCGCAGGGCGCTTCGACGAGGCGGTGCATCTGCTGCTCTGTCGAAGCGTCGAGGATATTGAGGGGCGGCGGCCGGGACTCGTACAGCCCGCAATGACGTCGCGCGCGCTTGCCGATGCGCGCGACCTGCCGGCAGTCGCGCGCAGCGCCTTCAGTCGCATTGCGCGCGCGGTGGAGATCAGCCTGTTCGGCGGGCGCTCGATCGACTCGGACGCTTGGGCAGCGTGCCGGTCGGCATATGCCGAGTTGACGGTTGCGCGAAACTGGGCCCGCGCGTGACGGACGCGCCGAGCGATAGCAGCTTCAATCCGAGGCTGATCGGCGGGGTCGTCGCGGTCGGCGTCGCCGCCTTTATCGCGCTGTGGGCTCTGATTGCGCTCGGCCCGCAGCTTTCGGGCGGCAAGGACGGCGGCGGGCACGCGTTGTCGAAAGGCGCGCCAGGCTATGCCGCAATGATCGATCTGCTCGAGCGCGCAGGCGCCCAAGTCGAGGTAAGGCGGCGGGTCGAACCCTATCGCTACCAGGATTATACCCAGCTCGCCGTTCTGACCCCGACCCACGAGACGCGGCCCGGCGCGATGCAGGAAATACTGGCGGCGCAGGCCGGCGCCCCTATCCTGATCGTCCTGCCCAAATGGCAGGTGCTCCAGACGCCGGGCGAAAGAAAAAAGCCGGGCTGGTCCGGCCCCGGCTTTCGCGCAGCGGCACCGACCCGGCTACTGCCCGCCGACTGGTTCGGCGAGACTGAGGTGGAGAGCGAAGCGGCGAAGAGCGCACGCGGACGCGCTATTCTCGCAGGGCGTGCGATCGACATTCCGCTTCCCGACGAGGTCCAGACACTTTCGGGGCCGCACCTTGAAGCGCTGATCGTGGCGCCGGGCGGCGGCGCGGTGCTGGCTCGGACAAAAAACCGCGACATCTACATTCTCGCCGACCCCGACCTTATCGACAATCTTGCCTTTGCATCGCGCGACACAGCGCGCGCGGGAGCGATGCTCCTCGATGCGATCAGTGAGGATGCCGATGCCGACGGCTTCGCCTTTGACGTGACGCTGAACGGGTTCGGCAGCCAAAGATCGCTGCTGCGCTTCGCCTTTGTTCCGCCCTTTATCGGCATCACGCTCTGCCTGATTGCCGCGGGATTGCTCGCGTTGTGGCAGGCCGCCATGCGCTTCGGCCCGGCCCTCAGGCCGGCTCGCGCTATCCCGGTTTCAAAGGCGGCACTGATCGCCAACAGCGCTGATCTCATAAAGCAGGCAGGGCGCGAGCTCGACAGTGCAGACGCCTATGTGCTGAACCAGCGCGCGGCCATTGCGCGGCGACTGCACGCGCCGGCCGGTCTTGATGCGAGCGCAATCGATGCATGGATCGATCGCCGCCTGACCGGGCACAACGGCGGCTTTTCAGCGCTCGCCCGGCGGCTGCCGCTCGCGCGCAGCGCACCCGAATTTCTCGCGGACGCGCAAGCGCTGCACGATATCAGGAAGGATCTATTGCGTGACGGCTAACAGCATCGAAGGCGTTGCGGCGCTCGGCGCCGCGATCGAGGGCGAGGTTGCAAAGGCGGTGTTCGGACAGGGCCCCCTGACCCGCATGGTGACGATTGCGCTGCTTGCTGGCGGCCACGTGCTTCTCGAGGGGCCGCCCGGAACGGCCAAGACCTTGCTCGCGCAAGCATTTGCGCGCGCGGTCGGGCTCGAATTCGGGCGTATTCAGTTCACCCCCGACCTGATGCCCGGGGACATTCTGGGGTCCAACCTTTTCAATTTTCAGACGTCGAGCTTCACCTTGACCAAGGGCCCGATCTTCACCGAGCTCCTGCTCGCCGACGAGATCAACCGCACCCCGCCCAAAACGCAGGCGGCGCTGCTCGAGGCGATGCAGGAACGGCACGTGACGATCAACGGCGAGCTCCATCCGATGAGCCCGCGCTTCACCGTGCTCGCAACGCAGAACCCGATCGAACAGCAGGGTGTCTACCCGCTGCCCGAGGCGCAACTCGATCGTTTCCTCTTCAAACTCGTCGTCGGCTATCCTGATGCCGACGAGGAACGGCGCATCGTAGCCGATCACGGCGGGCGCTTCAAAAGCCCGGCGGTCGGCGATTTCGGCGTCACGCAGGTCGCCGACGCCAAGGCAATCGCGGCGGCGATCGACACGATTGCGACGGTGCGCCTCGCTGACGAGATCATCGACTATATCGTCCGGCTCGTCCGCGCGACGCGCGAGAGCGCCGATCTTGAGTGTGGAGCGAGCCCGCGCGCCGCCACGCTGCTCGCGCGCGCGGCCTGCGCCGCGGCGGCACTCGACGGACGCGACTATGCGATCCCCGACGACGTCCAGCGGCTCGCCGCGGGCGTGCTCCGCCACCGCGTCATCCTGTCGCCGGCGGCCGAGATCGAAGGTCGCAGCGTCGAACAGGTCGTGGCGTCGCTGCTCGATCTGGAAGAGGTGCCACGGTGATATACCCGACCCGCCGGGCCATTTATCTGCTGCTGGTGGGCGCGCCGACCGCGCTCGCCCTCGGGCTGATCCGGCCCGAGCTGTGGCTGGTCGCGCCAGGCTGGATCGGCTTCCTGCTTGCGTGCCTGTGTCTCGATGCAATGGCGGGGGCAAGCCCGCAGCAGCTCGCGCTCGACGCGCGCTTTCCGCACCAGATTGGCGTGGGCGAACCCTTCGACCTCTCGATCAACGCGAGCGGGCCGCGTGCGGTGCCGCGCCGCGCCGAAATCGCACTCGCTGCCGACGAACGGATCGCGCCGGGGGGCCGCATTGCAGATGAAATACGCGCCCCCGAGGGCGAAGGCGGCGATGCCCGGATGCTGACGCGCCGGCTCTCGCTCACAGCCACCCGGCGCGGCCAGGCCGAGATTGCGGCCCTTTGGATCCGCTGGGCCGGGCCGCTCGGCCTTGTCTGGAAGCAGCGTCGCTTCGCAATAGGCCGCTCGATCGCCGTCGTCCCCAGCTTGCGCGCAGTGAGCGAGGAAGGCCGGCGGCTTTTCCAACGCAACAGCTGGTTCGGTCTCCGGCAACAGCGGCTGCGGGGCGAAGGCAGCGAGTTCGAAGCACTTGCCGAATATCATCCGGGGATGGACCGCCGCGCGATCGACTGGAGCGCCTCGGCGCGGCACGTCAAGCTGCTTGCCAAGGAATATCGGGTCGAGCGCGATAACCGCGTCGTGCTCGCGATCGACGCTGGACGCACGATGGCCGAACCTGTCGGCGGCATGCCGCGCGTCGACCGCGCCGTATCCGCAGCGCTGCTGCTTGCCTATGCAGGGCTCAAGCTTGGCGATCGGATCAGCCTCTTCTCCTTCGCCGCGCAGCCGCAGGCGCTGACCCCGGCCTATATGCACACGCAGGATTTCCCGTCGCTGCAGCGTGCCGCGAGCCGGATCGACTATGCGCATGTCGAAAGCAATTTCACGCTCGCGCTGGCAACGCTGTCCGCCGCCCTCAACCGCCGCTCGCTCATCATCCTGTTCACTGAGTTCACCGACGCGACCAGCGCCGACCTCATGATACGCGCCGCGGGCCGGCTCGTGAAAACGCATCGGCTGCTTTGCGTGGTGATGCGCGATGAGGAGCTGGAAAGCGAAGAGCGTCGCCGCCCCGAATGTGCCGCCGACGTCACGCGCGCCAATGTCGCGGCAGCGCTGCTCTTGGACCGCCAGCTCGTCATTGCGCGGCTGCAGCGGCTGGGCGTTGACGTGATCGAGGTGCCAGCAGACGCGATGGGAGCGAGCGTTGTTGAGGCCTATCTCGGCATCAAGCAGCAGGGCGGCCTTTGATGCGGCCCTCGATTTCCGGCTCGGCTCCCGCGACCCCGGCCTTCTCGACCAGCCGCTTCAGGGCCGAGCGCGAGGCTGACTGGATCGCATTCGACGCCTTGCTCGCGCGGCTCGAGAAGAAGGGTGCCAAAGCGCTGTCCAGCGAGGAATTGCTGCAACTCCCGCTCCTCTATCGCGCAACCCTCTCGTCGCTGTCGATCGCGCGTGCCACGAGCCTCGACAAGGCACTGCTCGACCATCTCGAGGCGCTTTCGATCCGCGGCTATTTCCTGATTTATGGTGTGCGCCAGTCGCGGCTCGACCGGATGAAGCGCTTTTTGCTTCACGACTGGCCTGCGGCGGTGCGATCGGTGTGGAAGGAGACGCTCCTAATCGTGCTGATCCTGCTGCTCGGCACGCTGACGAGCTGGAGTCTCGTTACCCACAACCCCGAGTGGTATTATAATTTCATCCCCGAAGAGCTGGCGGGTGGACGCGATCCGCGCGCGAGCGCCGAGTTCCTGCAAGGCACCCTCGGCCACGGCAGGGCCGCCGGCGAACAGGAGGGAGCGCTCCACATGTTCGCGACCTACTTGTTCACCCATAACAGCCAGGTGTCGATCATGTCCTTTGCCCTGGGTTTCGCCTTCGGCATTCCGACCATGATGCTCGAATATTATCAAGGCATCAGCCTTGGCGCGATGATCGCCGTCTTCACATCGAAAGGGCTGGGGTTCGATTTCGGTGGCTGGCTTTTCATCCACGGCACCACCGAGCTGTTCGCCGCCGCGCTGTCGGGCGCAGCGGGGCTGCGAATCGGAGCCGCGGTTGTCTTTCCCGGCGCGCGCGGGCGGCTTCAGGCGGCAGCGGACGCCGGGCGTACCGCAGGCAAGGTAATGGTCGGCGTGATCATCATGCTGCTTGCCGCCGGATTGCTCGAAGGCTTCGGCCGGCAGCTGATCACCGACACGCTGCTGCGCTATGGCATCGGCACACTGATGCTGCTCTTCTGGCTCGGCTATTACTACCTGCCGCGTCCGGAGACGGGCATATGACCACAGCCGCTGTCAATGCGCGCGCGCAGGCGCTGCGCAAGAGCAAGATCCGCCAGTTCGTGACTCCCGAGGGCGTCGATCTCGAGCTCAGGATTGCAAGTTCCGGGCTCCGCCTGGGCGCGCTGCTCATCGACATCTGTCTTATCCAGCTCATCCTTCTTAGCTTCACCTTGCTGATGATCTGGGTGCTGGGCGCGTCTCAGTCGTCGATCGCGATCAGCATCTGGATGCTCGGCGCCTTTCTGCTGCGTACTTTCTGGTTCATCGGGTTCGAGCTCGGGCAGCGCGCAGCAACGCCGGGCAAAAGGCTCGTCGGAATCCGTGTAGTTGCGCGCGACGGCGGTCGACTGACCGCCGACGCCGTTGTGGCGCGGAACCTGATTCGTGAGCTCGAAATCTTCCTGCCGCTGACCTTCATCGGATTCAGCGCCGCCGAGGAAATGGTGAACTGGTGGACAATGCTCGCGGGTTTTGTCTGGTCACTGACCCTCAGCCTCTTCCTCTTGTTCAATCGCGACCGAATGCGGATGGGCGACCTGATCGCCGGAACCTGGGTCGTGATGGCAGAGCGTGTGACGCTCGACCGCGACATTGCCGCGGCCGCCGAGGCGGCGGCCGGGGCGCTGACCTTCAGCGATGCCGAGCTTGCCGTATATGGCATTTTCGAGTTGCAGGAGCTTGAGCGTGTGATTCGCGCCGCCGACGCGCGCGCGATGCGCGAGGTCGCGGATACGATCCGCGCGAAGATCGGGCGCCCCGTCGCCGAAGAGGATGACGTCTTCCTGCTTTCCTATTATCGCCAATTGAAGGCCCGGCTCGAACGCAAATTGCTGTTCGGCAAGCGCCGTGAGGACAAATATGCCAGCGACTGACACACTCTCTCTTTGCGTAACCGAAGCCCTTCATCGCCGCCGGTCGGTGCGGGCCTTCACCAGCGAACCGGTCGACCCTTCGGTGCTGGCGTCGGTTTTGGCAGCCGCGCAGCGCGCCCCCTCGGGGGGCAATCTGCAGCCATGGCAGGCGACGCTCCTCACCGGCGCGCCATGGCAGGCGGTGAAGGACGCGGTTGCGGCGCGCATCGCCATGGGGCGCGAGGGCTATCAACCCGAATATGACATCTACCCCAAGGAACTTACGGATCCCTGGGAAAGCAGACGTTTCAGGGTGGGAGAGGCGCTCTATGCCTCGCTCGGAATTCCGCGCGAGGACAAGAAGGCGCGGCTCGGCCAGTTCATGGAAAATTACCGCGGCTTCGGTGCGCCGGTGATGCTCTTTCTCCATTGCTCGCGCATCATGGGACCGCCGCAATGGGCCGACATGGGCATGTGGCTGCAATCGGTGATGCTACTGCTCGTCGAGCACGGCCTTGCAAGCTGCCCGCAAGAATGCTGGGCGATGTATGGCGCAAAGGTGCGCCAGACGCTGGGGCTGGGCGAGGATCAGATATTGTTCACCGGCCTCGCAATCGGCCATGCCGACACCGGCGCGGCGGTGAACCAATGGCCGGTGCCCCGCGTTCAACTGGACGAAGTGATCGACTGGCGGGGGTTCGACCGATGAGGCGATGGAAGAGCGCTACCCACTATACGCTGGCCGCAACGCTGGCGCTATTGGCCGCGAGCTGCACCGCGATTCCGACGCCCGAGGCGCCTCCGCCCGCGCCGCCTCCGGCGACACCGCCGGCTCCGCCCCCAGCAGCGAGCCCTGCCCTGCCATGGGACCAGCGCGCGCTCGACAATGGCGCCTGGCGCTACGATGCAGGCAGCCGCACCGCAGCCTTCGTCCAGACCGGAGCCGCCAATCCGCTCGTCACGCTGGCGTGCCGCGGCAACGGAATCCGGCTTTCAGCCGGGCTCGGCCCGGCAGGGCAGCCGATCGACGTGGTGCTGCTCACCAGTACGGGCACTGACCGGATGCGCTTCGACGGGACGGGCATCACCTTGCCTGCGAATGACGGAAGACTCGACCGCATAGCCTTCAGCCGTGGTCGCTTTGCGCTGGAGGCAAGCAACGGCCGTGCCCTCACTCTGCCGGTGCACTCGGAGATCGGCCGCGTCATCGAGGATTGCCGGTAATCAGTGCCCCTTGCAAGGCCGGGGTAAGGAGCCCGGGTCAGGCGCCCAGTCGCACGGTTCCACCGCGGATCCAGCCCCAGCGGCACGGTCCCTGATATTCGCGCGCGCTGGCGACCGAACGGCCAATCCCGCATAGATCCTTGTCGGTGCCGGGTGCTGCGAACACGATACCGAACCAGGCATCGTTCTCGGCCGCCTCGCACAGGGATACGGGCGTGCCTCCGGCCAGCCGCGCCTTGACGACGCGCGTTTCGTCCGGGGCCCAATAGACGTCGGTGCCACCATCCTGGACGCGGCTGATACTCGAGCAGGCGGGAAGCGTCGGTCCTTCGGTCCCGATCATCACGGCGCGCGTCGCAATGGGTTCGCCCCCCGCGAGCTTCGCATTGTCCAAAGGCGGTGCGGGCTGCGAGCAACCGGCGAGCACGAGCGCAGAAAGGACGAAGGTGCAAAGAAGAGGGCGAAGCGGGAGGCGTGAGGTCATGACCCGAAACTAGCCTCGGTGGGGCGCGGGCGCAACGCCCCGCACGACAACGCTTAGAGGCGCATTTTCGCTTGGGTTTTGCGCCCCTCGACCCTATATGATGGGCATGACGGACACCCCTGAGAATCCGGCGCCCGAAGGCGGCGCCAAGCAGCCCAATGCCAACGCCTATGGCGCCGATTCGATCAAGGTGCTCAAGGGCCTTGACGCGGTACGCAAGCGCCCCGGCATGTATATCGGTGACACCGACGACGGGTCGGGTCTGCATCACATGGTGTTCGAAGTTTCGGACAACGCAATCGACGAAGCGCTCGCCGGGCACTGCGATCTTGTTCTCATTACCTTGAACAGCGACGGATCGGTCAGCGTCGAGGATAACGGCCGCGGAATCCCGACCGGCATCCATGCCGAGGAAGGCATTTCGGCAGCCGAGGTCATTATGACCCAGCTCCACGCCGGCGGAAAGTTCGAGAATACGAACGACGACAACGCTTACAAAGTGTCTGGTGGCCTTCACGGCGTCGGCGTATCGGTGGTGAACGCGCTGTCGGAATGGCTGGAACTCACGATCTGGCGCGATGGCGAAGAACATTGGATGCGCTTCGAGCATGGCGATTCGGTCGCACCGCTTGTGGTTCGCGGTCCGGCACCCGCGGGAAAGAAGGGAACCCGCGTCACCTTCCTGGCCTCGACCGAGACTTTCAAGAATGTCACCGAATTTGATTTCGAGAAGCTCGAGCATCGCTATCGTGAACTCGCCTTCCTGAATTCGGGCGTTCGTATCAAGCTGGTCGATGCCCGAAGCACCGAACATGTCGTCCATGATCTCTTCTATGAAGGCGGCATCGCGGCCTTCGTCAGATGGCTCGACCGCAACAAGACGCCTCTGCTGCCCGATCCGATCGCAATCAGCAGCGAGCGCGACGGCATCGGCATCGACGTCGCGCTCGAGTGGAACGACAGCTATTATGAAAATGTCCTCTGCTTCACCAACAACATCCCGCAACGCGACGGCGGCACCCACCTCGCCGCATTTCGCGCCGCGCTGACGCGCACGCTCAACAGCTATGGCGAAAAGTCGGGGCTGTTGAAGAAAGAGAAAGTCAGTCTGACCGGCGAGGATATGCGCGAAGGCCTGACCGCGATTGTCTCGGTCAAGCTGCCCGACCCCAAATTCAGCTCGCAAACCAAGGACAAGCTCGTCTCTTCGGAAGTCCGCCAGCCGCTGGAAAGCCTGATGGCCGACCGGATGTCCGAATGGCTGGAGGAAAACCCCTCGCATGCCAAGACAGTGATCCAGAAGATCGTCGATGCCGCCGCGGCGCGCGAAGCGGCGCGCAAGGCGCGCGAGCTCACCCGGCGCAAGGGGGCGATGGACATCGCAAGCCTGCCTGGCAAGCTCGCTGATTGCCAGGAACGCGATCCTGCAAAATGCGAGCTGTTCCTGGTTGAAGGTGACTCGGCAGGCGGGTCGGCCAAGCAGGGCCGCGACCGCCATGTCCAGGCGATCCTGCCGCTAAAGGGCAAGATCCTGAACGTCGAGCGCGCGCGCTTCGATCGCATCATCTCGTCAAAGGAAGTCGGCACGCTGATCCAGGCGCTTGGCACCGGGATTCGCGACGAGTTCACGATCGACAAGCTGCGGTACCACAAGATTGTGATCATGACCGACGCGGACGTCGACGGCGCACATATCCGCACGCTGCTGCTGACATTCTTCTATCGTCAGATGCCGGAGATCATCGAGAATGGTCATCTCTACATCGCCCAGCCCCCCCTCTACAAAGTCTCGAAAGGGCGCAGCGAGGTCTATCTCAAGGACGACAATGCGCTGGAAAATTATCTGGTCGATGCCGGTATCGACGCCCTGCTGCTCGAAAGCGCGGGCGGGGCGCGATCCGGCCAGGATCTGCGCGGATTGATCGACCATGCGCGGCGATTGCGGGCCTTGATGCGCTATGTCCCGCGCACGCTCGACCACGGCCTCGTCGAGGCGCTGGCGTTGACCGGCGCGCTCGATCCCGATCTCGACGCTGCCGGGCGCCATAGCGCCGCCGAGACCGCGGCACGGTGGCTGCGCGCCGCCGAGCGCGCGCAGAGCGGAGGCAATGAGGCGACGTGGACCGTCGAAGCAGTCGAAGGCGGTGGATATACGCTCGAGCGCCGCTGGCGCGGGGTTAGCGATCATCACGCCGTCGATGCCGCTTTCCTTGCGAGCCAGGAGGCGCGTCGTCTTCACAAGCTCGCGGGCGAACAGACCGAAACCTATGCGACCCCGGTACGGCTCGTAAAGGCCGGCGGGGCGGCTGCGGTCGAGGCCGATCCCGCCGACGAAGAGAGTGAAGGCGAAGCCACCGCGTCGCCGACTGCGAAGGCGAGTCCGGTCACCCGCCCGTCCGAACTGCTCGAGGCAATCTTCGCGCACAGCCGCAAGGGCCTTAGCATCTCCCGCTACAAAGGGCTGGGCGAGATGAACGCCGAGCAATTGTGGGAAACCACGCTCGACCCCGCCAACCGCTCGCTATTGCGGGTCGAGGCCGAGCAAGCCGATATCGCCCATGAAATCTTCGAGCGATTGATGGGCGACGAGGTCGAACCGCGGCGCGATTTCATTCAGACGAACGCGCTGTCGGTCGCCAATCTCGACGTCTGATCGCCAAAACGGCTAGCCGCAGTTTCCGCCCAGCGCGGCGCTGACGGCTTGCGACCCCGGCCGGACGCTGCTTCATGCCGCCCACCTGACAAGGGGAGGCTGATATGCGCCGGTTCACGGTCATGGCCCTGCCGCTTCTGCTTGCGATCCCGGTCGCTGCGCAGGAGCAGATTGCGGGGGACGACGGCACCGAGATGGGCAGCGGAGTGGCGAGCTATTACGGCAATGAGCTCGCCGGCAACCGCACCGCGAGCGGCGAGCGATTCGACCCCGACGAGTTCACCGCCGCGCATCGCACCCTCGCCTTCGGCAGTCGCGTGCGGGTCACCAACATGACAAACGGGAAGAGCGTCGTCGTACGCATCAATGATCGGGGCCCATTTAGCCGCGGCCGTGTGATCGACGTCAGCAGCGCCGCGGCGCGCGAGATCGGCATGCATCGCAGCGGCACCGCGAAAGTCAGCATGACCTTGCTCGACGCGGACACGAAACTTGCCGAAAGCAGCCGAGCTGCTGGCTCAGTCGGCATCGCCGACTGATCCTCAATCGAAAACCGACCAGCCCGCCGCGCAGGCGAAATGTTCGAGCGCAATCGCGCCGACGAGCGACGTGCCCGCCTCGGTAAGCCCCGGCGACCAGACCGCGATCGATCCCTGCCCCGGTGCGATGCACAGGATGCCGCCGCCAACACCGCTTTTTCCGGGCAGGCCGACGCGAAATGCGAATTCGCCCGAATTGTCGTAGTGACCGCAGAGCATCATGATTGCATTGATGCGCCGCGCGCGGTGCGGCTCGATCAGCTGTTCGCCGGTCAAGGGGTCGCGGCCGCCCATCGCGAGAAACAGCCCTGCGCGGGCGAGCTGACGGCAGTTCATCGCGATCGCGCATTGGCGGAAATAGACGGAAAGCACCGTTTCGACCGGATGACGAAGAGTGCCGAACGAGGCCATGAAATGGGCAAGCGCGCGGTTGCGCGCGCCGGTTTCGGATTCGGACACCGCGACCTCAGGGTCAATCGCAATACTGGCATCGCCCGCACGGGCGCGAACAAAATCGAGAATTTCGTTGACCACCGCGTCGGCGCTGCGCGCGTCGATCAACCGGTCGCTGGTCGCGATTGCCCCGGCGTTGATCAGCGGATTGCGCGGAAGGCCGCCTTCGCTTTCGAGCTGGACGATCGAGTTGAAAGCGCTTCCCGACGGCTCTCGGCCGACGCTCCCCCATAGCGCGCTGCCAACGCGGCGCAGCGCGAGCGCGAGAGTGAAGACCTTTGATACCGACTGGAGCGAGAAGGGCTCGTCGGCATCGCCCGCCGTATGGACGGTGCCGTCGGGGAGAGCGAGGGCGAAACCGAAGCGGTTCGGATCGGCCTTTGCCAGCGCCGGGATATAGTCGGCAACGCGCCCCGACCCGCGGTGAGGCAGAGCCTGGGCATAGGCTTCGGCAACGCAGCGGGCGAGATGATCCTTCATTCGGCCTCCCCTAGCAACTTCCCGCGCGCACGACGACCCAGCACCTTGTCATCGGCGCAGGTGGTCCCTATCCCCGCGCGGATGGTGCCGCCGGGCCTCTCAATCAGCGCTCGCCGCTTCCCCGGATGGCTTCCGCCGGGCACTCTCGCTGATCATGACCGCCATACGCTCGGGATTGGTGCGGCGCGGCGCACGGTGGCCGTCGGCCTCGCCTTGCTCATTACCGGCGGACTGCTCGTCCTGCTCTTAAGCTTTGGTTTTTCAAAGCGAAGCGTGATCCGGGAAGAGGCCGTCACGCTCGTGACGCTGGAAACAGCCGAGAGCTCGGATGCCTCGCCCGATCCCGCCGCGCCCGAAACCCCGCCGGCGAAGACGACGCCGGGACGGGCGCAGCCCGAGGTTGTCGCGCCTCCGCCCACGCCGCTCCGCTCGCCCGAGGCTCCACCGCTGCTGCCCCAGCCGAGCGAGACACCCCCGGCGGCGCCGGCCTCCCAGGCGATCCTGCGCCCCTCCGACGGCCGGGTCTACGGGCCGCCCAATATCGGCGGATCAGCGTCGCGCGATACCGAACAGGTCGGCACCGCGCCCAATGGCGAGCCGCTCTATGCCGCGAGCTGGTACCGCGAGCCGAGCGATTCCGAGCTGCGCGGATATCTCTCGACGGCAAGCGGGCCAGGCTGGGGTCTGATTGCGTGCCGCACCGCGCCCGATTATCGGGTCGAGGATTGCGTCGGGCTCGACGAATATCCGTTCGGATCGCAGATCAATCGCGCGGTGCTCGCCGCCGCATGGCAGTTCCGGGTGCGGCCCCCGCGGCGCAACGGACAGCTGCTGGTGGGGAGCTGGGTTCGAATCCGGATCGATTATGGCGTCGGGCGGCGGTCCGCGCGCCGGTAGGGCTTGACTGGAAGGCTTGCCCCTTCTGTCGCATCGCGATCGCGATGTCTCGCACGATGCGAGCAGACCTTGCCCGCTCGCTCCCGGAACGCCACATCGGGTCCATGGAGCTTCCCTCCCCCTTTTCCGACTGGTTCGCCGTCCGCGGGTGGCGGGTGCGGCGGCACCAAGCCGACATGCTGGCGGCGGCGGAGCGCGGGGAGCACGCATTGCTGGTCGCTGCCACGGGGGCAGGCAAGACGCTTTCGGGATTCCTGCCGACGCTCGTCGATCTCGCCCGGCACCCCTCGGACCAACTCCACACGCTCTATGTCTCGCCGCTGAAGGCACTCGCCGCCGACGTCGAGCGCAATCTGCTCGGGCCGATTGCAGAAATGGGGCTCGATATCAGCGTCGAGAGCCGCAGCGGCGATACCTCGTCGGACAAGAAGGCGCGGCAGCGTGCCAGGCCGCCGAACCTCCTGCTTACCACCCCCGAATCGCTCTCGCTCCTCCTTTCTTATCCCGACAGCTTCGCGATGTTCGCCGGTTTGAAGTCGGTGGTTATCGACGAGATCCACGCCTTCGCGCCCGGCAAGCGCGGCGATCTTCTGTCGCTTTCGTTGTCGCGGCTTCAGCGGCTGGCCCCCGCCCTGCGCCGCGTGGGCCTGTCGGCGACGATCGCCGACCCTGCGCAATATGCGGCGTGGCTTGCACCCAATGCCGATGCGCAAGCGGTGACGATCGTCGAGGGTGAGCCCGGCGCCGAGCCCCAAATCGCGATCCTGCTGCCCGAAGGCGCGGTACCGTGGGCCGGGCATTCGGGACGTTATG
The DNA here is from genome assembly GCF_900168005.1 of Sphingopyxis flava. GTDB lineage: Bacteria > Pseudomonadota > Alphaproteobacteria > Sphingomonadales > Sphingomonadaceae > Sphingopyxis > Sphingopyxis flava. The sequence continues at coordinate 55,840 of NZ_FUYP01000012.1, forward strand.
CGGTGCATCAGGTGATGGCGGAGATCGCAAGGAACAGCACCACGATCATCTTCTGCAATACCCGCGGCCTCGCCGAACTGATCTTTCAGGAGCTTTGGAAAGTCAACGACCTCGGCCTGCCGATCGGGATCCACCACGGGAGCCTCGACCGCGAGGCGCGGCAGCGCGCCGAGGCGGCGATGGCCGAAGGGAGGCTGCGCGCGCTGGTCGCCACGGCAAGCCTCGACCTCGGGCTCGATTGGGGAAATGTCGATTGTGTGATCCAGATGGGTGCGCCCAAAGGATCCTCGCGCCTGCTCCAGCGCATCGGGCGCGCGAATCACCGCCTCGAAGAGCCCAGCCGCGCGTTGATTGTCCCGGGCAATCGCTTTGAATATCTGGAGGCGCGCGCGGCGCTCGATGCCGTCGAGGCGGGCGAGCGCGATGCTGACCGGTTCCGTCCCGGCGCACTCGACGTGCTGGCGCAGCATGTGATGGCGCTCGCCTGCGCGGCGCCGTTCGAGGAGAGCGAACTGCTCGCCGAAATCCGCACCGCTGCATCCTATCAGTGGATCGATGCCGAGATTTTCGGCCGCTTGCTCGGCTTTGTGCGCGACGGCGGTTATGCGCTCAAAAGCTATGACCGGTTCCGGCGTCTCGCCCCGGACGGACGCGGGCGCTGGCGCATTTCGCATCCACGCCTTGCAGCGCAGCACCGCCTCAACGCTGGAATCATCGTCGAGGCGCCGATGGCGTCGGTTCGTTTTCGGAACGGTCGGCGCCTCGGTCAGGTCGAAGAATATTTCGCAAGCACGCTGACTGCGGGCGACACATTTGCCTTTGCCGGGCTCAGCCTTGAGGTCGAGGCGATCCGCGACACCGACCTGATCGTACGCGCGACGTCCCGCCCTGCGCGCATCCCATCTTATATGGGCGCGCGGCTGGCCATCTCGACGCGGCTGGCCGACCGGGTGCGTAATTTCCTGGCCGATCCGGCAAGCTGGCAACGCTTTCCCGAGGATGTCCGCATTTGGCTGGAAATGCAGGCGCGCCGATCGGTGCTGCCGCGTCCCGGCGAACTCTTGGTCGAAACCTTTCCGCACGAAGGCCACCAGTACATGGTCTGCTACCCCTTCGAGGGATGGAACGCGCATCAGTCGCTCGGCATGCTGATTACCAAGCGGATGGCGCGGATGGGGCTTCAGCCGGCGGGTTTTGTCGCGACCGACTATGCGATTGCGGTCTGGTCGCTACGCGAAGTGACGCATCCCGAGGCGCTGCTCGACGCTGAAATCCTGTCCGACGAGTTCGTCGAATGGGTCGAGCAGTCGCATCTTCTCAAGCGTGCCTTTCGCGAGGTCGCGGTAATCGGAGGACTGATCGAGCGCCAGCATCCGGGCAAGCGCAAGACGGGCAAGCAGGTGACCTTCTCCACCGATCTGATCTTCGATGTGCTCAGGAAATATGAGCCCGATCACCTCCTGCTCGAGGCTGCCTGGGCCGATGCGCGCGAACGGCTGACCGACGTGGCGCGGCTAGGCGACCTGCTCGACCGCGCGGCGGGGACGATGGTGCACAGGCGGCTCGACCGGATCAGCCCGCTCGCGGTTCCGGTGCTGATGCTGATCGGGCGCGAGAGCGTTGCAGGCCCCGATCTCGATGATCTGCTGCTCGGCGAGCTGGCCGACGCTCTCGCCGACAGGGCGATGGGCGCGCATTAAGCAGCGGGGGGACTTTCTTCCCTCGAGCCCTCGCTTGCCGGAGTGCCCGATCAGGCGTAAACTCCAGGAAAATGACGAGGGGATGCCGATATGACGCCGATTGCCGTCCGGTCACCATTTTGGCCCTTGCTGCTCGCCGCACCGTTGCTCGGCGGGGCGACGCCGGGACCGACGACACCCGCAGCCCCGCCCGGGCGCGAAGCGAGCGCGCCGGCTGCTGCATCCCCTCAGGATCCTGCGCTTCTAGGCGAGAATCTCGAGAATGTCGTCCCCTTCGTCCAGCCATTCGATCTCGATGCGACACGTCGCATGTCGGTTCCCGTGATGGTCCATGGGCAAGGGCCTTTTTCCTTCCTCGTCGACACGGGGGCGGAGCGTACCATCATCGCGCGCGAACTCGCAGCCCGCCTTGGGCTCGACCGAAGCGAGCGGCTGCGGCTGGCAACGATCGGCACCTCGGTCGCGGTCGCGCCGAGCTTTCGCGTTGCCTCGCTCGAAATGACCGATCTTCGGCTCAGCCCCTTCGATGCGCCGGCCTTTGCCGGGCGCCATATCGGTGCAGCGGGACTGATCGGGGTCGACATGCTCGAGAAGCGCCGCCTGCTCATCGATTTCCGCAAGGAGACGATGGAGATTTTGGCAAGCCGCCGGCATGCTCGGCCGCTCATCCGCGGCAGCGACGCGATCGTCGTAACCGCGAGAAACAGCGCGGGACGCCTGATCCTCTCCAACGCCCGCATCGACGGTCGCCACATTGACGTGGTCGTCGATACCGGAGCCCAGTCGAGCGTCGGAAATCTCGCGCTGCAAAGACTGATTGCTGCGCGGAGCCAGAACAGCATGCCCTTTTACCCTGCAGTACTGGGGGCAGTGACAGGTGAGGACGTGCCAGCGCGGCGCACAGCAATCAAGCGGATCGAGATCGAGGGTATCTCGATTAACGATCTGCCCGTCTCCTTCGCCGATTCAAAGGCGTTCGATGCACTCGGCCTCGACAAGCGGCCCGCGCTTCTGCTCGGGATGGACAGCTTGTCGCTATTCGACCGCGTCGAGATAGACTTTCCCAACAAGCGCGTCGTGCTCGACATGCCGAGCGGCGCGCGGCGCGAGACCGGGCAACGCTATGCCGCGGCGGACTGGCAGCGCGGAGGATAGCCGCTTGCCGCGGAACGCCGGCCGCGTCATAGCGTCAGCATGCCGCCCGCCGCTACCCTTTCTTTTGCCGGCCAGACCTTCGTCTTGCTCGCCGACCGGGCGCTCTTCTGGCCCCGTCATGCGGCGCTGATCGTCGCCGACCTGCATCTGGAAAAGGCAAGCTGGTACGCTGGACACGGCCAGCCGCTGCCCCCCTATGACAGCCACGACACGCTCGACCGACTGGCGCGCCTGGCAACCGAAACGGGCGCGCGCGCGATCTGGTGTCTTGGCGACAGTTTCCACGATGTCGCGGCGGCAGAGCGCATGGCTCCTGCGGTTGCGGCGCGGCTCGCTGCGCAGGCGGCTGCGACCCGGATCGTCTGGATCGCGGGCAACCACGACGGCCTTACGGGCGGCGCATGGGGCGGCGAGGTTGCCGAAGAGATGATTATCGACGGCATTGTGTTCCGCCACCAGTGCCGCGCCGATGAGACGCGCGCCGAAGTATCAGGGCATTTCCACCCCAAGCTCCGCCTGACGGTACGCGGGCGCGCTGTGTCGCGACCCTGCGTCGCAGGCGATGACCAGCGGCTGATTCTCCCCGCCTTCGGCAGCTTTACCGGCGGCCTCGACGTCGACCATGACGCGATCGCGGCAAATTTCGCCGGCCCCTATCAGGCGATGCTTGCGGCGGGCGGACGGCTGCTCCGCCTTCCGTGCAACGGTCGGGAGCGCGATGACGCTACGGCACGCCGGGTTCGCGCCCGGGCCTAGCTTCAAGCGAGGAAAATCCCTGTCTTTCAGGGCTGTGGCCTTATTGCATCACTCCGAAAAACAATCGCTCGAAGCCGCTCGCCGTCGCTGGAACAGGCGCGCAGTTTGAGTATGTTTCTGTGCGCAACGAAAAAAAATTGTTGAGAGGAGTGCCACCATGAAATCATCTTCCCTTCTTGCTGCCCGTCTTTTGCGTACCAGCGCGCTCGGGGTTTCACTCGCGGTTGCTGCGGCCGCGGCGCCCGCCTTTGCGCAGGACACGGCCGCCGATGATTCCTCAGGCGACGTCATCGTCGTCACTGCGCAGGGCCGCGCGCAGCTGCTTTCCGACGTTCCGGTCGCCATCTCGGCGGTGGGCGCCGAGGCGATGCAGAACAGCGGGGCCAACGACATCCGCCAGCTCAACCAGGTCGCGCCGTCGCTGCTCGTGTCGTCAACCGGCAGCGAGGCCAACGGGTCGGCGCGTATCCGCGGTATCGGCACTGTCGGCGACAACCCCGGCCTCGAAAGCTCGGTCCCGGTCTTTATCGACGGCGTTTATCGTTCGCGTTCAGGTATTGGCCTCAACGAGCTCGGCGAGCTCGACCGCGTCGAGGTCCAGCGCGGGCCGCAGGGCACGCTGGGCGGACGCAACTCGTCAGCGGGCCTCATCAGCATCTATTCGAAAAAGCCCGAATTCACCTTCGGCGGAACCGGCGAGGTCACCTATGGCAATTATGACTATTGGCGCGCCGCCGCGAGCGTGACCGGGCCGATCAGCGACACGCTCGCCGCTCGCCTCGACGGGGTTTGGGTCAAGCGCGACGGCTTCTACAAGGATCCGGCGAACAACACCGATATCAATGACCGCGACCGCTATTTCCTGCGCGGCCAGCTGTTGTTCGAACCAACCGACGCGCTGTCGATCCGGCTGATCGCCGACTATACCTTCCGCGACGAGAAATGCTGCGGCGCGATCTATATCGACAACAGCGTCAATCCCTATATCGGCGACCTCAATAATCCCGGAATTCCCGCAACGCCGACGACGAACAGCATCACGCAAGTTCTGATCGATCTCGGCCAGGATCCGGGCGCTTTCAATCAAGGCTATCAGCGGACCCTGTCGGTTACGCCGGGCCGCAGCTACGCTGGCAAGACCAAGGATTACGGCTTTTCGGGCCAGATCGATTATGATTTTGGCGGCGCAACGCTGACCTCGATTACCGCCTATCGCGAATACCGGTCAAGCCAGGCCGGCGACCTCGATTACGGCTCGGTCGACATTCTTTATCGTGCCGACGATCCGGACGCCTATCGCCAGTTCCACACTTTCACTCAGGAAGTGCGGCTGAACGGCGAGGCCTTCAATGGCAAGCTCGACTGGCTCATCGGCGGTTTCTACGCCAACGAGAAGCTGACGGTACGCGATAATATTCGCTTCGGCACACAATATGGCCGCTTTGCTAGCTGCCGTATCGTTTCGGGCGGCGGACTTGCGGGTCTTTATTCGCCCAACAGTCCGCTGTGCGCCGTCCCCGGCGTCGGTCCCGCGACAATCGCCGCCGCCAGCGGCGCGTCGGGCCCCGACATCATCGCCGCCTTCAATCTGCTGGACGGGCTCAGCGACCTTGGCAGCATCAATGATCGCTATTATCAGAATGACACCAACTGGGCACTGTTCACCCACAATATTTTCCACGTCACCGACACGATCGATTTCACCTTCGGCCTGCGGTACACCCACGACAAGAAGAAGTTCTCGGCAAGCTTCACCAACGACAATGTGGTCTGCCCACAGGTCCAGGGGCTGGTGCTTGACGACCTGACGAGCGCGACATCGAACGCAACCGCCAAGGCGCTTGCCGGCGGACTGATCGGCCTTGCTTGTCAGGGCAATTCGACGGCCGAACTCAATGGCGTGTCGATCAATGACCAGCGAAGCGAGGACGAGTTCACCGGAACGGCGATCCTGTCGTGGAAGCCGACCCCGGACCTTCTGGTCTATGCGAGCTATGCGCGCGGCTACAAGGCGGGCGGCTTCAATCTTGACCGCTCGGCACTGAAATCCCCTATCATTCCTTTCGGCGGACAGGCAGGCACGCAGGCGCTCGTAGGAAACCTGCAGTTCGACCCCGAACTGGTGAACAGCTATGAGCTGGGCGCCAAATATGCGACGGGGCCGTTCAGCGTGGGGCTGGCTCTCTTCCGGTCTGACTTCAAAAATTTCCAGCTCAACACCTTCAACGGATCGACCTATATCGTCCAGATGATCAACGGTTGCTCGAGCGATCTGGGGGGTGCCGACCGCGATCAGAGCAAGTTCGCGGGCGCGCCCAATTATAATGCAGCTGCGGCGACCACGGGCGCCTGTCCCGCTGATGACGTGAGCTGGGGCGTGCGCTCACAGGGGTTCGAGCTTGAGGCCTCGCTGGTTCCCGCGCGCAGCTTCCGCATGACTGCGGGCCTGACCTATGCCCGAACCAAATATCGCGACAATCTCGTGGGCAACAGCAGTGGGGAACCGCTCGATCAGGCGCTGCGCAAGCTGCCGGGCGACAATATGTCGAACGCGCCTGAACTGGTTGCGACCGGCAGCGTCGCGTGGACGCCCGAGATCGGCAGCAGCGGACTGACCGGCCTCGTCTATCTCGATGGCCGCCTCTCGAGCGACTATAACACCGGCTCCGACCTGTTCCCGCAGAAGGAGCAGGACGGCTATGCGATCGTCAACGCGCGCGTCGGCGTGCGCGGTCCAGGCGAGCGCTGGGCGCTGGAGCTATGGGCGCAGAATTTGTTCAACAAGCAATATGCACAGGTTGCCTTCAACTCGCCCTTCCAGGAAGGCGCGACGTCGACTGGCGCCGCCTTCGCTGACCCTCAATTTCCTGGCGGAGGCCAGATCTTCTCGCAGTTCCTGGCGGAGCCCAGGACCTATGGCGTGACGCTGCGCGGCAAATTCTGATCGCACAGCTTCGCTGAAAGAAGGGGCCGCCCGCTTTCCTTGCGGCAAGCGGGCGGTCGCTTTTTTGTGGCGTCTTTTTCGCGCCATGTCTTAGGCTCCGCGGCATGTTTGCAATCGACTCCCTGCTCGTCAAAATCGCCCTGATCGGGGTCATCGGCATCGGCGCCCAGTGGATCGCGTGGCGCACCGGACGGCCGGCGATTGCACTGATGCTGATCGCGGGCATCATTGCCGGCCCGGTTCTGGGGCTCCTCCACCCTGAGCAGGATTTCGGCGCGCTGCGAGAACCGATGATCAAGCTCGCGGTCGCGGTTATCCTCTTCGAGGGCGGGCTGACCTTGAAGTTTCGCGAGCTTCGCCACGCTGGCGTCGCGGTGTTCATGCTCGTCTTCGTCGGCGTGCCAGTAGGCTGGGCGCTCGGCACCGCAGCCGCCTATTACGGGGCAGGCCTGCCGCTCGAGATCGCAGCGCTGTTCGGCGGCATCATGGTCGTCACGGGTCCGACGGTGGTCGTGCCGCTGCTCCGCTCGCTCAATATTACCCCGCGCGTCAAGCATATGCTGAAATGGGAAGCCATCGTGAACGACCCGATCGGGGCGCTGCTCGCGGTTGGTATCTACGCCTATATCACTCACGGCGGTGCGCAGGCGAACGGCATCGCCATTGCCACCGACGTCGTCGCGGCGAGCGTGCTCGCAATGCTGATCGGCGGCGGCGCGGCTTTCACCCTGACCTCCGCTTTCGTACGGGGGTGGGTGCCAGAATATCTGAAGGCGCCGGTTCTGCTGACCACGGTGATCGCGGCCTTCGTCTTTGCCGATGTGATCATGCACGAAACCGGCCTGATCACCGTCACCGTGATGGGCGTGGTGATGGCGAACCGCGAAACCGACTCAAGCCACATGCTGCTGCGCTTCAAGGAGGATCTGACCGTCCTCCTCGTGTCGGGCGTATTCATCATTCTTTCGGCAACGCTCGATTGGACCGTGGTGACCAATTTCCAGGCGCGCTTTGTCGTCTTCCTGGTCCTGCTGCTGTTCGTCGTGCGTCCGCTGACGATCATGTTCGCCCTGCTCTTCACACGCATTCCGTTCAAGGAGCGACTTTTCGTCGCGTGGATCGCGCCACGCGGTATCGTCGCCGCAGCGGTAACCGGCCTGTTCGCGCTGCGCCTGTCCGACTATGGCATCCCGGGCGCCGAGGCGCTGGTGCCGCTTTCCTTTGCGGTGGTGATCGCGACAATCTTTGCCCACGGCTTCACAGCCGCTCCCTTCGCTCGCTGGCTGGGGCTCGACCGCGGCAAGGGCGACGGCGTGCTGCTCGTCGGGGCCAACAGCTGGACGGTCGCCTTTGCCCAGTTCATCAAGGCGCAGGGGCGCGACGTACTCATCGCCGACACGAGCCTGTTTGCGCTGCGCCGCGCGCGGCGCGCCGGTCTGCCGGTCTATCACGGCGACATATTGGACGAGACGCATGACGACCGGCTCGACATGGGCCGTTATCAGCAGCTGATCGCGGCGACCGACAATGACGCCTATAACGCACTGGTGTGCAGCGAGCTGGCGCCCGAGGTCGGGCATGACCGGGTCAGCCGAATGATCGGCGTAGCCCGGCCCGGCAACCAGCGGCGCGGGCGCGTGCTCACGCTCGCAGGCACGCCGATCGAAGAACAACTCGACCGGCTGCTGGCCGGCTGGACCTTTGGCCGGACGAAGATCACGGAGAAGTTCACTTATGCCGATTTCGTCGCACGGATGAAGGCGTCGGGCGGCGACACGCTGGCGGTGGTGCGCGCCTCGGGCGACCTTGCGGTATTTTCGGTCCAGCACCGGCCGAGCATCGATGCAGGCGATACGCTTTGGACCTTTGTACCGCCCGACGACCCCAAGGCTCGGCTCGAAGCGCGCGAGGTCGCGGCATAGCGCGCCACTTTCCCTTTAGCGAAAGAGAACGGCCCCTAGCGTGCCCGCGCGGCCTGCCAGGCGATATCGGTCATTAGCTTTCGAAACAGCACGGCGCCCGCGGTGCCCGACGCCTTGAGCGCTCGCTCGCAGTCGAGCAGCCGGCTCATCAGCCGAGCGATGCGGAGCGAATCCCAGATGTGGAGTTGTGCAGTGACGGCATCGCGCTCTTTCCAGAAGACCCCGCTGCTGCGCGCCGACACCACCGTTGCAGGATGCGCGCCCGCGTCAACCTCGGCGCGCAGCCGCGCGAGCTGCATCGTGCGAATGGCGAGCGCACGGATGATACGGATCTCGGCAACTCCGACCGCCGCCGCCTTTGCCAGCATGTCCGGAAGTTCGCGCACCTTGCCGCCGAGCGCGACGTTGATGCACTCGCTGACATCTTCCTCGTGGGTCGCGGCCCCCAGCGCGACGATATCGGCGGCGGCAACCTGCCGCTGCCGATCGCGCGCCGCGTCGAGATAGAGCGCGATCTTTTCCAGCTCGCGCCGCATCAATGCCTGATCGCCCGAGACAAGATCGACGAGTAGCTGAGCCTCCGCATTGGAGAGCTTCAGCCCCTGTTCTTCGGCTGCAGTAATCGCAATGCCCACGAGCGCGCGGCGGTCGGGCTGGTAACAGATGGCAGCGACCGCATGGTCCGCCCCTTCGATCAGCTTCACCAGCTTGGACTTGGCGGTTATCGTGGCGCCAGTCGCTATTACCGGATTGACGGCGGTTTCGGCTGCGATCAGCGCCGCGACCGCCTCGACGCAATCGTCGCCGCTCCCCGTGATCTCGAGCCGAATCACGCGCTGAGCGGCGAAGAGCGACATCGACGCCGCTTCGCCAGCAAGCAGCGAGGGGTCCTGCCCAAGCTGCGATGAGGAAAGGTCGAGCCGCTCGGCCTCCTTGCCCGCAAGCGCAACGAGCCGCGCCGCGACAGCGTTCATTGTCGCGTCATCCGGACCCGTCAGCAGGGTCAGGCGAACCGCGGGGTCGAGCCGGGTCTGGCGTTCAAGCTCTGCGGGCTTGACCGTCTTCACGGAGTGGGGTTGGTCGGTGCTGCCGCGGGTCCGCCGCGGTTCGCATAGACCGCGAGCCGCGCGACGATCTGGTCGGCAATCCCCGATGCCAGTCGTTCAAGCGACGAATTTTCGGCAGCGATCGTCGCATATTCGCTACCGACGACGTCGATGCCGGCGTCCTGCGCGGCGGTCGCGTCGAGCAGAACCTGGTTGGTTTGCGAATCAACAAGCTGGTAGCGCGCACGCAGCGTCCGCCGCTCACGCGTCACCGCGTCGTCGGAGCGCACGCCGAAGCCGGTGATGCTGTCCTCAAGCCTGACGTCGAGCCGGTAGCGATTGCCTTCGCCCCGCCCACCCTGCGCCGCGACAAAGCGGTCGCGCAGCGCGTTGCGGACGAGCCAACCCGAATGTCCCTCGATCGGACCGACATCGATGTCGGCGAGCATCGTTGCCACCCCGCCCTTCGCGCCGCTCGCGTAGAGCGGACGGAGTCCGCAGCCGCCGAGCGGCAGCGAAAGGGCAACGAGGCAGGAGACAAGGAGGGCGCGCATCTCAGGGGACAATATTGACCAGACGGTCGGGGACCACAATCACCTTCTTCGGAGCTACACCGCCGAGCAGTTCCGCGATGCGCGGGCGCGCGAGCGCCGCAGCCTCGACCGCAACCCTGTCCAGCCCCTTTGCGAGCGTGATTTCGTCACGGCGCTTGCCTGCGACCTGGATCACGATCGTGACCTCGTCATCGGCGAGCAGTGCCCGATTTGCGGTAGGCCAGGCTGCGTCCGCGACCAACGCGGCGGTCCGCTGCGCGTCGGGGAGCGCAGCCCACGCCTCTTCGGCAAGATGCGGCATCATTGGCGCGACGAGCAGGATCAAGGTCCGGCACGCCTCAGCGCGGGTAGCCGAGGGCATTGCCCTTTCGATGTCATTGGCAAGCGCGTGAATCTTTGCCACGGCCTTGTTGAAGCCCAGCGCCTCGATATCGGCGGCGACCCCCGCGATTGCGCGGTGGAGCTTGCGAGCGAGCGCGATATCCTCGCCGCCGTCGCCAGCAGTCTCTGTTTCGCCGAACAGGCGCCACAAGCGCTGAACGAAGCGCCAGGCCCCCTCGATCCCCGCCTCGCTCCACGGCAGGTCGCGCTCGGGAGGACTGTCGGAGAGCATGAACCAGCGCGCGGCGTCGGCGCCGTACTGATCGAGGATGGCGTCAGGATCGACGACATTCTTCTTCGACTTCGACATCTTGATGACGCGGCCGACCTCGACGGGCGCACCATCTGCGAGAAGCGTCGCGCCCTCAGGGGTGCGCGCCACCTCCTCGGGAGTGAAATAAAGCGGCGGCAGCCCCTCGCCCTGTGCGCGGAAATAGGTTTCGTGGGTCACCATGCCCTGCGTAAAGAGGCTGGCGAAGGGCTCCTTGATATCGATCATCCCGAGCTTGTGGAGCGCACGCGTCCAGAAGCGCGCGTAGAGCAGGTGGAGGATCGCATGCTCGATGCCGCCGATATATTGATCCACAGGCAACCAGCGCTGGATCACCTTCGGATCGAAAGGCCGGTCCGACGGGGCCGATGCGAAACGCAAGAAATACCAGGAAGAATCAACGAAGGTGTCGAGCGTGTCGGTTTCGCGCAATGCTCCGCCGCCACACGACGGGCAGGCGACATGCTTCCACGTTGGATGACGGTCGAGCGGATTGCCGGGCGCCGAGAAGTCGGCGTCCTCGGGCAGGGTTACGGGAAGCTCGCTCTTCGGCACGGGCACCAGCCCGCAGGTGCTGCAATGAATGAAGGGGATCGGGGTCCCCCAATAGCGCTGGCGCGACACGCCCCAGTCGCGCAGACGCCACACGGTCGTGCCCTTGCCCCAGCCCTCATGCTCGGCGCGCGCGATCACGGCCGTCTTGGCCTCATCGATGCTCATGCCGTTGAGGAAATGGCTATTTACGAGGCGCCCGGGGCCGACATAGGCCTCCTCGCCGTGAAAGACTTGCCCATCCTCTTCACCGTCAGCGATGACGCGGTGGACGGGGAGGTCATATTTGCGCGCAAAGTCGAGGTCGCGCTGGTCGTGCGCCGGACAGCCGAAAATCGCACCAGTACCATAATCCATCAGCACATAATTGACGACCCACACGGGCAGGTGCCAGTCGGGATCGAGCGGATGCTGGACCGCGAGACCGGTGTCAAAGCCCAGCTTCTCGGCGGTTTCAAGCTGCTCGGCCGAGGTCCCCTGTCGGCGGCACTCGGAAATGAAGGCCGCGAGTTCGGGCGAATCCTTCGCGAGGCGTTCGGCAAGCGGATGGTCGGGCGAAATCGCCGCGAAGCTTGCGCCGTAGAGCGTGTCGGGACGGGTCGTGAACACCTCGAACCCCGGCGCACCGCCGGCGAGCTTGAACGAGAATTCGAGCCCCTGCGACTTGCCGATCCAGTTTTCCTGCATCAGCCGCACCTTGTCGGGCCACTTCTCGAGGCTCTTCAGCCCCTCGAGCAGCGCATCGGCGAATTCGGTGATCTTGAGGAACCATTGCGACAGCTTCTTTTTCTCGACCAGCGCGCCCGAGCGCCAGCCACGGCCATCGATCACCTGCTCATTGGCGAGCACGGTCATGTCGACGGGGTCCCAGTTGACGTAGCTTTCCTTGCGCGTAACGAGCCCCGCCGCGAAAAGGTCGAGGAACAGCGCCTGTTCCTGTCCGTAATAGTCGGCGTCGCACGTCGCGAGTTCGCGCTTCCAGTCGATCGCGAGACCAAGCCGCTTCAACTGGCCGCGCATTGCCTCGATATTCGCTCGGGTCCAGCCGTTCGGGTGGACACCCTTTTCCATCGCCGCATTTTCGGCGGGCATGCCGAACGCGTCCCAGCCCATCGGGTGAAGGACGTCATGCCCGGTCATCCGCTTGAAGCGGGCAAGCACATCGCCCATCGTGTAGTTGCGCACATGCCCCATGTGGATGCGTCCCGACGGATAGGGGAACATCTCGAGAATATAGGCCTTGGGCTTGTCGCCGGAATCGGTGGTGGCAAAGCTATTCGCACGCTCCCACGCCGCCTGCCATCGGGCGTCGGCGGCCAGGGCGCCAAAGCGCGTTTCGCGGGTCATTTCTGTCTTACCCCGTTATCATCATAGAGCGGCGCGCGCGCCGCAAGATTAGCCCTCGATGGCCGAACGACGCAGATCGCGGGCGCGGGTGAGGATGACTTCCTCGAGCTTCTGCACCGTCGCCGCTTCCACCGGTGCATCGACCCATGTGCCGCCCTGCGTGACTTGCCGCGAGGCTGCAACGCGCAGCGCATCGGCACGCAGGTCGCGGTCAAGAATCGACACCGTCACCTTCATCCGCTCGTTCGGGTTCTGCGGGTTTGCATACCAGTCGGTGATGATGACCCCGCCCGACGAATCGGCCTGGAGTAGCGGCATGAACGAGAGCGCATCGAGCGAGGCGCGCCACAAATAGCTGTTCACGCCGATGGTCGTGACCTGCGACGCGGCGAGGTCGGCGCGCGGCCGTTCCTTACCGCCGCAGCCCGTGAGACCGAGCGCCGCGAGCCCGAGCAGCGCGATGGTGGCGGGACGGCGACCGAGCGCGGCGAGGGCGGAAAGCTGAGACATGCCGAAACACCTTATCTTGGACGCGGGATGCGGGCGGACCCGGCCGCGTTGCTGCGGATTGGGAGCGTCTCTATCGCCCTTGCCGCCGTCCGGCAAGCGCGGCAATTTCCCGTTCGTCGTGGTTCAGGCGGCAGTCAGGGTCGGGTCAGAAAAATGCGCCGACTGTGGTCATCGCGCAACAACCAGGGCAAAAATCGGAACGCCGACAACAAAGAATCGCGAATCACTGGAATTGTCGAGCAAGCCCGCCTATCTATCGATCGAATTGGGGTTGGAGTCGCAGAGAGATGGCGCGATCGCCGCGACATTTTTGGCAGGGGGGTCTCGTCGTTGCGGCGGGGCTTTCGCTTGCGCTACCCCCCGCGCTTGCCGCGATGACGCGCTCCGACAGCGTTCAAAAATTGTCGATTTCCAAGACTTTGCTTGGCGAATTCACACCTGCAGCAGGCGACCCGCGGCTCATTGCTCGCTACGCCAAAGTATCCGAAGCGGCCCGCCGGAATTTCAGCTTCACGCCCGCCGTCACCGATGACAGCCGCAAGAATCGCGCGATCACCGTCGTGATTCGCGCCCGCGATGACGCGTCGAGCGCCGCGCGCACCGCCGCGCTTGCCAAAGGACGTACTGCGCCTGTCGCGATCGCACCGGTCGCCTATGACCTCGGAGCTTCGGTCGGATTCGAGAAATTCGTAACGCCGCAACTGCCGCGCGGCACCGACCTTCGCAATCTTCCGGTCGCGCGTGCGCCCGAGCAGGCCGAACGCAGGTCGCGTTTTGCGACGCGCATGATCAATCGGACGAGCGACCCCGCGGGTGCAACCGACCGCGTGACCGCGCCGGGCGAAACTCAGTCCGTCGACGTCGTCAGCAGCTATCGCATCACGCGCAACCTCGATGTCACTGCCGGCGTCCGCTACAAGGCCGACGACCGCCTCGAACCGCTGACCGACGCCCGGCGCGACAGTCAGGCGGTCTATGTTGGAACGCAGTTCCGCTTCTGAAGCCTCCGGCGCTGCGCCGCCTTTTCCGCCCACGCGTCAATCGCCGCCCAGCCAGGCTGGATTTGACTGCTTGTGCTTTGCAGGCGCAGCGCGCGCGCGCGGGCCGGTGTCATCCCGCCGAGTGCGATCGCCTGACCTCCCGCCCGCCGTGCAAGCCTGAGCCAGGCTGCGGTCCGCAGGGCCGCGGCGCCGGGATGCGACCGCGTCGGATGAAGCGGAGAAACGAAGACGGCTCGAGCGGCGGCGCGGCGCGCAGCGGCCGCTTCGGCAGCGTCATGAACCGGCATGGTCAGGAGCAGCCTGGCGCGGCGCGCCGCACGCGCCTGCGCCGCCTGATGCTGGCGCAGATGAACACCGTCGGCGCCCCAGCGCCGGGCGAGCGCAGGTGTTCCCGCGAGAATGACGACGAGTCTGCGCCCCGCCGCGATATGTTTCAGTCGTCGCAGCAGGCGCCAGCGCTCGGCATCGGGCAGTGTGTCGTGACGCAGAATGATGCCGCTGCCCGGCGGCAGCTCAACCGCCAGCCGCGCGAGAGGCGCCCCGATGCGTTCGTCGCTCAGCAACCAGAGCATGGGCAGCGGGGGCTGGTGTCGGGCCATCGCGCTTTCTATAGGCGCCGGGCCACGGCGCGCAACGGGCGCGCGGAACAGGAGGCAGGATGAGCAACGCGGCGGACAGGCTGGCAAAGGTGCGCACGGCGATAGCCGGAGCGGCCAAACGGGCGCAGCGGCACGCGGACGACGTCTGCCTGATCGCGGTGTCGAAAACGCACGATGCCGGGGCGATCCGTCCGCTGATCGCCGCGGGCCAACGGCACTTCGGCGAGAATCGTGTTCAAGAGGCGGCCGCCAAATGGCTCGCGCTGCGCGCCGAGGCGCCTGACATCAAACTCCATCTGATCGGCCAGCTCCAGTCGAATAAGGCCGAGGACGCGGTGGCGCTGTTCGACGCCATCCATTCGGTCGATCGCTCCTCGCTCGTCCAGGCCCTCGGCAAGGCATGCACCAAGGCAGGCCGACATCCGCAGTTGTTCGTGCAGGTCAATGTCGGCGACGAGGCACAAAAGGGCGGGTGCGCGGTGGAGGGCCTGCCCGGCCTGCTCGCCGAAGCAAAAGCGTCGGGACTGACGATCGACGGATTGATGGCGATCCCCCCCGCCCACGTCGAACCTGCGCCCTATTTCGCCCTGCTCGACGAACTGGCTAAGCGCCAGGGTCTTCCCCTCCGCTCGATGGGCATGAGCGGCGATTATGAAACCGCGGTGATGCTGGGCGCGACGCATGTCCGCGTGGGAACCGCGCTTTTCGGGACGCGGGCTTAGGCGAGGTCAACGGTGGCGGGTCGACTCATTCCCCTCGCGAGCGGCGACGCACCAACGCCCGCCGCCCGACGTCACCGCCCGAATTCATCACCCACATGAAAAGGGGCGGCACACGGCCGCCCTTCAGATCCCGGTTCGAAGCGGGGGTAGAACATCTCCATCCGCGCGGCGAAGCCGCGCAGAGGTCAGCATTACTTGATCTTGGCTTCCTTGAACTCGACGTGCTTGCGGGCACGCGGGTCATATTTGCGCACCGACATCTTCTCGGTCATCGTGCGGGGGTTCTTCTTGGTGACATAGAAGAAGCCCGTATCGGCGGTGCTCACCAGCTTGATCTTGACGGTCGTCGGCTTGGCCATGGCCCTGTTCCTCGAAATATTGGCACATCTGCCGGGCGTCCGGCCGATGCGGCGGGACTGGTGGCCCCGGCGGTCGGTGTGAAAAACAAGAGGGCCGCGCTCTGGGCGCCGCCCCCATTTATCCGCGCGCCATTGGCGGGATTCGCGGGCTCTGTCAAGCAAAAGCAGCGGGCGAAGGGCGCCAAGGCCCCTTCGTCCGGCCGCAATTTCATCCGTCCTGGATCTGGAAGCGAACGGTCATTTCCTTCCAGCTTTCCTCGGGCGTGCCACCGCGCGTCGCGGGCCGGAAGCGCCATTTGGACAGCGCGCGCTTCTTTGCTGCCTCGAAAAAGCCAGGTCGATCGGCGCGCACCAGTTCAACTGCCTTCACGCGCCCGTCGGTGCCGATCAGCACGCGCAGCGTAACGCTGCCTTCCAACCCCGCGCGCTGTTCGCGAAGCGGATACTCGGGCTGGAACTGCCCGGCAAAGCGGGGGTCCACCTCCGCCAGCACGAGTTTGGGCGGGGCGGGGTCGAGATGGACAGGACCGGCGATGGGCGGCGGCGGGTCGAGCACCGGCGGCCCTTTGATCACGCTATTGTCTGGAGCTGTGGGCAGCTTGACGAGGGTATCGAGGGTTTCAGTCGCCTGTGCGCTCTTCGGCTGCGCCTTGATCTCGGGTTTCGGATCGGGCGGCGGCGCGGGCGGGGGAGGCAGCTCGATCAGCGTCCCCTGGATCGGGGCGATCACCGGTGCGGGCTCGACAATCATCGGCGATAGCGCCACGGCGACCACGAGCGCGGCCGGAAGCCCGATCGCAAATGCCGCGGCGATCGGTCGATGCCCGGCGCCGGGATCATAACCAGTTGCGCCGACAAAAGCTCGCTCGGGAGTGACGGTGAGGGCGGAAATCAAGGGTATCAGCGTCATGGCCTCTCTCCTCAGCCTGTGGCCCCCCGATCAATGCTGACACGCGGATGTCAGCGAACGTGCCGCGCAATATCAGGAAGGATCCAGGGCGTGTGATAATATAACATCACTCTCCTTGTCAATCGGAGACAGAAAGCGCGAGGCGTCATCCCCGAATGAGGATCCGCGTCAGCATGGGGAGCGGGAGGGAGCCGGCCGAGATTAGACGGCTGCGAGGCGCGCGGCGGCTTCCGCTTTCGCGATGAGCGGAAGCAGTTCGCGCATGTCGGGGCCGTGGTCGCGCCCGGTAAGCGCGCGGCGGAGAGGGAGGAACAAGGCCCGGCCGCTTGCCCCCGTCGCCGCTTTCACGGAGTCTGTCAGCGCGCCCCATGGATCGGCGGACCAGTCCAGCGAATCCACCACCGCGGCTGCGGCGGCGAGCACGGGGCGGTCCGCGGAATCGGGTACAGGCGGTGCGAAGGGCCCGTCGAAGATTGCCGCCCAGTCCGCCGCTTCAGCAACGGTCATCAGGTTCGGTCGGATCGCATTCCAGCGGGCTTCGTCGATCGCCGCGGGCAGTCGCGGCGCGACCGCATGATAATCGGTGTGATGGAGGATCTTCTGGTTGAGCAGCGCAAGCTCGGTTTCATCGAAACGCGCGGGCGCGCGCCCGAAGCGCGCAAAATCGATGCCCGCAATCAGCGGCGCGAGGCTTGTCACCGGCTCGACCGGATCGCTTGTCCCGAGCCGCGCCAGCAGTGCCGCGAGGGCGATCGGCTCAATCCCCGCGTCGCGCAATTGCCCCATGCCAAGCGCGCCGAGCCGCTTCGACAGTTTGCCCTCGGTGCCGACGAGCAGCGCCTCGTGCCCAAATTGCGGGGGCTCGGCGCCCAGCGCGGCGAACATCTGGATTTGCGTCGCGGTGTTCGAAACATGGTCCTCGCCGCGTACAACATGGCTGATCCCCATCGCGATATCGTCAATGACGCTGGGGAGAAGATAGAGCCAGCTGCCGTCGGCGCGCCGCACCACGGGGTCGGAGAGCGTCTTCGGGTCGAAATTCTGCGGCCCGCGAACCAGATCGATCCATGCGATCGGCGCGTCATGATCGAGCCGGAAGCGCCAGTGCGGCGCGGCGCCGTCGGGCGCCGGCGCGCCTGCAGGCTTGCGCTCATAGACCGGCGGCAAGCCCCGGGAGAGGAGGATTTTGCGGCGGACTTCCAGCTCCTCGGGGGTCTCGTAGCAGGCATAGACGCGCCCCGCCGCCTTCAGCTTCTCAAATTCGGCCTCATAGAGGGGGAAGCGTTCCGACTGGCGTTCCTCGCCGTCGACATCGAGTCCCAGCCACGCGAGGTCCGCGCGAATGCCTTCGACATATTCCTCCTTCGACCGCTCAAGATCGGTGTCGTCGATGCGGAGCAGAAAGCGCCCCCCATGCTTGCGCGCCCACATCCAGTTGTGGAGCGCGGTGCGAACATTGCCGACGTGGAGGTGGCCGGTCGGCGAGGGGGCGAAGCGGGTGGTGACGGTCATGGCGCGCCTATAGCCCGATTCGCCGTGAAGGCGAGTCAGCCCGTCCGGAATCCGTGACTGATCGGATAGCGGCGATCGCGCCCGAAGTTGCGGGTCGACAGCTTGACACCGGGCGGCGCCTGGCGGCGTTTATATTCAGCGATCATCAGCAGCCGCTCGATCCGCGCCACCGCGTCGCGCTCGAAACCATAGCGTTCGACCACATCGTCGACGCTCGCTTCTTCTTCGACGAGCATGTGGAGCATCCGGTCCAGATCGGCATAGGGTGGCAGGCTGTCCTCATCCTTCTGGTCGGGGCGAAGCTCGGCACTGGGCGGCTTGCTGATGATCGACTCGGGCATCACCGGCGTCACCGGGTTGCGCGATAGACGCGGGAGATTCGCGTTACGCCATTTCGCGACGGCAAAGACGGTTGTCTTATAGGCGTCCTTCAGCGGATTGTAGCCGCCCGCCATGTCGCCATAGATGGTCGCATAGCCGACGCTCATCTCGCTCTTGTTGCCGGTGGTGAGCAGCATCGGGCCGAATTTGTTGCTGAGGGCCATCAAGGTGACGCCGCGGATGCGCGACTGGACATTCTCCTCGGTGGTGTCGGGGGTTCGGCCGGCAAAGGTGCCGCTCAGCATCGCGTCGAACGCATCGATCGCATCGACGATCGGGATCGTATCGAGGCGGCAGCCGATCATCGCCGCGCAGGCGGCCGCATCCTCAAGGCTCGCCGGGCTGGTAAAGCGGCTGGGCAGCATGACGCTCCAGACCTTGTCGGGACCAAGCGCATCGGCGGCAATGGCGGCGCAGAGCGCTGAGTCGATCCCGCCCGAAAGTCCCAGCACGACGCCCGGGAAACGGTTGCGCTCGACATAGTCGCGCAGGCTGAGGATCATTGCGCTGTAGATGTCGGCGGGGTGCGCCTCCCACTCGGCAATCGCACCGGCCTCGCAAGTCCAACCGGTCCCGCGCTTCGTCCAGCGGGTGACGCGCTCCTCCTCCTCCCAGTCCACAAGCCGGTGCGCGGGGCGTCCGTCGGCATTGAGGATGAAGGAGCAGCCGTCGAACACCAGTTCATCCTGTCCGCCGACACGGTTGAGAAAAATGAGGGGCAACCGGGTTTCGGCGACCCGCGCACCGAAGACCTGGCTGAGCCGCCGGTCGTCCTTGTCGATCTCATAGGGGCTGCCGTTGACCGAGATCAGAAGCTCAGCGCCCTGTGCTGCGAGGTGTCCGCAAACGGTCGGGAACCAGCCGTCCTCGCAGATCGGCAGGCCAAGCTTCACCCCGCGCCATTCAACAATCTCGGGAAGCGGACCGGAAGCAAAGACGCGCTTTTCGTCAAAGGTCCCATAGTTCGGAAGCTCATGCTTGCGCCGCGTCGCCACGACGCGACCTTCATCGAGCAGGGCAACGATATTGTAGAGCCGCCCCTCGTCGTCGCGCTCAACCGAGCCTACGAGCATCGCCGGGCCGCCGGCAGCGGTCTCGGCCGCGAGGTCGGTGAGCATCGCCCGCGCCCGCTCGGCGAGCGCGGGCTTCAGCACCAGATCCTCGGGCGGATAGCCAACAAGCTGCAGTTCGGGAAAGACAATAAGGTCAGCGGCCTCATGCCGCGCGCGCACTGCGCGCATCGCGGCAGCGTTGGCGGCAAGGTCGCCGACGACCTGGGTCATCTGGGACAGAACGATAAGGAGCTCGGTTGTCATGCCGAGGGTGTAGGCGCAACCGCCCTGCCCGTTCAACCGAAGAGAAGCGTCCCCGGCCTCGGCCCCGACCGTCCTTGGTCGGCGGCGCCGGGCAGCGCGATACTTTACCCCCTTCCCCTTCGCCCGCCTGCTGGTTAAGGGGGCCCGCAATTCCACCCCGCGCGAAAGGGCGTCGCACCCCATGAAACTCATCTCCGGCAACAGCAACCTGCCGCTGGCCCGTGCGATCGCCGATTATCTCGAGCTACCGCTGACCGATACCAGCGTACGCCGCTTTGCTGACGAGGAAGTTTTCGTCGAGATTCACGAGAATGTCCGCGGCCAGGATGTGTTCGTCGTGCAGCCCACCAACTTCCCGGCGAACGACAATTTGATGGAGCTGCTGATCTTGACCGATGCGCTACGACGCGCCTCGGCGAAGCGAATCACGGCAGTCATCCCCTATTTTGGCTACGCCCGTCAGGACCGGAAGCCCGGGCCGCGCACCCCGATTTCGGCAAAGCTGGTCGCGAACCTCATCACCACCTCGGGCGCCGACCGCGTCCTCGCCATCGACCTGCACGCCGGACAGATCCAGGGCTTTTTCGACATTCCGACCGACAATCTCTATGCCGCGCCGGTGATGAGCGCCGACATTCAGGCGCGCTTCGCTGGCAAGAATCTGATGGTCGTGTCCCCGGACGTGGGCGGCGTGGTGCGCGCGCGCGCGCTCGCCAAGCGCCTCGACAACGCCCCGCTCGCAATCGTCGACAAGCGGCGCGAGCGCGCGGGCGAGTCGGAAGTGATGAACATCATCGGCGACGTCGCTGGGCGCTTCTGCATATTGATCGACGACATCGTCGACTCGGCGGGAACACTCTGCAACGCCGCTGCAGCGCTGCGAGCCGCGGGCGCCGAGGGCGTCGTTGCCTATTGCACGCACGGCGTCCTGTCAGGCGGCGCGGTCGCGCGTGTCGATGCAAGTGAGCTGACAGAGCTCGTCATCACCGACTCGATCCAGCCGACCGACGCGGTGAACGATAGCAAGAAGGTTCGCGCGCTGACCGTCGCGCCGCTGCTTGGCGAAGCCATCAAACGCATCGCTGACGAAACAAGCGTCTCCTCGCTGTTCGACTGATGTCCCGCTATCCGGCCTCATTCAGGTGACATCTTTTCTGGGTGTCGCCGCGATGAAGCCTGCGCTGACCTTTTTCCCGAGCCGCTGGTTTCATTCTCTGCAAGGGCGAGGGCGGCTGTCGAACGGGAATCGCATCACCTTTCGCTTGCTCGATCTGGAGACAGGCGCGCGCAAACCGTCAGGCTGCGCGCATGACCATGTCGATGAGGCCGACGCCGACGGGCTCTTTGCCGAACTGGAATCCCGGCTTCGCGGACTCCCCGCCGAGCGTTGCCGCCCGCCCCGCGAGCAACTTCATGGCCAGCGCGGATTCTGAGTGGGCGACCCGGAAAGCCAATCGGATCTCCTTTGGGCAGGGGTGGGCGGCAACGCTGACCAGCGGGCGAGCCCGTCGACCTCTCGATCAACGCGCCACGAGCGCGCCGGCTATATGGTCGAGTTGGCGGCGGAAGCTCTTATGGTCTGGGACAGCATGAACCAGCCCGCGGGCCGTCCAGCACAGTGCCTGCGCCATGCTGCCCGCACGCGGCACAGCGGACCCCGGGCCGCTGAGCCGAATCGCCTCGGTCATCGCCGCGACGAGCCGCCGTTCGGCGATCCGCACCGCTTCTGGCGGGTGAGGCTGCATGACAGCGACTATTTCTACCCCGAGGGGCGAGGCGTGGAGCGCATCACGGTGTCGCCCGACCCAGGCGTCGAGAGAATCGGCGAGTCGATCGGCGAGCGTCCGCGCCGGCTGCTCGAGCGCCCGCAGCGCCTCGCTAAGCGAGCGGTCTATGAGCGCCTGCACCGCCCAGCGCGCGAGGGCGTCCTTCGACCCGAAGTGGTTGTAGAGGGACTGGCGCGACACGCCGAGCGCCTGCGCGAGATCGGTCATCGAGGTGCGGCGCAGCCCGTAACGCGCAAAGGTCGCGATGACAGGATCGAGAGGAAAGCTTTCGGCCATTCGGGCACGAATGTACAGATTATATAAGAATTGTAAAACAGGTCAAAATCCTCTTCCGCTCGGCGTGGGCGCGGTTGAGGCTGGCGGGTTCGGCGCGGCTCGGCTAGCGCTGCGCACATGTCGCTCGAATCCGATCTCGCGCTTGCCAACCGCCTCGCCGATGCAGCGGGCGCGGCCATCCGCCCCTTCTTCCGTGCCGACTGTGCGCACGAGGCAAAGGCCGACGCTTCGCCCGTGACCGACGCCGACCGCAGCGCCGAGACAGCGATGCGCCGCTTGCTGGAGGCCGAGGCGCCGCGCGACGGTATCATCGGTGAGGAATTTGGTACCGAGCGCGCCGGCGCCGCGCGTCAGTGGGTGCTCGACCCGATCGACGGCACGGTCAGCTTCATGGCGGGGCGGCCAATCTTTGGTACGCTGATCGCGCTTTTGCAGGACGGCTGGCCGATACTCGGCATCATCGACCAACCTATCGCTGGCGAACGCTGGGTGGGCGCGGCAGGTCGGCCGACACTGTTCAACGGCAAGGTCGCAGGGACGCGCACCTGCCGCAGTCTCGCCGATGCGACCCTCGCAACGACAGGGCCGCAATATTTTGCCGATCATGACGGCGAGCATTTCATGGCGCTCGCCGCGCAGACCGCACACAAGCGCATGGTGTTCGGCGGCGACTGTTATAATTATGGTCTGCTCGCAAGCGGCCATGTCGACCTGGT
Source organism: Sphingopyxis flava (assembly GCF_900168005.1). Taxonomy (GTDB): domain Bacteria; phylum Pseudomonadota; class Alphaproteobacteria; order Sphingomonadales; family Sphingomonadaceae; genus Sphingopyxis; species Sphingopyxis flava. The sequence continues at coordinate 78,557 of NZ_FUYP01000012.1, forward strand.
TGTCGAGGCGGGGCTAAAGCTTCATGATTTCGCCGCGCTGGTGCCGGTGGTCGAGGGCGCAGGCGGGACGATGTGCGACTGGAATGGCGAGCCGCTCCACGCCGAGAGCGACGGCCATGTCGTCGCGCTGGGGGATCCAGCGCGGCTCGAGGACGTTATCGAAGGGCTCGCCTGCAACCACTGACCGGGAGGATCGACCATGGCCTATGACGGAAGCTGCCACTGCGGCGCGGTAACCTTTACAGTCGAGGGCGAAATTCCCGGGACAGCAATGAGCTGCAACTGTTCGCATTGCCGGCGCAAGGGCTTTTTGCTGAGCTTCGTGCCGGTCGACCAATTCCGCCTCAAAAGCGGGTCCGACAAGCTCAAGACATATCGGTTCCACAAGCATAATATCGACCACCAGTTCTGCACCGAGTGCGGGTGCCAGGGCTTTTCCGTCGGCACCGGCCCCGATGGGTCGAAGATGGCTGCAGTGAACCTGCGCTGCGTTCCCGACGCCGACCTTGAGGCGCTGCATATTCAGAAGGTCGATGGGGCGAGCTTCTGAACGACGCGCGCGCACGAGCCTGCAAAGATCGCTATGCTTGCTTTTCCGCGCGAATCCCCCTAAGCGCGCGCCTTCCGATTGTGTCGGCTGGCTACAAGGGCTGCCAGGCCGGTACCAAACGGACTTCCAAAGGAGACCAAAATGCCCAAATTGAAGACCAAGAGCGGTGTGAAGAAGCGCTTCAAATTCACCGCCTCGGGCAAGGTGAAGCACGGCGTCGCCGGCAAGCGCCACCGCCTGATCAGCCACAATTCAAAATATATCCGCACCAACCGCGGCACCAGCGTGCTCAGCGATTCGGACGCGGCCCATGTGCGCCTCTGGGCGCCCTACGGCCTGAAGTAAGGAGCGCCAGAGCATGTCACGCATCAAACGCGGCACGACGACGCGCGCCAAGCACAGCCGGATCCTGAAGCAGGCGAAGGGCTATTACGGTCGCCGCAAGAACACGATCCGTATTGCCAAGCAGGCCGTCGAAAAGGCGGGTCAGTACGCTTATCGCGACCGCAAGGTGAAGAAGCGGAGCTTCCGCGCACTGTGGATCCAGCGCATCAATGCAGCGGTCCGCGCCGAGGGTCTAACCTATTCGCAGTTCATGCACGGCGTGAAACTGGCGGGGATCGAACTCGATCGCAAGGTCATGGCCGACCTCGCGATGAATGAAGGCGGGGTGTTCACCGCGATCATCGCGCAGGCGAAGGCAGCGCTGCCCAAGGCAGCCTGAACTTCAGCTGCATTGCCCAATCAAAAGGGGCGGTCCCGGCGGGCCGCCCCTTTTCACATGCGCATGGCCCCAAAATGAGACGGCGCCGGAGGCGAACCTCCCGCGCCGTCTCGGCAATGATCCGCGAGGATTCATCGCCCCCTCCCTCCGAACCGATAAGCCGTGGGTCGCAGAAAGCTGGACGGCCGGCGGAAGTTCCCCACAATTTGGCACAAGGCGTGCCCACAGGCGCCGACCCATAGCGTCCCATGGCCGGAAAAAATTGTAAGAATCCGACAAGCGCCCGCCTAGCTTGTTGTCTTTTCCGAGGAACCTGACACCATCACCCGATGACGGTGGGGAAGTGTATCGCCGCGGCCGGACCGGGTAGAGCGGAAACGCGCGTCGCCACGCGCTTCTTTCCCGTGTCCGCAGCACTGCGCCCCTATGCCAGCATCATCTATCTGACGGAGGTAGACGCGCCTCCCGGCGAACGGGTGGAGGATTATCTCCACCCCGAATGGGCCAATCTGCGCTTCATCGCAGGTGAGCCGCCGCTGGCGGCTATCGCGGGTGCAACTCCCGCAACCGCCCCAGCCTTCATCGCGGCAGGCCCGACGAGCATGGCGACTTATTTTTCAGCGGGAACGATGCGCGCCTGGGGCATTGGCCTGCTTCCGATGGGATGGGCCAAATTTGTTCCATTATCCGCCGAGGCGCTCGCCGATCGTTTCTGCGACGGCGCCGCGCATCCTGCCTTCGCCGCCTTTGCGCCGCTCGGGCTCCGGCTTGCCGCAGCCACCAGCCCCGAAGAGGACGCGCGCACGATCGATGAGCATCTCGTCGGGCTGCTTGCCGAGGCGCCTCCCGACGATCCTGCGATCTTCGCCGCGCATCGCGCGCTGGTCGACGACGATCTGCGCAGTGTCGCCGACCTTGCAGCCGCGCTCAATCTTTCCGAGCGCTCGGTTGAACGGCTCAGCCGCCGCGCATTCGGCTTTCCCCCGAAACTGCTGTTACGCCGCCAGCGTTTTCTGCGCAGCCTCGCGCGCTTCATGCTCGACCCGTCGATGGCGTGGACCGCGACGCTCGATCATCATTATCACGACCAGGCGCAGTTCACCCGCGACTTCCAGCGCTTCATGGGGATGAGCCCGCGCGTGTATGCAGCGCGCCCCAAGCCCATCCTCGGCGCCGCCGCGCTCGCCCGCGCCGCTGCCGCAGGGGAGGCTGTCCAGGGATTGCACCGTCCGCAGGGCTAGAGCGCCGCGCCAAGCTTGGGGTTGACCCGCCCGGCTGCTTCGGTGCAAGCGGCGGCGGGCCGACAGCGGGTCTTCCGCCGCCAGCAGCTCGACAAACCAGGCATGATACGTGGCGGCGCCGCCTGCGCACCGCCGCCGCAGGACGAACGACGATGAGTGATTATCCGGCATTGCAGGCCCGGCTCGTGGCCGACATCGGCGCGGCACCCGACCTCGATGCGCTCGAATCGCTGCGTGTCGCCGCGCTCGGAAAGACGGGCAGCGTTTCAGCGCTTCTGAAGACGCTGGGCGCGATGAGCACCGAGGAGCGGCAGGAGCAGGGGCCGCAGATCCACGCACTGCGCGAGGCCGTCACCACCGCAATCGCCGAGCGCAAAGCCGCGCTCGAAGGCGCCGCGCTCGAAGCCAAGCTTGCGGATGAGCGGCTCGACATGACCCTCCCCGCCGCCGAGACCCCGCGGGGAAGTGTCCATCCGGTGAGCCAGGTGATGGACGAACTGGCGGAAATTTTCGCCGACATGGGCTTCGCGGTCGCGACAGGCCCCGAGATCGAGGACGACTGGCGCAATTTCACTGCGCTCAATATTCCCGAAACGCACCCCGCCCGCGCGATGCACGACACCTTCTATTTTCCATCGCAAATGAAAGATGCCGAGGGCCGCGCGATGTTGCTGCGGACGCACACATCGCCGGTGCAGATCCGGACGATGATGGAAAAAGCGCCTCCCATCAGAATCATAGCGCCGGGCCGTGTCTATCGCAGCGACAGCGACGCGACGCATACGCCGATGTTCCACCAGGTGGAAGGCCTCGTCATTGACCGCGGCATCCACATGGGGCACCTCAAGTGGACGCTCGAGACCTTCCTCAAAGCCTATTTCGAGCGCGACGACATCGTGCTGCGACTGCGCCCGTCCTATTTCCCTTTCACCGAGCCGTCGGCGGAAGTCGATGTCGGTTATGCTGTCGAAAAGGGTCGCCGTATCGTTGGCGGGTCGGGCGACGACGAAGGCCATGCGTGGATGGAACTGCTCGGCAGCGGCATGGTCAACCGCCACGTCATCGCCAATTGCGGGCTTGATCCCGATGAATGGCAGGGCTTCGCTTTCGGCGCCGGCATCGATCGGCTCGCAATGCTCAAATATGGCATGGACGATCTGCGCGCCTTCTTCGACGGCGACCTCCGCTGGCTGTCGCATTATGGGTTTGGCGCTCTGTCGGTCCCGACGCTTTCCGGGGGGATTTCGGCATGAAGATCACGCTTGATTGGCTTCGCCAACATCTCGATGGCGATTTCGCCGTGGACGACGTCGTTGCGGCCCTGAATCGCATCGGCCACGAGGTCGAGGGCGTCGAATATCCCGCCGAGAAGTTCGCAGGATTTCGCGTCGCCAAAGTGCTGACCGCCGAAAAGCATCCGCAGGCAGACAAGCTGCAGGTGCTCAGCGTCGATACCGGCGAGGGCGGCGCGCCGATCACGGTCGTCTGCGGTGCCCCCAATGCGCGCGCGGGTCTTGTCGGCGTACTCGGCCTGCCGGGAGCAGTCGTTCCCGCCACCAAGTTGGTGCTGAAGGTCGCCGCCGTGCGCGGCGTTGAATCGAACGGGATGATGTGCTCGACGCGCGAGCTTGAGCTAGGCGACGACCATGATGGGATCATCGAGCTGCCTGCCGACGCGCCAGTCGGGACGCCCTTCGCAGACTATTCGGGCGTCGATGACCCGGTGATCGAGGTTTCGATCACGCCGAACCGGCAGGATTGCATGGGCGTGCGCGGAATTGCGCGCGACCTTGCCGCCGCTGGGCTCGGCACACTGAAGCCGCTCGACGTCCCGACGATCGAGGGCGAGGACGCGCCCGCGACCGAAATCCGGACCGACGACCCCGATGGCTGCCCGGCGTTTTACGGCCGCACGATCCGCGGCGTCACCAACGGCACCGCCCCCGAATGGATGCGGCGCCGGCTGGAGGCAATCGGGCAGCGTTCGATCTCCGCGCTCGTCGACATCAGCAATTATGTGATGTTTGACCTCGGCCGTCCGAGCCACATCTATGACCGCGCCAAGCTGTCGGGCGCACTCGTCGCTCGGCGCGCGCGCGCGGGCGAAACGGTCACGGCGCTCAATGGCAAGGACTATCGTCTGACCGACACGATGACAGTGATCGCCGACGACAATGGCGTCCACGACATCGCCGGCATCATGGGCGGCGAACATTCGGGGTGCAGCGAAACGACGACCGACGTGCTCGTAGAAATCGCCTGGTTCACCCCTGAGCGTATCGCGCTCACCGGTCAGGCACTTGGCCTGACGAGCGATGCGCGCAGCCGATTCGAGCGCGGCGTCGACCCGGCTTTCCTCGACGATGCGACCGCGATTGTCACCGGTCATATTCTCAACCTGTGCGGCGGCACCCCCTCGACCGTGACGCGCGCGGGAACGCCGCCCGTCGCCTCTCGGCACATCGATTATGACCCAGCGCTTGCGCAAGCGCTGGGCGGCGTCGCTATTCCGGAGGACCGACAGCGCGCGATCCTCGAGGCGCTGGGCTTCACCATCATGGAGCTGGGGGCGCTGTGGCATGTCACCGTGCCGAGCTGGCGCCGCGACATGGATGGCCCCCCTGACATCGTCGAGGAGGTCGTGCGCATTCACGGGTTCGAGGCGATTCCGTCGACCCCGCTGCCGCGCGCCGAGGGCGTCGCAAAGCCGACCGCTACCACCGAGCAATTGATCGAGCGCCGCCTTCGCCGCGCTGCTGCAGCTGCAGGTTTTCACGAAGCAGTGACCTGGAGCTTCGTTTCGGAGCGGGAGGCAGCCCCCTTCGGCGGCGGGGCGTGGTCGCTCGCCAATCCGATCAGCGAGGATATGAAGGTCATGCGTCCCTCGCTGCTCCCGGGCCTGCTTTCGGCAGCAGCGCGCAACCAGAATCGCGGCGCCGCGAGCATCCGTCTGTTCGAGATCGGCCGGCGCTACCTCGCCGATGCCGAGCGTCCCACGCTCGCAGTGCTGATGACCGGCGAGAAGCGCGCGCGCGATTGGCAGACGGGGAAGGCCGCGCCTTTTGACGCCTTTGACGCAAAGGCCGCCGCGCTCACGCTGCTCGAGGCCGCGGGGGCACCCGCCGATCGGCTGCAGGTCATGGCGGCCAACGCCGAAGGCGCGATCTGGCATCCCGGCCAGTCAGCAACGCTGCGTCTCGGCCCCAAGGCAGTGCTCGCCGAATTCGGCGCGCTCCACCCCGCGCTGACCCGGCATTTCGACGTTGCGGGCCCGGTGATGGCGGCGCAGATCTTTCTCGATGCGATCCCCGCGAAACGCGCGAGCGGTCCGGCTCGCGCGGCCTTCATGCCGCCGGCGCTGCAATCGGTGCGCCGCGACTTTGCCTTCCTCGCCCCCGACACACTCGCCGCGGCGGACCTCGTCCGCGCGATCCGCGGTGCCGACAAGACGAACATCGTCAACGTACGCCTGTTCGACCGCTTTGCGGGTGAGGGCGTCCCCGAGGGTCAGCTGAGCCTCGCGGTAGAGGTCGAGCTGCAGCCACAAGACAAGAGCTTCACCGATCCCGAGCTCAAGGCGATTGCCGACAAGGTGGTCGCCGCGGCTGCGAAACTGGGCGCCGCGCTGCGGGGCTAGCCACCATGCTTGCGAGCGTCTGCCGTCGCTGATCACCGCAAGGCGGCCCCACCGCATCGACAGCAGGGACAGACGGCCCTTGCGACGGAACGGCCGCGGGACGATATGAGGGACAGAACGGCGTTCCGGCATCGGACGCGCCCAGAGGAGTTCATGCCATGACCGATCCCAGAGCCGACCGCGACCTTGATCCGATGGCGCGCCATGTGCTGCGTGAAGGTGGCACCGAACGCGCCTTCACTGGTAAATATGTCGATCACAAGGGCGATGGCATTTATCGCTGCGCGGGCTGCGGGGCACCATTGTTCGACAGTCGGACCAAATATGACAGCGGCTCGGGCTGGCCGAGCTACACGGCGCCGGCCACCGAGACCGCGGTGACCGAGTTGACCGACACCAGCCACGGGATGATGCGCACCGAAGTACGCTGCGCGCGGTGCGAAGGCCATCTGGGGCATGTCTTTCCCGACGGACCCGGGCCAGCAGGACTGCGCTATTGCATTAACAGCGCAGCGCTTGACTTCGCCGAGCGCGGGCAGGAAGAGGCAGAGAGCCGGCAATAGCGGAACGCCGCCGGGGGGCCGACGTCAACGGGTCGCACCGGCAGGGGCGCGGCGAGGGAAGGAACAGAGGCTTTGCGCCGCGAAAGACAGCAGGCATCGTCGGGTAAATCACCATCGAGAAGCAAAAAGGGCCGCTCAGCAGGCCGCGGCGAGCCCTCGCGCCTGCGGGTCTGGGTGCGCCGCATGGCCCGCTGGGGCATCGGCCTTGCAATCGTCGCTCTGGTGGCCATCGCGGTCGCGGTTGGAATTGCAGCGCAACGCATTCCAAGCTTTGAGGAACTTAAAAAATCGCCCGCCGGCCAGACCGTGCGCATCCACGCTGCCGATGGCACGATCTTTTTCTCGCTCGGCCCCAATTATGGGCGATGGTTGACCCTGCGCGAAACGCCGAGGGTCATGCAGGACGCAATGGTAGCGGTCGAGGACCGGCGCTTCCGCTACCATCCGGGCGTCGACCCGGTAGGCCTCGCGCGCGCGGGGGTGTTCGCGGTCGAGAATTATGGGAGCGGGCGGCGCATGCAGGGCGCCTCGACGATCACGCAGCAACTCGCGCGTAACGTCTTTCTCTCAAACAGCTACACCTGGTCGCGCAAGCTGCGCGAGATGGTGCTGGCAATGGCGCTCGAATGGAAATTCTCGAAGGACGAGATCCTCGAGCTTTATCTCAACAAGGTTTATTTCGGCGGCGGCAGCTATGGCATCGACGCTGCATCCCGGCGCTTTTTTGGCCATAGCGCGACCGACATGAGCCTGTCGGAAGCCGCGGTAATCGCGGGGCTGGTCAAGGCGCCCTCGCGCTATTCGCCGACAGCCGACGCACAGGCGGCGCTGGGCCGCGCCGGGGTTGTCTTGAATGTCATGGTCGATGCAGGGGTGATCACCCGGGCGCAGGCCGATGCCGCCAAGCCTGCCGACGTGGAGCTGGCGCAGGAAACGGGCCAGAACAGCGCACGCTATTTCACCGACTGGGCGCTGCCGCAGCTCGACATGCTGATCGACGAGGGCAATGAACCAATCGACGTCTATACGACGATCGACCTCGACATGCAGCGCGCGGCGACCGCGGCAATTCAGGCTAATGTCCCAAGCGGGGTACAAGGCGCGCTCGTCTCGCTCGATCGCGACGGCGCGGTGCGGGCGATGGTGGGCGGCTCGGACTATGTCGCGTCGAACTATAATCGAGCGACGCAGGCGGTTCGGCAGCCGGGGTCGGCGTGGAAGCTGTTCGTTTATATGGCAGCGCTGGAGGCGGGCTATAAGGTTGACGACGAAGTGGTCGACGAGCCGGTGACGATAGCCGGCTGGTCGCCCCGCAATTCGTCGGGCCGCTTCGCCGGACCGATGAGCCTGCGCACCGCATTCGCCTATTCGGTCAACACGGTTGCAGCGAAGCTGGGGAGCGAAATCGGTTTTTCGGCAGTCGCCAATATGGCGCGCCGCTTCGGCATCACAACGCCGATCAACACCCATCCCTCGATGGTGCTGGGCAGCGCTGAGGTTCGCGTGATCGACATGACCGCCGCCTTCGCTGCGGTCGCGCGCAGAGGCGTGTCGGTGCATCCCTACGGCATTACCAAGGTGACAACCGCCGACGGCCGCCTCCTCTATCAGCGCAAGCCCGAGGGCGGGCAGCAGCTCGTCGATAGCTGGGTCGCGGCGGGCATCACCGACCTGCTGCAGACTGCGGTCAACACCGGTACCGGGCGCGCGGCGCAGATCGGCCGGCCTGTCGCAGGCAAGACCGGAACAACGTCGAGCAACAAGGACGGCTGGTTCCTGGGCTTTTCGAGCGGGCTGACGACGGGCGTGTGGATGGGCCGCGACGATGCGAAACCCGTCGGCGGGCTGCAGGGGGGGCGGGCGCCTGCCAAGGCCTTTGCCGACTATATGCGCATCGCCGTGGCGCGCCGCCCTGTCGAGGCATTCGATACCGAGGTGAAGCTGCCCGAGTGGCAGCTTGAAGAGGATGACGGTGCCATGTTCGGCGCGCCCGAAGAAGACGGGCTGGTTGACGAGAACGGCATGCCCATCGAGCTGCCCGGCATGGGCCTGCCCCCCGATGACGGCGTCGCGCCGCCGCCTATCGACGACGGGCCCGTTCTCGACCAACAATGGATCGAGGAGCAAACGGGGCGTCGACGTTCACCCGAAGGCAGCGGCGGACCCAAAACCGTTCAACCGCCCCCAGCCCGGCCCGCGCCGCCGGCGGTTCGCATTCCGCCGGCACGCGCGCCGCAGGACAGTGCGGCAGGCGAAGTCAGGCCGTAAAGCGGAAGCGGTGCAGACTGCGGCCTTCACGCCGCAGCCAGCCGCGCGCCGCGGTAACGTCACCGTCGTGGAGCGTATCGACCAGCGCGTGGAATGCCGCGCTGTGGTCCATATGGCGCAGATGCGCGACCTCATGCGCGACGGTTGCGCGCCGGACATGCCCCGGTGCCATGATCAGCCGCCAGCTATAGCGCAGATCGCCCGCATAAGTGCAGCTGCCCCAGCGGCTTCGGGGATCACCGATGCCGACGCGCCCGACCCGCAGCCCGGCCGCCGCGGCAATCTCGCGGCTCTCGCGCTCCATCAGCGCCAGCGCCTCGGTCTTCAACCAGCGCTCGACGCGGCGCCCCACAGTTTCGGCCGGCCCGCCGAGAATGAGGGCATCATCGGTGAGGCACAGCGCCCTGGGGCGTGCTCGATCCCACTCGATGCGACGTTCGATTCCGATGAAGGGAATGCAAGTGCCGGGACCGACGATGACCGGCGCCACCGCCTTGCCGACCTGGGCCGCGATCCACTCATGTTGTTCACCCGCCCATTGCAGGGCCTTGGCGCGGCTCGCACGGTGGGGCAGCGTCAACCGCAGCTCGGCGCGCGCAGCATCGAAAACAAGCCGATAGCGACGCGCTCGCGCATGAGGAACAAGGCGCACCGGCCAGGCCGCCTCACCGATCCGGATATGCGGACCATCGGCCGCGCAGCCCGCTTCAGACGACATGTTGCACCAGATGGTTTTCGAGCGGGCCTGCAACGTCTTCGCTCACCGTCCAGCCGACGATCGATTCGCCCGCGCGGTGCACGGCATCGCGGTCGCCGCAGACCAGATAATGCCACTCGGGCAGCGGCCGTCCCTCGGCGCGCAGGCGGTAGGCGCAGCTTTGCGGAAGCCATTCTATGTCGGCAACCTTGCCCTTGGACAGCGTGAGACAGTCGGGGACATGGCGGCGCCGGTGCTTGTAATCGCCGCAGCGCGCGGTTTTGAGGTCGAGCAGGCGACATGCGACATTGGTCGGATAGATACGGCCCGTCTCCTCATCCTCCAGCTTGTGCAGGCAGCATTTGCCGCATCCGTCGCACAGCGCCTCCCACTCGCCGGCGTCAAGGCTCGCAAGTGGCGCTTCCCAGAAGGGGCGCGCGGCCGGTCTTACTTCACCCATTTCGCGAGCTCGGCGGCGACCTTCTCCGGAGCACCCTCATCGCCATCGGTCGTGGGATCGTCGACCGGCAACATTGCGAGCGGCTTGCCCTCGGGGTCCATCAGAAAAGCAATCTGGGTGTGCGCCATCAGATAGCGATCGGGCGCCGAACCCTCGACCTTGTTGTAGACGACGACGTAGGCTTTGGCGGCCTGCGCGATCTGCTCGGGTGTTCCAGTGAGGCCGAGCAGGCGCGGATGGTAACGGCTGACAAAGGCTCTCAACGCCTCGGGTGTGTCTCGCGCCGGATCGATGGTAATGAACAGCGGCTGCACTCTTGCGCCGCGTTCGGGCGCATCCTTCTCGAACCGGGCGAGCCCACGCATCAGCTTTTGCAGGTCAACGGGACAAATGTCGGGGCAAAAGCTGTAGCCGAAATAGATGAGGCGATACTGGCCGGTGAAATCGCTGTCTTTCACGCTACGGCCGTTCTGATCGGTCAGCGTGAAGGGTCCGCCGATCCGCGCGCCTTCAAGCGGCGGGCTCGCATCGGGAGCAGGCGCGGTACCGTCACAGCCCGCCAGGGCCGCACTGAAAGCGAGGAGCAGGCTTGCACGAAACAGCTTTTGGCCCATATTCACGATATTCATCATCGGGCCAGCCTTGCGGGGGTAGGCGCTGAAAATCAACCTTTGCGTCGCACAGCGGCGCCCATTGACCGAGGTCGCTCATGTCTCGACACGCCAAGCTGCGTTTCGCTTCGCTTTTCCTGCTGGCCGGACTCGCGGCGTCGCCCGCGGCGGCGCAATTCAGCGACACCTACAGCTTCCTGCAGGCCGTCCAGAGCCGCGACGGCGACAAGGCGACCAAGCTCCTGACGGACAATGACGCGCGAATCGTCAATACGCGCAGCCCCGACAATGGCGAGACCGCGCTCGCCATCGTCGTCAAGCGTCGCGATCTTACCTGGCTCAAATTCCTTCTCGGCAAGGGGGCCGATCCTTCGATCGCCGACCGCCAGGGCACGACCCCGCTGATGCACGCGGCGCTGATCGGCTTTCCCGAAGGCGCGAGCGAGTTGCTCGACCGCAAGGCGCCGATCGACCAGACCAACCGGCGAGGCGAAACGGCGCTGATCTTGGCGGTGCAGGCGCGCAACGCTTCCATGGTGCGACTGCTCGTGCGGCGCGGCGCAAATCCCGACAAGGCCGATCATATCGCGGGCATGTCGGCTCGCGACTATGCGAAGCGCGACGACCGCGGCGGTCAGATGCTTGAGCTGCTCGATGTCAAGGCCGACGGGGCCCCGCGCGATTCGGGGGCGGCATTCGGCCCCAATTGATCTAGCTAATGTGAATTGCGAATTGACAATCACATTATGATGTGAAATGGCGGCGACATGTCTACGCAGCTCATCGACCGCATCCGCACCATCGTCGTGGAAGGGACCATGTCCCGCTCAGGCCTTGCGCGCGCGGCGGGCCTTCATGCGAACAGCCTTCGCGACCTCGATTCGGATAGCTGGAACCCCACCGCGGACACGCTACGCAAGCTGGAAAACTGGCTCGCCCACGGCAGCGACCTGTCGCCGATGGCAACGCCCGAGGAAATTATCGCCGAGGCGCGCAACGGTCGCATGTTCATCCTCGTCGACGACGAGGACCGCGAAAATGAGGGCGATCTTGTCATTCCGGCGCAGATGGCGACGCCCGATGCAATCAATTTCATGGCGACGCACGGCCGAGGACTCATCTGCCTTACCTTGACGCGCAGCCGGGTCGAGGCGCTGGGACTTGAACTGATGAGCCGCAACAATGGCACGCGGCACGAAACCGCATTCACCACGTCGATCGAGGCGCGTGAGGGCGTTACCACCGGAATATCCGCCGCTGATCGCGCGCGCACTGTGTCGGTCGCGATCGATGCTTCGAAAGACCGCGACGACATCGTTACACCGGGGCACGTATTCCCGCTGATCGCGCGCGACGGCGGCGTGCTCGTGCGTGCCGGCCACACCGAAGCCTCGGTGGACATCGCGCGCCTCGCCGGGCTCAATCCGTCGGGCGTGATATGCGAGATCATGAACGATGACGGGACGATGGCGCGTCTCGATGACCTCATTCCTTTCGCGCGGCGCCACGGGCTGAAGATCGGGACGATCGCGGACCTTATCGCCTATCGCAACCGCACCGATCGGCTGGTCGAATGCGTTTCCGACGAACCGTTCGAATCGGATTATGGCGGCGACTGGCGCCTCAAATCCTATCGCAACAAGATCGATGGCAGCGTCAATCTGGTGTTGCAAAGGGGGCTTATCGATCCCGAAGGCGTGACGCTGGTGCGCATGCATCCCGTCTCGATCTTCGATGATGTCATGGGCCGGCCGGGACCCAGGAAACGCCGCCTGCAACGCTCGATGGAAGCGATCGGCGAAGCGGGCGCGGGTGTCATTGTCATGCTGATGCGCCCCCTGCCCGGCTCGGCCACGGCAGAAGCGAGCCCGCCGCCCTCGGGGGGCATGGATCTACGGACCTATGGCATCGGCGCTCAGATTCTCGCCGATCTTGGTGTCCATGCCATGGAGCTTCTTACGCCGTCGCACACCAATATTGTAGGTCTCGAAGGCTATGGCCTATCGATCGTTGGCGAACGATCGATCCCGGGGGAGACCGAATAATGGCGCATGTTCTCATCGTCGAGGCACGTTTCTACAGTCGTTTGAACGATATGCTGCTTGACGGCGCGCGCAGCGCGCTTGAGGTTGAGGGACACAGCCACGAAACCGTAACGGTACCGGGCGCGCTCGAAGTTCCGTCCGCCATCGCGCTCGCGTCAGATACCGGACGCTATGACGCCTATGTCGCGCTCGGCGTCGTGATCCGCGGCGAGACCTATCACTTCGAGGTGGTCTCGAACGAAAGCGCGCGCGGGATCATGGCGCTGACGCTTGACGGACTGGCGATCGGCAACGGAATATTGACGGTCGAGAACGAAGGCCAGGCGCTCGCACGCGCAGACAAGACGCGCAAGGACAAGGGCGGCGAGGCAGCGAAGGCCGCGCTCGCGATGCTGGCGCTCAAGGAAAAGTTCGGCGTTGCCTGACCGTCCGCCACCCAGCCGCTATTCTGTCGTCGAGCGCGGCGCGCGGCTTGTGGTAATCGACAGGGAGACCGGCACCACGCCGCCAAGTGCCGCCGAACGCATGGCAGCGCACGATCGCCGCATGGGGCACGAGCCAATGCGCCCGCCAAACCGCCCGCCGGAAGATGCCGTCTCGGACCTTGCCCCTGACAGGATTGAACGCGCGACGAAGCCGCCCGTTTCGTCCGCCAATTCCCAGGAAGAGGGGGCCATAGCGGCGGACAACCGCAAGCGGCCGTGGAACGACGGTAGGCCGACCGCGCCCCTGCGGAGCGTTCGGCCGCCGCGGGCGCAGACAGGGGGCCTCAAGACGATGACAACCAGCAAATGGTGGGACGCGAAGGGGCCGCGTACGATCACGCTCGGCCCTAAAGGTCAGGCCGAGCTTACCGGCAATTTCCTAGCGCTTTTCTTCGGGGCGTCGGTTGCGGCGATTATCGCGGCGTTCGTCGCACTGCCCCTGCTCTTCGTCGCCGCCTTCCTGCTCGCTCGCTTCGGCGGGCAAATCGTGGGACCAGCAGGCGCGCGGATCGTCGACAAGGCGATTGCGACGCGCGACTAGCCTCTCTGGCCGCCCTTGCATGCGCAAGGACGGCTGGAACGATCAGGCTGCGACCAGCGCCGGATAGTCAGTGTAGCCTCCTGGACCCGGCGAGTACCATGTCTGCGGATTGTCAGCTGCCCATTCGGCACCGCTGCGGATGCGCTCGACGAGGTCGGGGTTGCCGATGAAGGGGCGGCCGAAACTGATCGCGTCGGCAACGCCGCTCGCAAGATCAGCCTCAGCGTGCGCCGCATCATAGTCGCTGTTGAGGATAAGCGGTCCCTTGAAGACAGCTCGGATCGCAGGCGATTGCTTGGGCACGTCGGTTCTTCCGAACGTGCCCTCGGGTCCCGGTTCGCGCAACTCCAGGAAGGCGATGCCCAGCGCATCGAGTGCTGCGGCCGCGGCGGGGAAAAGACTCTCGGGCGCACTGTCGTCGACGCCCTGCGTCTCGCCATTGGGCGAAAGCCGCACACCGACACGGTCCTTGCCCCACACCGCAATCAGCGTCTCGGTGACTTCGCGAAGCAGGCGAATGCGATTTACGACCGAACCGCCATAATCATCGTCGCGCAGGTTCGACCCGTCGCGCAAGAACTGGTCGATCAGATATCCGTTGGCACCGTGGAGCTGCACCCCGTCAAAACCGGCGTGCTTCGCATTCTCGGCCGCCTTGGCATAATCGTCGATGAGGCGCGGAATTTCAGCGAGCTCGAGTGGGCGCGCGACTTCATACTCGAGCCGGCCAGCCGGGGTGTGCGCCTTGCCGGGACCTCGCGTCGCCGAGGCCGACACCGGGGGCTTTCCGTCGTTGAATACCGAATGGACCAGCCGCCCCATGTGCCAAAGCTGCGCAACGATACGGCCGCCCGCTTTGTGCACGGCATCAGTCACCGGCTTCCACCCCTCAACCTGCGCATCGCTCCACAGGCCCGGCGCGGAGGGCCAACCCAGCCCTTCTTGCGAAATGCCGGTGGCTTCGGAAATGATCAGCCCCGCAGAGGCACGCTGGCGGTAATATTCGCGCGCGAGCTCATTGGGAACGAAACCGGGGCCGGCGCGCCCGCGTGTCAGCGGTGCCATGATGATGCGATTCGGCGCTTCGATGGCGCCAAGCGTGATCGGGTCGAAAAGCGTTGCGGTCATATATCCTCCGGCTTTCACTTTCTTCGCGACGCCCCGGCGGGCCGCCGCTATGGGCCACACGAGCTATGGACGCGCGGCGCCCAAGACAACAGTGGGTAGCAAAAGAAAATCTATATGGCATCGAAGAGCGACGCCCCCCACGGACGGAAAGGGACGGGTCAGCAAAGCCGCTGGGCCTTCGCGGCACTGCTCGCTGGCAATATGGTCCTGGCCTTGGGCGCGCCGCTCGTCCGACTGGCCGACACGGGGCCGGTTGCTTCGGGCTTCTGGCGCATGACGATCGCTTTGCCTGCCCTCGCATGGCTGGCGTGGCGCGAGACGGGCGGGCGGATGCCGTCGCGCACCGCGATCGGCGTTGCGACGGCGGCCGGGGTTTTCTTCGCGCTCGACCTCGCCGCGTGGCACCTCGGCATCCTGGGCACCAAGATCGCCAATGCGACCCTGTTCGGTAATTGCGCCAGCCTCTTGCTGGTTCTGTGGGGAATTTTCCTGGCCCGCACGCTGCCGCGCGGCTGGCAGGCTTTCTCGGTGCTGCTCGCCTTCGCAGGCTCAGCGCTCCTCATGGGACAAAGCTACGAGCTTGCGCCCGCTTATTTTGTTGGCGACTTCTTGAGTCTGCTCGCTGGGGTTTTCTACACCTTCTACGTCATCCTCATGCAGCGGGTGCGCGGCGAGCTCCCGGCCTGGACGGCGCTCGGTATCGCCTCGACCGCGACGCTTCCGATCCTGCTCAGCGCGGCCATCGCGCTCGGTGAAGTGATCGTTCCCAGGAACTGGGGTCCGCTGATCGCACTCGCATTGTCTAGCCAGATCATCGGCCAGGGACTGATGATCTGGGCACTGCCGCGCTTCTCGCCGCTCGTCGTGGGGCTTACCCTGCTCGTCCAACCCGCCATTGCAGCCCTCGCGGGCTGGATGATCTTTGGCGAACGGCTCACCGCGATCGACCTCGTCGGTGGATCGATGCTCGGTGCGGCGCTGGTGTTGATCCGGTTGCCCAACCGCGCCGCGCAGCCTATCTGATGATCATGGCTTCCATTCTGCCCGCCGATCCGACCCTTGACGAGATCCGCGCAGCGCTTGCTCCGCTGATCGCCGAAAACGCTGCGTTCGACGGGTTCGGCGACGCAGCCCTCGCCGATGCCGCCGCGCGCGTCGGCGTTGATCCCGACGTGGCACGCCTCGCCTTTCCGGGCGGTGGCCGTGACATGGTCGATGCCTGGTTTACATGGATTGATGCCGACATGGCCGCGCGGTGGCCCGCAGAACGCCTGGCCTCGCTCAAGATCCGGGAGCGGATCACGGCGCTCGTCGAGGATCGGCTCAACACCCTCGCGCACCGCCGCGAGTCGCTTCGCCGCGCGCTGGCGTTGCTGGCGCTGCCCACCAATGTCCCCTTTGCCGCAAAGCTTGGATGGCGCGCCGCCGACGCGATGTGGCGGCTCGCAGGTGACACCGCAACCGACTATAATCATTACAGCAAGCGCGCGATCCTCGGCGCGGTCTACGCCTCCACGATGGCAGTGTTTCTTGATGACGAAAGCGAAAATTTTACCGCTACGCGCGCCTTTCTCTCGCGACGGATCGACGCGGTGATGCGTTTCGAGAGCTGGAAGCATCGCCGCGCCGCGCGACGCGTCCAGCGCCCGAGCCTCGCGCGTTTCGTCGGACGTCTTCGCTACCGCGGAAGTTAGGGCTGGCGCTGCGCAGCTGTTATTGATAATCGCTCGCAAATGACTTCGAAGCTCGATTCCGCCCCGCTCGGCACCGCCGTGCGTATTACCCGTATCGATTGGGATATTCTGTCGCACGACGAGGGCCGGCGGCTCCGCGAGTTCGGGCTGCTGGAGGGGGTCGAGGTAAAGCCGCTCCATCGCGGCAGTCTCTTTTCGCGCGAACCCCTCGCGCTCGGCATCGGGCGCATGCAGGTGATTATCCGCGGCCGCCAGGCGGCGGCAATCGAGGTGGAGCCCGCGGCAACAGCATGACCGGCGCCGTTCCCACCATTGCGCTTGCCGGCAACCCGAACGCCGGCAAGTCGAGCCTGTTCAACGCGCTGACCGGCGCGCGGCAGAAGATCGCCAATTATCCGGGCGTCACCGTTGAGCGCAAGGCGGGACATGCAAGCTTCGCCGACGGCCGGCCGCTGGCTCTCATTGATCTTCCCGGCAGCTACAGCCTGACCCCCGCAAGCCCCGACGAGGCAGTGACGCGCGACGTCGTGCTCGGCCGGCAGGCGGGGGAGCGGCGTCCCGATGCGCTTGTTGTCGTCGTCGATGCCGCCAATCTCGACAATCATCTCTGCTTCGCGCTGGAACTGATTGCGCTGGGACTGCCGACCGTGGTCGCGCTCAACATGCTCGACCTTGCCGAGCGCGACGGCCTGGCGCTCGATCCTGCGCGGCTGGCGCAGGAATTGGGCGTGCCGGTGGTCCCGACCGTTGCCGTACGCAAGCGCGGGCTCGCCGACCTGCTCGCCGCGATCGATGGCGCGATCCTGTCGCACCAGGCGCAAGAGGACGCGGATCCCGCACCGCCGCCAACCGACGCCGCGCTCCACCAGCGCGCGCGCGCGATCGCCCGCGCGGCAACGCTTTCCGAGACGCCGGGGCGACGCTGGACCCAGCGCGTCGATGCGGTCGTCCTCCACCCGGTCGCGGGCTTTGTGATTCTGCTCGCACTGATGTTCGTGATGTTCCAAGCGGTCTATGCCTGGTCCGAGGCGCCGATCGGCTGGATCGAGAACGGAATCGCCGTGATGCAGGAGGCCGCAGGGCGCGCGCTACCCGACGGCTTCCTGCGCGGTCTAATCGTCGAAGGTCTGTTGGCGGGGGTCGGCGCGGTGGTCGTCTTCCTGCCGCAAATCCTGATCCTCTTTCTCTTCATCCTGCTGCTCGAAGCGTCGGGCTATATGACGCGCGCCGCTTTTCTGATGGACGGGCTGATGGCGAAGGTCGGGCTGTCGGGACGCGGCTTCATCCCGCTGCTCTCCAGCTTCGCCTGCGCGGTGCCCGGGATCATGGCGACGCGTGCGATCCCGGATGCCAAGGACCGGCTGACGACCATTCTCATCGCGCCGCTGATGACGTGCTCGGCGCGCTTGCCGGTCTACACGCTGATCATTGGCGCCTTCATTCCCGCGCGCTCTGTGGGCGGGTCGCCAGTCGGCCTGCAGGGACTCGTCCTCTTCGCCCTTTATGTGGCGGGTATCGTCGGCGCGCTCCTTGTCGCCTTCGCGCTGCGGCGCTCGGTCACCAAGGGCAATGCGGCGGGTTTCATGATGGAGATGCCGCGCTATCAATGGCCGCGGCTGCGCGACATTGCGATCAGCCTATGGCAGCGCGCGTGGATCTTCTTGCGCCGCGCGGGAACGATCATCGCCATGACCACGGTCATCCTCTGGATGCTGCTCAGCTTTCCCAAAGCGCCTGCGGACAGCGAGCTGCGGCAAGTCGATTACAGTATCGCGGGCCGCATCGCGAGCGGTCTGGAAACCGTGGTGCAGCCAGTCGGTTTCAACCACGACATCGCGCTTGCCCTGATCCCGGCGATGGCGGCGCGCGAGGTCGCGGTCTCGGCCCTCGCAACCGCAAACGCGATCGACGCTGGCGACGACGAGGATGCGATGGCCCAATCGCTGAGCGAGCGCCTCCAGGGACGCTGGAGCATCGCAACCGCCCTCGCCTTTCTCGCCTGGTTCGTCTTTGCGCCGCAGTGCATTTCGACCATCGCCATCACCCGACGCGAGACCAACGGATGGAGATGGCCGATGTTCATGGTTGGCTATTTGTTCCTGCTCGCCTATGCCGCTGCAGGTATTACCTACTGGACGGCCGTCGCCTTCGGACTCGGCTGATCCTCCAACACTCGAGCGGAGCGGACGGCGATGGCTGGCAGCGTCAACAAGGTTATTCTCATCGGCAATCTGGGTGCCGATCCTGAAATCAAATCGTTCCAGAACGGTGGCAAGATCGCGAATATCCGCATCGCGACTTCCGAAAGCTGGAAGGATCGCATGACCGGCGAGCGCAAGGAACGCACCGAATGGCATAATGTCGTGATCAATGGCGACGGGCTGGTCGGCGTGGTCGAACGTTACCTCAAAAAGGGATCGAAGGTTTATATCGAGGGAAGTCTGCGCACCCGTAAATGGCAGGACCGCGACGGAAACGACCGCTACACGACCGAGGTCGTGGTCGCCGGCATGGGAGGCTCGCTGACGATGCTCGACGGCGCGCCCGGCGGCGGCGGATCGCGCAGCGGCGGGGATAGCTGGAACCAGGGCGGCGGCTCGAGCGGCGGCTGGGATCAGGGCGGAAGCTCGGGTAGCGGCTGGAATCAGGGCGGCGGGGGCTCGGCTGGCGGTCGGCCGCCCTTCGACGATGATCTCGACGACGATGTTCCGTTCTGAGATCTATGCCAGATTTGTTCGCGCTGAGCTTGCCCAAGCCGCGGCCGTTCCCCGGCTTCAGGGCGAAAGAGCAGCCTTTGCATAAGTTCAGGGCGGACGGCATGGGGTGAAGCCATGGCCCGGTCAGCTCGAACCCGCTTGGAGCCCGCTCCTACTGCCGCCGATGTCACACGCGGCGTTTGCCGGCTGTTCGCGCAGGCAGGGCTCGTCGCTATTCCCGAAGTGCCGCTGCCCAACGGACGGCGCACCGACCTCACCGCGATCGACGCCAAGGGTCACATCACCATCGTCGAGATCAAGGTCAGCCGCGCCGATCTGCACGGCGACGCAAAATGGCCCGATTATTGCGACTGGTGCGACCGCTTCTATTGGGCGCTCGCCGCCGGGCTCGACCCCGCGATCCTCGAAACTCCGGAATATCGCCCTCAAACCTCAGGCCTTATTGTCGCCGACCGCTACGGCGCCGCCGTGGTGCGCGAAGCTGCGGCCTGCCACCTCGCCCCGGCGCGGCGAAAAGCCGAGCTGCTGCGCATCGGCCGCCTCGCGATGCGGCGAACGATGATCGCGGCCGATCCCGAACTTGCGGGTGGCTGGACGGAGGGATGACCCGAGGCCGATTGATGAAAATGCGCGGCGAGAAGGATCCTGGCCTTATCCCCGCACCTGTTGCATCCGCGCCAGATAGCGCGCCAGGACGTCGATCTCCAAATTGACCGGCCGGCCGACCGCCGCTTCGCTCAGTGTCGTCATCGCCTGGGTGTGCGGAATGATATTGAGCGTGAAATGCGCTTTGCCGTCCGCCTGGTCGGCGACCTCATTGACCGTCAGCGATACGCCGTCGAGCGTGATCGAGCCCTTGGGGGCGATATGCGGTGCAAGCGCGGGGGGCGCCGCGACAGTGATCTTCACGCTGTCACCGACGCGCTCGACCGCCACCATGTGCCCAACCGCATCGACGTGACCGGTAACGATATGTCCGCCGAGTTCGTCGCCAACGCGCAGTGCGCGTTCAAGGTTGAGGCGCCGCCCCGCATCCCACATATGGGGCGCGGTGCGCGCCAGCGTCTCGGCGCTCGCATCGACGGCAAACCAGCCGGCGGTGCCGTTGCGGTCGTCGACGCCCTTGTCGACCACTGTGAGACAGGCGCCCGAGCAGGCGATTGATGCGCCGAGGTCGATCGCGGCGACGTCATAGCTGGTATCGATGACGAGCCGGACGTCTCCGCGATCCTCACGCGTTCTGATGGTGCCGATATCGGTGATGATGCCGGTGAACATGAATGCCTATTCCCTTCGGGTCCGCTCGTAGACGTCGAGCCGGTCGCTGCCAAGCAGGCGGCTGTCGGAGAGCCGCCAGCGGCCATGCGCGTCGGCGAGGTCGCCGAGGCCGATGTCGCCGATCGCCGCACGGCCGCCGCCGATCAGGATCGGAGCACGATAAAGAAGCAGCCGGTCGACCCGATCGGCAGCGAGAAAGGCCGCGGCCGCCCCCGCTCCACCCTCAACGAAAAGCGAGTGGACCTCGCCGGTCGCTTCGGGCGACGCCGCCGCGGTCCAACCCTCGGGCGCGCTTCCTCGCGTCAGGACAAAGCGCTGCGGGCTGCGGCCTTCAAGGCCAGGCAGGCGCACGTCGAGGCTGGGGGCATCGGCTTCCAGCGTCCCGCGCCCAACGAGGATGGCTTCGTGCCGCGCGCGTTCGAGGTGTACATGTGCGCGGGCGCGGTGGCTGGTGATCCAACGACTCGACCCATCTGCGAGGGCGATCTGGCCATCGAGTGAGGTCGCAAGCTTCAGGGTCACGAACGGCCGCCCCGCAGCCCGGCGCGTCCACCACGGCGCCATCGCCGCGCGGGCGGCATCCGCCAGAATCCCGGCTTCGACAGCGATTCCCGCATCGCGCAGACGCGTGATTCCGCGCCCGTCTGTGCGTGGGTCGGGATCCTTGAGCGCTGCCACGACGCGCGCGACCCCGGCTTCGATCAGGAGACTGGTGCAACAAGGTCCGCGCACACTGGCATGTGCGCAGGGCTCCAACGTAACATAAGCCGTCGCGCCCTGCGCATTCTCGCCCGCCGCGGCTATCGCCATCGCTTCGGCATGCGGGCGCCCCCCCGGCTGCGTCCAGCCGCGACCGATGATGCGGCCATCGCGCACGAGAAGGCACCCGACGTTGGGATTGGGTGCCGTCCGCCCGCGTCCCCGTCCGGCAAGCGCGACGGCAGCGGCCATCCAGTCGGCGTCGGCGGGCGAGCGCTGCATCGAGGCTATTTTTGCGCAGGCGGAGCAGGCTGCGGCCGGCGCGCCGCGCGCTCGGCAAGCGTCGAGCGTTTGGGCGGCGCGGCCGTGCTGCTCTTGGCGAGAGCGTCGGCCTCCTCGCCGAGCGTTTCGCGCGTCACCTTGTCAGCCTCGGTCGAGTCATATTCGACCCCCATCATGTCGGCGAGCTTCTGAAATTCGGCCCGGCGCTTCGCATTCTCACGCGTCGTCTCCTTCGCGCGCGCGACCCAGTCGGCGTGAACTTCGGCCTCGCTGCGATTCGCCGTCCAATTCTCAAAGTAAATGATCTGCGGCTGTGGTTTCTCATAGGGGATCAGATATTTGCTGAAACCCCAGAACAGCACGATTGCAAAAGCAATCGCGACTCCCCAGCTCGTCCAGCGGTGTGGGCGCGGCTCGCGGATATAGCCCCAGAAGTCGGAGAGCCCGCCGCTCACATCCCAATTGTTGAACATTCCCATGCGAACCAATTTAGGCGATATCGCGCCCATTTGCGAGGGCCGTAAGATGACAGATCGGACGAGGCTCCGCCGCGGCTGGATTGCAAAAATTGCAATCGCGGATACGCTTTTCGCAGTTGCGTAATTCGTTGTGCAGTGCAATATCACACTTGCCTTTTAGGCATCCTCTCCCAAAACTTTCACGGGCCGCCCTTGGGCGGCCCTTTTTTTCGACCTTTTTGGTTGAGAGGGTCGATTCGGTTTGTGCGAATCAGTCCTGCGCTGGGGTTCGCTTTTCGAATCGGCGTACCTCCGCGATAAAGCTCCCGGGCAGAGCTGTCGGCTGTCCGCTATCGCGATCGATATGCGCATAGCTGATCTCGATGTCGGTCAGCCGCGTTGAATCACGGAAAATCCCGCAATGAAACGTGAAGCTGGTCCGTTCGAAGCGGCTGATTCGCGCTGCAATCGTGATCAGCTCATCAAGGCGCGCGGGTTCACGATAATCGATCTCGCAGTGCGTCTCGCGAATGTCTGTACCATATTGGTGAAAATACGGCCCCGGTTGCCCTTCGCCCAAGGCGCGAAAATATTCGGTCACCCCGATATCGGCATAAGTGAGATAATGGCCGTTAAAGACGATATTCTGGCCGTCGATCTCGCTGTAGCGCACGCGCACGCGCTCCTGCACAGGAAAGTCGCAAAGCGGGACTTCGCTGCGATCGCTCATTCTCCCGGGTCCTTCAGGCGGCGAGCGCAGTGGGAGCGCGCTCGAGCGGAGCGCATGCCGCTTCGAGCCATGCGCGATCGGTCTCGTCCATCGCTGGCGCAAGCTTTTCAAAGACCGCGGCATGATAGGCGTCAAGCCAGTCCGCCTCAGCCGGCGAGAGCAGGTCGGGTTCGATCAGGTTGCGCGCGATTGGCGCGAAGGTAATGGTCTCGAACCCGAGCATCTCCTCCTCGGCGCCCGCGATACTCTGAGACACGACGACGACGAGATTCTCGATCCTGATGCCGAAGGCGCCAGCCTTGTAATAGCCCGGTTCGTTCGACAGGATCATGCCCGCATGGAGCGGCTCCTCGGTTCCGGCCTGTCCGCCCGATGGCTTGGCTATTCGCTGCGGCCCTTCGTGGACTGCAAGATAGGCACCGACGCCATGGCCTGTGCCATGCGCGTAATCGACACCGTCCGCCCACAGATACTGCCGCGCGAGAATATCGAGCTGGCTGCCGCGCGTCCCCTTGGGGAAGCGCGCCGTTGCAAGCGCAATGTGGCCCTTGAGTACCTGGGTGAATCGGCGGCGCATCTCCGCGGTCGGCGTGCCGATCGCGATGGTGCGCGTGATGTCCGTCGTGCCGTCGGTATATTGGCCGCCGGAGTCGACCAGATAAAGGGTGCCGGCCTCGATTGCGCGATTGGTGGTTTCGTCGACCTTGTAATGCGGCAAGGCGCCGTTCGGTCCCGCCGCCGAGATGGTGTCGAATGAAAGATCGACGAGCGCACCGCTCTGGTCGCGAAATTCGCGCAGCTTCGCCGCGGCGCCGAGTTCGTCGAGACCGCCCTGCGGAGCGGTTTCCTCCATCCATTTCAGGAAGCGTGCAACCGCAACGCCATCGCGAGCATGGGCAGCGCGGGTGCCGTCGAGCTCGGTTTCATTCTTGATCGCCTTGGGGAGCACCGCAGGATCGCGGTGGCGTTCGACGGTCGCGCCTGCCGCTTCGAGCGCGGTAAAGATCGCGGCCACCGCGCGGTCGGGATCAACCGCTACCTTCTTGCCCGAAAGGCCGGCGAGCGCGGCCTCGAAGGCGTCGCGGTCGTGAATCCGGACGCTGTTGCCGAGGTGGGCGCGGACCGCGTCGGTAATCTTCTCGGGCGCGATGAAAAGGTCGGCGGTCGCGTCAGCATTGAGCAGCGCGAAGGCGAGCCCCACCGGCGTATGCGTGACGTCCGAGCCCCGGATATTGAAGGTCCAGGCAATCGAATCGAGCGCGGTCATCACGGTCGTGTCGAGCCCCCTCGTCTTCAACCAGTCCGCGATGACAGAGCGCTTCTCGGCCGCCGCCTGCCCAGCAAGCGCGGTGTCGTGGACCATGATCGGCGCACCGCTCGGCGGCGGCTGGTCAATCCACACCGCGTCGACGGGGTTGCTCTCCACCGCGACCAGCTCGGCATCGCGGGCGCGGAGCGCCTTTGCCAGCGCGCGCGCCCAGTCGATGCTGTGAAGCCAGGGATCATAGCCAACCTTCTGCCCCGCGCTGACGTTCGCGCCCAGCCACTCAGCAACGCTCGACTGCGGCACGCCGACATAGTCATAAAGGCTGCCATCGACCTGCGCGCGGACCTGTACGGTGTAGCGGCCATCAACAAACACAGCGGCCTTTTCAGGCAGCACGGCCGCAGTCCCTGCCGAACCGCCGAAACCTGTCAGCCAGGCCATGCGCTGCGCATAGCCGCCGACATATTCGCTCAAATGCTCATCGCTGATCGGCACGATGAATCCGTCAAGACCGCGCGCCTGCAGCTCGGCGCGCAGGCGGGCGAGACGTTCGGCGGGGCTGACGCTGGGCCGGGGGGTAGACATGCGGCGTTCCTTGTTCCTACATCGCGGGCGATCCGGCCTACCGGGGGCGGTGCCGCGGGAGTTTTCCATGCGCCTCATTTGGATGTTTCTGGCGGCAATTGCCACCCCGCTTGTCACGTCGCCTCCGCTTTTGGCCCAAGAGGAAGATACTGAATTGACCGAAAACGCCCCTGCCCTGCCCCCTGCCCCCGTCGCCGACCAGCGCCCCCACCAGGTGATTTTGCACGGCCGGACGATCGACGACCCGTGGCACTGGCTGCGCGATCCCGGCTATCCCGAGATCAACGACCCCGATGTCCTCGACTATGTCCGGCAGGAAAACGCCTATTTCGATGCCGCGATGAGGCCGCATGCGAAGCTCGTCGAGACGCTGTTTCAGGAGATGAAGGGCCGCATCAAGGAGATTGACGCGAGCGTGCCGCAGAAGGACGGCGATTGGCTTTACTGGGTCGAATATGAGGAGGGCGCCGAATATAAGAAATGGTATCGCCGACCCGCTTCGGGCGGTGAGCCCGTCCTGATCCTTGACGAGGTCGCGATGGCCGAGGGCAAGGATTATTTCCGCCTTGCCGAAGTGTCGATCAGCCCGAACGGCGCGTTGATGGCCTATTCGTTCGACGACAATGGATCCGAACGATTCGAGGCCCGCATTCGCAATCTCAGCACGGGCGAACTTCTGCCCGATGTCATCCCGGGAACATTGTCAGCGCTCGTCTGGTCGGCGAATAGCGACGCAATCCTCTATGGCCTTGCGAACGAGAATTGGCGCACCGACAATGTCCGCCTGCACAAGCTCGGGACGCCGATCGCCGAGGATCTATTGCTCTACAAGGAGAGAGATATCGGTTTCGGCGTCGGCATCGGCAAAACCGCGGCCGACAATTATATCGTCATCGCGGCCGGCGATAACGAAACAAGCGAGGTGTATCTCCTGCCCGCCGACAATCCCGTGGCGCCGATGCAGCTCGTCTCGGCGCGGCAAAAGGGCCGCGAATACAGTGTCGATGAGCGCGACGGAACCCTGTACATCGTCACCAACGACGAACATCCCAATTTCCGCGTCGCCACCGCGAGCGTGGAGGATCCTGGCAATTGGACGACACTGATCCCGGGCAGCGACCACAGCTATATTACCGGCTTTTCGGTGTTCCGCGACTATTTCGTCCTCGAGGCGCGCGAGGACGGGCTCGATCAGGTCGATATCCGCAGCTATGACGAGCCCCTGACCCCCGGTCGGATCGCTTTCCCCGAGGCGACCTATGTGGCGGGGCTCGGCGACAATCCCGAATATCATCAGGATAAGCTGCGTATCGATTATGAATCGATGATCACACCGGAAACCGTCTATGATTATGATGTAGGGTCGGGGACGCTTGAGACCCTCAAGGTGCAGGAGATCCCCTCAGGTTATGATCCATCCCTATATGTAACCGAACGGGTTAATATTGCGAGCCGCGACGGTCAGACGACGATCCCCGTCTCGCTCGTTTATCGCAAGGACACGAAACGCGATGGCAAGGCGCCTCTCCACCTTTATACCTATGGTTCATACGGCTACCGGGTCGCGCCGGGCTTCTCGACGACAAGACTGAGCCTTGTCGATCGGGGAATGATCTATGGGATCGCCCATGTGCGCGGCGGCGACGACCTGGGGCGCGCCTGGTATCTTGCGGGAAAGACGAGCCAGCGCAAGAATACGTTCAACGATTTCATCGACGTCGCAAGGGGACTGATTGCAAAGGACTACACCCGCGCCGGCAAGATTTCGATCGAGGGCCGCTCGGCGGGCGGACAGGTGATGGGTGTCGTCTATAATGAGGCGCCGGAGCTGTGGGGCGCGGTGCTTGCCGGCGTGCCCTTCGTCGACGTGATCAATACCATGGTCGATGAAAGCTTGCCGCTCACACCCGGAGAATGGCCCGAATGGGGCAATCCGCTTACCGACAAGGCGGCGTTTGATTATATCCTCTCCTACAGCCCCTACGACAATGTGACCTCCAAGGCATACCCGCCGATGCTGGTATCGGCCGGACTCAACGACCCGCGTGTGACCTATTGGGAGCCCGCCAAATGGGTCGCAAAGCTTCGTGCGACGCGCACCAACCACACTCTGCTGCTCCTGCGCACCAACATGGGCGCGGGCCATGCGGGCAAATCAGGCCGATGGGGCGCCTTGCACGAAGATGCCGAGGAATATGCCTTCGTTCTGACCCAGCTGGGAATCGAAGACTGACGCGGCGCAAGTTCGCGGACGTTGCTCTTCTGGAAGGTTGCGCGGCGCATTCATATTATATAAGCCCTTATATATGATTCGCCCCGCCGGCCTTGGGACCCGCCTCCGTCTGTTGACCGCCGCGCTTGATGACGCTGTCGAGCGCGTTTACCGGGAGGCGGGCCTCGATTTCCGGCCGCGATATTTTCCCTATTTCCAGCTCCTGATGAACCGCGCTTCGGCTACAGTCGGCGAATGTGCCGCGGACCTCGGCTTTACCCAGCCGGCTGCTACCCAGACGCTGCAGCTGATGGCGCGCTCCGGGTGGATCGAGGTCGTGCCGGGCGAGGACCGCCGTGAGCATCGCTATGCCCTGAGCGCGGCGGCGCGGGGCAGGGTGCCCGAACTCCAATCGATCTGGGACGCCATTGCCCGCGCCGCCGAGGCGCTTGATGCCGCACTGCCAGCCCCGCTCGCCGCCACGATCGACGCCGCGCTTGCTAGCCTTGATCGCGAATCCTTTCATGCGCTGATTATGAGGGAGCTCATTCCGTGAAACGCCTGCTCGCGACGCTTTGCCTCTTGCTTCTCGCAGCCCCCGCCTCGGGCCAGCCGATCAGCGCGACCGACCGGACGGAGACCCTCGACGCCGTCGCCACCCTGCTGGAGTCGCGCTACGTCGACCCCGAAATGGGCTCGCAGCTTGCGCGCTCTTTGCGCAAGGCGAAACAAAAGTTGAGGGTGACCACCGATGGCCCCGCTTTCGCGGACGCGCTCACCGCCTGGTTACGACAACAATCGGGCGACGGCCATCTGGCGGTCACCTACAGCGTCGACGCCATCCCCGCCGATGGCGGCGACCAGGCGTTCACCGCCGAGGAGATCGAACGCTTCTACGGCGCGCAGCTCAACCATGGCGTCGAAAAGATCGAGCGGCTTGATGGCAACATCATGCTTATTGACCTTCGCGTCTTTCCGCCGCCCGCGCTGGCGGGCGAGGTGATCACCGCGATGATGACAGTCGCCGCGCAGGGCGATGCGCTGATCATCGACCTGCGACACAATAGCGGCGGAATGGAGACAATCGAGATCATCCTCGGGCATGTGCTGCCTCCCGGCTCACCGCTTAGCGGTATCTACGATCGCCCCACCGACACGCTGACGCCGCGCGTCTCGCCCATGTGGGTTCCCGGGCGGCGCTTCGGCGAGACCAAGCCCATCTATGTGCTCATCGGCCCGCGCAGCTTCTCCGCCGCCGAAGCGCTCGCCTATGACCTTCAGGCGCTCAATCGCGCGACGATTGTCGGGGCGGTGAGCGGCGGCGGCGCAAACCCCTTCGAATATCGGCGCGTTCACCCGCATTTCGCGCTCAGCCTACCCGAAAAGCGATCGATCAACCCGATTACCGGTACAAATTGGCAAGGGGTGGGGGTGATCCCCGACGTCGCCGTCCCGCCCGAACAGGCCCTCGAGAAGGCGCTCGCGCTTGCCCGCGACGCCGTCGCGGCTCAGCGGGGCAAATAAGACCGCGCCACCAGGTCGGCTTCGAGCGCCGCCGCATGCTCAAACCGGTGTCCCGCAATTCCCGCGGCTTCGGCCGCAGCGACATTGGCGCCATTGTCGTCGACAAACAGCGCGCCCGCTGGATCAATTCCAAAGCGCTCGATTGCGAGCGCAAAGATTGCGGGATCGGGCTTCATCAGTTTTTCGGTGCCGGAGACAATGATGTCGCAAAAGCGGTCAAAGATCGGCTGGGTCGGACGAAAAATCTCCCAGAACTCATGCCCGAAATTGGTAATCGCGAACAATGGAACCCGCGCAGCATCGAGCCTCTCCACCAGTTCGAGGCTACCGGCGATGGGGCCCGGAATCGTCTCGTTGAAGCGCGCTGCATAGGCGTCGATCAGCGCATCATATCCCGGAAACTGAGCTTTGCGCTCGGGAAGCATGTCGGCAAGCGGGCGGCCGGCGTCGTGCTGGAAATGCCATTCGGGCGTGACGACATGCGTGACGAACCATTCGAGCTCATCCTTGTTATCGATCAGCTTTGCGAAGAGGTGCCGCAAATCCCAGTCGAAGAGGACGCGCCCTACATCGAAAATTACGCTCCGGCGGATCATGCGCTCTCCAGACACGCGAAAGCGCCGCCGGAAGCATCCGACGGCGTAACGCTTTTCATCAAAGGCAAGCGGGACGCACGCGCCCCGCGCCGGAGCATCAGCCCTGGCGCGCCTTGAAACGGCGGTTGGTCTTGTTGATCACATAGGTCCGGCCACGGCGGCGGATCACGCGGTTGTCCCGGTGACGGTCCTTCAGCGACTTCAGGCTGTTGCGAATCTTCATTGCTCTTGTCCGTAAATTTTCAGCGTTACACGCGAAGCGGCGCACCTATGGGGAAGCGGGCGAAAAGTCAACCGGGGGGAAGGGCAAATCATCGTCCGCGCAAAGCCGGCAAGGGTCAGGCCGCGAGCCGCCTTCCTTCGAGCTGGCGCTCCCACGCCAGCGCATGCGCGACGATCGTGTCGAGATCGTCGTAGCGCGGCGTCCAGTCGAACTGGGCGCGAATCGCCGCATTGTCCGCAACCAGCGCGTCGGGGTCTCCCGGACGCCGTCCCGAATGCCGACGCTCGAGCTTGCCCGGGCCCGCGCGGTCGACCGCGTCGAGCACTTCGAGGACGGAGAAGCCACGACCATAGCCGCAATTGAGGCAATGGCTCGTGACGGGATCAGCGATCAGCGCTTCGAGCGCAAGCAGGTGCGCGGCAGCAAGGTCGCTGACGTGGATATAGTCGCGCACCCCCGTCCCGTCGGGAGTCGCAAAATCGGTTCCGAACACGTCAACATGGCTGCGCTTGCCGAGCGCCGCCTCGACCGCAACCTTGATCAGATGCGTTGCCCCCGCGGTCGACTGGCCGCTGCGCGCATCGGGATCGGCCCCCGCAACGTTGAAGTAGCGCAGCGCGCAATAGTTGAAATCATGCGCCCCAGCGACGTCGGCCAGCATCGCCTCGGTCATCAGTTTCGACATGCCATAGGGGTTGATCGGTCGCTGCGGTGCGTCTTCGCGCACCGGCACCGCGTCGGGAATGCCGTAGGTCGCCGCCGTCGAGGAAAAGATGAAATGTCGCACCCCGCTATGGACCGCGGTGTCGATAAGCGTCCGGCTGCGCGCGCTGTTGTTGTCATAATATTTGAGCGGATTGATGACCGATTCGGGCACGACCACAGACCCTGCGAAATGGAGTATCGCGCCGATGTCGTGCTTGGCAACGATCCGGCTGACCAGCGCTGCATCGGCGACATCGCCTTCATAGAAGCTCGCGCCGGCGGGAACCGCCCAGCGGAAGCCGGTGACCAGATTGTCGAGCACGGCCACGCGCCACCCGGCATCGAGCAGCGCAAGGACGGCATGGCTGCCGATATAACCAGCCCCGCCGGTGACAAGAACGGTGAAGGGGCGCGCAGACGAAAGGTTGGCAGGGGTCACGGCTTTTCGGCTCCTTTGGCCGAAAAACTAGCCCGAGAGTGGTTAGGGATTGGTTAGCAGCGAGGGGAGGGCGTCGTCGCTCCCAGAGAGCGCCGATTCGCGTGGCGGAACGCCGCCCGCTACGCTTCTCGATCATCAGGGAAGGGCACGCGTGAGCCGAAATCCTGTCTGTCAGCTAGCCCGCCAGCGCCTTTTGCCGTCGGCGCTGCACCGATGAGCCATAGCCCATTGCCTCGCGATATTTGACCACGGTGCGCCGCGCAATGTCATGGCCTTCCTGAGCGAGTTTCTGCGCGATGGCTTCGTCCGAGAGGATCGCCTTTGGATCCTCGGCCTCGATCAGCGCCCGTATGCGGCTCTTCACCGCCTCGGCCGACACCGCGCCGTCGCCTTCGACCGCAGCGATGCCTGAGGAAAAGAAATATTTGAGTTCGAACAATCCCCGCGCGCAGGAGAGATATTTGTTGCTGGTCACGCGGCTGACGGTCGATTCGTGCATCCCGATCGCCTCAGCGACTTGGCGGAGCGTCAAGGGACGCATATGCGCCACACCGTGGAGGAAGAAGCCCTCCTGCTGCTTGACGATCTCGCTCGCGACCTTGACGATCGTGCGCTGACGCTGGTCAAGCGCGCGAATGAGCCAGTTCGCACCGGCGAGCTGTTCGGACAGCCACGCCCTGCTCTTGGCGGCGCTTCCTTTGGCGAGTTCGGCATAATAGCTCCGGTTGACGAGCAGGCGGGGCAGGGTGGAGCCATTGACCTCGACGACCCAGCCTTTCGCAGTCCGGCGGACATAAAGGTCGGGCACGATCGCCTGCGCCCGCTCCCCGCCGAATTTGAGGCCGGGCCTCGGGTCATAGCCGCGAAGCTCGCGGATCATGTCGGCGAGATCCTCTTCGTCGACTCCGCAGATGCGCTTCAGCTGCGCAAAGGCACCCTTGGCGACAAGGTCGAGATGCGCGATCATCGTGGCCATCGCGGGGTCGTAACGGTCGGCCTCCCGCGCCTGGATCGCGATACATTCGGCAAGGTCACGCGCACCAACGCCCGAAGGGTCGAAGCTCTGGACCTCGGCCAATAGCCTCTCGACCAGCGCAAGCGGCACGCCGAGCCGGTCCGCCAAGTCTGCGAGATCGGCGCGCAGATACCCCGCCTCGTCGATCAACGCGACGATCTGCTCGGCGACCATCGCTTCTACCCCGGAGAAACGCTCGCCCACCTGCGCGAGCAGATGGTCGTAGAGCGTTCCTTCGGCCTCGGCGAAGCTGTCGAAATCAATCTCCTCGCCCGCCCCCGACAGGCCGACGCTGTCACTTGCGCTGTCGTGGTGAAAGCGCTCCTCGGCCAAATCGACGTCGAGATCGTCCGCCACTCCGGCCTCGGAGGCAAGTGCCTGATCGGTATCGGGCGCCTCGACCAAGGGCGTGGGCAGCTCGTCGCCCGGTTCGTCGGGACCGCTCCCCTCATCGCCAGGCGCCGTCTCGAGGAGCGGATTGCCTTCAAGAGCTTCGGCGAGATAGGCCTCAACTTCGAGGTTCGACAGGGCGAGCAGCTTGATCGCCTGCTGAAGCTGCGGCGTCATCACCAGCGATTGCGACTGGCGTAAGTCGAGGCGGGGACCCAGTGCCATCGCGCCTCAAGCGGTCAAAGCGAAAAACCCTCGCCGAGGTAGAGCCGGCGCACCTCGGGGTCGGCGACGAGTTCGGCGGGCGACCCGGCGAGCAGAACCTTGCCGTCGTAGATGATGCAGGCGCGGTCGACCAGGTCGAGCGTCTCGCGAACATTGTGATCGGTGATGAGAACCCCGATGCCGCGCGTCTTGAGGTCGGCCACAAGGTCGCGAATGTCGCTGATCGAAATGGGGTCGATTCCGGCAAAAGGCTCATCGAGCAGCATGATCGACGGGTTGGCGGCGAGGGCGCGCGCAATCTCGGCACGGCGGCGCTCGCCTCCCGACAGCGCCATCGCTGCAGCGCTGCGCAGACGGGTCAGGCCAAATTCTTCCAGCAGCTCATCGAGGCGGCGCTCGCGCGCGATCTTGTCAGGTTCGGCAAGTTCGAGCACCGCCGAAATATTCTGCTCGACCGTCATGCCGCGAAAGATCGAGGTTTCCTGAGGCAGATAGCCGAGACCCAATATCGCGCGCCGATACATGGGAAGCGCGGTGATGTCGGCCCCGTCGAGCATGATCCGTCCGGCGTCGGGCCGCACTAGCCCCATGATCGAATAGAAGCAGGTCGTCTTGCCCGCGCCGTTGGGACCGAGCAATCCGACGACCTCGCCCTTGCCCACCGAGAGCGATACATCGGACAGCACGACGCGCTTGTCATAGCTTTTGGCGATCGACACCACTGCGAGCCCGTTGCCGGCCGCGGCGTCGTGCTGGACATGCGCGGTGTGCTCGGCAACGCCGTGGTCGCCTTCGGAAAGCTTCACCAGAGTGGAATCGTCGGTCATGCTCAGCTTGGATCCGTTCTAGCCCCGTTGGGCGTTACCCCAGGCGCAGACCGAAGGTCAATCTGGCAAGATTTTTGCATTGCCTCCTCCCCGTCAGGGAGGGATCAGAAAGAGGTCAATGTCCCACCGATTCCCCGCGGGCGACGCCCGACTGGGCGAGCTGATCGTCGATCGCGGCGATGAGGCGGCCGAGGGCCGCCTCGTCCTTTGCCTCGGCGCGCGCGACGAGAACATCCTGCGTGTTCGAGGCGCGCAGCAGCCACCAGCCGTCCTCGGTGCGAACGCGCGCGCCGTCGGTGCGATCGACTGTCTCCCCCGACGCGGTGAGGCGATCCAGAACCTCATCGATAATCGCGAACTTGCGCACCTCATCGACCTGGAATCGCAGCTCGGGCGTATTGACCATCGGCGCCATCGCACCGCGCAATTCGGTGACGCTCTTGCCGAGCTTCGTCGCCGCCTCGATCAGGCGCACCGCAGCATAGGGCGCATCGTCATAGCCATAATAGCGGTCGGCGAAGAAAATATGCCCACTCATCTCGCCAGCGAGCGGGCTGCCCGTTTCCTTCATCTTTGCCTTGATGAGGCTATGGCCGGTCTTCCACATCAGCGGCGTGCCACCGAGCTCGGAGACGCGGTCGAACAGGGCCTGGCTCGCCTTTACATCGGCGATGACCGTCGCTCCCGGCTGATCCTTCAGCACCGCGGCAGCAAAGATCTGCAACAGCTGATCGCCCCAGATCACCCGCCCCTTGCCGTCAATCGCCCCGATACGGTCCCCGTCGCCATCGAAAGCGACCCCGAAATCGAGAGCCCTTTCGGCTACGAGCTTGCGAAGATCGGCGAGATTCGCCTCGACTGTCGGGTCGGGATGGTGGTTCGGGAAATGACCATCGATATCAGTAAACAGCAAATGATGCTCACCGGGCAACTTGGCGGTGAGCTTTTCGATCACGGCACCTGCTGCGCCATTTCCCGCATCCCAGCCGATTCGATACGCGCCGCCGCCGAACCCCTCGAGGAGCCGAGCGACATAGGCATCGACAATATCGACACGCTCCGACGTGCCTTCACCGACCTCCCAGTCGCCGGCCGCGGCCATTGCACCGATCCGCTGAATGTCGGCGCCAAAAAAGGGTCGACCCTCGAACACCATCTTGAAGCCGTTGTAGTCGGGGGGATTGTGGCTTCCGGTGATCTGGATGCCCCCCGCCACCTCCTCGGTCGCCGAGGCATAATAGAGCATCGGGGTCGGCCCCAGGCCGATGCGCAGGGCGTCGACGCCGACAGCGTTCAGCCCTTCGACCACTGCCGCCTCGAGCATCGGCGAGGAGAGACGCCCGTCATAGCCGACCGCGACCCGCTTACCTCCCGCGCGGGCGATCAGCGTGCCGAAGCTGCGCCCGATCGCGCGGGCATCGTCCGCCAAAAGCGTGTCACCCACCACACCGCGAATGTCATATTCGCGCAGCAGTGTCGGGTCGAAAACATGCGTCATAGGGTACTCCAGCGAAAACGGGTCAGGCAGCGGCGAACAGGTCGCCATCCGGATGCAACCGCTCGCGGGCGGGAAGGTTCAATCCGCCCATCGCCTCGCGCAATTCCTGCCGCGCGACAACATGACCAATGCCCATGCCTCCAAGATGCGCCTTGTCGAGCAGCGTCAGCCCGGCCGGGAAAAGTTCGCGATAAATGACCCGTTCGCCAAGACCCGGGATGACGCGGAAGCCGACACGGCGCGACAGCTGGGTCAGCGCCTCGCCGACACGGCGCATATTGTGCGCATCGACATGCTGGAGCCGGTTGCGTAGCACAATCCAGTCGATCGTCCGCCCATCGGTTTTGGCCCGCGCCTTGCGCGTGTCCCAGATCAGCTCCGAGTAAAAGCTCGGGCGGGTGACCTGGAAAGTCTCGGGATCGACCTGACCAATGAGGTCGAAGTCGATGAAGCTGTCGTTGATCGGGGTAACCAGCGTGTCCGCGCTCGTCGCAATGTGGCGCGCGAACATATCGTCACGTCCCGGCGTATCGGCCACGAAATAGTCGGCCCCCTCCACCAACCGCGCGACCTGCGCGTCGAGTTCCTCGATCGTCGACCCTTCGAACACCTCAAAGCGTGGCGTCGGCAGCTCGATGCCGCGGCGCTTGGCCGTATTCTCGCGGTTTTCAAGGTAACGGTGGAAAGTCCGCTGGCGCGGGTCAAGGTCGATTCCCGCGACGCGCCAGCCAAGGCTCGCGAGCGCTACCGCGAAATGCACCGCGCAGGTCGATTTGCCCGTCCCCCCCTTTTCATTGGCAAAGATGATGCGGTGCGGTTCGGGCGTCGTCATGACCGTTGCGATTTTCCTGTTGGCGGCGCATGGGAGCCGCATCGGTGGCGTATAGGCGCCGCCAATATCGGAGGGCGGGCAAGGGTGCAAATCATCCGTGATATTGCCACGCTTCACCGTGCCGTTTCGGCACTGAAGCAGGGCGGGAAAAGCGTGGCGCTGGTACCGACGATGGGCGCGCTGCACGAGGGACATCTGTCGCTCGTGCGCATGGCCCGCCGCGTCGCGGACCATGTCGTCGTGTCGATCTTCGTCAACCCGACCCAGTTCGGCCCGAACGAGGATTTTGCCGCCTATCCGCGCGACGAGGCGCGCGACGCTGCATTATTGGTCGAAGAACAGACCGCGCTGCTCTGGGCACCCGACGTCGCCGCCATGTATCCGCAGGGTCATAGCACGCATATCGAAGTCGCCGAGCTTGGCGCCGATTATTGCGGCGCCGCGCGCCCCGGCCATTTCGACGGCGTTGCGACAGTGGTCGCCAAGCTGTTCAATCAGGTCCGCCCCGACATGGCGATCTTCGGCGAGAAGGACTGGCAGCAACTCGCCATCATCCGCCGCATGGCGCGCGACCTTGACTTCGGGCTCGACATATTGGGCGCCCCGATCGCGCGCGGCGCCGACGGTCTCGCCCTGTCATCGCGCAACGCCTATCTGACCGATGAGCAGCGCGCCGCCGCCGCCGCCTTCCCGCGCGCGCTGAAGGCTGCCGCCGGGTCGATTGCCGGCGGTTCCGACGTCGGCGAGACGCTTGCCGAGGCCGAAGCCGCGATCTTGGCTGGAGGATTCGATCGCGTCGACTATGTCGCGCTTGCCGATGCAAACAGCCTCGAACGCTTGACGCAGCTCCGCCAGCCCGCGCGCCTCCTCGCGGCGGCGCGGATCGGGGCGACGCGGCTGATCGACAATTGGCCGGTAGGCTGAACCCGCGACGCCGGCCCGGCCAAGGCGGGCCGATCGCGCTCCTTTTTCGGCCCTTTTGATCAACTCGACGCGACCCGAAGCCTCGCTTCATGACACAATCGCGCTGAACGGTGGTCCTGAACCCCACATTTTTGGGTCTTTTCGCTCTTATCTTCAAAAAAGCGCATCATCGTTAACGCTTTGTTGACCATGTCCCGCAAGGTTGAGGGGCGGCCTCTCTGTGGGGGAGGCAAAGGGGGTTATCATGGCAAACAGTCTGAAGTCTGCCCAGTATCTGATCGAAAGCCGGCTGCTCGACGCAGCGCGCGGCGACGCAGGTGCCTATTTCGACCTTGGCATCGCCTTTTCGACCGGCACCGGTGGGGTCGATGTCGACCTGATCCAGGCGCATAAATGGTTCAATCTCGCAGCGCTCGGCGGTAGCCGCGAAGGCCAGCAATGCCGCGCCGATTTGGCTTCCGAAATGAGCCGCGACGAAATCGCCGAAGCCCAGCGGCAGGCGCGCGCGTGGCTCGACGAAACCGCCCGGCGTCCAGCGGTCCAACGCTTCGCCGCCTAGACCTTCCGCCGGAAGGGCATATGCCCTCCCAGCCATTCCAGCTCCTCTTCCTCGGCGGCGCGCTCGCGCTCCAGAAATTCCGCCACGGCACGGCGGAATCCCGGATTGGCGATGAAATGCGCCGACCAGGTCGCGACCGGTCCATAGCCTCGCGCGAGCTTGTGCCCGCCCTGCGCGCCCGCCTCGACGCGTCGCAAGCCGCGCGCGATCGCAATATCGATCGCTCGGTAATAGCAAAGCTCAAAATGCAGATAGGGGATGTCTGCAAGACAGCCCCAATAGCGGCCGTAGAGCGTATCGCCCCCGAGAAAATGCATCGCTCCTGCGACCGCTTGGTCGCCCGCATAGGCCAGAACCAGAATGATGCGGTCCGCCATCCGCGCACCCAAAAGATCGAAGGCATCGCGCGTCAGATAGGGATGTCCCCACTTGCGCGCGCCAGTGTCCTGATAAAATGCCCACATCGCGTCCCAATGCGCCGGCTCGATCGCGTCGGCCGTCGCCTCTACGATCCGCAGCCCTTCGACCGCGCGCGCGCGCTCCTTGCGAAGCTGCTTGCGCTTTGCCGAGGTTAGCGTGGCAAGGAAGTCATCGAAGCAGGCATAGCCCAGATTCGCGAAATGGAACTGGATGTCACGGCGCACCAGCCAGCCTGCATCCTCGAACAATGTCATCTGCTCGGGGGCCACGAAGGTCGCATGGGCCGAAGAAAGACCATTCTGGCGCACCACCGCTTCAGCGGCGCGGATCAGCAGCCGGGCGTCCTCTTGCGTTTGCGCGAGCAATCGCGGTCCCGGCACAGGCGTAAAGGGCACCGCAATCTGCAGCTTGGGATAATAGGCGCCGCCCGCACGCTCCCATGCGTCGGCCCAAGTGTGATCGAAAACATATTCACCCTGGCTATGGGCCTTCAGATAGGCGGGGGCCGCGCCAACGAGCGCACCCTCGGCATCTTCAACCAGCAGCGGCATCGCCTGCCATCCGGTCCCCTTCCCCACGCTTGCGGAGTCTTCGAGGAGCGAAAGGAAATCATGGCTGACGAACGGGTTGTCAGCCCCGGCCAAGGCGTTCCACGCCCCTTGCTCGACCGCGGCAACGCCGGTGCCGATCGATAGGGTGCGGGCGGGCGGGTCGGCTTCGGCCATTCGGTTCCTTATGCGGGTTTCACCGCGACGATGGCGTCGACCTCGACCGCGGCGCCAAGCGGAAGGACCGACACGCCCACTGCGCTGCGCACATGGCGGCCCGCTTCGCCAAATAATTGCTCCATGAGCTCCGAGGCGCCGTTGGCCACCTTAGGCTGCGCTGTAAAGCCGGGATCGCTGTTCACGAACGCGCTTAGCTTGACGATCTTCTCTACACGCGACCAGTCGCCGCCGACCGCCTGGCCGATCTGCGCGACGAGCATCAGCGCGCAGCGCCGCGCGGCGTCGTAGCCCGAGGCTTCGTCCATGTCGGCGCCAAGCCGACCCATAACGACCTGCCCGTCGCGAAATGGGAGCTGTCCGCTGATGTAGAGGAGCCCGCCATGCTCGACTGCAGGCACATAGGCGGCGACAGGCGCGGCGGGCTTGGGGAGTTCAAGACCAAGATCGGCGAGTTTGGCAGAAATGTCCATGGAAATGTCCTTTATACCTGTTCTGAGCCTGCGGCCGGAATGTTTTGCGATAGCCGCGCGAGGATCCAGTCTTGCGCCGCGCCCCAGTCGTCAATCCGCGCGTGCGCATGCGGGGCGGGGGCGATCTTGCCGGCGATCGCGGGTTCACCGACCATGTGGAGCCGCCACACCTCGGGCGCGGCGGCCGCGACCGACGCATGATGGCCAGCGAGATCGTCGATGAAGACCGCGACGCTGGGCTTGCGCTCGTCGAGCAGGCGGCGCACCGGCTCGCCCTTGCCGCCACGACTGCCGATCACCGGTGCGCAGAGGCCGAGCGCGGAAAGCTGCGCGCCGCGCGCCGCCTGGTGGGCGGGCCCGACATTGGTGAGCACGACAATATCGGCCGCGGCGCCAATCGCTGTCATGGCCGCCATCGCGCCGCGAATCGGATATTGGCGCGCCATCTCCGTACGGAAGAAGCCATCGAGCAGCGGCCACACCTCGGCCGCCTCGAGCGGCGTGCCGCACTCCTTGCGCTTGAGAGCACCGGCAAAGCTTGCATCCTCCATCCGGAACAGCACGCCATGTGCTTCGTCGACCCACTGCGCGAAGGGAACGACCATATGCATCAGCACCTCGTCGCAATCGGTGATGACGAGCGGGCGAGTCATGGCTGCTGTCCTTTCAAATCTTCGAGCCGGCGGGCGGCGCCTGCGAGCGCTTCAGGCTTGATATCAAGTGCGGCGGCGCAAGCGACAAGATCAGGTTCGTACGCGGTCAGAAAACCGAGGATGGCGGACAGCGTTGCGCGGTCATCCAGAAAAGCGCGGAGCGTCGAAGGATCAAGGCCGGTCATTTCGAGCAGGCGGTCGGCACGGCGCTCGTCGCTCAATATCCAACCAAGCGCATGGAGCGCCAGCGCTTCGTCGCCTTCATTCACCCGGAAAATCCCTTCGCCGCGAGGCAATTGTGTCCTCCCGCCGATTCGCCTAAACGGGCGCGGGACGCAAGCGGGGAAAGCCAACATCATGGGCAGGACGATATTGGTCGTCGAGGATAATGAGCTCAACCTCCGCCTCTTTTGCGACCTTCTGAACGCCCATGGCTACAGCGCGCGCCCGGTGCGCGACGGCCGCGACGCGCTGGCGAAGGCCCGCGAGGTGTCGCCCGACCTCATTATCATGGACATCCAGCTACCACATGTGAGCGGACTCGACCTCATCCGCCAGATGAAAGCCGATCCGGCCCTCAAGCCGGTGCCGATCATGGCGGTCACCGCCTATGCCGGAAAAGGCGACGAAGAGCAGATTCGCGCCGCGGGCGCAGAAGCCTATGTCTCGAAGCCGATTTCGGTCATCAGGTTCATCGAGAGCGTGGGCGCGTTCGCCTGAGGGGCTGGCCGAGACAGTCGCGCGCCCTCAGCGCCACGACCCGACCGGATTGAACGGCAAAGGCGCATCCCTCCCCGCGCTTCCCATGCTATAAGCTCTTCTCCTCGAAGGAGAATCGGAATGGCAGGCGGACTCGCGATCGTGCTGAGCGGCGGGGGTGCCAAGGGCGCCTTCCAGGTCGGGGTCGTCCACGAGCTCGTCGTCAACCGCGGGGTCAGAATCGACATAGTTGCGGGCGTCTCGACGGGCGCGATCCAGGCCTTGGGTGTTGCACAGGACGATGTGCCTCGTCTGCTCGACGCCTGGCTCGGCATCAAGGGCAATTCGTCGATCTACAAGGAACGCCCACTCGGCGTGGTTGGTGGCCTGCTGGGGCAAAATGCGATCTACGACGCCGCACCGCTGAAGCGCCTGATCAAAGGCTTCGCGGACGCGGAAAAGCTGGCGGCAAGCGGGCGCAAGCTGTTGCTCGGCGTTGTCAATCTTGGCACCGGCACCTATCGCAGCATCGACGAGAGGGTGACCGGCATTCACAATTGGGTCTATGCAAGCTGTGCGATGCCGCTCTTCTTCGACCCGCTAAAGACGCGCGCGCGCGATGGAACCGAGGAGCAATGGGTCGATGGCGGCGTGCGCGACGTGACGCCGCTCAGCGCCGCGCTCGAAAGAAACCCGCGCGGCGTGATCGCGGTGCGTGCCTCGCCCGCGCCGCAGCCAGGCCGTGTGCGTACCTATGGCAATCTCATCAAGATCGGGCTGCGCGCGGTCGATATCCTGCAATCCGAAGTATCGGCAAACGACCTCGCCGGAGCGGCCCTGATCAACGATCTGATCGCGGCGCGCGAAGCGCAGCTGCGCGCGCTCCAGACCGAAGGCATCGGCGGTGCGCAGGCAGCGCGGATCCTCCGCCCGCTCGATGTCCAGATCGCACGCTATCGCTTTGCGCCCATCCGGATCATCGAGCCCGAAGAGGAGTTTTCCGAAACGCTGGAATTCGATCCCGCAAAGATCCGCGCGGCGATCGACGCAGGTCGCCGCGCGGTCGAGCATGAATGGGACGCGCTCGAACCATTGCTCAGCTGACCACAGCGATCGTGCGGCGCAAGGGCTGCAGTTGCGGGGGGCTGAAGCGGAAGACAAATTCCGCGGAATATCATAATGAATGGCAACCGCCGCGCAATATGACGCCTTCACCCCCCGGGGCGCTCGGAGAGGCAATGGCATCCTTTCCTTCACGACACCGATCACAATCCGCAACATTATCGAGAACGACGTCGCCCGCGACCCACTGCTCGATCGCAAGCGGGAAAGCTGGCTCTAGCCGCTCTTATTCGTGACGATGTTGTTCTTGGGGAAGATCAATCGTTGGCGGCAGCGGGCGTTTGAGCAGGCCGAGTGCCTCCGCTGCG
Organism: Sphingopyxis flava; assembly: GCF_900168005.1. GTDB lineage: Bacteria > Pseudomonadota > Alphaproteobacteria > Sphingomonadales > Sphingomonadaceae > Sphingopyxis > Sphingopyxis flava. The sequence continues at coordinate 119,586 of NZ_FUYP01000012.1, forward strand.
TCTATTTCATCGCGTGGGATCGA
>NZ_FUYP01000002.1 GCF_900168005.1 Sphingopyxis flava
GCTGCCGCCGAGGTGTCCCGAACTCAACCCGGTCGAGAACGTCTGGCAGTTCATGCGCGACAACTGGCTTTCGAACCGCATCTTCAAATCCTACGCCGATATCGTCGATCATTGCTGCTTCGCTTGGAACCGCCTTGTCGATCAGCCCTGGCGCATCATGTCCCTTGGCATGCGCCACTGGGCCCATGGGTTCTGATCAATGAGACTTGGTATTAGTCGGAATGAGAACGGAAGATAATGGGAACATGCGCGAGGCCCGGCGAGGTCGCTCCAACCAGTGCAGTTTACCGACCGCGTGCAAACTTTGGCGTGTAGCTTTCGATCAGTTGAGCCTCTTCATCCTCCACCTCGTCAGGATCATCGGGTAAATTGTCGCTGCTAAGCACAGTTAGCGTAAAGCCGTAGGATCCCAATCCAACGACCTGTTCGTCCAGCGCGATACGCCGATCCCCATTGAACCAGCAATTCAGATTGGTCTCCTCACATGCACGCATTCCCGATGCAACATTCGTGGCACTGGCATTGAATCGACGTGTTAGCGTATCAGGGAGCGCATCGCCCTTGCGCAAATATGTGAGCGCTCCCAGTTGCTTAAATCCGTCCGACATAAACGCATAGCGCACCTCGTCACCTCGGCTCACGACGATCGCGACAGGATAGGGGCTGCATTCGGCCGTGCGGATTGCCGATGCAGTTAAAGAGCAGTGGGACACGTCAGCTAGCGCTTCGATGCCCTCCAACCCGATCGGTTCGTCCGCCAAATGGCGGCGCACTAACGTTGTCGGCAACAAAAGACCGGATGCAAAGTGATCCGCTTCGATCTCGATCGCCTGCCCACCTTCGGTGAAACCTGCTCGTGAGACATGGGCCGCGCCGATCTTCAGTATCGCCTCTGGGTGTCCTTTGAGGAAATAATGCCCCAGCTCATGCGCCACGGTGAATCGCTGGAAACCGAGGCTTTTGATATCGGTCGAATAAAAGATTCCCACATCGTCCCCGAAAAAGACGATGCCTCCACTGACGCCTATCTGGTCCGGTTTCTTGGGCGAAAGCTCTATGCCTTCGCCCCGCGCGATTTCAAATGGATCGATCGGGAATGAATCATAGCCCAGCTCCCTAGCCTTTTGTTCGCCGCATTTGCGGGCCCAGGAAGGTTTCGGCGCCGTCACTCCGAGCCAGACTCACGGCGCTGAATCATCACATCGATCATCATCTGGATGTGCTCGCGGTCTCCATGTGAGAGATTTTCCTCGCCTCGGAACGCAGTAGTCGCACCCTCCATTGTCGCCGAACGCCCAAGGAGGAAATCGGACGACACATTTAGCGCGCGTGCCAGCGCCCGCACATTTGCAAACGACGGCTTACGTCGGTCACGTTCGAAATGCCCGATGGCAGCCGGCTGCAGCTTAGCCAATTTTGCAACTTCGGCTTGGCTCAGTCCCCGCGTCTCACGCGCACGGGCAAGCCGAGCGCCAAAGTCGTCGGATTCATCTTCAATCATTGACTATACGTTCCCAGATCATGTATACCTACGATATCGTAGGAAGGATGGATCGCCCGAGGTCCATATATTTTTTGCCGGAACTACCTACGAAAACGTAGTCTTTTGTACGACGAATCGGGCAAGTCGTCAAGTCGAGAAGGTAGAAGAGAATGGCGAAGAAGCCCGAAGTTACGAGCAAGGCTGCGGCCACGGCCGCGTCGAAGGTCCTCCGCGACCCCAAGTCCAGCGCGGCCGCAAAGACGGCGGCCGCATCCGCGCTGACCCAGCGCCCCAACCGCAAAAAGTAGGAAAAAGACATGGGTAATGACAAGCCCAAGAAGACCGTCACGATCGTCGTCGAAGGCACCGAGCATGAATGGCCCAAGGGCGACATTAGCTACGCTGAGGTCGTGACCCTCGAAGTGCCGGACTATGCCCAGCACCCCGAGATCACCTACTCGGTGCGCTACAAGCGCGGTCATGGGAACAAGCCCGAAGGCACGCTCGCACCGGGAGCCAGCGTCAAGGTCAAGGAAGGCATGATCTTCAATGTATCAGAAACTGGTCAGTCGTAACCCGGACCTGGCCACGCTGGTCGAACGCGGCTTCGCTGTCGCGTTCGACAGCAACTGCCTGATCATCCGAGATATACCGTACCTAGATGCGGCGGGTGCGCTGCAAATGGGTGCGATCGTCGCCAAGCTAATTTTCATCGATAGCGAGCGCGTAGAGCAGGACGATCACCAGATTTACTTTGCAGGTAGCCATCCGCATCAACTCGACGGGACAGCAATTCCCAACCTCGGCGGCGGGGAAACATCGATTCAGTTGAGCGCAGCTGCTGGCGATGTCACGGTGCAGCGCTCCTTCTCCAACAAGCCGATGCCGAAGGGCAAGTTCGATGACTTTTTGGAGAAGGTCGAAAGTTACGTTTCCATCATTTCGGGTCCAGCGATCGAGCGATTTGGTGCAACTCCTCACACCTTCCGGGTTGTGGAAACGATGGAGTCTGACCCCATCTTCAAGTTCCAGGACACCCTCACCTCGCGTGCGCAGATTGCCGATCTAAATGCCGGATTTGCAGACGAACGTGTCGCTGTCATAGGGCTCGGAGGAACCGGGGCTTATCTGCTCGACTTGCTCGTGCGAACGCCGGTGCCTGAAGTACTGGGCTTCGATAGCGACACCTACCATGTCCACACCGCGTTTCGATCGCCAGGTCGCCTCGACCCCGCTGAACTTGGCAGTAGCAAAGCCGACGTCTACGATGGCCGCTACGAAAATTTTCGCCACGGGCTTCGTATCCAGGCTGCTCATATCGACGAAAGCACGGCCCATCATTTGGACGGCGTGACATTCGCCTTTGTGTGTGTTGATAAAGGCTCTTCGCGCGCCGGAATTTTCGATGTGCTGATCGCGCGAGGGATTCCCTTCATCGATGTCGGCATGGGCCTGAATCGCAAACATGGCCTTCTCGACGGCATGATGCGCGCAACCTACTTCAGCGCTGAAGATGCAGCGTCTATGCGCGAGCGCGGCCTCGTCGAGCTGGCCGATACCGAAAATGATCTTTATCGGTCGAATATTCAGATTGGCGAACTCAACGCGCTGAACGCCTGTCTGGCCTTGATCCGCTATAAGCAATTACGCGGCTTCTACCACGACACGGAGCAGGCGAAGCATATGCTCTTCGGCATCGGTGACATACACATCGTCAGGGAGAACTTCGCAGATGAAAATCCGGCTTGAACGCGTGCGCGCCATGCCGGCCAGACTTGAGCCGGGCGTGCTTTATGTCTCGGAAGAATTTGAGACTGCCGCACACCTCTGCGCGTGCGGGTGCGGTTCAAAGGTGCGTACACCTCTTGCTGCCACTGAGTGGCAATTCACGGATCATCCCCAAGGCCCATCTCTATATCCCTCCATCGGCAATTGGCAGCGGCCTTGCCAATCGCATTATTGGATCCGCCGGGGTGAAATAGAATGGTCGGTCAGATGGTCGGCACAACAGATTGCAAATGGCCGTGCGGCTGAGGATCAGCGACGCGAGAGCTATTATGCCGGGCGTTATCCGGAGACGTGGTGGACCCGATTTATTCTTTGGCTCAAGGCGATGCTCGGCCGTTAGAGTTCAAGCGGCCGCAAGCGTTTAATCGGCCTTTTCGTACAGAGTCTCGATTTCGACGTCCCCCTTCTTCACGATCACACGGTTTACGTACGCTGCAAGGTCGGGAACTGAATGATCGACAGCAAGTTCGACAACTCGTTCCTTTTTGCCCCGTTTTTTGCGCCAGTCCGCGTAAGGATAATCAGAGATGCGCGAAAATATCGTCTCGTCCCGCGCGCGCGGGTAAGGCTTTGTACAACCGCTATTTATCGGACAAAGCGTAATACTGGCCCGATGCGCGTCGATCAGCGCGCGGGTATCGATTTCAAGTACGTCATGTTCGTGATCCCGGTAGGCCTTCGCATCGGTCAGTTTGTGGAGCCGCTCGATTGACAGCCAGAAGAAGACCCTGGAGTTGAGCAGGCCGTACCAGTCTTGCGGTTTCAGCCGGGCTGGGAGTGCCCGAATCAAGCCGCTGTCACTCATCGGAATCTGATCGCGAATAACTGCGCCAGGCAGGCCGTCGGCGGTGATCGCGACGCTTTTGGGTCGGTGCATTCGCTCTATCTGCTCACGTGCAACGCCTTCGATCCCGTAGAGATCCATGAGCGCAGATGTGCTCAGCAACCCGTGCTCTCTAATCGCGGTCCAGGAGCCACGCTCGGCCATATGGTACAACGTCGGGCAATTAGTAATCAGCTCTTCCAGTTCCGCGTCGTTCACCAGGCTCTCCTGTCTATGACGTTGCGCCAGCCAAAATTCGTCGACAGCAGCGAGACCGGACGTCCAGCTACGCGTTCGACTTCCTCGACGAAGCGAATAGTCTCGTTGGTCAGTTGCTCGAACCTAAATGCCTCGCGGTTTTCGATACCAAAATAGTCGACGAAAGTGAGCGCAATATCTGTGGGGCCATTGAGCTGCACCGAGTCCTTGAACTGCTCCCAGTCGAACTCGGCGATCCGCCGCGGCCGATTAGTCGTCGTCGTGCGTTCGGCCACCTTGAGAGGGTCCAGCGGAATGCCGCTTCGAACATGAATTTCTTCCATGTCGACTTCATTCTCCATCGGCCCGGACGGACCGCCGACGCGAATAGGAAAGGTTCGGCAGACCATGATGACCCGTCTCACATTCGAGGGCGCAATCCCGGCATCCGCGAGACATCCGGCGACGGTCGTGTCGCGTGTCGTAACATGCGGATATTGCCCGTGGTGCACGCTGAGCGATGTTCCCTGCGTCCCTTCCAGCAGTATTCTATGACCATTGACAAACGCGTCGGCGAGAACCTTTCGGGCGCTACCGATAAATGGCTTCAGGTCCTCACAGTCCTTTGCAAGGAACAACTTCTCTCCGGATTTATAGTCCGATCGCCCTGTGAGCTTTCTTGCCGAGGCAACGCCAACGCCTTGCGCCGTCGAGCTGATATTGCCGAATAGCCTCTCCTCTTCCTCGATGTCTTCGTCGCTAATGATCATTGCCTGAGCGTCTATGGTGAGGCGGTCGCGGTCGATACTGTGTTCCGCAAGTTCGTCGAGCAGTTTCTTGGGGTTTATGACAGCCCCAGGCCCGAGAAGGAGGCGAGCGTTCGGTGCTCGTTTCGTTCCCGATGGCAAGTGATAATATTTTTCCGGCTTTGGCTCGGCGAATACTTGATGACCGGCATTCGGTCCGCCGACACGCACAAGCAAATCGTATTCCGTTGCGATATGCCCGACGATATTACCTTTGCCTTCGCTGCCATACTGGCCGCCGATTAGGACATCGACGAGCTTTTCGCCGCCACGCGGATATAGATCGAGCAGCGCGGTCGCGCGAACTAGTACGGCGCCCGCCGTACAACGATCAGTGTCGACGACCACATCAGCCAGCGCGGCAAGCTGCCCGATGTCGCGTTCTGTCTTATTTTTCTTGAGCGCTTCATATTCGACACCGGCATCCTCGTTCCGCGCTCGGTCGAGATATCGCTGTTTTAATACCGCTGGATCAGCAGTCACGTGAATATGAAAAACGTCCGCGCCATAGGCAGTGCGGATGGCGTTGATTTGACCAGGGATTCGGACGGAATCGACAACATACAAGCCCTTGGGCGTCTGCTCTATCGAAGTCGCTTCGATCTCGCGCTGGAGAGCTTCGGCAACCCATTCGCCACCATCGGACTTGTCGAGCTTTTCGCCGGCCTTTTGAAGAGCTTTCCGCTCAATTTTCGTCCTCGGCAGTTTCCTTAGGATTAGATCCTTGGTTTTCACCACCGTCGCCGCATGTTTTTCGCGAAGCTGATCGACGAGTGCGGATTTTCCCGAGCAAATAGCGCCCGAAACCAGTACCACCCGAAACGGATCTCTACCCTTCTTCAATCGAAGAGCTCGAACTGCTCTCGTCTGGGGGGGATATCATAGACCGTGACTGATAATCCTGCCCGGACCATTTCGTCTTCTATGATTTCCTCGATGACCCCCCAGTCGCCGCCAGCCGATCCCGTCCCGATCCGTGGCATGTGAATGCTTGCTCCCGTTGCGACGGCTTTCGTGGCTATTTCGCGTAATCCCGATTGTAAGGCGCTGTAACGCAATCTGGGGAACAAGGACGGGCCGAACCCCTCTTGCGCAACAATACTCGCAAGCTCGGTTCCTTCGCCAAGATTTACGAATAGAACGCGACCGAGCCGGTCGCCAGGCCCCAGCGACAGAAAAGTTTCGGTGTAATGGAGTTCAGCCTGCGGAAATTTTCGGGCGAACTTCTTCGCTACACCGCCGCCCCATCTGGTCGCCTTATCATTGACGAGTTGGCACAGCAACTTGCTGCCGGTGCCCACCGGCTCGAGAATATTGCCGTGAATATGGCGAATGGGGGTCTTGTCGAACTCTCTTGTGCCGAAACGGACGATACCGGCAACGCGCGGGTAACGCGATCCGGGATAGCCCGGGATTCCGACAAATTCGATCGGCGTTTCTCCAGCGACAAACCAGCTTTCGACTGCTCGGTCGGTATGGCCGATGGCCGTGCAATTATGAACGGCACTCTCAGAGGGAATAATCCGGCCTTCGACCCCCACCCGCGGGGCTAGCGGCGAAGAAACGGCATAGTCGACCCGATACCGGCGGCCATGCTCGCCGCCGCTGACCGGCGACGCAAAAAACACCGAGACAGGAGCTTCTGCAACCTTTGCAAGGCGAATCAGAAAGGCTTCAGCAGAGACATCGTAACGGCGGCGCTCACGCATGAGATCTTCGATCGGCGCAACGTCGATGCCCGATGGAAGACTGCCGATCGGCAGCACGAATTCAGACGCTGCGATATTGCACAGCATTTCCAACTGCCAATTATCCACCTCGCTCTCGTGGCGGCTCCTATTTCGCACTTCGTCTCGCCAGTCAGGAAACAACAAGTGCGCCAGCTCATGCGCTATCGTGAAGCGCACACGCTCTCTGGGTTGCTGCGGATTGAATTCGATAACGGGACGACCGTCTAATTCGAAAAGTCGGGCATCGGCGATATTGGCGTTCGCCGACATCTTGGCGCCGAGCAGTTCGACGATCTTGACAGGATTGAATGGGGGGCCTTGCCACCCGGCCTCGCGTGCCCGCAAAACCAGCGCACGCGCTGCTTCCTGAACGGCAGTGAGAGGGTCGGCGCCCGAAGCGAGCGCCAGAGCGGATTTATTCGTCCATGTGATGCCAGCATTTGCCATGGCGCTGCTCGCTAAACGATGGAACCTCATGCGGCCAGAGCCGATACTGCTCGGCCGCGCTGAAGCGCGAATCTTTGGCGTCGACTATCGCCCGCTCGGTGCAAACGCACTGTCGGCCCGCCGACCACAAAGGCCTGCCTCAGGATGAGCATGACGCAAGTGCCAGCCGCAAGCAAGTTTGTGCCATATCGGACGGTCGCCCCTCTCTCAACGAAACCATAGCATCGCGTCACAACAAATCGAGAGCACAGCTCCCATTTATTTACAGCCATATTGAAGCGTTTTTGTTCCCAAGAAGCGATAGCTTGCGTGTCCATCTAATCGTTTTGCTGAGACTGGATATCGTGCTTGCAAGATAGAGTCCGCTTATGGGTGTCGTTGAGCGAAGACACAAACGACCGACATGAGGCGCGAAGGAGACCCGCCTTTATGCACGCTATTCTACGCCAGAGCACTCCCACCCATCGAAGCCGTTTTACATCATCCGGCGAGTGCGCGCAGATCAGTCCGGCGGGACAGATGGAGTAGACCAGCTAATGGGAGTGAAAGACGAACCAGAACAGCAATCAAGCGAAGGCGAAAACCACCGCCGAAACTACGCTATTGCCGCCGTTTGTATCCGTCACTCCCACTCGATCGTGCCCGGCGGCTTCGATGTATAGTCGTAAACCACGCGGTTGATGCCCTGCACTTCATTGATAATGCGCGTTGCGCAGCGGCTGAGGAAGATCGCGTCGAACGGGTAGATGTCGGCGGTCATGCCGTCGGTTGATGTGACGGCGCGCAGCGCGCAGACGTGGTCGTAGGTGCGCCCGTCGCCCATGACCCCGACAGTCTTGACGGGAAGCAGTACCGCGAATGCCTGCCAGATGGCGTCATAGAGGCCCGCGTTGCGAATTTCCTCGAGATAGATCGCGTCGGCCTTGCGCAGGATGTCGCAGCGTTCCTTGCTGACTTCGCCCGGGATGCGGATTGCGAGGCCAGGGCCGGGGAAGGGATGGCGGCCGACGAAGACCTCGGGAAGGCCAAGCTCCTTGCCGAGCAAGCGCACCTCGTCCTTGAAGAGCTCGCGTAGCGGTTCGACGAGCTTCATGTTCATCCGTTCGGGTAAGCCGCCGACATTGTGGTGGCTCTTGATTGTCACGCTCGGCCCGCCTGTGAAGGAAACGCTTTCGATCACGTCAGGATAGAGGGTTCCTTGGGCGAGGAAATCCGCGCCGCCAAGCTTCTTCGCTTCTTCTTCGAATACATTGATGAATTCGGCGCCGATGAACTTACGCTTCTTTTCGGGGTCGGTGACCCCTGCGAGGCCCGCCATGAAGCGCTCCTCGGCATCAACGACAACGAGCGGGATGTTGTAATGGTCGCGAAATAGCCGCTCGACCTGTGTTCGCTCGCTCATGCGAAGGAGACCGTGATCGACGAACACGCATGTGAGCTGCTCGCCGATTGCTTCGTGGATCAGAACCGCTGCCACCGCGCTGTCGACACCGCCCGACAGACCGCAGAGCACGCGTTGGTCGCCGACTTGCGCGCGGATGTCGGCGATTTTCGTGGCGCGAAATTCAGCCATCGTCCAGTCGCCCGAGCAGCCGCACACGTGGCGGACGAAATTTGCGATGAGCTTGGCGCCGTCGGGCGTGTGTACGACCTCCGGGTGGAATTGGGTTCCGTAGTAGCGGCGCGCGTCGTCGGCGATGAGCGCGAAGGGCGCGCCGTCGCTGATCGCCACGATACGGAAACCCGGAGCGAACTGGGTCACCCGGTCACCGTGGCTCATCCACACTTGATGCCGCTCGCCGACGTCCCATAGGCCGTCGAAGAGTACGCAAGGTTCGGTAACGGTCAGGAAGGCGCGGCCGAATTCGCCGTCGCGCTCACCGTCTGCCCCGCCAGGTTCGACTTGTCCGCCGAGCTGCTGCGTCATGACCTGCTGACCGTAGCAGATGCCAAGAATCGGAAGGCCGCTGTCAAAGATCGCCTGCGGCGCGCGAGGACTGCCCGCGGCGGGCACCGATGCGGGCGAGCCTGAAAGGATGATGCCCTTTGGCTGCATCCGCTTGAGCGCAGTTTCGGCGCTGCTGAAAGGAACGATCTCGCTGTAAACGCCCGCCTCGCGTACGCGGCGGGCGATGAGTTGAGTGACCTGACTGCCAAAGTCGACGATCAGGATGGATTCGGGGGCGGGCAAGTTATCTGGAGTCGGCATGGGGGGCCGATAAAGAGGCGCGTCGCTGCTGTCTAGCGGTCGCTGCCGGGAACTCGTCGAACTTTTATCGCGTTGCCATAATGCTGCGACAAATTGCGACGAGATGAACCGCCGGGACGAATCGCCGTCAGGCCGGGTTCAGACCGGCGTAACTAAGAAAAAACCAAGACAAGACCATATGAAGGCTCTCCTTCCCATGAAAAACCTCTGCTTTTCCATGTCTGTTCGCGCCCTGTTACTTGCAGGTGCTGCAACTTTAGCCGGCCCTGCGTCTGCCGCCGATGCCGATACGTTGTCCGATTTGAGCGCGGTGGCCCCGGACGATCAGTCGTTCGACACCGGCACGAGCGTGCCAGAAACCGATTATGACGTTGAGGACGAGGGCGAGATCGTTGTCACCGCCCAGCGCCTCGCCGGGCAGCTGGAGACCGACATCGCGGCCGAGGCCGAGCTCGATGAGGCGGCAATCGCAAGTTATGGCGCCTCGTCTATCGAGGAGCTTCTCGCCTCGCTCGAGCCGATCACGCGGTCGGGGCGCGGCCGCGGCGGCGGGCGCCCTGTAATCCTCGTCAACGGCCGCCGCATCTCGGGCTTTGGTGCGGTGCGCAACATCCCTCCCGAGGCCATCGCGAAAGTCGAGGTCTTTCCCGAAGAAGTAGCCCTGCAATACGGTTATGCCGCGACGGAGCGGGTGGTCAATTTCGTGCTGAAGGCCGATTTCCGGCAGATGTCGGTTGAGGCAGAGGCGGGCCTGCCAACGCAGGGCGGCCAGTTCATGAGCGAGCTGGAACCCGCTTTTACTGCGATCGGAAAGAACGGGAGGCTCAACCTCAACGCAAGCTGGGAACATCAGACGATGTTGCTCGAGAGCGAGCGCGACCTCGTGTACGATGACCCGGTCCTTGCAGCAGGTGCAGCGGCTCGCAGTCTCTCATCGGCGAGCGACCAATATGTCATCGACGGCACGCTGGTGCGCAACATCGACAAGGTCACCGAAGCGTCGGTAAGCTTGCGCTTCGACCAGACCGACAGTTTGAACCTGCTCGGCCCTGATCTGGGCGGAGCGGGCGACCCGCTGCGCCGCGAAACCCGCACGCAGAACTGGACGGGCTCCGCCAGCGTCAATGGTATGCTCGGCGACTGGCGCTGGGCCGTCACCGGTAATTTTGCCGACGCCGACACGCGCACCTTGACCGACCGCGCGGGCGGTACCCGCGACCGCTTCGACAGCTCTCAGCAGAGCTTTGGCGCTAACACCAATTTCTCGGGCAGTCTGGGCGAAGCTTGGGCCGGCCCGCTTCGTTTGTCGGCGACCGCGAGCTATTCGGGGCTGCGATACGACAGTCAGTCGCAGCGCGGCGGGGCGGTGACGACTACTGACCTCTCGCGCGATGTGCCGAGCGTGTTTGGCTCGCTCAATATCCCGCTGCTCGATCCCGATTATGGCGTGGGGCCGATTCGCGTTTCGGCGACGTTGAGCGGGCAGGTGCAAAGACCAAGCGACTTCAAGACGCTGACGAATTGGGGTGCGAACCTCAATTTCATCGTAACCAGCAATCTTTCGCTCGTTGCGAGCTTCAACAGCGACGAGGAAGCGCCCAGCGTGACGCAGCTCGGCGCCGCGCCGCTCACGACCGAGGGGGTCACCTACTACGACCTTGCGACCGGGCAGACGGGGCTGATCACGACCACCACCGGAGGTAATCCTTTCCTGCTCCCCGAGCGGCGGCGGGATTTCAAGCTGGGGCTCAACTGGGAGGTTCCGATGGTCGAGGGGCTGCGCCTTTCAGTCAATTACAACCGAAACAAGAGCTATGACACGGCGAATAGCTTCCCGCCGCTGACCCCCGAGATTGAGGGGGCTTTCCCCGATCGTGTGACGCGCGCGCCGGACGGCACTCTGCTCGCTGTCGATCAGAGGCCGGTTAACTTCGACCGCGCCAGTAATTCGCAAATTCGCTGGGGCGTCAATTTTGGCAAGAGCTTTGGTCAACCTGAACCCCGGGCCCCTGGTGGCGAAGGCCGCCGCATTGCGGGCGGCGGCCCGGCGGGCCGGGGCGCGCCGCCGGTCGAAGGCGGCGATACCCCGCCGCGGCCCGAGCGCGCGGTTCGCGGCGAGAGCCAGCAGACCGCATCGCCGCCGGCGGCAGCGGATGGTCCGCGGCGCGGCGGTGGCCGCGGCTTCGGCCGGGGCGGACGCGGCGGGGCATTCGGCGGCGCCCAGCAGGGCGGTCGCTGGCAGGTGTCACTCTATCATACCATCAAGCTGACCGACAAAGTACTGATCGGCCCCGGCGTTCCCGAGCTCGATCTGCTCAACGGATCGGCGACGGGCAATGGCGGCGGGAGCACCCGCCACCTAGTCGAACTGGACGGGGGGGTCTTCTACAAGGGAATCGGCGCCCGGGTCGGCGCAAAATATGACAGCGGCAGCACAGTGGCGGGCGGCGCCAACGGCGATCTTCGCTTCCACGACCTGGCGACCTTCAATTTGCGCCTCTTTGCCGATTTCAACCAGATGCCCAAGCTGACCGAGGATCTCGCGTTCCTCAAGAACTCGCGGTTGCGGCTGTCGGTGAACAATTTGTTTGACGCGCAGCGCAAAGTCACCGACGCGAGCGGGACGGTGCCTTTGATCTATCAGCCGGGCTATATCGATCCGCGTGGCCGCTATGTCGAGCTGCAGTGGCGCAAAGCATTCTGAGGATCACCGCGCTGATCGGGGCCAATGGCTTGCCGGTCGGCTATTGAGAACCAGGCTGGCGTTTCGGATCGAGCCGGGCGCTGCCCGATCATCTTGCGTGTCTCTCTGGTGCGAACTTTTCCGGCCTGAACGGTGAACGCCAGCGCTGGCAGCTTTTTCCCTCCGCGCGGCTCGAGCGCAGAGCGCGAGCGAGATCATTTCCGGGAAGGCGGCAAGAAGAGGCTTTTGTGCAATTCCATGCAACCAAGCGGGTGGTCGAAGCGATCCTCGAATAAAAAGCTGTCAAGCTGGAGAAATTCGCCGCCAGCTCAGCGGCTGGTGCGCGATGCGGCGCCCGGTTTCGGCCACCCCTTTCGGGCCGGGCCGGGCGCCAAGCGCTGACGTTGGAAGCTGATCAGCACGAACGGCGGCACGCAATCCGAAATTGGATAGGGGGCTTCGGCGCCGGTGGGACCGGGCTGGCGCTGCGCAGCAAAACCCAGTTGGAGCAGGACAGCGTCTGTCACCGCCCATTCTTGGAGCGCGGTCCTACGTTTCTCCCTTGCGCGCAAGGAGGGAGCTGAATTCAGTCAGCCGGCATGGTGTTGGACTCGGAGTAATCCTTGAACTGACCGATAAAATTGTCGTGATAGTCGTTGATCTGCATGTCGGCGTCTTCTGCAGCGTCGGCCTGTGAATCGCCGCTGGCGCGGTCGAACGCGATCACGGCGTTGCGAAAGGCGTCGCGCTCAGACTGGCAAACGGTCTTGATTGCGGTCTCATAATCCGCGGGCGACTTTTTGGTATCGAGCGATTTCTTGAGATCGCTGCGCAGGCATTTGGTGAAGGCGGCGCGTGTCGAGCTGACGGCCTCGGCGGGCGAAGGCGCGGCGACGGCCAGAAGAAGGGCGGTGATCAGCATCCTGCGGCTCCCCGTTTTACAGTGATTTTGATGGCGAAGAGAATAAACGAAGCGAATGGAAAAGGGGAGCGCTTTTCTCTTTCTGGTCGCGAAGCCAAGTGCCGCCCTCCCGCCCGCAGGCCGACGACGGCACTTTCGAGGGCGCCGGCTGCCTGGGCCTCGACGCTGTGCAGGTGGCGCTCTGATCGGGCGGCATGTGGACGCGGCGCTGGTGGTCCCGGCCTGAAGGGCGCTGCGCAACCGCGCCGGCTATGGGGCGTATCGGTCGAACCCGGCGCAATCGTGAATCGGGGCAGTGAATTTCGGCTGCACACGCAAAATCTGAGGCCCGCGTCGGGCGGTTATGGTAAAGCAGCCCTTGATTTCAGCCTGAGATTTTGGTGCTTTACAGCCAGAAGTGCGACTTTTTGGCAACAGATTTGCGATTTGTTATCTTGCGTGGAACCAAAGCGACGCGTAGGACGTCTGACGAGACGTAAATCTCAATTGAAAGGGGAATTTCTATGAGGAAGCTTGCCGTCGCCGTGGCGTTGGCCTCCACTGCCCTTGCGTCGCCCGCAATCGCGCGCGACAACTCCTGGTATGTAGGAGTGGGTGGTGGCGTGATGCTGGTCGAGGACATGGATCTCGATATCGGCACCGTCGACAATGCCGGCACTCTCGATCACCGGAAGGGCTATGACTTCGAAGGTACCGTCGGCTACGATTTCGGCGCGTTCCGCGCTGAAGTGGAAGTCGGCTACCGTGAAGCTGACATCAAGAGCGGTCGCTTCGTGGCTCCGGGTATCCCGGGTACAGCTTCGGGCGCGGGTCCGCTTAACACGGGCTCATATGATCTGAACGGCGACACCAACGCGCTCAGCTTCATGGTCAACGGCATGTTCGACTTCGGCGACGACGATGGCCTGCAGGGCTTCGTTGGCGGTGGTGCCGGTGTCGCGCGCGTGAAGGTCGCCCCGGTCTTCGCCGGTCCGTTCCTCGACGATTCGGACACGGGCTTTGCGTGGCAGGCGATCGCGGGCATCCGTGCTCCGCTCACCCGCAATATCGATGCTGGCCTCAAGTATCGTTTCTTCAACGCCAGCGGGCTCGACCTCGTCGATCAGCTCGGCCGCGACGTTTCGACGCGCTTCCGGTCGCACTCGATTCTCGGAACGCTGACCTTCAACTTCGGTGGCGCAGAGCCGCCGCCGCCGGCTGAGCCGCCGGCTCCGCCGCCGCCGCCGCCGCCGCCGCCCGAACCGGCTCCCCCGCCGCCGCCGCCGGTGTGCGCGCCTGGGCCCTACATTGTGTACTTCGACTGGGATCAGTCGGCGATCACTCCGGAAGCGGCTTCGACGCTGGACAACGCGATCAGCGCGTACAACCAGGGCTGCAGTGGTCAGCAGGTCATGCTCGCCGGTCACGCCGACCGTTCGGGTTCGGCCAGTTACAACGTCGGTCTCTCGCAGCGTCGTGCCGATGCGGTGCGCAGCTACATGACCGCACGTGGCGTTGCCGATACCTCGATCACGACGCAGGCGTTTGGCGAAACCCGCCCGGCGGTTGCGACGGCCGATGGCGTTCGCAACGACCAGAACCGGCGCGTGGAAATCACTTACGGTCCGGGTTCGGGCATGTAAGATTGATTTCCATCCCGACTGGGACTGGAATGAAAAAGAAGGGCGGTACCGGAAGGTGCCGCCCTTCAGACTCCCGACAATGCCCTGGCGCGAGCCGGGGTTTTGTGATTCTATGGATCTGCTGAGAACGTCTCGCCCTATCCAGACCGTTCCTGAGGTGGTTACGCTTGAAGCGCTGGTCCGGAAGGATCACCTGCTTCGCAAGATCGAAGCAGCGATCGACATTTCCTTCATTCCTCCGCCCATCCACAGCGTAGACGTTACGCTACCGCAAGGGTCCGAGCTCCCAGCCCCCGCGGGCGATGTAAACCACGTCACGATCGACACGGCCGATGTCATCCGCTGGAACGACGAGGCGGTCGACATTGCCGAATGGGGATTCCTCGTGAAGGCGGGCGCAGAGCGTCCGGAGGCTGCTCCGCTGATGCTCGCACCCGAAGCCCATGCGCGTTATCTGCGGGTCGACGAGGCGATTGGCGCCATTCGCCGCAGTGGCGGAACGCGGATCGCCTTTCCGTGCCTTCAGCAATATGACGGACTGATCCAAGACCGTAAGGGACGGTGCCTGATCCGGCAACATCCCAGCGCAGACGTTTTGAAGGCGGCGCCTGATCAGGCCGGTTCCATCATCAGGCGGTGGGCGCCGTACCGGGCCGCAGATGCTGCATCATGTAGCTCGCATAATCGGCCTTTCCGAGCGGTACGCCCATGTGGCGCATGACCGCATAGGCGGCGACAATGTGGAAATAAAATTGGGGCAGGGCCCAGTCGCGAACATAGGCTGCGGCGCTGAGATCGAAGATCATCCCGTTGGGAAGCGAAAACTCGATGGGCCGCGCACCGTCCTCGCCCAGGCTCGCGGGTTCGATGGCGGACAGAAAAGCGAGCGTCTGGGCGATTTGAGCCTGCATCGCGGCGAAACTGTCCGCGTCATCTGCGAAGTCGGGCGCGCCGGCGACACCGAGCCGTGAGACGGCTTGGAGCGCCTGACCGCAGGAAAAGCGGATTTGCGTTGGCAACGGGAACATGTCGGGGGCAAGCCGTGCCGCGAGCAATTGTAGCTCACCGACATTATTCTCGGCCCCCCAAGCGAGAGCCTTGTCGAGCTGGGCTGACAGGGCGCGCAGCGCATCTTCGTAGGCAGGCACGGTAATGGCATGCAGCATTCAGGGTCTCCTCTGGTCAGGCTGTGTCGGGGTTGCTCTGAAATTGCAGATGCGCCAGCCGGGCGTAGAGGCCGCCCGCCGCAACGAGCATTTCATGGCGTCCTTCCTCGACGATGCGCCCTTCGTCCATCACGATGATACGGTCAGCGGCGCGCACCGTCGCGAGGCGATGGGCGATAACGATCGTCGTGCGATCATGCATCAGCGTCTCGAGGGCATCCTGAACAAGCTTCTCGGACTCGGCATCGAGCGCCGAGGTCGCTTCATCGAGCAGAAGTAGCGGGGCGCGGCGCAGCAGCGCGCGGGCAATCGCCACGCGCTGGCGCTGACCGCCCGACAGGCGCGCGCCGCCCTCGCCCATGAAGGTGTCGAGCCCCTGTGGAAGCTTGCGCAAAAAACCCTCGGCATTGGCCGCGCGCGCAGCCTCCCATAACTCCTCATCGCTCGCGGACCAGTTGCCATAGCGCAGGTTATCCCGAGCGGACGCAGCAAAGATAACCGTCTCCTGAGGCACCATGGCAATGCGAGCGCGAAGGTCGGCTGGGTCGACCTCGGTCAGCGGGACGCCGTCGAGGCGGATCACTCCAGCCTGAGGGTCGTAAAAGCGTTCTGCAAGTTGGAACAGGGTGGATTTCCCGGCGCCGGACGGACCGACAATAGCGACAGTTTCTCGCGGCGAGATCGCGAGGCTGAAATCATGGAGCGCGGGGGCGTCGGGACGCGTCGGATAGCGGAACTCGACTTTCTGGAACTCGAGCGTCCCTAGCGACGGTTCGGGAAAGCTGCGTGGATGCGGAGGCGGCGCGATTTCGGGTTCGGCATGGAGCAATTCCGAAAGCCGCTCGGCCGCCCCCGCGGCACGCAGAAGATCGCCATAGACTTCGGTGAGCGCGCCGAAGGCGCCCGCCACCAGGCCGCCGGTGAGGACGAAAGCCGCGATCGTGCCGCCGGTGATCGTACCCGCGGCGACACCCGCGGCGCCGTACCAGAGCAGCGTGGTGATGGCGCCAAACAATAATCCGATCACGATCGCTGTCATGGCCGCGCGGAGGCGGATACGGCGCTTCGCGGTAGCGAAATTGCTTTCGACCGCGGCGCCGAAACGCTCGGCCTCTCGCGCTTCCTGGCCGAAAGCCTGGACGATTTTCATCGCTCCCAATTGTTCCGCGGTCGTCGCCCCTATGTCGGCGACGCGGTCCTGGCTTGATCGTGAAACATTCTGGAGGCGGCGCCCGAGCAGGACGATCGGCATGATGATAACGGGAATGCCGATCAGAATGCCGCCCGTCAGCTTGGGCGAGAGGGTGAAAAGATAGGCAATGCCGCCCACGCCCATGACTAGATTGCGAAGCGCAACCGAGACGGTGGTGCCGACCACTTGCTCGATGATCGCAGTGTCCGACGTCATGCGCGACGCGATTTCGGAAGGGCGGTTTTCCTCGAAGAAGCCGGGGGCTAGCCGCAAGAGATTGCGCTGCACCGCCTGGCGGATATCTGCGACCGTGCGTTCCCCAAGCCAGCTCACGAAATAGAAGCGGAGCGCGGTTGCCAGGGCGAGGATAATGACGATCACGTAGAAAAGCCGGAAATGCGGCGCAACGTCGCCCCCGCCCGCGACGAAACCGCTGTCGATCATCTCCTTGAACTGCCACGGGATCGCGAGCGTCGCGAGCGCAGCGATGCCAAGAGCGATAGCCGCCACGAGCAACTGCGCTGGATAGCGGCTGGCGTAGCGCCAGATCATCCGGAGGCTACCGAGCCTGCGGGCGCGGGACTCCTGTGACACGGGGGGTGGGGCGGGTCGGTCGGATGAGGTCGCCATCGGGTTCGCCTAGCAGCCGCGCGGGCGGTGCTCAACGATGGAGAATAACGCGCTGCTTCAATGCGTTTGAAGCGGAGCGAAAAGAAACGAAATGACGCGTTGCACAATGACCGCGATTGCCTAGGATGGGGCCGAAAGGTCGCGCCGTAAGAGCGCCTTCAGATCGCAAGGACGTCCCCTAGATGCTGTATCACGCTTTCGACATGCAAAAGAGCTGGCTCGCGGGGGCGAGCGCGCTGGCGACCGCCGGCGCGCAGGTGATGCAGCACCCGGCGAATCCGCTTGGCTATTTCAGCGGCAGCCCGCTATTCGCCTCGGCCCTTGAAGTCTTCGCACACGCCGCCGCCCCCCGCGGCAAGCCGGCGTTCGACCTCTACGAAACGATTGTCGCAGGCGAGAGGGTTCGGGTGAGCGAGGTGATCGAGGCCCGCAAACCCTTCGGTCAGCTTAAACATTTCAAGAAAATGGGCTCAAAGGACGCACCCAAGCTGCTTATTGTGGCGCCCATGTCGGGTCACTACGCGACGCTGCTGCGCGGCACGGTCGAGCGGATGCTGCCGGCGCACGATGTGTGGATCACCGACTGGCGCGACGCCCGCAATGTGCCGCTCGAGGCGGGCAAGTTCGATCTTGACGATTATATCGATTATCTCATCTCGTGGCTCGAACATATCGGACCAGGCGCGCATGTGCTCGCGGTATGCCAGCCGTCGGTGCCGAGCCTCGCCGCGGCGGCGCTCATGGCGGCAGAGGGGCACAAGTGCCGGCCGAAAACGCTGACCATGATGGGCGGCCCCATCGACACGCGCAAGGCGCCGACGGCGGTCAACCAGCACGCCACGACGCGTCCTTATGCCTGGTTTCAGGAGAATGTCATCGCGACGGTGCCCGCCTGGTATCCTGGGGCGGGACGCCGCGTCTACCCCGGCTTCCTGCAACTCGCAGGCTTCATGGCGATGAATCTCGGCAATCACATGATGAGCCATTGGGAGATGTTCAAGCATCTGGTCGATGGCGACGGCGAGAGCGCCGACAAGACCAAGGAATTCTATGACGAATATCGCTCGGTCTGCGACATGACTGCGGAATTCTATCTCCAGACCGTCGATATCGTCTTCCAGCGCCATCTTCTACCCAAGGGCGCGATGCTGCATCGCGGTAAATCCGTCGATGTCGCAGCGATCAAGGATATTGCTATCCTCGCGATTGAGGGCGAGCGCGACGATATTTCGGGGATCGGACAGACCAAGGCCGCGCTAACGCTGGCGAAATCACTGCCGGCTGCGAGGAAGAAATATCTGATGGCGAAGGGCGTGGGCCACTATGGCATCTTCAATGGCCGCAAGTGGCGTGACGAAATCGCGCCCGTGGTCGAGGATTGGATCCGTTTCCACGCCGCCTAGCGATCGCTGCGACCTTTCGCTCCCCGTATCAAAAGGGGAGCCCTCATTGCGCCTCAATGCCAAGGCGATATTCGCACGCTCCAGTAGATCGTGTAGAGTAGACCAGCCCAGATCAGCAGAATCGCGATCATGCCTGCGCGGCTCGACGGGCGTTCGCTTGCGGCCTCTGCGGCGCTGCGAAATTCGGCCCAAAGCGGCACGGGGATCAGCCGGCGCACCGCCCACAGGCCGGCGGGGACGAGAATGAGGTCATCGAGCCATCCGAGCACCGGAATGAAGTCGGGGATCAAATCGACAGGCGACAGCGCGTAGGCCGCAACCGCGACCGCGAGCAGCCGTGCAAGCGCGGGGGTGCGCGGATCGCGGGCTGCAAACCAGGCGGCATGCGCTTCCACGGCGAGGCGATGACCGAAATCGGCGACGCGTTCGGAAAGGGATTTACCGGTCATGTCGCACAGCATTACTGTTCTTCCATGGCCATCCAACTGAAAAGCGCGCGGGTCGAGCGCTGGCCGGTCGCGGGCGAGTTCGTGATTGCACGCGGCGCCCAAGATCATGTCGACCTGGTCGTGGCCGAACTCCAGAGCGAGGGGGTCATCGGACGCGGCGAGGGAACGCCAATCTATTATCATGGCGAGGATGCCGCCGGGTGCCGTGATGCGATCCTGCGGGTTGTGCCGCACCTCGCCGGCATGGACGCGGTACAGGCCCGCGCCGCGGTCCAGGAATTGCTTGATGCCGGCGCTGCACGCAATGCGCTCGACTGTGCGCTTTGGGATCTGGAGGCCCGGCAGCGGGGAGCGCCGCTGTGGCAGCTCGCGGGGTGCGATGGTCCGCCGGCCCAGCGGGTCACTGCCATCACCATTTCGCTTGCGCCCCCGGACCGCATGAAGACAGAGGCCGCCGCGGCCGTTGCCGATGGCTGGCGGCTGCTCAAACTCAAGCTGACAGGGGAAGGCGACCTTGCGCGCGTCGAGTCCGTACGCGACGGGGCGCCCGACGCGAGGCTGATCGTGGACGCCAACGGAAGCTGGGCTCAGCTCGATTTGCTCAGCGAGGCTGAAGCCTTCGCTGAACTGGGAGTCGAATTAATAGAGCAGCCCGTACCGGTCGGCGCAGATGCGCTGCTCGACGGAGTTTACGCCCCGCTTCCGTTCGTTGCCGACGAGAGCTGCCAGATCGCCGCGGATATCGCGCGCATCGGTACCTTTTACGACGGCGTCAACATCAAGCTCGACAAAGCCGGCGGCCTCACCGAGGCGCTGCGCATTGCCGACGCCGCTGACGCCGCGGGGCTCGGAATCATGGTCGGCTGCATGCTGTCGACCAGCCTTGGCATCGCGCCCGCCTTCGTCCTTGCGCAGCGTGCGCAATGGGTCGATCTCGATGGCCCGGCGCTTCTCGCGCGCGACCGTGAGCAAGGGTTCAGGTTCGACGACGGTCTTATCTGGCCCTTATCTGGCCCCGCCTGACGCTAGAGCGCCACCGTCGCGTGCTCGCCTAGCTCGCCTTCCTTCATCGTCATGCCTGCGGCGAGTTTGAACAGTCCCTTGATTCCGGGATCGGCCGTCCAGATTTCTGCGTCTTCAAGGTCGAAGCGCAGCAGAACGAGCTTGGGATCGTCCTTGCCGCCTGGGTACCACGCCGCCACAGAGTTGTTCCACAGTTTTTCGAGTACGTCACGGCTCTCCTCCCGGCGCAGCGTGCCCGATATACAGGCGAACAGTTCGTGGCCTTTCGCCGCAAACTGCGCCATCGCGGGCCCCCCGGCCGCCAGCCGGTTATCGGCCGCGGTGAAGAACCACCAGGCACTGTTCGCATCCTTGTCGAGCTGTGCGTTCATCGGGATATGATGCTCGCGCTCGCCGATCAGGCCGACCATGACATAGGGACTGGCGTCGAGCGCCTTCCAGAAGGCCTGTTTGATATCGTCGCTCATCGGTTGAGACTCCTCTTGCGTCCCCCCGATATGCTCTCAACGCGGCAGCGGCCGTGACGTTGCGCCGTCTAGCGCAGGCCCGGCTCCGTATAGCTGATCACCTCATATTCAATGCCATCGGGGTCGAAGAAATAGAAGCGGCGACCAGGCTCATAGTCGGCGTGATTGAAAGGCGCGAGCCCGACCGCTTTCACGCGCGCTTCGGTCGCATCGAGATCATCCACCTGCACACCGACATGATTGAGCGGCTCGCCCTTGGGCCAGCGGGTTCCTGCATGTTCGCCGTCAGGGCCTGTGTAGAGAGCGAGATAGGCTCGGTCGCTGCCAACATGAATGGTGGTGCCACCATCGCGCGCCGGGCCGCGCCAGCGCTCGTGCCAGCCAAAAATTGCTGACAGAAGCTGCGCGGAGCGCTCGGGGTTGCTGACGGTGATATTTACATGCTCGATGAAAGGGTGCGGCACGATGAGTCTCCTGATTCGTGTTGACGCGGGCACTCTTGCAAGCTCAAGTCAGGTTTAGATCAAGCGGCAAATGAGGATGAACATGCACCGGACGGACTTGATTGCGATCGGCGAACTCGCGGCGCGTACGGGCGTGGCGGTGTCAGCGATCCGCTTCTACGAAGCAAAGGGTCTGATAGAGGCATTACGCTCAGGCGGAGGGCAGCGGCGCTTTCTGCGCGCGGACATTCGCCGTGTTTCCTTCATCCTGATTGCACAGCAACTGGGACTGAGCCTTGAGGAAATTGCGGCCGAGCTCGCGCGATTGCCGGCGCAGCGGACACCCAATGCCGCCGACTGGACGCGGATCAGCACGGATCTTCGCGCGCGGATCGATGCAAGGATTTTCGCGCTCGAGCGGACGCGCGAACTGCTTGATCAATGCATCGGCTGCGGATGCCTGTCATTGAAGAAATGCGGGCTCTACAATCGCGGCGACAAGGCCGCGCAGCGGGGGGCGGGCCCGCGCTATCTACTCGGCGACCGCGCAGGGGAAATTGCGGAGGTGGCGGGATCAGGCGGCTAGGCCCATATCCTTCTGGCTACGGCGCTAGACGGCGATCAGTCGCTCGATCTCGGGCGCGCCGGCGAGACAAGGAGCGAGATTTGCGCCAAGAGTACGAAAATGGTCCGAGGCCCGGTGCGCTTCGAGGGCGGCCGCACCCGCATAGCATTCCATGACCTTGTACACCCCCGTTTCGCTGGTGCGGAACAGGCGATAATAGCTGTTGCCGGGCTCGTTCGCGCGCACGGCGGGGGCGAGTTCGGCAAACACAGCTTCGAACTCGGCTTCCTTGCCCGGCTGCACGCGCAGCGTGGCAATCACGCCAATGTCACTCATGTCTGTCTCCCTTGGTTCACGCGCGCAGATCGGGGTCCGTCTCCCAACCTTCCTCGACCTGGATACCGAAGCTGTTCAAGATCATCGAAACCTGGGTGTATTGGCCCACGGTAAAGACTAGATCCATCCGGCCCTTTTCGCCAAGCGGGGCGAGTGCAGCCCAGATATCGTCGCTTACGAAATGATCGCGGGTCAACTCGTCGGCGGCGCTGAGCATCGCGCGGTCAAGGTCACTCCAGCCCTCAGCATTTGGGCCGGCCTTGATGCGCTCGATCTCGATTTCGGACAGTTTGCAGCCAAGTCCGATCCGCTTGTGCTGCGTCCACTCGTAGCCTGACCGGCAATTATAACCGGTGCGCAGGATGACGAGCTCGCGATCGCGGGGCGAGAGCGCGTTGCGCTTGGAAAGGATGTAGCTGCCCCAGGCAAGAAACGCGGTCAGCGCCCGCGGCGCGTGGGCGAGGGTGCGAAAGATGTTGAGCACCCGCCCACCCCCGACCTTGCCACCATCGGCGGCAAGGAGAGGTTCGAGCGCGGCACGCTGTTCGGCGTCGAGCCGATCGAGATTGACCGGCTCGACCCGCGGGGCGCTCAGGCGCACGTCAGAAAACCTCGAACAGGCCTGCAGCGCCCTGGCCGCCCCCGATGCACATGGTGACGACGACATATTTCGCGCCGCGGCGCTTGCCCTCGATCAGCGCGTGACCGGTGCAGCGGGCGCCTGTCATGCCGAAGGGGTGCCCGATCGAGATCGAGCCGCCGTTGACGTTGAGCAGCTCGTTGGGAATGCCGAGCCTGTCGCGGCAATAAAGCACCTGCACCGCGAACGCTTCGTTGAGTTCCCAAAGGCCGATGTCATCCATCTTGAGCTCGAAACGCTCGAGCAGCTTCGGGATTGCAAAGACGGGCCCGATGCCCATTTCGTCGGGCTCGGTACCTGCGACGGCCATGCCGACATAGCGCCCGAGCGGCGTCAGGCCGCGCTTCTCGGCGACCTTGGCCTCCATCACGACGCAGGCCGAGGATCCGTCGGACAGCTGACTGGCATTCCCCGCGGTAATCGTATGGCCTTCGCCCATCACCGGCTTGAGGCTCGCAAGCCCTTCGAGCGTCGTGTCGGGACGGTTGCACTCATCCTTGTCGGCGACGACCTCCTTGTAGGAGACCTCCTTGGTTTCCTTGTCGACGATCGCCATCGTCGCCTTGCAGGGAATAATCTCATCGTCGTACTTGCCCGCCGCCTGAGCAGCGGCGGTACGCTGTTGTGACTGAAGCGAATATTCGTCCTGCGCCTCGCGGCTGATGTTGTAACGCTTCGCGACCACCTCCGCTGTGCCGATCATCGGCATATAGGTATCCTTGTGCATCGCGAGGAGTTCGGCGTCAGGCTCGATAAACACCTTGCCGCTGCCCGAAACCTTGGAGATGCTCTCGACGCCGCCGGCGACCACGATGTCCTGACGGTCGACAATTATCTGCTTCGCGGCGGTCGCAATCGTCATCAGTCCCGACGAACACTGGCGGTCGATCGACATGCCGGGGACAGTGACGGGGAGGCCGGCCCGCAGGGCGATGAGGCGTGCAACGTTCGGCGACTGCGAGCCTTGCTGCATCGCGGCGCCAAAAAGGACGTCGTCGATCTCGCCGCCTTCGAGGCCGGCGCGCTCGACGGCGGCTTTGACCGAGTAGGCGCCGAGCGTCGGAGCCGGCGTGTTGTTGAATGAGCCGCGCGCCGCCTTGGTGAGCGGCGTGCGAGCGGTGGAAACGATAACGGCGTCACGCATGATGAAGTCCTTCTGCTTGGGTTCCGGTTAGCTTTCGGGGGAGGTCGGCCGGAAATGTCTTGCTCAGACGAAAAATTGCGTGATCCACTCGGCAATCAGCGCAGGCTTTTCCTCGCCTTCGATCTCGACCGTTATCTCGTTGGTCTGCTGCCACTGACCGGGGCGCTTCTCGTCGAGCTCGAGGAGCTTCACATGGCTGCGCACGCGCTTGCCTGACCGGACGGGAGCAAGGAAGCGAACCTTGTTACCCCCATAGTTGACACCCATCTTGATGCCTTCGATCTTGGGCGCGTCGGTCTTTTGCCCCAGCATCGGGATAAGTGAAAGCGTGAGAAAACCGTGCGCGATGGTACCGCCGAAAGGCGTGAGCTTCGCTTTTTCCTCGTCGACATGGATAAATTGATGGTCGCCTGTGGCGTCTGCGAATTTGTTGATCATGTCCTGATCGACGAGGACCCATTCGGAGGTGCCGAGATGCTGACCGACCTTGGTCTTCAACTCCTGCGGCGTGATCGTGGCCATTTTTCATCCCCTCAAAGACTGGTTCGCGGGCGTTCTAGGCCCCTCGTGCCGCATTGCACAAGACCCCGGGGCATTCCGCCCCAGCGCCGTAGCGTCAGCTCGACCGCGCTGCCCCGCCTGAGCCCGCTTCAAGCGCCAAAGACTCGGCGTAGGGCATGATCATCGTTCCGTCGGGCGCCGCCGTGAAGGTTGTCTGGGTCGGATAGGCAAAATCGTACCCCGCCGCGGTCATGGCCTCAAAAACGCGAATTCCGATTTCGGTGCGCGCGGCGGTGACCTTGTCGTAATCTTCGTCATGCACGTCGAAGATCAGTTCAAAATCCAGGCTCGATGCACCAAAACCGGTGAAGCTTGCTCGGATGAAATCCTGCCCCGCGGTCTTCACCTGTTCCTCGAGCAGCGCCGGCAGCGCGCGGAGCATCGCGGGTGTGGTTTGATAAACGACGCCGATCGCGAACTGGATGCGCCGCCGGTGAAGATGCGCATAATTGGTAATCTCCTTTGACAGGAGGTTGGTGTTCGAGATCACCAGAAGCTCGCCGTTGACCGAGCGGATATGCGTGCTTTTCAGTCCGATGCGCTCCACAGTGCCCGCCGAATTGTCATATTTGATCGCTTGCCCGACCCTGAACGGCCGGTCGAAGATGATCGAAAGCGATGCAAAGAGGTCGGAGAAAATTCCTTGTGCTGCAAGACCGATTGCGATGCCGCCGATGCCGAGCCCGGCAACGAGGCCGGTAACGTTGACTCCCATATTGTCGAGGATCACGATGGCTGCGATCGCAAAGAGCGCGACGCTGATCAGCAGTCGAATGATCCCCATCGCATTGTTCAGCGTCTCGTTATGCCCTTCCGCCGCGCGTCGCTGAATGAGCCCGATGACAATCTCGCGCGCCCATATTGCGATCTGAAAGACCACTGCAATGGTGAAGACGAACTGGATTGTGGCGAGGATGATTGCAGGCGGATTGGCATAGCCCGCAACGAGCCGAATGGCGACGATCGCAAGCACCGTTGAGCGGGTCTTGTGGATCACGCGCCCAACAATGTCGGTCAGCGAGAAGTGCCCGGGAGCCGCTTGCGCGCGCTTCAGCGCGAAGCTGCGCAGCAATGACAGGAGAAAATAGATGGTCAGCCCAGCGCCCACTGCAATGCCGATCTGCAGCCAATGGCCGTTCACCCAGGCGGCGCTGCTGTTCCACCAGAAATTGAGGTCGTCGAGTGGATTTGCCGGCGCGGCGGCCTTGCTGGCGGCAGAGGTGGCAGCGGCGAGAAGGGAGAAGGTCACGTCGGTCCTCGTGCGTCTTTTCTTAAAAAGGGTCACGCCGAGCGGAGCAGAGCGGCGGCGCCCGGCGTCTGCTCCAGATAGGCCAAAAACCCGCGCTCGTAACGTGAAAGATATCGGGTCGCGCGCGGGAGCGATCCCGCCACGGATGCAAAATTGCCGCGCGCCTGCGCCGCTGCGATCATAGCGGGATGAACATAGGCGCGCCGGGCCACCGCCGGTGTGTTGCCGAGTCCTTGCGCAACATGGGCAAGCATCGCCTTCAGCGTTGGTGGCTCCGCAGCATCATAAAGATAAGTGAAGGCGGCGATGCTCGCCGACCAGGTACGGAAATGCTTAGCACTGAAATCCGCCCCCATCGCCTCGCGGATATAGGCGTTGACCTCATTCGATCCCACGGCACAGAGGCTGCCTCCATCCTCATATTGAAAGAGATGTTGCCCCGGCAGGTCCTGGAGGCGGCGCACCAGCGTCGCAAGAGTGCGGTCGGTGACCGTCACCTCGCGCATCGCGCCGCCCTTGGCGCGGTAGCTCAAGTGCAGCCTTTGGCCGCTGAGGCGCGCATGCCGCCGGCGCAGCGTAGTCGCGCCGAAGCTCTTGTTCGCCGCGACATATTGTTCATTGCCGACGCGCAGCGCTGCAAGGTCGAGCAGACGTACCACCGCCGCTACAACGCGCTCGGGGCCGAGCGTCCGACGTCCGAGGTCGTCGACCAGGCGCGCGCGAAGCAGCGGGAGCGCATGACCGAAGGCGGCGCAGCGATCATATTTGTCAGCCTCCTGCGTCATCCGGAAATCGGGATGATAGCGATATTGCTTGCGCCCGCGCGCATCATAGCCGGTGGCGAGAATATGCCCGTTGGGAGCGGGGCAGAACCAGGCATCTTCATAGGCGGGGGGCAGGGCGATCGCATCGAGCCGGGCAATCTCGTCCTGGTCGCGAATCGGTCTCCCCTTGGCATCACGATAGCGCCAGCCGCCGCGCCACCGCTCGCGGCTGATGCCGGGCAAGCTATCATCGACATGGACCAGGCGCGTGGGCATGGGGGGATAGCGCTTTGTCGGCGCTGATGGTTCCGGCTTCGCCCTGCAGCGGGAGGAGCTCCCCCGAAGCTGTGCTGGTCCAGAGTGTCAGCCGCGCGCCACCGGGAGCCGCGCGGGCACTTGCGCGGGCCGCGCGGTGAGCGGCCGCCAGCCCGCCTGTTGCTCGCGCCGCCTGCAGTAGGTCGAAAGCCCCATCTCCAGCGCCAGCATCATGTAGATGAATGGCTGGAATGCGATGCCGACGAAGAGCGAGCCTACCATATATATGATATGTCCGTGCTGAAGCGCGGTTGCGAGCGGCGCGATCCACTGTTCCTCGGCGCGGCGCGTCTTGAGGTAGCGGCGCCGCAGGCGCTCCATCTGCACGAGTCCGCCGACGTGCAGGATCAGCCAAAGCGCGAGTCCGGGATAGCCTTGTTCGCCGAGCATTTCGAAGTAGCTTGAATGATAGGCGCGCGCGCGATCTTCATAGACGATCGGTTCGGCGGACTGCGGCGCGTCGGGATCATAAGCGCCCGCCGCCATCTTCACCCGCAAATGGTTCTGGAGATAGGCGTTGAATCCCCCGCCGAAGGGATGCTCCTTCGCATATTCCCACGTCCACTTCCACACTGCAACACGGGTCGAGGCGGACTCATCGGACTGATAACCCTCGATCGTTTCCATGCGCTCGGTAAAGCTCTGGGGCAGCAAGGGAATCGCGGCCGCGGCGAGCAAGCCTGCGCCGACAATATAGAGCAACCGGTGCTTGACAGCGCGCAGCGACAGGACTGCGAGC
This sequence comes from Sphingopyxis flava, assembly GCF_900168005.1. Classification (GTDB taxonomy): domain Bacteria; phylum Pseudomonadota; class Alphaproteobacteria; order Sphingomonadales; family Sphingomonadaceae; genus Sphingopyxis; species Sphingopyxis flava. Next base: position 27,798 of record NZ_FUYP01000002.1, read on the forward strand.
ACGACGAGGCAGACGAGTCCGGTGCGCGCCTGCGTCCCCACCGGCAGCAGCATGCAGGCGAAGCAGAGGGCGAAGCAGAAGAGCGAAACGCGCCAGTCCGGCGGGAAGATCGTGCCGTGGCGGCGATACCAGAGGATCAGCGGGATGATCGAGATGCCGACCGTCGACATGATCGAGCCTTCATAAAGGCCGAAATTCTCGTTGAGCAGCAGTTGCAGCGAGCCGTAACCGCCACCCCCCGCCGCCGTCTTGATTCCCCCCGCGATCGCGATCGACGCCGCCGACAGCAGCATGATCAGGGCCAGCGCCTCAATGCGCAGCTTTGTGCGCAGCGTCAGGGGAAGAAAAATCGCCCAGACCAGCGCCTTCCAGACCCAGCCCCATTTGTCCTGAGCCTCGACTGGGAAATCGGCCTGGATCGTTGTGAGCCAGCAATAGAGAAGGATGACCACAAGCAGGAGCTGCCGCCCCGACCAGCGCGTGTCACGCTTGTCGTCGGCGATGAGCCAGCCTCCGATCGCGAGGCCAAAGACGATCAGCGAGACCGGAATCGAGTTGATCAGGAAATAGCTCAAACGCTGCGGCGCGACGATGTCGATATAGCAAAAGCACAGGATGAACAGGAAGGGCTTGCGAAAGCCGACCCCGATGAAGGCAAACAGAAAGGCGACGAGTGCAAGGTCACGCATCGCCTTCCGCCTCCCGCGCCGCCAGCTCGGCGTTGCGGCGCTGCTGCCACGCCATGCGCGGGCTGACTTCGCGGTCGAGGTCGTCGCGATAGAGCAGGCGCCACAGTGCGATCGCGATCAGCGCGTGGGTCAGGGCAATGGAAAAATTGTCGACCATCTGTGCGGCAAGACCCAGCTTCGCTTCGCCCCCAGCGGGAGCCCGTTGCCGGGGCTCTATCCGATCGGGGTTGACGCGGCGTTAAGGCTTGTCTGGCAGAGCCCGCCGCGATGACGCGTATTTTGCACATTCTGGATCACAGCCTTCCCGCGCACAGCGGCTATACCTTTCGCACCAGGGCGCTCATGAAGGCGCAGGCCGCGAAAGGCTGGGAGGTCGCGGGAGTTACTGGCGTGCGCCATCCTGAAGCGGGCCCGGATGGAGAGACGGTCGACGGGCTCACTTTCTACCGGACCCCGCCGGTTCCGCCCGCAAGAGCGCCGGTTCGCGAATGGCGCGAGATCGGTGCGCTGGCGGCGCGGGTGGAAGCGCTCGCCCGTGAATGGCGACCTGATCTGCTTCATGCGCATTCGCCCGTACTCAATGCGATGGCAGCGCTGCGCGTCGGCAAACGCTTTGCTATCCCAGTGCTCTACGAAATCCGCGCATTCTGGGAGGATGCGGCGGTCGGGAACGGCACGGGGCGCGAAGGGAGCCTGCGCTACCGTCTCACCCGCTTTCTTGAAACCCGCGCGGTCCGCCGCGCCGATGCGACAGCGGTTATCTGTGAAGGCCTGCGCGGCGACCTCATCCGGCGCGGAATCGAGCCGGACAAGATCATAGTCTCTCCCAACGGAGTCGACCTCGAGCTGTTCGGCGACCCGCCGCCGCGCGACGCGGTGCTGGCAAAGCGGCTCGGCCTCGGCGCCGACGACGCCGTTATCGGCTTTATCGGCAGCTTCTACGATTATGAGGGCATCGACGATTTGATCGCAGCGATGCCGCTGCTTGCTGCGGCGCAGCCGCGTGCAAGGCTATTGCTTGTCGGCGGGGGACCGATGGAGCGGGCGCTGAGAGCCCAGGCCGCCGCCTCGGTCGCCGCGGAGCGCATCCATTTTGCAGGACGAGTGCCGCACATCGAGGTCGAGCATTATTATTCGCTGATTGATATTCTCGCCTATCCGCGCAAGAAAATGCGTTTGACCGACCTTGTCACCCCGTTGAAGCCGCTCGAGGCGATGGCGCAGGGGAAGCTCGTCGCCGCGTCGGACGTCGGCGGGCACCGCGAACTGATTGAGGACGGGATTACCGGGACGCTGTTCGCACCCGACGATCCCGCCGCGATTGCGGCAGCGCTCGCGGGTCTGCTCGGCAGGCGTGACGCGTGGGACGACCGGCGCCGTAGGGCGCGGATTTTCGTTGAAGCCCATCGTAACTGGTCGTCAAACATTTTACGTTACGAACCGGTTTACCAGCGGCTGCTGCGCGATGCCGCATCAGCGGCAGCCTAGGATTTGGGAAAAAACAAGCAGGGCGATATGGACGAGGACAGCGAAAAATCATGGCGGGATGGGGTCTACGCACTCGCCCGCGCGCTGCGCCCCGCGGTGCCGGCGGTGATCGGCGCAGCTGCGCTGACCTTCCTTTTCGCCGCGGTCATGCCTATCGCCTGGGTCGCTGCGATCAGCTGGAATCTCTATCTCGATCGGCTATCCGCGCTGTTCGAGCCCCCCGTCGGGAACGGCGGCCGGCTTGCACTCGCGCTCGGGATGGCAGCCGTAGCCCCTCTTATCGCGGCGCTCGTCGCGCTCGCGCTCGCCAAGCCCGAGGCGCTTCGCGTGCGCAAAGTCCGAGCTGGCGACGACTCTGAAGAAGCCCCGCGCCGCCGCCGCGCCGATCTCCATCCGGACGATCCGCCGCGACCCCCGCTCCGCGCGGGCCGCGACCTACCCCCGCAAGGGCTCGGACCAGCAGCGATGCCTCCACTCGCCGAACCGTCACGCGGCGCGGGCGAAAGTGAAGCAGCGGACATGACGTTCGTTTCTGCCGCCATGGGCACGCCGCCGCGCGAAGCGTCCGGCGAGGACGAACTGGTGCTTGCGGATCTCGCGCCGGCCGAGCCCGCGCCCGGGGAAGAACCCTGGCTCCAGCCTGCCGAACTGACGGGGGCGGTCGCCATCCCGGCGGTGCCGGCGATGCCGGATCCCGCCGACCAGTCTCTCGGCGCGATGGTCGCGCGATTCGAGGCGGGGCTGGCGCGCCGCCGCGAGGCGCGGCTTGCACCGCAGACCGCAACCGGCGCCCGGGCCAGCGAAGACGAGGGGGAGACCGTCGACTTCGCGCTCGAGGCCGCGCTCGGTACGCTGCAGCGCCTCAATCGCCAGGCGGCGGGGTGATCCGATCGAGGCGCGACGGCGGAGCTTAGTCCTCGATCGTCAAAATCTCGATCTGCAGCGCGCCAGCCTCGCTCTCGGTCCGGACCGCCGTATCGGCAACGACATGGCCGGGCAGCCGCCATTCGGCACCTTCCAATTGCGCGTCAAGCGCAGCGCGAAGGGCTTCGGCTTCGCCGGTCGCGAATGTGCAACGAAACTGATGGCTGGACCCCACGAAATTGGCGCTTGCCCAGGCGCGCAGGGTCGACGACCCCAGCGACAATCCGCGCGGCAATTGGCGCGCGAGCAGGCAGCGCAGCCGGCGGTGCGGGCCGAATGCGCGCGGCGCAGCGGCGGGTGACCAAGGCTTCATTCCGCGATTCCTTCCTTCATTGGCGGACCGCGCCGCCGTGGCGGCTTCCGGCTCCTTCGTCCAGGCCCGCGCTCCGATCGGCGCGCCATTTGCTCATGAAATTTTCCACCCGCGCCAGGGTTTTGCGCCCGGGCACACGGCCCCTGCGCAGGTCGCTGACGAACCGCGGGTCGCGCACCGCCGCGCGGCCAAAGGTGGAAGGGGGCATGCCGCTTTCGTTGAGGAAGGCGTTGACCCGTTGCAGCAGGCTCCGTTCCATTTGTGCTCCCCTCGGATGGTGTGACGGGCGAGTCGCCCAATAGGATATTTCCTATCTGATCTCCTATTTCCTACTTGTCTAGGAAAAATCCTATCGCTATAGAGTGAGATAGGAAAGGACCGCCCTCCCCGTGTCAGATTTGGTGGATGACCCTCGCACAGCGCTCGACCGTCTCTTGCAGGAAAGAGGTGTCGACTATGCCCAGCTTTCCGCGCGCATCGGGCGTAATCCGGCCTATATCCAGCAATATATCAAGCGCGGTTCACCACGCCGGCTGGCCGAGGAAGACCGGGCGCGCATCGCCGCCTATCTCGGCGTGTCCGAAGCGATCCTTGGCGGGCCGGCGCAGCGGACCACGGTGGCGAGCCGCGTGCGCGGGTCGGGGATGATCCTTGTGCCGAGGCTTGCTGTCGGCGCCTCGGCAGGCGCCGGCGCCAGTATCGATGGCGAGCCCATTGAAGGCGAACTTGCCTTCGATCCACGCTGGCTACGCGACCTCGGTGCCGACCCACGCGCGCTCAGCATCATCCGCGTCGAGGGCGATTCAATGGCACCGACCCTGAGCGATGGCGACGACATTCTCGTCGACGGCAGCGACGCAGCCGGGCGCCTGCGCGACGGGATCTACGTCCTGCGCATGGACGACGGGCTGATGGTGAAGCGCGTTGCGCGTGCGCCCGGACAAGGCCGGCTCTCGGTCATCAGTGACAATCCCCAATATCCCAGTTGGAACGACCTGCCGATGTCGGACGTGCGCCTCGTCGGCCGCGTCGTGTGGACCGGTCGGCGCGTGCGCTGAGCCGAGCTCGCGCCCTGCCTGCTCCCGTCAGGGCGGATCTGCTCCGGCACCTTTCCTTGCAAGGCATCGGCTGATTTCGCCATGAAGGGATCCCCGGCTGCCCCTCAGATCGGCTCCGCCATCACCGCCTCGATTTCGTGATCGAGGACCTCGGCGCGGCGGCATTGCGCTTCCTCTCCGTTGCGGCATTTCTCGGCCGCCTTGTCGCGCTGGCGCGACAATTTGCCGAGCTTTGCCTCGCGCTCACGCATCGCGCGTCCGCGGTTGCGGTCGGCCTCTTCCTGGCTGGTCGTCGACCAGTCGGCGACCTTGCCTACCGCCTTGACCGGGGCCGTGACGACCGATTTTACCGTGCTCACGCATCCGGTGAGCGCCAGGCAGGCGGGGGCGAGGAACAGGAGCCTTGCGCTCATCTCAAATCCTTTCGGCAGTCCATACATGAGGTCCCGGATCCTTGTAGCCGACGGCGTGTGAACCGACCATGACTTGCTTGCCGTGATCTCTCAGCATGTTAGAGTGGTTCTCGCGCCGGCGGCGCGCATGACCGTCCGGCGGAGGAGAGGGTCATATGAACAATATGCAAAAGGGCGTCGCCGAGTTTATCGGTACCTTCTGGCTTGTCTTCGGCGGCTGCGGCAGCGCGGTGCTGGCGGCAGCCTTTCCCGAGCTCGGCATCGGATTCCTCGGCGTCGCGCTGGCTTTCGGGTTGACCGTTGTCACCATGGCCTATGCGATCGGCCATATTTCAGGCTGCCACCTCAACCCGGCGGTGACCTTGGGTCTGTGGGCAGGCGGCCGTTTCGACGCGCGCGGCATTCCCCTATATGTGATCGCGCAGCTTCTCGGCGCGATCGTCGCCGCCTTCCTGCTCTTTTACATCGCCAGCGGCAGCCCCGCTTACGACCTCGCGGTCAACGGTCTCGCCGCCAACGGATTTGGCGAGGGGTCGCCGGGGCGCTACGACCTATGGTCGGGGCTGGTCATAGAGATTGTGCTGACCGCCTTCTTCCTGTGGATCATCATGGGCTCGACCGATGGCCGTGCGCCCGCGGGTTTTGCCCCGCTTGCGATTGGCCTCGCGCTGACGCTGATTCACCTGATCGCCATTCCCGTGACCAATACCTCGGTTAATCCGGCCCGCAGTACCGGCCCGGCGCTGGTCGTGGGGGGGCTTGCCCTGGAACAGCTTTGGCTGTTCTGGATCGCGCCGCTCATCGGCGGCGCGGTCGGCGGCTGGCTCTATCGCACGGTGGGAGCCGACAGTTTCCCGAAGCCGAATATCGAGGGCGAATAAGGGGGATGGCGCCGGCTGGTTCGCCCAGGCCGGCGCCATTATATCATCCAAGCAGATCGACCGCGAAGGCGCGGACGTCGCTTGCCATGTCAGGGCGTTCGAGCGCGATGGCGAGATTGGCCTGGATATAACCTGCCTTCGATCCGCAATCATAGCGGGCGCCGGAAAAGGTCACGGCGTGGAAAGGCTGCGTCCCGATCATCGACGCCATCGCGTCGGTCAGCTGGATTTCGCCGCCTGCGCCTTTTTCCTGGTCGGCGAGCACGCGCATCACCTCGGGCTGGAGAATATAGCGGCCCGAAATGATAAGGTCCGACGGCGCCGCTTCGGGTTTCGGCTTTTCGACCAGTCCCAGGACCTCGGTCAGCGCGCCGTCGCGCTCGCCCGGAGCGATCACGCCATAGGACGACACCTGCGCGCGCGGCACTTCGAGCACCGAGATCAGATTGCCCCCGACGCGGGTATAGGCGTCGACCATCTGCTTCATGCAGCCCGGGCTGCCGTGCATGAACTCGTCGGGCAAGAATATGGCAAAAGGTTCATCGCCGACGATGTCGCGTGCGCACCAGATGGCGTGGCCGAGGCCAAGCGGCTCCTGCTGTCGGACATAGGCGCAGTTGCCGGGGCCCAGCCGTGTCGGTTCGAGGACCGACAGATCCTTGCCGCGCTCGGACATCGTCTTTTCGAGCTCGAAGGCGATGTCGAAATGATCCTCGATCGCGCTCTTGCCCCGCCCGGTGACGAAGATCATCTGCTCGATCCCCGCCTCGCGCGCTTCGTCGACCGCATATTGAATGAGCGGCCGGTCGACGACGGGGAGCATCTCCTTGGGTATCGCCTTGGTGGCCGGCAGGAAGCGCGTGCCGAGGCCAGCGACGGGAAAGACGGCTTTGCGTATGGGTTTCATGCAAGAGCGCTTAGCCGCGAACGACCTCCAAGGGAAGAAGTGCCCCGACGGCGTGCCCGGCGACCGGTCTCGTCACGCCTTCATTTCAGCGCGGAGCGCCTTACGGTCGAGCTTGCCGATCATCGTCTTGGGTAGCGCCTCGCGCACCTCAACCGCGCTCACCCGTTCATGCTTGCCGAGCCGAGCATTGAGCCAGAGCGCGAGCGCCTCGCCCGCCACGTTGAATCCGTCCTCCAAGGTGACAAAGGCCTTGGGGCTCTCGCCGCGGTAGGCATCGGGGACGCCAAGGACGATGGCCTCCTTGACCGCGGGATGCTGGTGAAGATGGGCCTCTATAACGCTTGGATAGACCTTGAATCCCCCGACCGCGATCATGTCCTTCAGTCGATCAACGATGCGGATATAACCCTCGGCGTCGATCGTTGCGACGTCGCCGGTGCGCAGCCAGCCGTCGGCAGTAAAGCTGTCGCCGTCCGCCTCTGGCCGGTTCCAATAGCCCTGCATGATCTGCGGCCCCTTCACCGCAAGTTCGCCCTCTTGGCCTGCCGGCGCATCCTTTGACGGATCCTCCCTGTCAAGAAGGCGAATTCGGGTTGCCGGGATCGGTTGGCCAATCGTGCCCGCCTTGACCGGGCCATCATAGGGGTTGGTCGCGACAACGCCGGAGCTTTCCGTGAGTCCATAGCCCTCGACAAGCGAGGCGCCGGTCGCGGCGACGAATTTCTCGCGCAGCTCAGCGGGCATCGGCGCGCCGCCCGAAATACATATGCGCAGGCTCGAAAAATCGGTCTTGGGGAGGTCCGGATGGTCGAGCAGTGCCTGGTACATCGTCGGGACGCCGGGAAGTGCGGTCGCCTTCGTGCGGGTGATCGCCTCGAGGGTCTGCTTCGCATCGAAGCGCGGCAGCATGGTAATCATGCCACCGTTCAGGATCGTGCGATTGAGGACACAGGTGTTCGCAAAGACGTGGAAGAAGGGCAGGACGCCGAGGATGCGGTCTCCTGCGTCATGGTCCGGGTCGATCGCGTTCACCTGCCGTGCATTGGCGGTCAGATTCTGATGGGTAAGCTTTGCACCCTTCGGCGTGCCGGTGGTGCCCCCGGTATACTGGATCAGCGCCACGTCGTGCCCGGGGTCGATCTCGACATGATCGGCTCGGCCGTCATTGTCGGTGAGAGCCGAGAATCGGATGACGCGCGGGTCGTCGGGCAGGGCTGCGAGCTCGTGGCGACGGAATAACCGGTAGAGCACGGATTTGGCTGCGGGGAGCCCGCCCGCCACCGATCCGACGACGAGCTGTTTCAGGCTCGATCCGTCGAGCACCGCGAGCGCAGCAGGAAGTAGTGCCGCAGCGCTGATCGTGAACAGCATCTCTGTTCCCGAATCCTCGACCTGGGCCTCCAGCTCCGCGACAGTGTAAAGCGGCGAGAAATTGACCACCGTAGCCCCCGCGGCGAGCGCGCCATAATAGGCGGCGACATAATGCGGGACGTTGGGGAGGAAGAGGCCGACACGGCTCCCCTTCCCGATGCCGCGCTCTTGCAGCCCGCGCGCGACGCGCGCTGCCCCACTTGCGATCTCGGCATAGCTGAAATGCCGCCCCATGAAGTCAAGCGCCGGCGCCGATCCATTGCGCGTCGCGCTCGCTGCGAGCATGTCGGGAAGCGAGAGCGGCGGAAAGTCCTGGTCCCATGCCGTCGGGTGACGATAGTTGGTCGACCAGGAAAAGGGGCTGCTCATCGGGGCAATCTATCCTTTCTCAAAGCGGTGCTTTCCTGACACTAGGGTAAGCAAATTCTTATCGCAATTGGCGCATGTTGCCCGGCCGTCGTGCCGGAGCTAAGGGGCGGGGCATCGGATCGCCATTTTCCAATCGGACGGTATCTCGGGCAGCCGCAATGGGGTGGCAGGGCAGGACATGACAGATAATGCGGCCATTCCCGTCCCTGGGCCGGAAAGCCCGCCCTTCGTCCTGCTCGACGACGCGCGCGACGAGAGTGCGGTTCCGGCGCGATTGTATCGCGATCCCATTGAGATTCTGACCGCACGGCACGCGGGAGAGGTTCCGGCGCTTCTCGATGCGCTCGAGGCCGCGCTGGCGCGGGGGCTCAATGCCGCAGGCTATCTATCCTATGAAGGGGGCAAGGGGCTCGCTCCAGCCTGGCGGGGGGGCTGCGGCGGCAACGTGGCCGGCGCACCGCTCGCTTGGTTCGGCCTGTTCGATCGCGTCCACCGGATCGCTCCCGGCGAAATTCCCGCGCTGCTCCCAGACCCGGCGGGCAGCTGGATCGGGCGGCCAGTGCCCAGAGTGACGCAAGCTGTCTATGAAGCTGCGGTCGAGGCGGTGCTCGACTATATTCGGGCGGGCGATATCTATCAGGCGAATTTGACCTTCCGCGCGAACGTGCCCTTTGCGGGCAATCCGCTCGCCGCCTATGCGCGGCTGCGGCGGACGGCGCGCGCGGGTTATGGCGGCTTTATCTGGACGGGCGCGCAGGCGGTCGCCTCGCTCTCGCCCGAACTCTTCTTTGCGCTCCGCAACGGAGCGGTCATGGCCCGACCCATGAAAGGGACTGCGGCGCGGCTGGCCGACCGCACCGCTGATGCCCGCGCCGCGCAGACGCTTGCCGCCGATCCCAAGCAGCGCGCCGAAAATTTGATGATCGTCGACCTTATTCGAAACGATCTGTCGCGCGTCGCGGTGCCAGGGTCGATTAAGGTACCCGAACTCTTCCGGGTCGAAAGCTTTCCGACGATACATCAGCTCGTCTCCGACGTTACCGCCCGGCTGCCGGAAGCCGCGGGGGCGGTCGATGTGCTACGCGCGGCCTTCCCATGCGGATCGATCACTGGCGCGCCCAAGGTTCGGGCGATGGAGATCATTGATGAACTGGAAGCAGAGCCCCGCGGGCTCTACACCGGATCGATTGGCTTCATCGATGCTCGCGGCGACGCCGCCTTCAACGTCGCGATCCGCACTTTGGTCTTTCCCGCAGCCGATGACTTGCGCGATACGCTGGCTTGCGCCACGCTGGGGCTCGGATCGGCTGTTGTCGCCGACAGCCAAGCGGCTGAAGAGTGGCGCGAATGTCTGGCCAAGGGGGAATTTGTGGGCGCAGCGGGGGAAAGCTTCGATCTCATGGAGACGATGCAGTTCGACCCGGTTGAGGGTGTCCAGCGGCTCGAGGGGCACCTCGCCCGGATGAAGGCCAGTGCCGAGACTCTAGGCTTCCGGTTCGACCGTCACGGCGCGCGCAACAGCCTGCAATCGGCGACTTTTCGCCTTCGCACCGCAGCGCGGGTCCGGATGCGGCTCGCCGCGTCGGGGGCGCTCGCGGTCGAGGTATCGCCGCTGCCTCGGCTCGCTGAACTGCCCGTGCCCGTCGCCGTGCAGCCCGCGCCGCTTGCGAGCGGCGATTTTCGCCTCGTGCACAAGACGAGCCTGCGCGCGCCTTACGATGAAGCGCGCGCGGCGAGCGGTGCGCCCGAAGTGGTGTTTGTCGACGAACCTGGCTTCGTCACCGAGGGAAGCTGGAGCAATATTTTCGTCGAACGCGACGGCGTGCTGCTGACGCCGCCGCTCTCGCTCGGTCTGCTCCCGGGCGTCCTGCGTGCCGAATTGATCGACAAGGGCCGTGCGGTCGAATCGCACCTGCGCATCGCCGACCTGTCCGACGGATTCTTCATCGGCAATTCGCTGCGCGGCCTCGTCCCGGCACGGCTCGCCGACGCAGCGCAAGTGCCGATAGGCTGACGTGGGGTCTGCATAGGTAAAATATCCGCGGCGCGCCTTGCGGTTTGCGACCGAAAGCATTAGGCGCGGCGCGCGCAATTTCCTGTCAATCCATCGTCCCGGAAAGCATCGTCCATGTCGATCGAGCCGCACATCTCTGCCGCCCTCAACCGCATCCAGCCCTCAGCAACGCTCGCGATGACCGCGCGCGTGACTGCGCTGAAAGCCGCGGGCGTCGATGTCATTGGTCTGTCCGCGGGTGAGCCCGATTTCGACACGCCCGACTTCGTCAAGGAAGCCGCGATCGAGGCGATCCGTGCGGGTCAGACCAAATATACGCTGGTCGACGGCACGATGGCGCTCAAGGAAGCGATCCGCGGCAAGTTCCGCCGCGACAACGGCCTCGACTACGGGCTCGATCAGATCAGCGTCAATGTCGGCGGCAAGCATACATTGTTCAACGCGCTCGTCGCGACGGTCGACCCCGGCGACGAGGTGATCATCCCTGCGCCCTATTGGGTCAGCTATCCCGACATCGTCGCCTTTGCGGGCGGGACGCCGGTGACGATCGAGGCGAGCGCCGCGCAGAATTACAAGATTACGCCGGAGCAGCTTGATGCCGCCGTCACACCGAAGACGCGATGGGTGATCTTCAACTCGCCGTCGAACCCCTCAGGTGCCGCCTATTCGCCCGAGGAACTCGACGCGCTGGGCGAGGTGATCCGCCGCCATCCGCACGTGATGGTGATGACCGACGATATGTATGAGCATGTCTGGTACGCCGATTTCCCATTCTCGACTCTCGCACAGCGTTGCCACGACCTTGTCGATCGCATCCTCACCGTGAACGGCTGTTCGAAAGCCTATGCGATGACCGGCTGGCGCATCGGCTATGCGGGCGGACCTGCGTGGATCATCAAGGCGATGGGCAAGCTTCAGTCGCAGTCGACCTCGAATCCCTGCTCGATCGCGCAGGCTGCCGCCGCTGCGGCGCTTGGCGGGCCGCAGCAGTTTCTTGACGAGCGCAACGCTGCATTCAGAAAGCGCCGTGATATAGTCGTTGCGATGCTCAACGACGCGCCCGGCCTGTCGTGCCCGGTCCCCGATGGCGCCTTCTATGTCTACCCCGACGCGTCGGGCTGCATCGGCAAGAAAACTCCCGCAGGGCATGTGATCGACAGCGATGAGGCGTTGATCGACTATTTTCTCGACGCCGCGCGCGTTGCCGCCGTGCACGGCGGGGCGTTTGGCCTTTCGCCAGCGTTTCGCGTTTCCTACGCGACCTCGGAGGCGGTGCTGAAGGAAGCATGCGTACGGATCCAGCAAGCGTGTGCGGCGCTCGTCTGACGTCCCTTTCGCCCGGCCGCGCAATTTTATACCGATCGGTCTTGAAATCGACGGAGGGTTCGCCTATCTGCCGCGCATGAACGGCGGTTAAGCGGCGGGTTCACCCCATGGTAAGCAGTGGCGTTTAGGGTGATCGCGATCACTGCACGGCGGCAAGGGGCGCGCCATATCGTCGGTGTAACCGGTGCGGGACTGCCCGCGAACAGACAGATATGAAGATAAGAGGCTCCCATGCTTGCTCTCCTCCGCTCGGACTGGTTCTTGACGATGCTCGCTGGCTTCGCGATCGGCGCGACCTTCGTGATGCTGAACCAGCCGGCGCTACCGCTTCCCGCTTGATGTCGCGGCGGCGCAATTCCGCCGGACAAATTATCGCAGCTCTCATCGCCCTCGCTGTGCTCGCGCAATGCGCGCCGGCGCAGGCTGAAAATATCGTTCCGCTGCCGGCACCTGCCTATGATCCCGCCGCGAAGGCGCCGCGCGCGACCGCGGTGCTCGCGGGCGGCTGCTTCTGGGGCGTCGAGGGCGTCTTTTCGAACGTCAAAGGCGTAATATCGGTCGAGGCGGGCTATCACGGCGGCAGCAAGGAGAACGCGACTTACGAACGGACGTCGAGCGGAACCACGGGGCATGCCGAGGCCGTGCGCATCACCTATGACCCGCGTGTCATCAGTTACGGATCGCTGCTGCGCATCCTCTTTTCGGTTGTGGCCGATCCGACGTTGAAGAACCGGCAGGGTCCTGATCGGGGCCCGCAATATCGCGCCGCGATCGTGCCGCTCGACAGCGCGCAGCGCGAGGTCGCGGCCGCCTATCTTGCACAGATCGGCAAGGGCGGCTTTTATGCCAGACCCATCGCGGCGAAGATAGAAGGCTACACGGGCTTCTATCTGGCCGAGCCATATCACCAGAACTTCATGCAGCGGCACCCGAGGCACGCTTATATCGTTCGCTGGGACGCGCCGAAGCTCGCGGCATTCAAGCGGCTTTACCCCGCCTGGATCCGCAGGACCCCAGCACCCTGAGCAGGCCCTTCCTTTCCGCCGCTTGTCGCGCGGGAAGAATCGTTCGTCGCAAATCGCTGGTTCGCCCGTGAAGGGTGCGGGACGGACGAAATCCGGCCGCGGGGGCCGGTGAGACTGAGGACCGCAGCCGCTTCGGGGTATAAATGAAGGTTAAGTTTTCGGGCGGGCTGCTGCTCGCCATGGCGATGAGCTCCCTCGTGCTGGCCGGATGCGTCGGCAGCGCAGCCGTGATACCGCCATCGCGTGAGACCCCGCCGCCTCGCAGTCCCGCAGGATCGGTAACGATCCCGATCGGCGAACCGGTGCGCGCGGCAACGCCGGCGCCGCAGGGCGTGATCGACCCCGGCTTCCGGCGTCCGCCCGCTGGGCTCGAGCAGCGAATTTTCGAGCTATGGCGGAGCTTTCCCGGCAAGACCGGCATTGCCGTCCAGCGCATCGACGGTGAATGGACACTCCAGCAGCGCGGCGATGAGCTGTTTCCGCAGCAAAGCGTATCAAAGCTGTGGGTGGCGCTGACCGTGCTGGATGCAGTCGACCGGGGCGCGCTGACCCTCGACCGGAAGGTCAGCATCACTCCTGCTGACCTTACCCTGTTCCATCAGCCGATCGCTGCGCGCGTGCGCGCCGAAGGGTCGGTGACGATGAGTGTGCGCGAGCTGATCGAGACAGCGATCACGCACAGCGACAACACCGCCAACGACAGTCTGCTGCGCACCGTAGGCGGGCCCGATGCGGTACGCCGCTTCATCGCGGCGAAGGATCTGGGCGCAATCCGTTTCGGCCCGGGCGAGCGATTGCTCCAGAGCGGCACAGCGGGGCTTGAATGGAAGCAGTCCTACTCGGTCGGTCGCGCCTTTCAGGCGGCGCGCGCGGCGCTTCCCGATGCGACGCGCAAGGCGGCGATGGACAATTATCTTGCCAATCCAGTCGATGGGGCGAGCCCGTCCGCGATCGCGCGCGCGCTGACCCGGCTTGCCCGCGGCACGCTGCTCTCTCCTCAATCGACCGACTATATACTCGGCGTGATGAGCCGCACGCGCAGCGGACCGAACCGGCTGAAGGCGGGGCTGCCCTCGGGCTGGAAATTCCTGCACAAGACCGGCACTGGCCAAGATTATAAGGGCATGACCGCGGGTTATAACGACATCGGCATCGCGACCGCGCCCGACGGAACGCGCTATGCAATTGTCGTCATGCTCGGTAGCACCACCGCCTCGATCCCGCAGCGCATGGTGCTCATGCAGGCGGTGTCGGGCGCGGTAGCCGAATTCCACGGTCGATAGCGGCATCTGCCCGGAAGAAAACGGGTTTGCGGGTCTTTCGGCTTTTGCATATGGCGCGGGGCATGAAGATAATTCCCGCGCTTTATCTGATCGCTTTTTCGTTCACCTTGATCGCCTGCGCGACGCCCGAGACGCGGCTGCGCAGCGGGCTGATCGACGCCGGGCTGTCGCCCGCGATGTCGGCGTGCATGGCCGAGCGGATGGTCGACCGGCTGTCGCTGCTGCAACTGCGCCGCCTCGCATCGCTCGGCAGCCTCAAGGACCGACGGATCACCGACCTGACGCTCGATCAATTTCTGCAAAAGGTTCGCGCGCTCAAGGATCCGGAGATTTTGGCCGTCTCGACCAGCTCGGCGGCGGTGTGCGCTTTGCGCTAGGGTAGAAAATCTCTTCTCTCTCCGGGGGCGCCAAGGGGTAGCCTTGCTGCCAAACTTGTGCTTAGGCGGCGCCGAATATCTCCCGCTCCAGAGTCGAAAGGCCCGGCAGACCCATGAACATTCACGAATATCAGGCGAAAGAATTGCTTGCGAAATTTGGCGTCGCAGTGCCCGCTGGCATCCCGGCGCTGAGCGTCGAGGAAGCTGTTGCGGCGGCAAAGCAGCTTCCCGGGCCGCTTTATGTGGTCAAGGCGCAGATCCACGCTGGCGGCCGCGGAAAGGGCAAGTTCAAGGAACTCGGTCCCGATGCGAAGGGCGGCGTCCGCCTCGCCAAGACGCTCGAAGAAGTCGAGGCGCACGCGAAGGAGATGCTCGGCAACACGCTGGTGACCGTCCAGACCGGTGAGGCCGGCAAGCAGGTCAACCGCCTCTACATCACCGACGGCGTCGACATCGGCAAGGAATTCTACCTTGCATTGCTCGTCGACCGCGCGACCAGCCGGGTCGCAGTCGTCGCCTCGACCGAGGGCGGCATGGACATCGAAACGGTCGCGCACGACACGCCGGAAAAGATTCACACCATCACGATCGACCCCGCGACCGGTCTTCAGCCGCACCATGGCCGTTCGGTCGCCGCGGCGCTCGGTCTCTCGGGCGACCTCGCCAAGCAGGCGGCGAAGCTCCTTGAGGGACTTTACACAGCGTTCCTTGCCACCGACGCCTCGCAGATCGAGATCAACCCGCTCGCCATCTGCCCGACCGCCGAAGGCGACAAACTCTATGTCCTCGACGCCAAGGTCGGCTTCGATTCGAACGCGATGTTCCGCCATAAGGACCTCGCTGAGCTTCGCGACCTGACCGAGGAAGACCCGGCCGAGGTCGAAGCGAGCGAATATGACCTCGCCTATATCAAGCTGGACGGAAACATCGGCTGCATGGTCAATGGCGCCGGTCTCGCCATGGCGACGATGGATATCATCAAGCTCAACGGCGCCTTCCCTGCGAACTTCCTCGACGTCGGCGGCGGTGCGAGCAAGGAAAAGGTCACGGCCGCCTTCAAGATCATCCTGAAGGACCCCGCTGTCCAGGGCATCCTCGTGAACATCTTCGGCGGCATCATGAAGTGCGACATCATCGCCGAAGGTATCGTCGCGGCTGCGAAGGAAGTGAATCTCTCGGTTCCGCTCGTCGTTCGCCTTGAAGGCACCAATGTCCAGCAGGGCAAGGACATCCTCGCAAACTCCGGTCTGCCGATCGTTCCCGCGAACGATCTTGGCGACGCGGCGAAGAAGATCGTCGCCGAGGTCGCCAAGGCGGCGTGAATGCGGTTACCTTCTCCCCTCGAGGGAGAAGGATGGGACTGCTGGTTGACGTTTACGTAAACGCCAATTATGGCGCAGTGCACAATTTGCAAAGAGGAGCTTTGAGCCCATGAAAATCCTCGTTCCCGTAAAACGGGTGCTCGATTACAACGTGAAACCGCGGGTGAAGGCCGACGGCACGGGCGTCGATCTCGCCAACGTCAAGATGTCGATGAACCCGTTCGATGAGATCGGGGTCGAAGAGGCGATTCGCCTGAAGGAAAAGGGCGTCGCGACCGAGATCGTTGCGGTCAGCATCGGCCCCGCGAAGGCGCAGGAGACGCTGCGCACTGCGCTTGCGATGGGCGCCGACCGCGCGATCCTTGTGCAGACCGACGATGCAGTCGAGCCGCTGGCCGTCGCCAAGATCCTGAAGGCCATCGCCGACGCCGAACAGCCGGGTCTGGTGATCCTGGGCAAGCAGGCGATCGACGATGACAATAACCAGACCGGCCAGATGCTCGCCGCGCTGACCGGCTGGGCGCAGGGCACCTTCGCCAGCGCGGTGAACGTCGAGGGCGACAGCGTGAGCGTCACCCGCGAAGTCGACGGCGGCCTCGAGACGGTGAAGCTGAAGCTCCCCGCGATCGTCACCACCGACCTTCGCCTGAACGAGCCGCGCTATGCTTCGCTGCCGAACATCATGAAGGCGAAGTCGAAGCCGCTCGATACCAAGTCGCCCGCTGACTACGGCGTCGACACGGCCCCGCGCGTCAAGACGGTCAAGGTTTCGGAGCCGCCCGTCCGCTCGGCGGGCGTCAAGGTCGCCGATGTCGATGAACTGGTTGCCAAGCTGAAGGCGATGGGAGTGCATTCATGAAAACGCTCGTTTGGGTCGAACATGACGGCAGCGCCGTCAAGGACGCCACGCTGGCCGCGGTCACCGCTGCGTCGAAGCTCGGCGAAGTCCATCTTCTCGTCGCCGGCGAAGGCGTCGATGGCGTCGCCAAGGCGGCGTCGGAAATCGCCGGCGTCGGCAAGGTCCACGTCGCCGATAATGCGGCCTTCGCGCACAATCTTCCTGAAAATGTCGCGCCGCTCGTCGCCGATCTGATGGGCTCGCACGATGCGTTCGTCGCGCCTGCCACCACGACGGGCAAGAATATCGCGCCGCGCGTCGCCGCGCTGCTCGACGTGATGCAGATTTCGGAAATCCTGTCGGTCGAGGGTCCGAAGACCTTCACCCGTCCGATCTATGCCGGCAACGCGATCGCGACCGTTGAATCGTCGGACGCCAAGCTCGTCCTCACGGTCCGCGGCACTGCCTTCGACAAGGCCGCCGCGAGCGGCGGTTCGGGCACCGTTGAAGCCGTCTCGGCTGGCGGGGACGCCGGCATCTCGAGCTTCGTCGGCGCCGAGATTGCAAAGTCTGAGCGCCCCGAGCTCACCTCGGCCAAGATCATCGTCTCGGGCGGCCGTGCGCTCGGATCGAGCGAGAAATATCAGGAAGTCATCGTCCCGCTCGCCGACAAGCTCGGCGCCGCGCTCGGTGCTTCGCGCGCTGCGGTCGACGCGGGCTATGTCCCCAACGATTATCAGGTCGGCCAGACCGGCAAGATCGTCGCGCCCGAGGTCTATTTCGCGATCGGCATCTCGGGTGCGATCCAGCATCTCGCTGGCATGAAGGATTCGAAGACGATCGTCGCGATCAACAAGGATGAGGACGCGCCGATCTTCCAGGTCGCCGACCTCGGCCTCGTTGCCGACCTGTTCAGCGCCGTGCCCGAATTGACAGCCAAGATCTGATCCGGGCCGTCATGGCATGAATGCAAAAGGGCGGTCCGTTGCGGCCGCCCTTTTTCTTTGGGAGAGAGACTATGTCCCTGGTCCTGGTAACCCGCGACGATGCGGTCGCGACGGTCACGCTCAACCGGCCGGAGGCGATGAATGCCCTGTCGCGGGCGCTGCGCGCCGAACTGGCTGCGGCGATGCGCGATCTGGCCGCCGATGAGAGCGTGCGCGCGATCGTGCTGACGGGCGCGGGAACGCGCGCCTTTACCGCCGGTCTCGATTTGAAGGAACTCGGCGCCGATACCGAAAATCTGGGCGCAGCCAATGCGGAGAGCGCCGACGAAAATCCGGTCAAGGCGATCGAACTCTGCCCGCAGCCCGTGATCGGCGCGATCAACGGTGTCGCGATCACCGGCGGATTCGAAGTTGCGCTTGCATGCGACATTTTGCTCGCCTCCACCAACGCCCGTTTCGCCGACACCCACGCGCGTGTCGGCGTCATGCCGGGCTGGGGTTTGTCGCAGAAATTGTCGCGGATCATAGGCATCGGCCGCGCCAAGGAGCTGTCGCTCACCGGCAATTTCCTCGGCGCTGAGGAGGCGCGCGACTGGGGCCTCGTAAATCGCGTCGTGGCGCCCGAAGAGCTTCTGCCTGCCGCGCAGGCGCTTGCGCGCGACATCGCCAGCGCCGATCCGGTGATGGTGCGGCGGTACAAGGCGCTTATTGATGAGGGTTATGCGCTGCCTTTTGGCGAAGGAATGGCGCTCGAACAGGCGCGATCGACTGCGGCGAACCGCATGGTAAGCGCCGACGAGGTCGAGGCGCGGCGGCTCGCGGTCATGGCCCGCGGCCGCGAACGCGCCGGTTGATCGGGGTTACTTGCCAGCAAGTCGGCTGGGTCCTAAATCTCGTCCATGAAAACGGGGGGATTGGGCCTTTGGATGGCCGTGCTATCGAGCATCGCACAGCCGGATGTGGCAGGCGCCGCCGAGCCTGCAGGGCTCGACCCGTCGTCACCCTGGAATGTTCATTATGCCGAGGATTATTGCCGGCTGATACGTGTATTCGGTAGCGGCCGGGAGGCTGTCACCTTGATCATCGACCAGTATGAGCCGGGCGATGAATTTCGCATCTCGTTGATGGGTGAGCGAATGAAGGGCGCGGCAGGCAGCGACGAGGCCCGAATCCGGTTTGGCGAAGCCCTGCCCCAACAGTACGTGCTCTTTTACACAGGCTCGATCGGGACTAATCCCGCGTGGATATTTGTAGAGAATATCCGCATCCGGCCGCTGTCCGATACCGAAAAGACAGTGCTTTCCGCGCGAGGCAGTGTGCCGGTCGCACCAATTGCCGATCATGAGAAAGCATCGGTGAACTTCATCGACATCGGCAGACCGCTGCGGCACTCTCTGCGGCTGCGCACGGGACCCATGAAGGCGAGTTTCGCCGCAATGAATGAATGCACCGATGAACTGCTGACCCATTGGGGCATCGACGCTGAGCGCCACAAGATGCGGCTGCGATCTGCGATCCCCGCCCGCTCACCGTCAACCTGGCTCAGAGCCGGCGATTACCCATCGGCCATGTTGCAAAAGGGGATGCCCGGCCTCGTCGAGTTTCGACTGGATGTGGGCGCGGATGGTTTTCCGACAGCCTGCCACATCCAGCAGTCGACCCACCCTGAAGGCTTTGACCGGACGGTGTGTGACCGACTGATGAAGCGGGCCCGCTTTGAGCCCGCGCTCGACCGGGATGGAAAGCCGATGGCCTCATATTACCGCGACAGCGTGCGCTTCGCGTTTCCGAACTAGGGGGCGCTTGCACGCCCTTGGGCGGGTTCTTCGATTACCCCTTGCGGAGGCGAAAAATACTTAGCAAGGTTAAGTAATGACCGAGCTTGCCGAACCGCTTTCCGCTTTCATGTCGCGCGCCCTTGGGCCTGGGGCGCTGTCGGGTCTTTCCCGCCTGTCGGGCGGTGCGAACATGGAAAGCTGGGCGTTCGACTGGCGAGGGGAGGGCTATGTCCTTCGCCGAGCGCCGTCGGCTGAATATATGGAGGGGCGGCCCTATGGGCACGAAGTAGAGGCGGCGCTCGTCCGGGCAGCGCGTGCAGGCGGCGTGAAGGCGCCCGAAGTCGTCGCCGTCCTCGCCGACGGCGACGGGATGGGGACGGGCTATGTGATGCGGCGCATCACCGCGGAGGTCAGCCCGGCGAAGATTCTATCCGCACCGCCGCCCTCGCTGATCGCCGACCTCGGCCGCGAGCTTGCCCGCATTCACGCGCTGCCGCGCGCTGCGATTCCCGAGGGCATTCCGGTGATGGACACGGCAGAGGCGCTTGCCGAACTCAAGGCGCGCTTCCTCTCTTATGGCGGCGATCGTCCAGCGATCGCACTCGCGATCCGCTGGTGCGAGGATCATCTCCCCGCGCCGGCCGAACCGGTGCTCGTGCACGGCGACTATCGCATGGGAAATGTGATGGTCGATGGGCAGGGTCTAGCCGCGGTTCTCGACTGGGAGCTTGCGCATCTCGGCGACGCGCACGAGGATCTGGCATTCGGCTGCATGACCGTGTGGCGCTTCGGCTGTCTCGACCGGCCAGCGTTCGGGGTGGGGAGCCTTGAGGATTATTTTGCGGCTTATGAAGCGGCGGGCGGGCAGGCGGTTGATCGGGCCCGGTTCCGCTTCTGGCTCGTCTATCGAACGCTCTGGTGGGCGCTCGGCTGTCTTCAGATGGGACAGGCGTGGCGGAGCGGCGCCGACACGACGGTAGAGCGCGTCGTCGTCGGACGGCGCACGGCCGAGCAGGAGCTCGACCTTATTCGCCTGCTCGACGAAGAAGCGCCCGAGGCCGAACGGCAACGCCCGCTGCCGCCGTCCGCCGATCGCGCGCAGACGCCGGTAGGCGAGCCGACCAACCGCGAAATGGTCGCGGCAGTGCGCGACTGGATAGAAAGCGCGATCAAGCCGAAGGCTGAGGGTCATGCGAAGTTCGAGGCGGTGGTTGCGATGAACGCGCTCGGCATCGTGATGCGCGACCTCGACGCGGGAGTAGGCGCCGAGGACCGGACGCTCGCCGAGGCGCTCATGAGCGGTGCGGCGACCCTCGCCGAGCCAGGCCTGCTCGCGCGATTGCGGCGCGCCGTGCTCGACAAATGCGCCATCGACAGTCCGAAATATGCCGCGCTCGCGACGGCGCGCGCCGATTGGCGCAGCTGAATTAAGGGAGGTAGACATGGATTTTGCGGTTCCGGCCGAACTCAAGGCCTATCTGGACGAGCTCGATGCATTCATCGAGGCCGAAATCAAGCCGCTCGAGGAGGCCGACGACAATATCCGCTTCTTCGACCATCGCCGCGAGCACAGCCGCACCGACTGGGACAATCAGGGCCTCCCCCGGCACGAATGGGAAGAGCTGCTGAACGAAGCGAAACGCCGGGCCGACGCCGCCGGGCACTGGCGCTTCTCGGCGCCCAAGAAATATGGCGGCAAGGACGGGTCGAACCTCTGGATGGCAGTGATCCGCGAGCATTTTGCCGCGAAGGGTCTTGGGCTTCACAATGACCTTCAGAATGAGCACAGCATCGTCGGCAACTTCCCCTTCGTCGAGATGTTCGAGCAGTTCGCCACCAGCGAGGAACAGAAGCAGGAGTTCATCCTCGGCGGTTTTGAAGGCAAACGCCGCACAGCGTTCGGGTTGACCGAGCCCGATCACGGGTCGGACGCGACGCATATGGAAACGCGCGCGGTGCGCGCGGTGCGCGACGGGGTTGAGGGCTGGCGCATCAATGGCGAGAAGATGTGGACGACCGGCATGCATGTCGCGACCCACTGCGCGACCTTCTGCCGCACCAGCGGCGAGGATGGCGATGCCAAGGGGATCACCTGCCTGCTCGTCCCGAACCCCTCGCCGGGACTGGTGATCGAGGAATATCTCTGGACCTTCAACATGCCGACCGACCACCCGCGCGTCAGCTTCACCGACGTTTGGGTGCCCGACAGCGCACGCCTCGGCCCGGTCGACGGCGGTCTGTCGATCGCGCAGAGCTTCGTCCACCAGAACCGTATCCGCCAGGCGGCAAGTTCGCTCGGCGCCGCAGTCTATTGCATCGAGGAAAGCGTGCGCTACGCGCGCGAGAGGAAGCCCTTTGGCGAGGCGCTGGCGAAGAATCAGGCGATCCAGTTCCCGCTTGTCGAGCTCGCGACGCAGGCCGAGATGCTCCGTCTCCTCATCCGCAAGACCGCGTGGGAAATGGATAATATGCCGCACAAGGAGGTCGAGCATCGTCTCAGCGACAAGGTCAGCATGTGCAATTACTGGGCGAACCGCCTCTGCTGCCAAGCCGCGGACCGCGCGATGCAGGTCCATGGCGGCATCGGCTATTCGCGGCACAAGCCGTTCGAACATATCTATCGCCACCACCGCCGCTACCGCATCACCGAGGGCGCGGAAGAAATTCAGATGCGCAAGGTGGCCGCCTATCTGTTCGGCTATCTGGGGCCGCGGCGGGAGACGCTCGGGAAAATCTGAGCCGGCCCCAGCTTGCCTCGCGCAAGCTGCCGCGAAGAAGGCCGCGCTCGGCAGATTTTACCGCGTCCTTCGAGCGACAAATGACCGAAAGCAGCATCCGGGGGGCGGGGGCCTTGGTGCCGCTCCGCCCCCCGCGTGCCTCGAGGGTAAGTGGGGATTTCCCGAATGAGGGCGGGGGACATCAGGGACCAGACCGATATCCCCCGCCGCTCCATTGAGCGGAACACTCGGGAACAAAATACATCATTCAAGCGCCGTGCCAGTTTGCAGACCGCGGGCTTTCGGGCTGCACATAGTGGTTAGCAAAAGCTTTCCGTTTCAGCGCGATGTCAAAATTTCCGACACTTGCGTCACGATTTCCGTTCATCGGCCATTCAGTTGATTGACTACATTTGTAATCGAAGCAGGCGAAAGGAGGGGTCCGCATGGCCGAACGTGCAAGCGAATCCGAAATGCAGGTGCTCAATGCGCTGTGGGACGAGGCGCCGCTGACCGCGACTGACCTTGCGCGGCGCATCGGCAAGGCGAATGGCTGGACGCTGGCGACCGTGAAGACGCTGATCGCGCGTCTCGTCCAGAAGGGGGCCGTGACGGCCGAAGCCGACGGACGCCGCTATCTCTATCGTCCCGCGGTCGACCGCGCCGAGGCGATGGGCGAGGAATCGCAGCGTTTCGTCGACCGGCTCTTCGGAGGCCGCGTCAGCCCGATGATCGCGCATCTCGCCGAGCGGGAGGCGCTCACCGACGCCGACATTGAAGAGATTGAGGCGCTGTTGAGGAGGCTCAAATCATGAGCGCCGCGGTGCTGATGGAAGCGTGGGGAGACACGATGCTCACCACGGCGATTCTCGTCGGGGCGGTGCTCATGATCCGCAAGCCCTTCATGCGGCGGTTCGGTCCGCGCCTCACTTACGCGCTCTGGACGATTCCCGCGCTCCGTTTCGTTCTGCCGCCGTTGCCCTTCGCCGATCCCGTCGCCGCGCCGATGACTGCCGCGCCTGCGATACCGGAAGGCGAAATAGTGATCGCAATGACCACGGCCCATCACGGCGCCGCGGCATCCGATGTCATTCCCGGGGCAAGCTTGGCTTTCGCCGACGCTCTGCCGCTTCTCTTTCTCGCCTGGCTGGCGGGGGCCCTTGCTATTCTCGCGCGCGCAATGCTCGCGCATCGACGCTTCAAGTCCGAGGTTCTGACGCGGGGCGTCGACCTTGAGCCGCTTGGAGGGATCCGGCTTGTGATGAGCGGCGCGGTCGACGGGCCCGTTGCCTTCGGCCTCGTCCGGCGTTTCGTGGCGGTCCCGCGCGACTTCTTCGCCCGCTACGCACCCGAGGAGCGCGCGCTGGCGATCGACCATGAGCTCGCGCACCATCGCCACGGCGATCTTTGGGCCAATGCCGCTGCGCTGGTGCTGCTCGCGAGCCAATGGTTCAACCCGCTCGCCTGGCGCGCGATCCGCGCCTTCCGCTTCGACCAGGAGGCCGCATGCGACGCGCGGGTGCTGGTAATGGCCGAGGGGCAGGCGCGCGGCCCGCGCACCGCCAGCTACGCGACCGCGATCGCCAAGGCGGCGGTCGGCTCGCGCCTCGCACTCGCGGCGCCGATGGCCTCGCAAGATAATTTGCAGGAGAGACTGACAATGCTGACGCAGCAGAATATATCGCGCCGCAGAACGCTCGCCGGGCGGTTGCTCGTCGGCGGCGCAGCGATTGCGGCGCTCGCGGCGACCGCAACGCTCGTTCCCACAGCGACGGCGCAGTCCGGGGATCTGCCGGTGCCCCCCGCACCGCCGGCGCCTCCCGAAGCCGTCACTCCGCCGCCCCCGCCCGCGCCCCCCGTGCCTCCCGAGGCGATCGAGGGCGCGCAGCATATGCTTATCATCTCCAGCGAAGAGGATGGTGAGGGAGGCAAGGCCGATGGTGAGCGACGGCAACGGACCCGGGTAGTGGTCCGCGGCGAGGGGGAGGGCATGGAAGGCGAAATTGACTCGCCCGCGCCGGGCCGCTTTGCGTTCCGCATGCCGGGCGGTTTGACGCGCGACGACATTCTCTCGACGCTCAAGGAGCAGGGTGTGACCGGCGCGCAGGCCGAGGCCATCGCCGACAAGCTGGAGGCGAAGCGTCATGCGGGTTTGCGCACCGCGATGGCGCCGCTTCCCCCGATGCCGCCCATCCCTCCCATGCCAACGGTCGACTGGAAGCGAGGGGATGGCAGGGCAATGGCATTTGCGCATTGCGGTCCGGGCCAAACGCCGGTGCCGCTTGTCGATCGCGGCGACAGCGACGGCAAGAAGCGCAGCCGGGTGCTGATGGTCCGCTGCGGAGACGCGGCCGACTTGTCGGGCCAGCTTTCGGCGCTCCGCAAGGCGCGCGATCGTTTTGCCCAAGGCGGTGCGCCGGACCATATGTCGGCCGAAACGCGGGCCAAGATCATCGCCGACATGGATCGCGCGATCGCGGACCTGGAGCGCGAGAAAGAATAGGGTCGCGGCGATCGAGCTTCGACGCCGGTCCATTGTCCCCGGCAGGGATCGGCGGCAGGGGCGGGGAAAGGGAGCGGCGCCTTGCTGCTCCCTTTTTTCTGATGATCGAGCCTTTTCCTTTCGCAGGGGCGATGCCACATGGTGGGCATGAGCGACAAAAAGACCTGGCCCGACACAATCCACGCCGGCGAGTGCGAGCAGCACGAGCCGCTGGTGCGCCGCGTGCTCGCACCCAACCCCTCGCCCTATACCTTTACCGGCACCCAGACCTGGATTGTCGGCGCCGGAGCCGATGTTGCCGTAATTGACCCCGGCCCGACCGGGTCGGGGATGAGCATCGGCGATCCGCCTGACGCCAATGGGCGGGGCCATGTCGATGCCATCCTGCGCGCGGTCGAGGGACAGCGGGTCGCTGCGATCCTGTGCACCCACACGCATCGCGATCACAGCCCTGCTGCGGCGCCGCTCAGCAAGGCGGCAGGGGCGCCGATCGTCGGCTGCGCTCCGCTTGCACTTTTGGACGACGGGCCGCGCGCCGATTCGGCGTTCGACCCGGACTATGCTCCGGACCGCGTGCTCGCCGACGGCGAGCGCATTGCGGGGGACGGTTGGACGCTGGAGGCGGTCGCGACGCCGGGTCACACCTCAAACCATCTTTGCTTCGCGCTCGTCGAGACAGGGGCGCTGTTTACCGGCGATCATGTCATGGCATGGTCCACCAGCGTAGTCAGCCCGCCCGATGGCGACATGTCCGCCTATATGGCATCTTTGAGCAAGCTCTACGATCGCGGCGATCGCGTCTATTATCCCGCCCACGGGCCGGCGGTCACCAAGCCGCGGCAGCTCGTTCGCGGTATGCTGGGCCACCGCAAGCAGCGGGAGCGGCAGATTCTGCGCGAACTTGAAAAGGGGACTGCGGAAATCCCCATCATGGTGAGCCACATGTACAAGGGTCTCGATCCGCGCCTGACCGGCGCTGCGGGCCGCTCGGTCCTTGCGCATCTGATCGACCTTAAGGCACGGGGGCTGGTGCGTGTTCGCAACGAGGCGTGGGAATTGACATGACCGCGCTGAAGACCCTGTTCGCGGCGGCTCGTGCACCTGGCGCCGGGAACGTGCTCCGCGAGATTCTCCACCCTTCCGGCCGCTTGGACTATAGCAGGTCATGACGCAGACCACCCCCCGCCTTTTGCCCCGGCTAATCCTTCTCGCCGCTGCGGCTTTGCTCGCGCTTGCTGCCTGGTGGGCGGTATCCGCGTGGCGCGATTGGCAGCGAGGCTATGACCCCGAAACCGTTGTCGCCGCTAGTCTTCAGGGTCTTCAGGAGCAGAATGTCCTTGTCCCCTTCACCGCGCGCTACGTCGCGGTCGTGACCTCAACGCAGAGTCGGTTGGGGCTGAGTGCGAAGAAAACGCTGATCATGCCAGGGACCGTGCGCTATGAGCTCGACCTGACGAAGCTGAAGCCTGCCGATCTCGACTGGGATGCGGCGGCGAATGCGCTGACGGTTACTTTGCCGCCGCTGCGGCTCGCGGGACCGGAAATCGACATCGACGCGATCAGCGAATTTCGCGATGGTGCGATCCTCCTGACCCTTACCGATGCTGAGCAACTGCTCGACGCCGCGAACCGCAAGGCGGCGCAGGAGGAATTGATCAGGCAGGCGAAAGGGGCAACGCCGATGCGCCTCGCCAGGAGCGCGGCGCAGACCGCGATCGAACAGAACTTCGCTATGCCCCTCAAAGCGGCGGGGATTGACGCGAAGGTTACTGCGCGCTTCGGCGACTGAATCGGGCTTTTCGTGCGCCGCATGCTGCGATAAGAAATTCGCCAGGGTCGCATCGGGAGATGCGGATATGGCAACAGTGGGGGGCGCAGCCGCCGCCGAACGATTCTGGCAGCGGATGGCGATTGGTCTCGCCATCTTCATCGTCTTTGGTTTCCTGCAGTTCGCGGCGCGCGGCTTCGCCGATCCGCTGAGCGCGCCAGCCTGGGTGCATTTGCACGGGCTCGCGATGCTCGGCTGGCTCGCCCTGCTCATCGTCCAGCCGTCGCTGGTTGCGCGCGGGAACCTCGCGCTTCATCGCCGGCTCGGCTGGCTGGGCGCGGGGCTCGCCCTCATAATCACAGGGCTGGGCGTTTTTACCGGCGTCATGGCCCTGGTGCTGCATCGCCAACCGCCTTTCTTCGATCCCGCCTATTTCCTTGCGCTCACTGCGATCGAATCGATGGTTTTCGGCGCGATGGTGGTCTGGGCGATCCGGCGGCGCCGCGCGACCGACTGGCACCGGCGATTGATGATCGGCGCGACGATCGTGATTCTTGAGCCGGCACTCGGACGGTTGCTCCCGATCCCGCAGATGGGCGCCTGGGCCGAACCTGCGGTCGCGCTGTGCCAGCTTGCGGCAGTTGCCTTCGTTGCAGCGTACGACTGGCGGTTGCGCGGCGCGGTCCACCCCGCGACCTGGGCAGTAATGATGGTTGCTATCGCGACGCGGGTCGCCATATCGCTGCTTGCCATGACGCCTCCCGTCATTGCGCTTGCGGCACGGCTCGCTGGCGATTGATCCGCCGAATTGCCCTGCGCGGGGACGCGGTGTAGGAGGCGCGTGGCCAACGCCACGACAAGGACAAGCCATGACTGCTCCCATCCGTGAAAATCTTTCCGGTCTCGACCTTCGCGCCGAGATCGACCGGTTGCGCAAGGACCGAAACGCCGTGATCCTCGCGCATTATTATCAAAAGCCCGAGATTCAGGATCTCGCCGATTTCGTCGGCGATTCGCTGGAACTGTCGCGCAAGGCGGCAGACACCGACGCGGACGTGATCGCATTTTGCGGCGTCAAGTTCATGGCCGAGACGGCGAAGATATTGAGCCCGG
Organism: Sphingopyxis flava; assembly: GCF_900168005.1. Taxonomy (GTDB): domain Bacteria; phylum Pseudomonadota; class Alphaproteobacteria; order Sphingomonadales; family Sphingomonadaceae; genus Sphingopyxis; species Sphingopyxis flava. Next base: position 55,222 of record NZ_FUYP01000002.1, read on the forward strand.
AAAAGATCGTCGTGCTCCCCGACATGGACGCGGGATGCAGCCTCGAGGACAGCTGCCCTCCCGAACAGTTCAAGCGCTTTCGCGCGGAGCATCCCGACCATATCGCGCTGACCTACATCAATTGCTCAGCCGCGGTGAAGGCTCTCTCCGACATCATCGTCACGTCATCGAGCGCCGAGACGATCATCAGCCAGATTCCCGAAAGCCAGCCGATCATCTTTGGCCCCGATCGCCACCTCGGAGGCTATCTCAATCGCAAATTCGGGCGTGAGATGCTGTTGTGGCCAGGGGTGTGCATCGTGCACGAGGCGTTCAGCGAGACCGAGCTACTAAAGCTCAAGGCGCAGCATCCCGAGGCGCCGGTTGCCGCGCATCCTGAGTGCCCGCCGCATATCATCGATCATGCCGACTATGTCGGATCAACGAGCGGTATCCTGCAGTTTGCCAAGAACTTCCCGGGCGACACGCTGATCGTCGCCACCGAGCCGCATATCATCCATCAGATGGAAAAGGCGCTGCCCGAGAAGACCTTCATTGGCGCGCCGGGGGCCGACGGCAACTGCAACTGCAACATCTGCCCCTATATGGCGCTCAACACGATGGAAAAGCTCTACCTTGCGCTCCGTGATCTTCAGCCGCGGATCGAGATGGACGAGGAGCTGCGCCTCGCGGCAAGGAAGAGTCTCGATCGCATGCTCGAGATGGCATCGGGAACAGTGGGCAAGGGCGACCTGGGTCGCGCCTGACCTTGAGTCGCCTGCCCGGCGAGCCCGATTCGCTCCGCGGCCAGGCAGGATAAGGCGCCTTTTCGAATCTGAAAATGTTGCGCTGCTGATACAAAAATGCTGCGCAGCAAAGACAAGTTGCTAATGCCGGACTTATCCACAGGTGCGGGAGGTTTTGCGCGCTTTTTTGTTGGCGACCTGCGGGCTCCGTGCCAGCTTCCAATCATCGGACGACAGAGACGTCGGACCACCCGGGACCGAAGGATGGTTGCAAGACCAGCCTGAGAAAGCGGAGCGGATCGACGAGGAAGGAGACCGATACCCGGTCACGGAACGCCGCAATTCCCACGAGTTGAGGCAGACCCGACCGGAATGGAAATGCAGTCCATCGCCGGATAACAGCCACTGCTTCGGCAGAGGCCCGGACCGGATGATGAAGGGCTTTCCAGGTGCGGCCGGCCCCCGAAAGGGGGCCGACCAAACCGCCGCCGGACTGGTTCCGTGTGCGCGGCGACGGATCGTTTTGCGGGCCGCTGATCGCAAGAGAAGCGGACCGGGATGAGCCCGAGAACGCGGCTGGAGCAAAACCGGATAGTGGGGGTTGGCAGCGATGCCGGCCCCCATTTCGTATGGGTGGTCCCCCATCCTCCTCGCCCTTTCCCTCTCGCCCGACCTCGATCCGCTTCTTCAGGATGGGAAGGGCTGGCCCATCGGGTGAACCCACCCCACCCCGGGGGCGAGAAGGCCCCCTTCCTCCCTTCCCCCTGAAGGCCCACGGCGCCCCATAAAATTCCTCCGGTGTGAGCCGCGTCACATCGCGGTACGAGCGAAGCTTCTATTCCTCCGACTGCGACCCGGATCAGCTCCCGATCAGGAGCTGTTCCCACTTTCCCGGCCGGATTGCATTCGGTCCGGCCGGGAACCTTTTGCGCAACGCTGGCATTGTGCAGACATCGGCAAAGCGATGTTCGGACACGATAAGGCGCTTACCAATACGCCCCCGTGCGACCCATCGCTCCGGTCCAAGAATGGGAGCAAAATATATGGGTATCATCATCACGCTTATCGTCGGCGGTATCATCGGCTGGCTGGCGAGCATCGTCATGCGCACCGACGCGCAGCAGGGCATCTTCCTCAATGTCGTCGTCGGCATCGTGGGCGCTTTTCTGGGCAATATTCTTGGCGGCATGTTCGGCAGCGGTGCCTCGCTCAGCAGCTTCGACCCCGTGGGCCTTCTGTGGGCTTTCATCGGTGCGATCGTCCTGCTCGCGATCGTCAATCTGGTGCGCCGCGGTAGCGTGCGCTGACAGGACGGCAGCGGCACCTCAGCCGCTGCCATTCCGTTAGGCGAATTGATAAATCTGCGTTACCATCGCAGTGCCTGTCTCGACAGGCGACAATGAATATCGCAAGGGGGTCATCTATGACTTGGATTATCGCAATCATCATGGGCGGTATCATCGGCTGGCTGGCGAGCATCGTCATGCGCACCGATGCGCAGCAAGGGATATTCCTCAACATCGTCGTCGGTTGTTTGGGATCGATCCTCGGCCGATTCCTGTTCGGTCGCTTTCTGGGCGGCGGCCATCTGCGCGGCGACGCCTTCGACCCGATGACACTGCTCACGGCATTCATCGGCGCGGTGATCCTGCTCGCCATCGTCAATCTCGTCCGCCGCGGACGCGTGCGCTGAACCGGCGGGGTTAACGCGGCCATTTTTAGGGCCCGATTGAAAAAGGGGCGGCCGATCCGGTATCGGCCGCCCCTTTTTCGTGATTACCGCGCAGCATCGCCTTTTATTCTGGACCGGGAACTCGCGATGCGGGTATGAAGCCCGCCCTCCACGGGCGGGGAGGTTCAAGTTTCGCGCTTGCCAGCGGTGATTTAATTCGATAATACACCTTCAAGATTATCTGGGTCTGTCGCGCGCATCGGGGGCGGTTGTCAAGGGCGGCTGTCGGTCCGGCCATTGTAGACGGCAGAGGGGAATTCGGCGTGAACTACGAGCGGAAAGTGGAATCGATGGACAGCTTGGCGGGCTCGGCGCAGGAATTTTACGAAGAGGCGGACGATCGCCGTAAGCGCAAGCGCCTGATCATTGCCGTGGTGCTCATCGTGCTGGTGCTGGCGGCCGCCTGGTATGGATTTTCATCGACCAAAGGCGGCGACCCGGCTGCGGGGGACGGCGCTGCTGCCAGCACGCCCACCGTTACCGTCATGATACCGGGCATGCAGTCGGTGCAGGCGGCCATTTCGGCCAATGGCACAATTGCCGCGCGGCGCGAAATGCCGGTCGGCGTCGCGGGTGAGGGCGGCCAGGTGGTGCGTGTCCTCGTCGAGCCGGGCCAATGGGTCGGCGCTGGTCAGACACTGGCGATCATCGACCGCTCGGTCCAGGCTCAGCAGGCGGAGAGCCTTGCGGCCTCGATCCGCGTGGCGCAGGCCGATGCCGATCTCGCCGAGGCCGAACTCAAGCGCGCCGAGGCGCTTGTCTCACGCGGCTTCATCTCCAAGGCCGACATGGATCGCAAGCGCGCGACGCGCGACGCCGCGCAAGCCCGCGTCCGCGTCGCGCAGGCGCAGTATCGCGAGGCTGTCGCGCGAAACAGCCGCTTGAACATTGTCGCGCCCGCCGCCGGGCTCGTGCTGACGCGCGAGGTCGAACCGGGGCAGATCGTTGGCGCGGGCAGCGGCGTCCTGTTCCGCATGGCGAAGGGCGGCGAGATGGAAATGCTCGCGCAGCTCGCCGAAGCTGATCTGCAGCGGGTATCGGTCGGCACGCGGGCGACCGTGACGCCGGTTGGCACCGACCTCAAGATCGAGGGACAGATCTGGCAGGAATCGCCGGTCATCAACCCTGAGACGCGCCAGGGAACGGTGCGGATAGCGCTGCCATACAGCGCCGCGCTGCGGCCGGGCGGCTTCGCCGACGCACGGCTCGTGTCAGGCACCGGCCAGGCGCCGCTCCTTCCCGAAAGCGCGGTCCAGAGCGGTCCGGAGGGCAATTTTGTGCTCATCGTCGACAAGAATAATCAGGTCCAGCGGCGCCCGGTGAAAGTCGGCACCGTCACCGACGGCGGTGTGTCGATTGCGTCGGGACTGACCGGCAACGAGCGCGTGGTCGTGCTTGCGGGCGCCTTCCTCAATCCCGGCGACAAGGTGAAGCCGGTTGTCCAGAAATCGTCGCAATAATCGACCGCAACGCATCATCGCTACAGGGCGTCTGACACATGAGCTTCCGCAACATCTCCGCCTGGTGCATCCGCAATCCGGTCCCGCCGATCGTTTTGTTCGTGCTGCTCCTCCTTGCGGGCCTGGTCAGCTTCAACCGGATGGACGTCAATGACAATCCGGACGTCGAATTCCCGGCGGTGCAGGTCATCGTCGCGCAGCCGGGCGCGGCACCGACCGAGCTTGAAACACAGGTCACCCAGCGCGTCGAAGCGGCGGTGCGCGCGGTAAGCGGCGTCGATGAAATGTCCTCCTATGTCGGCGAGGGCAGCAGCAGCACATTCGTCCAGTTCGCGATCGGAACTCCGATCGACCGCGCGTATAATGACGTCAACCAGGCGGTGCAGCAGATCCGCAGCGATCTGCCCGACGGCATTCTCGAGCCGCAGGTCGTGCGCGTCGACGTTGCGGGCGGTCCGATCACACATTTCTCGGTCGAAGCGGCCGACATGACCCTCGAACAGCTCAGCTGGTTCGTCGACAATACGGTGGCGAAGGAATTGCTATCGATTCCCGGCATGGCGAAGGTCAGCCGCTCGGGCGGTGTCGACCGCGAAATTCGCGTCATCCTCGATCCTGCCCGCATGCAAAGCTACGGTCTCACGGCCAGCCAGGTGAACCAGCAACTGCGCCAGGTCAATCTGAATGCCGCGGGCGGCCGCGCCGAGATCGCGGGGTCCGAGCAGGCCGTGCGCGTCCTTGGCAACGCTGCGAGCGCCTATGATCTTGGCCAGACGCGCATAGCCATTGGCGGTGGCCGCACGATCCGCTTGTCGGACGTTGCGAAAGTCAGCGACGGTTACGCTGAACAGCGCAACCTCGCGAAGATCGGCGGTCGGCAGGTTCTCAGTTTCTCAATCGAAAAGGCGAAGGGTTCCTCCGACGTCACGGTCCACGACGAGGCGATGAAGAAGCTTGAGGAGATCAAGAAGAACAACCCCAAGGTCGCCTTCAAGATCCTCTTCACTCGCACCGAATACACCAAGGAACAATATCGTAGCTCGATGGCAGCGATGGTCGAGGGCGCGGTCCTTGCGGTCGTGGTTGTCTTCTTGTTCCTGCGCGACTGGCGCGCGACGCTGATCAGCGCGCTCGCCATCCCGCTCTCGGCGATCCCGACCTTCTGGTTCATGGAGCTGATGGGCTTTTCACTGAACGGCCTCTCGCTCCTCGCGCTGAGCCTCGTTGCCGGGGTGCTCGTCGACGATGCGATCGTGGAGATCGAGAATATCGTCCGGCACATGCGCATGGGCAAGACCGCGTACCAGGCGGCGATCGATGCCGCGGACGAGATCGGCCTTGCCGTGGTTGCAACCACAAGTTCGATTGTCGCGGTGTTCCTGCCGGTCGCATTAATGCCCGGCGTGTCGGGGCAATTCTTCATCCAGTTTGGCATGACCGTCGTCTTCGCGGTGGTCGTCAGCCTCGCTGTGGCGCGCATGATCACGCCGATGATCGCGGCATATTTCCTCGCCGCTGAGGGCGAACAGGCGCATGCCAACGGACCCTGGGTCGACCGCTACGAAAGGCTGCTGGGCTGGACGCTGAACAGCGAAAAGCACAAGGCGGTGCGCGCGCGCTACGAGCCGGTACCGACCCGCCCGAGCTTGTTGATCGTCCCGCTTGCGCTCGCGGCCTTGACGATCCTCCTTTCGACTTATCGCTATTTCCAGCCAGTGCCGGTCGGCCAGGACGCCCCCAATACGGCGGTGCACTTCCTCTTGCTGACGCCGATTGCGGCGGTCACCACCTTCCTCCTTGCAGTCTTCCTGATGATTGCCATTGGCGCGGCGCTGGATTCCATGGGCGCCAAGTGGGCGTGGACTCGCTGGGCCAAATTCATGACGCGGCGCGCCTATGCGCGCCTCTTTGACCATCGTGTGTGGATCGTGGGGATCGGCGGCCTTGCTTTTGCGATGAGCATTATTCTGTTCATATTCATCCCGAAGCAGTTCCAGCCGACGATCAACAGCGATTACAGCCAGGTCAAATATGAACTGCCGCCGGGCTCGACGCTTGAGCAGAGTGAAACGATCGCGCGGCAGATCTCGGCAATCCTCGATGATAGCCCGGTGGTCGACACTGCCTTCTATGATATCAATGTCGGCGGCGGGAACGCTTTTCTCACGCTCAGAAAGGACCGGGAGGTGTCGAGCGTCGAATGGGAGCGCAGCCTGCAGCCGAAGCTCGGAGAGATCCCCGACGCGCGCGTGAGCTTCCAAAGCCAGTCGGGCGGCTTTTCGGGCCGCGACATTACCTTCGTCCTTGGCGGAGACGATCCGATCGCGCTCGAGAAACATGCGCTCAAGATTGTCGACCAGATGAAAGGACTGAAGGAACTGCGCGCGCCGCGTATCGAGGGCGATATCCCGCGGCCCGAAATTATCATCACGCCGCGCCTCGACCTCGCTGCCGACCTTGGCGTCACGACCGCGGCACTCAGCCAGACGATCCGTATCGCGACGCTCGGCGATATCGACCAGAATGCGGCGAAATTTTCGCTGTCCGACCGCCAGATTCCGATCCGGGTACTTCTCTCGGAAGATTCGCGCCGTAGCCTTGCGACGCTCGAGAACCTGCCGGTGCCGACCGCAAGTGGGTCGACAGTTCCGCTGAAATCGGTCGCAGAGATCGGCTTTGGCGCAGGTCCTACCGAACTTCGGCGCTACAACCAGACGCGGCGCATCGTGATTGGTGCCGACCTTGCGCCGGGGCTTGTGACAGGCAATGCGCAGACCAAGATCGACGCGCTGCCCGCGGTCAGGAATATGCCGCAGGGCATCCGCAAGGTGATCCAGGGCGACGCGAAGTGGCAGGCCGAGATGATGCGAAACTTCATGATTGCGGTTGTCGCCGGGTTGATGCTTGTCTTCTCGACGCTGGTGCTCCTCTATCGCCGCTTCCTCTCGCCGCTCGTCAATATGTCGTCGCTGCTGCTCGCCCCGCTGGGCGGCCTGCTCGGCCTTCTCATTGCGCGGATGGAGATTTCCATGCCGGTGTTCATCGGCCTCCTGATGCTGCTCGGCATCGTCGCGAAGAACTCGATCCTGCTTGTCGATTTCGCGATCGAGGAGATGGACAAGGGTGTCGAGAAGGCGGCAGCGCTCATGGACGCGGGGCGCAAGCGTGCCCAGCCGATTGTGATGACCACGGTCGCGATGGTCGCAGGCATGGTTCCCACCGCGCTGTCGCTGTCGGGCGACGGGGCATGGCGCGCGCCGATGGGCGTCGTGGTGATCGGCGGACTCATTCTCTCGACGCTGCTGACGCTGCTGATCGTGCCCGCGGGTTTCAGCCTCGCCGACAGCATCGAGAAGCGAATGGGCCGCTTCTTCTCGCGCACCCTGCTGACCTATCGGCCTGGCGATGACACGCGGCCGCATGCCGACCCCGCCCCACATCCAGCCGAGTGACATCGGCCTGCCGGGGACGGGGCAGCGGTTGCAACCTTTGCGCCGCGGCGCCATTTGACAGGGCATGACGGACCGGCTCACTGCGCCTGCCGATGCGGCACGTCCCCGCCTCTTCACGAGAAGCGGGGAAGTGGGTGTTGCCCTGCCGACGGGCGGTCTCAACATCCGCGTCGTTGCGACCGGGCTGCTCCTCGTCATGGCCGCGGTCTTCGTCGCGGCGAAATATTTCCAGCATGTCCATCCTGCGGTTGGCTTTGTCCGCGCTTTTGCCGAGGCGGCAATGGTCGGCGGGCTCGCTGACTGGTTTGCCGTCACCGCGCTGTTTCGGCACCCGATGGGTTTGCCCATTCCGCACACCGCCATCGTGCCCCGCAACAAGAACCGGATCGGCGACACGCTCGCACGCTTCCTGCTCACCAACTTCCTTTTGCCGCGGCTGATCGCGCGCAAAATGCAGACGGTCGATGCCGCCGGTGCAGTCGGCCATTTCCTGTCGCAGCCGGCGGCGGGCGGCGGGCGGCTCAAGCTCGGCGCCTCGCGCATCATCGCCGACGCACTTGGAGCGCTCGACCAGAAAAGGCTCGGCGGCATGGTCAAATCTGCAATCGCAGACCGCCTGCGCGAACTCGACATCGCACCATTGCTCGGCCAGGCCCTGCAGGCAGCGCTTGCCGAAGGGCGGCACCAGCCGCTGCTCGATGCAATGGTCAAATGGGGCTCGAAGACGCTCGATCTCAACGCGCACCTGATTCATCAGATGGTGCATGACAATTCGAACGCGATCGTGCGCTTCACCGGCCTCGATGAGAGCATCGCGAACCGCATCGTGGCGGGGCTCGGCAAGTTGCTCACCGATATGGCAGCCGAGCCGGATCACCCGATCCGCCTCCGCGTCGAGGAAGGGCTGGCCAGGATGGCGCTCGACCTTCAGGAAGACCCGGAGGTCCAGGCAAAGGTCGAGCGCGTGCGCGACGAGCTTCTCGACAATGCCGCGGTCAAGCGCTGGCTCGACGGGCTATGGGAACAGGGGCGCAGCGCTCTGCTTCGCGCAGCGCGCGACCCTGACACGATGCTGGCGGGGCGGATCGGCGAACTCGTTCACCAGTTCGGTACGATGCTGGGGGAAGACGAGGCCATCAAGCGCACGCTCAACCGCTATGCGCGGCGCGCGGTTGTCGGCGCGGTCGACAGCTACGGCGAGACGGCGCTGCGCCTCGTCTCGGACACGATCCGTGGTTGGGATGCGAAGACGATTACGGATCGGCTGGAAAATGCGGTGGGTGATGACCTTCAATATATCCGCATCAACGGGACGCTCGTTGGCGGATTGGTCGGCGTGCTGATCCACACCGCCGACATATGGCTCTGAGGGCTCAGACGAGTCTCGCCAGCCCCTCGCGAAATGTCGGATAGCGCGGCATCCAGCCCAGCCGGCGTCTGGCCTTACCATTCGCCACGCGGCGGTTTTCGGTATAGAAGGCTCGCGCGGCGGGGGACAGGCCCGCGTCATCCAGCGATAGCAGCGGCGGCAATGGTGCACCGAGCAAGGCGCAGCCCCATTCGACGAGGCTATTCTGAGAACAGGGTGCCTCGTCGGCGAGATTGTAGACGCCCGGGGGTCCCGAAAAGGAAGCAATAATGCCCGCCGCGACATCGTCGACATGGACACGGCTGAATATCTGGTTCGGCAGGTCGATGCGATGCGCGCGACCTTCGGCGATACGCTCGAGGATCGAGCGGCCGGGTCCATAGATGCCGGGCAAGCGAAACACGCGCATATCCCCGCGCAGCGCGGCCCAGGCCGCGTCGGCCGCATTGCGGTCCCGGCGGCGGCCCTTGATGGGAGCGCTCTCGTCGACCCATGCGCCGTCCGTATCGCCATAGACGCCGGTGGAGGAGAGGTAACCGGTCCACCCGGCGGGCGCGATCGCGATCGCTTCGCCGTAGCGCGCCAGCACCGGATCCGAGCCCTCAGCGGGCGGCACGCAGGAGAGGATGTGCGTCGCGCTGCGCAAGGCCGCGATGACCGACGCCGCGTCGTCAAAGCCAAGCGTGCCCTCGCGGCCGTCCCGCGTCGTTGCGGTCACGCTCCAGCCCCGCGCCACGAGACGGCTGGCGAGACGGGTCCCGGTATAGCCCATTCCGAAAATCAGCATATCGCTCATCGGCGGCCTTATTGCGCAGCCGAGGCGCGATGCCTAGACCAGCTTTCATGACTGACGCTTCTTCTGCTCCCGCCATCCCCGTCACCATCCATCGCGGCGACTATCGTAGGCCCGAATGGCAGATCCCCGACATCGCGCTCGATTTCGCGCTGGGCATCACGATGACGCGGGTAACCGCGGCGCTGTCGGTCGTGCGCGCTGCACCGGCGCCCGCTCCTTTGCTGCTGCGCGGCGATGGGCTTGCTGCTGCCGAGGTGCGTGTCGACGGGGCAGTATGGAACGACTGGCGGATGGAGGGAGGCGACCTTGTCATCGACCTCGGCCACCGCGACGCGGCGAGGATCGAGGTCGACACGCTCATCGACCCTTCTGCCAATACGCAGCTGTCAGGCCTCTATGCGTCGAACGATATGCTGTGCACCCAGTGCGAGGCCGAGGGGTTCCGGCGCATCACCTTCCACCCCGACCGGCCCGATGTGTTGAGCCGCTACCGGGTTCGGATGACGGGTGACAAGGCCGCCTTTCCGGTTCTGCTCTCCAACGGCAACCGGGTCGCGACAGGCGAGGGCGCGGGCGGCACCCATTGGGCTTTGTGGGAAGATCCGTGGCCCAAGCCCTCCTATCTCTTCGCGCTCGTCGCAGGCGATCTCGTCGTCAACCGGGACCGCTTCACGACGATGTCGGGCCGCGAGGTCGAACTGGGCATTTGGGTGCGCGAGGGCGACCTTGAGCGCACCCATCATGCGATGGCCGCGCTCAAGCACAGCATGCGTTGGGACGAGGAGGTCTATGGCCGCGAATATGATCTCGACCTCTTCAACATCGTGGCGGTCAGCGACTTCAACATGGGAGCAATGGAAAATAAGGGGCTGAACATCTTCAACACCCGTTACATCCTGGCTGATCCCGACACGGCGACCGATGCCGATTTCGACGGCGTCGAGGGTGTCGTCGCGCACGAATATTTTCACAACTGGTCGGGCAACCGCGTTACCTGCCGGGACTGGTTCCAGCTGAGCCTCAAAGAGGGCTTCACCGTCTATCGCGACCAGAGCTTCTCGGCCGCAATGGGATCACCGGCAGTCAAGCGCATCGAGGACGTGCGCCTGCTCCGCGCCGCGCAATTCCCCGAGGATGCCGGACCACTCGCCCATCCCATCCGGCCCGACAGCTATCAGGAGATTTCGAACTTCTACACGGCAACCGTCTATAACAAGGGCGCCGAAGTCATCCGGATGATGGCGACGCTGCTCGGAGCCGAGCGCTTCCGCAAGGGTACCGACCTTTATTTCGATCGCCACGACGGCGAGGCGGCAACCTGCGAAGATTTCGTCTGCGCGATGGAGGAGGGTGGGGACATCGACCTCGGCCAGTTCCGCCGCTGGTACGAGCAGGCGGGGACGCCGAAACTCCATCTCGCGCTGGCCCAGGAAGGCAGGGACTGGTTCATGGACGTCACGCAGACGATTCCGGCAACGCCAGGACAGGAAACCAAGGCGCCGATGATGATACCGCTGCGTCTGGCCGCTTTTGCAATGGACGGCAGCGGCGCGTTGCTTCCCGAAAGGTTGGCGACACTGACGGACGCGGTACAGCGCATCCCGCTCGGCCAGTTCGCCGCACGACCGGCGCTCTCGGTCAATCGGGGCTTTTCCGCACCCGTGATCATCGATCTCGAGCGCGCGTCGGGCGAACTTGCGTGGCTCGCGGCGCACGACGACGATCCCTTCGCGCGTTACGAGGCGCTCCAGCAGTTGATGCTCGACACGCTCGTTGCCGCGGTCTCGGGCAAGGCGGACGACCGCGAGGCGGTGATCGGCGCCGTCGGACAGACGCTGGAAGGCGCTGTCAACGATCCTGCCTTCGTCGCCGAAGCGGCGCTGCTGCCCAACGAGGCCTTCATCGGCGACCAGATGGTCACGGTCGACCCCGACGCAATCCGCCGCGAGCGGCTGGCGCTGCAGATGGCGATCGGGACTGCGCTTGAGAATGAATGGCGCGCGATCCTTGCGAGGAGCGCGCCGGCTGCGACAGACCCCTCGCCCGAGGCGAAGGGGCGCCGCCGCCTCCGCGGGGTGGCCCTCGCCTATCTGGCTGCAAGCGGACTGGAGGATGTGCCGGGCCTGGCTTTCGCGATCTTCTCGCAGGCCGACGGGATGACCGAACGTCAGGCAGCGCTTGCGACGCTCGCGCACGGGGACAGCGACGAGCGGACGCATGCGCTGGACATATTCTATCAGCGTTATCGCGACAATCCACTGGTGCTTGACAAATGGTTCCAAGTGCAGGCCTGGTCGCAGCGCGCTGACACCGTTGCGACCGTCGCTGAGCTCGCGCAGCATCCCGATTTCACGCTCACGAATCCCAATCGCGTGCGCTCGCTCTATGGTGCGTTTGCGGGCAATCAGGCCGCATTTCATCAGGCCGACGGCGCGGGCTACAGGCTGCTTGCCGATCTGGTGATCGCGCTCGATCCGAGAAACCCGCAAACGGCCGCGCGGATGATCCCGCCGCTGGGGCGCTGGAGACGGTTTGACGAGGGACGACAACTGCTGATGAAGGCCGAGCTTGAACGGATTCTGGCGCAGCCCGGGCTGTCGCGCGATGTGACCGAACAAGCGTCGAAGAGCCTGATGGGGTAAGGTCCGCGCGCGGTTTCAGCGTTTCGGGAGGGAGAAGAAGGGCACGCCTCCTTTCTAACCCGCCAGCCATCCCGCGACTTCGCCTGCGACCCTGTTCGCAGCTGCACTCAAGGCTTCACCTACCCGCTTCGGTTCGATCTTTCCGCCGACCGGCTCGCGCGCTTCGAAGCGACGCTGGGTGACGCTCTTGCCCCCGCTGTTCACCAGCATCGCCTGATAAACAACGACGGCCTCGTTGGTCGCCTCGTCGACGCCGAACTCCATCAACTGACCTGCAAGCTGTTCGCCCGGAGCTGTCAGATACTGCCCTTCATCGAGGACGACGCGGTTCGAGCGGGCCGCGACCGTTTCGGAGAGCAGGCGCTGGAACAGGCGCTGCGGCGCCTCGACCCATTGCGCATCCTTCACATAGGCAATGCTGGCATCATCCTGCTGCACGGGGATGCGCTGGGTACGCAGCTTCTGCGGCGCGGTGGGGATGAGGATGGTGAGCGCCTGTGCCTCGTTCGCGGTGCGAGCCTCGCCCGCCGAGGGCGAGACATCGGGGCTGAGCGTCAGCAGGAAGGGCGGTGGCTTGGCGCCGAAGCTGACGCAGGCGGACAGCGTCGCCGTCGCGAGAGCGGCGAGCACGGGGAGGCGTAGGCTGCGGAGCATGGTTGGATACCTCATGGCTTGTAATCGGGGAGCTTGCTGCCGCCGATTACCGCCCCAGCGCCCTGCTGGTCGAGCTTGTCGGTCAAGCTGGATAGCGAGGTGGAGGTACGGCGAAGGTCGCGGATCAGCGCGTTGGCTTCGGGAATTGTCGTTTCGCTGAACGTCTTGAGGCCGGGGCGGGCGTCCGCGATCGCGCTTTCGAGCGTCTTCATGGATTCATTGGCGGACGCGAGCGTGTTGCGCAGATTCTGCATCGCGGGATCGATGTTACGGTCGATCGTCCCCTGCGCCGACGCGGCGAGGTTTCCGATCTGTTCGGCGGCATTGCCTGTCTGCTGGATCGCGATGCGCGTGTCGGCAAGTGCTGCTTCGAGCGCCGGTCCGTTGCGGGCGAGGATCGCCGTGGATTGCTCGACATTTTTCAGGATCGCGGAAAAGCTCTCCTGATTCTTGTCGTCCGCAAGTTCGGCGAGGCGCTCGGTCAGCGTAGACAGGCGCTGAAGGAGCTGCGGCGCGGTGTTGAGTATCTCGCCGAGACCGCCGACCCGGTTCGGTATAACGGGCCTGCCCGCGGGTCCCTTGTCCGTGATGGGCGGGGCACCCTTCACCGCGCCGTCGAGCGAAATCTGCGAAACGCCGGTGAAGCCGACACCCTCGAGTGCGGCGGTGGTCCCTTGAAGGATGGGGACGGTTTCGTCGACCTCGATGCGCACGCGCACGAATTGCGGATCGTCGCGCCACAATTCGATCTGGCGCACCTGGCCCACCGGCACGCCCGAGAACTGGACCTGCGATCCCTTGTTCAGCCCGTCGACCGACTGCTTGAAGAAGATGTCATACTCGCGCTTGGCGCCGCCGCTGTCATTTGCCATCCACACGACGAAGATCGCGATTGCGAGGGTGAAGAAGAGCACGAAGGCGCCCACCATCACATTGTTCGAGCGAGTTTCCATCAGCTTTTCCTGTCGTGCGCAGCGCGACCATGCGCCGTTGTCGCGGCGCGGCCGCGCGGCCCGTTGAAATAATCCTGTATCCAGGGATGCTCGGTGGCAAGCAGTTCCGGGATGGTGCCGACCGCGATCACCTTCCTTTCTGCGAGCACGGCGACGCGGTCGCAGGTGGCATATAGCGTATCGAGATCGTGGGTGATGAGGAAGACCGTGAGGCCCATCGTGTCGGCGAGCCCGCGGATCAGCTCGTCAAACTTGGCAGCGCCGATAGGGTCGAGCCCGGCGGTGGGCTCATCGAGGAACAAAAGCGCCGGGTCGAGAGCCAGCGCGCGGGCAAGCCCGGCGCGTTTGACCATTCCGCCCGAGAGTTCGGCCGGGAATTTGGGTCCGGCATCGGGCGGCAGCCCGACCATCGCGACCTTGTAGGCGGCGATCTCGTCGAGCAGCCCCTGATCGAGTCTTGGATAATATTCGCGAAGCGGGACCTGGATATTTTCAGCGACGCTCAGCGTCGAAAAGAGCGCGCCGCCCTGAAACATCACGCCCCAGCGACGGCGCAGGTCACGCGATTCCTCTTCATCGGCGATGGTGTCGAGCGACTTGCCGTAAACCTCGATTTCGCCAGCGGCGGGGGTTTGCAGCCCGACGATCGAACGCATCAGCACCGACTTTCCGGTGCCCGAACCCCCGACGACGCCCAATATCTCCCCCGAGCGCACGTCGAGGTCGAGATGGTCGTGGATTACCGCGTCGCCAAACTGGTTGACGAGACCGCGCACGCGGATCGCGACGTCGAATTTCTCGGGCCGCACCGCGTCAGCCGACGCAAGCTCCTGCCGGATTTCGTCCTGCTCCTCTTCCTCGGTCATCAGTTCCACCCGATCGAGGAGAAGAAGACAGCGAAGAAGGCATCGAGGACGATGACGAGGAAGATCGCAGCGACCACCGCAGAGGTGGTGCGGCGGCCGACTTCCTCGGCATTCTGGCGCACCTGCATCCCCGAATAGCAGCCGGTGACCCCGACGAGGATGCCAAACACCGGGGCCTTGATCAGCATCGCCCAGAAATCGGTCATCGGGATGATCTCGCGCAGCCGCTGGATATAGGTGATCGGCGGGATGTCGAGCCCGACCCACGAAAAGACCCCGCCGCCTATGATCGCGCACAGGCTGGCGTAGAAGCCGAGGAGCGGCATGATGATCGTCGAGGCGGCGACGCGTGGGAGCACGATCGCCTCCATTGGCGAAACACCGATCGTTCGCATCGCGTCGACCTCTTCGGTCAATTTCATCGTGCCGATCTGCGCGGCGAAGGCCGATCCTGACCGGCCCGCGACCATGATCGCGGTCATCAGCAGACCAAGCTCGCGGATCGAGGCGCGACCGACGAGGTTGATTGTGAACACTTCCAACCCGAACTGGCGCAGCTGGACGGCCCCCTGCTGGGCGATGACGATGCCGATGAGGAAGCTCATCAGACCGATGATCGGGAGCGCATCGACCCCAACGCTCTGGAACCGCGTCACGATCGCGTGCCAGCGGATTCGCCGACGCGCGCGCAGCTGAGTGATGAAGGCGACGATCATCGCGCCGAAGAAGCCGACAATGCCGATAAATTCGTTCCACACGCCGAGGCTCGCCGAACCAAGCTGCTCAAGCATGCGTGTCCACATGGGGCGGCGGTCGGGGTGGACGCGATAATCGCTCTTGTCTTCGGCCAGGGCCTTCAACAGCCGCTGCGCGTCCTCGCTGGCACCGGTGACTTTGGCATCATGCGCGCGGGCGGTGCGGGTTACGATCCAGGCGCCGACCGTGTCGATCCGCTCGACATCTGAAAGATCGAGTGCCGCGATCGGGCCGAGCGCGTCGAGCCGAGCCGGCAGGTCGCCGAGGCGCGCGAGGGTCAGGCGCCCCGTGAAGCGCACATCGACGCCGTCGGCTCCTTCGTCCGTTTCGAAATCCGCGCTGGCCGCCATTGCGCTTGGACCTTGGATGATTTGCCCAATAACGGCAAGCTAATCCGTGACATCCGTGCCGGACTTGGCCGGCAGGTGCTGGAAGGCTATGGCGCCGATATGGAAGTGCCCGCCGTCCCTCCGGTCGCCCACCGCGTCGCCATGTACGACATGGACCGCACGATCACGCGTGCGGGTACCTATAGCGGCTTTTTGATGCACGTCGCGCGGCGCCGGCAACCGTGGCGGCTGATGCTGCTGCCCCTCGTGGGTCTTGCGGGGATTGCCTACTCATTGCGGCTGATCGACCGGGCGCAGTTCAAGGCAATCAACCTTCGCCTCTTGGTCGGCAAACGCTTCAGCCGCGCCGAAATCGCCCCGCTGGCCGAGAGCTATGCCGACAAGGTCGTGGCGCGCGGCCTGCATCCGGCGGCGCTTGAGCAAATCGCGGCCGATCGTGCAGCCGGGTACCGGCTGCTCCTCGCGACCGCCTCCTTTCACCTCTATGTGGACGCGATCGCGCGGCGGCTGGGCATGGATGATGTGCTTGCGACGCGGCTCGACGAAGCCGATGGCGAGGACCATATTCACGCGCGACTGAGCGGCGACAATTGTTATGGCGAGGCGAAGTTCGCGCGCATCACCGGCTGGCTTGCCGACAATGCGATCACGCGCGAAGACGCTCATATTCGCGCCTATTCGGACCATGTTTCCGACCAGCCCATGCTCCGCTTTGCAGACGAAGCGGTTGCGACGACACCGTCTCGCAAGCTACGCCGTCTGGCGCCGAAAATGGGCTGGCAGGTGGTGGATTGGAGACGGCCCAAATAGCGCTTGGCTAGCGTCACCTGTGGGAAATCCCGAGGTGACGGCCAGAAGAGCCTCCGCGCGTCAGACCGCCGCGAGCGCCTGATCGAAATCGGCAATCAGATCGTCCGAATTCTCGATGCCGATCGACACGCGCACCAGATTATCGGTGATGCCGAGCGCCGCCTTTCGTTCGTCGGGAACCGACAAGTGCGTCATGGCCGCGGGGTGGCTGGCGAGCGTCTCGGTGCCCCCGAGGCTGACTGCGAGCTTGGCGATCTTGAGGGCGTCAAGAAAGCGGAAGCTCTCCGCCTCGCCGCCCTTGATGAAGAGCGAGAAGGTCGATCCCGCGCCCGTGCAGTGACGGTCGAAAATGTCCTTCTGGGATCCGGCATCGAGAAAGCCGAGATAACCCAGCCCCTCGACCTTTGGATGGTCCTTCAGGAAGGCGCAGACCTTTTCGGCATTCTCGCCTGCCCGGGTCATCCGCAATTCGACGGTCTCAAGGCTGCGCAGCAGCATCCAGGCCGTGTGGGGATCGCAGATCGTGCCGATCGTGTTGCGCATCATCCGGATGGGGCCGAGCCATTGCTTTGCTCCGAGCACGCCGCCCGCGACGAGATCGCTGTGGCCGCCGGCATATTTGGTGAGACTGTAAAGGACGATGTCGGCCCCATGCGCAAGCGGCTTCGACCAGAGCGGCCCGAGAAAGGTGTTGTCGATCGCGATGGGGGGACGCGCGTCCTCGGCAAAGGCGGCGTCGACCGCCGCTCGCATCGCCTCGACGTCGACGAGCGCGTTGGTGGGGTTGGCGGGGCTTTCAAGGTAGACCATCGCGACCTTGCCGCCCTGCTTGGCCGCCATGGCCTGCGCCTCGGCTAGGATCGCGTTCATTTCCTCGCGCGAAGCTTCGGCGGGAAAATCGACATAGGTGGCGCCAAAGCGCGACAATATCCGCGCGATCAGCGTCTCGGTTGCCGCATAGAGGGGGCCTGAATGAACGATGACATCATTCATGTTGACGTGGGCAAGCAGCAATGTCGCGATCGCCGACATGCCCGAGGAAAAGACGAGCGCGTCCTCGGCCCTTTCCCAGACGCCAAGCCGTGCCTCGAGTATCTCCTGGTTCGGGCCGTTGAAGCGCGAATAGACCAGGCCTTCGGCT
Organism: Sphingopyxis flava; assembly: GCF_900168005.1. Taxonomy (GTDB): domain Bacteria; phylum Pseudomonadota; class Alphaproteobacteria; order Sphingomonadales; family Sphingomonadaceae; genus Sphingopyxis; species Sphingopyxis flava. The sequence continues at coordinate 72,928 of NZ_FUYP01000002.1, forward strand.
CCCCCGGGGCGTTTGCCGGTGATACCCTCGAAGTGGCGCTTGCCCGCCGCGGCGCTTTCGAAGGCAAAGGTCGAAGTCAGGAAGATCGGCGGCTTCAGCGAGCCTTCGGACAGCATCGGGTCGTACCCATAGCCCATCATCAGCGTCGAGGGCGACAGGGCGTGGCCGCCGATTTCGGTGACGTCGGCCTTGGGCTTGCGGCGCGTGGTGCCGGTAAGGTCATTATTGTCGATGGCGGGCATGGTCGGACTCCGATGAATTGGTTTCACTTGCAACTAGCGCGCTTTTGAGCGCCGGTCACCCTGCCTTAACTCAGTCCTCGACGATAAGGCTGCGTTCGCGGGTTTCAGGGAGCAGCAGGGTCGCGACGCCGGCGAGCCCGATGATCAGCGCGACGTAGAAATAGAAGAGCCATTCAACGCCCTGACCCTTGAGCCAGAGCGCGACCATTTCGACCGTGCCGCCGAAGATCGCGTTGCCGATCGCATAGGGCAGTGCGACGCCAAGCCCGCGGATATGGGCGGGAAAAAGCTCGGCCTTCACCAGCGCATTATTTGCCGTGTAGCCGCTCTGCAAGGTGAGGGGGACAAGGATGACCAGCGTCGCCGCGATTGGCGAGGTGATGCGCTCGAGTGTGAAGAAGGTCGGCACGGCAACGACCGCCCCCCCGATGCCGAAAAGCAGCAGCATCGGCCGCCGCCCGAAACGGTCGGCGAGTGCGCCGAAGACAGGCTGCATCGCGGCGAACCAGAGCAGCGCCGCTGCTATGATCCAGGTCGCGGTTTCCTTGTCGAAGCCGACGCTGTTGAACAGGAATTTCTGCATATAGGTGATGTAGGTATAGGCACCGATCCCGCCGCCGGCAGACAAGAGGCCCACAAGAATGGCTTCGCGGCGGTGTTCGCGCCAAAGCCGCCGTGCGGTCGAGGCAGGACGGTCGGCCGCCTGGTTCTCGAAGGACGGCGTCTCGGCGAGATTTCGGCGCAGGACATAAACGCCGAGCGCCAGCAGCGCGCCGATCACGAAGGGGATGCGCCACCCCCAGGCGGTCAACTCGGCCTCCGTCAGAAAGGCTTGGAGAATGATGGCAACGAAGATCGCCGAGAGCTGGCCCCCGATCAGCGTCAGATACTGGAAGCTGGCCCAGAAGCCGCGGTGTTCGCGCGGCGCCATTTCGGAAAGATAAGTCGCGCTCGCCCCATATTCGCCGCCTAGCGACAGGCCCTGCAGGATGCGCGCGGTGACCAGAACCGCGGGTCCTGCGAGCCCCGCCTCGGCATAGGTGGGCGCAAGTGCAATCAACAGCGAGCCGCCGAACATCAGGGCCACCGACAGCGTCAGGCCTGCCTTGCGCCCGCGCGCGTCCGCAAAGCGTCCCATCACCCACGCGCCGATCGGCCGCATGACGAAACCGACGGCAAAGATCGTGGCGGTACTGAGCAATTGCGCGGTCGGATCGGCCTTGGGGAAGAAGACGGGCGCGAAATAGATGGCGAATGCGGCATAGGCGAACCAGTCGTACCATTCGACGAGATTCCCTGCCGAGCCGCCAATGATCGAGACGAGCCGTTTGCGCGGTATCGCAAGGGCCTTCATTGCGCTCCCCCTCTTCGTTGCGGTCAGCGGATGCCGATCACGGATAATTGCCGGCCGTAGCCCTTTTCACCGCGCAGGCACGCGCGGCGGTAGCTGAAATAATCGGCTTCCTGTGCGCACGTATCCTGCCCGCCAATTGCGACCGTGGGGACATGCGCTGCGGCGAGACGCGCCGCGACATAGGCTGCGATGTCAAACATCGCGTGGCCAGGCCGGCCGGCGGCGAAGAATCGTTCGTTCGCCGGATCGTCCGCAAGGAAGCGGCTCACGAAGGCTGCGTCGACCTCGTAAGAGGCGCGGCCGATGCAGGGCCCGATGGCGGCGGTGATGCGTGCGCGGCGGGCGCCAAGTTCCTCCATCGCCTCGAGCGTCGCCTCGGCGACGCCGGCGATGGCGCCCTTCCACCCGGCATGGGCGGCACCGACCACCCCGGCTTCCCGGTCGGCGAAGAGTATCGGAACGCAGTCAGCGGTGAGAATGGCGAGCAGGATTCCGGGCGTGCGGGTCGCAAGTGCGTCAGCCTCGGGCCGCGCGGCAAGATCGGTGGTCTCATCGACGATAAGGCAGCGCCGGCCGTGCACCTGATACACCCCCGCAAGCGCTGCGCCGGGCAGGATAGCCGTGGCGGCCCGACGGCGGTTTTCGGCAATCAGCGCGGGGTCGTCGCCCGAACCGATGCCGCAGTTGAGCGACGCAAGATCGCCCGTGGACACGCCGCCCTGCCGCCCGAAAAAACCGTGAGGCAGCCCGCCGAGCGCGGCAGCGGTGGTAAAAGGGACCGTCACAGATCGAGTCTCCAGATTCGATCTTCGTCGACATGATTGCCCACGCGAAAGGCATTGCGGCCGACATCGACGAAACCGTAGCGGCGGTAGAAAGCCTGCGCGCGGGCGTTTTCCGAGAAAACCGAAAGGTAGAGAACAGCCGCGCGCTCGCGCGCCCAGGCGATGCCCCATTCGATCAGCGCGGGGGCGAGCCCGGTGCCTTTCGCATCCTCGCTGACGTAGAGCTGATGAAGTTCGATCGCGCCCGCCGCCGGTTGGTGTTCGGGCAGATCGAAATCGATCGGCCCGAGCTTGATGAAACCGGTAATGGCGCCGTCCTTGCCGCGCGCCAGCGCGATCGCCCAGTCGGGATCGGCAAGCTGTGCGCGGATGCGGTTGGGCGGGTTCCAGTCCGCGAGGAATGTGGCGAGGTCGTCGGGGGCATAGATGTGGCCGAAGGTGTGTCGGAACGAGCTCTCGGCAAAGGTGGAAAGAGCGTCGGCATCGCTGGCCTCAGCGCGAACGATAGCAATCATGAAGGTCCTCCCGGGTGCGCAAAACCCTCGGGCACCGGCCAGGTGGGTGCATGGATCGCCATTGCGCGAAAGAGTTCGCCCATCGCATCAGGCTCGACCAGCCGGTCGCGCTGACCGGCGAGTTCATCGGCGCGGTCCGGCGCAGCCGCAGCGAGCGCCTTCATCCGTGCGTCGATGCCGAGCCGCCTGAGCCATTCGCCCTGACTCACTGGCCCGGCCACCAGCGCTCCCCCCCCGAGCGCCGCAAAGGCAAGCGCCGAGAAATCCACATGCGCCGTCAGGTCGACCTCGCCCGGCTGCGCGAAGGGGTTCGCGAAGCGGTGATTCTTGACCGCCTGCAGCGTGTCGCCCGCGGCAGGGCCACTATAACCATAGTCGATGACCAGCATCGCGCCGCCACGGCGTGCGAGGCGAAAGGCGCAGCTCTGCATGATCGCGGCCGCAGCGGGCGCGGTTTCGACGACCGTGCCTTCGCCATGATGGCGGAGCGCTGCGGGTACCGCTTCGTCGGCCGGAATGCTGCCCGCCTTCGGTACCAGCGCGCCGCGGTCGCGAACGACGATACGCTCGCGCCAGCCGTCGCAGGTTCGTACATATTGGTGGATCGGAAGCGCGTCGAAAAATTCATTGGCAACGATGAGAGGCGCGACATCGTCGGGCAGGCCGGTGATGTCGCCGTGATGCACGGCCGCGGGCAGCCGGGCGGCCTGCGCTGCGCGCAGCATCGGGCTCGTCTCGACCAGATGGATACCCTGCGGCACGGCGCCAAAGCGCGCCATCGCACGTAACGCATCGCTGGCGAGCGTCCCGCGGCCGGGACCAAGTTCGACATAGCTAAACGCCGGCCGGCCCGCGCGCAGCCACAGGTCCGCGATCCAGATGCCCACCATCTCGCCGAACATCTGACTGATCTCCGGCGCCGTGGTGAAGTCCCCGGCCGCGCCAAGCGGGTCGCGCGTCGCATAATAATGCGCATTGGCGGCGGCCATATAGTCGGCGACTGTCATTGCGCGCGTACTGGCGATCTGAAGCATGAGATGAGCAGGCGTTGGCGGGCCGTCAGGCAATGCTGTCGGTCCCCGCGATCGGTTCCACGCGCTGGCGACGCCCCTTCGCGGTTGCGACCAGCCAGATGCCGGCAATCAGCATCGGCACCGTCAGCGTCTGCCCCATCGTCAGCCCCCAAGGCAGCGTTCCGAGCTGGACGTCGGGCTCGCGGACGAATTCGAGACTGAAGCGGCTGACGCCGTAAATGATCGCTGCCATGCCGAACAGGAAACCGGGTTTGTAGCGCGCCCTGGTGCGCCAGAAGAAGAAGGCAAGGACTGCGAACATCATGATGCCTTCAAGGCCCGCCTCGTAGAGCTGGCTCGGATGGCGCGGGTCGGCCGTCCCGCTGCCGGGAAAGATGATCGCCCAGGGCACGGTGGTCGGCCGCCCCCAAAGCTCGCCGTTCACGAAATTGGCAAGGCGGCCGAAGAAGAGGCCGAAGGGAACGACGCAGGCGATATAGTCGCAAAAGCGCAGGAAGCTGAGCCCTTCCTTGCGCGTTGCATACCAGATCGCGATCAGCACGCCCGCGACACCGCCATGGAGCGACATGCCTCCGTCCCATAATGCGAGAATCTCGAAAGGGTTTTGGAGATAGTGACCCAGATTGTAGAACAATACATATCCCAGCCGTCCGCCGAGGATGATGCCGAGCATGGCATAGAAGATCATGTCGTCGGCGTGGCGGCGCGCCATCGGGGCGCCTGGCTGTGCAATCAGGCGCAGCAGATACCAGTAGCCGACAAAGACCCCGGCGAGATAGGCGAGCGCGTACCAGCGGATGGGCAGACCGAAGACGCTGAAGGCGATTTCGCTGTTTTCGCCCATCAAGTCGTGAAAATTGAGATATTGCGTTGCTTCCGTTAGGAGCGCAGAAATTGTCATATAGTCTCGGCCCTTCCCCAGGAGAGGCCTACCCCATAGGGGGTAAGCGCTGCGAGACCAAGAGGAGAGATATCCGATGCCATCCGCGCTCGATTTGCGCCTGGACGCCGCATACAAGCTGATCACCGGTCCTGGGGGACCGATCCAGGTCGGGACGATCGAGCGCGACGGCCGCGAACTGCCTTTCATCACCAATGCGCCGTCCAATATCGTCGATTATGCCGCCTATTTTTGTGCGCAGCATGGCGATGCGACCTTTCTGGTAGAGGGCAAGGAGCGCCTCAGCTTTGCCGAATTCCATGCCGCGGCCCGCAAGGTCGCGGCGGGGCTGGTCGAGGGCTATGGGGTGAAGCGTGGTGACCGCATTGGCATCGCGATGCGCAATGCCAATGCTTGGTGCGTCGCCTATCTGGGGGCGCTGATGGCCGGGGGCTGTGCGACCCTGCTCAATGGCTGGTGGCAGGGCGCCGAGCTCGCCGCGGGGATTGAAGACGCGGGGGCGAAGCTCGTCATCGCCGATCCGCAGCGCGCCGACCGGCTTGCCTGCGCCCCGCATGGCGCCAAGCTTATCACCCTCGACATCACGCGGCCGATCGAGGAGGCGATCGCGCCGATCACCGCGGCAGGCGGCAGCGACGCGACCGCGCTCCCGCAGCTTGGGCCCGACGATCTGGCGACCATCCTCTTCACCTCGGGTTCGACGGGTCAGTCGAAGGGAGCCTATTCGCGCCATCAGGCGGTGGTGCAGGGGACGTTCAACTATATCGCCCAGACCGCGAGCATCGTTCATCTGCTGACCGAGGACGGACAGATGACGGACCTCCAGCCCGCGACGCTGATCTGCACCCCGCTCTTCCATGTTACAGCCGAGATTCCGGTGTTCTTGCAAAGCTTTGCGCTCGGACGAAAACTGGTGCTGATGCCGAAATGGAACGCGGAAGAAGCGATGCGGCTGATTCAGGATGAAAAGGTCAACTACTTCGTCGGCGTGCCGCTGATGAGCTATGAGATCCTCGTTCATCCCCATCGTGCGAAATATGATCTCTCGACGTGCAAAAGCTATGCGGGGGGCGGCGCGCCACGCCCACCCGAACATGTGAAGCGCCTCGCCACCGAAATGGGCGAGGGCAAGCCACTGCTCGGCTATGGCCTTACCGAAACCAATGCGGTCGGGTGCGGGATCATCAACGAGAATTACCTGGCCAAGCCGCTCTCGACGGGTCCGGCATCGAAACCGCTCGTCGATCTGGCGATCCTCGACGATAACGGCAATCCGCTGCCCCAAGGCCAGGTCGGCGAGGTGTGCATCCGCTCGATCGCCAATTTCGAAGGGTATTGGAACAACCCGGAAGCGACAAAGGCCGCCTTTTTCGACAATGGCTATTTCCGCACCGGGGACCTTGGCTACCTCGATGAGGATGGATATCTGTTCATCGTCGACAGGAAAAAGGATATCATCATCCGCGGCGGCGAAAATATCAGCTGCCAGGAGGTCGAGGCGGCGATCTACGAGCATCCTGATGCCAAGGAATGCGCCGTTTTTGGTCTGCCCGACGAGCGACTGGGCGAGGTGGTCGGCGCTGTTGTGTGGATGGCGCCTGACAGCAAGCCCAACGCTGCAATGCTGAGCGAATTCCTCGCCGAACGGCTCGCGCCGTATAAGGTGCCGAGCAAGATCTGGCTGAGCGCCGAAGCGCTGCCCAAACTTGGCACGGAAAAGATCGACAAGCTATCCCTGCGCAAGCAGTATCGGGAGGAATATGCCGCGCAGCATGCCGCGTAACCGTTGAACGCGCGGGAGCGAACCGGGAGCATGGGCGCCGCCGACATCCTTGACGTTTCGCCTCAGGCCGCCGGGCCGGTGCGCGTCTATCGCCACCGGCTTCCGGTGCGCCTTTGGCATTGGCTGAATGCCGCTACGCTGCTCGTCCTTCTGATGAGCGGGCTGATGATATTCAACGCCCATCCGCGGCTCTACTGGGGCCAATATGGCGCGAACCACGACCATGCCTGGCTCGAGATCGGGTCGACGCGTGCAACGGGTTATCTGCGCATCGGGTCATGGAAGGTCGACACAACCGGCATGCTCGGCCACTGGACGGACCGTGACGGGGCGACGCAGCGCTGGGCTTTTCCGGGCTGGGCGACGATTCCCACCCGCTACAGCCTCGCCGACGGGCGGCGCTGGCACCTGAGCTTTGCCTGGCTTTTCGCGGTCGCGCTCACCCTATATATGATTTGGACCGCGATCGGCGGCCATCTGGCAAAGGATCTTCGCGTCCGGCGCGGCGAGTGGGGTCTGGGTGCCCTCTGGCGGGACCTTAAGGATCATGCGCGGCTGCGCTTCCCCGCCGGCGAAGCGGCGCTACGCTATAATATCCTTCAGAAACTCAGCTATATTGGGGTAATTTTCCTGCTGCTACCGCTGATGATATTCACCGGCCTCGCCATGTCGCCCGGGTTCAACGCGACCGCCCCCTGGCTGATCGACCTCTTCGGCGGACGCCAGTCGGCGCGCTCGATCCATTTCATCACCGCCACGCTCCTCCTGCTCTTCTTTCTCATCCATGTCGCGATGGTGCTGCTCGCGGGGCCCGCAAATGCGCTGCGCTCGATAGTCACGGGCTGGCTTCGCCTTCCGCCTGCCAGGGAGGAAGGGCGTGAATGACCTCACTCTGCCGCGGCGGCAGCTGATCGCGCGGGCGGGCAGTCTCGTCGCCGCTGCGGGCGCGCTGCCGCTCTTGTCGGGCTGCGACGCGATCAATGAGGCGCCCGCCGTTCGCAAGATATTGTCGATGGGAGAGAAGATGCACCGCGCGAGCCAGCGGGCGCTCACCGACCGCGACGCGCTCGCGCGCGAATTCGCCCGCACCGATCTCTCGCCCGTCTTTCGCTCAAACGGCACGCGGCTGCCCGAAGGCGATGCCTATGCCGCGCACGCCGCGCGCGGCTTCGCCGACTGGCGCGTTGCGGTGCGAGGGCTCGTCGCGCGGCCGCTCATGCTGTCGATGGCAGATATTCGCGCCATGCCGCAGCGCACCCAGATCACCCGTCATGACTGCGTCGAAGGCTGGAGTGCGATTGGCGAATGGACAGGCGTGCAGCTGAGCCGGGTTCTTGCCGCGGCCGAACTGAAGGGCAGCGCACGCTATATTGTCTTTCGCTGTGCCGATCGCATCGGCGCGGCTGAATATTATGAAAGCTGCGACCTCATCGATGCCCTGCATCCCCAGACGATTCTCGCCTGGGCCCTCAACCGGCAACTGCTGCCCATCGCCAACGGTGCGCCGCTGCGTCTGCGGATCGAGCGCCAGCTGGGTTACAAGCACGCAAAATATCTGCGCGCGATCGAAGCGGTTGCAAGCCTCGAGAAGGTCGGGGCAGGAAAAGGGGGTTACTGGGAAGATCGCGTGGACTATGAATGGTATGCGGGGATCTGAACAAGAAGAAGGAGGTCGCTCCCGATGTCCATTCTCCGACCCTTTCTCTCGCGCATCGTGCGCCAGGGCCGGCTTACCGTCATAGACCCGGACGGCGGTGAGGAATATTTTGGATCAACTGCGCCGGGTTTTCCCGATGTGACCATCCGCTTCACCAGTCGCAAGGGCATGCGCCGGATCATCCTCGACCCGCGGCTTGGAGCTGCCGAGGCCTTCATGGATGGCGAGATGCGGATCGAGCGCGGTGACATCATGGAGCTGATCACACTCATCCGAGCGAACACGCCGTGGGATCGCGGCGCAAAGCTCAAGGACAAGACCGCGGCCGGCGAGGCGGTCGACTGGGTGAAGACGCGCATCAATTCGATCAACCGGCGTAGCCGCTCGCGTGCCAATGTCGCGCACCACTACGACATCGGCAACGATCTCTATCGGCTGTTTCTCGACAGCGACATGCAGTATAGCTGTGCCTATTGGCCGCGCGTCGACATGACGCTGGAGGAGGCACAGGCCGCCAAGAAGGCGCATATCGCGGCAAAGCTCGCGCTCGCGCCGGGACAGCGCATTCTGGACATCGGCTGCGGCTGGGGCGGCATGGCCATTACCCTCGCGAAGCTCGCCGACGTCGAGGTGCTCGGGATTACACTGTCGCAAGAACAGCTGGCGCTTGCAAGGGAACGGGCCGCCGCCGCCGGCGTCGCTGATCGCGTCTCCTTCGAACTGATCGACTACCGCGACCTTGCGGCACGCGATGCGGGGCGTTTCGACCGGATCGTATCGGTGGGCATGTTCGAGCATGTGGGCGCGCGCAACTTCGAAACCTTCTTTCGCGCCGCCGCCAATCTGATGACCGCGAACGGGGTCATGCTGCTTCATACCATCGGTCGCTTCGGCAAGCCGGGGGCAACCGACGCCTTTACCCGCAAGTATATTTTCCCGGGCGGCTACATCCCCTCGCTAAGTGAGACGCTCGCCGCGAGCGAAAAAAGCCGGTTGATCGTCACCGATGTTGAAACGCTGCGTCTCCATTATGCGCTGACCTTGCGCGAGTGGTACGCCCGTACCCTGGCTCATGAGGAAGAGATCGTCCGGATGATGGGCGACCGCTTTTTTCGCATGTGGACCTTCTATCTCGCGGGGGCGACCTCGGCGTTTGAAAGCGGCGGAATGGGGAATTACCAGATTCAATTCGCTCGCAGCCGTCACGCGCTGCCGCTGACCCGCGACTATATGGCAGCCGCGGAACAGGGTTATGGGGGATGATGCGTAGCGAAGAAACTTCGCTCGCCTCGCTCGTCTCATCGCTCTAAGGCGTGCCGGGGCGTCTGCCCATCTGTTGCTACCCCGGGAGCGCACCATGACCCATTCGCCCCTGTCACAGGGCATCGCGCCCTTCAGGGCCATCGAGATCAGCCATCTCGCGCGACAATTGCGCGCCGAAGGGCGCTCGGTGATTCATATGGAATTCGGCCAGCCCTCCGACGGGGCACCGGCCGGGGCCGTCGCGGCGGCGAAAGCGGCGCTGGGCGAGCCCGACATGGGCTATTGGGAGAGCGTCCCGCTGCGCGAGCGTATCGCACGGCATTATGGCGATCATTATGGGCTCGATCTCGACCCGCATCGAATTTTGCTGACCTGCGGCGCGTCGCCTGCGCTCGTCCTTGCGCTCTTGACCGGCTTCGCGGCGGGGAGCCGCGTTATGACGGCGCGGCCCGGCTATGTCGCCTATCGCAATTCGCTGCGCGCGCTCGGGATGGTCCCCGTCGAAATCGAATGCGGCGCGCGCGAACGTTTTCAGATCCAGGCGCGCCATATTCGCGACGCTGATCCCGTCCCTGAGGGGCTGATCGTCGCCAGCCCCGCAAACCCGACCGGCACGATCATCCCGCCTGCCGCGCTCGCTGAGCTCGCCGACGCCTGCCGCGCGCGCGATGTGCGCATCATCTCGGACGAAATCTATCACCGGCTAAGCTATGGCGCCGAAACGCACAGCATGCTGCAATATGACCCCGATGCCTTCGTCATCAACAGCTTCTCGAAATATTACGGCATGCCCGGCTGGCGTCTCGGGTGGATCGTTTGCCCGCGCGGCCTCGTCGCCGAGGCACGGGCTCGGATTGGCAATCTTTTCCTCTCGCCTCCGGCGCTCAGTCAGCAGGCGGCGCTCGTGGCTTTCGATTGCGAAGAAGAGCTTGATGCGCGCGTGGCCATCTATCGCCGCAATCGGGAACGCCTGATCGGTTGCCTCGCCCGCGTTGGCATCACCGACATCGCCCCCTCGGACGGCGCCTTCTACGTATATGCCTCGATCGCGCATCTGACTGACGACAGCATGTCGCTGTGCAAGCGCTTGCTCGAGGAGACCGGCGTCGCCACCGCCCCGGGGCTCGATTTCGATCCCGAACGCGGTTCGCGCTTCATCCGCTTCAGCTATGCCGTGAGCAGCGAATTGGCCGAGGAGGCCTGCGCGCGGTTGGAGGCGTGGTTCGCCTTGCATTATCCCGCGCAAGGCTGAGGCAGAGCGACAGGCCTGACGCTCAAGGCGCGATCAGGCCGTTGCACCGCGCGGGCTCACCTGCTAGCCGCGCCCGCGTCATTTTCCGCCAAAAGGTTTAACCATGTCCGAGTCCATCAAGCGCGTCGTCCTCGCCTATTCGGGGGGGCTCGACACCAGCGTCATTCTGAAATGGCTGCAGGTAACCTACGGCTGCGAGGTGGTGACCTTCACAGCGGACCTCGGCCAGGGCGAGGAGCTCGAGCCAGCACGCGCCAAGGCCGAGCTGATGGGTATCAAGCCCGAGCATATTTTCATCGACGATCTGCGCGAAGAATTCGTGCGCGATTTCGTCTTCCCGATGATGCGCGCGAATGCCCGTTATGAGGGCGATTATCTGCTCGGCACATCTATTGCCCGCCCCCTGATTTCGAAGCGACTTGTTGAGATTGCGAAGGAAACGGGCGCCGACGCGGTCGCGCATGGCGCGACGGGCAAGGGGAACGATCAGGTGCGCTTCGAGCTTTCCTGTTATGCGCTGAACCCCGACATCAAGGTCATCGCGCCGTGGCGCGAATGGGCGTTGACCAGCCGCACCGCACTGATCGATTTTGCCGAAAAGAACCAGATTCCGGTCCCGAAGGACAAGCGCGGCGAAAGTCCCTTCTCGACCGACGCCAACCTTCTCCACACCTCCTCGGAAGGCAAGGTGCTCGAGGATCCGTGGGAAGAGACGCCCGATTATGTCTATTCGCGGACGGTGAATCCGGAGGATGCGCCCGACGCCCCCGAATATATCACGATCGATTTCGAAAAGGGTGACGGCGTCGCTCTGAACGGCCAGGCGATGTCGCCGGCAACCCTGCTTGCTGCGCTCAACGATCTCGGTCGCAAGCATGGCATCGGCCGCCTCGACCTCGTCGAGAACCGCTTCGTCGGCATGAAGTCGCGCGGCATGTACGAAACGCCGGGCGGCGAAATCTATGCGCGGGCGCACCGCGGGATTGAAAGCATCACGCTCGACCGCGGCGCGGCGCATCTCAAGGACGAGCTGATGCCGAAATATGCCGAGCTCATCTACAACGGTTTCTGGTTCGCACCCGAGCGCGAGATGCTGCAGGCGGCAATCGACCATAGTCAGGCGAAGGTGACCGGCACGGTGCGCGTGAAACTCTACAAGGGCAGCGCGAACGTGGTCGGTCGCAAGTCGCCGCATAGCCTGTACAGCGAACGCCATGTTACCTTCGAGGATGACGCTGGCGCTTATGACCAGAAGGATGCCGCGGGCTTTATCAAGCTCAATGCACTGCGCCTCAAACTGCTCGCCAGGCGCGACCGCTAGGATCCTCGCGGAACCTGTTGCGCTTCGCGCGCGTTCGATTCGCCAGGATGCGCAACCCGAGTGCGTTTCTTCCACGGCAAAATTATCGCCAGATCGTGCCAAAGCGAGGCCGGTCTGCAATATTGGCATGTTCAAAAATGCAGCCAAAATGATAGCTTTGGCTCGCTCCAGACGTTGAAATAGCCAATCTGGAAATACTGATTCTCGTGGGGGGGACTAGCTGCAATCTGCTGTGAGGTTCCTATGTCGGTCCAAATGTCGGGAGATGCCACCTATGAATGGCAGCCCTGCTCCATCCTGTTTCCCCGCATCGGCACCATGCTCAGCCGACATGGTGTGCGCACGCGCGTAATTCTCCCGGGTCATTATCTCGTCCGCCGCTCGCGAACGCTTGGCGGACGGATTTACCGGCGCGCGTCGGGAGGCGAGGACGACCTCGGCTGACGCACTGTCGCCCATGAAGATTGGCTGGCAACGGCGGCGCGACCTGCGCTAAGGCGCGTGGCATGACTGCGATGCGCTTCTTTTCCGACAATGCGGCGGCTGTGCATCCTGCGGTGATGGAGGCTATCGCAGCCGCCAACCAGGTCGATACCGCATATGACGGCGACGCGCTCAGCCAATCGCTCGACGATGCCTTTTCCGAGCTTTTCGAAACCCGCTGCGAGGTGATCTGGATCGCGTCGGGGACGGCGGCCAACAGCGTCATCCTCGCCCATTTCGTGCGGTCATGGCAGGGCGTTTTCTGCCATGAAGAGGCGCATATCGAGGTCGATGAATGCGGGGCGCCGACCTTCTACTCGGGCGGTGCAAAGCTGATGCCGCTGCCCGGAATCGGCGCCAAGATCGACGTCGACGCGCTTCGAGGGCGGCTTGCCGCTATTCGCAAGGACGTCCATCAGATTCAGCCGGCGGCAATCAGTATCACCAATGCAACCGAATATGGTCTTGCGTGGCGTCCGGATGAGATCGCCGAAATCGGCGAGGTTGCGCGCGGCGCGGGACTGAAGCTGCACATGGATGGTGCGCGCTTTGCCAATGCAGTTGCGTTTCTTGACTGCGCCCCGGCCGATGTGACCTGGCGCGCGGGTGTCGATGCCTTGTCATTTGGCTTTACCAAGAATGGCGCAATGATGGCCGAGGCGCTGGTATTTTTCGGCGGGCGCGGCGGTGCAGGCGCGCGCGAACTCAAGAAGCGCGGCGGGCATCTGCTCAGCAAGGGACGCTTCGTCGCGGCGCAGATCCGCGCGATGCTCGAGAAGGATCTGTGGCTTGAAAATGCGCGTGCGGCGAACGCCGGTGCCGCGGCGCTGGCCGCGGCGTGCGGAAAGCGGCTGATGTACCCGGTCGAGGCGAATGAGTTGTTCGTCCGCCTGACTGCCAAGGAAGCGGCGCGGCTGCGAACCGCGGGTTATGATTTCTATGACTGGGGCAAGGACGCGGCGCGCCTGGTCGTCAGCTGGGACCAGGACGCTGGCGCGGTCGCACCGCTCGCCGCTGCGATCGCGGCCCTATGAGCGGGATGCAGCCGACGCTTTTCACGCCGCGCGTGCTCGTCCCCTTCGCTTTGGTGACCCTGGTCTGGGGTTCGACGTGGATTGTGATCAAGGGGCAGCTCGGGGTCGTCCCCCCGAGCTGGTCGGTGACTTATCGCTTTACTGTGGCGGCGCTGGTGATGTTCGCCTTTGCGGCGCTGCGCCGCGAACGTATCTGGATCGACTCTCGTGCACTGGCCTTCGCCGCGCTGCTCGGCGTGGCGCAGTTCACCTTCAACTTCAATTTCGTCTACCGCGCCGAGCAGCATATCACCTCGGGCCTTGTTGCGGTGCTCTTTGCGTTGCTGATCGTGCCCAACACGCTTCTCGGCCGGGCCTTGTTGAAGACACCGCTTGAGGGCCGCTTCCTGCTCGGCGCCGGAATCGCGATCAGCGGCGTCGCAATGATGATCATCCACGAATATCAGGTCGCAGCTCTTGGCGCGTCGGCGGTGATCCTCGGTATCGTGTTAACCCTCTCGGGCGTACTCAGCGCGTCAATCGCCAATGTCATGCAGGGGACCGCCTTCGCGCGCGCGCAGTCGATGACGGTGATGATCGCATGGGCGATGCTGTTCGGTGCTCTCGCCGACGGGGCCTTTGCGTGGATCACGACCGGGCCGCCGGTGTTGGACATGCGCTTTGTCTACCTCGGCGGCATATTCTATCTCGGTGTCATCGCGAGCGCGGTAACCTTTCCACTCTATTTCGGCATTATCCGCGCGGTGGGTCCGGGACAGGCGGCGTGGTCAAGCGTGCTGATCCCGATCATTGCGATGGGTTTTTCAACCCTGTTGGAAGGCTACCACTGGTCGTTGCTGTCGATCGCAGGCGGTGCTGTGGCGTTGGTCGGGTTGGTGATAGCGGTTGCGAAACGGCCCGCGCGGCCTTCAGTCAGCGGCAATATGGTGTCGTTGCCCTGCGAGGAGGATGGCGGGATTAGCCCGCGCTGATTCGTTCAATATCGGCACCGACCGCCTGCAGCTTCTCTTCCAGCCGCTCATAGCCGCGATCGAGATGATAGACGCGGTTGACCTCGGTCTGCCCTTCGGCGGCGAGGCCCGCGATGATCAAGCTCATCGAGGCGCGCAGGTCGGTTGCCATGACCGGCGCACCGATAAGCCGTTCGACGCCGCGGACAACCGCGGTACGACCCTTGACCTGAATGTCGCAGCCCATGCGTGCCAGTTCGGGAACGTGCATGTAGCGGTTCTCGAAAATCGTCTCGGTGAAGAGCGACGCGCCAGTGCCGAGCGTTGCCATCGCCATGAACTGCGCCTGCATGTCGGTCGCAAAGCCGGGGTAGGGGGCGGTCGAAAGCGTGACGGGCTGGGCGCGGCCTGCCATGGCGACGCGGATGCCGGTCCTGGTTTCCTCGACCGTGGCGCCCGCCTCGCGCAATGCGGCAAGCGTCGCTTCCATCTCGGCCGCCTTCGCACCGACCAGTTCCACATCACCCTCGGTGATCACCGCAGCGCAGGCGTAGCTGCCCGCTTCGATCCGGTCGGCCATCACGCGATAGGTCGCGCCGTGCAGCCGGTCGACGCCTTCGATCGTCAGCGTTTCGGTGCCGATGCCGTCGATCGTAGCGCCCATGGCGACGAGGCAGTTGCAAAGGTCGACAATCTCGGGTTCGCGGGCTGCATTTTCAAGCACGCAACTTCCCCTGGCGAGCACCCCCGCCATCAGCGCATTCTCGGTTGCGCCGACCGAGACGACGGGAAAGGTATATTTTCCTCCAGGCAGACGGCCGCCGCCCGGTGCGCTTGCTTTCACATAGCCTGAGGCGAGTTCGATCTCGGCGCCAAAGGCTTCGAGGGCTTTCAGGTGGAGATCGATCGGCCGGTTCCCGATCGCGCAGCCACCCGGAAGGCTGACCGTCGCCTCGCCTGCGCGTGCGAGCAGCGGGCCGAGAACGAGAATCGAGGCGCGCATCTTGCGTACGATGTCATAGGGGGCGACGGTCGACGTCAGTGTCGTGGTTCGGGCTGTCATGACCCGTCCGAAATCCTCGGGCCGCGATCCTTCTATGGTCGTTGAGCAACCGAGCTGGTTGAGAAGATGACCAAAGCCGTCGACGTCGGCGAGCCTCGGCAGGTTGCGAAGCGTCAGGGGCTCGTCGGTGAGCAGCGCGCAGGGGAGTAGCGTGAGCGCGGCATTCTTGGCGCCGGAAATGGGGATACGGCCCTTGAGTCGCTGGCCGCCGCGAATGACGATCTGATCCATCGGCTGTCTTTAGCCGATGCACGGGAGCACGCAAGCGGCGCCGTCTTCGCGCACTTACGCGCCCAGCTCGATCGTCCGCGCAATGCCGATCGCCTCCAGAAATGCCTTGTCATGACTGACGACGATCAGCGCGCCGTCATAGCCGGCAAGCCCCGCCTCGACCGCACCGAGCGAGTCGAGGTCGAGATGATTGGTGGGCTCATCGAGGATCAGCAATTGAGGCGGCGTTGGCGCGCCGAGCGTGCAGGCGAGGCCCGCGCGCAGCATCTGGCCGCCGCTCAGGGTCCCGGCGGCACGGTCGGCTGCAAGCGAACGAAAGCCGAAACGTGCAAGCGCGGCGCGACACTGATTGTTCGTTGTCCCGGCATTGAGGCGCGCAAAATTGTCCGCGATCGAGCGAGCGGGATCGAGGAGCGATACGCGCTGGTCAAAGAAGGCGAAGGGGACCGCCGTTCGCACGCTGCCCTGCCAGGGTTCCAGCGATCCCGCGATGAGGGCGAGCACGGTCGATTTGCCCGATCCATTGGGACCGGCAATGGCGATGCGCTCGGGACCGGTGATCACAAGCGACAGATTGCGCACGACGGGTCTACCCGGAAGATAGCCTGCGGTAACTCGGTCGAGCTTGAGCACCCTGCGCGACGTGGGCAGACCGCTTGACGCAAGCGCCATCGCAAGCGGATCCAGCGTCTCGACGCGACGCCGCGCCTCGGTGAGCTCCATCTCGGCGGCTTCGCGCTGTCGATCGGCGAGGCGACTTCCGGCGGCGCGGCTTTCTTCTGCGCGGCGCTTGCGGGCGCCAAGGAGGATGTTGGGTGCATCGCCGCGCACCGCCTTGCGGCGTCCGCGCGCATCGCGCTTGTCCTGCTTCTCGCTTGCCGCCTGCGCCCGGCGCCGAACCGCATCAACATTTTTTTCCGCATTCGCGAGCCTGGCATCGGCGGCAGCCTGTTCGGCCTCCTTATGAGCCTGGTAGGCGCTCCAGCCGCCGCCCGTGCGCGTCGCCCCGAGCGCGGTCAGTTCGACGACCGCATCCATCTCCTCGAGCAGTTCGCGGTCGTGGCTGATAACGAGCGCGCCGCCGCGCCATCCCGCGAGCAGGTCGCGCACGGCTTCGCGGCCCTCGCGGTCGAGATTGTTCGTCGGTTCGTCGAGCAAGAGGAAATCGGGCGCGGCGAAGACCATGGCCGCGAGCGCAGCGCGCGTGCGCTGGCCTCCCGAAAGCGCGCTGAGCGGAGTCTCGAGGGGGAGCGGCAGGCAGACCTTGGCGAGCGCCTCTTCGATGCGCGGCTCAAGCGTCCAGTCGGCTTCGGCAATTTCGTCGACCGTGGCATCGCCCGCTTCGGCCTTTCGGACGAGGGTGATTGCATCGCGCGCGTCGAAGAGGTCGACGATCGTCTCTCCGTCAGGGACCTGCACCATCTGACGCAGCATCGCAGTGCTGCCCTCGATGATGACACGTCCCCCCGTCGGGGAGAGTTCCCGCGCGATCAGACGCAGAAGCGTCGATTTTCCGACGCCGTTGCGGCCGACGATGCCGGTGCGCTCGCGCTGAAACCGGAGATTGAGGTCGGTGAAGACGGCGCGGCCGTCAGGGGCGGACCAGCGAAGATGGGCAATGGTGATCGAGGACATGGACAAGGGCTTTCCTGGCGGCAAGACGCACGGGCGTTGCGGTCAGTTTCTTGTCCATGACGGGTCCATTCCGGTTCGGTCGGACCGCCAATCTAGGGCTTGCTGCCGCGCGGCGCAACCGGGATGGTGGCTAGAGCCAGCCGATGCTCTTGAAGCGCCAATAGAGAAGGCCGCAGATGCCGCCCATCAGCGCGAGCGCCAAGGGATAACCGTAGCTCCAGTCGAGTTCGGGCATATGCGTGAAATTCATGCCATAGATACCCGCAATCGCCGTCGGGACCGCGAGAATTGCGGCCCAGGCGGCGAGCTGGCGGGTGATCACGCCCTGGCGCTGCTGTTCAAGCAGCCCGTTGGTCTCGATCACGCTTGCAGCGATGTCGCGTAGTCCCGTCAGGCGGAACTCGGCGCGTTGTACATGATCCCAGATGTCGCGGAAAAAAGGGCGAACCGGATCGTCGATGCAAGGCAGCGGCGTTGTCGCGAGCTTCCAGGTCAGATCCTTCATTAGTCCGGCCAGTCGCTGGAAGCGTATGATTTCGTGGCGCTGGGCGTAGAGATGCCGAATTTCGGATGCGTCGAGCGGCGTGTCCATCACGCTGTCCTCGAGGATCAGCATCCGGTCCTCGATCGCGTCGATCACGGGGAAATAGCCATCGACGATGAAGTCGAGAACGGCGTGGAGGACATAATCGGGACCGTGGCCCAGAAGGGCGGGTGAGGCCTCGAGCCGCGCGCGCACCTCGGCGTGCCCCCGTGCCGAGCCGTGGCGGACGGAGATGATGAAATGGCGGCCGACGAAAAAGGCCGTTTCACCGGGCTGAATCGTATCGGCGTCGAGATTGGCGGTCCGCGCGATGACGAAAAGCTGTTCGCCATAAATGTCGGCCTTGGGGAGTTGGTTGGCCTTCAGCGCATCCTCAACTGCGAGCGGGTGCAGTCCGAAACGCGCCGCGATCTGCTGCAGCTCCGTCTCGGTAGGCTCAAAGAGTCCGAGCCAGAAAAAATCGCCTTCGTCGCATGGGGCGGAGGCCGCCTCATCCGGGTCGATGTCGCGCACCAGCTTGCCTTTGTTGTAAAGACGGGCGGCCATGATCGGCATCGGCGGGCATCCTGCTGCTTCGGTGCGAGCATAGTCTCCAAGGGTGCCGCCGCAAAGCCCGTCAAAGCGTCATGCGATAAACGAGAAACCCCGTGCGTTCGGCAATGGCATCATAGAGGCGGCGCGCGGTGTGATTGGTCTCATGTGTTTGCCAATAGAGGCGCGCCGCGCTCGCCTTGCGTGCGTCTTCGGCGACGCGCAGGATCAGCGCCGAGGCGATCCCGCGCCCGCGCGCGGCTTCGGCGGTGAACAGATCCTGCAGGTAACAGATGTCGGCGATGGACGTCGTGCTGCGATGATAGAGATAATGGACGAGGCCGACGAGCTCGCCTTTAGCCTCCGCGACGAGCGCGTGGACAGGCTGGTCGGGGTCGAAAAAGCGCACCCAGGTCGAGGAGGTGACATCCGGGGGGAGCGCCGTTGTCCCGCTGCGGCCGTAGAATTCATTATAGCCCTGCCACAGTGGAAGCCAGCGATCGAAATCGCCTTGCACGGGTGCGCGTATCAGAAGTTCGGTGGTCATGGGCTGTTGTGCCCTAGGCCGCCTGCAGACGCGTGTCGACGGCTATCCAATTGTCCTCCCATGTCACTCCACCGTCGGCCGAATAGGCTTGTTCGAAGTGCGCCTCGTCGGCGGAGACGTGGGTGATGATGAAGCGGACGAGGATGACGCGGCCGGCCGGGGCAGGGGCGAGGGCAGCGCTCAGCAGCATGGTGCGGGCGATCATGGGTCTTCCCTGGCAAGATACTCGATATCCCCATTGTGGCGCGGTGCAGGGAGGCTGTCCAACCGGGAAACGGGGAGCAGAGCGCGGATTGGATGCGTTCGCGCGCCTCTTGCCCCCTTCGCCAATCCGGTATAGAGCGATTGTCAATGTCCGGCCGCCCCGTGAGGGGCGGCCCTTATTATTTCCGCTTGGAGAAACCCAGCCATGGCCAACGCCAATCCGACTCCGTTGATGCCGCACGCGACCGCCGCCTGGCTGGTCGATAACACCGGCCTCACCTTTGCCCAGATCGCCGAATTCTGCGGCATCCACATTCTCGAAGTGCAGGCTATCGCCGATGAAACCGCAGCGACCAAATATACCGGTCGCGATCCGGTGCGTGCACACGAACTGACCATGGAAGAGATTGAAAAGGGTCAGAATAATCCTGAGTACAAGCTCAAGATGAGCGTGCAGGGCCAGGACACGATCCGCCGAACCCGAGGCCCGCGCTATACACCGGTCAGCAAGCGTCAGGACAAACCCGACGGTATCGCCTGGATCCTCAAGAATCATCCCGAGGTGTCGGATGGCGCGATCGGCAAGCTGATCGGTACGACGCGCAATACGATCAACGCGATCCGCGAACGCAGCCATTGGAACAGCGCCAATATCGTTCCCAAGGATCCGGTGACGCTCGGCCTCTGTTCGCAGCGTGAGCTCGATGCACTCGTTGCCAAGGCGGCGAAGAAGGCCGGGATCAAGGCGCCCGAGGACAGCCGCTTCGAAGGCGACCGCGAAGCGCTGATCGAGGAACTGCGGGCCGAACGCACCGCTGCCGCCGAAGCGCGTGCCGCCGAGGAAGCCGAAGCCGGCGACGAAGCCTAAAGCGTGGCGAGCGACGGCGACGATGACGGCATTCCGGCGGCCAATGGTTCGCCGGACGCCTCGCTGACGCAGGACGACAGTTTTACGGCAACGAGCCATGCAGGCCTCACCTACCCATGGGGCGATGCCGCCCCGGGGATGGGAGAGACGATCCGCATTGCCAACGGGATCCGCTGGGCGCGCATCCCGATGCCGGGCTCGCTCGGCCACATCAACAGCTGGCTCCTCGACGATGCGGATGGAATTGCCGTCGTCGACACCGGCGTCTGCCTTGCGCTGTGCTCAGACGCGTGGAAGGCGCTTTATGCGGGCGCGCTGAAAGGGACGCCCATCACGCGCGTCATCGGCACCCATCTGCACCCCGACCATATCGGACTTGCTGGCTGGATCGCGAAGAAGCATGGCGTGAAGCTGTGGATGACGCGCGGCGAAATGCTGACCGCCCGCATGATTGTCGGCGACACGAGCGAAACCGTCCCTGATGAGGCGCTCCGCCAGTCGCGCGCCGCGGGATGGGACGAGGCGGCGATCGAGCGCCAAAAAAGCGAGGGCTGGGGCCGGTTCGGCATGATGGTCTTCCCCTTGCCGCGCAGCTATATGCGAATGAAGGACGACGACCGCATCGACATGGGGAGGCATCAGTGGCGCGTCGTCACGGGCTCCGGCCATAGCCCCGAACACGCCTGTCTATGGAATGAGCGCGAGGGCGTGCTCGTGTCAGGCGACCAGGTCCTCCCCCGGATCAGCTCGAATGTGTCGGTCAATATCACCGAACCTGATGCCGATCCGCTGGGCGAATGGCTCGCGTCGATCGACAAGCTGCTCACACTCATTCCCCCTGACGTGATCACCTGTCCTGCGCATGGCGAACCGTTCAAGGGTCTTCATGTTCGCTTGTCCGCGCTGCGCGATGAACACCGGATGCGGCTATACCGGCTCGCCGAAGCGATCGCCGACACGCCGATGCGCGCCATCGACTGCTTTCCCTTGCTGTTCAACCGCCCGATCGGCGAACATAATCAGAGTCTTGCAACCGGCGAAGCACTCGCCCATCTCAAGCGCCTCGAAATCGAAGGGCGGGTGCGAAAGGAAGACCGCGACGGCGTCTGGTGGTATCACGCAGCGGTGTAACGCATCAGGCTGCGCCGATTCGTCTCAGTCCCCCCGGTGCATCACCCAGCTGAATGCTAGCGCGTTGAAGATGGTGTAGAGGCCGTAGAGCAGCAGTCCGGTAAACCAGTTGCGCGTCGCGATCGCCAGTGCACCAACGAGCAGCAGGAACTCGAAGACATAGGTGACATGAGGTCCGACCCGGTCGGCGAGCGGCCTTACCATCTGCTGCACCAGCGGGTCGTCGCTCTCCATGAAAGCGCGGTGCATTGCGAAATTGCCAACGCCGGCACAGAAGATAGCTAGGATTGCGATCAGCATAGGTTTGCAAATGGGGCCTTATGGCTGGAAATGCCAGCGGGATTGCGGTTATGAAGCGATAAGGGAGGCGAAGCCCTTTATCCCGATCGAAAAATCCTGCCCTCTTTCCCCCGGAGAAGGACCCGTTCGATGAGACAAACCGCGCGCCTCGCGGCCGCCATTCTTCTCATTGCCGCCGGCTCGCGCCCGGCATGGTCGGCCGTGCCCGATCCCGCGCTTCCCGCAGCGATCGCCCCGATGGTTGTCGCGAGCATGGAAACACGCCCCTTGCCGCTTCCCGACCCCGTCCGCGCGATGATCGAGGCTGCGATCGCGAGCGGCGAGCGCAAGGACGTCGAAACCGTCATTGCGCTCGCGAAGGCGACGAATCCGCGCTCGCTGACCGATATCGACGCGATCCTCGCCGCTTGGAAGGCCAAGGGCCAGGGCCAGCCTGAGCCCGACCCGATCCGCCAGATGCTTGCGGCAGCGATGGCGAGCAAGAAGGACGGCGACGTCGAGGCGGTTGGGGCGCTGGCAAAAAGGACCAACCCCGACCGGGTGGCCGACATCGATGCGTTGTTGACCGACTATCGTTCGAGGCGCGCTGCCGAGAAGAAGGCGGCCGCCGAGGCGGCGCGCGCGAAACTCGCGGCCTCGAAATTCTGGGAGAATTGGAAGGGCGAGGGACAGATCGGCGCGTCGCATAGCAGCGGTAACACGGATTCGGCTGGGCTGAGCCTTGGCGTCGCGCTCAACCGGAAGGGGATCAACTGGAGCCACCGGCTGCGCGCGCAGGCCGATTATCAGCGGACGAACGGCCGCACGACGGTGGAGAAATTCCTGACCGAGTATGAGCCGCAAGCCCGGATCGGCGACCACGCCTTCGCCTACGGGCTTGGGCGCTGGGAGCGCGACCGGACCGCGGGCTATTACGCGCGCTGGAACGTGTCAGGGGGGCTTGGCTACAAGGTCATCGCGAAGAAGGACCTCACTCTCAATCTGAAGGCGGGGCCCGCGTGGCGCCAGATCGACCTCGTTTATGGTAATACGGAAAGTGAGCTCACCGGGCTTGCTGCACTCGATCTCGGGTGGAAACTGTCGCCGACGCTCAGCCTGTCGCAGGTTGCCTCGACGATCATCGGCGAACGGACAACCACGACCAGTTCGCTCACTGCACTCAACGCCAAGCTCACCGGCGCCCTGTCGGCGCGCGTGTCCTATTCGGCCGAGCTCGACACCAACCCGCCCGCCGGGGTCGAGAATCTCGACACGCTGACCCGTTTCACGCTGGTTTACGGCTTTTAGTCCAGCACCGGTTTCGATCTTTTCATCCGGCACCCGGTCGAAAAGGACGATGATCTCCGCGCGGCTGAAATCGGAAAGGCCGGCGAGCCGTGAAATGCGCGGGGCCGAGTTCGATCCGTGCGCGGCTTGCGCCCCAATCGTCATCGATCGGTTCACCGCGGCCGCCGCGAACATGCCCGATCGGAGAAAGGGTTCAGCTCATGCCATCGGCCTTGTCTGAAGCTCCTGGGTCAAAAAGCGCATGATCTCACGGCGATCCTCCTCGTCCCTGCTCTGGCCCGCCTTCATCGCCGCGCCGCCCACGACCGTCATGAAAAGGGGAACGCCCGCGAAGATCGCGCCGAACAGCAGCGCGTCGGGGACGAGCGAAGTGACCAAGACGCCGATGATCACGAAGATCGAAAGGAAGCCGTACCAGGCATAGGGGAAGATGCGGCCCGCCAAGGAGCGGCCAAATGTTCCGGTGATGCGGGTGCCGCCGCCGCGGGGCTCCATCGAGGCATCGAGTTGGAGAGCCATCGCATTTTGCACGCCGCGCCGCGCCGCGCATAGCGCAGCCGCATCCGATATTGGTCGCCTGACCCGAAGACGCGGGCCTTCGCATCTTCCATCGGATCGGCCATGATTGCCTGGAGCTTGTATGCGATCGCCTCGGGCGGGAGCGGTGAGACCAGATCGACCGCTTCGCCCGTCGCCATCGCCCTCACTCGCGTCACGCCCGTACGAGAAGCCCCTCGTCCTTGATCCGCTTCTGCCACACAAGCGGCGCGTTGACGTGGACATTCTGGCCTTCGCTGTCGACCGCGACGGTGACGGGGAAGTCCTTGACCTCGAATTCGTAAATTGCCTCCATCCCGAGATCGGCGAAGCCGACAACTTTCGATCCCTTGATCGCGCGCGCGACGAGGTAGGCTGCGCCGCCGACCGCCATCAGATAGGCGCTCTTGTGCTTGGCGATCGCGTTGGTCGCGGCGGGGCCGCGCTCGGCCTTGCCGACGCAGGCAAGCAGGCCCTGCTCCAGCATCATATCCATGAACTTGTCCATGCGCGTCGCGGTCGTGGGACCAGCGGGGCCGACGATTTCCTCGCCAACCGGATCGACTGGGCCGACGTAATAGATGACGCGGCCCTGGAAATCGACGGGCAGCTCTTCGCCCTTCGCCAGCATGTCGGCGATGCGCTTGTGCGCGGCATCGCGGCCGGTGAGCATTTTGCCATTGAGCAGGAGGCGGTCGCCTTGCTTCCAGCTCGCGACCATTTCGGAAGTGAGATTGTCGAGGTCGACGCGAATCGCAGCCCTATCGGGCGTCCAGTCGATCTCGGGATAGTCGGCGAGCACAGGCGGCTCGAGATAGGCGGGGCCGCTGCCGTCGAGCGTGACATGGGCGTGGCGGGTCGCGGCGCAATTGGGGATCATCGCGACGGGTTTCGACGCTGCGTGAGTCGGCCAATCCCTGATCTTGACGTCGAGCACGGTCGAAAGCCCGCCGAGCCCCTGCGCGCCGATGCCGAGTGCATTGACCTTTTCATAGAGCTCGACGCGCAGTTCCTCGGTCGGGTTGCTTGGCCCGCGCGCGAGAAGTTCGGTCATGTCGATCGGGTCCATCAGCGATTGCTTTGCAAGCAGCATCGCCTTTTCGGCGGTCCCTCCGATGCCGATGCCGAGCATGCCCGGCGGGCACCAGCCCGCGCCCATCTGCGGCACCATTTCAAGAACCCAGTCGACGATCGAATCGCTCGGGTTCAGCATCTTGAACTTTGACTTGTTTTCGCTGCCGCCGCCCTTGGCCGCGACGTCGATATGGACCTTGTCACCGGGCACCATCTCGACATTGAGGACCGAGGGGGTGTTGTCCTTTGTGTTCACGCGGCTGAACGCTGGGTCGGCGAGAATCGAGGCGCGCAGTTTGTTGTCGGGATGGAGATAGGCGCGGCGGACACCCTCATCGACGACCTGCTGTAGGCTGCGCGGACTGTCGAGGCGGCAATCCATTCCCCATTTGATGAAGACGGTCACGATGCCCGTATCCTGACAGATCGGACGGTGCCCTTCGGCGCACATGCGACTGTTCGAGAGGATCTGCGCCATCGCGTCCTTCGCGGCCGGCGACACCTCGCGCTCATAGGCCGCGGCGAGCGCGCGGATATAGTCCATCGGATGGAAATAGCTGATGTACTGGAGCGCGTCGGCGATCGTTTCGACGAGGTCATCCTCGCGGATGATGACGGTATTCATATGCAGCCCTCTTGCCCGTGGTTCGGAGTCGGGGCTTCCCCTAGACCCGAGGACGCGTAACGAAAAGGGGGCTTGCCAGTCGGAGCAGGGTCAGCGCCTCGTCACTGACACTCGGCGCATTTGCCGCGCACCTCGATGACCGGGCGTTCGGCGGCGAACCCTGCGGCCTCGGCCGCCGCGCGTACGCCGTCCGACAGGCGGTCATTATCGACATGTACCGCAGACCCGCAGGTGTCGCAGATCAGAAAGATGCAATCGTGCAAACAGCCCGGGTGGCTGTTCGCGACAAAGGCGTTCGCGCTTTCGACCCGGCGCACGAGGTTGTTGGCGACGAAAAGGTCGAGGATGCGATAGACGCTGTTGGGGGCTACCCGCTTGCCGCGTTTGTGAGAGACAATGTCGGCGATTTCGTAAGCGCTCGCGGGCTTGGCGATTTCGGCGACGGCGTCGAAAATCTGGGCGCGCATGTCGGTCCACGCCTCACCCGCGTTTTCCAAGGCCGTTTGCGCGGCCGCGGCAAGCGAGGCTCCGCTGGCCTCGACGTGGGGATGATCATGCTTGCCCATCGGCGATTCCTCAGCGCGCCGCGCGGGGTCTGCCGACGCCAAATGAATGTAGGACTTTCGAAGGGCTCCCGCAAGGCGCCGGGACGCTATGCCGTCAGTGCGCGGCGCGGCGATTGAGGTCGTGGCCGAGCGCGACCACAGCGACGCCGATCATCGTTGCCAAAATCTCGCTCCCGTCATGTGGCCGTGACAGCGCCCCTGCCATCATGCCCAGCCCGAAGCTCCCGACCGCAAAGGGCATCATATAGCCGTGGCTCAGCACCCCGGCGACCAGCGTCACCAGCGCGAAACCGATCGCGACGATCAGCCCGACCTCGTGGAACAGATGATTTTCGAGCACCCCGCTGACGGAGGCGATCGATGCGAAGAAAATGGTACTGGCAAGACAATGGACGAGACAGAGCCCCGAAAGCCCCATCGCGAGCTGATCGCCCGAAAGGGAGGTCAGCGGCCGCGCCTCGCGCGCAGCCCGAATGATCGCGCCGAGGCGTGTCCGGGCAGGGGCAAGGCTGGCGACTTTGGTCACCCGATTCTCCGTAACGGCTTTTGCGATGCCTGATATGGCATAACATGACAAAGGTTACAATATCACATCGCACGATTTTGCAAGCGGGTGCCCAAAGCGCGGGTCTGCCGCGGCGGGGATGAACTCAATCCACGTCGAACAGGCCCGCGAGCTGCTCGACCATCGTGCCGCCCAGTTGCTCGGCATCCATGATCGTTACCGCGCGGCTGTAATAGCGCGTGACATCGTGGCCGATACCGATTGCGCACAGCTCGACCGGCGACCGCGTCTCGATCCATTCGATGACTTGGCGCAGATGCTGGTCGAGATAGGCGCCGTGGTTGACCGAAAGCGTGCTGTCGTCGACCGGCGCGCCGTCGCTGATCACCATCAGGACGCGGCGTTCCTCGGGACGATTCACGATGCGGCTGTGCGCCCAAATCAGCGCCTCGCCATCAATATTTTCCTTGAGAAGGCCCTCGCGCATCATCAACCCGAGCGATTTGCGCGCACGGCGATAGGGTTCGTCAGCCGGCTTGTAGATGATATGCCTGAGGTCGTTGAGGCGACCGGGATGCGGCGGACGGCCGGCGGTGAGCCAGTCCTCGCGGCTCTGCCCGCCCTTCCACGTCCGGGTGGTGAAGCCGAGGATTTCGGTCTTGACGCCGCAGCGCTCGAGGGTGCGCGCGAGAATGTCGGCGCTGATCGCGGCGATGCTGATCGGCCGCCCGCGCATCGAGCCCGAATTATCGATCAGCAGCGTGACGACGGTATCGCGAAAATCGGTATCGCGCTCGATCTTGTAGGAGAGCGAATGGCCGGGCGAGACGATGACGCGGGCGAGGCGGGCGGCGTCAAGTTGCCCTTCCTCCTGGTCGAAATCCCATGAGCGGTTCTGCTGCGCCATCAACCGGCGTTGTAATCGGTTCGCAAGCTTGGTCACCGCGCCCTGCAGATGCGTCATCTGCTGGTCGAGATAGGCGCGCAGCCGCGTCAGTTCGTCGGCGTCGCACAATTCGGTCGCGGCAATGATTTCATCATGTTTTTCGGTGAAGCGAATATAGTTGAAGTCCGGAACGTCGGTCGGCAGCCGGTTCGGGCGCACGGGCAGCATGCCCTCGTCGCCTTCGCCCCCCATCTCGGGTTCGCCGTCAGCCTCCATCTCCTCCGCATTCGGATCGGTGTCGCCCTCCTCGGCCTGATCGCCGGCCATTTCGGCGCGCGCGTCGACCTGGCTTTCCCCGCTGCCACCCTCTTCGCTTTCCTGTTCCTCCTGGCTCTCCTCGGCCTCGGTTTCGTTGTCCTCGCCGCCATCCTCAGCGCCTTCTTCGACAGGCTCGTCGCTGTAGATGAGATCGAGATGGCGGAGCGCGAGCTTCGCGGTTTCGGCAAAAGCCGCCTGGTCGTCGAGCAGCATCGAGAGGGCAGTCAGGTCACCCCCGGCCTCCTTGTCGATCCATTCGCGCACCAGCGAGAGGCCGGCCTCGGTGCCCTGCGGCGCCGGGTCTCCGGTCAGCGCCTCGCGCAGCATCAGTTCGAGGGCGCTCGAGATCGGGACGTCTTCGCGGGTCTGCGCCCGGCTGATCGGGTCCGAGCGCATCCGCATCGCAAGACTGGCCGCCAGATTGCCTCGCATGCCTGCCATATGCCGTGCACCGAGCGCCTCGACCCGTGCGCGTTCCATCGCGTCGAAGGCGGCCGCCGCCACCGGTTCAGCCGGGCGTCCTGCCGCATGCAGCTTCTCGCTGTGATGCTTCATGCGCAGCGCATAGGCATCGGCAAAGCCGCGCGCCTCGGCGACCTGGTCGGCGGGAAGGGTGCGTGACGGTGTGGGCACTTTTATCGCCTTGCCGATCTGCGCCGGCGCATCGGCGGTAAAGCCGACCTCTACTTCGGGGTCGTGCGCCACCGCTCGCGCGACGCTCGAGAGCGCAGTCTTCAGATCGTCGAGAGGGGAGGGACTGGTCATGGGGCTTCGGCGTCGGGAATCCGTTTGCAGAGGATGTCGTCGCGTTCCTTGGGCGTTGCGGGGTCGGGAAGCAAGCGGAAGACGTGGGGAAGATGCGTCGCCGCGCGTTCGGGCCGTGTCTGCTTGTCCGCGACGACATCGACGAAATCGCGGCAGACGGGCGCGCTGCGCAAAAAATTGCTGTGCCCGGTCGATCCACGCGAGACGTCGGTCGTATCGATCACGGTCAGGCCGGGAATGGCGGCGGGATAGCAGCGTTCGGGCACTCCCTTCGCTTTCAGATCGGCGGCTTTGAACGGATCGAAGCAGTAGGGTGAGCCAAGCCTTGGATAGCCGTGAAGCGCGCGCGAGGCAGCGAGCGCCTTGTCGCGTAGCGAGGTGTAGATCGTCATATGGCGTCCCCGCTCGATCCGTTCAGGAGCGAGGACATCGTCGCGGATGTCGCGTTCGAATGTCTCGCGATCGATGTCGGGGGAGGCGAGGACGATATTCGAGATGTTGGTCTCCCGCGCAGCGCGCCGCGACAGGCGGTCGGCCGCCGCGACGGCGGGGATTACCAACCGGGCGCCGAGTGAGTGCGAGACGATGACGATCTCCTTGACCCATGGCCGGTCGGCGAGCGTCCGCAGGAAGGACCCGAAGTGACGGACGTCGTGATACATGTTGGTTTCGTCGACCACATATTTCAGCACCTCGCCCTGCGAGGGCCAGCTATATTGAATGACCGGACCGTCGAAGCCGGTCATCCGCGCAATTTGTGCGGCATCTTTCGATGTCGTATCGAACGTCTCGCGATAGCCATGAACATAAAGAAGTATGCGTCCGTGTCTGCGATCGGTCTCCTCCTCGAGCGCTCGCCACCAGTCGCTTTCATTCTCGAATGCCACCGGAGTACCAGGCCTTTTCTTCTCCTTGGCGTGCATCTCGCGCGGTTCTGCGAAGCGGCCGTAACGCAGGGCGTTGCCGCGATGACGGGTAAGGGTGATCGCAGGCGTGCGGCAATCGGGCAGCCGGCTGGTCACAAAGAAAAGCGGCAGCGCTTCTGAAGCAATCTGCTCGCCAGCCTTGGGTGCGCAGCGTGCGTCGGCGACATAGTCGGCGTGGCGGACGTCACCATAATCGACCGGCGTGATGCAGCCGGCGAGACTGAGCGCGGCGAGCGGGGCCATCCATGGCGAATGTCGCTTCATGCCGTGGCCGCGCCATCGCTTGCGACTAGGCGGCAAGCCGCCAGGTCTCGCAGTCTTTCCCATCGAGGGGGAGAGAGGGGGTGGGCGCGGTCTTCACTTGCCGATCACGCTTTCGGGCAGGTCCTCGCCGAAGACCCGCTGATAATATTCGGCGACGATCATCCGTTCAGCCTCGTCGCACTTGTTGAGGAATGACAGGCGGAAGGCGAAGCCGATGCTGTTGAAGATCGCGGCATTCTGCGCCCAGCTGATCACAGTGCGGGGGCTCATCACGGTCGAGATGTCGCCATTGATGAACCCTTGTCGGGTCAGATCCGCGACCTTGACCATATTGGCGACCGTCGCATCGTCGGTGCCCGGAACCTTGGCGAGGATGATCGCGCTTTCGGTCGCGGCAGGCAGATAGTTAAGCGTGACGACGATGTTCCAGCGGTCCATCTGGCCCTGGTTGATCTGCTGCGTCCCATGATAAAGGCCGCTTGTGTCGCCAAGCCCGACCGTGTTCGCGGTCGCGAACAGGCGGAAATGCGGGTTGGGACGGATCACCCGGTTCTGGTCGAGCAGGGTCAGCTTGCCCTCCGCCTCCAGCACGCGCTGGATCACAAACATCACGTCGGGACGGCCCGCGTCATACTCGTCGAAAACGAGCGCGGTCGGGGTCTGCAACGCCCAGGGAAGCAGGCCTTCGCGAAATTCGGTAACCTGCTGGCCGTCGCGCAGCACGATCGCATCGCGGCCGACGAGGTCGATACGGCTGATATGCGCGTCGAGGTTGACGCGGATGCACGGCCATTTGAGACGTGCTGCAACCTGTTCGATGTGCGTCGACTTGCCGGTGCCGTGATAGCCCTGCACCATCACACGGCGGTTGAACTTGAACCCCGCCAGGATCGCGAGCGTAGTGTCGCCGTCGAAGACATAGGCAGGGTCGAGGTCGGGAACCCGTTCATCGGCTTCGCTGAACGCCGGAATCTGCATGTCGATGTCGACCCCGAAGACCTCGCGCGCATCGACCTCGGTATCGGGCGCGGCGAGCAGCGTCGAGCCGTGATGGTCGGGGAGGCTGTTCGGAAGATCGGTCATCGTTGGTCGCCTTTCAAACCTTCTCTCCTGAGAGGGAAGGATACGCAGCCTTGCCGGCTGGCCGACCAGGCGAAGGAGGATGAGGGTAGCGAAGCGCAGCTTCGCGCGAGCCAGAGACCCGCATACCCCTCAACCAACTTCGACCAGGCAACGAGCTGCCAAGTCTTCGCAGCCCCTCCCAGGGGAGAGGGAGTGGGAGAGTTCGGCTAGCGCGTATCCTCATGGGTTGCGGCTTGCAACGCCTTATTCAGAAGACGCCGAGCGCCTTCAGCACCGCAGCCTGGTCGTAATAGGGGCGCTCGCAGATGATCTTGTCGCTGCCGGGCGCGAATTCGAAGCTCGCCGCCATGCGGATGCGGAAAGTCTTTCCTGTGGGTTCGACTGTGCGCAGTCCAAGCTTGAGCGGCCCCAGATGCGTGCCGGTCAGCCAGAATTCGACCAGAACCGTATCGGTCGCGGCATCGGCGGCGATTGCGATGACTTCGTTTGCCTGATCGGGAAAAGGCTCGCGCGACGAGGCAAAGTAGGAGCGCACCGCTGCCTCGCCATCGAAGATAGTGCCGGGGCCGAGCAACTCGTAGCGTGGATGTTCGAAGGTTGCGAGAACGCCGTCCCAATCATGCGTGATCTCAAGCGCCATATGGCGGCGGACGGTTTCGATGCGCTTGTCGTCGAGATCGCTCATGGCCTCTCTCCTTATGCGAAAACGCGGCTCTTCCTTAAAAGCTGGTATGCTGCAACGACGTCGCTAAGCCGCGCTTCGTGGCTGCGGTCGCCGCCGTTGCGGTCGGGGTGATATTTGCGGACGAGCTCGCTGTAGCGGCGGCGGAGCGCAGCGCGGTCGGCATCAGGAGCAAGTGCCATGGTCTGCAGTGCGCGGCGCTCCTCGCGGCTAAAGCGCGGGTCGGCGGCTTCGCGCCGCGCTTCGTCCATCCGCTGGCGGAACCGGGCACCCAGCGCGTCCATCGGGTCCTTGAAATCGGCCCAGCGCGGCGGCAGGTCGGCGATTCCGGCGGCTCGAAAGGCGCGGCTTTCGGTCTCCCAGCCAGCGGTCGGCGACTGGGCGGCCATGATCTGGTCCGCGCTCATGCCCTCGAAGAAATTATAGCCTGCGTTGAACTCGCGGACATGGTCGAGGCAGAGCCAGCGCCATGGCGGCGGTCCGTCGGGCGAGCGATGGGCCGAGAGGGGCGCGCGAAATTCGCCGGGCTCGCGGCAACCCGGAACGGCGCAAGCGGCTTCGCGCGGAACGCGGCCGTGGAATCGGTTGGATCGGGGGCTTGTCATGCTGTGCTTTCCTGCCCAACATGGGGGCATGAGCGAAAAAGGTCCAGTGCAACGCGAAATGGAGGAGCTGCTTTCCGCTGCTTTTCCGGGTGCTTCCTTCACTCTCAGCAACGACAGCGCGAAGCATCATGGCCATGCGGGGGACGACGGCAGCGGCGAATCGCATTTCAGCCTCGCGATCGAATGGGCGGGCTTTGCCGGGCAGTCGCGCGTCGCGCGTCAGCGCGCGGTGAACAAGGCGCTCGGCGATATGCCGGGAGAGCGCGTCCACGCGCTCGCGATCCGCGCGAAAGCGCCCGGAGAATAGGGGGCTTCGATGGGGAGCGAGCGGGTCTATCAGTACAGCTTCGCGAGCGTCTATCCGCTTTATGTCGCCAAGGCGGAGCGCAAGGGGCGCACCAAGGCCGAGGTCGACGAGATCATTCGCTGGCTGACGGGTTACAGCCAGAAGCAGCTGGAGGCGCTGATCGGGAGCAAGACGGATTTACGCCACTTCTTTGGCGAGGCCCCGGCGATGAACAGCGCGCGCAGCCTGATCAAGGGAGTTGTCTGCGGCGTCCGGGTCGAAGATATCGAAGAGCCGCTGATGCGCGAAATCCGCTACCTCGACAAGCTGATCGACGAACTCGCCAAGGGAAAGGCGATGGAGAAAATCCTGCGGAGACCCGAGTAGAGCTGGAAGGAACTTGGCGATTGTACAGCGTCATCACCCCCTCGACCCACGACATCGGCGCCTTTGATGTGCGGCGGACCTTGCCAGACAAGGAACGTACGATGGTCGGTCCCTTCATTTTCGTCGACCAGTTCGGCCCGGCGCATTTCGATATTGGACAGGGGATGGACGTGCGGCCGCATCCCCATATCAACCTTGCGACGCTGACCTATTTGTTCGAGGGCGCGATCGACCATCGCGACAGCCTCGGCACCTATGCAACGATCCGCCCCGGCGCGTGTAACCTGATGACCGCGGGAAGCGGGATCGTCCACTCGGAGCGCACCCCCGCCGCCGAGCGCGCCGCGGGTTCGGCGATCTCGGGCATGCAGACATGGCTCGCGCTCCCGGACGGCAAGGAAGAGATCGACCCGGCATTCGAGCATGTTTCGGCCGAGGAATTGCCGCTGGTCGAGGACGGCAAGGTCTCGGCGCGCGTTATCATGGGCAGCCTCTGGGGCGCCACGGCGCCCACGACGCAGCACAGCGCGACCATTTACGCCGACATATTGATGAACGCTGGCGCCAGCCTGCCTATCGAGGCTGAGGCCGACGAGCGCGCAGTGCTCGTGGCGCTCGGAGACGCCAGCCTCGATGGCGAGCCACTTGAGCGCTACAGCCTCTATATCCTGAAGCCTGGCGAGGCGATGACGCTGCGTGCCGCGAATGACGCACGTGTGATGCTGCTCGGCGGCGAAGCCTTCACGACGCCGCGGCACCTGTGGTGGAACTTCGTCAGCTCGTCGCGCGAGAGGATCAATGCGGCGAAGCACGACTGGAAGGAGCGCAAATTCCCGCTCGTCCCCGGCGACAGCGAGGAGTTCATCCCGATTCCGGAGGTGCCCCGGACACCGAACTACCCATGAGCGCGGCGCTCGCCCTCGCGCTTGCCCTGTCGGCGCCCGCCTCGCTTCCGGGTCCGGTCTTCGAGTGCAGCTTTGGCGCCAAGCAGCTGCGTGTGACGCAGGAGAAAGATGCGCTCGTCTATCGCTATGGGACGAAGGCGAGAACCGAGCTGCGAATCGCCGCGGATGCAAAGAGCGGCCGCGTCTTTTATCACCGGACCCTCTATCCGCGCGGCGAGGACCAGACGCTGCGCTTTGTGAACGGCGATTTTTCCTATGTCGTTTTCGCCCATTGGACCGCTCCGCCCTCGAACGACATCGACTTTGACGTACCCGCCGCCCAATATGGCGGGCTCATCGTGATGCGGGGGGACGCGATCATTTCGACGCGCATCTGCAAGCAAGGGGGCGACATGGTCGAATGGCCGATCTTCAAGACCTTGCCGACCGATGCGGATAATCTGACGCCGCCGATCTGATCGGGGGATCCGATCGCGGACGCGATCGTTCGGGCGCTTGCCAGCCGGACGCCGCTTCGCCAGACAGTTTCGAAATGAAACCAGAGGAGCGAGGCATGAGCGGCGATTTCGAACAGCTGCGACTGACGCTTTCGACCGGCGTTGAACTCGACGTGGTCGACATGGGGCCAAGGGGCGCGCCAGCGCTGATCTTCCTTCACGGCTTTCCCGAATCGCACCGCACATGGCGGCACCAGCTTCCTCATTTCGCCGCGCGGTTCCGCTGCATAGCGCCCGACCAGCGCGGCTATCGCGGCTCGTCGAAGCCGCAGGAGGCCGAAGCCTATACGCCCGACAAGCTGATCGCGGACATTTTTGCGCTGGCTGACGCGCTGGGCGTCGCAGAGTTCACGATCATCGGTCACGATTGGGGCGGGGCGATTGCGTGGGGCGTGGCGCTCGGCGGCCAGCCCGGCGGCCTGCATCCTGCATGGGCGGGCCGGGTGAGGCGCGCGGTGATCGCCAACGCGCCGCATCCAGCGATCTTTCAGCGGCTCTTGCTCACCAATGCCGAACAGCGCGCTGCGAGCCAGTATATCCGTATCTTTCGCGACCCCGCGAGCGATGCGATTCTCGAGGAAGAGGGCATCGCCGGCCTCCTCGCCCACGCCTTTGAGGGCCGGGTGCCGAGCGGCGGGATTCAGCCGCCTGGCGAAATCGCCCGGCTGCTCGCCGATTGGGAGGATCGCGCCGCCTGCCGCGCAATGGTCAACTGGTATCGCGCCTCGCCGATGAACGTGCCCGCGATGGACGAGCCGTTCGCCGAGCCGCCCCCGGCGTCCTTTCCAAAGCTGAGGATTCCGACGCTCGTGATCTGGGCGCTCGACGATGTCGCGCTGCCTGCCTGCAATCTGGAAGGGATCGAGGAGCATGTGCCCGGCGTGGCCGTCACAAAAATCCCGGGCTGCGGCCATTTTGTGCCCTGGGAGGCACCGCAGGCGGTCAATGCCGCGATGGACGGTTTTTTCGAGCGGACGGTCGGGAAAGCCTGAACCGGTCAGGCGATCCTCACTCCTGGGGTAGGAGCAGGCACCCGCTTGCGCCTGCGAAGCGCGCGCTGCGCGAGGCGAGTAACGGGACGCTGCCCGTCACGGTTTTCGTCTCGGGATCCTCGCGCACCGATACCATCTCCATGCCTGGCTCGAAGTCGCTCTGGCAGCTTTCGAGGCTGCGGCCCTGAACGTAGCGGCACGAGCAGCCGATCCGCGCGGCATAGGCCGAGCCGAGCTCGGCCTGCGCCTTGAACGAGGGGAGTTTCCAGATCAGCAGGATCGCGAGCAGGGCAAGCGCGATCAGCGCCCACGGCAGGTATCCGCTCCAGCGGCTCGGTCGTCGGGCCGCTCGCGAGGGGGGAAGCTCCTGCGGCGACGCAGTCGGGGTCGGTTCCGGCGTTGCCGGCTCGGGCGGGTTGGTGTTAGTCACGGGGCGCCATGATCACCAAAAAAGCCATGCTGGCAAGTGCCGCGCTCGCGCTCCTCAGTGCCT
Organism: Sphingopyxis flava; assembly: GCF_900168005.1. GTDB lineage: Bacteria > Pseudomonadota > Alphaproteobacteria > Sphingomonadales > Sphingomonadaceae > Sphingopyxis > Sphingopyxis flava. Next base: position 108,239 of record NZ_FUYP01000002.1, read on the forward strand.
GGCCGCTGACGCAGGCGGCGGTCCAGGGGGCGATAGCGCCTGCCGCGCCCGCACCGCGTTTCGGCGCGTCGCTGCCGTCCGGGCCCGTCGACGCGCGGCAGCTGCTGCCCGCGCTCGATCCGGCGATCAGGGCGAAGGCCGACGCGCTGTTCACCGACGCAGACGCGGTGGGGGAGACACGCGCGCTGCTGGTGCTGCGCGACGGCGAACCCGTCTACGAACGCTATGGCGCGGGCTTCGGCCCCCACAGCAAGCTGATCAGCTGGTCGATGGCGAAGAGCATCACCGCGGTGCTCATCGGATTCCTCGTCTCCGACGGGCAATTATCCCTCGACGGTCCCGCGCCGGTCGCAGCGTGGCAGCGCACCGGCGATCCGCGCGGGGCGATCGCGCTCAAGAACCTGCTCCACATGTCCTCGGGGCTCGAGCATGTCGAGGAGGGAGAGCCCGTGTGGGCAGGCGACACGGTGGCAATGCTGTTTGGCGGCGGCGCTGAGGATATGGCGGGCTTTGCCGAAGCGAAGCCGGCCGTGGCGCGGCCGGGTGAGCTTTTCAACTACAGCTCGGCGACGAGCGTGATCCTTGCCGACATTCTCGCCAATACGCTCACGCCCGCGCGCGGCCCCGAGGCACGGCGCGAGGCGGTGCGCGAGTTCATCGCGGGGAGGCTGACCGAGCCGCTCGGCATGACCAGCCTCACGCCCGAGTTCGATGCGCGCGGGACGATGATCGGCGGCTCGATCATGCACGCGACCGCACGCGATTACGCGAAGTTCGGCGAATTTCTGCGCAATCACGGGGTGGTGAATGGCCAGCGGCTGCTTCCTGAAAGCTGGATGCGCTTCATGCTGACGCCTTCGCCAACGGACGGCGGTTACGGCGGCCATATCTGGCTCAACCGCGCCCGCCCCGCCGGGGTATCCGCCGCGCTGTGGCCCGACCGCGGGCCCAACGACCTGTTCGCCTGTATCGGACACCAGGGCCAGTACATCATCGTCTCGCCCTCGCAGCGCCTGACGATCGTGCGGCTGGGGATCACGAAGGACGACCAGTTTCCGCAGCTTCGCCGGCATCTGGCGGAATTGCAGGCGGCGTTTTAGGCTCCCAGCTCCGAAAGAGGAGACGGGTCAGAGCAGAAACTCGCCCGTCAGTATCGTGACGCATTTCCCGGATAATTCCACCCCATCTCCCTCCAGCCGGCAGCCGACATAGCCGCCGCGTGCACTCGCCTGATAGGCCGTGAAGGCGTCGCGGCCGAGCCGCGCCGTCCAATAGGGGGTGAGCACACAGTGCGCCGATCCGGTCACCGGATCCTCGTCGATGCCGGCGCCGGGCGCGAAAGCGCGGCTGATGATGTCGGCGCCCGAGGGATCGCCTTCGCCTGGGGCGGTTGCGATATAGAGGATGTCGCCGCCGGCTTTCAGGGCACGCAAATCGGGTTCGAGCGCGCGGACGTGCGCGGCGTCCGCGTAGACGATCAGCACATAGCCGCCCTCATGCCACAAGGTTTCGACCGGCTCGCCGCCCATATAGGTCGCGATATCCGGCAGCGCCTTCGGCGCGGGCGGATAGGCGGGAAGGACCATTCGATAACCTGTATCTTCGCCCTCGCCGTCGCGCGCGACGCGCAAGATTCCGGCCTTGCGCGTACGGAAGCGCATGTCGTTCCGCCAAGGCGCTGCCGACAGCAGCGCATGTCCGCTTGCGAGCGTCGCATGGCCGCAGAGCGCGACTTCTACACCTGGCGTGAACCAGCGCAGTTCAAAATCTGCCTCGCCGCTCTCGTCGGGGATCAGAAAAGCGGTCTCGGCAAGATTGTTCTCAGCCGCGATCGCCTGCAGCGTTGCGTCATCGAGCCATGACTCAAGCGGCATGACTGCGGCAGGATTGCCCGCGAACGGGCGGTCGGCAAAGGCGTCGACCTGTGTGATGGGAAGCCGCCGCCAGCTCATGGATAGAGCAGCCCGCTGGCCCAGCCTTCGCCTTCGCGCACGAAAAGGGTGCGTTCATGGAGGCGGTGAGCGCGATCCTGCCAGAACTCGATTCGCTCGGGGATCACCCGCCAGCCCGACCAACGCGGCGGGCGCGGCACGTCCTGCCCCGCGAACCGCGCTTGCATCTCGGCGAAGCGTGCCTCGAAGCTGGCGCGGCTATCGAGCGGCCGCGACTGGTCGCTCGCCCAGGCGCCAAGCTGACTGTCGCGGCTGCGCGTGGCGAAATAGGCGTCGGCAATGTCGTCCGCAACGGGCTCGGCCGGTCCCTCGATGCGGATCTGGCGTCGCAGCGACTTCCAGTGAAACAGCAGCGCGACCTGCCGGTTTTCGGCGAGTTCGCCGCCCTTGCGGCTGTCGAGATTGGTGTAGAAGACGAAGCCGTCGGGCCCGTGTCCCTTCAGGAGCACCATGCGAACCGAGGGACGGCCGTCCGGGGTCGCGGTGGCAAGCGCCATCGCGTTCGAATCATTGGGCTCGCTGGCGCGCGCATCAGCGAACCAGCTGTCGAACAGGTCGAAGGGGTTTGTCGTCATGGCCGGGCTTCTACTGCGCCGCGGCACCGCGGTCGAGTAAAAGCCGGTCAGGGTCCCTCGCGAGCAAGGGAGGAGCGCCGGGGAACTTGACCGGCTTTCCTCTCATTCCCACATCGCGCGCGCAATCGGGCCTTTCCGGCCAACATCTTATCGGGCTACAGGAGAAAAATGGCAGATCCCTATTCCACCCTCGGCATCGCGAAATCGGCGAGCGAAGCTGAAATCAAGTCGGCCTATCGCAAGCTCGCGAAAGAGCTGCATCCCGACCGGAACAAGGATAATCCGAAAGCGGCGGAGAAATTCTCCGACGTCACCAAGGCCTATGACCTGCTCTCCGACAAGACGAAGCGAGCCCAGTTCGACCGCGGCGAGATCGATGCCGACGGCAACCCCGCCATGCCCTTTGGATATGGCAGCGGCGGTTTTCGCGGCGATCCGCGCGGGGGACCGCAGGGCGGTTTTTCGGGCTTTGGCGGCGAGGGCGCCGATTTTGGCGATATCTTCGAGGGGCTGTTCGGCGGCCGCGGCGGCGGCAGCTCCTTTGGCGGTTTCGGGGGGCGCAGCGCGCCGCCGCCCAAGGGCGCCAACGTCGCCTATCGCCTTTCGGTCTCATTTGTCGATGCCGCGACGCAGGCGATGCAGCGCATCACTCTGGCCGACGGGAAGACGATCGACCTCAAGCTTCCCGCCGGCGTGGAGACGGGGACGCAGATGCGCCTTGCGGGCAAGGGACAGCCGGGGCCGGGCGGCAATGGCGACGGGATCGTTACGATCACGGTCAAGGACCATCCGTTCTTCGAGCGCGATGGTGCCCACATCCGTCTCGACTTGCCCATTACGCTGGGCGAGGCTGTCAAGGGCGCGAAGGTCAAGGTTCCGACAGTCGATGGGCCGGTAATGTTGTCAATTCCGCCAGGCTCCTCCTCGGGCCGGGTGATGCGCCTCAAAGGAAAGGGCTTCAGCCAGAAGGGAGGCGGGCGCGGCGACCAATTGGTCCGGCTGATGATCGACTTGCCCAAGGACGATGCCGGGCTGGCGAAACTCGTGGACCAATGGACCGACAAGCGGCCGGTCAGGGCCGAGCTCGGCGTGTGATGCGTGGCTGATCGCAGCCAGACGGACTCCGCCGCCGCGATCGAGCGCGAAGTTGCCGAGGAAGTCGGCAGGGAATTTCTCGCCGAGGGTCATTCGCCCCATTCGCCCGAAGCGCGCGCCGAGCGCGCCAAGCGGACTCACTTGCGCGCCCGCGCGCAGGGCATCATCGAGCGGGGGCGTGAGCGGCTGGGGCCGGGGACGCGTGCCTTTCACATCGTCCGCCGGGTGATCGTCGGCACCTATACCGACGGGTTCATTCATGCTGGAAATCTAGCCTATCTCGCGCTGATCGCGCTCTTTCCCTTCTTCATCCTCCTCGCGGCGGCCCTCAGCCTCTTTGGCGGGAGCGCCGGGGGCGAAGCTGCGATTGACGCGGTCTTTTCGATCATGCCGCCGACTGTCGCCAAGGCGCTTTCGGGTCCGATTCGCGAGGTCATGGGGGCGCGCACCGGTCTGTTCCTGTGGCTCGGCGCGCTCGTCGCATTGTGGACCGTCGGCAGCCTCGTCGAGACCATCCGGGACATTCTTCGCCGCGCCTATGGTACCCATTTCAGCCGCGGCTTCTTTCATTACCGGTTGCTATCGATCGGTATCATCACCGGTGCGGTGGTGCTGATGCTTCTTTCCTTCAGCATGCAGGTGCTGATCGTGGGCATCGAACAGTTTGTGACGCGGGTGCTGCCGGCGCAATTTCAGGCGGCGGGGGTCGTGCTGATTTCGCGCAGCGTTTCGGGGCTCGGGCTTTTCATCGCCATCTACCTCCTCTTCTACTCGCTCACGCCGGCCAAGTATCGCAGGCAGAAGAAGTGCCCCAAATGGCCGGGCGCACTGTTCACCACCCTGTGGTGGATCGGGGTCACTCTGGCGCTTCCGCCTTTGCTCGCCAGCCTGCTCAGCTACGACGCGACCTATGGCAGCCTCGCCGGCGTCATGGTCGCGCTTTTCTTTTTCTACCTTGTGGGATTGGGTATGGTGATGGGCGCCGAACTCAACGCCGCGCTCGTCGAGGTTGAGGATTTGGGCCACGACGCTATTGGGCGCGTGGACGATGCCATCGTGGAAGACAATAAGGTCGGAGAAACCAAATGACGGGTCTGATGAAGGGCAAGCGCGGGCTGATCATGGGCCTGGCGAACGACAAATCGCTCGCCTGGGGTATCGCAAAGGCGCTGCACGGCGCCGGGGCCGAGCTCGCCATCAGCTATCAGGGCGACGTGATGCTGAAGCGAGTGAAGCCGCTTGCCGACGAGCTCGGCTGCGATTTCCTCATCGACTGCGACGTCTCCGACATGGCGAATCTCGACAAGGCCTTCGCTACGCTCTGTGCGCGCTGGCCGACGATCGACTTTGTCGTTCACGCGATCGGCTACACCAACAAGGATGCGCTGCGCGGTCATTATGCCGACATCGGCCTTGACGACTTTTTGATGACGATGAACATCAGCGTCTACAGCTTCACGGCCGTGGCCCAGCGCGCGTCGAAAATGATGACGCCCTATGATCCTGAAACAGGCAAGGGCGGCGGCTCGCTGCTGACGCTGAGCTACTATGGTGCAGAGAAGGTCATCCCCCATTACAATGTCATGGGCGTCGCCAAGTCGGCGCTGGAGACCAGTGTCAAGTATCTCGCGAACGACTATGGGCCGCAAGGGGTACGCGTGAACGCCATTTCGGCAGGGCCAATCAAGACCTTGGCGGCGAGCGGAATCGGTGACTTCCGTCTGATCCTCAAGTGGAACGAATTCAACGCGCCGCTGCGCCGCAACGTCACGATCGACGATGTCGGCGGCTCGGCGCTCTATCTGCTGAGCGATCTTGCCTCGGGCGTCACGGGCGAAACGCACCATGTCGACGCGGGCTATCACACCGTCGGAATGAAGCAGGAAGACGCGCCGGATATCGCGCTTGCCTGAGAGCCTCCTCATCCGCGCTGCCGCGGCGGCGGATGACGAGGCGATCGACGCGATCATTCGCACGGCCTTTGCTTGCACCAAATTCGGCTATCAAGGCGAAGCTGAACTTGTGCGCCGGATCGAAGCCGATGGCGACCGGCTCGTCTCGCTTGTCGCCGAGACGAAAGGAGCGATTGCGGGATATGTGCTGTTCAGCCGGATGGACGCGGAAGCCGATGGCGCTTCGATCCTGGCCGGGGGCCTTGCACCGGTGGCGGTCGTGCCCGAACGGCAGGGGCAGGGGATTGGCGATGCACTGATCAGGGCCGGGCTCGCCGCATTGCGCGCGAGCGGCGTCGCCATCAGCTTCGTCTTCGGCCACGAGACCTATTATCGGCGCTTTGGGTATTCCACCGTCCTTGCAGCGCGCTTTCGCTCGCCTTTCGCGGGACCGCATTTCATGGCGATGATGCTGGACTCGGATGCGCCCTGGCCGCTAGGCGGACGGGCGGATTATGCACCCGCATTCGGCCGGATGGGATAGGCGATGAGTTTCAATAGCTTTGGACGTGTACTGCGATTCACGACCTGGGGCGAGAGCCACGGACCGGCGCTTGGCGCGGTCGTGGACGGGTGTCCGCCGCGTCTGTCGCTCTCCGAGGCCGACATCCAGCCGTTCCTTGACAAGCGTCGTCCGGGCCAATCGCGACACACGACGCAGCGGCAGGAGCCTGACCAGGTCCGCATCCTGTCAGGGGTTTTCGAGGGCAAGACTACCGGCACTCCGATCAGCCTGATGATCGAAAATGTCGATCAGCGCTCAAAAGATTATGGCGAGATCGCGCAGGCCTATCGCCCTGGCCACGCGGACTACGCCTATGATGCCAAATACGGCATCCGCGACTATCGCGGCGGCGGGCGGTCGAGCGCGCGCGAGACCGCGGCAAGGGTCGCGGCGGGCGGAGTGGCGCGGCTCGTCATCCCCGAGGTGCAGATCCATGCCTGGGTCGCCGAGATCGGCGGCGACGCGATCGATCCTGCAAACTTCGATCTCGAGGAAATTGACCGCAATCCCTTCTTCTGTCCCGATCCTGCTGCTGCGCAGCGCTGGGAAGGCCTGATGGACACGGCGCGCAAGGCGGGCAGTTCGCTCGGGGCCGTCATCGAATGTGCCGCAAGCGGGGTGCCTGCCGGTTGGGGCGCGCCCGTCTACGCCAAGCTCGACGCCGACCTTGCCGCTGCGATGATGGGAATCAATGCCGTGAAGGGCGTCGAGTTCGGTGCCGGATTCCATGCGGCGCGGTTGCGCGGCGAGGAGAATGCTGACGCGATGCGCCCGGCGACCGATGGCAGCAATCGACCCGATTTCCTGTCGAACAATGCGGGCGGTATTGCAGGCGGGATTTCGACGGGTCAGCCGGTCGTGGTGCGCGTCGCCTTCAAGCCCACAAGTTCGATCCTGACTCCGGTTCCGAGCGTCAATCGCGCCGGCGAGGCGACCGATATCGTCACCAAGGGCCGTCACGACCCCTGCGTTGGCATTCGCGGTGCGCCGGTCGTCGAGGCGATGATGGCTTTGGTGCTTGCCGACCATAAGCTGCTCCACCGCGCGCAATGCGGGTGACGCGCGCATGATCGAGGCTGTGCGTGCGGCCATCGAGGCGCACCAGGCGGTGCTGTCGCTGCTGATTCTCGCGGCGATGTTCGTCGGATTTCTGATGGAGCGATTGCCCGCGACTGTGATCGCGATTCTCGGCGCCTGCACCTATCTCGCGCTTGGAATTCTCGATGCCGAGGCGGCCTATTCGGTTTTCTCCAACTCGGCCCCGATCGTCATCGGCGCGATGTTCGTGCTGTCGGGCGCGCTCCTTCGCACCGGCGTGATCCAGCGGATCGCCGACGCTATCATGGCGCGGGCCGAAAAGCAGCCGCGCCTCGCCATTGTCGAGGTCTTGCTCGGTGCGCTCGCCGCTTCGGCCTTTCTCAATAATACACCGGTCGTTGTCGTGCTTCTTCCGATCATGATGAAGCTCGCAGAGGTGACGGGGATCAGCGCAAAAAAATTGCTGATGCCGCTGTCGATTGCTGCTGTCCTCGGGGGCACGCTGACGCTGATCGGGACCTCGACCAACCTCGTCGTCGACGGCATCGTCCGCGACGCCGGGATGCCGCGCTTCGGCATTTTCGAAATCACGCCGATCGGCCTCGTCACCGCAGCGTCGGGAATGATCGGACTTGCGCTGATGTGGTGGCTGCTGCCGAATGACAGGCCGATCCCTGGCGCGGCGGGGACGCACGATGCGCACCAATATCTGACCGAACTTGTGCTCGGCGATGACGATGCTCTTGTTGGCATGACGGTGGAGGCGTTTCGCGATCTGCCGCGCTCGGGCCGCGTTGTCGGGATACGCCGGGGCGGGACTGTGGTCCACGGCGCCGAGCTCGATCACTGGACGCTGGCACCGGGCGACCGGCTGGTCGTCCGGATCGACGGTCAGACGCTGATGACCTGGCGCGAGCAGAACCGCTTCCTGCTCGGGATCGGCGGTGGGACGCCGTCATCGAACGACATGGTCGTTGAAACGATGATCGCGCCGACTCATCCCTCGATCGGCCAGCGGCTTGCCGATATTCCCTTTCTCCAGAAAATCCGCGCGCGTATCATCGGGCTGGACCGGCCGCTCCACGAAGCGGGCCCTGACCTTGCAAATGTTCGTATCCGTCCTGCTGACCGACTGCTCGTTACTGGCGGTCCGCGCGAGGTGGAGGCGCTGCGCGACAACCCGGGGCTGATTGGCGCCGACCTTGCCAAGACGCGGGCCTTTCGCCGCCGCAAGGCGTGGATCGCGATCCTCTGCATGGCGGGTGTCGTAGGTCTTGCCGCGCTCGACGTGATGCCGATCGGTGTCGCGGCGATAATCGCTATCGGGGTTATCCTCGTCACTCGCTGCATCGACAGCGACGAGGCATGGGGAACGATCGATGGCGACGTGCTAATCCTGATTTTCGCAATGCTCGCGGTCGGGCTCGCGCTCGAGAAGAGCGGCGCGGTCGCGATGATGGTGGGGTGGGTTGAGCCGCTTCTCGCCGATGCACCTCGCTGGGTGCTGGTTTTCGGCATCTACTTTGCCGCCTTGTTCCTTTCGGAACTGCTCAGCAACAATGCCGTTGCGGCGCTGATGACGCCGGTAACGCTTGCCCTTGCTGCCGAGCTCGGCGTCGATCCGCGACCTCTCGTCATCGCGCTGATGATCGGCGCGTCGGCCTGTTTTGCAACGCCGATCGGCTATCAGACCAACACCATCGTCTATGCCGCGGGCGATTATCGCTTCGTCGATTTCGTCAAGATCGGCGTACCGCTCAACATCATCACCGGCGTCTCGACCTGCCTTGCGATCGTCATATTTCTGACCTGACAGCGGCGGTTGCGCGGTTTCTCTCGCGCCGTTACGGTCGCGCGCTTCACGCTCGCACAAAGGGGAGACATTGATGGCCGAAGCAAGCATCGTGGCGCCGGCCGGGGGGGAAGAGGCGCGCGCCCGACGCCTGCAATGGCGGATGCTCATCGGCTTCATGGCGGGGCTGGTCGCCGGGCTGGCGGTCTATTACGGCGCCGCGGATGCGCCGTGGGTCGACGCAGTCACCACCTATGTCACGGGACCGATCGGGCAGATCTTCCTGCGGCTGCTCTTCATGCTGGTCATCCCGCTACTCGTGTCGGCACTCATCGTGGGCGTCGCCGAAATGGGGGAAATGCGCGCGCTCAAGACCATCGGCCTACGCACACTTATCTACACCGTCGTTGTATCCTCGATTGCCGTCGCGGTCAGCCTGGCGGTTGTCAACGCACTTCAGCCCGGGGCGGGCGTTGACCCCGCGCTTGCCAGGACACTGCTTGCCCAAGGCGCCGAGCGCGCGGGGACGATCGTTCAGAGTGCGCATGATTCGAAATCGGGGGTTGCCGCGATCGTCGCGATCGTCCCCGACAATTTCTTCAATGCGATGAGCCAGAATGACGTGCTCGCGGTGATGTTCTTCGCGCTCTTCTTCGGCATCGGGCTGATGCTCGTCCAGACGCCGCAGACGCAGATATTGAAGACTGCGATCGAGGGCGTTTTCGAGGTGGCGATGAAGCTCATCGGCCTCGTCATCCAGCTCGCGCCGATCGCGATCTTCTGCTTCATGTTCAATCTCGCGGCCCAATTTGGGTGGGATCTGATTGTCCGCCTGTCGGCCTATGTCGGGGTCGTGCTGCTCGCGCTGGGGCTCCAGATGTTCGTGATCTTCCCGATCATCCTGAAAGCGCTCGCAAGGAAATCGCCGATCGCTTTCTTCCGCGAAACGCAGGAAGCCTTCGTGATGGCATTTGCCACCGCTTCGTCGAATGCGACGTTGCCAACGTCGCTGCGTGTGGCGCACGATCAGCTTCGGCTCCCGGACCGCGTTGCGCGTTTCGTGCTGACGATCGGGGCCACCGCGAACCAGAATGGCACCGCGATGTTCGAGGGGGTCACGGTGATCTTCCTTGCGCAATTCTTCGGTATCGATCTCACGCTGACGCAGCAGATTTCGGTGATGCTCGTGTGCATACTCGGCGGTATCGGCACTGCGGGGGTTCCCGCGGGGTCGCTACCGGTCATCGCGCTGATTCTCGCCTCGGTCGGGGTGCCCCCCGAGGGGATCGGCCTCGTGCTGGGCGTCGACCGCTTCCTCGACATGTGCCGCACCGTCCTCAACGTCATTGGCGATCTGGTCGCAGCGACCGTCGTGGCGGCGGGCGTCGATGAGGCGCCGGCGGACGCTCCGCCGGCCGCCTGATCTTCTATTGATCGCGCTGCGCGCGGATGCGGTCGCCGCGGTTCGGACGCGCTGCGGCCGGGCGTTCGGCGCGAGGTGCGGGACGTCCGGCCGACGCGCGCGGTGCGGGGGCAGGGCGTGCTGAAGCGGCAGGACGGGGCGCCGGCGCGCTGCGCGCCGCGGGCGCGCGGCGCTCCGGCCTGACGACAGGCTGGCGCACGGCCGGTTTACCGGCCGAAGGCTGCCGCGGCGCCACTGCATCGCGCGCAGGACGACCCGTCAGCACCGATCGGATCTGGGGTTTCTTCCCGTCAGGCCGCGTTGCCGCGGGCGGGGACTTGGGACGTCCGGGCCGCGTGCCGTGCGGCGGCCGGTTTGCGTCGTCATTTCCGGTCCAGCCACCGGGGCGTCCAGGCCGGCCTTGATGATCACCTTTGCCACCGTGCCCGTCCGGTCCGCTGTGGTCGCCCGGCCGACCTGGTCGGCCGCCGTGGCTGCCACCCTTTCCGCCGTGATGGCGCCACCAGGCGCGGCGGCCGCCCCAATAGTTCAGATGGCGGCCGCTTAGCGGATAGCGATTGCGGTACCGGTCGAACATCCACAGGCCATAGCCAGGGTAATAATAGCTGTCGTACCACCCTCCGCCGAAACCGATCTGCGCGAAGCCGCCGCCATAGTCGAGCGAATCATAGCAATCATAGCCATAGCCGTCGTCATAGGCGTAGGGGTCATAATCGTAATAATCGCCCGCACACACGCCCGAGGAAGCGTAACTCGCCCCGTAGACGTCGCCGTAATAGCAGCCGCTGAGCGTCGTCGTCGCCAGCGCGCCGATGGCGAGGGAAAAGGGGCGCCGAAATATGCTGGCCATCATCTTGTCCTTCATGAGAGTCCACGAATGAGGAGTCTCTGTCTTGAAGCCGGGAATGCGCGCGTCGAGTTGAATTTGCGGTGAATGGGACCGGGCCCCGCCTTCACGCCTTACTTGCATCGATGTCAGTAGTTGGATAGGCTGATCCAAAGCCACAATGACAGAGGATGCTGATCGCGATGAATGCCCCTGCACGGATCGAATGGTCGGAAGCGCGCTTTGGCCCCGACACGCAGCATTGGCTGCCGCGCAACCCCGACAGCGCGCTCGATCATATTCCCGGCGAGGATGGCCTGCCGATCCTTGGCAACACGCTTGACCAACTTCGCGACTATCCAGCCTTCACGCGGCGCATGGTCGCAAAATATGGCCATGTTTATCGCAACAACAGTTTTGGCGGACGCAGCGTTTCGCTTCACGGACCGGACGCCAATGAGCTGGTGATGTTCGATCGCGAGAAGATTTTTTCGTCCGAACAAGGGTGGGGTCCGGTCCTCAACCTGCTCTTCCCGCGCGGACTGATGCTAATGGATTTCGAAAAGCATCGCGCCGACCGCAAGACGCTGTCGGTCGCCTTCAAGCCCGAACCGATGCGCCACTATGCAGAATCGCTTAATGAGGGGATCCGACATCGCGTCGCTGCATGGAGCGGCAGCACCTTCAAATTCTATCCGGCGATCAAGGAACTGACCCTCGATCTCGCCGCGACCAGTTTTCTTGGCATTCCGTGGGGGCCCGAGGCCGACAAGGTCAACAAGGCCTTTGTCGACATGGTGCAGGCATCGATCGGCGTCGTGCGCGTGCCGCTTCCCTTCACTGCGATGGGCCGCGGGGCGAAGGGCCGTGCCTATCTGGTCGATTATTTCGGCCGGATGGTGCCCGAACGCCGCGAAGGCACCGCCGCCGACATTTTCAGCCAGATCTGCCGCGCCCTCGACGACAATGGCGATCATCTCCCGGTCGATGCGATCGTCGACCATATGAACTTCCTGATGATGGCGGCGCACGATACCATCACCAGCTCGATCACCACGCTCGTCTGGCAGCTTGCGAGGCATCCGGACTGGCAGGACCGGCTGCGCGAGGAGATGCTGCGCGTCGCGCCGGCGGGCGAGAGGGTCGGGCATAACAGCCTCGGCGAGCTTGAGCTTACCGAATGGGCCTTCAAGGAGGCGTTGCGGCTCGTGCCCCCCGTGCCGAGCTTCCCGCGCCGGGCGCTTAAGGATTTCGAATTCCGCGGTTACCGAATTCCCGCGGGCACCTCGGTCGGGGTCAGCCCAGCTTTCACCCACATGATGGAGGAGCATTGGCCCGAACCCGAAATTTTCGATCCGATGCGCTTTTCGCCCGAGGTCGCGCGCGAGCGGCACAAATATGCCTGGGTCCCCTTCGGCGGCGGCGCGCACATGTGCCTCGGGCTCCACTTCGCCTATATGCAGGCGAAAATCTTCTTCCATCACGTGCTCACGACGCACCGCATCGTCGTCGCGCAGGGGTATGAACCCGCGTGGCAAATATTGCCTATTCCACGTCCCAAGGACGGGCTGCTGGTGACGTTCCAGCCGCTCTGAGCTTGCCGCCCGGCGCGCGATGCCCCAGTTGGGGAGGGTGGCAAGCCTGCGTCCCTATCTGATTTGGTTCGGCATCGCCGTCCTGCTCACGCTCGCTGCTATCCGCGGCATGGCGTGGCTGCGCGCGCATCCTGAGCATAACCCTGGCGCCCGCTTCGAACTTGCGCACCGGCAAGGCTGGGCAACGCACGGCAAGCTGGCCGCGCTGGTGGAAGACGATGCGGGATGCTTTGCGGCCTTCGACCGGGCGGGCGCGGGCTATTTGCGACGACCGCCAATGGGGGAAGGCGCCTGCCTTGCCACTCAGCGCATGCTGCTAACCGGAAATCGCTTCGTGCCGACGATGCGCCCGGCGAATGCCGCGCCGGGGTGCGCGGTGACCGCGGCAATGGTTCTGTGGACCCGCGATGTTGTCCAGCCGCTTGCGCGCAAATATTTCGGGCAGCGGGTGGTCGGAATCGAAAACCTCGGTGCCTATAACTGCCGCAGGATTGCCGGGCGCCCGGCGCAGAGCGAGCATTCCACCGCCAATGCAATCGACATTTCGGCCTTCACGCTTGCCGACGGAACGCGCATCTCGTTGATCGACGACTGGGACGATGATGATGTGCGCCGCGAGTTTCTCCACGCAGTTCGCGATGGATCGTGCGGCCTGTTCTCGACCGTCCTCTCGCCCGACTATAACGAGGCGCACGCCAATCATTTCCACCTCGACATGGCGGCGCGGACGGCAGGCTGGACGATCTGCCGCTAGCTTTCGATTTAGGGGGATCGGCCGCTTAGGCGGCCACCCCGACGGCATCGGACACCTTCGCAAAGCCGTCGCGCGCAGCAAGACGCTCCAGCCCGCGCGCGATCCGGCCGGCAAGGCCCGGTCCTTCAAACACCATCGCCGAATAGATCTGAATAAGACTCGCCCCTGCGCGGATGCGCTCCCACGCCTGTTCGGCAGTCGCAATGCCGCCGACGCCGATTAGCGGCAGCGCGCTGCCGCTCGCGGCCCGAAAATCCTTGAGCCGCTGGAGCGCGAGTGTGCCAAGCGGCGCGCCCGAGAGACCGCCCGATTCGCCCGCATGGCGCGAAGCGAGCGGCGGGCGCTCGATCGTCGTGTTCGAGACGATGACCGCCGCCAGGCCCTTGCCGAGCGCAACCGCGACGATGTCGTCGATGTCGGCGGGTGCGAGGTCCGGCGCGACTTTCAGAAACACCGGCTTCGGCGCCTCGCCATGCGCCGCCGCGACCCCGTCGAGCAGGGCCTCGAGCGCGCCCTTGTCCTGGAGCGCGCGAAGTCCAGGCGTGTTCGGCGACGAGATATTTACCGTCAGATAGTCGGCGAGCGGCGCCATGGCCGCGGTGCCCTTCGCATAGTCGGCTATGCGGTCGGCGCTGTCCTTGTTCGCACCGATATTGATGCCGAGCGGTACGGGAAGGCCATAGCGGCGCAGGCAGGCGATGCGCTCGGCCGCTGCTGCCTGACCGCCGTTGTTGAAGCCCATACGGTTGATGATCGCAGCATCCTCAACCAACCGGAAGAGCCGCGGGCGCGGATTACCGTCCTGGGGCAGGGGGGTGAGCGTGCCGACCTCGACGAAGCCAAAGCCGAAATGCGGCATCGCATGGGCGACGCGGGCATCCTTGTCGAAGCCTGGGGCGAGCCCGACCGGATTGGGAAAGGCGATTCCTGCGAGCTCGGTCGCGAGCGCCGGGCTCGTCAGCGCGCGCCGGGCGCGGGGCAGCGGCTGGAGCGCGCTCAGCGTCAGTTTATGCGCGGCCTCGCCATCGCTCGCGTGGACAAGCGGGCGCACGCAGGCATAGGCGGCATCGGCGGCGGAAGCGAAAATCGACATGGGCCCGCCATTGCGCTGCGCGGGGTGCTATGGCAAGCCCGAGATGGCCCAGGAACCGGGAGAAAATCGTGTCGTATCGCCGCCTTGCCCTTGCTGCCTCTGTCGGCGTTGCCGCGCTCGCCCTGTCGGGGTGCGCGGCTCCAAGAGCGCAGGTAGGTGCCGCGCCGCTGGAGGGCGCCCAAGAGCCGGCGCCTGCGGGCGCGGGGCTCGACGAATTCTTCCGGAAATATGACGCGGCGCAGCTGTCGCTGAGCCCCGAGGCCAAAGCCTATCGCGGCATCCGCGACGAAGACTATGGCCGCTGGGATGATGTCAGCGACGAGGCCGCAGTGGCGCGGGACAAATTATTGCAGGCGTCTGCGGCGGCAATGCGCTCCAGCTTTGATCCAGCCGCGCTTGATGCCAAGGATGCGCTGTCGTTTGAGTTGTTCAACGCTCAGGCCGAACGCAGCGCGCGCCTGTTTCCCTTCCGCGACTACAGCTATATTTTCAACCAGATGAGCGGGGCGCAGAGCCAGATGCCCGCCTTCTTGATCAATATCCACCGCGTCAGCGATTTCGAAGATGCGCTCGCTTATATCGAGCGCATCAAAGGGATGGGCTCACTGCTCGATGCCCTGAGCGCGCAGTCCGCCGAGCGGGCGGCGCGGGGTATCCAGCCGCCTCAATGGGTCTATGGCTATGTCATCGCAGATATCCGCAATCTGACGACGAGCGATCCCGCCCGCCGTGCGCCGAATGCGGTGCTCGCCGATTTTGCGGCAAAGGTCGCGAAACTCGACATCGACGCCGACGCGAGGGCGCAGCTCGTCAGCGACGCTCAGGCAGCGTGGCAGGATCATGCTTATCCTGCCTACCGGCGTCTGCTGGCCGAAATGGAGCGGCAGCAGGCGGAGGCGCCGAGTGAGGACGGCGTCTGGCGGCTGCCCGACGGGGCGGCCTATTATCAGGCGCTGCTCGCCAGCTATACGACCACCGACATGACGGCGCAGCAGATCCACGACCTCGGCCTGTCCGAGGTTGCGCGCATCCACAAGGCGATGCAGGCGATAATGGCGAAGGTCGGCTTCAAGGGTAGGCTCGCGCAATTCTTCGACCATCTGCGCACAAGCCCCCAATATTATCACACGACGCGCACGGCCTATCTTGCCGAGGTCGACGCACATGTGAAGGCGGTGGAGGCGCGTTTGCCTGCCTTCTTCAACACGCTGCCCAAGGCGCCGCTGCAGGTGAAGGCGGTCGAAGCATTCAGGGAGGAATCGGCGGGAAAGGCCTTCTATCAATCGCCGTCGCCCGACGGGACGCGGCCGGGCACCTATTATGTCAATCTTTATGACCTTAAGGACATGTCGAAGACCGAGCTCGAGGCGCTGGTCTATCACGAAGGAATCCCGGGTCATCATTTGCAGCGCGCGGTGCAAACCGAACTCGAAGGCCTGCCCCCTTTCCGCCGCTTCGGCAATTTCACCGCCTATACCGAAGGCTGGGGTCTATATGCCGAGGAATTGGCCAAGGACATGGGCTTCTACACCGATCCCTACAGTGATTTTGGCCGTCTCGGCATGGAGCTCTGGCGGGCGTGCCGGCTCGTCGTCGACACGGGAATCCACGACAAGCGCTGGAGCCGCGAGCAGGCGATCGCCTATCTGAAGGCCAACACCCCCAATCCTGACGGCGATATCGAGAAAGCGATCGAGCGCTATATCGTTTATCCGGGTCAGGCGACCGCCTATACGATCGGCAAGCTCAAGATCATGGAGCTTCGCACCCGCGCCGAGGCGGCGCTCGGCGATCGCTTCGATATCCGCGTCTTCCACGATGTCGTGCTGCAATCGGGGCCCGTTCCGCTCGACATTTTGGAGCGCCGGGTCAATGGCTGGATTGCTGCCGAAAAGGAATAGCTTTGGATAAATTGCGGCTTGACGCACCGCAACAAAAGGAAAATTATGCGGATCGTAAACAGGCGGCAATAAAGCTGCCGGGGGTCGGTCTCATCATGTCGGACACTATTTTGCCGCCAGGGGGCGCGAACGGCGATGCGCCGTTTGAACTGCAATATTTTCCGCCGGATCCCGATCTCGCGGACATGGTGTCGAGTTTTTACGTCGCGCGGATCAACATGCCGCGTTTTGACGAGTATGAACGCGCTGATCGGCCGCAATTCCGCTTCGTCACCGCGGCGAAGGGCGAATATGTCTTTGCCGATGGCCACTGCTCGCCCGTGTGCCGTGCCAACATCGTCGGTCCGACGAGCGGCCGTGTGCGCGCGATAAGCCATTGTCCCACGCGGATGTTCGGTTTCGGTCTGCTTCCGGCTGGCTGGGCGGCGCTGATGGGTGACGATGCCGAAAAGCTTACCGACCGCGCGATCGACGCGGCCGACCTCTTCGGTGACTGGGTGGATGCTGTCGCTACCGCGCTTGCAAAAGCCGCCGACGTCACCGAGCAGCTGGTTATCGGCAATAATTTCGCGCGCGAGGTGCTGCAAAAGCAAGAAGCGGCGCCGATGTGGTTCATTCGCACTGTCGACAAGTGGCTCACCGACGCCGCATCGCCGCAAGTCGCCGATCTCGTCGGCGCCACGGGCATGTCGATCCGCTCGGTCGAACGCATGACCAAACATTATTACGGTCTGTCGCCGCGGATGCTGGCGCGCAAATATCGCGCGGTACGCGCTGCTTCAGCGCTCGCGCGAGGCGAAAATCTCGACACGGCGCAGCTTGGCGACGCGTTTTACGACCAGTCGCATCTGATCCGCGAGATCAAGCGCTTTGCGGGTGCGACACCGGGGCAGCTGAGCCGCCCCTCGCGCTATACCGAGGCAACAACCCGCGGCCGCAAGGAACTGGCGGGCAAGGTGAGCCCGCTCGTGTCGGAAACCTAACGCGAATTAACCATTTAACGCGATCAGGCTGTCTTTTTTGGCGTTTCCGTACAATCGCGAATCGCCGCGCGCGCCTAATCGGAAGCTGCGACCCAGAAGAGCTCTTCCTCTTTGCGAGGACTGAGACCTTCATCTTGGCACTCATTTGGCTTCGGCCGGATGGGTGCCTTTTTTTATCGGGCAAATGCGGCCTCGGTTGCGCGCCGCCGGAGCCTTCCCTATATAAGTGGAGTAAATTGCTCCAGTTAAGAATCGTTCGCAAATGCGGACGGAGAAACGATGCGCCTGTCGAACCTTGCCGATTATGCCGTGGTGTTGATGAGCGCCGCCGCGCGACAGTGCGGGTCGGTCCCGCTGCACGCGGCCTTGCTCGCCGAGCAGACCGGGATTCCTGGCCCCACGGCGCAGAAGCTGGTGAGCAGCCTTGCGCGCGCGGGTCTGCTTGTCGCCTCGCGTGGCAGCGGCGGCGGGGTGCGGCTTGCGCGGCCTGCGGCCGCGATCAACGTCGCGGAGATTATTGAAGCGGTCGAGGGCCCGATTGCGTTGACGGCGTGCTGCGACGACGGTCGTCACGACTGCGGCTTTGAGGGCAGCTGTCAGGTCCAGCCGCATTTCAGCGTCGTCAACACGGCGGTGCGTGCGGCGCTTGCCGAGATCAGTCTGGCGAGGCTTGCCGTTGCCCCGGCCAGAGCGGGGCACGCTCGAGAATCCGATCCTGCCTCGGCCCGCACGCCGATAGCGGCTCCGGCCTTCGCCGGGACAATGAGTTAGAGATATGACCGATAACACTGAAACGCCCGTCAAGGACCAAGCCGCGCGCGAGGCTGCCCTGCGCGTTGCTGATTATGAGCATGGCTGGTCCGCCGATATTGAGCAGGAATTCGCGCCCAAGGGGCTTTCGGAAGATATCGTCCGCTTTATCAGCGCGAAGAAGAACGAGCCCGAATGGATGCTCGACTGGCGGCTCAAGGCCTATCGCCACTGGCTCACGATGACGCCGCCCGACTGGGCAAAGCTCAACGTCCCGCCGATCGATTATCAGGATGCTTATTATTATGCCGCGCCCAAGGCGAAGCCCAAGCTGAACAGCCTCGACGAGGTCGATCCCGAAATCCTCGAGGTCTACAAGAAGCTTGGCATCCCGATCGAGGAGCAGAAGGTTCTTGCCGGCGTCGAAGGCGCGCGCAAGGTTGCGGTCGATGCCGTGTTCGATAGCGTCAGCGTCGCGACGACCTTCCGCGAAGAACTCAAGAAGGCGGGTGTTATTTTCCTGTCGATCAGCGAGGCGATCCGCGAACATCCCGACCTCGTCAAAAAGTGGCTCGGCAAGGTCGTGCCGCAGCATGACAATTATTTTTCGGCGTTGAACTGTGCGGTCTTTTCGGACGGTACTTTCGTCTATGTGCCCAAGGGCGTGCGCTGTCCGATGGAGCTATCGACCTATTTTCGCATCAACGCGGAGAATACGGGGCAATTCGAGCGCACGCTGATCGTCGCCGACCAGGGCGCGTATGTGAGCTATCTCGAAGGCTGCACCGCGCCGATGCGCGACGAGAACCAGCTCCATGCCGCGGTCGTCGAGCTCGTCGCGCTGGACGATGCCGAGATCAAATATTCGACCGTCCAGAATTGGTACCCGGGCGACGCCGAGGGCAAGGGCGGTATCTACAATTTCGTGACCAAGCGCGCGCTCTGCCAGGGCGCGAGATCCAAGGTTTCGTGGACGCAGGTCGAAACCGGCAGCGCGATCACTTGGAAATACCCCAGCTGTGTGCTGAACGGCGACGACAGCGTTGGCGAATTCTACTCGGTCGCGGTCACCAACAATTATCAGCAGGCCGACACCGGGACCAAGATGATCCATAATGGCAAGCGCACCCGCTCGACCATTGTCTCGAAGGGCATCAGCGCGGGCAGGTCGAACAACACCTATCGCGGATTGGTGCGTGTCGCGCCCAATGCCGACGGCGTGCGCAACTTCACCCAGTGCGACAGCCTTCTGCTCGGCGACCGCTGCGGTGCGCACACCGTGCCCTATATCGAGGTTCGCAATCCCTCCGCGCAGGTCGAGCATGAGGCGACGACGAGCAAGATCAGCGACGACCAGCTTTTTTACGCGATGCAGCGAGGCCTTTCGCAGGAAGAGGCGGTGGCGCTGATCGTCAACGGCTTCGCCAAGGAAGTGCTGCAGCAACTGCCCATGGAATTTGCAGTCGAGGCACAGAAGCTGTTGGGAATCAGTCTGGAAGGAAGCGTCGGGTGAGGTTTCGATCGCTCTTTCGCAGGCGGCGCCCGATCGCTTCGGGATCGGACCCGGACTTTGTCCTGATCCCCTATAACCCGGTTGGCGGCGCGCACGAATTTGTCCGCGTTCGGCGAGACGAGACCCTCAAGATCAACGGCAACTCCGTCCAGATCGAGGCCAATGAATACAGGATCGATGGCAATGCTAAGAATTGAAAATCTCCACGCGACGGTCGCGGACAAGCCGATCCTGAAAGGGCTCTCACTCACCATCAACGCGGGTGAAATCCACGCGATCATGGGTCCAAATGGCGCGGGCAAGTCGACGCTGTCCTATGTTCTTGGCGGGCGCCCCGGCTATGACGTCGCCGAAGGGTCGGCGACCTTTGAGGGGCAAGATCTGCTCGAGATGGAGCCGCACGAACGCGCTGCGGCGGGTCTGTTTCTCGGATTTCAATACCCGGTCGAAATTCCGGGCGTCTCGAACCTTCAGTTCCTGCGCGAAAGCCTCAATGCCCAGCGCAGGGCGCGCGGGGAGGAGCCGCTGTCGGGCGGCGATTTCCTGAAGGTTGCGCGCGAGAAGGCGGGGCTTTTGAAGCTCGACATGGATATGCTCAAACGTCCCGTGAACGTGGGCTTTTCGGGCGGCGAAAAGAAGCGCAACGAGATGGTGCAGATGGGCATCCTCGACCCGAAGCTCGCGATCCTCGATGAAACCGACTCAGGTCTCGACATCGATGCGCTGCGCATCGTGGGCGACGGGATCAATACGATCATGCGCCGTCCCGACAAGGCGGTGTTGCTGATTACCCATTATCAGCGGCTGCTCGACTATGTAGAGCCCGACTATGTCCACGTCCTCGCCGCGGGCCGCATCGTCAAGTCGGGCGGCGCGGACCTCGCGCTCGAACTCGAACGCGAGGGCTATGCGGAGATCGCGGCTTGACCATTACCGCCCTTCCGTCCCGCCGCGACGAAGCGTGGCGCTATAGCGACATCGAGGCGCTCGCAGCGGCGTGGCCGCTTGCTCCGGCCGAGACGATCGTTGTCCCCCCAGGCGGCGATTTTCGCCGGGAGATCGTGCAAGATGCGGGCACGATACACCGGATCGAAATGAGCGTTGGCAAAGACGCGGCCGCGGCGCTTCACATCCTCAACGTCGGCGGCTCTTATGGCCGGATCGAAATCGCCGTGACGCTCTACGAAGGCGCCGATTTTACGCTCGGTGCAGCCCAGATCGGCGGCGGCAAACAGAATCTCGAGATCGTCACCACCGTCATCCATGCCGAACCCGGCGCGACGTCGCGGCAGACGGTACGCTCGGTGCTCGCCGGCACCGCCACCGGCACCTATCTTGGGAAGGTCGCGGTGGCGCGCGGTGCGCAGCGGACCGACAGCGAGCAGGATGTGAAAGCGATGCTGCTCGACCGCAGTGCGACCGCCAACGCGAAGCCCGAGCTCGAAATCTTCGCTGACGACGTCAAGTGCGCGCACGGCTGCGCGATCGGCGAGCTCGATGGCGACGCGCTTTTCTATATGCAGTCGCGCGGGATGCCTCCCGCCGCGGCGAAGACGATCTTGCTTCAGGCGTTCGTTGCCGGCGTGTTCGACGGGGCAGCCGAGGAGGCGCACCTCCAGGATCTGGCGCTCGCAAAACTGGGAGAGCTGGTGTGAGCATCAAAGCCGCCGTTCGAACGCTGCCCGATGTTCGCGCCGATTTTCCCGGTCTGACCACCGACTGGCATTATCTCGACACCGCGGCGACCGCGCAGAAGCCGCAGGCCGTGATTGACGCGACCGTGAAGGCGATGGGCCGCGACTATGCGACCGTTCATCGCGGCGTCTACGCGCGCTCGGCCGACATGACGCTCGCCTATGAGGCGGCCCGCCGGCGGATTGCGGCATTTATCGGCGCACGCGAAGATGATGTCACCTTCGTGCGCGGGGCGACCGAGGCGATCAATCTGGTGGCCTACAGCCATCCCCGCAAGGGCAGGGTTCTGCTCTCGATGCTCGAACATCACAGCAATATCGTGCCGTGGCAGCTCGCGGGGTGGCAAGTCGATGTCTGCCCGCTGACTGAGGATGGCAGCATTGACCTTGTCGCTGCCGAAAAGCTCCTCACGCCCGAGCATGAGATGGTAGCTTTTGCCCATGTCTCGAACGTGCTGGGCAGTCCTCTCGACGTCGCGCGAGCGGCGGAGCTTGCTCACCGCGTCGGCGCTGAACTGCTGATCGATGGGTGTCAGGCCGTGCCGCGATTGCCGGTCGACGTCGGGGCCTTGGACTGCAACTATTATGTGTTTTCGGGGCACAAGCTTTATGGCCCCACCGGGATCGGGGTGCTTTGGAGCAACAAGCTCGACGCGCTGCCGCCGTGGCAGGGTGGCGGGTCGATGATCGACCGCGTGACCTTCGAGAAGACAAGCTATGCTCCTGCTCCAACACGTTTCGAGGCCGGAACGCCGGCGATCGTCGAGGCGCTGGGGCTTGCGGCGGCGGTGGAATATATTGCACAGCACGGAATCGAGGCGATCCGCGCGCATGAATGCGCGTTGGTGGCTTCGCTGCGCGAGCAGCTTGCGCGCAAGAACAGTATTACCCTGTTTGGCCCGGAGAACAGCGCCGGCATCGTGAGCTTTGCGATGGCGGGGGTTCACCCACACGACATCGGGACGATCCTGGACGAGAATGGGGTCGCGATCCGCGCCGGACATCATTGCGCGCAGCCGCTGATGGAGCATCTGGGGGTGCCGGCCACCGCGCGGGCAAGCTTCGGGCTTTACAGCAACCAGGATGATGTGACCGCGCTGATCGAAGGGCTGGCGCGCGTCGAAAGGATTTTCGGATGAACGAGGAACGCATGTATCGGATCGAGGAAGTGGAAAGCGTGCCGCCGCCGCCCAAGGCGCGCGTCGAGGATGCCGAGCCCGCTGCCGAGAAGCTCGAACGCAAGCGCGATTATCTGGAAGGATTTCTTGCTGCCAAACCCGCCGAGGTTGATCCGCACGGGGTCGGCGGCGATCTGCACCAAGCCGTGGTGAACGCGCTCAAGGATATCTACGATCCTGAAATCCCGGTGAATATCTATGACCTTGGGCTCATCTATAATGTCGAGATCAACGAGGGCCACGTCCTGATCACCATGACGCTGACGACGCCCCATTGCCCGGTCGCTGAATCGATGCCGGGCGAGGTTGAGCTTCGCGTTGGCGCGGTACCAGGGGTCGGCGATGCCGAGGTTCACCTGGTGTGGGATCCCCCGTGGAGTCCTGCGAACATGAGTGATGAAGCGCGTCTTGAATTGGGGATGCTGTAACCGCCCCCCCTGGCATGGTTGGGGGTGGGCGCAGCGCCAATCCATCCCTATATAAAGCCGAGTGACGGCCCACCTCTCCCGCGCGCGGGAGGAGGGAGATGATGATTATGACCGATACCAAAACCCGCATTCGTCCTGCCGCAGTGACGCTCACCCCCGCTGCCGAGGCAAGGATTGCGAAACTGATGGCGTCCGCGCCCGAGGGCTCGATCGGCGTCAAGCTGTCGACGCCGCGGCGCGGCTGCTCGGGGCTTGCCTATTCGGTCGATTATGTGACCGAGGCCGACCGGTTCGACGAGAAGATCGAAACGCCGGGCGGGATATTCTACATCGATGGCGCCTCGGTCCTTTATTTGATCGGCAGCGTCATGGACTGGGTGGAGGATGACTTCTCCGCAGGTTTCGTGTTCGAGAACCCCAATGCCAAGGGTGCGTGCGGCTGCGGCGAGAGCTTCACCGTATAGGAGAGAAACAGCATCTTCTCCTTTGCCCCCCGGGCTTGCGCAGTCGGGGCCCTCGCGCCAATGTCGCGCGCATGATCAAGCGACTCCTTGCTGCCTTCAGCCTGTTCGTCATCGTCCTTCCGTCGCTCGCCGCGGCACAGGGCGTCACTTCCTCCGCCGATCCGCGCGCGACCGAGGCGGGGCGTGAGATACTGGAAAAGGGCGGCTCAGCCGCCGATGCCCAAATGGCGATGATGCTGGTCCTGACGCTGGTCGAGCCGCAGTCGAGCGGCATCGGGGGTGGCGGGTTCTTCCTATATCATGACGCCAAGACAGGCGAGATCACGACGATCGACGGCCGCGAAACGGCGCCTGCTTCAGCGACACCCGATCGTTTTCTCGACAAGAACGGAAAGCCGCGCGGCTTCACGGATGTCGTCCCCGGTGGGCTTTCGGTGGGCGTTCCCGGCAATATTCGCTTGATGCAGGAGGTGCACAGGCGTTGGGGCAAGCTGCCTTGGGCTGATCTCTTCGCGCCGGCGATTGCGCTTGCCGACAAAGGCTTCGAGGTCACCCCGGTTCTCCACAATCTGATGAACCGCTTTGCTGATGTCTGGAAAGATTTTCCCGAGATCCGTGCGATCTACTATGTTGATGGCAAGCCCGCGCCGGTGGGGACAGTGATCAAGAATCCCGCCTATGCAGCGCTGCTCCGTGACATTGCGGCGCGGGGCCCCGACGCCTTTTACAGCGGCGTCAACGCGCAGGCCATCGTCAAGGCGGTGACGCAGGCTCCGCGCAACCCGGCGAAGATGGCGCTCGCCGACCTTGCAGCCTACCAGGCGAAGGAGCGGCCCGCGGTCTGTACAACCTACCGCATTTACAAGCTTTGCGGCATGGCGCCCCCCTCGTCGGGCGCAACCACGGTGTTCGGCATTCTCGGCATGCTCGAAGCCTATGACATGAAGGCGATGGGCAAGGACAATGTGATGAGCTGGCACCTGCTCGCCGAGGCGATGCAACTCGCCTATGCCGATCGCGGACAATATCTTGGCGACAGCGATTTCGTGGACGTTCCGGTGAAGGGTCTGCTCGACAAGCAGTATCTCGCGGTGCGCCGGATGCTGATCTCGCCCTATAAGGTACGCAGCGACTATCCCGCCGGCACGCCGCCGGGGGCCGAGCCGCGCGCGCCCTCGGGCCCGGTCGCTGAACATGGAACGACCCATTTTGTCGCGGTCGATGGTGAAGGAAATGTCGCGTCGATGACTTCGACGGTCGAATCGATCTTTGGCAGCCATCTGGTCGCCAACGGTTATGTGCTCAACAACGAACTTACCGATTTCACCTTTGCGGCGGAACAGGACGGAAAACCCGTCGCCAACCGGGTCGAGGCGGGAAAGCGGCCGCTCTCGTCGATGTCGCCCACGATCGTCTATGGCCCTGATGATCGGCCGATCCTCGCCCTTGGTTCGGCGGGCGGCAAGCGGATCATCATGCATGTGACCAAGACGTTGATCGGCGTTCTCGACTGGGGGCTGACCGCTGAGGAGGCGATCGCACTCCCCAACCTCTTTTTCGACGAGCAAGGCGCAATCATCGAGGACAATGAAATGGGCAAGACCATCGCCCAGGAATCGGCGGTGTTCGGCAAGCCGATCCGGCCCGCGAATTTCGGCTCGAAGGTCAATGCCGCCGAGCGCACGCCGACGGGCTGGCGCGGCGCCGCCGATCCGCGTACGCCGGGTAACTGGGCGATTGCCGATCCGACGGCCGCCTCCGAATAATATCCAAGAGACTGATCCTCCCGGGAGAGAAGAGGCATGAAGCTCGAACATCCGCATCTCGACCATTTCCCGAGTCTGGTCGCGATGTTCTTCGACCGCGCGGCGCGCGGCGGCGACGACCCGTTCCTGTGGCGCAAGGTCGATCGCGCGTGGCATCCGCTGAGCTGGCGCCAGGTTGCCCATCAGGTGGCGGCGCTTGCGCACAATTTGCGCGAACTCGGGTTGAAAGAGGGCGACCGGGTGGTGCTGGTTAGCGAAAACCGACCCGAATTCTGCATCGCGGACCTTGGCATCATGGCTGCAGGCTGCATCACCGTTCCAACCTACACAACCAACACCGAGCGTGACCACCAGCATATTCTGGACAATAGCGGCGCGCGCGCCGTGATCGTCTCGACCGCCAAGCTTGCGCGCGCGCTGATGCCCGCCGTCTTGCGCTCAAACGCCAATATCGTGATCAGCATGGAGCCGCTGCGCGTCGGCCAGCAGGGCGATGTCCGGGTGCTCGACTGGGACCCGCTCGTTGGGGGCGGCGAAGCGCATCTGGAGGAGGCAAGGGCACGGGGGCTCGCGATGAAGCGCGAGGATCTTGCCTGTCTCATCTATACAAGCGGCACTGGCGGCGCCCCGCGCGGGGTGATGCAGCATCATGGCGCGATCCTGCACAATGGCGCCGGCGCGGCCGAGATTCTGGTCAACGACTTCGGGATCGGCGACGAAGAGGTCTTCCTCTCCTTCCTGCCGCTCAGCCACGCCTATGAGCATTCGGGCGGACAGTTCCTGCCGATCATGGTCGGCGCACAGATCTATTACAGCGAAGGGCTCGAGAAGCTCGTCTCGAATATTGAGGAGACCAAGCCGACGATCATGGTCGTCGTCCCGCGATTGTTCGAGGTCATTCGCGCGCGGATGATCAAGTCGGTCGAAAAGCAGGGCAAGCTTGCAAACTGGATGCTCACGCAGGCGCTACGTGTCGGCGAGAAGGATTATGAGCGTCGCATGGGCCTTCTCGATCGCCCCGTCGACCTTATCCTCAACAAGCTCTTTCGGCCCAAGATCCAGCAACGCTTCGGCGGGCGGATGAAGGCGCTGGTCTCGGGCGGGGCGCCGCTCAACCCTGAAATCGGTGTATTCTTCCACTCGATCGGCCTCACGCTGCTGCAGGGCTATGGTCAGACCGAGGCGGGGCCAGTGATCAGTTGCAACCGTCCGTCGGCGGGACTCAAGATGGATACGGTCGGTCCGCCGCTCATGGACACCGAGGTGCGGATTGCCGATGACGGAGAGATCTGCGTACGCGGCGAGCTCGTCATGCAGGGCTATTGGCGTAATGAGGCGGAGACCCAGCGCGTTCTCGTCCCCGATCCCGCCGAACCCGACAAGGGGCCGTGGCTGCACACCGGTGACATCGGCCATATCGACCCTAAGGGCCGCATCGTCATCACCGACCGCAAGAAGGATCTGATCGTCAATGACAAGGGGGACAATGTCTCCCCGCAGCGGGTCGAGGGCATGCTGACGCTCCAGCCCGAGATTCTCCAGGCGATGGTCTATGGCGACAAGCGTCCGCACCTCGTCGGCATTCTCGTTCCCGACCCCGAGTGGGCCGCCGAATGGGCCGAGGCCGGGGGGCTACCCAGAGAGCTTGCGCTGCTGCGCGAGCATGAAAAATTTCGCGCCGCGGTGCGCGCTGCGGTCGACCGGGTGAACGACCAGCTTTCCGTGATCGAAAAGGTGCGAAAATTTGACTTCGCCGACGAGCCTTTCACGATCGAGAATGAGCAGATGACCCCTTCGATGAAGATTCGCCGCCATGTGCTGAAAGAGGTCTACGCAGGCAAGATCGCGGCGCTGTACGGAAGTTAGGCGATATGAGCCCCGGCGGGCCGCGACCTATATCCTTCCATTGGCAGGCGGGCTGCGACCCGAAGAGCGCGGCGCAAACCGGGCCCGCCTGCCGCTGAACCGAGGGCTCAGCCGGCGTCCCCCGCCGGTTTGCGATAGGGGACGAAGTCGCCGAAGACGCAGGTCGGGCCACGGATGCCGCTCGAGCGGTCGACCAGGTGGAAGAAATCACCGCTGCAGAGTTGCGATCCGAACTGCTTGATCACCATGATGTCGCTGTCGCGCGCGAGGCCCGGACAGCTTCCCTTAAGATCGTTGCGATAAACGAGATTGCTGCCCGAGCGGTAGAGCAGAATAGTGTCCGACACGCGGATCGCGTCGTTGGTCCGGAAGCTTGGGAGGCATTTTTCGGGGGCGCCTGCCACCTTGCCCGCGAGCTGCTTGTTAAGGGTCTCGGCCTGTTTGGGCGTCAGCGCTGCCGCTCCGGCGTTCGCCGTGCCAGGCGGGGCGCAGCTTGCGAGGATCGGCCCGGTTGCCGTCATCAAAGCGGCGGCGCAGAGGAGATTCCAATAAGCCATGATCATACTCCTTGCATCATGCGGGGTCAGTAAAGGCGTCCCAAAGAATGGGCGCTGAAATGGCTGGGCGCGGTCACGCGGCATCCTTGAGCGCGCGGATCCGTCCCAGCTCGGCTGCGCTCGGTGCGCGCAAAAAAGGATTGGTCGCGCGCTCGGCGCCGATCGTGGTGGGGACGGTCGCCTCGCCAGCGGCGCGCGCAGCCTCGACCTCGGCGAGCCGCGCGGCCAGCGCATCATTGCCGGGATCGACGGTCACGGCGAAGCGCGCATTCGACAGCGTATATTCGTGCGCACAGTAGACGCGCGTCGCATCGTCGAGGGTGCCGAGCCGCTGCATATTGGCAAACATCTGCTCTGCCGTTCCCTCGAACAGGCGGCCGCAGCCCATCGCAAACATTGTGTCGCCGACGAAGATCGCGCCGTCGTCGGCAAAATGATAGGCGATATGGCCCGCCGTGTGCGCGGGCACATCCCACACATCCGCGACATGCGCGCCGAGCTGGACATGGTCGCCGCCTGCCACCGATCGGTCGGCGCTGGGAATGCGCTCGCGCTCGGCGGCCGGGACGATGATCTCGCATCCGGTCTTTGCCTTGATGGCAGCATTGCCGCCGGTGTGATCGGGGTGCCAGTGGGTGTTCCAGATTGCAGTGATCGTCCAGCCGCGCGCGTCGGCCTCGGCGAGCACCGGATCGGCTACCGCGGGGTCGACCACCATCGTTTCAGAGCTTTCCGGATCGTGGACGAGCCAGACATAATTGTCGCTGAGAACGGGGATACGGACGATATCGAGCTGTGCCACGATTGTCTCCTTTCGCTTCCGGCCTCTGCTCCTTTCGACGGAGCGGGCATCCTTCAGCCTTGGTGATCGGCGATCACCTTACCAGCTTCCGCTATTCGGCATCGATGCCCAAGGTTCCTGCGGGGGCAAATGGCCGTCCTGCAGCAGCTCGACCGAAATACCGTCGGGCGACCGCACGAAGGCCATATGCCCGTCGCGCGGCGGCCGATTGATGGTTACCCCCGCGTCCATCAGCCGCTGGCACGTCGCGTAAATATCGTCGACGCGGTAGGCGAGGTGGCCAAAGTTGCGCCCGCCTTCGTAGGTCTCTGCCGGGCTGCCGTCTTCGGGCGGCCAATTATAGGTCAGCTCGACCTCGGCAATCTCCTCCTGGCCCGGAGCGGCAAGGAAAATCAGCGTGAAGCGCCCCGCTTCATTGTCGAAGCGGCGAACCTCCTCAAGCCCGATAAGCTTGAAGAAGGCGACGGTCGCGCCGGGGTCGGTGACGCGGATCATGGTGTGAAGATATTGGGTCATGCCCTTATTTAGGCACGAAGGGGCCGTCCTTCAAACGCTTCGAACATCGCGAGCAGTTCCTCGGGCACGGGCGCCGGTGCGCCGCGCGCCTCCGCGACGTGGACGCTGACCTCAAGGCCCGTTGCGCGAAGATCGTCGCGGCCTGATCCGTGCAACTCGAAAAGGAAGGTCATCGAGCTTCGCCCGACCCGCGAGCAGCGCACGCAGATGTCGATCTGCTCGTCGAGCAGGATCGGTGCCTTGTAGTCCACCTCCGCCCGCGCGACATGGAATTCGGGGCTCTCGTGATGCGGCCAACGGTCATATACTCCGACAGCACGCCAATATTCTGTGATGCCGATGTCGAAATATTCAAGATAGCGGCTGTTGAACACGACCGATTGCGCGTCGATCTCGGCGTAGCGGACGCGCTTGGTGAGGTGGAAACGGAAATCGCTGCGGGCCATGCATTTCTTTCAGATAGGGGTCGCGGCACGCGCGACAGGGATGCTCGTCGCAAGATGCGCGACCGTGTCGATCAAAAGCGCGATGTCGCCTTGGCGCGAGAGACGGTGATCGCCTCCCTTGACCAGGGTGATCTGGACGTCATCGCTCGCCAGCGCCGCCGACAGGCGAAGGCTGATCTCGGGAGGAACGTCGCCGTCTTCCTGACCGTGGAGCAGGCGGACCGGACAGGTCAGCGCAATGTCGGCACCCAGTAGCCGGTTCGCCTCGCCTGACTGCCAGAAGGCGCGGGTCGTGACATAAGGCTGGTCGCCATAGGGGGTCTCCTCGATCAGCGCGCCTGCGGCGAGGATCATCGCCTTTTCTTCCGGCGAGAAACCCCAGTCGGTAAAATCGGGCGCCGCAGCTATGCCGACCAGCCCCGCGACCCGGCCTGGTCCGTCGCGCGCCTGCAGCATCAGCGCCACCAGCAGCATCAGCCAGCCGCCCATCGATGATCCGACGAGCAGCACCGGGCCGCTCGTCTTGGCATCGATCAGGTCCAGCACGTCGCCGCGCCAATCGAGCAATGTCTGGTCGCGAAACAGTCCTTCCGATGCGCCGCAGCCCGCATAATCGAGGAGCAGGCAAGCGCGTGCCTCGGCCGCTGCCCAGGCGAACAGCGCGCTCGCCTTTCCGCCTTCCATGTCGGACATATAGCCGGGGAGGAAGACGATCGTCGGCCCGGTGCCTTCGACATGGCGATAGGCGAGGCGCGGTCGACCGGTTCGGTCGAGATAGGCAGGCGGGGAAAGCTCGGTCACCGGAAACGCCGTCAGATAACCCAGTCGACCGTTTGCATCTGCGTCACGGCCTGTCCCTTGGCGCGGCGCTGTTCGACCATGATGCGGTTGAGGCGCTGAATCGTATCGCTACCGGTGGTGATGCACCATCCGGGGACAAACGCATGAACCAGCGCGCACAGCCCACCCCAGATCATTGTCAGGCCAAAGCGCGAGGCGACACCGAAATGCTCGATGTAATTTTCGTCGACGCTCCGCGGATGATCGACGAACAGGCGCTTGAACATGCAGGTTCCTTTCCGGCTGCCCCTTCCCCTAGCGCTGGCAGGCGATCCCGGCAAGGCAGGCGCCGCACCGCCTGCGGCTTGCCGCGCGCGTAGCAACGAACGGTAAAGCTCATTCCGCCAGGAACGCATCAAGCGCCCTCGCAAATGCCGCGGGCTGATCGAGCATGATGAAATGGCGGCTACCCGTCACCATTTGCGCCTTGAACTTCGCTATGCCCTCATATTGAGGCTCGAACGCTTGCCTTGCGGCGTCGGCGGCCATGACGCTGTCGTCCTGCGCATAGAGCAAGGTGACTGGCGCCGCGATCTTCCCGAGTTCTCCGCGCAGGTCGGTGGTGAGGTCGTCGTAGAAAAGCTGGGCGCTGACCCTCGGGTCGGCGCCGTGCATCCAGCCCGCCACCGCGATGCGACCCGCGGGGGTGTTTGACATGGTCCCGGCCATGCTCGCCGGGCCGGGATCGGCGACGGGGGTGGCTGGCTTCGGTGCGTCATATTGCGCGCGCATCGCGGCCGCCATCGCTTCGGCCTGCGGCTTCATCAACTCGGCCGTCGCACCCGGTGCGAAGATGGTGCCTATGAACGGTACCGCATCGACAACCATAAGCCTGCCGACCTCGTGCGGTGCCCGCGCCGCGATCATCAGGCCGGTCAAGCCGCCGAGCGAATGGCCGACCACGGCTGGGGCGGGGCGCCCCGCGTTGGTGATGCAATCGTCGATATAGTCTGCGACTTCCTGCATCATCGGTTCGAGCACCGGACCTTGCGCGTTCACTCCCGCGTCGTCCCCAAACCCGCGCACCTGGACCAGGTGGAGGCGATATCTGTCTTTCAGCCGCTGTGCGGTCTCGCCCCATACTGCGCGCGGTGAGGAAAGCCCGGGAATCAACACGACGTCCGGGCCGTCGCCTTCGACCTCGATAGTGATCCGACTCCCCTCGATGCGCGGCCAAGTGCAGGAATTTGCGGGCTGGGCGGCTTGCGCATGGGCCGCGGGATCGGCGAAGAGGAGCGCAAGGAGTCCCGTGATGGGGACGAGTTTCCGCATGGCTTCAATCCTTCAGGAAAATGTCTTCAATGGGGAGGCCGAACAGGTCGGCGATGCGGAAAGCGAGGGGAAGTGATGGGTCATATTTGCCCGTCTCGATCGCGTTGACCGACTGGCGCGATACTTCGAGTCGTTCGGCCAGATCGCCCTGGCTCCAGTCGCGTTCGGCGCGCAGAACCTTGAGGCGGTTCTTCATGCGCACCCCCCGTCACCGAAGGTCAGCTTGTTGACGGCAGCACCGACGCCCAGGCCGAAGCACCAGATTGGAAATACCCAGAAAACGGGCAGGCGCGGGACGTCGGTATAGATTTCCAGGATGCCCCAACTGCTCGCAACGCCGAGCGCGAGCGCTGTCGCAACCAGCGCTTTGCGGATCTCAAGGAGCCGCAGATACTCATCCGTGAGCTCGCTGAAATAGCGTCCGATTGCCCAGATGAAGCCGAAGACGGCAAGACCGGGCAGCAGCGCAATCGCGACGCTGAGCGGCGTCGCAGGCGAGCCCTTCGGCAAGAGCGAGCCAGCCAGAAAGATCGCGGCAACGTAGGTTACCGATACGACCACCATCCGGCCGAGATAACGGCGCTGCGCAGGATTCATCGTCATGAGTCAAGTTCCCTTGTAGAGTTGTAAAGGGACATTTACAGTCTTGAGCGATAAAGTCAAGCAACATTGACAAAGTGATTGGTTTGCTTGTCTGGAAAGGCGCGAAAGGCTTCCGAAATGCGGGCGATCTAGCTGATCAACCGACTGGGCCAGCCGATGCGCACCAACGTGTCGCTAGGGTCTGAAACAGCAAATTCATACATGCCCCACGGCTTGTGTATCGGCGCCTTGACCGGACCCAGGATCGCGTCGTGGACCGCTTTTGCGATCTCGTCCACCTTGTCGGTGTAGAAATAGAGACCGAATGGATTCTGTCCCGGCACCAGCCATTCCTGCGGCGACTCGCTCGTAAGGTGAAGCTGCCAGCCCGCGCCATCGCCGAGCAGGCGATAGCTGCCATGGTCGCTTACGAGCTGGAGACCAAGCCGCTTGTAAAAGGCTGTGCTGGCGTCAAGGTCGCGGCAAGGCAGAATCGCGGCGATGCTGCGGCACGGTGCGTCGGACATGGCGCCAGCATAGTCCTGCCGCGCCGCTTCGCCAATCGAGTCTAATCCGCCCCTTGCCGCTCCCCGCGCATACTGGCAAAGGGGCCCGGCAATTCCGCCCCGAAAGGCCTGTTTTCACGATGTCCGACTTGATCCGCGTCACCCTTCCCGATGGCTCTGCCCGAGAAGTTGCGCGCGGGACCACCCCGGCACAGATTGCGGCGGCCATCGGCCCTGGGCTTGCGAAGGCGGCGCTCGCTGCCAGGGTCGACGGCGAAGTGCGCGACATCATGCGACCGCTCGAAGCCGACGTGAAGCTCGCGCTCATTACAAGCCGCGACGAGGCTGACGCGCTCGAACTTGTTCGTCACGATTATGCCCATATTCTGGCAGAAGCGGTGCAGGCGCTGTGGCCCGGAACGCAGATCACTTTCGGTCCCGCGACCGAGGACGGTTTCTATTATGATGTGAAGGCGCCCGAAAGCCGCGATCCCTTCTCTATGGACGACCTGCCCGCGATCGAGGAGAAGATGCGCGAGATCATCCGCGCCGACAAGCCGCTCCGCCGCGAGGTATGGAGCCGCGATGCGCTGATTTCCAAATGGGAAAAGGATGGCGAAACCTTCAAGGCGGAGTGGGCGAAGGAACTGCCCGAGGGCGAGGAGCTGACCGTCTACTGGTCGGGTGACGACTGGCTCGACATGTGCCGTGGTCCCCATCTTGCGAGCACCGGCAAGGTCGATCCCCAGGCTTTCAAGCTGATGCGGGTCGCGGGGGCCTATTGGCGCGGCGATCAGAAGAACGCGCAGCTGACCCGCATCTATGGCACCGGCTGGCTCAACAAGAAGCAGCTCGACGCCCATCTTCACAAGCTCGAGGAAGCCGCGAAGCGCGACCATCGCCGGCTTGGCCGCGAAATGGATCTGTTCCACTTGCAGGAGGAGGCGCACGGGAGCGTCTTCTGGCATCCGCATGGCTATATCGTCTGGCGCGAACTGGAGGCCTATATGCGCCGCGCGATCGACGGCGCGGGCTACAGGGAAGTCAAGACGCCGCAGGTCATGGACGCGCGCCAATGGGAGCAATCGGGCCACTGGGGAAAATATCGCGAAAATATGTTCGTTATCCCCGACGAAATCCCGAACACGGAGGATCAAGGTCCGCTCGTCTCGGATGAGGCTGAGTGGATGGCCTTGAAGCCGATGAACTGCCCCGCGCACGTTCTGATCTTCCGCCAGGGGATCAAGTCGTACCGCGACTTGCCGCTGCGCATATATGAAAATGGCTGTTGCCACCGTAACGAGCCGCATGGCGCGCTTCACGGCCTGATGCGGGTGCGCCAGTTCACGCAGGACGACGCGCATATCTTTTGCCGCGAGGACCAGATCATCGATGAGGTGCGCAGCTTCTGCGCGCTTGCCGACCGCATCTACAAGGACTTCGGCTTTTCCTATGCGATCAAGCTCGCGCTGCGCCCCGACAAGCGGTTCGGCAGCGAGGAAATGTGGGACCTGTCGGAGGCCGAGCTGCGTGACGCGGTGGTTCGCGCGGGCCTTGCCAACGACGAATATGGGTGGGAAGAGCTGCCCGGCGAGGGCGCCTTTTATGCGCCCAAGCTCGAATGGCATCTCACCGACGCGATCGGCCGCACCTGGCAGGTGGGGACCATCCAGTCCGACCGCGTTCTACCCGAGCGTCTCGATGCAAGCTATATCGGCGAGGATGGTGAGCGCCACCGCCCGATCATGCTCCACCGCGCGATCTTTGGCAGTTACGAGCGCTTCATCGGAATCCTGATCGAGCATTTCGCAGGCCGCTTTCCGACCTGGCTCGCGCCAGTCCAGGCGGTGGTTGCCACGATCGTGTCCGATGCCGACGATTATGCGAGTGACGCCGCGGCGCAACTTCGGGAGGCGGGCATCCGCGTCGAGAGCGATCTTCGCAACGAGAAGATCAACTACAAGGTACGCGAGCACAGCCTCGCCAAGGTCCCTCATCTCCTTGTCGTCGGCAAGCGCGAAGCCGAGGAAGGTACGGTCGCGGTCCGCACGCTGGGACAGGAGGGGCAGCGCATCATGCCGCTCGCCGAGGCGATTGCGATGCTGAGCGCTGAGGCCACGCCGCCAGACCTGCGCGCGGCTTGACAGCGCTCTACGAGATACTCGGATTTGCGCCGCTGACACTCGCGGGTGCGGCGGCGATGACCTTTGGGGCCGCCTATGTACGCGGGCTGACCGGCTTCGGGATGGCGATCATCCTCGTGCCGCTGCTCGGGCTTATCATTCCTCCCGCGCAGGCGGTGGTTCTCGGCATATTGTTGCAGTTGCTTATCGGCCCGGTGGGAATAGGACTGATCCACGCCGGCGCTGACCGGCAAACCGCGCTTCCGATCGGGCTGATCGCCATGGCAACGACGCCGATCGGAATGGCGGTGCTCGACGTTACGCGTCCCGACGTCGCGCGGCTTTTGATTACGGTGGTTGCTGTCGGCGCCTTCGTCGCGGTGCTGCTGCCGAAGCAGCCCGAGGGGCACCGGCCGGGACGCGGCGCGGTGATCGGCACCGGGGTCGCCTCGGGGATATTGACGGGCTTTGCGGCGATGCCAGGACCGCCAGTGGTGCCCTTCTATCTTCGCCGCCACCTTGAGCCGCGCGTCGCGCGCGCCTCGATGCTCCTCATCTTCTTCCTGACCTCGATCGCCGGGACGGCCGCGGCGCTGTGGGTGGGCATCGCGACGCAGCGGCTCTTTCTGATCGCGCTGCTCCTCTTCCTCCCCATGTGGCTCGGCAATCGGGCCGGGGGGCGCCACTTCGGCCGCGTGCCGCCGCATGTCTGGCAGGCGATGGTTGCGGTTGTACTGGGCATTGCCGCCATCTCGGCGGTGGTACGACTGCTGAACTAGAGATTTCGCAGTGCGCGCGCCGGGCGCGTCGAGAGCAGGGGCCAGCTTCCCGCGATGCCGATCAGAAAAGATAGGCCGGCGCCGCCAAGCAGGGTCAGGCCGACGATGAGGGGATCGGGCGCGAAGCGAAAATCGAAGAGCTGCGTGACCACATACCAGGCCGAGCTGAGGCCAAGTCCGAGCGCCAAAATTGCAAGCACTGCCGCGAGCAGACCATATTCGACCCCCTGCGCCGCAAGTATCTGTCCGCGCGTTGCGCCGAGGAGTTTCAGGATGACGCTATCATAGACGCGCCGCTCGCGGCTCGCCGCAATCGCACCGATCAGAACGGCTATGCCTGCGAGGATCGCAATGCTCGCCGCGGCCGCGATCGCCTGGCTCATCTGGGTGAGAAGAGCTGTCACCTGCGTTACCACGTCGCGCACCGCGATGAGCGAGGCCGAGGGGAAAGCCTGCGGAATGTCGCGGGCGAGCACGGCTTCGGCCTCCGGACTGACCGCTATGGTTGCGATCATATTATGCGGCGCCGAGTCGAAGCTTTCCGGCGAGAAGACGAGAACGTAGTTAAGACCGAAATTGTCCCATTCGACCGTGCGCAAGGAGGCGACCTTTGCTTGCACTTCTACGCCGAGCACATTGACGCTCAGCGTATCGCCAAGTTTCAGATCCAGCGATTTGGCCACCTCCTGCTCGACGCTGACCAGCGGCGGTCCCTTGTAGTTTGTCGGCCACCAGCTGCCGCCGACCAGAGCGCTTCCTTGCGGCAGTTCGGCGCTATAGGTCAGGCCGCGATCGCCCCGCAGCACCCATGCGCCCTCGGGCAGCTCTGCGAGCTCGTCGACGCGCTGGCCCGCATATTCGGTGACGCTACCGCGCAGCGCCGGGATGAGGTTGATCTCGGCTTTTGGCTCAGCATGCGTCACCAGCCCGCGAAAGCGCTCGGCACCATCGCGGGGAACGTCGAGAACGAAGAAGCTCGGCGCACGCTGAGGCACGGTGCGCGCGATTTCGGCCGTCATGCTCGTCTGGATAGCGGCGAGTGCGACGAACAGGGTGAGACCCAGCCCGAGCGCAACGACAAGTGCGCCCGTTGGGGCGCCCGGCCGGTGGAGATTGGCGAGCGCGAGACGCAGCAGCGGACGTCGAGGCCGCGGCAACTTGCTCGCGCCGCGTCGCACCAGCCAGCCGAGCCCTACAAGAAGGAGGAGAAGACCCGCAGCGGCGCCAACGAAGCCGAGCGCGAACCAGGGCTCGCGCGCGGTACCGACTGCAAGTGCGACAATGGCGGCAAGCGCCGCCGCGACCGCAAGGACGGTGCGCGGCTCGGGCCGCGCAAGTCGGTCGACGGTGGCGCGGAACAACCCTGCCGCGGGCACTTGGCGCGCCGCTGCGAGGGGAGGAAGGGCAAAAGCGACGGCGATCAGCAGGCCATAAGCGGCGCTGACAGCAAGCGGCAGCGGATAGATGGCCAGGCCTGGCTTCACCGGCAAGACATCGCCCGCAATGGCCGTGACAAGAGGCGGCGCAAGCGCCCCGACTGCGAGACCAAGGATTATAGCGCCAGCCGCAACCGCGAGGATCTGGAGCGCATAGATCTGCATCAGCGCCGCGCTGTCCGCGCCGAGCACTTTCAGCGTCGCAAGCCCCGGACGCTTGCCCGCGAGATAAGTTGCAACCCCGTTGCCGACCCCGATTCCCGCGATGACGAGTGCGGCGAGGCCGACCAGCGACAGGAACTGACCCATGCGTTCGATAAAGCGCCGCGTGCCCGGCGCGCCATTGTTGCGGTCGGTGATGTCCCAGCCGGCCTCGGGAAAAGCGGCGGCGAGCCGTTTGCGTGCCGCCTCGACGTCCGCGCCTATCGGCAGACGGACGCGGTACTTGCTTTCGTAAAGGCTGCCCGGCTGGATCAGCTGCGTCGCGGGGAGGTCCAAAAGCCCGATAATCGCGACCGGCCCGAGCGTGAAGCCCTCGCCCAGCCGATCGGGTTCGTCTGTGACAATGCCGTCCACTACAAACGTCATCTCGCCGAATTTCACGCTGGAATCGCGTTCAAGGCCGAGCCGGGAGGCGAGATCCTGGCCGATCCAGATGCGTCCAGGGGGCGGCGCGCCACGTCGCGCTCCCTTCTCGAGCCGCAACGTGCCGTAGAGCGGATAGGCGTCGTCGACCGCCTTGAGCTCGGACAAGAGCGCCTCGCCGTCGGCATTGTTCGCCATGGCGCGCAGCCGCACCGTGGCGGAGACGCGGCCTTCGCGGCGAAAGGCGGCCATTTCGTCCGCGGTCGCTTCGCGCTGGGGTAGGCTGAACTCGATATCACCGCCGAGGATCGTCTGCCCGCGCGCTTCGAGCTCGGACGTGATGCCGCGGGTCAGGCTGCCGATTGCGGCAAGCGTTGCGACACCGAGAAAGAGGCAGACCGCGAGCAGCCGGAGCCCGCGGATGCGCGCCGCAAGGTCGCGACGCGCGATGCGCCAGAGGAGCGCGAGGGGGATGCTCAAGATCCCACCCTCAAAACAGACAAGGGGCTCAAGCCGCCCGCTCCTTGATCCGCCCGTCATGCATGGTGATGACCCGGTCGCAGTGTTCGGCGAGTTCGGGGTCGTGGGTGATGATGAGCAGCGTCGCTCCCAATGCGGCCCGCCGGGCAAAGATCAATTCGATAATCGAATGGCCGGTCGCGGTGTCGAGATTCCCGGTCGGTTCGTCGGCAAAAATAATCGCAGGTTCGCTCGCCATCGCGCGTGCGATGGCCACGCGCTGCTGCTCACCTCCTGAAAGCTGTGCGGGATAATGGGTGAGCCGGTGACCAAGACCCACGGCCTCCAGTTCGGCCCGCGCGCGGCCAAAGGGGTCGGCCACGCCTGCAAGTTCGAGCGGTACTGCAACATTTTCCAGAGCTGTCATTGTCGGCAGCAGGTGAAAGGCCTGGAGCACGATGCCGATTCGTCCGCGCCGCGCCCGCGCAAGTTCATCCTCGTCCATCGCCGTGAAATCGAGGCCTGCAACGCGGATGCTGCCACCGTTTGCGCGCTCGAGCCCGGCAAGAACGGCCATCAGCGAGCTTTTGCCGGACCCCGATGGGCCGAGCAGCGCGACCGACGTGCCGGCCTCGACCTCGAAATCGACGCCGCGCAATATTTCGACGGGGGCCTTGTCGCTCCCGAGCGTCAGCGTCACATTATGGGCGGCGATCGCCAGCTCTGGCGCCAGAGAGGTCTGGTGTCGGGGAGCGTCGGGCAAGGAAGGAACCTTTTGGAATGAAAGCGGCCGGATGGCGCTCTGTCGGAATATATGGTTGCGCAATCGCGCTTTGCCAACCACTCGCCGCGTGCGGCAGCGCCGATGCGCCGCCAGCGCCGCCAGCGCCGCGCGAAGAGGCAAAAGCCGACGCAGCTGCTGCGCTCCGCCGCGACGTGCCGCTTGTCATAGCCTTTGGCGACAGCCTCTACGCCGGCTACCGGCTGGGGCCCAGGGACGGTCTCGCTCCGCAGCTTCAGGCGCAGCTTCTGGCCGACGGAATTCGCGTGCGCGTCCAGAACGCCGGCGTTTCGGGCGACACCACCGCGGCAGGACGACAGCGCCTCTCCTTCGTCCTCGATAATGCGAAATCCAAGCCCGCGCTCGTAGTGCTGGGGCTTGGCGGCAACGACATGTTGCGCGGGATCGGTCCCGACGAGACGCGCGCCAATCTCGACGCCATGCTGGCCGAGCTCGACCGGCGCGGCATTCCGGTGCTGCTGACCGGAATGGTTGCGGCGCCCAACCTCGGCGCCGACTATGCCAAGGCGTTCAACCCCATCTTCCACGAGCTCGCGACGAAATATGGGGCGAGCCTCTATCCCTTCATCCTCGACAATGTGGTCACCGACCCGTCGCTGATGCTCGACGACCATATTCATCCCAATGCCAAGGGGGTGGAGGTAATTGCCCAGGGACTGGCACCGCTGGTCGGAGCGGCGCTGCCGGAGCAATAGCCCGCATCGCGATGGGCGTGCCGCCGGCGGCGAAGAGATCTGCCGCCGATTTGCGGGCACGGCAGCCACCGAGGATTTGCTTTGGGCCTTCGGCAGGTTTCAAGCGATCGATCTAGACGAGAAGTTTCTTCGCGCGCGCGCGCCAGCTCGCCGCGAGCGCTTCCATCTCCGCGAGCGTTCGCAGGGCGTCGGGCTCGCGCTTTCCAGCCCCGCCGATCAACAGGGCAAAAACGCGCGCGACGGTCCAGTTGGGCAATGAGCGCTCGACAGGCTCGAGCGCGTCGCCCTCGGCGACCGCCCCTTCCTCGATCACGCGATAATACCAGCCGCAGCGCCCGCTGCTCACCACCGTCGCGGGAACACTGGCGACGCCGAAACGGTGGCCGAGCTTCCAGCAGGGCTGGCGTCCCTGGCTGATCTCGACCAGCGCGCTGCCGAGCCGGAACCGGTCACCGATGCAGACAATTTCTTCGGTGAGGCCGCTCGTCGAGATATTCTCTCCAAACGCACCCGGCGCAGCAAGAAGGGCATGGTCGCCGAGCTGTTCGCACCAGAAGGGATAATGATCGCGCGGATAGTGATGGATCGCCTTGTCGGGGCCCCCGTGGACCGAAAGGTCAGCCTGCTCATCGCCCTCGATGCCGAGGAAGCCGACGCGCCTCGGCCCCGCAACGCGGGTTTTGTCAATCGCGCTCGCTTCGCCTCTGTCGCCGAAGCGCTGGGCTTTTCCGGTCAGGACCCTGTCGATGGTGATACTCATGCGGGACTGCCGCGCGGGCCAAAGAGGATTATAGCGGCTCCGCCGAGGCAGATGAGCCCGCCAAGAAGGTCCCAGCGATCAGGCCGCGCGCCTTCGACTGCCCACAGCCACAAAATTGCCGCCACGATATAGACGCCGCCATAGGCGGCGTAGGCGCGCCCCGCATGATTGGCATCGACGAGTGTGAGAAGCCATGCAAAGAGCGCCAGCGAGGCCATGCCGGGCAGCAGCCATCCGGCAGACTTGTCCATTCGCAGCCACGCCCAGAAGGCAAAGCATCCGGCGATCTCGGCGAGCGCGGCCCCGATATAGGCGAAAGCGGTCATGCCTCACCGTGGCGCGGCGATGCTGGAAAGGGAAGGGGATATGCGAAGGATGGCGGGATCGTCTCGACCAGGAGATGCCTCGTTCCCGGTAAAACCCAGATCCCAGCCCGCGATGAACGCGCCTGGGAACAGGGCCGGAGTCGCATCGCGAAGGATCAGAACATGCCTTTCCAGATTCTCCCGCTGACGGATGGCGGCCGCGCCCGCGCCGCATCGGCTGATTTGCTGGGCTGGCTCCTTGGGGCGGATCGCCTGTTCTTGCGCCAAGGCATTTAAAGCGGAGGCCGACCAGCCAACATGACCGGGAGCATGTTCTTGAGCACGCTTATTAACAGGGGTCATCGAACGGACTGTGACGGTCTTCAATCGATCGGCTTGGTTGCCAGGGGATGAAAGGGGCCGCGCCGTGCCCGGCACAAGGAAAAGGGGCGGCCCCGCGGGACCGCCCCTCTCGCTCAAACCTGTCCGATCGGATCAGAAGGCGAAGCCGACGCCAACGGCGAAGGTGTCGAAATCGCTGAAGTTACCAATGAACTGGTGACGATATTCGACCTTGCCGTAGAGGTTTGTGCCAAGCTTGTGCTCATAGCCGACGCCTGCATAAGGGTCGTCGATGTCGCTGAACGTGTAACCGCCAGCGGCGTAGAGCTTGCCCTTCTCGCCGATCTTCGCGCCGACGCGGCCGCCGGCCGAGAACTGAACGTCGGCTCCGTCGATCAGAACCTTGTCGCCGGCCACTTCGGCACCGACGAAAGTCGTCGAACCGAGGTCGAAGTCATAGCCGGCCGCAGCGCCCAGGGTCGCGTCGTCGAGACCGCTGCCGGTGACGTAGCCGCCGCGCACTTCGACGCGGGCTTCGCCGCCGTCGGCGGCCATGGCGGGGGCGGCAACAACGGCCGAGAGGAGAGCGGCTGCAACTGCGAACTTCTTCATTTTCTCTTCCTTTTCTCTGAAAGGACCCGCGCCCTTTGGGTCGGGGTCCGCGCCCCTAGATGGCGTTCGGACCTGTCGCGTCAATGAACGGCGCGTTCAGAATAGGACAATTTCCTCGCCTGTGTTATTTTTACAACACAGTGCAGAAAGGCGCAGCAAGTCAGCCTCGGCGCCCGGACCTTAGAAATGTCGGTTTTGATCCGGGTTTCAAGAGTTTGCGCCGTAGCGAAGCCCCCGGCGGGAGCGCCTTATCCCAGTGCAGCCTGCTTTTCCTCGGCGATGCGATCGAGTTCCGCGCGCGTCACCTTGGTCGCCGCGCTTTTCAGCTGCCCGCACGCCGCCATTATATCTCGCCCGCGCGGTGTGCGGATGGGGGCAGAGATGCCGGCCTCGAAGATCCGGTTGCTGAACGCGCGCACCCGCTCGGGAGAAGAGCATTCATAGGGTGCGCCCGGCCACGGGTTGAAGGGAATAAGATTGACCTTGGCGGGCAGCCTGTACTGCTTGATGAGACGCACAAGTTCGCGGGCATCCTCATCGCTGTCATTCTTGTCCTTCAGCATCACATATTCAAAGGTGATGCGGCGTGCATTGTTCGCGCCCGGATAAGCGGCACAGGCCGCGAGCAGTTCCTCGATGCCATATTTGCGGTTGAGAGGCACGATCTCGTCGCGGATTTCCTTGGTCACCGCGTGGAGCGAGACGGCGAGATTGACGCCGATCTCTTCGCCTGCGCGCGCCATCATCGGGACAACGCCGCTCGTTGAAAGGGTGATGCGCCGCTTGGACAGCGCGAGGCCATCGCCGTCCATCACGATCTTCAGCGCGCCCTTGACCTCGTCGAAATTGTAGAGCGGCTCGCCCATGCCCATCATCACGATGTTGGTAAGCATGCGGCCGTCAGAGGTGTAGTGGCCCGCGTCGTCTTCCTCGTCGTCGGCGCCCCCCGCCATCGTTCCCTTTGGCCATTCGCCGAGCGCATCGCGCGCGAGGAGCACCTGCCCCACGATCTCGCCCGCGGTCAGGTTGCGAACGAGGCGCATTGTGCCGGTGTGGCAGAAGCGGCAGTTAAGGGTGCAGCCAACCTGGCTCGACACGCAAAGCGTTCCGCGGTCGGCGTCGGGGATGAATACCATCTCATATTCCTGGCCGTCGGCAGCGGCGAGCAGCCACTTGCGCGTGCCGTCATTGGACACCTGCGCGGTCACGACTGTGGGTCGTCCGATGATGAAGCGCTCGGTCAGCCATGGGCGCATCGACTTTGCAATATCGGTCATCGCGTCGAATTCGGTAACGCCCCGGTGATAGATCCAGTGCCAGATCTGCTTGGCGCGCAGCTTTGCAGCCTTGGCGTCGAGCCCGGCGTCCTCGAGTGCGGCGCGAATTCCCTCGCGCGTCAGGCCGACAAGGTCGACGCGATTGCCGCCGCGCAGCGGAACGGTGCCCGTGGTAACCGGGTCGATATGGCCGGGGATCTGCATGATGCGCGCGCATATAGGGGGGAAGGGCGGTTTGCGCAATCCGCGCGATCCTCCCCGCGGCCGCGCTGCGAGGAGGAGATGGGGTCAGAGCGCCTTGAGAAATGCCAGCCGCTCGGCGACGGCGCCGTCGGCCTCGGCATTCCGCAGCGGCAGGACGTTGCGCACGAGGATTTCTGATGGGGTCTGCTCGAGCGCGAAGAGCGTCATCGCCTCGTCGGCGAAGTCGCCAAGCGGCATATAATTCTCGCGCGCCGATTGGCCCGGAGTCAGCTCAGTTCGCACCGCAGGCGGCGCGAGCTCGATCACCTCCACCTTGCCTTCGAGCTGGACGCGCAATGCCTGCGTGTAACTATGCAGCGCCGCCTTGGTCGCCGAATAGGTCGGTGCCCTGGGCAGCGGAACGAAGGCGAGACCCGAGGTTAGATTGACGATCGTGCTGTCCGGCGCGGTGACGAGATGATCAATGAGCGCGTCAATCAGTCGGATCGGACCGAGCAGGTTGGTGATCACCGTCAATTCAGCGTCGGCGAGGTCGCGCCTCGTGTCGATCGCCTCGTGCATCATTACGCCCGCGTTGTTGACGAGGACATTGAGGGCCGGGAAGCGGTCCGTCACCTCCTGCGCGAAGGCAGCGATGGTGTCGGGGTCGGTCACGTCAAGCGGCATCGCATGGAGGCTCGCCCTGCCCGCGGCCGCGGCCGTCAGCTTTGCAGAGTTGCGGCCGGTGATGATCACGACATTGCCAGCGTCGTGCCAGCGCTGCGCCAGCGCGAGGCCTATGCCCGAGCCGCCGCCGGTTATCAGAATGGTGTTGCCCGTGGTCTTCATGGAGGGAACTCCTCATCTGGGATGGTGAGGACGCCCATTTATGCATATACTCTCCAAAGGAAAGTAGGCACCCAAAAGTGCTATAGTTACCTCTAAGAGAGAAATGGGTTTTTCGACGTGCTGCAGCCTGAACAAAAATCCCCCGACCCGGTCGACCCGCGCGTCGAGATGCTCGTCAACGAGCTGATCGGGCGAGTCGCCGACAAGTGGACGCTGCTCGTGCTCGAGGAGCTGGAGGAGCATGGGACCTGCCGCTTCACGCGCCTTGCTCAGCTCGTTCCCGGTATTA
Source organism: Sphingopyxis flava (assembly GCF_900168005.1). Classification (GTDB taxonomy): domain Bacteria; phylum Pseudomonadota; class Alphaproteobacteria; order Sphingomonadales; family Sphingomonadaceae; genus Sphingopyxis; species Sphingopyxis flava. Next base: position 152,399 of record NZ_FUYP01000002.1, read on the forward strand.
GCCAGAAGATGCTGACCCAGACGCTGCGCGCGATGGAGCGCGACGGTCTCGTCCACCGCACCGTCCATCCGGTGATTCCGCCGAAGGTCGAATATCGGCTGACCGACCTCGGCCGTAGCCTGGGCGAGGCTTTTTGCGGCGTCTGGCACTGGGCCGAGGCGCATCTGGGCGAGGTCGAGGCCGCGCGGGCCGAGTTCGACGGGCGCGACTGACGCGCCCGTCCGCTCATTTGCTGCGGGTCGTCACCTGAAGCGGCCGAGCGCGCGCCGCGTGCGCCACCACCCGTTCGGCCTCGACTACCGCGATCGCGCGGGTCTCGCGGCGGCATTCGCGCACTTCGTTCCTGCCCTCAAGGTCGTAGTCGGACGCTGTCCCGCACACGAAGACAACGGCGCGCCAGATGCGGCGTTCGAGCGCCTTGGTGCCCTTTTCGGTCGCAAGATCGAGATCGCTGTGCGTCACGATTGCGCTTCGGGGCTGAAAGACAGGCCGCGCCGTCGCGGGCTGCGCGAACGAGACGGTGGTGAAAGCGGCGAGGATCAGAAGCTTGGACATCTTTGTCTCCATCGTCCGGCTGTTGAGGAGGGGAGGAAGCCGGTCAGTCCAAGATAGAGGCCCGAGCACAAACAGAGGAGCAACGATGTTGCGCGAGCATTCCGCAAAATTGCAGAATGCGATCGGGGGCGCTATTGCGCAAAAGACGCCATGTTCGATTGGGACGACCTTAAATCCTTTCTCGCCGTCGCGGAAACAGGCAGTACGCTTGCCGCAGCTCAGACGCTGCGCATCAGCCAGACGACGGTTGCACGTCGCATCGCAGCGCTCGAGGCGGCGACGGGGCTCAATCTCTTCGAGCGCCGGCAGGCGGGTTACGCACTGACTCCGGTGGGTGAGGCCATGATGCCGACCGCAGCGGCGGTCCGCGATGCGGCGGCTCGGTTCAGCGAAGCTGCAGGGGCCCGCTCGCGCGACGCCGGCGGGACGGTGAGCATCACGGTGATGGAAATCTTCGCGATCACCATCCTCCCGCCGATCATGCGCGATCTGCGCGCAGCGCACCCCGAAATCCATATCCACCTCGATAGCGCGGATGAGCCGCGCGATCTTGCCACTGGCGTGGCGGACATCGCGATCCGCAGCAGCAAGCAGCCAGCCGGAGCGGGGCTTGTGGGGCGACGGATCGCCGACAACAGCTGGACGGTCTATTGCAGCCGCGATTATGCTGACCGTCACGGCATCCCGCGGAGCCGCGATGAACTGATAACGCATCCCTTCATCGGCGGTGGGGGCTCGGTTTGGGAACCCTATCAGGCGTGGCTTCGACAATATCGACTCGAGGAATCGGTGGTCATGCAATATGATTCGGCCGCGGGCCTGCTCGCTGGAGTGCGCGCCGGCATGGGGCTCACCATCCTGCCGGCTTTTCTCGCCGATCGCGAACCCGACCTCATTCGCTGCCTTCCGCCGAAGATGGAGGATACGACGGGCTTGTGGTTGCTGACCCACGAGCGGCTTCGCCATGTGCCGCGCGTGCGCACGGTGCTCGATTTCCTGGCTAGCGCGCTGACGAGGTTGGCGCGAAGTTAGACTATCCCACCCGCGCGCAGCCGAGCGCCGCAGCATCGATCGCGGTCGCGGCGCCGCGCAGACGGTAGGTGTCGGCGATGGCGCCGCCGCGGGTCGAGACGCTCTCGATGCTCATGCTCGGCCCCGAGCGCATCGCTGCTATGATTCCGGCGTCCATCCGCGCGTCGCTCGCCCAGCCGTGTACGCCGCTCCCGGTAAGGATGAAGCGGCGGCTGCCGATCGTCAGCCTCAGTTCGGCGCCGTCGCGGCGCGGCTTCGACAAGCGCACATAGAATTGGCCGCGTATACCCGATTTGGGCCAGTAGCCGACGCTTGCATAGCCTTTCACTTCGGGCGCGCCAATCGTCGCTGCGGGTGCGGCAAGGGCATAGCAGCGCGGAGTGGCCGGATCGCGAAAGGCACCCCAGCCGTCGAAGACGCCAAGCGCTGCGGGTGCGGCGAGCGCAGCGACAGGAAAGAGCAGCGTCAGGAGAAGAAGAAGGGCGCGGCGCATGGCGCACTCGTTTGCGCGATTGGGGACGCTTTGCAAGCATGGCTTGCGCGGCGCGATGCGTGCGTTAAGGAAGGTTGGCATTTTCAGGGGCAGGGAATCGCGACGCCGAATCGCCCGCGAGCCGCCGCCCCTCCAGGGACTTCTCCCGAACAGGCAGGGATGACGAATTAGAATGAAAGCGACGATCGAACGCGCAGTGCTCCTGAAAAGCCTCGGCCACGTCCAGTCGGTGGTGGAACGGCGCAATACCATTCCCATTCTGTCGAACGTGCTGATCGAGGCCGATGTATCTGGACAGCTGAAGTTGATGGCGACCGACCTTGATCTGCAGGTCGTGGAGACTGTCGCAGCGAAGGTCGAGACGCCGGGTACCACCACCGTGTCGGCGCACACGCTGTTCGAGATTGCGCGCAAGCTCCCCGAGGGCGCCGAGGTCAGCCTGTCTGCGGCCGAGGGCAAGATGCAGGTCAAGGCGGGCCGTTCGAATTTCAACCTGCCGACGCTCCCGCGCGACGATTTCCCGGTGATCGCCGAGGGCGACTTGCCGACGAGTTTCGAGCTGCCGGTCGCGGAGCTGATCCAGATTATCGACAAAACGCGCTTTGCCATCTCGACCGAAGAAACGCGCTATTATCTGAACGGCATTTTCCTGCACGTCGCGGAGGATGCAACCGGGCCGGTGTTAAAGGCCGCCGCGACCGATGGCCACCGCCTCGCGCGCTATACGGTTACGCGTCCCGAGGGCGCGACGGGCATGCCCGACGTCATTGTGCCGCGCAAATGCGTCGGCGAAATCCGCAAGCTGCTCGACGAGGCCGAGGGTAATGTCGAGATCAGCCTCTCAGCATCGAAGATCCGCTTCCAGCTCGGCCATGCGGTGCTGACCTCCAAGCTGATCGATGGTACCTTTCCCGATTATAGCCGCGTGATACCGACCGCGAACGACAAGTTGCTGAAGGTTGACCCCAAGAGCCTCTTCCAAGGCGTGGATCGTGTCTCGACCATCGCGAGTGAGAAGACGCGCGCGGTAAAGGTCGGGCTCGACAAGGATCGCATCACGCTCAGCGTCACCAGCCCCGAGAACGGCACTGCGGCCGAGGAGCTGGCAGCGGGTTATGACAGCGATGCGATGGAGATCGGCTTCAACGCTCGCTACCTGTCCGACATTCTGGGCCAGGTCGACGGTGACAGCGTCGAGCTGCATCTCGCCGATGCCAACGCGCCGACGCTGATCCGCGAGAGCGAGAAGAGCCCCGCGCTCTATGTGCTGATGCCGATGCGGGTTTGATGGGGTTGCGTCCTAATTCCTCCCCGTAGAGCGTGGGGACGGCGTCGGCTGGTCCCGCTGGCCCGGCTGTGGCGGCGCGGGATAAGGCCGATCCAAGTGCCTGATCGCTATTCGCTTTGCCGCCTCGCAGGCGGCCGAGGCGGAGCAGGAGGGAATCGGGACAATCGCCAGCCATTTTCGCGGGCGAACTGAGGGGCCGTCACCCGGGGATCAGAATGACCAAAGTCATGACGCCCGATTGTGTCCGGTCGGTCATGCCGAATGCGAAGAGCGAAATGATGCGCTGCTCAAACGAAGCGAGCGCGCCTGGTGAGGTTTTGAAGGCTGCGGAAAAGTCGCTGACCGAAGCTGGATATTTGATGCGGGGCGCCGGCTGATCCGGCGCCGCATCAGCCGGCTCTTGCCACCCGCCAGATCACCCCGCCGGTATCGTCGGCGACGAGCGCGCTGCCGTCCTTTGCGACCTTGACGTCCGCGGGGCGGCCGCGGGTCGTCTTGCCATCCTTGGCGAGGAAGCCGTCGAGAAGGGTGATCGGCAGCGCGTCGACGGGTTTGCTGCGCGCGCCAAACTTCACGAAAACCACGCTGTAGCCCGAGACCGGCTCGCGGTTCCACGAACCGTGCAGCGCGATCAGCGCTCCGTCCGCCCAGCGCTCGCCAAGATCGAGCCCTTGCGTAAAAGTGAAACCGAGCGGCGCGACGTGAGCGCCAAGGGCATAGTCGGGACGCTTCACATATTGCCGGCGATCCTCGGTGTCGGGCTCGACGCGCGGGTCGACGAAGCCGCCCCAATAATACCAAGGCCACCCGAAGAAATCGCCCTCGTCGACATTGGTCAGATAATCGGGGACGAGGTCGGAGCCGAGCATGTCGCGTTCATTGACCACCGTCCAGAGCTGGTCGCTTCCGGGAAACCAGGCGAGGCCGACGGGGTTGCGCAGGCCCGCTGCGAAGGTTCGGACATAACCGTTTTCGGGCCGCACTTCGAGCACGGCGGCGCGGCGGAATTCATTGTTGATGCCCTGTTCGCCGATATTGCTGTCGGCGCCGACGCCGACATAGAGCCAGCCGTTGGGCGCCGCGACGAGGCTCTTGGTCCAGTGACGGTTCGTGCCCTTCGCGGGCAGGTCGACGATCTTCTTCGGCTTGCCGCTCATCTTCGTCTCGCCTTCGACATAGGGGAAGGCGAGGATGGCGTCGGTGTTGGCGACGTAGAGCGTGTCGCCGACGAGCGCCATGCCATAGGGCGAGTTGAGGCCGGTGATATATGCGCTCTTCACCTCGGCCTTGCCGTCGCCGTCGGCATCGCGGAGCAGGGTGATACGGTTCGCCGACTTGCCGCCCGCACCGGCCTTGCTCATCAGGCTGCTCATCACCTTACCCTCGATGCCCGACGTGTCACGCGGCGGGCTCTGCGCCTCGGCGACGAGCACGTCGCCGTTTCGCAGCACGAGTATCGAGCGCGGATGGTCGAGTCCTTCGGCGAAGCGCTGGACCGCCAGACCCTCGGCGGCCACCGGCGCCTGCCCGGCGGGCCAATGCGTCGCCTCGGGCACGTTCATCGTCGGGAAGATCTCGGGGCGCTGCGCCGCCATCACCGGCACGCGTCCGCTAAGTTCGGCGGTCGAGAATCGCGCGACGTCGGGGCGTGACATCACGTAGAGGGTGATCCCGCCCGCAATCAGGAGGGCGACAAGGGCGAGGACGGCATATTTCAGGATTTTGCGCATATCGCCTGTCTACACCGAGCGCTCGCAGCGGCAAAGGGGCGAAAGGGCGCGGAACCGTTAAGGCGCAGCTCGCCCCGATTAACCTTACCTTCCTGTTCATCACGGTTGGGAACGACGCGGTGAGGCCGGCGCGCTAAGGCCGGGTCTTGGGCACGTAGCGGGGACATCATGCAGATTTCAGCACCTTTTCTCGCCGATCGCGCTGCGGTCGATGACGCCTGTGCGCTGATCGATCTGCATGGAGAGGAAGCGGGTTTCGCGGCGGCAGCGCGGGCCGAGCAATGTCGTGCGCTCGGCAACCATCTTCACTTCGCGCGCTGGCGTCAGATCGAACGGCTGATTACCTATCTGTCGGTCGAGAGCGCGCTCGACACGGTGCACTAGCCGCCTTTTCGCACGGGCCTAGAGCCTGAGGCCTGCCGTTTCAGATAGGCCCGCCATGATATTGAGGTTCTGGACGCAGGCTCCGCTTGCGCCTTTGCCCAGGTTGTCGAGCCGCGCGACGAGGCGTGCCTGGCTGCCATCCGGACTGGCGAAAACGAACAGGTCGAGCCGGTCGCTCCCCGCGCTGGAGGCGCGCAGCAGCAATTCGCCATCATCGGGCGCTGTTCCCATGCCGACCACCGGACTTTCGGCATAGAAGGCAGCGAGCGCATCCCAGAGCCGCTGAGGCGCCGCCGCGCCCTGCATCGCAGCGAGCGGCAGCGGCACTTCGACGAACATGCCGCGATGAGCAGGGACGACGGCGGGGGAGAAGAGCGGTGCGAGCGACAGGCCGCAGCGCGCTTGCATCTCGGGCACATGCTTGTGGCCGAGCGACAGCGCATAGCCGCGCCACGCAATGTCACGGTCGGCTTCGAACCGCTCGATCAACGCCTTGCCGCCGCCCGAATAGCCGCTGACCGCGTGGCAGATATAAGGCCAGTCCGCGGGCAGGAGCCCTTCGCGTATCAGCGGCGCGACCAGCGCGATAAAGCCGGTCGAGTAGCAGCCCGGGTTCGACACGCGCTTCGCCTCGGCGACGACGGCGTGGCCGCTGACTTCGGGAAGTCCGTAGACCCAGCCCGGCGCGACCCGGTGCGCGGTCGAGGCATCGATAACGCGGGTGCTGTCGTTGGCGATCATCGCCACCGCTTCGCGCGCAGCGTCATCAGGAAGGCAAAGAATGACGAAATCGGCGGCGTTCAGCGCCTCGGCGCGTGCAGCGGCATCCTTGCGGCGCCCCTCGTCGAGAGTGATGAGCGAAAATTCGGACCGTCCTCCCAGCCGCTCGGCGATTTCGAGGCCCGTCGTTCCCGCCGCGCCGTCGATGAAAACCCTATGTGTCATGATGAACTTATCGCAATCTTTTCATGCCGCTCGTCGGCGGCTGATGTCCCTTTTGCGCCGAACGCGCGATCACGTCGGCAAGTGGCTCGCTTTTGACCTCCATCCATCGTCGGCTCGCATGGATGATCCGGTCGTGGTCGGCCATGATGCCGACGTGGCCGGGAAAGAAAACGAGATCGCCTCGCGCGAGGCCGGCGGGCTCGATATCCTTGTCAGGACCAAGGCAGGCAAGCTGCAGGTCGCTGTCGCGCGGCAACTGTACGCCCGCGGCGCTCCAGGCGAGCTGGACGAGACCCGAGCAGTCGATGCCGTGGGCAGTGCGCCCGCCCCACAGATAGGGCGCGCCGATCATTGCCTCGGCGACTGCTGCGGGATCCGCCTCCTCTGATCCTGCCTCGACCAACGCTGCGAGGGGCAGGTAGCCATGGGGCGTCTTGAGCCATTCGCCCTCGACCGCGCCCATCACCATGGCTCCAAAGGGCAGCACGGCGGGACCGCCGCTTGCCGCGTCGGGCGCCGAATGCAGCATTGCCTCGGCCATGTTCACGCGATGCGTCGGCGCGATCGGCGCGCCGAGCGCCTCGGCGGCGAGATAGCCTACATAGTGATCGGCGAGGCTGTAGCCCCATGCCCATCCGCCCGTCAGGTCGAGCAGCGCGAACCCCTCGCCGAACAGAATTTCGCTCGACTGGTCAGCGTCAAGCGATGGCGCGGCGCGCATCGCAGCGGCGGGCAGCGCGCAGCTGCGCATCATCGGCGCGGCATAGTGCGGCGCGAAATGAACGCCCGCAACCGCGATGTCAGCAAGGTCGGGTCGGATTGCGACGACGCGCGGATCAAAGCTGTGCGACGCGCCAGTCAGGCCAAAGCGATCGCGCCCTGCGCCAGCGACGCCGGGGCGCCCCATGCGCACGCCATGGATCGCGGAATGAAGGCCCGTTTCTGCTGTCACATGCCGTCCTGTTAAAAGCTTCTCCGCCTCAGAGGCGGCCAATCGCGCGCCATTAGACCAGCGCGGCGGACTTGATCAAGAAAGTTCAATCGGCCGCGCGATTGCGCCCGCGGCGGTCGTAGCGCGCCTGAAGCGCGGCCCAGGCGGCGCGCAGGCCGAGCGCGGCGCCGCCCTTGGGGCGGCCCGGTTTGGCCGAGGGACGCCAGGCGAAGGTGTCAAAATGCGCCCAGTCTGTGCCTTCGGGAACGAAACGCTTCAGAAACAGCGCCGCGGTGATCGACCCCGCAAAGGCGGAGCTTCCTGCATTGCCAAGGTCGGCGATGTCGGTTTCGAGCAGGTCGGCATAGCCTTCCCACAATGGCATACGCCACACCGGATCGTCGCGCTCGGTGCCGAATGCCATCAGTTCGGCTGCGAGCGCATCGTCGTTCGCGTAGAGCGCCGGCAAGTCGGGGCCGAGCGCTACCCGCGCCGCGCCGGTCAGCGTCGCGAAATCGATGATCAGCTCGGGTGTGCCTTCGCCTGCCCGCGCAAGCGCATCGCCGAGCACGAGCCGCCCCTCAGCATCGGTGTTGCCGATCTCAACCGTAAGGCCCTTCCGGCTCTTGAGCACGTCGCCGGGCCGGAAAGCGTCGGCGGAAATGGCATTCTCTGCCGCCGCAACGAGGCAGTGGAGGCGGATCGGAAGTCCGGCCGCCATCGCGAGCTCGGCAAGCGCGAGCACATGTGCTGCGCCTCCCATATCCTTTTTCATCAGCCGCATTCCCGCGGCGGGCTTGATGTCGAGCCCGCCGCTGTCGAAGCTGATACCCTTCCCGACCAGGGCGACGCGCGGATGGTCCTCCTTGCCCCAGACGATCTCTATCAGCCGCGGGGCGTGGTGCTTTGCGGCGGCGCGGCCGACCGCGTGGATCATCGGATAATCCTGCTGGAGCGCCTCGCCTTTGGTAACGGTGAGCGTCGCGCCATGTGCCTTGGCGATGCGTTCGGCCTCGGCCTCGATCCTGGGAGGTCCCATATCCGCGGCCGGTGTGTTCACCAAATCGCGGACCAGCGCGACGGCGCGCATTTCGGCGACCATAGGCGCGATCGCGCCTACTTCGGCGGTCAGCAGAACGCGGGGAACGCGTGTCTCGGTCTTGGTGCGATAGGCATCGAAATGATATTGCGCGCTCATCCAGCCGAACAGCGCCTTGCCCGGCTGGCGCCCTTCGAGGCGATAGCGGCCTTCGGGGAGGGACTGCGCAAGTTTCGCAAGGCACCAGGCCGACAGATTGTCCGCGTCAGCCACCGCGGTGACGACCGACCAGCGCTCGGCATCGTCACCAGGCAGGATCACGTGGGCGAAGGCATCGGGTTTGTACAGCGTGGCAGCAAGGTGGGCGCGCTCGCGGGCGCTGCGGCCCTTCAGCCACTCATCATAGCTCTGCTTGTCGACGAGATGGATAGCGTGAGCCTCCTGCCCTTTATCGGGCTGGATAAGGTCGGAATAGTCGATCATGCATTGGTGCTAGGCCTGCGGGGAAACTTTGTCGATTCCCGGCGTTAAGCCCTTATGACGATGCTCCGACGCCATCGAACAGCGCTGCTCCTCCTCTCGAGTGCGCTTCTCGCATCCGCCTGCTCTCAGAAATCCCCGACCCCGGCCGAGGCCGCCGCCGCAGTTCCGGGCGCGCCCCCCAGCGCTGCTGCAGATGTCGCTGCTGGGGGAACGAGTGCGTCCGACGTTGAGGAAACGAACGATCTGATCGCGTTCGCCTATAGCTACCCGCTCGAGGCGGCGCGCATCCCGGAACTGGCGGCGCTTCTCGATGCTGCCCGCGCAGCGCAGCGCAGCGCGCTCGTCGACGCGGCAGCGCGCGACAAGGCGGTCGCGGACAAGGAGGGCTTTTCCTACCACGCACACAGTCATCTTCAGAGCTGGAAGCGGATCGCCGACACGCCCCGCTTCCTCAGCCTTTCGAGCGAGATCGCGACGTACATGGGCGGGGCGCACGGCATGCAGAGCTTTGACTCGCTGCTGTGGGACCGCAGCCATGCCAAGCGGCTGAAGCCGCTCGACCTGTTCAAGAGCGGCGAAGCGTTCGACAAGGCGGCGAACGACGATCTGTGCGCTGCCATCGAGCGCGCGAAGGCGGCGCGGGGCATAAGCTGGTCGCGCGATCCCGACAGTCCGTTCGGCAAATGCCCGTCGGCGTCGACACAGACCGTCTGGCTGGGCTCGTCGGACGGCAAATATCTCGACCGCCTGACTATCGCGATCGCGCCTTATGAGATCGGCCCTTATGCGGAAGGGAGCTACAAGATCAACCTGCCGATGTCCGAGGCGATCGTGAACGCGGTGAAGCCCGAATATGCGCGCGATTTCCGGCCTGCAAGCTGAGGAGAGACGAAATGGTCACGCGATCCAAAGCGGGGAAGATCGGCGAGACGCCGAAGGAGAAGGAAGGCAAGAAGCGCGCTGCTGCGAAACTCGTGAAGGAGGTCGGCCCGGCCAAGTCCATCGCGAAGCCGCCCAAAGATCGCGAAGCCGATCTCGCGCGCGCACCTCAATGGCAGCCGCGCTATCCCGGTTCGGGCCGCCTTGATGGGAAGGTTGCAATCGTCACGGGCGGCGATAGCGGTATCGGCCGCGCGGTCTGCGCGCTCTTCGCGCGCGAGGGCGCGGACGTTGCGATCGTTTATCTCGACAACAAGGCCGATGCTGACGACACGGCCGCAATTGTTCGAGATGAGGGGCGCCGCGCCATCACCATCAAGGCTGACGTCGGCAAAGTCGCGGCAGGAGAAAGGATCGTCGCCCGGACGGTCAAGGCGCTTGGACGGATCGATGTGCTCGTCAATAATGCCGGAGAGCAGCACCCCGCCGAAGACATCCGCGATATCTCCCCCGACCAGCTTCAGCGCACTTTCGCGACCAACATCTTCGGCATGTTCTACCTGGTGCAGGCAGCGCTGCCCCACCTCTCCCAAGGGGCGGCCATCGTCAATTGCACGAGCGTCACCATGTACCAGGGGTCAAAGGGGCTGCTCGATTACAGCGCGACCAAGGGCGCGATCACTGCCTTCACCCGGTCCTTGAGCGAAAATCTTGTGGACAAGGGCATCCGCGTGAATGCGGTTGCCCCGGGGCCGATCTGGACGCCGCTCAACCCGCGCGGCGGCGCTCCGGCCGAAAAGGTTGCGCATTTCGGCGAAAGCACACCCATGAAACGGCCGGGCGAGCCCAATGAAGTCGCGCCGGCCTTCCTGTTCCTGGCCTGCGATGACAGCAGCTATATGTCGGGTCAGGTGCTGCATCCCAACGGCGGGACGATCGTTAATGGTTAGCGGGGGGCAGGCAGGAGACGAGAAATGCCAGCCAAGTCCAAGGCCCAACAGAAAGCTGCTGGCGCGGCGCTGAGTGCCAAACGCGGCGACACGCCCAAATCAAAACTCAAGGGCGCCTCGCGCGAAATGGCCGACAGTATGAGCGAAAAGCAGCTTGAGGATTTCGCGAAGGGCTCGCGCAAGGGCAAGCCCGAGCACGTCGATTGATCGTCCTTGCGAGCGAAGCGAGGGGCTCAGCGCTCCGACAACCGATTGTGTCGTAAAGTTCAATTACTCCGCCGCCGCAAGCTCCGCCGGGGCCGCGCCGGCATGCGCCGGTCCCGCGTCGCTGAACGTCAAGATGCCGTCGTCGATCGCGCCGGTGCGCATGTCGACGCGGTCCTGGACATAGTTCTGGTTGAGCCGCCACGGCAATCTGTCGGCATTCTTGGGCATGATGTGCAGCGAGCGCTGGATATATCCCGAGGAGAAATCGAATATATTCTCCTCGGTCAGACTCGTAGAATCCGCGAGCACCGGCGTTGCCACCTCGGACCGGGTGTCGCGCATGTGGTTGAGAACCCGGCACACATATTCGGCCACAATGTCGGCGCGCAGCGTCCACGAGGCATTGAGATAGCCGAACACGACCGCAAAATTCGGCACGTTCGAGAACATGCACCCCTTGTAATAGAAATGCTGGCTCCAATCGACGAGATCGCCGTCGACACGCACGGGGATCTTTCCGGCCACCGCGAGCTTGAGCCCCGTTGCGGTGATGACGATATCGGCGTCGAGGTGCTCACCCGATTTGAGCTGAATGCCGGTCTTGTCGAAACATTCGATGTGGTCGGTGACGACCGATGCCTGACCGGCTTTCATCGCTTCGAAGAAATCGGCGTCGGGGACAAGGCAAAGCCGCTGTTCCCAAGGGTTGTAGGGCGGGGTGAATGCCTTCTCGTCATAACGGTCGCCCAGCGCGGCCTTGAGCTTCCTGGTCAGGAAATCGCGCACCTTCTCGGGCTTTTCGCGCGCGCGGCGAAAGGCGAGGTCCTGCAATCGCACATTCTTGAAGCGCGTGATTTTGTATGCGAGCTGCTCGGGCAGAAGCTTTCTGAGGAAATTTGCAAGCCCGTCCTTCGCCGGACGGATGAAATACCAGGTCGGGGTGCGCTGAAGCATCGTCACATGCGCGGCGCCCTTGCCGTCGCCCTTCTCGGTCATCGACGGAACAATGGTAACCGCTGTCGCACCCGACCCGATGACGACGACCTTCTTGCCCGAATAGTCGAAATTCTCCGGCCAGAATTGCGGATGGACGATCTGGCCTTCAAAATCCTCGCGGCCGGGGAAATGGGCGTCATAGGGTTCGTCATAGTCGTAATAGCCCGAGCCGAGATAGAGCCAGCGCGCCGTCGTCGTCGAGGTCTGGCCGACCTCATCCTCCATCGTCACCGTCCAGCGAGCATCTGCGCTGCTCCAGTCGGCACCGACGACCTTGCGGTTGAAGCGGATCCGTTCGCGGATGCGGCGTTCATCGACGATGCGGTTCAGATATTCGAGGATCGCGGGCCCGTCGGCGATCGATTTTTCATGTTTCCAGGGTTCAAAGACGAAGCCGAGCGTATGCATGTCGCTGTCCGAACGGATGCCGGGATAGCGAAACAGATCCCAGGTGCCGCCCAAATTGGCGCGGCGCTCAACGAGGCCAAAGCTGCGGTCGGGACAGTTCATCTGCAGATGCGCCGCCATGCCGATGCCCGAGATGCCCGCGCCGACGATCAGCACATCCTGATCAACCGGGGCAGCCTTTGTGCCTGCGGGGCGTTGCACCGTCGCCGTGCCTGCCATCATCTTGTCTCCCGTCCATTCCAGCGAATATGGCGCCGGCCCGTTTTCGGGCTCTCGGTTTCAAGCAAGCAGCTTACGCATAGCGTTGCAATTTGCAATCGAATTGACGTTTACGGAAAGCGCAAGCGGATCCAGCGCCCCCATTGCCGCTGGGGCGATATTGTCATAGGGGGCGTCCCCGACATGCCACCACCAGCCGCTGCCAGGAAAGGGAGGGCTTTCGAATGCGTCAGATAGCCGTCCTCCCCTATCGCTTCGGCGGTCCCGGAATGGATGGACCGACCGAAATCCTGCTGATCACATCGCGCGGTACGGGGCGCTGGGTCATTCCCAAGGGCAACCCCCTCAACGGCTTGCCACGTCACGCATCGGCCGCAATCGAAGCCGAGGAGGAGGCCGGCGTTATCGGCGCCGTTTGTCCGACTCCAATCGGCAGCTATCAATATCGCAAGCGGCGTCCCAACGGTGCGTCGGTGATGCTCGACGTCGAGGTCTTTCCGCTCGCGGTGACCCGGGAACTTGACGAGTGGAAAGAACAGAATGAGCGCGAGCGGCGCTGGTTCGCATTCTACGAGGCGGCAAAGGTGGTCGATGAGGCCGATTTGCAGGCGCTGATCCGCTCGTTCGGCGACACGGGCTTTCGCGCCGTCGCTCGCAGCAGCGGCGTCGCCGTAAATATAGCCGAGAAAACGGGGGTTAGCCAAATGTTCGCCTGGTTTCAGCGCCTGCTTCCCAAGCAGGGCAATTTCTTCGATCTTTTCGAAAGCCATGCATCGACCCTCGCGGCCGGGGCGGAGGCGCTCGCACGCTTGCTGCAGGGCGGCGAGGGCATGGCGGACCATATCCAGGAGATCGTCGAGCGTGAACATGACGCCGACGCGATCACGCGCGAGGTGCTGCAGACGGTGCGCCGCACCTTCCTCACCCCGTTCGACCGCAGTGCGATCACCGACCTGATCGCCTCAATGGACGACGCGATCGACGAGATGCAGAAAACCGCGGGCGCGGTCGATCTTTACGATGTGCGCGAATTCTACCCCGAGATGCGCGACATCGCCGGGATCATCGTCGACGCTGCGCGCCTGACCGTCGAAGCACTGCCGCTGCTGCGCAATATTTCGGCGAACGGCGCGCGCCTTCACGAACTTACCGAAAGGCTTGTCCGGATGGAGGGTCATGCCGACGAGATCCACGCCGCCGGGTTGAAACGCCTGTTCCGCGAGCATGGCGAGACGAACACCATCCATTTCATGATCGCGCGTGAACTCTATAGCCACCTCGAGCGCGTCGTGGACCGGTTCGAGGACGTCGCGAACGAGATCGACGGCCTGGTCATCGATCACGCCTAAGGCGGGGCGCCCCACCATGTACGAACTGGCATTTCCCCTTCTCGCTGGCCTCGTCGTGCTGGCGTTGGCGTTTGATTTCCTCAATGGACTGCACGACGCGGCGAACAGCATCGCGACGGTGGTTGCGACGCGGCTGTTGCGGCCGGTCCAGGCCGTGGTATTCGCGGCCTTCTTCAATTTTGCCGCCTATTTCCTCAGTCTCGCATTCCCTGCGCTGCACAAGGTCGCCGAGACCATCGGTGCAGGACTGATCGACAAGGATCTGGTGACGCCTGCGGTCGTGTTCGGCGCGTTGGTCGGCGCGATGTTCTGGAACATCGTAACCTGGTTGAAAGGCATTCCCTCGTCTTCAAGCCACGCGCTGGTCGGCGGCGTGGTCGGCGCGGGCGTCGCGCACGCGGGGTTCGAGGGCATCCAGTGGACGGGGCTGAACAAGACCGTCATTGCCATTTTCCTGTCGCCGATGCTCGGGATGCTGCTGTCGATGCTGGTGATGCTGGCGAGCAGTTGGGCGCTTCGGAGCGTGACCGCGAAATCCGCCGAGCGTAGCTTTCGGACGCTGCACCTCTTCTCCTCGGCCGCCTATTCGCTCAGTCACGGGCTCAATGATGCACAGAAGACGATGGGGATTATCGCGGTACTTCTTTATTCGACCGGCTATATGACGGGCGAATTCCACGTGCCGCATTGGGTCGCCTTCAGCTGCTACATCGCGATCGCCTTCGGCACGCTGTCGGGCGGATGGAAGATCATCGAGACGATGGGGGGACGCATCACAAAGCTGTCGCACCATCAGGGTTTCGCGGCGTCGACCGGTGGTTCGATCATGGTGTTCACTGCGAGCTTGCTCGGTATTCCCGTCTCGACGACGCACACGATCACCGGCAGCATCATCGGCGCGGGCATCGCGCGGCGCGCGAGCGCGGTGCGCTGGGGCGTCGCAAGGAACGTCGTCGCGGCCTGGTTCATCACCATTCCCGCAAGTGCAGTGGTCGCCGCGCTCTTCTACTCGTTGACACGCCTCTTCTGACGGGCGCGCGCGCCTTACGGCGCGACAACCCCGAACAGATCATGCTCATCGGCGTCCTCAATCTCGACGTCGACGATATCGCCGGCCTTCAGCGTCGCTGCGACGTCGCGAAGGTAGACATGGCCGTCGATCTCCGGCGCGTCGGCCTGGCTGCGGCCGGTGGCGCCGATGCTGCCCTCTTCGTCAGCCTCGCCCACCTCGTCGATGATCACGGGCAGGGTCCGGCCGATCTTGGCCTGGAGCTTGGCGGCGCTGATCGCGGCGGTCTTTTCCATGATGCGCTGATAGCGCTCTTCCTTGACCGCCTCAGGCACCGGATCGGGCAGGGCATTAGCCTGCGCGCCAGCGACAGGCTCGAAGCGGAAGGCGCCGACGCGGTCGAGCTGCGCTTCGTCGAGCCAATCGAGAAGATACTGGAAATCCTCCTCCGTCTCTCCGGGGAAGCCAACAACGAAGCTCGAGCGGATTGCGATGTCGGGGGCGATGGCGCGCCAGCTTTTCAACCGTTCAAGAACCTTGGCTTCATTGGCAGGGCGCTTCATTGCCTTCAGTACCCGAGGGCTCGCGTGCTGGAACGGGATGTCGAGATAGGGGGTGAGCGCGCCCTCGGCCATCAGCGGGATCACCGTATCGACGTGAGGGTAGGGGTAAACATAGTGGAGGCGGACCCAGGGGGCACGGCCTTCGGGCGTGCGGAGCTCGCCAAGATGCCGCGCAAGATCGGTCATATGGGCGCGAACCTCGGTGCCGTGCCATTGGCGGCTTTGGTGCTTTATATCGACGCCATAAGCCGAGGTGTCCTGGCTTATGACCAAGAGTTCGCGCGTTCCCGCCGCGACGAGCTTTTCAGCCTCGCGCAAAACCGCGTCGACGCGGCGCGACACCAGCTTTCCGCGCAGATCAGGGATGATGCAGAAGGCGCAGCTGTGGTTGCAGCCCTCGCTGATTTTCAGATAGCTGTAATGCCGGGGCGTGAGTTTAAGTCCGCCCTCGGGCACCAGATCGACGAAGGGGCCCTGCGTCGGCGGCGCGGCTTCGTGAACTGCATCGACGACTTGCTCATATTGATGCGCGCCAGTGACCGCGAGCACCTTCGGGAAGCGCGCACGGATCGCTTCGGCTTCATTACCCATGCAGCCGGTGACGATGACGCGGCCGTTCTCGGCCATCGCCTCGCCGATCGCCTCGAGGCTTTCCTCCTTCGCCGAATCGAGAAAGCCGCAGGTATTGACCAGCACGACGTCGGCGCCTGCATAGTCGGGCGAGAGGCCGTAACCATCGGAACGCAGCTTGGTCAAAATGCGTTCGCTGTCGACCAGCGCCTTCGGGCAGCCGAGCGACACCATGCCGACTTTCGGCTGGGCGGGAAGAGTCTTGCTTGTCATGATTGGGCGCGCCCTTAGTCGATTTTGTAGCGCTTGTCACGCGCAGCGCGCGGCGCCATTGAGGAGCGGAGGTTTGCGAAAGAAAGGTCAGGCACGATGCTGGGGGTGTTGGCAGCAATTTCTGCAGCGCTAGCCGTGGCGGCGGGCGCCTTTGGCGCGCATGGTGCCTCGGGCGAGCAGGAGGCCGACTGGCTGCGCACGGGCGGTCTCTATCAGTTGCTTCACGCGGTTGCGGTGTTCGCGATCATGGGCACTGCGCGCGGACCGGCGATCGTGCTGCTTGGTGGCTCGGCGCTGTTCGCCACCACTCTTTATGCGATGGCGCTCGGTGGGCCGCGCTGGCTGGGCGCCGTCACGCCGGTGGGAGGCGCGCTGCTGATCGCCGGATGGCTGTGGGCTGCGTGGCTGTTCTGGCAGAACTAGCGCCAGGATTTCAGGGATTAGTTTCGCGCGGAGTGCAGCGCACGACTTCGACGACATGGTCGCCCGCCTGGAGCTGCTTTGCCTCCTCTTCCCAAAAGCCATAGGGTTTGCCGTCGCGGTAGATGCGAAGACCGCGGCCGCCGGTGACAAGCTGCTCGAGGCTGCGCCCGATCTCTGCGTCGCTGACCGGGCGTTCAACGAGCTGAACGCGCCCGGCGATGCCGGCGAGGTCGGCCATATAGTCCGCCACGTGCGCCCCCTCGGCCGATCCGGCGAGCAGCAGACCGGTAAAGCTGACCGGGTTGATGACATTATTTGCGCCCGCCTGGCGCGCGAGCAGTTCATTGTCCCGTGCGCGAATGACGACGCTGATCGGGACATTGGGCGAGAGGTGTCGGACCGTGAGGACGATGAGGATCGACGTGTCGTCGCGGCCTGCCGACACCAGCACCGAGCGCGCCTGTGCAATGCGGATATGGATCAGTGTATCGTCGTTCGAGGCGTCGCCTTCGAGCACGTTGCAGCCCAGATGCTCGGCGGCATTGATCCGACCGCGCGCCTGGTCGATGACGACGATACTGGCGGGGTCGGTTCCGCGCGCGATGAGTTCCTTGACCGCTTCGCTGCCGCTGACGCCGAAGCCGAGGACGACGATATGGTCGGTGAGCTTTGCCTGGATGCGGGCCATGCGCCATTTTTCCCATGTGCGTTTGAGGACGAATTGATAGGCAGTGCCGATGAAGATGAAGAGCACGGCGATGCGGATCGGTGTCACGATTACAGCTTCCATCAGCCGCGAGCGGTCTGACACAGGGGTGATGTCGCCAAAACCTGTCGTCGTCACCGAGATCATCGTGAAATAGACGACGTCGAGGAAGCTGACATGGCCGTCGTAGAGGTCCTGAAGCCCCTCGCGGTCGCTCCAGTGGACGAGAACCACGATGCCGATCAGCAAAAAGGCGACGCCGAGCCGCGTCGCAAGGTCGGCCCACACCGGCCAGCGCGTCGCGCGGCGCAGCACATCGAATTGCCGCTGGACGCTTTTGCTTAATCGCCTTGCCATCGCGGGCCATGGTGGGGGCAGTCGCTTCGCCGGGTCAACTGCTTTCGAGCGATGCGAAGAAATCATCCTCCGCGCCGTGCCGTGAAGGGTGCTCCCCGACGGGGCAGGCGTCGCCCCCCGGCAGCGCGGGGAGGATGGCGGCATGACGCCCCTAGCCGCCGACGGCGGTCGGGATTCTAGTTTTCATACGCGCTGCGCAACGCAGCGAGCGAGGCGTCGTGAGTGAGGTCGAGCTGGAGCGGCGTCACCGAAATATAGCCATCGTCGATCGCCTCAAGATCGCTGTCGTGCCCCAGCGAATGTTCGATGCCGTGGAGGCCGAACCAGTAATAGGTGTAGCCGCGCGGGTCGGTGCCCTCGACGATCGAGCCGCGGCCGTAATCGTGAAAGCCCTGCCGAGTCACGCGAATGCCGCGCACCGCGTCGGCGGGGAGGGCGGGGAAGTTGATGTTGATGAGGGTGCGCGGGGTCATCGCCGTCTTGAGAAGCGGCGCCAGCACCTTGGCGCCCCATGATTCTGCCGCGCCGAACGGCACCGTGTCGCCCATGCCCTCGCGCGCGTAAACCTGGCTCAAGGCAATGGCGGGAATCCCTGCAAGCGCGCCCTCGATCGCCGCCGAGACAGTGCCCGAGTAAGTGACATCGTCACCAAGGTTGGCGCCGCGGTTGACGCCGGAGAGTACGAGGTCGGGGCGTTCGGGCATCAGCTTGCCGATCGCGATCATCACCGAATCGGTGGGAGTGCCGGTGCACGACCAGCGCCGCTCGCCATGTTGGCGAACGCGCACAGGCTGCGAGAGCGTGAGCGAATGGCCCGCGCCCGACTGTTCCTCGGCGGGTGCGCAGACCCAGATATCGTCGCTGAGCTGGCGCGCGATCGCTTCGAGCACCGCGAAGCCGGGAGCATGATAACCGTCGTCGTTGGTGAGAAGGATGCGCACGATTGTCTCTTTCTGTTCGAATGGGCGGCCCCGCTCTTCCCGATCCCGCCCCCGCCCATCGCCAGGCTCAGCAAAAGCAGGCGGGAAGGGTCAGGGTGTCAGCCGCCTAATCCCGCCCATATAGGAGAGCAGCGCTTGCGGAATGTCGACGCTGCCGTCGGCCTGCTGGTAGTTTTCGAGGATCGCGACGAGGGTGCGCCCAACGGCGAGTCCCGAACCATTGAGCGTATGGACGAACTCGGTGCCCTTGGCGCCCTCGCGGCGGAAGCGAGCATTCATGCGCCGCGCTTGAAAATCGCCGCAGTTCGAGCAGCTTGAAATCTCGCGATAGCTGTTCTGTCCCGGCAGCCAAACTTCGAGATCGTAGGTTTTGCGCGCAGCAAAGCCCATGTCGCCTGCGCAAAGCAGCATCTTGCGATAGGGAAGTTCGAGCGCCTCAAGGATCGCCTCGGCCGCCCGGGTCTTGCGCTCAAGCTCGGCGTCGCTGTCCTCGGGGCGAACGATGGAGACCAGTTCGACCTTCCAGAACTGATGCTGGCGGATATAGCCCCGCGTATCGCGGCCTGCGGCCCCCGCCTCCGACCGGAAGCAGGGGGTGAGGCCGGTCATGCGAATTGGCAAATCCGCTTCCGCCAATATTTCCTCGCGCACCGCGTTGGTGAGGCTCATCTCGGAAGTCGAGATCAGCCACATTCCATCGGTGGTCTGGAAAAGGTCCTCGCGGAACTTGGGGAGCTGTGCAGTCCCGAACGCTGCTTCGTCGCGGACGAGAAGCGGGGTTGCGCATTCGCTGTAGCCTGCCTCGCTGGTCTGCTTGTCGAGCATGAACTGGCCGAGCGCGCGTTCGAGCCTTGCCATCGGACCTTTGAGAAAGGCGAAGCGGGCTCCCGACATTTTTGCAGCGGTTTCGAAGTCGAGCCCGAGCGCGGGGGCGAAATCGGCATGTTCCTTAGGCTCAAAGTCGAAGCTACGCGGTGTGCCCCACCGCGAAATCTCGACATTGCTTTGCTCATCCTCCCCTTGGGGCACGTCGGCCGCAGGCAGGTTGGGAAGCGCAGCCAGGCTGTCCTGCAGCGCCGCGAGCTGCGTGCGCTCTGAGGCTTCCTGTTCCGGAAGACGCTGCTTGAGCGCTGCGACTTCGGCCTTCAGCGCGTCGGCGCTATCCTTGTCGCCCTTGGCCATTGCGTGACCGATCGCCTTTGATGCTTCATTGCGCCGTGCAAGGGCGGCCTGCATTTCGGTCTGCAACGCGCGGAGCGAGGCGTCGGCGGCCAGAATCTCGCTGGACATAGGGCCGAGCCCGCGGCGGGCGAGGCCGGCGTCGAACGCTTCGGGGTTTTCCCGGATCAGGCGGATATCGTGCATGGCCGCGCTATGGCGGTGCGGGGCGGGCGGTGCAAGCGCGACGTTGCCGTTCCGCTCGCCCGCTGCGCGATGGAAGCTCGCAGCGCGAAACGCCGGGCGATGGGCGATGATAAAGGCGCAGCCCCTCCCTGCCCCCGCATGCGGCAGCGGGCCCTCTGCTTCAGCGCGTCGCGGCCGCGAAAGTCAAACCAGGAGCCTGAAAAAAGGGCCGCTCCGTAGAGCGACCCTCGATTGACGGCCCCATGCCCCCCACCGGGCCGTCTGCATATCTTATGCGGCTTCGTTTTCCGCGCTGTTGCGGCTTGCCGCGCGGCGGCGCACGACGAGCGCGGCAGCGGCGGCGCCGAAGAGGAGCATCATCGGCGGGGCGGGCACCGGGACCGGATCGCCCGACGAGCCGCCGCTGCTTCCGCCCGAGCTCGACGACGAGGAAGAGGAAGACGAGCTACTCGACGAGGAGCTGCTGCTCGACGACGAGGACGAACTGCTGCTGCTCGCACCGAAGCTGCTGCTGCCGCCAGTTGCACCCGACGAAGTCGAGCTCGACGACGAAGACGAAGAGCTCGACGAGGAACTGCTGCTCGACCCGCCCGAGGAGGATGAGGAGCCGCCGTGGGACGAACTGCCGCCCCAGCTCGAGCTTCCACCCCAGCTTGAGCTGCCGTGGCCGTGCGAGCTGCTGCCGCCCGATGAGGAGGAACTCGACGAGGAGGACGAGGAGGAGGACGAGCTCGACGACGAGCTGCTGCTCGACGACGAAGAGGTCGAAACGCCGCCCGTTGAGGTGCTGACCCCGCCAGTCGAGGTCGAAACGCCGCCCGTCGATGTCGAAACGCCGCCCGTGGATGTGCTCACGCCCCCGGTGGAGGTCGAGATGCCGCCCGTGGACGTCGATGTGCTGACCCCGCCCGTCGAGGTGGAGACGCCGCCCGAGGTGCTGCTGGTCGATGTGCTGACGCCGCCGGTGGTGGTCGAGGTGACGACGACGCTGCCGCTGCTGCCCCCGCTGCTGCCACCGAAGAAGCCCCCGAAGAAGCCGCCGCCGAATCCGCCGCCGAAGCCGCCGCCAATCACCGTGACCCCGGCGCCGCCGCCGCCTTCGAAACCGCCGCTGGGCGGGAAGGGCGCATAGGGGATGGGCGGCAGCGGGATCGTTTGGGTAATGACTTGTGTCTGCGGGGTCGCGGTGCGGATCACGCGCTTTGTCGTGACGACGCGCCGGACGCGCTTGACCTTGCGCTTCGCCGCGTGGCGCTTGCGCACGACCTTCTTGGTGCAGGGCTGGCACGAGGGCGCTTTCGAGTAAGCAGCGGCCGGTACATCTGCGACCTGCATCGCGCCGCTGCCGATAATTGCGCCGCCGCACGTGCAGGCGCAAAGCTTGGCGAGAGCCATTCGGACAGACATAGGTTTCTCTCTCTTTTCTTGGTGCTAGGCGGCGCGACACCCCATCGCGGCACCTGCTTGCCCTTCGGTTAGAGGCAAAAGGCCAAAGCTTTGTGAACGCGACAATTGCGTTTACCGCGTTTGATTGTCCGAGAGCGGGAATTGGAGAGCGGAATCAACCTGAATGACCCCTTGTGTCCCGAAACGGAACGGAAAAGGCCCGAATTTGGCCCATTGGTTAACGATCGCCGCCCGGGTGGGGCGAGAATCGCGGCGCCGGGAGGGCGCGGGGTCCTGGGCAAGAATCGCCGCCGCGGTTCATCCGTGCTTCAGCCCCATCTTCTATCGGCAGCTTAGGTGCTTGTATCGCAACCGGTGGCCCGGTATAGGCGCGGCGCAATCCCCCGGACCGTCACAGCGGCGGCCAGGCGAGAGGAAAGGACGCGAAAAGCCCGCTATGCCAACCCAGATTGCCGATGTTGGTGCCGACGCGCTTCGCCAAGCCAAATCCAATCTCGATTCGGACTATATCCCCAGCGAAGACGAGCCGTTCATGAACGAGCGGCAGCAGGAATATTTTCGCGGCCTGCTGCTCGCCTGGAAAAAGTCGATCCTGTCGGAAGCCGAATCGACGCTGGCGCACTTGCAGGACGGCCCTTTGCGGGAACCCGACCTTGCTGACCGCGCCTCCAGCGAGACCGACTGGGCGATCGAGCTTCGCACGCGCGACCGCCAGCGCAAGCTGATCGCGAAGATCGACGCCGCGATTCGCCGCATCGATGAAGGCGAATATGGCTATTGCGCGGTAACCGGAGAGCCTATCTCGCTCGCGCGGCTGCAGGCGCGGCCGATCGCGACGATGACGCTCGAGGCGCAGGAGCGCCACGAACGCAACGAGCGTATCTCGCGCGAAGACTGACCGCCCGTCTCGGCCCCATTTACGTTTCTGCAAGGGCTCGCCTTTAGGATCGTCCCTCTCGAATTTTGGGTGCGGGAATGGGGCGCATGGAAACGCGGATACCGGAGACACTCGACGAACAGGTGGCTGCACTGTCGCGCAGCGCCGATCGCGACAGCCTGTTTCTGCAGGCCAACCTTGGACTTCCTGGGGTCGAGGGTTCCGTGACGGTGCGCGTGCGCAATCTGTCCGTAGGCGGTATGCTCGCCGAAGGCGCTGCCAGGGTGACGCAGGGCGGCGCCGTCGAAGTTGAACTTCGGAATGTCGGCATAGTGCCTGGACGCGTCGTATGGGTCGGCGAGGGCAAGTTCGGCATCGCCTTCGACCGCCCGGTCAATCCGCAGGCGGTGCGCCGTCAGGTTGTTACGAAACCCGATCTTCCGCCGCATCTGCAGCGAATGGGGCACAATCGGGGCCCCATCTACCGCCGGCGCTGACGCGTTCCGCGAAAGGGAAGCGCCAGCGGAGGCGGCAGGGACGCGCGGCCGATCAGTTGACCGCGAGCATCTCTTCCTTGATTTTAAGTTTCTGCTTTTTCATCTGCGCCAGCAGGGCCGCATCGGGGGCGGGGCGCCGTTCTTCATTCGCAATTCTCGCATCGAGGTCCGCGTGACGGGACTTCAGGGCGGAAAGGTGCGAAATGCTCATTTGCCATTCTCCTTTTCGACTCGATTGGCGCACATGAGTAAATCATGAATCACGGCGAATGTCGTGGCGATTCGCTCATCCGGTCCCCGTTGCGGATGGACCGTGATCGTGGCAGGACGAGGGGCGTGAACCCTGAAGACATCGCCCAGCGCCTTGAACTGCTCCGCGTAGAGCACCGCGACCTTGATGCTGCGATTATCGCACTCAGCGAAGGCCCGGTTCCCGACCAGCTCCAGCTCGCTCGGCTCAAGAAAAGGAAGCTGCGCCTGCGCGACGAGATCGCGTGGTGCGAGGACCAGATCATCCCCGACATCATCGCCTGATCGACGCGAATTCAAAACGGGACGCGCTCTCCCGAATAAAAATGGTTAGCGGCGTTGCGATCTGGCGCGTGCCCGTGCCATCCTGCCCGCATGACCAGAGGGGGCTCCGATCATCTGCCGGCCACATCGCCCGTGCAGCGCGCGCAAGTGGAAAATCTCTACGTTGAGGCGATGCTGCTTGCCGATGAGGCGCATTCGGCCTTTGCGGCCGCCCGTGAATTCGGCGCCGGGCGCAGCGACTGCCTGCTCCAGCTCAGCCTCGCCTGCGAATCGCTGAAGACCACGACGCGGCTGATGCACATCATCGCCTGGCTGCTTCACCGCCGCGCGATGATCGCGGGCGATGCGGGCGCGGGCCCCGACGACAGCGCTGCGCGCATCGGCGAACCGATCCCTGCCGACTGGACGGTGTGCGCGGCATTCGACCCGAATATCGGTCGGATCATTGCAGCAAGCGAGCGCCTGTTCGAACGTATCGCGGGACTGGAGGCGGGCTGGAATGCCGCCGAAGCCGCCCAGCCGGTGCAGGCGATGCTCCAGCAACTCGCGGCGCGCCTTTAAGGTCAGCGCGGCACTTGTCTTCGCTGCTGGATGGCAACGGATGACATTGTTCTCCACGGGAGCAGGCAAGGGCTCGGCTTGCAAGCCTGGCGCCAGCATTTTGAAACCGCTTGTGCCGCGGCTGCGGCGTCGGCCTTGTTCTCCTCCACGCTGGCGCTGCCGCGCCGCTCTACCTATGTGTGCTCGCGATGACCAATCGGGACCGACAAATCATTGTGATCGCGCGTCTGAAGGCAAAGCCGCTGTTGGCCGGACAGTTGCTGGGCGCGCTCGTCTTTTGCGCCGTCGCTGCCAGGCAGGCGATCCCGGTTGCAGCTGACGGTGCGGCGGCGATGCTCCGCGCTGTGCTTTTCGGCGACTTGGCGGCAAGCGCGGCAATGCTTGCGGCCCTGTTAGTCTTCTGGACCTGCCTGCAGCGCTGGCGGCAGCGTGATGCCTGGATCTTTCATGATGGCGTGCGTCTCTATCGCGCCTCTGGCCTGTCGTGGCCGCTTGAGGATATTCGCGATGTGGTGATCGAACGCAGCAGTCTTGGATACGCGTCGCTGCGGCTGGTTGTCGACGACGACAGCGAGACGACGCGCGAACTGGTGATGCTGTCCCTGCTCGAAGGCAGATCTGAGGCGGTGCGCGGCGGGGTGCTGTTCGCCGCGGCCGGCGTGGGCGCGGTGCCGAGCGGGGTTATGGTGAATTAATCCGAACTCGCGTCCAGGTCCTGCTTAGTCGGCGACGGAAGGGGCGCACTACCGGTTGGAAAATCCGCTCGCGCGTAATGCGCGCGCGCGGCGGCCTGCACATTGGCAAGGTCGCTCCCGACAAGATGGTCGAAGATCGAGCGCGCTCGCTTAGACTGAAAAACCGCCCTTGTTGCGCCGGTTCGACCCCGACGCCAGCACCTTCTTGCCCGTTGCTGTGAGCGCCCATTTCGAACCTTGTTGCGCAACGAGGCCCAATGCGACGAGCTCGTCGCGAATCGGGTCGGTGGGAAGCTGTGGGCGGCGGTTGGACAGACCCTCAAGGCAGGCGCGCTGAGGCTGGCTGAGGATAAGCAATTTCGCTTTGGGCTTCTTCTCGGTCATGTGTGGCCTTCGGCTCTTTCCAGCTGGCTGCTGCGCCATTCGTTCTCACCCCCGCTCCAACCAGCCGGAACCGGGGCGCATGTCATTGCCTGTCCCGGTTGGGAGGAGCCCAAAAGGGGCGTTTACTCTGCTGCGATACCGGCCTGTTTGAACATGTCCTCGCCGTCGCTTTCGGCCTCGAGGGCAGGAGCGCCGTCGTCGTTGGCCTTTGCTTTCTTGCGGTTGTCGAAGCTCTGCCAGACGGTGTTCCAGTCGCCGCGGGTTGCAGCTTTGGAATATTCGGTGGCGCGCGTTTCGAAGAAATTCGCATGTTCGACGCCATTGAGGAGCGGCGCGAGCCAGGGCAGGGGGTGCTCGTCGATCATGTAGATCGGCTGGAAGCCGAGCTGGCCGAGGCGCCAGTCGGCGATGTAGCGGATGTAGCGCTTGATCTCCTTAGGCGTCATGCCGGGGACGGGGCCCTGTTCGAAGGCGAGGTCGATGAACGCGTCTTCGAGCCGTACGGTCTTCTGACAGCAGTCGATGATGTCCTCGCGCACGCTCTTGGTCAGGCAGTCGCGTTCCTTGACGAAGGCGTGGAACAGCCGCGTGATGCCCTCGCAGTGCAGGCTTTCGTCGCGCACCGACCAGCTGACGATCTGGCCCATGCCCTTCATCTTGTTGAAGCGGGGGAAGTTCATCAGCATCGCGAAGCTGGCGAAGAGCTGAAGGCCCTCGGTAAAGCCGCCGAACATGGCGAGCGTGCGCGCAATATCCTCGTCGCTGTCGACGCCGAACGTGCCCATATAATCGTGTTTGGCTCGCATCTCGTCATATTCGAGAAACATGCCATACTCGCTTTCGGGCATGCCGATCGTGTCGAGCAGGTGGCTGTACGCCGCGATATGAACCGTCTCCATATTGCTGAACGCGGTCAGCATCATCTTGATCTCGGTCGGCTTGAACACGCGGCCATATTTGTCGTGGTAGCAATCCTGCACCTCGACGTCTGCCTGGGTGAAGAAGCGGAAGATCTGGGTCAGGAGGTTGCGCTCATGGTCGCTGATCTTCTGCGCCCAGTCGCGGCAATCCTCGCCCAGCGGCACCTCTTCGGGCATCCAGTGGATCTGCTGCTGGCGTTTCCAGAAATCATAGGCCCAGGGATATTCGAAGGGCTTGTAGGTCTTGCGGGCTTCCAACAAAGGCATCGGTTTATCCTTGCGTCAAATCTCTATCGTGATGCCAGCAAAGGCCGGCATCGCTCACCTCAATGCACGCCGTCGACCCCAGCTTTCGCTGGGGCGAGGGGCGGAGCGGACGTCACTGGCAAGCCAGGCACTCGTCATAGTCGGTCGTCCCGGCCGACAGTTCGAACTTTGCGGCTTCGGGCGTGTTGTCAGCCTCGACCCCGCCTGCGAAGCCGGCGCGCTGCACCGATTTCGAGCGGAGATAGTAAAGCGATTTGATGCCAAGTTCCCAGGCGCGGTAGTGGAGCATCAAAAGGTCCCATTTCTCGACGTCGGCCGGAATGAAGAGGTTCAGCGACGCCGCCTGATCGATATAGGGGGTGCGGTCGGCCGCAAGTTCGAGCAGCCAGCGCTGGTCGATCTCGAAGCTCGTTTTGAACACATCCTTCTCGTCCTGCGTCAGGAAGTCGAGGTGCTGAACGCTGCCGCCCTTTTCGAGGATCGAGTTCCAAACCGCATCGCTGTTCTTCGCCTTGTCGACGAGCAGGCTTTCAAGGTGCGGGTTCTTGACCACGAAGCTGCCCGACAGCGTCTTATGGGTGTAGATGTTCGCCGGGATCGGTTCGATGCAGGCGCTGGTGCCGCCGCAAATGATGCTGATCGATGCAGTTGGCGCAATCGCCATCTTGCATGAAAAACGCTCCATGACGCCCTGATCGGCAGCATCGGGGCAGGGGCCGCGTTCCTTGGCGAGCAGCATCGATGCCTGATCGACCTGGCTGCGGATATGCTTGAAGATGCGCAGGTTCGACGACTTCGCCATTGCGCCCTCGAAGGGCAGGCCGCGCGCCTGCAGGAAGCTGTGGAAGCCCATGACGCCGAGGCCGACCGACCGTTCGCGGCTGGCCGAATATTTGGCGCGTGCCATTTCGGGCGGCGCGCGGTCGATATAGTCCTGAAGGACATTGTCGAGCATGCGCATGACGTCTTCGATGAAGCGCTTGTCGCCGTTCCATTCGTCCCAGGTTTCGAGGTTGAGGCTCGAAAGGCAGCAGACTGCGGTGCGATCATTGCCCAGATGATCACGTCCGGTGGGCAGGGTGATTTCGCTGCACAGGTTAGACGTCGAAACCTTGAGGCCGAGTTCGCGGTGATGCTTGGGCATCATCCGATTCACCTGGTCGATGAAAATGATATAGGGCTCGCCGGTGGCAAGGCGCGTCTCGACCAGCTTCTGGAAGAGCGAGCGCGCGTCGACAGTCCCGCGGACGCTCTGGTCCTTGGGGCTGCGAAGGTTGAACTCGGTGCCGTCGCGGACCGCCTCCATGAACTCGTCGGTGATCAGCACGCCGTGGTGCAGGTTGAGCGCCTTGCGGTTGAAGTCGCCCGAGGGCTTGCGCACTTCGAGGAACTCTTCGATCTCGGGGTGCGAAATATCAAGATAGCAGGCGGCCGATCCGCGCCGGAGCGAACCCTGGCTGATCGCGAGGGTCAGGCTGTCCATCACGCGGACGAAGGGGATGATGCCGCTGGTCTTGCCATTGAGGCCCACCGGCTCGCCGATGCCGCGGACATTGCCCCAATAGGTGCCGATGCCTCCGCCGCGCGAGGCGAGCCACACATTCTCGTTCCAGGTGCCGACAATGCCTTCGAGGCTGTCATCGACGCTATTAAGGTAGCAGCTGATCGGAAGACCGCGACCGGTGCCGCCGTTGGAGAGCACGGGGGTCGCGGGCATGAACCACAGCCTCGAGATATAGTCGTAAAGACGCTGGGCATGATCCTGGTCGTCCGCATAGGCCGAGGCGACGCGGGCGAAGAGGTCCTGATAGGATTCTCCGGGCAGAAGATAGCGGTCCTGAAGCGTCTCCTTTCCAAAATCGGTCAGGAGCGCGTCGCGGCTCGCATCGGTGGCGACATTAAAGCGCCGGGCGTGAACCTTGGGTTCGCCTGCGTCGTTCAGCTTCGCAGGTGCCGCCGGTTCGCTCTTCGCGTCGCTGGGCGATTCGGTCGCTTGGGACGCGTCGTTCTTCGCCAGTTCCATCGTCGCCACGTCGTTCGTCTCCACCCGATCCGTTTCCCGAAAATCCATCGATCTCGCCCCATTATGAGCGCGCCCGAGCGCGCTTTGTTCCCGTCTTGTTCGACTCGGGGACGAAGCCCCAGCCTAGCATTTAATCGCGCCTTCGGGGGACATATTTTGGGGCGCAAAAAGGTTCTTCCCGTGCCCATATGAAAGGGGCGACGGAAATCCGCCATTTTCGGCCAAATACTAATTATTGGGTGCCCCCGTCGGCTGACCCACCATCTATAGTGCCACGTCGGCCCGGCGATGCAAGACGGTAAATGACGAATGAATGACTCAGTTCGTCGACATTTTGATTCGGTTCATCGCTCGGTTTGCACGTCTCGCGCCTCTGAGCCGAGGCTTTCCGCGGGGTTGAGGTCTATCGGTGGCTAAAAGGGAAAGGGGCGAAAAAATTTCCCACGCGGTGAGCCTCTTGCCGTGATGATCGATGGGCCTTTCTGGGGCGGCCAGGTGCTTAGGAAAATAGGCCCCTCCACCGCCCACGAGTTGGCGACCGACACACGCGGGCTCTAGCAATGAAAAAGGGCCCCAGCGATGCTGGAGCCCTTTTGAAAATCCTTGCTGGATTCTCAGGCCGGAGTGCCACCGCTGCCGGTGCCGCCGCCGCCGAGAAACTTCCAAAACCAACCCATTGCTAATCTCCTGATGCCCACTGTCAACCAGGACAGTTAACTCGCCATATACCTTAAAAAATAAGGTAAAGCGAGTCTTAACCTTAACAAATGCTACCAGATTGGCAGTCAGGCCGAGCGGCTGTGGGGCGAGGCCAGGAGTGCGGCTGCGAGTTCGGAAAAAATCTGCGGCTTTCCAAGGTAATAACCTTGTCCAACATCGCAGCCGAGCTGTTCGAGCAGCGCCATCGTCGGAGCATCTTCAATGCCTTCGGCTACTGCCACCGCCCCGAGGCGGTGCGCGAGGTCGATCGTCGATTTAACCACTTCGAAGTTTCGCTGCGAATCGCGCATCGTCATCACGAATCGCTTGTCGATCTTGATCTCATCGGCCTCGATTTCGGTCAGATATTCAAGGTTCGACTGCCCGGTGCCGTAATCGTCGATTGACAGACGGATTCCCGTTCGGCGCAATTGCGCGAGCGTCTGGCGTGCCTGGCGGCTGTTCTCGATCTGCGCGGTTTCGGTGATTTCGATAGTCAGTGCTTCGGGGGGCAGATGATGGGCAGTCAGCATAACGCGGATCGTTCCCACGAGGTCGCTATGGTCGAGGAGCGTAGCCGAGAGATTAACCGACATGTTGACCGGTAGTCCGCGACTGCGGAGATGAGCGGACGAGCGGATCGCCTGATCCATCACGAAAAGGGTGAGACGATAGATGTCCTGGCTCTTTTCGGCCTGAACGATGAATTCATCGGGCGGGATCGGCCCGCGCGTCGGGTGCGTCCATCGTGCGAGCGCTTCGACGCCGACGAGCCGGCGGGTCGCGATCTCATATTGCGGCTGGAAGGCGACCCAGATGTCCCCGCCGGCAAGCGCGTCTTCGAGCTGCGAGTGGAAGGAAAGCTGCCAGCCAGCATCCTCTTTCTGGCGCGGCATATATTTGGTCCAGAGCGCGCGCGTGCGGATCGACTTTTCAGCCGCGACCAGCGCGGCCGCGAGACGCTGGGCATTCGAACCTTCAAATTCGTCGTTGACGCCGAAAGCGATGGCGACGTCAATCTTGAGTTCGCCGATGGTCAACGGCGCGTTGAAGAGCGCGGCGAGCCCTGCGAGATGTCCCTCGATCTGGCTGTGCTGATAATAGGGGACGAGCCAGGCGAAGGTGCCGTCGAGATCGTGGTGAAGCTGAGTCCCGTGACACGCGAGCGTGAGGCGCCGCGCAACCTGGTCGACGAGCTGCTGGCTACCCTCGCCGGGAAGGAAAGCGACGAGGTCTTCGAAGTTGACGAGCTTGGCGGCGATGACGGTGGCGCTTCCGAAGGGCGCCTGACCGCGCAGCGCCTCGAAATTGGGGAGGCCGGAGATGGGATTTTCGCGCTGGGCGGAAAAGCGGCGGCGCCTGCGCGAAACATTGGCGCTGACTGCGGCGACGAAGAAGAGTGCTGCACCAACCGACGAGGTGACGAGCGAAGCGCTGAGTAGGACCTTGCCAACGATCAATAGCGCGGCAACGCTCAGCGCGATCCAGGTGAAATGCCGCTCTAAGTTGGTAAGCAATGCGACGAGCATCGCCGTCACGGCGATGAGAAAAGCCGGCGCCCAGCCTACATTCACGGGATCCCCGCGTTTCAGTGTTTCGGCAGCAATCAGATGAATATAGGGGCCGGGCACGAGGTCGTGACCGGGAAGATAATGCTGGTCAGGAAAGGTCGACGCTGTGCGACCGAAAATGACCTCCTTCCCGCCGAGTTCGCGTGCTCCGACCCGGCCTTCCATAAGGTCGATCGCGCTATATTCAGTGATCGTCGACAAGTTGTAGGAGAAATCGAGACGGAACTCGGCTGGCCGAGCACTTCGCTTGTTGGCGAGAGCAGCGGCTACGCTCGGCAACAGCCTCCCGTCTGCTTCGTACATCAGGGGAACATTCCAGACCTGCCAGATTTGATAATTCCAGGCGATACTGGCGAGTTGTGCCCGCTGGCCGGCTATCTCGGGATCGGGAAACACCGAAAACAACTGATCGCGACCGGGAACCGACTGGGTCGCCACGGCCAGAATGATATGATCGGCCATCTTGCGCACGGCGTCGGCCAGGCGGGGGCTGCCGGGATCGCGCTCCTGTCGCTGATAATAGAAATCAACGACGAGCCGACGTGCGCCGGCTTTCCGAACCGCGTCGATGACGCGTGCGTGTTCGGCGCGGCCAAAGCGCCCCCCCGGGACGCTGGCTAGCGTTCGGTCGTCGAGACCGATGACCACTATGTCGCCCGAAACCGGCCGCCATGCGGTCCAGCCAATCGCGGATTCAATGATCCGGTCGACCGGTTCGGCGACGAAAGATAGCGCAGCGGCGATGCCAAGCAGCAACGATAGCGCAAAGGAGCGCCAGCTGATGATCATCTTGTTCGCGATAAACGACACGCGCGCTTCTCCGGCCATTGTCGGACGGACCTAGCGAGCGATGGTTATCATCGCGTTAATGATGATCGTCGCGGGGCACCCGAAAATCCCCGCCGGCGCCCGGAAATCAGGCGATCTCGGGCAGCGGGGGGAGCGCCGCGTCGCCCGCCAGCGCCGCGGGAGCGAGGCCCGTTGCCGCGGGGACGATCTGCTGGAGATAAAAGCGCGTTGAGGCAATCTTGGCTTCCAGGAAAGCCGTGTCGCCGCCTTCGCCGAGCGCCGCCCTTGCGGCACGGTGCTGAAGCGCCATCAGCCAGCCGCAGGTCGCGGTGGCTAGCATGGTGAGATAGGGATAGCTTCCTGCGAGCCGATCCGCGGTACCGGCGCTGACCATCCAGTCGGTGACCGCGCGGCAGGCGTCGGCGAGTTGCTGCAATTCGGGAAAATCCCCCGCGCCATGCGCAATGTCATCGATAAGACCGCGAATGAGGTCGCTGCCTGCCATTCCGAGCTTTCGGCCAACAAGATCGGCCGCCTGGATGCCGTTGGTGCCTTCGTAGATCGGGGCGATGCGCGCGTCGCGATAATGCTGGGCGGCGCCGGTTTCCTCGATGAAACCCATCCCGCCATGCACTTGCACGCCGAGGCTGGCGACCTCGCAGCCGATGTCGGTTGCATGCGCCTTGACGAGCGGGATCAGCACCTCGGCGCGCATCGCGGCGGCCTCGTCGCCGAGCTTGCCAAAGTCGATCTGCGCTGCGGCATAATAGACGAGCGCGCGCGCGGCCTCCGTCTGGGCCCGCATCCGCCACAGCATGCGGCGAACGTCGGGGTGCCGGTCGATCGTCACGGGTGACCGATCGGGCGAACCGGCAAGGGCCGACTGCACGCGTTCGGCGGCATAGCGCTGCGCCTGCTGCGTCGCGCGCTCCGCGATCTGCACGCCCTGACAACCGACCATCAGGCGCGCGTTGTTCATCATCACGAACATTGCGCGCATGCCGCCCATTTCCTCGCCGACGATCTCGCCGAGGCAATCCTCGCCCTCACCATAGACCATCACGGCGGTCGGAGACCCGTGGATGCCAAGCTTGTGTTCGATCGATGCGCAGTGAACACCGTTCGAAATCGTCGGATTGCCTTCGGCGTCGAGGCGGTATTTGGGGACAAGAAAAAGCGAAATGCCGCGCGTGCCCTCGGGCGCGCCGGGCGTGCGCGCGAGGACGAGGTGCACGATATTATCGGTAAGGTCGTGCTCGCCGAAGGTGATGAAGATCTTCTGTCCCTTGATCTTGTAGAGCCCCGCGTTCGGGCCTTCGGCAACCTTTTCGGCGGTCGTGCGCAGGGCGCCGACGTCGCTGCCAGCGCTCGGCTCGGTGAGGTTCATCGTGCCATTCCACTCGCCCGAGATCAGCTTTGGAAGCCAGGTCGCCCGCTGCGCTTCGGTGCCATAGGCCATCAGTGCGTGGATCGCCCCGGGGGTGAGGATGTTGCAAAGCGTAAAGCCCATGTCGGCGCTGCCGAGCGCCTCGATCACGACGGTCGCGAGCGTGAAGGGCAGGTCCTGCCCCCCATATTCACCGGGACCGTCAATGGTGCCCCAACCCGCCTCGACAAATTGCTTGTAGGCCTCCTTGAAGCCCGGGGGCATGGTGACCCTGCCGTCCTGCCATTTGGGATTGCTGGTGTCGCCCACGCGATTGAGGGGGGCATAGACCTCGGCGGCGAAGTCGCCGATTCCGGTGACAATCGCCTCGACCATATCGGGGGTGGCCGCTGCAAAGCGTTCGTGCGCAGCCATCGCGTCGATGCGCCCAATATGGTTGAGGACGAAAAGCTGTTCGGTAGTGGGCGCCGTATAGGTCATGAGGGGTTCCCGCTTTTGGGGGTGATTCCGTTGCGCCCGGCGCTATAGCGCGGCATGGCCGAGCGTCCAATCGAGAGTATCACAACCGAGGTAGCCCCTTTCGGGCCCGATGCGATCGCGCGCGCCGCGCGGCTGATTGCGGAGGGGCAGCCGGTCGCGATACCGACCGAGACCGTTTACGGCCTCGCCGCGGACGCACGCAATGCCGAGGCCGTCGCGCGCATCTATGCCGCGAAGGGACGTCCCGATTTCAATCCGCTGATTGCTCATGTTACCGACCTTGCGGCAGCCGAACGGCTGGGCATGTTCGGCGCCGCGGAGCGGGCACTCGCGGAGGCCTTCTGGCCGGGGCCGCTGACGCTGGTGGTGCCGCGGTCGCCCGATTGCCCGGTGGCGCGGATCGCGACCGCTGGGCTCGACACAATCGCTCTTCGGGTGCCGGGGCACCGCGCGATGCAGGCGCTGCTCGCCGCGACCGGCGCTCCGCTCGCGGCGCCAAGCGCCAATGCGAGCGGACGGGTGAGCCCGACGAAGGCCGGGCATGTGCTGGCGACCCTTGGGGGGCGGATCGCGCTGGTAATCGACGACGGCGCGACGACGGCCGGGGTCGAGTCGACCATCGCGCGAGTCGTGGACGGCACGGTCGAGGTGTTGCGGCCGGGTCCCGTGACTGCGGCGATGCTCGGCGCGGCGAGCGGGCTGCCCGTGACGGGGCGCCAGGGCGCGGAAGTCGTGGCACCGGGAATGCTCGCGAGCCATTATGCGCCGGGCAAACCGGTGCGGCTGGGCGCGGTAGATTTCGCGCCGGATGAGTTCGGGATCGGTTTTGGCGCGATCACGGGCGAATATCAGTTGAGCGCCGCGGGCGATTTGACCGAGGCGGCGGCGCATCTCTTCGATGCGCTTCATGCAGGCGCTGCGAGCGCGAAACCGAAGATCGCGGTGGCGGCCATCCCGCAAGAAGGGCTCGGCGCCGCGATCAACGACCGGCTATCGCGCGCCGCGGTCTAAGCCGCCGCGGGTTCCACGGGGTCGCCGCGCGGCGCCTTGCGCGCAATGATCAGGCAGGCGCCGACGATGAGCAGGGCGCCGGCGAGGGTGGGTAGCGTCACGGGCTCGGCGTAGAAGTACCAGCCGAATATCATGGCCCACAGGAAGCCCGTATATTCGGTCGTCGCGAGGATCTGAGCCTCGGCGCGCGCGTAGGCCCAGCTCAAAAGGAGAAGCGACAGGATCGCAAGGAGCGCGGCGCCGACGATGGGCGCCGCATCGGCGGTGCCGGGCACCACCGCGAACCAGGGCGCGGCGAGCGCGAGGAACAGGGCGACGAAGGCGTTTTGATAGAAGGCGATCTCCATCGGTTCCGCCATCTTCGCCTGCCGCCGCGCCAGAATAAGGTTGTAGGCATAGCATACCGCGGAAAGGAACACTGCGCCGACCGCCCACAGAGCTTCGGCGTCGCGTTCCCCGCCCCCGAATTTTCCTGCGACGATCACCAGCACGCCCGCGAAGCCGAGCAGCGAGGCCGCGATCGATCGGCGCCCGATCCGTTCTCCGAGAAAGATCGCGGCCATATAGAGCGCCAGCAGCGGCGCAATGAACGCAAGCGCGATCGCCTCTGCCATCGGCAGGCGCGCGAGCGCCCAGAAGAAGCCGAGAGCCATCAACGCGACGAACAGCGAGCGCAGCGCATGGATTCGCATCGTCTCGGCATCGGGCCAGGCCGGCCGCGCGGCGAAATAGGCGAGGCCGCTCAGCAGCGTCCCCGCGATCGTGCGCCAGAGCACCGCATTATAAGCCCCGATCCCGATCGACAGTCCCTTCATGAGCACGTCCATCGACGAAAAGGTCGCGATCCCGGCGCAGGCGACGAGAAAGGGGATCAGCGGCGAAGGCGAGTCAGGGCGCATGGAAAGGGGCTCTAATCTACCTTCTCTTTCGAAGGGAGATGGGAAGACGCTCGCGCGTGGGCGGGCGCGCGGCATTCACCGCGAATCTGCTCGGAGCTTAAGTTGGGCCCGATGCGATGCGCGCGTTAGGAGACCGAGGCGAGCGAGCCGAGCTGACGGCGTTCCCCGACGGGCCTCCGTCGGGGATTCGGGCGGACCATGGCATGGCTTGCACCAGTCGATCTTCCCCAGGGGTTTAAGGAGGGGAGGAAAGGGCCTCACCGGAAGGTAGCCAGTCCTGCCCCGTCTATGTTGAGCTTTTGGCCCGAACAATAGGGATTGGCATCGCTCACGAGCCACAGCACCGCCGCCGCGACGTCATCGGGGGTGGCGACGCGACCGAAGGGAAATTTGCCGTCGAGCTCATGGATGTCGTCATTGCCGGTGATGGCGCGTGCCAGGCGCTCGCCCATGTCGCTGACGGTCAGCGAGGGCGCGACGATATTGACGCGGACGCCATTCTTCATCTCTTCCTTGGCGAGGGTCAGCGCGAGCGCCTCGCCTGCCGCCTTTCCCATATTATAGGGCGCGCCATTGGCACTATGGCTGAGCGTCGCGACGCTGGAGATGACGATAATGTCGCTGCGCTTGTGCGTACGAAGCTGCGGCAGCGCGAGGCGGCTGACGCGATGCGGGCCAAGAGCGTGGGTCGCAACGACGCGTTCAAGTTCGGCAGGGTCGGTTTCGGCGACGCTCCTCCCGCGACTGGCGATACCGGCATTGTTGATGAGGATCGACATAGGCCCGAAATCGGTCTCGATCGCAGCGACCATCGCTGCGCAGGCATCTTCATCGGTTACCGAAGCCTGATAGGCCTTCGCCTTGCGACCGAGCGCCGTGATCGCGGCGACCGTTTCGGCCGCGGCATCGGCATCGCGGGTAAAGTTCACCGCGATATCGGCGCCCGCCTTGGCCAGCGCCAGCGCGATGCCCCGCCCAATGCCGCGCGAAGCGCCGGTGACGAGCGCGGTTCGCCCCGCAAGATTGATGTGCGTCATCTGTTTCTCCCTAATCAAGCGCTGCGAATATGGCATGACGTTTCCGTCAACGTAAGCTAGCTTTCGCGGCATGAGCTGGAAAAAGGAAGTCGACGAGCTCGCGCTCCGCCGGACGATGGCGGAGAAGATGGGCGGAGAGGAAAAGGTCGCGCGCCAGCATGGACGCGGCAAGATGGACGCGCGGGCAAGGATCGCGGCGATCGTCGATCCCGGCAGCTTTCGCGAGATCGGCAAGATCGCCGGTCGCGGCAAATATGGCCCCGATGGCGAGCTAGAAGAGCTGGCCGCCAGCAATTTTATCTTCGGCCGCGCCAATATCGACGGTCGCCCGGTGGTCGCCTCTGCCGACGATTTCACAGTTCGCGGCGGCGCGGCCGATGCGGCGCTGCATCGCAAATTCATCCAGTGCGAAGCGTTCGCGCACGAGTATCGCCTGCCGCTGATCCGCATGATCGACGGCACGGGCGGCGGCGGATCGGTGAAGACGCTCGAGGATATGGGCTATACTTATATCCCGCATGTTCCCGGCTGGGACCAGATCATCGCCAATCTCGATGCGGTGCCGGTGGTCGCGCTCGCGCTTGGGCCGACCGCAGGGCTCGGCGCGGCCCGCGTCGTTGCGAGCCATTACAGCATCATGGTGCGCGGACTTTCTCAGCTGTTCGCGGCGGGCCCCGCGGTCGCAGCGGCGATCGGAGATACGCTGGATCGCGAGGAACTGGGCGGGAGCGACGTGCATACGCGCAATGGCGTCGTCGATGATGAGGTGGCGAGCGAAGCTGATGCCTTTGCGGCAGCGCGGCGCTTCCTCTCCTATCTGCCGTCGTCGGTCCACGAGCGCGCAGCGCGCGCCGCGTGCAGCGATCCGGTCGACCGGCGCGAAGAGGCCTTGCTGTCGATCGTGCCGCGCGAGGCAAAGCAGGTCTATTCGATGCGGCGCATCTGCAACGCCGTCCTTGATCAGGGCAGCTTCTTCGAGATGGGGGCGCGTTGGGGGCGAGCGGCGATCACTGCATTCGCGCGACTGGACGGCTGGCCGGTCGCTGTGCTGGCCAGCGATCCCTCCTATCTTGGCGGGTCGTGGGATGCAAAGACGAGCGAGAAGGCCGAACGCTTTGTGAAGCTCGCCGACCAGTTCCGTCTGCCGATTGTCCATCTGGTCGACAATCCCGGCTTCATGATCGGCGGCGAAGCCGAGCGGACAGGCACGATCCGTTACGGTGTGCAGGCGATGAACGCCATTTACCGCGCGACGGTGCCGCTTGCGTCGGTCGTGGTACGCAGAGCCTATGGCATCGCGGGGAGCGCGATGTCGAATGCCGAGCGCTTCCAGTACCGTTTCGCCTGGCCTTCAGGCGACTGGGGCAGCCTGCCCATCGAGGGCGGGGTCGAGGTCGCGTACAAGAGCGAGCTCGAGGCAGCCCAGGACCCGGCTGCGCATCTGGCAGCAATCCGCGAGCGCCTCAACCGGGTCCGCTCGCCTTTCCGCACTGCCGAAAGATTCGGGGTTGAGGACATCATCGACCCGCGCGACACACGGCCGCTCTTGTGCGAGTTCGCCGAGTTGGCGTGGCGGGTGCTTAAGGAATGACGGTCCCTCAACCCGCAACATTCTCCCTATAGCGCCTGCTCCCGCGCAGCGTCTCGCCGCTTTCAAGTTCCACGTCGAAATCGCCGCTCTTGTGCGTGACGACGCGGCGCACCGAGGTCCGGTTGACGAGGCGGCTCCGATGGATGCGGGCGAAGGCGGGGCCGAGTTCGGCCTCGAGAGCGCTCAGCGTTGCGCGGTGGAGGAGGCGCTCGCCGCGCCAAGCAATCTCCACATAATTGCCCGCGGCCGTGACGTGCTCGATCTCGTCGAGCGGCAGATGGTGAGTGACGGATCCGTCGCCGACAGCGAGCGTTCGCCGTTCGGTCCTCGCTACGGGCGGCGCCGAATAACGCGCAACCAGCCACTGGACGAGGAAGAGGATGAAGACGAGCTCGACATAGGCCGAGAGATCTTTGCGAAGCTCGTAGACGAGCGGCGACCCCTGGGGCGCCGTAAAGTGATAGTCCATCCCCATCGCCCACCACAGGACGGCGCGAAAGGCGACCATCAATGCGACGTGGCCGAGCGAGACAGGAATCGCGAGCAGGGCATGGATCGCCACCGCGGCGAGCAGGGACATACGCGGCGGGCGGATATATTGGACGGTAAACCAGCAGGGGATCAGCATGATCGCCCACGCGACAAGGCTGCTGCCCTCGAGCATCCAGGCGATGGTCTGCGAGGTAGCAAGGCCCGCGCCTTCGCGGTCAGCAATATAGGAATAGACATTGGCGGCGATGCGAACGAGCCCGAAGAGAAACATCGCCCCGAGCAGCATCGCCGTGAGCGCGCGAGCGCTGAGCCCGCCAGCGGAACCGCTCGTCCCTGCCCCGCCGCCGTTTGTCCCTCGTGCCTCCTCGTCCGTCACACCGGCTCCGCTTCTCGTCCCGCCGGGATCGCCCCCCGGCCGCCCCTGGGATTAGCGGCTGCGGTACGAACCGGCAAAGGAGATTCGCGGGCGATGGAAACGAAGCGACACTATGGAATGGACTGGCTCAGGATCGGCGCATTCGGATTGCTGATCTTCTATCACATCGGCATGTATTTCGTGCCGTGGGGCTGGCACGTCAAAACGCCGCATCCTTTGGAATGGGTGCAAATCCCGATGATGGCGACCAACAGCTGGCGGCTGCCTTTGCTGTTCCTCGTCTCGGGCTATGCGAGCGCGGCGCTGTCTGCAAAGCTTGGCGCGCCGGGCCCCTTCATCCGCTCGCGAAGCGCACGGCTGCTGTTTCCGCTCGCCTTCGGTGTGCTTGTTGTGATCCCGGTACAACCCTGGGTCGAGCTCGTGACCCAGCATGGCTATGCTGGCGGCTTCCTGCATTTCTTCAGGCACGACTATTTCCGCTTCGGCACGCTTGCGGGCATTGTCCTACCGACGTGGCAACATCTTTGGTTCATTGTCTATCTCTTCGCTTACACCCTGCTTGCGGTCGTGCTCCTCCTCCTCATGTCCGAAGCGGCACGGGCGCGGATCGCTGATGGAGCAGCACGGCTGCTTGAAGGCTGGGGGATCTTGATCGTGCCGCTCGCGGTGTGGATGGCAATTCTCTTTGCCTTTCCAGCTTACCCCGAGACGCATGCGCTGGTCGACGATGGACCCAATCATCTCCACTATCTGGTACCCTTTTTCACCGGCTGGCTCTTGCGGGTGCGGCCGGTCCTGTTCCTCGCTGTGGCGCGCTGCTGGCGGACCGCGGCGGTCGTGGCGATCGCGTCCTATGCCTATGTGTCCTGGGCGATCTGGGCAGCGCCTGGCGAGGGGCCGCCGCCTGCCGGCGTTGTCACCTGGTTCATGGCCATTCGGCTTGTGCAGGGCTGGGCAGCGATCATTGCGCTGGTCGGGATCGCCGATCGCTTCTGGAATCATGATCATGCGAGCCGCCCCATGCTCGCGGAGGCGGTGTTCCCCTTCTACATCATCCACCAGACGGCGATTGTTCTTGTGGGATATTGGCTGCTGCTGGCCGGAATGGGGCCGCTTTTCAGCTTTGCGATCCTTGTCGCAGCAACGATCGCCGCTTGCTGGGTCTTTTACCTTGGCGGCCGGCGCGTGAACTGGCTGCGCCCCCTCATCGGACTGCAGCGCGTGACAGGTGCGCAGCTTTCTGTCAGCCTCAGCGGCATCGGTCGAGGAGAGGCAAATTGGCGATCGTGAAGGGACTGGCGGCGATCATCGGCGTCGCTGCTATATTGATGGGCGGGCTGTGGGCGCTTCAGGGGCTCGATATCGTGCGCTGGCCCGCAAGCAGCTTCATGCTCGGCGATCCGGAATGGACCCGCAACGGGGCGGTGCTGGCCGGGGCCGGTGTCTTGCTGCTCTGGTTCGCGGGCAGGCGATAATTCCGATTCGACTACAATTGTAGTTGATCTGTGTTGGGCATATGATACACCTCCTTCAGCCGGGGCTGGATTGGAGATGGGTATGAATCGTTCTTCGCACATATGGCCCGCACTGCTGTTCGCCGCTGGGGTGACAGGGTTGCCCCTTGCGGCGCTGTCTCCGGCAGTGGCGGCCGATGAGGGGAGCGCCGATGCCGTAGCCGCAAAATATGCGCAGCTTCTCGAGCGGGACTATGTCTATCCCGACATCGGCAAGCATTACGCCGACGCGATCCGGGCAGCTATCGCAGCGGGTCGGTATCGCGGGCTGAGCGGCGAGGCGCTGGCAGCCGCGATTGACAGCGACTTGGACGCCGTTGCCCTCGATGGTCATTTACGCCTCCGCATTCCTCAGCAGGCGTCCGCTCCCCCCGTGACCGCTCCTGGCGGTATGGCGCCCGTGCGGCGCCCGCCCAAGGTGGCGATGGAACAGGCCGGCTGGATCGCGCCGGGTATTGCCTTTGTCCGTTTCAACGTCTTTCCGGACGATGCGGCCGTGACCGCCGCCGCGGCGAAGTTCATGACGGACCATGCCGATGCGAGGGCGATCATCTTTGACATCCGCACGCACAACGGCGGAGGGCTCGACCAGATGGACGTCATCTTTCCCTGGCTATTCGACAAGGAAACGCGTCTGGTGACGATGGCGACGCGCGCCTCGGTCGATGCCGCGGGGGGCTCGCCGATCGACGGCATCGCCTCGATGCGCCCGGCACAGGGCGTCCCCGGCATGGTGGCGCGCGAACATTGGGCAACGCCCAATGCCGATCCGCGGCTGCGCGATGCGAAAATCTATGTTCTCACCTCGGGCGCGAGCGCTTCGGCGGCCGAGCATTTTGCGCTCGCCATGAAGCATACCGGCCGCGGTGTAATCGTCGGAGCGCCGACGGCCGGGGCCAATCATTTCGGCC
Source organism: Sphingopyxis flava (assembly GCF_900168005.1). GTDB lineage: Bacteria > Pseudomonadota > Alphaproteobacteria > Sphingomonadales > Sphingomonadaceae > Sphingopyxis > Sphingopyxis flava. The sequence continues at coordinate 193,416 of NZ_FUYP01000002.1, forward strand.
GCGGCGAGGATCTGGGCGGCGGCTATGGGGCCTTCATCCCGGTCGGCCGGACCTATGATCCGGTGACGGGAAAGGATTGGGAAGGCGTGGGCGTTTTGCCTGATATCGCGGTGCCGGCGGCCGAGGCGCTGGAGCGCGCGCTCACCGAACTTGGAGTCGGGTCGGCCGAGGCGAAGCGGCTCTCCGAGGCACATATGCCAAGCTGGCCGATGGAAAGGCGCAAGCCGCGCGGAGCGCGCTAAATTGCTCGTGCGTCACGCCGGATCAGTCCGGCGTGGCGGGGCTTCGCGATCGGGCGAGCTTTGCCAGCGCTTCGCCATCGACGCGCATCACCGTCCATTCGTCCATCATCCGAGCGCCGAGGCTCTTGTAGAAACCGATCGACGGTGCGTTCCAGTCGAGCACCCACCATTCGAGGCGCGCGCAATCGCGCTCCACGCAGAGCTTCGCGAGATGGGCGAGCAGCGCCTTGCCCAGTCCCGATCCGCGCGCGTCGGGGCGCACGAACAGATCCTCAAGGTAAATCCCGGGCTTCCCCTCGAAGGTCGAGAAATTGTGAAAGAAGAGCGCGAAGCCCTGCGGCGCCCCGTTGATCTCGCCGATCACCACCTCGGCGTAGGGGCGCGGCCCGAAGAGCTTCTCGCCGAGCTTTGCCTCGTCGAAGCGGACCTCGTGCGCCAGCTTCTCATAGTCGGCAAGGTCGCGGATGAACTGCGCGATCAGCGGCAGGTCGGCGGGCGTGGCGGAGCGGATCGAGAGCGTCATGCGGGCGCCGTGTGGAGTTCGGCGCGCGCTGTCAACTTACGACCGATTGCGGACATCGATGGACTGAGCCATCATCCTCCGAAACGGGGTAGGCATGAAACTTTTGCGAAAGGTCACGGAGCTCGTAGACAAAGACGTCGCGGCAAACTCCAAGCCACTCTCAATCATCGGGATGATGGTCCCGTTTGTGCCGTTCATCCTTGTCGAGGGCGCACCTGCGGGAAGCTATCCAGTGCAGGCAGGGTTAGCTCTATCCGTCAGCATCTGCTGGGGCGTGTTCGTAATGTGGCGCTATCTACGTCACCTAAGGATGGAGGTCGCTGGGGCGCATGAACCCCTCGGTTCTCTCAGATTTTGGCTGCTAGCCGCAGGCACCGTGCTGTTCATCTTACTCTTGTCGGCTGGGGTCACCTGGCTGGCAGACAAGATTGGATGGCCAGAGGCCTACGGTTTCGACTGCCGGGGGCGCGGCTGCTTCTTTCAGGATCTTACCCATAGCCCCAAGTTGCTGCGCGCCGGTAACGCTTACGAGTTGGGGCTATTTGCCTTGTTGTGGTCGCTCCCCGCGTTCATAGTCGGCGTGCTCATCTACGCTCTGTTCAAGCGTTTCAGTCGCCGCAAACATATCCAGCCGATGGATTGAGGTGACCGCTCCCGACCCCTAAACCGACATTTGGCAGGCGCAATTTCCGGCAATGGGGGCTCACGCTGCCTTGCCGTGGAGTGTGTCCATGCTCACCGCGCTTCCCGCCTCGATTTCGACCGCCTTCGCTTCGACGAGCTTGACGATGTGCTGGATCATGTCGGCGTCGGCGACATGATGGTCGGTGACGCCCGAGAGATAGACCATATGCTTGCCGTTGCCACCGCCGGTGATGCCGATGTCGGTCTCGCGCGCTTCGCCGGGGCCGTTGACGACGCAGCCGAGCACGGAGAGCGACATCGGGGTCTTGATGTGCTGGAGCGCATCCTCGAGCGCCTGCACCGTGCGGATGACGTCGAAGCCCTGGCGCGCGCAGCTCGGGCAGGAAACGACGCGGACACCGCGGGTACGCAGGCCCAGCGATTTTAGGATTTCATAGCCTACGCGCACTTCCTCTTCGGGTTCGGCCGACAGGCTGACGCGAATCGTATCACCGATCCCCGCCCAGAGGAGGTTGCCGATGCCGAGCGCCGATTTGACCGTCCCGCCGATCAGCCCGCCCGCCTCGGTAATGCCAAGATGCAGCGGGCAATCGACCGCTTCGGCGAGCTGCATGTAGGAGGCGACCGCGAGGAAGACGTCGCTCGCCTTCACCGCAACCTTATATTCGTGGAAGTCGTGGTCCTGCAGCAGCTTGATATGATCAAGCGCGCTTTCGACCAGCGCCTCGGGGCAGGGCTCGCCATATTTTTCGAGCAGGTCTTTTTCGAGGCTGCCCGCGTTGACCCCGATGCGGATTGCGCAGCCGTTCGCCTTGGCTGCGCGCACGACCTCGCCGACGCGTTCCGACGAACCGATATTGCCGGGATTGATGCGCAGACACGCGGCGCCCGCGTCGGCCGCCTCGAGAGCCCGCTTATAATGGAAATGGATGTCGGCAATGATCGGGATACGCGCCGCGCGGACGATTGAACCGAGCGCCGCTGTCGATTCGGTATCGGGGCACGAAACGCGGATGAGGTCGGCACCGGCATCCTCGCAGCGGCGGATCTGATCAATCGTCGCAGCGGCATCGCTGGTCGGCGTATTAGTCATTGTCTGGACGCTGATCGGGGCGCCGCCGCCGACGGGGACGTTGCCCACCATGATGCGGCGGCAGTCGCGCCGTGCGATGTCGCGCCAGGGGCGCAGGCCAGGATTGTGATCGCTCATAGGGTCGTCCTCGGGGAGAGTGCCCGCTCTTTAGCCGTCCTGCCTCCGCTTGGCAAAGCGGTTGCGCATCATCGCCGCGGCGGCCAAGATCGGGGACCCAATCGACCCCGAGGAATGATGATGATCCGCCCGCTCGCCGCCGCCCTGTTCTTGCTTTCAGGAGCGGCCGCGGTGCCCGCCGCCGCCCAGGACGTGCCGACCGGTCCCCTCGACGTTTCGGCGTCGGTGGAGGTCGTGTCGGATTACCGCTTTCGCGGGATTTCGCTCAGCGGCGGCGACGTCGCGGTGCAGCCGACGATCACTCTCACCCACAACAGCGGCCTCTATATCGGGGCATGGGGGTCGAATATCGAGGAGACCCCGGCATCGGGTGCGGTCGAGGTCGACCTTTACGGCGGCTTTGCGACCGAAGTGGCGCCGGGTACCTCAGTCGATCTCGGATTGACCTATTATTGGTATCCTGACGAAGCGCGAGCCGCGGGAGCCAGCGACTATGTCGAGGCCGCCGCCCGCCTGTCGCATCTGCTCGGGCCTGCCGAGGCCGGGGTCCGGATCGCCTATGCGCCGCGCCAAGCCGCCCTGGGACGGGAAGACAGCCTCTATCTGGCGGCGGACCTGTCGGCTGGCGTCCCGGCCACGCCCCTGACCTTGTCGGCGTCGCTGGGCTATACCGACGGCGGGCTCGCCGGATTTGCGCCTGGCGGGCATTATTGGGACTGGTCGCTCGGCGCCTCGGCGAGCTTTGGCCGGCTCACGGCGGGGATCCGATATGTCGACACCGACATTCCGGCGACGGGCGTGAAGGCGTTCGACAAATATTTTGATGCCGGGGTGGTCCTGTCCTTGGGGGTCGCTTTCTGAGATAGAGGAGCGAGAAGCAAAGGCCGACCTCGCCCCGCGTGCGAAGCCACTGTGCAGCATGGCTATGCTTGCTGTCGCGAGAAAGTAACAATCGTAACTTTATGTCGAAGAGCGGTATTTCGACGCAATGGATTGTTGCAAATTTGTCACAACGGTACATTTAAACTCAGTTCGTCGCAACTTTTCGTTGTGCGTCGCAGCAATTTCGTCAACATCCACCTCGCGCGATCGGACCGGCCCGTAAAATGAGGTCGGCCGTCCGTGTGGCAGGCAGGGACGATCCTTCAACCTATTCAGGGGATCAACCCATGAAGACTTTCTCCCGCGCATGCTTCGGCATGGCTCTTGCGCTTTCGGCGCTCTCCACCCCCGCCTATGCCCAGGACGCCGAAGACGATGGCAGCGGCATCACCATCTCGGGTAGCGCGACCGTCGTTAGCGACTACCGCTTCCGCGGTTTCAGCCAGTCGAATGAAGAGGCGGCCATCCAGGGCGGCATCTCGCTCAGTCACGACAGCGGCTTTTATGTCGGCACCTGGGGGTCGAGCATCGGCTTTGCCAACGGCACCGAGATCGACGTATTCGGCGGCTTTTCGAAAGAGGTGACGCCGGGGCTGACGGCTGACATCGGCGCGACCCTTTACCTCTATCCCGGCACGTCAAACAGCTCGGTGATCGAGCCCTATTTCTCGCTGGCGGGGGATATCGGCCCTGCGTCGGTCAAGACGGGTATCGCCTGGGCGCCCGGCGGGCAGGACTCGCTCGGCGACGCGAGCGGCGTCTATGTCTTCACCGACGCCGGCGTCGGCATCCCGAACACGCCCTTCACGCTGAAGGGGCACGTCGGCTTCGCAAAGAGCGACAGCTTCCTGGGCGGTCTCGACGGTGAAGTGGTCGATTATTCGGTTGGCGTCGAGGCGAGCTGGAAAATGCTCACGCTCGGCATTTCCTATGTGAACACCGACGCACCGAAGTTCGGTGGGTATAAGGAAGCAGTCGGCGCTGACGGGGCGGTAATCTTTTCGCTCGGCGCATCCTTCTGACGCCGGGCCGGGGCGGCTTTCAGGGGGAAGGCCGCCCCCTTCGCTAACGCCAGCGCAGATTCGCGCGGCTGAGATCGGCGAGACTTTTTGCTCCCATCAACTTCATCGCGCGCTCGATTTCTGCGCGCAGCAGCGTGATAGCGCGCGATACGCCATCCTCGCCTGCCGCGGCCAGCGCATAGAGGTAGAGTCGGCCCCCTGAGCACGCCCTGGCGCCGACCGAGAGGGCCTTCAAGACATGCGTGCCGCGGGTGATGCCGCCGTCGCAGATGACTTCCAGCCTGTCGCCTACCGCGTCGACGATTTCGGCAAGTGCGTCGAAGGGGGCGATGCTTCCGTCAAGCTGACGGCCGCCGTGGTTCGACACCATGATCGCGCTGGCGCCGATGTCGAGGGCTCGCTTCGCATCCTCGACCGCGACGATTCCCTTGAGACAGAAGGGGCCGTCCCATTGTTTGCGGATCGTCTCGGCGCGCTTCCAGTCAAGGCTCTGATCGAGCATCGTCGTGAAATATTCGGCCACCGACCTCGGTACGCTTGATCCCTCGGACACGTGGGTTGCGAGATTTGGCAGGCTGAATTTCTCGCGCAGCACATAGTTGAGGCCCCAGCCGGGCTTTGCCGCATAGCTCAGCATATTGCGCGCGGTGAACCGCGGCGGCGAAGTGAAACCCGAGCGCAGGCAGCGTTCGCGATTGCCACCGACGATCGTGTCGACGGTGAGCGCGACCGCATCGAAGCTGGCATCGCGGGCGGCGTCGAGCATCGCGCGGTTAAGGCCGTCGTCGTGATGGACGTAGAGCTGGAAGAGCTTGGGCCCGCTCGTCAGCGCCCCGGCCTCGGCGAGGCTGATCGTCGCGAGGCTTGAGATGCCGGCAACGGTTCCCGCCTGCGCCGCTGCGCGCAGCACCGCGCGCTCGCCTTGCCAGTGGAAGAGCCGCTGAAGCGCTGTCGGCGATAGAAAGAGCGGCATCGCCATTTCGCGGCCGAAGAGCGTCGTTTTCATGTCGACCGCCTCGACGCCTGCGAGGACGCGCGGAATGAGATCGCATGTGTCGAAGGCGTCGCGGTTGCGTCGCCGCGTTACCTCATCGTCTGCCGCGCCGTCGATATAGTCGAATACCGGCCATGGCAGCCGCCGTTTCGCGAGCGTGCGGAAATCGTCGATATTATGGCAGTCGGTCAGGCGCACCCAAACCCCCCGTTCGTCCTGAGCTTGCTGAAGGATCGCCCTTCGAGACAATCTATGGAGGAAAGACAGCCCCTTCGACAAGCTTGGGGGCAAGCGGATAGTTTACGTCCAGCTTCCCAACAATCGTCCCAGCGCCCAGCGCGGCTCGATCGCGCGCGCTGAATCCTCGACATGCGCCGCGACCCGCGCCCCGATGGCGGGGGCTAGGGCGAAGGCACGGCCTGTGCCTCCGCCGACCAGCCAGACCCGCGGATGGCCGGGCAGACGGTCCAGCAGCAGATCCCCGCTCGCGGTGCGGCAGTCGTGTGCAGCGGTGCTGGCCACCACCGGCGCACCGGCGAGTCTTGGAAGCCGAGCAGCCAGCCACTGCCGAACCTCTGCCAGCGCGCGGTCGTCCGCCCGGCGATCGAAGCTATCGGGGTCGATTGTTGCATCGGGCGCGCTTTTCCACACCTTGATGCCGACCCCCTCGATGTCGGGAAGCAGATTGTAACCATAGGCATGATCGACCAGCGCCGGCATCGCGGGCGGGCGAAACTGGGTGTCGCCCTGCCCGGGACCGAAGTGAAAGATCTGGTGGCGCACCGCCGACAGGCGCTGCGGGGGCAGTATCTGAGGAAAGAGTTCGGTAAGCCATGCGCCGGAGGCGTAGACAAGGCTTCTCGCGGTGCCGCCATCGGGAAGCATATAGAGGTCGCGGCGCTTGTCGCGAAGCGGGGCGGGCATCACCACCTCTTCCGGCGTGATCTGCGCATCGAGGATCGTCTCGAGGAGCCCGCGCCGTCCGGCAAGCATCGCGCCGCCCTTTTCGGCGACAAGCGCGGCCGCTTCGGGCCGCCACGCGATCTGGGTGTAGCGGGGACGCAGATCGTCGCCCGTCAATCGATCGGCACCGCGCGCTTCGAACAAGGGGGCGCTCGCTCCGAGCGTGGTCACCGCCTCGCAGGGGGTGAGGATCGCCAGGCTCGCGGTGTTCGAGAGACGCTCCCATGCCTTGGCGCTTTCTTCGGCCAGCCCCGCGTAGAGCGGATCGCCGCCCTGCACCGGATCGAGCATCATCGAAGGCATGTTCGACGCGGCGCGGCCGTTCCCCGCGCCATAGGCGTCAAACAGCCGCACGCTAAATCCGCGGCGTACCAGATGCCAGGCAGTCCAGGCGCCAAGCGCGCCCGCGCCCACGACCGCGACGTCGACTTGCTCCTCGGGCGGCTTTGCGCCCTTGCGCCGACGCGACCGCCGCGGTTCGGGCGGCTCCTTCCGCTTGGGTTCTTTCTTGGCAGCCCCGAGCGCAAACGCCGCCGGAGTGGCGGCCAGCGCGGCGAGGAGACGCCGCCGGTCCATCAGCCGGCCTTTTTCTTGTAGTAACGGTAACCGCCGACCCAGGTTTCGAGCGGCGTCATGCGGCGAATCTCGTCGGGGCTTGCGAGCAAGGGGTCGCTTTCGAGGATCAGAAAGTCAGCGCGCATCCCCGGCATCAGTGTACCGATCCGGTCTTCGGCAAAGCCCGCGAAAGCGGCGCTGCGCGTGAATCCGTCGAGCGCTGTCTCGCGGCTCACCACTTCCTCGGGGTACCAGCCGCCAAAGGGTTGACCCGCCGCGTCGGTGCGCGAGATGGCCGCGGCCATTCCAGGGAAGGGGTCGGCGCTCTCGACCGGCACGTCCGAGCCGAAGGCGAGGCGGACGCCGGCATTCTCCATACTCCGCCACGCATAGGCGCCCTTCAAGCGCTCAGGACCAAGTCGCCCCTCGGCCATACGCCGATCCGAGGGCTGGTGGATGGGCTGCATCGAGGCGACGACGCCCAATTGCCGGAAGCGAGCTATATCGGCAGGGTCGACGATCTGCGCATGTTCGATGCGCCAGCGCCGCTCGCCCGGCAGGTCTGCAGTGAGATCGGCGATCGCATCGAGAGCCTCGGCGTTGGCCGCATCGCCGATCGCATGGATTGCGACCTGGAACTTGTCCATCGACGCGCGCACCATCTTGTTGCGAAGCTGCGCAGGGGAGAGGAGCGGCAGCCCCTTTTGCCCAGGAGCATCGCTGTAGGGCAGTTTCAGCCAAGCGCCGCGCGAGCCCAGCGCACCGTCGAGATAGAGCTTCACCCCGACCATGCGCAACCTGTCGTCATAGAGCCAGGGCGTCGGCCCCGGACCGCCGATCAGCGCCATATTGTCGATGTCGTGGCCATAGCTGATGATGCGGATGGCGAGCTGGCGCTTGTCACCCGCCCGGCGGAAGGCCTGCCAGTCCTGGATCGTTGTGCCCATGTCGGCGATTGCCGTGATCCCTTGCTCGAGCAGCTTGGCCTGCGCGAGGAGGAAGGCGCGGTCGAGGTCGCGCGCGAGCGGCTTTGGCACTGCCGAGGCGATGAGGCTGGTCGCGGCGTCGACGAAGATGCCGCTTGGCTGCCCGCCCGCCATCTCGATGCGCCCACCCTCGGGCGTCTTGGTCACGCTGGTGACGCGCGCCGCCTTCATTGCCGCGCTGTTCGCCCAGCCGGCATGGCCATCGACGCGCTCGAGCCAGACAGGACGGTCTGCGACGGCGGCGTCGAGGTCGGCGGCGGTCGGAAAGCGGCCAAGACCCCATTTCTCCTGATTCCACCCGCGGCCGATGATCCAAGCTACGTCGGGGTTGTCGGCCGCATATTGACGGATGGCAGCCTGGGCTTCGCCGAGGCTGCTCGTGCCCGAAAGGTCGAGCAGCATCAGCGAGAAGCCGAGTCCCATGACGTGGCCGTGCGCGTCAATGAGCCCCGGGATCAGCGTTCTGCCCTTGCCGTCCTCTTTGAAGTCGGGCCGCTCGGGACGCTTGTCCTTGCGGTCGAGGAGCTTTGCGACCTTGCCGTCCTTGTCGATAAGGAGCCCTGTAAAGCGGACGAGCTTGCCATTCTGATCGAGCGTGATGCCGTTCACATTGTCGATCAGCGTGTCGGCCTGGGCGGGCGGCGAGATGATGAGGGCGAGCGAGGCCAGAAGCGCGCGGCGGATCATTTGGGCAACCTCGTCACCAGCGAGCTTGTGTCTTTCCGTCCGCCGCCAGCCTTTTGAACATCGGCGTAGAATTGGTCGACGAGGCTCGCGACGGGCAGCGTGGCGCCATTGACCCGCGCTTCCTCGAGCGCGAGACCAAGGTCCTTGCGCATCCAGTCGACCGCGAAGCCAAAATCGAACTCGTCCTTCGCCATCGTGCCCCAGCGGTTGAGCATCTGCCAGCTTGCTGCAGCGCCGCCCGAGACAGCCTCGAATACCTTGTCGGTGTCGAGGCCCGACGCCTGCGCGAAGCGCAGCGCTTCGGAGACGCCCTGGATCACGCCGGCGATCGCGATCTGGTTGACCATCTTGGTCGTCTGCCCCGCGCCGGGCCCCCCGATATGGACGATACGGCCAGCGTAAGCGCGCATCACCGGTTCGGCTGCTGCGAAGGCGTCCGCGCTGCCCCCGCACATGATCGAAAGCGTACCATTTTGCGCGCCTGCTTGGCCTCCTGAGACCGGCGCATCGAGGCTGTGAAGTCCGCGCCCCTCGGCCTCGGCAGCGAGCTGGCGCGCGATGCGCGCCGAAACGGTGGTATGGTCGATGAACAGCGCCCCCTTGCGCATCGCTGCGAAGGCACCCTCGCTGCCCAGCGTTACCTCGGCAAGATCATCATCGTTGCCGACGCAGGAGAGGACGACGTCGGCTCCTTGCGCGGCCGCGCGCGGGGTTGCGGCCACCTCGCCGCCATATTGCTCCCTCCAGGCGTCGGCCTTGGTGCGTGTGCGGTTGTAGACAGTGACGCTATGGCCGGCCCTGGCGAGGTGACCTGCCATCGGACCGCCCATGACGCCGGTGCCGATGAAGGCAATGCGATAGGATGTTTCGCTCATGCCCGGTCCATAACCATGGTTTGCGCGGCGCGCCAGATGGGGTAGGGGGCCTATCGCCATGACCGATCAACTCACCCTGACCTCCGCCGCCGATTTTCCGGCGATCACCCTGGATGATGTGCGCGGGGCAGCAAGGCGAATTAACGGTGCGGTCGTGCGCACGCCGACCCTTCATTCGCAGACATTGTCTGAACTGGTCGGCGCCGACGTCTGGTTGAAGTTCGAAAATCTGCAGTTCACGGCAGCTTATAAGGAACGCGGCGCGCTCAACGCGCTGCTCCTCCTCGACGACGATGCGCGCGCACGCGGCGTGATCGCTGCGTCCGCAGGCAATCATGCGCAGGGCCTTGCTTATCACGGCAAGCGGCTCGGCGTGCCTGTGACCATCGTCATGCCGAGCACGACGCCGCAGGTGAAGGTCTCGCAGACGGCAAGCCACGGCGCGACGATCGTCCTTCATGGCGAAAAATTCGACGATGCTTACGCCCATGCGCGCGAGCTTGAAAAGGAACGCGGTCTCACCTTTGTCCATCCCTTCGACCATCCGCATGTCGCGGCGGGGCAGGGGACGGTGGCGCTTGAGATGCTCGAGGACGTTCCCCAGCTTGATACGCTGATCGTGCCGATCGGCGGCGGCGGACTGCTTTCGGGCATGGGCACCGCGGCGCGCGGGATCAAGAACGACATGCGCCTCGTGGGCGTCCAGGCCGAACTCTACCCGTCGATGTATGCTGAGCTCAACGGCGTCGACATGGCGTGCGAGGGCGATACTCTGGCCGAAGGGATCGCGGTGAAGGAGCCCGGCGCCTATACGCGCAAGCTCGTCGCCGAACTCAACGATGACATTGTTCTCGTCGCCGAGCGCCATCTGGAACGTGCGGTCAGTCTGCTGCTTCAGATCGAGAAGACGGTAGTCGAGGGCGCGGGCGCGGCGGGGCTGGCGGCGATGCTTGCGCATCCTGAGGAATTCGCCGGGCGCAAGGTCGGGCTCGTGCTGACCGGCGGCAATATCGACACGCGTCTTCTGGCGAATGTTCTGCTGCGCGATCTCGCCCGTTCGGGCCGAATTGCGCGTCTCCGCATCCGCCTGCAGGACCGGCCGGGCGCGCTTTTCAAGGTGATGAAGCTATTCGACGAAAAGCAGGTCAACATCATCGAAATCTATCACCAACGCATCTTCACGACCCTCCCTGCGAAGGGTCTGATCACCGACATCGAATGCGAAGCGCGCGACCGCGAACATCTCGACAGCCTCGTCGCTGCGCTGCGCGAGGCGGGCTATATGGTGACCACCGTCGAACTCGCATGAAGACGTTCACTCTCGATCTGATCGCAACGCCCGACACGATCGACGAGCTCGGCCACGTCAACAACGCGGTGTGGGTCCAGTGGATTCAACAGGTCGCAACCGCGCATTGGGACGCTGCGGCGCCGCAGGCGCATAAGGACGCCTATGTCTGGGTCGTGGTAAGGCACGAGATCGACTATCTGCGTGCGCTCGGTCCCGGCGGGCGAGTGACGGCACGCACCTGGGTTGCCGACGCGCCGCTGGGTGCGAAGTTTGACCGCTTCATGGAGTTTGCGGGCGATGACGGACGGGTGCATGTCCGCGCAAGGACCGTATGGGCCCTCCTCGACAAGGCGAGCGGCCGCCCCCTTCGGGTGACGGGCGCGGTGGTGGCGCCCTTCTTATCGTGATCATGACCGGCGGCTGGCGCTCGATGGGTAGAGCGGACCTCGATGCTGTCGCCGCCATCTCCGATAGGGTGCACGGCGCTTTCACCGAACCACGGGGCGTCTATTGCGAGCGCCTCGACCTATACCCGGCCGGATGCCGCGTGCTCGAGCGGGGCGCTGCTGTCGCGGGCTACCTTATCACCCACCCCTGGCATCGCGGCGCGGCGCCGAAGCTCGGGGCGCTGCTCGGTGCGTTGCCCGTGCCCGCCGATATCTATTATCTGCACGATATTGCGCTTCTTCCTGCGGCGCGAGGGACGGGTGCCGGTTCCGAGGCGGCAGCTTTCGTCCGACAACAGGCGCGCCTCGCAGGCTGCGAGGAAATCCGGCTTGTCGCGGTGAATGGCGCCGAAACCTATTGGCGCTCGCAAGGCTTTGAAGAGATCATGCCCGGGCAAGAGGCTCCCTATGGGCCGGGGTCGTATCTGATGCGAGGCTCTGTCTAGCGGGAAGTGGCCGCGACGCGTCGCCGCTCGACCCAGCCTTTCGCGCAGGTCGATGCATTGCGAAGCTCGAGGCCCTGCCTTGTGCCGGGGCATGCGCGACGCCCCTGTGCGAAATGCACCCACAGCCAATTGCCGCGCGACCCGCAGACATAAACGGGCGTCCCGTGGTCGAGCTTGCCTACTTTGCCCGCGGCGATGGTCGGCGTGCGGTAGATGTTTGTCTTGCGGCCGCCTGCATCGGCTGCGATCGCGGCAGGCGAGCAGAAGGCGGGTGCCGGTCCTTGCGCGGCGAGCAGAAGGATGAGGGCTGAAACGATCATGGCGCGGTCTCCTGTCGGGCCGATGGGCCCCCGGGGGAGGCCCGCGCTTCATCCCTATCCGGACGAATGTGGCTCGGCCAGAAGAGAAGCGAAAAAATCGGACGTCGTCGCGATCTTCATCAACAACCCTGCCGGGTGTCAGCGCATTCTGCTCCTGCCCGATATAGTATCGCGCGATCTTCCAAAGGCGCGCGGGCGACAGAAGCGGTCGGTTCGGAGCGATGGATTCAGCCGCATAAGAAAGCTCATATGCGGCGATGGCCCCATAATCAGATCCCGAACCTTCAGACGGGGCTAATGGGACCAGCGGGCTCGGCCGCCGGTCCCATCCCCCCTCATTAGGCAGCGAAGGCGGCCTGCGTCACCTGCTGCGCATCTGTGTTGAGCATGACGGCGAGCATGTCCCCCGACGCGGTACGGATCGCCGTGTCGGTGGCCGCCACGCCGCTGCCCGGCGTGCCCTGCTGGATGATGAGATCCTCAAACGAAAGCCCGCCGGACAATTGCAGCTTGTCCTCGCCGACCGTGAAATCGACGATGAGGTCCGCGAGCGCCAGGCTCGCTGCGCCGTTGGGGGCAAGGACGAAGATGTCCTCTCCTTCCCCGCCGACCAGCGTGTCCCGGCCGACGCCGCCGTCCAGCGTATCGTTACCCGCGCCGCCTTCGAGCAGATCGTCGCCCGCTCCGCCGATCAGCATGTCGTCACCGGACGTGCCGGCCAGCGCGAGCCCGCCAGCGTTCAAGGGCGCATCGAGCGCCTGGCCATCGGGTCCGAAGGTCTGGACAAAGACGCCTTCGGGCAGCGGGATCGCTTCGCGAACAAGAAGCGATGCCGACACCGTCGTTCCTGGCTCGAGGTTGTTGACGAGGAGCAGCACGTCGGCGTCGAGATCACCGAGCAGGTCCAGCACTTGCGAAGGTACAGTAATTACCCCGTTCGCATCCGGCACTACATTGTTGAGGATGATGCTTCCATCGAGCAGCGCAAAACCCCCCAGCGACGTTGCTACGCCAGTGACCGCGCCCATTTCGAGCGGAGTTCGGATCAGCAACTGATAGGTTGCCGTCATTCCCGTCTTCGCCGTCAAGCCCTCGATGTCGAACGCCTCCACACGGCCCTGCAGCGCCCCGAGAACGGTCGGGCCGTTCGCGGCCGCGATCTGCGACCGCGATTCGACCTGCGTGTCGCCCGCGGGGTCATAACCGACCAGCAGTTGACCCCCGATAAAGACGCCGCTGAGGTTTGGCCCGACGCCGGCGACATTCAAGGTAAAGCCGTCAGGGACTGCAAAATTCGCGAGGATCGCTTCGGTGATCCGGATTTCCCCATCCTCCACTGTCAGAGGAACGTTCACAGGGCCATCGGGCCCGGTGCCCGATAGGGTGAAGGTGGCGCCCGAAGGGTCGCCATTGATCCCGATTGTGCTGGGCCGGCCTACGATGCCGATCAAGGCGGTGGGCTGCGCTGGATTGATCGCAACATATTTCCCGGTTTCCGGCAAGGATGCGGCCCAGCTTACCGCATAGCCGCCGTTATCCAGCAAGCGGAGATCAGCGATCTCGATCTCATCGAGGTCGAGCGCATTTGGCGAAATATCCTTAAGCAGCACCACGTCGCCCTGCTTCGCCCCCGCCGCATCGAAGCGCTGGATTCCCACCGTGTCGGTTTCACCATCGCCGTCGATGTCGGCTGCCCAGTGGACGGCGTAACCGCCATCGCGCGCGGCGGAGATCAGCACACCGCCATCGTCGTTGAAGCGCGAATAGCGATATCCCTCGCCATCGACCTGAACGGCTTCATTCAGGGCCTGGCCGTCCGGACCGAAGGTCTGGACGAATGCTCCCTCACCAGGCAGCGCTGTGGGTTCGCGGACCTGCATCGTTGCCGAAAAGGTGCTTCCGGCTTCGAGATTGGAGCCCGTGAGCGTCACCAGCACATCGCGGTCGCCCAATTGATCGAGGAGCGATTCCGGAACCGCAATCACCCCGTTTGCGTCAGGGAGAGCCCCGTTGATCAGGATGACCCCGCTCGGCAGATATTGCGCTCCGGCAATTCCGCTGAGGTCCAAGCCCTGCGGCGCACCGGCGATCTGGAGAATATAGTTGGCGGTCAGCCCCTCAGCCGGGGTCGCGGCCTCGATGTGGAAGCTCTCGACTCGGCCGAAGCTGGTCAGCGTCGCTGGCCGGTCCGCGCCCACCACAACCGATCCGCTGACATCAAGAAGCGGACTATCCGGCCCATAGCTGTAGGCAGGCCGCGATTCGATGGCGAGGGCTACGCCGGTATTCGGCGCCGTCTCAATGACGAGCGTATAACGGCCGTCGACGCTGAAGTTGGCGAGAATGGCATCGGTGATGATCACCTCTTCATCGCCAATCGATAGCGGGACGTTGACCGGATCGGACGGACCCGTGCCTGCCAAACGCAGCGTCGCTCCCTCGGGTACACCATAGGTTGCGATGACGGACGGTATGCCGACGATCGGTATCAGAATGAGACCGTTCGGATTGCCGGGCAAACTGATCGACTGGAAATTATCCTCAACTTCCGTCGCCCAGGACACGGCATAACCGCCCCCGTCCAGCGCCGCGACGCGGACAGCATTCGCAATGCCGTCGCCGCCGTTATCGTTGAGCAGCAGGGGCGAAAGACCCTGCAGGGCCACCGCATCGCCTTGCGGCGCGCCATCCTGATCATAACCCCGGACGGCTATGCCCTCCACGTCGCCGTCGCCGTCGAGGTCATAGGCCCAGTGGACGACATAGCCGCCTCCCGGCAATGCCGTGATCTGGACGCCTTCCTCGTCGTCGAGATCGCTTGCCAAGGGGAACGCGCCATCGTCGATGCGGATTGCATCGCCGGTCGCATGCCCATCGGCGCCGAATGTCTGCACATAAACGCCTTCCGGCGGCAGCGGTGTGCCTTCGCGCACCTGCATCGTCCCCGACAAAGTGCTGCCGGCCTGCAGATTGACGCCAATCAGGATCGCGAGGAAGTCATCGCCGCCGATCTGGTCGAGAAGGGCAGGCGGGACCGCCACGACGCCGTCGGTGTCGGGTGCGACGCCGATCTGGATCGTCCCGTCGGGAAGCTGCGTGGCGCCCGGTATCTGGCCGGTGTCATATCGGAAAGGATGGAGGCCGCGCAGCTGCAAAATGAAGGTCGGCGCCGGCCCGGAGCCCGGTGTGAAGTCCGTAACGTCAAAGCTCTCTACCCGGCCGGCGGCGGCTAGCAACCCCGTGCCGTTCGCGTCTACGGCGGCGTCCAGTTCCACGCTCTGGAGCGGCGCATCAAGATCGTAGTAAACGAGGCGTGCCGTCTCGACTTCCAATGTAATCTGGGCGCCCGGAGACGTCTGAGCCGTGAGGGTAAAGCGGCCGGTCCCGAGGAAGCCCGACAATTGCTCCTCGGTAATGGAAATACGCCCGTCTTCGACGATCAGCGGCACGCTCACCTGGCCGTTCGGCCCCAGCCCTGACAGGGTGAAGGTCGCCCCAGCCGGTGCGTCGACCACATGAATATATCGCGGCTCACCGAGAATCGTGAGCTGCGTCAGGCCGTTGGCGTTAGCCTGCGCACTGACGTAGCGGTTGTCGGTCTCGGCCTCCAGTTTCCACGCGACGGCATAATTGCCGTCGGCGAGGGCTGCGACCTGGATCGATCCCGAAGACAGGCCAACCTCCTCCTCCACCGCGAGCAGCGGTGAGATGCCGTCGAGCAGTACCGGAGCGCCTTGCTTGGCGCCATCGGGCGAGAAACGCTGGGTCGCGAGCGTATCGCTTTCGCCGTCGCCGTCGGTATCGACCGCCCAGTGGGTTGCGAAGCCGCCTCCGGGCAGAGCGCTCACTTGGACATATTCCTCGTCATCGAGGTCCGTAGCAAGGCGGTTATCCGGACCGTCGATCCGCGCGGACGAGTCCACGATCGGCGAACGCGTGTAGTAAAAGGCGCTGGACGGCGACACCGGGCCGACATTGCCCGCTGCGTCGGTGGCGACCGCCGCGAAGCGGACCATGCCTTCACCCAGAGCGGTCAGATCAGCCTGCGACAGCGTCAGCGTGAAGTCGCCATTCGCACCGACCGTTGCGGGACGCGTAAAGGTGGCGCTCGCACTGTAAAGGGTGACGGCGACGCTGCTGCCAGCCGCTGCCGAGCCGGTAATCGTCGTGCCGTCGAGCCCTTCGGACAAGCCGACATAGGGTCCCTCGCTCGCCGTGAGGGCGGTGACGGCGCCGTCGCCGATACGATCGAGGAGGACGGAACCCGACGCGACGGCGCTGACGTTCCCGACTGCATCGGTCTGCTGAGCGCTGAGCGACAGCGCGCCGTCGGCGAACTGGGCGAGAAGCGCCGGCGACAGGGTGAATGCGCCGTTCGTGACCGCCACTGCCAGCGAGAGCGGTTGATCCGGGTTGGCGGCGCTCAGTCCGCTGATTGTCAGGGTCGCGGTGGCACCCACCTCGATTCCCTGCAATTGTCCGCTCACCCCGGCCGCAGCCTCCGCTGCGTTGATTACGCCTCCCGAAAGCTCGGGGATAACCGGCGTAATCGTGCCGGTGTCGATCGTCAGCAGCAGCGGCAGAGAGAGCGGGCCGGCGTCACCGGCCGCGCTGAGGAAACGAGCTTCGAGGCTTCGCGTCCCATCGGAACCAAGCTGCGCCGCGCTGAGCTGGATATCGATCGAGAGCGTCTGGCCAGCAGCCGGAATGTCGTCGGCGCCGAGTGTGACACTCGCAACTTCCTGCCCTGCATAAAGGAGGCTGAGCCGGTCGCCGGCGGCCACGCCCGCCGATGCATCATAGCGAAGCGTAACGACGACCCCGTCGGTGATCTCCGTTCCCGAAACGCGTGTGCCGTCGTCAACCTCCGGCCGCTCCGGTGCGCCGAGAAGGGTTGATTGCGGCACATCGGGGATCAGGACGGCAACTTCGTCGCCCGCATCGTCCAGCTTCTGTGCCAGATCGGCGCCGCTGAATGGGGCCGCATCAAGGCTTTGCCCGTCATTGACCGCCTGCGCGGCCTGCGCAGCGAGCTCTGCCTGGGCGACGATCTGAGCGGCAGCGATGCCGCCAAGGGCGCTCGATGCATCGCTCGCGTCGACCGACGCCACCGCCGCATTGACGTTCGCAAGAGCGCCGGCGACGCTCGTCGACTGCGTGGCGATCGCTGCTGCGACACCGGCGTCGCCCGATGCCTCCGCGACATTTTCGAACACAGCGCTGATTACGGCAGAACTGGTGAGGTCGACCGGCGACCCCGTGGCGGAGCTGATCACCGCGGCCAGAGAGGTCGCCGCTGCGGCGCTCGCGCCAGCCTCGCCGCCCCCGACGCCTGCCGCATTGGCGGTGGCACCGACAACGGCGAGAAGGTTTGCGACTTGCGCCGCCGCCTTCTGCACCGCGACCGCTTCGGCGAGCGCCGCCTGATCGGTGGCCCCCGCCGCTGTCGCGATCGGGTCATAGCTGGAAAGATCGACGTCCGCCGGCAGTCCCAATGCGGCTTTCACGGATGCTTCTGCCGCCTGTACGGCTGAGGCATCCGCATTTTCTCCCGCGACCGCCGCTACCAGCGTGGTCAGCGGCGACACCACGGTTGATCCATCGAGAGCGACAAACTGTCCTTGGAACGGCTTGTCGAGCGCGATATCGCGGCTCAGCACGGTACCGTCTGCTGCCACGATTGGTGTCAGGATGATGTTTCCCGTGCCGAACAAGTTGCTGAAATTGCCCTGGGCGTCGGTGACGGTCCAATATTCCCCCGAGAGGACCCCGTCGCCATCGGCGTCGACATCGCCGGCATCGAAGATTCCGTTCCCGTTGACGTCGACGAAGGCCTCATGGTCCCATAGCCCGTTGCCGTTCGTGTCGCGGAACAAGAGGGCGTTGGCAATATAGCCATCGATCGCTGCGCCGCTCGCTCCGGCGTCAAAGGCGATCGACAGGCTCGCGCCTTCAGTCGCGGCATTGCCCGCCGCATCCGAAAAGCCCGTTCCCACCTCGAGCGCGATCGAGCCGGAACTGGAGAGGGTAGGGGTTAGTTCTGCCGTAAAGACCAGCGGATCTGCGGTCGCCTGCATGGCGCCCAGCGTCGCGCCCGTCACCGTGACGTCGGCTGCGGTAAAGTCGGTCGGCGCTTCGCTGAAGGTAAAGGTCAGCGTTGCCGTCTGCCCGGCAAGCAAGGTCTCCGACGAAGCTGTAACCGCAACGGACGGCCCGGCCGTGTCGAGCGTCACCGTCGTGCTGCCTGGCGCCCCGCTGTTGCCCGCAACATCTGTCTGCTGAGCCGAAATGGTGAGCGTGCCGTCAGCAAACTGCTGGAGGAGGGCGGGGGTCAGTTCAATCGCGCCGTCTGCCGCGACCGGCAACGGGATCGACAGCGCTGCACCGTCTGCCTTTGCAGTGCCCGCGACACTGGCGGTTGCACTGGCTCCCGCTTCGATCCCGCCGAGCGTTGCAGTCACGCCAGCGGCGGCTTCCGCGCCGCTTACCAGCCCACCCGAAATCGAGGCAATGGCGGGCGCAGCCGGTGCCTCTGTGTCGACGGTGATTGTAAGCGCCGCCGATGACGCACCGACATTCCCGGCCGCATCGCTCGCGCGTGCGGTGATGCTATGCGTGGCTCCCGCCGGGAGAGTCACATCGATCGAGAAGGCGCCCGAGGCATTCGCTGTGGTGGTGCCGAGCGAGGTCTGACCGTTGAAAAGCTCGACGCGGGCATTGGCCTCGGCATTGCCGGTGATCGTCAGGCCCTGCGTGACGTTGGTGATGCGATCGCTGGCCGATGCGCCGCTGTCGTCGGCTGCTGCAAGGGCAAGCCCGGTTGGGGCCGCCGGAGGGGTCGTATCCGGAGCGGGCGGCGCGGGAGGAGCGCTAGGCTTTCCGCCGCCACCGCCGCTCGCGGCGGCAGCGCCAACACCGACGGCGAGCAAGCCGCTGAGGACGCCGAGCATCGTGCCATTGCCTCCCCCGGTACCGGCGCCGGCCCCGCCTTCTTCCGCAGCCGGGGCGCTTTCTGCCGCGCCGCTCGCTTCGGCGCTCGCCTGGGCTTCGGCGGCTGCACTGTCCTCGCCTTCAATCGCGACGGTCGCGCTTGCCGATGAGAAGGCCACATGGCTCTGGGTGCCATCCTGCGACCAGTGGGCGCCCTGGACGGGACGGCCGGTCGCCTCGTCGATGAACTCGATCGTCTCACCGGGCTGAAGGACGATACGGTTTGCGCCCTTCCCGAGACGGACGTGACGGACCCGGCCACCGGCGGCTCGCGATATTCTGGCTACAATGCTCATAAGATACCCCCACAATGGATGAGTTTAAGATAAATTCTACGACCTCTTATAATTGCTATGTAAATAAATCAGTGATTCTGAGAAGAATTAATCTAGCGCTCCCGAAATGCCTCTTCGACCTTCAGAACTGGTCGAACAAAATAGTCAAATATCGTACGCTTCCCGGTAAGAATTTCGACAGTAGCGGTCATGCCAGCGATGGTAGGCAGGGTTTTTCCTTCATGTTTAAGGGCGATATTGTCCGTGCGGATCAGCACCCGATAATAGGGCTCCTGCTCCGGCTGACCGCGCTCGCGCATCGTATCGGGGCTGATCGATTCGACCCGTCCGGCGAGCGCCCCATAGACAAGGTAATTATAGGCTCCGAGCTTGACGGTTGCCTTCAGGCCAGGACGCAGGAAGGCGACATCCGACGGGCGAATGCGCGCCTCGACCAAAAGCTCGTCTTCGAGCGGCACGATGTCGAGAACGTCGGCACCTGGCTGGATCACGCCGCCGACGGTGGTGACCTGCATATTCTTGACCGTGCCGCGAACCGGCGCGCGCAGGACTGTCCGCTCCATTGCGTCGCGGCGTCCGGCGGTTACCTCCTGCACCT
Organism: Sphingopyxis flava; assembly: GCF_900168005.1. Taxonomy (GTDB): domain Bacteria; phylum Pseudomonadota; class Alphaproteobacteria; order Sphingomonadales; family Sphingomonadaceae; genus Sphingopyxis; species Sphingopyxis flava. The sequence goes on from NZ_FUYP01000002.1 coordinate 213,387, forward strand.
GCGCCAGCTCGGACTCAACGCGGACCAATTCCGTTCCTGCGTCGGCCCGATACCGGTTTATGCGATCCGCGATCTGCGTTTGCGTGTCGCTGATCTGGCGGCGAAGACGCAGAACCTCGACCTCAGGCACCAGCCCACGCTCGCTCATCGGCGAGGTGATCGAAAGTTCGCGGCGCATCAGCGCCAGACTTTGCGACAAGCCGGACGTTGCTTCGTCCACGGCCTGGCGCCGTGCGGCATAGGTGGCGCGCTCATTGCGTATCAGCTCGGCGTCGGAGCGGATTTCGGCAGGAAAGGACAGCGCCAAACCCGTTGCTTCGGCACGTAACCGTGCCGCCTGCGCGATCAGTGCGCGCCGCCGGTTGTCTACTTCGTTGAAGCTCGTCGCGGCGCGGGTGGGGTCGATGATGACCAGCGGCTGACCGGCGTCGACCACCTGTCCTTCGCGAACCTTGAGCGAGGAGACGATACCGCCTTCCAGTGACTGGACCACTTGCACGCGACCGGAAGGGACGACCTGGCCCTGACCGATCGTGACCTCTTCGACGACGGCGAAGCGCGACCAGATGATCAAACTGGACAGCAACGCCGCGAGCAGCAGCGCAAGCCACAGCCAGCCGCGATGGCGCATCGGCTCTTCGGCGACCGGCGCAAAGGGATCGGCTCCGCTCATGCCGCCGACCTCACCTTGCCTTCGGCGAGCGCCGTGATCACCTCGTCGCGGCCACCATCGGCGACGATGCGGCCATTGTCGACGACGATCAGCCGATCGACAATGCCGAGCGCAGCCTGCCGGTGCGTCGCGATCACAAGTCCCATCCCTTCATCCGCGGCCCGGCGGATTGTCGCGAGCATTTCGGCTTCGGATGCCTGATCCATCGCAGAGGTTGGCTCGTCGAGAAGCAGCAGCTTCGGCCGGGCGAGCAATGCGCGGGCGAGAGCCACCGCCTGCCGCTGTCCGCCGGAAACCGTGTCGCCGCGCTCGCCGATCGGGCGGTCGAATCCGTGCGGATGCGCAGCGGCGATCGCAACGACGCCGGTTTCCTCCGCCACTTTCAGCAAGCGCTCGTCATCGACGTCGGGGGCGGCGATGGCGACATTCTCCTTGAGGGAGCCGTGGAATAGCCGGGCGTCCTGGCCAACCAGCGCAATCGTCGCGCGCTGGTCGCCGGGTTCGATCGCACTCATGTCGACGCCGTCGAGGAATATCTGGCCCTCGCGCGGGCGGTAGAGGCCGGCGAGCAGCCGCAGCAGAGTCGATTTGCCGCTGCCCACGCGCCCGATCACTCCGACCCGTTCGCCCGGCGCGATCGACAGGGACATGCCCGAGAGCACCGGACGCCCGTCCTCTTCATAGGAAAATCCGACTTCGGCCAGCCGCAGTCCGCCCTGCCAATGCGATCCCGTGAGCAGATCACGCCCCTCTTCACGCTCGGCGGGGAGCTGCATGATCCGATCGAGGCTGGCGAGCGCTGAGCGGGCTTGCTGGAAGCGCACGGCGAGAGAGGACAGGCTCACCAGCGGTGCCAGCGAGCGCGAATTGAGCTGCACGCAGGCGATCAGCGCCCCCGCCGTCACCGCGCCTTCGCTCGCGAGATAGACGCCCCAAAGCAGGAGAACTGCGCCCGCCGTCTGCTGAACCATCGTCGTCAGATTGAGAACGAGGGTCGAGAGCGACTGGCTGCGCATCGTCCGCTCCGCAATGACCCGGCTCGACTGCTCGTGGCGCGCCCGCATCCGCTCCTCGGCCCTCAGCGTCTTCAGCGTCTCCAGCCCCTCGAGGCTTTCGATGACCGTCCCGTGGCGCACGGCGCTTTCGCGCAGATTTTCGTTGGCGATCCGCTTCATCGGGATCTGAACGATCAACGACACGATGGCAACGAGTGCAAAGGCTGTGAGCGGGACTGCTACCAGCGGTCCGCCGATGAGCGCGGTCACCCCCAGAAACAGCATTGCGAAGGGCAGGTCGGCGAGGGCCGCCAGCGTTGCCGAGGTGACAAATGCGCGGACCGATTCAAACTCTTTGAGCACGTTGGCGAAGGCGCCTGACGATTGCGAGCGAGCCTCGAGCCGCGTCCCCAGCACGCGGCGGAACACGGCATCGCCGAGCAGCACGTCGATCCGCTTGCCCGCGCTGTCCAGCGCATGACCGCGAACGGTGCGGGCGATGAATTCGAAGAGCATCGCGAGGACGACCCCGACGAACAGCGACCAGAGCGTGACGAACGCCTGATTGGGCAGGATGCGATCATAGACGGTCATCATGAAGATGATGCCTGCGAGCGACAGCAGGTTGATGACTGCCGAAAGCGCAATTGCCTCGCCGAAATAGCGTCGGTGGTCCCACAGCACAGGCCAGAACCACCCGCCGGTCGCCGCGGGAACGAGGTCGTCCGCCCGGCGATCGATCGCTCCGGTCCCGCTCATTGGAGCGTTTCCATTGGGGTTGCGCCCGACGCGAGTGCGAAATCGATCCGGCCGAGCGCGCCCATCAGTTGATATTCCAGGGCAATGAGATCGTGCTGCTCGTTCGCGAGCCCGCTGCGCGCGTTAAATCTTTCGGTTTCATAAGAAAGCAGATCAAGAATCGAGCGGCGACCGATCCGGAATTGTTCCTGGACGATATCGCGCGCCTCGTCTGCCTCGACCACCACCTGAGCCAGGCGCGGCAGCCGGTCGCGACGCTGATTGCCCAGCATCCACAGTCGCTCGATGCGATCGGTCAGCGACTGGCGCGCCTGTTCGGCATCGAAGCGTGCGGCCGACGCGGTGGCCCGCGCTGCATTGAGACGCGCGCGCCCCCCGCCCCCAAAGGGCAGGGACACCGCGCGCAGCCGCACGCCGAATGCGTTGAATAGGTGGGTGTCGCCCAAAGCCGTTCGCTCGGACGTCCGCGCCACCTCCAGATTGAGCTGGGGTTGCCACCAGTTTTTGGCTCCCGATACGGCCGCATCGCTTTCGCCGATCTGGAGCTCGCTGATCTGTACGACCGGGGTTGCGTCCACGAGCGCGGTCGCCTCGCTCAGCGTTTCCGGGAGAAAGGACGCAAGGGACGGCAATCTTCCCACGGGCTCCACCGGAGCGGAGGCGATTTCCCGGACCGTTGCGCGCGCATCCTCGCGGGCAATACGCCTCGCGTCGAGCGCCGAACGCGCCTGCTCGAGCCGGCTTCCGACGAGCACGACGTCGGATCCGCGGCCGCGGTCGAAGCTTGCGATTTCGGAAACCAGCCCATGCAGTTGTTCAAGCGCGGCGACTTGGGCCTCACTGATTTCGATCAGATCGCATTGGCGGCTCCACTCCCCCCAGGCTTGGGCCAACGAGGCGACCAATTCGTCGGCCACACGGTCTTCCTGAACCCGCAGTGCTTGCGCGCGCAACCTGCTCCGGCGGATTTCAGCGGCGCTTCGCCCACCATCGAACAGGAGCTGACTGGCTGTGATCTCGGGCAAGATATAGGTCCCGGAAGAGCCGCCCGTTCCACCCTCTTCCCAGCCTGCATCGGCCGAGAGAGCGACCTGGGGCTGCCGTGCTGCACGGGCGGCAGCCACCTCCGACTTTCCGGCCTCGGCCACGCTCTCGGCCGACTGGATGCGCGGGTGATCTTCGAGAAGGGATTCGACGACGTCGGAAAATATCTGCGCGCGTGCGGGCGCCGTGCCAATCAGGAGGCACGTGCACAGCAGCGCGGCGCAGCGTATCGCGTGAGACGTCTCCATTTTCTCCCCACCCCTCTATGCGTCGATAGGGCAGAGAACCCGCGCACATAGCCTAAACGGCGGATTTGACTATCGAATTGGGAGAAATCCCGCAGCCCAAATAAATTCAGGATGGGCCGCCATCCCGCTCCCCCCGGCTTGCCGAATGGACTGACGCCACCCAGAATTGCGAACGAAAAGGGGTGCGATGCATCGCCTAAAGTGGGCTCTGCGCGCGAGGGTGAAATGGATAAGTCCATTTTTCTCGCGCCGCGCGTTCGGCTTCCGCAACTTTCACAACTACCGCTTGCGCGTGCTCGCTCTTTGCGGTTGGAATGGCGTCATCAATCGGGTCTGATCCACCCTCATCCCCCGTTCACGGGGAAGAGCCGTATTCAACCGCTTAGCGGCAAAGATGGTGCGGTCGAGAAGACTCGAACTTCCACGGCCTTTCGGCCACAACGACCTCAACGTTGCGCGTCTACCAGTTCCGCCACGACCGCACATCATGATGGTCCGGACGATCCCGGCACCAGGTAGGTGCGGGCGCCTAGCAAAGCTTTTCGGGTGATGCAAGCGAGCTTCGCCGCTTTTATTCCTTGCGGCTGGAAAGAGCGCAAGGCGCGCCGCTGGCGGCTGTCACCCAAGCGACCCCGACGCGTCTCCATTTTGTCATCGCCCTACCGTCAGAGCGTCATCGAATCACCCTAGTGGCGGCGTCACCGGGAGCGCGGGGCAGATGCTGCTCGCTGCTCGGTGCCTTTTCATCAGGGACGCCCGCTCGGCGGGCGTGCACCGGAAGCGGAGATATTCATGGCGGGTTTCGCACGCGTTCGTTTGGTCATGCTCAGCGGCGTGGCCTGTTCCATTCTGGCGGCCTGCGGAGCGGATGGTGTTGCCTCGCCGGGTGAGGGCGTGATCGTCATTCCCGGCCCGAGCCCCACGCCGACGCCGGCTCCCACACCAACACCGACCCCGCCCAGCGTCATCCCCGCGGGAAGTTGCCCGACGATTGCGGGCAGCGATCAATTGAGCGACCTTGGCACGATTACCGGCCCCGAGGGGACGTGGCGCAACTGCGGCTTTCCGGCGCGCTTCAACGCTTCGACGGCGATTCCGAAGGTAGCCGGCGTCATTTATTCGCTCCCGGGGCGCGTCGATGTCGGTACCGACCAGGGCGCCGCGAGCAGCAATAATGTCGTCACGCTGACGATCGACCCGGGCGTCATTATCTTCGGCTCGACCGGTGTCTCCTATCTCGTGGTCAATCGCGGCAATCGGATCGACGCGGTGGGCACGCCGACCCAGCCAATCATTTTCACCGGCCGCGGCAACGTCGTCGGCACCGCGACCGACAACAGCTCGCAGCTGTGGGGCGGCGTCGTGCTGCTCGGCCGTGCGCCGGTCACCGACTGCCTCGCGCCGGGCGCTGCTGAAGGAACCGTTGCGTGCGAGCGCGACACCGAAGGCACGTCAAATGCGCTTTATGGGGGCGCGCAGCCGGCCGACAATTCGGGGCGCCTCTCCTATGTCCAGATCCGCTATTCGGGCTTCGTGCTGAGCGCCGACAAGGAGCTGCAGGGCCTCACCCCGTCGGGGGTCGGATCGGGGACCCAGATCGACCATATTCAGATCCACAACAGCTCGGACGACGGGATGGAGGTTTTCGGCGGCCGGGCGAACTTCAAATATATGATCGTGACGGGCGCCGAAGACGACAGCTTCGACACCGACGTCGGCTACAAGGGCAACATCCAATATGCGATCGCGGTGCAGCGCGCCGGCGGTTCGGTCGGCGACTCGATGATGGAGATCGACTCGGACGGCAATGAGAATGCGGTGCCGCGCCAGAATGTGACGATTTCCAACTTCACCTTCATCCACCGTAACGCCGCGGCGGGCAACGGCGCCGCGATCCGCATCCGCGGCGGCGCCGACTATAGCTTCGTCAACGGCCTGATCACCTCCGATACATCCTGCATCCGCATCGACAGTAGCTCGACGACGCAGACGACCGGCGTGGATGAGCAGGGGCCGCCGAAATTTTTCTCGGTCTCGCTGAAATGCGGCGATCGCCCCTTCCGCGGTGGCGGCAGCCCGGCCGTGACCGGTACCGAAGTGCAGACGATCTTTACCGCGGGTACCAACAATCGCTTCGATTATGCGCCGTCGCTGACCGGCCTGTTCGTCAATGGCGCGACGGAGACCAGCATCCCCGCTTTCGATGCCAAGACACTGAACAGCTTCTTCGACACCACCGCCTATGTTGGCGCGGTCCGCGATGCCAGCGACACCTGGTACCAGGGGTGGACCTGCAACTCGGCGACCGCGAACTTCGGCGCGAGCAGCGGGAGCTGCACCGGCCTGCCGACCAGCTGATCGCCTGCGATCCATTCGGGGAGCGGACACGCCGGATCGCGGCCCGCTCCCTCCTTGCATAGTCTCAGGGGCATTCCACATGACCAAGCGGTCGATCCTTTCCAGCCTGCTACTTTTCAGCTCCGCTCTCGTCGCGCCCGCGGCGCTGGCACAGGACGCCTCCGCCAACCCCGCGCCGCAGCCCGGTGAAGACGGCGACGTCTCGATTCCAGGCGGCGGCGCGCAGGAGATTGTCGTCAATGGCCGCTTCACGCCGAATGTGGTGCGCGCGACGCCCGAGGTGGTGTCGCTCCTCTCCTCGGCCGACATCGCCCGCACGGGCGAGGGCGACATTTCGGGCTCGCTCCAGCGCGTCACCGGCCTCAGCGTGGTCGGCGGCGGTTTCGTCTATGTCCGCGGACTCGGCGACCGATACTCGCTCGCGCTTCTCAACGGCTCGCCGCTGCCAAGCCCCGAACCGCTGAAGCGCGTCGTTCCGCTCGACATCTTTCCCTCAAAAGTGATCGATTCGACGCTGGTCCAGAAGAGCTATTCGGCGAACTTTCCCGGCGAATTCGGCGGGGGCGTCATCAACCTCACCACCAAGGCCAGCCCCGGGGAGTCCTTTTTCACCCTGTCGGGTGGGATCGGCTGGGACAGCGAGACGACGAACCAGCTCGGCTACACCTATTATGGCAGCGGCACCGACTGGACCGGCTTCGACGACGGCACGCGCGACATACCGCGCTCGCTCGCAGCGGCGCTCGCCAGCGGCAAGCCGATCCTCGAAGGCGCCGACTTCAGCGGCGAGGATCTCGAAGCAATCGCGATGGACCTCGTCAACGCACCGACGACGCTGCTTCAGCAGAATAATCATATCCCGGTGAACTGGTCGGCGGGGCTGATGGGCGGCACGACGGTTGCGCTGGCGGGCGGCGAGCTTGGGATCATCGCAACCGCGGGGATCAGCAACAAATGGCGTACGCGCCATACGTTGCAGCAGACGTCGGTCAACGCCGACCTGTCAGGCGAACCGCAGACGAGCTTCAACCGCATCGTTACCGACGACCGCGTCGTGGCGAACGCTTTGCTCGGCTTCGGCCTCGAGCTGGACGATCACAGGATTCGCTGGACCAGCCTTTATATCCGCGACACGCTGAAGCAGGCGCGGCTGGGGCTCGGCACCGACCGTAATCAGTCCGACCGTGACATCATGAAACAGGACACAGCCTGGTACGAGCGGCAGCTCATCAACACGCAGCTCGTAGGCGAATTCGAGTTCGACCGGCTCAGCGTCGACCTGCGCGGCGGCTATGCCAATTCGCAGCGCGAGGCGCCCTATGAGCGCAGCTTCACTTATGTCCGCACCAACCTGCCCGCCGAGCAGGATCCCGCCGGCGACAAGTTCGTCAATGACCTTGGTGGCAACAAGGGCGACGCGATGATCGCCTTTTCGCACCACAATGAAGATTTGTGGTCGGGCGGTGTCGACCTCTCCTACAAGCTCGCGCCCGGGATCACCGCGTCGACCGGCTATGCCTACAGCGATACGCACCGCGTCTCGTCGCGCCGCGCGTTCCAGTATCGTGCCTCGAACCTTCCGGTCGCTGTGCAGCAGTTGCGCCCCGATTATCTTCTCTCCGATGCGACGATTCAGCTCTATGACATCACCCTGCTCGAAACCTCGGCCCAGGACGGCACCGCGGCGTTCGATGCCGAGCTTTCCACCCACGCGGGTTACGCCCAGCTTCAGGCGGGGCTGATGGCAGGGCTGAACGTCAATGCTGGCGTGCGCTATGAGAATGCAAAGCAAAAGGTTGCGCCGATCGACCTGTTCAACAGCGGTTCCTCAGCGATCGCGCAAACCAACCTCAAGAACGATTATTGGCTGCCCGCGATCACCTTGACGTGGGAGGTTGCGCCCGACATGCAGCTTCGAGTGAACGGGTCAAAGACGATCGCGCGTCCGCAATTTCGCGAGCTGGTCGCGCAGGTTTATCAGGATCCTGAATCGAACCGCCTGTTTCGCGGCAATCCCTCGCTGACCGACTCCATCCTGTGGAATGCCGAAGCCAGGTTCGAATGGTATTTCGACCGCGATCAGCGCGTCTCGGCCGCCGCTTTCTACAAGGCGATCGACAACCCGATCGAGGCCTATACCTCGATCTCCGATTCCTCCGTGAACACCAGCTATGCGAACGCCCCCAAGGCAGAGCTTTATGGCGCCGAGTTCGAACTGCAGAAATATGTCCCGCTCGCGGCGGTGTCGGATGCCACCTTCTGGCAGAGCCGCCGCCTCGTGCTGATCGGCAACTATACTTATACTCAGTCAAAGATCCGCGTTCGCGATGGCGACACGACGACGATCAATGGCGCCGTGCACGATGCGGGCGCCTATTTCTTCGATGGCTCGGCGCTCACCGGCCAGTCGGACCATCTGGTCAACCTCCAGATCGGGATCGAGGACACCGATCAGCTTTCGCAGCAAACGCTGCTCCTCACCTATGCCAGCCCGCGCGTCACCAGCCGCGGCCCCTCGGCACAGCCGGACCTGCTCGAAAAGCCCGGCCTCTCGCTCGACTTTGTCGCGCGGCAGGGGCTGATGCTGATGGGCAAGGAAATCGAACTGAAGTTCGAGGCGCGGAACCTGACCGGCCGCCGCTATCAGGAAGTGCAGGAAGCCGGCGACAACCGCGTCTACTTCAATCGCTACAAGCTGGGGCGTGTCTTCTCGCTCAGCGCGTCGGTGAAGTTCTGATTCGGTCGTCCCTGCTGCGAGGCGGGGGAGGGAGTCCGACAATGGCGGAGGAGGAAGAGCGCTGCGCTCGGCCCCTCCGTCAGCCCTCTGGGCTGCCACCTCGCCGTCGCGGGAGACATGAATCGAAGTTGGAATGTCCCACCACCGGACTCGCCCCCCCGACAAAAAACTGTAATCTTCCCGTCAACTGATTGTCACCGATCGCCGCTAGGCGATTCGCGAGGCCGCAATTTTCAGTTTGGGGGACACGAACATCCTATGGCGACGCTGATGCCCGGATCGGCCATTCGGCTATCGCGTGCGCTGCCCGCCTGGCTGCGGCCGCGTTCACAGTCGGCGCGCGATCTGACACCGCGGCTCATTCTCGGACTGATCGGGGCGCTGCTCATCTGGCAGTGCGTGCGCCTGCTCTGGGCGCTTCTCGTTCCGCTGTCGCCGCTCGGCGCGTGGCAGCCAGCGACGGCACTGATTGCCCCGCCCGCCGAGCGGCGCGCCTTGTTTTCCGCCTTCGATCCCTTCTTTCGTTCGGCGGCGCAAGGGCCGGCGAGTGCGACGGTCACCTCGCTCGGCCTTAGGCTCTATGGCATTAACCTCAACGAGGCGACTGGCGGCGGGTCGGCGATCATTGCGGGCGAGGACGGGGTGCAGGCGAGCTATGCCGTCGGCGACGAGATCGCCCCCGGGGTCAGACTCGCGGGCGTCGCATTCGACCATGTCACCCTCGATCGCGGCGGCGCACGCGAAAGCCTGTTCCTGGATCAGAGCGGCGACCCGGCGGCGGCCCAACCGTCACTTCCCGCGCCGACGAGCGGAATCGGGGTGCCGGCTGCCAGCAGAGGGCCCAGCGGAGATTTGACGGCCGAGGCGATCAAGGCGGGCGTCCGCTTGGCGCCGCGCACGGAAAATGGACGGGTGACGGGGATCATCGTCCAGCCGCAGGGCGATGGGTCGGCCTTCCGCGCCGCCGGGCTGCGTCCCGGCGACGTGATCCGTTCAATAGGTGGGCGCCCGATCGGCTCGGCGGGTGACGCTGCTGCACTTGCAAACCAGTTCGCACCCGGCGCGCGCCTCTCGCTCGAGGTCGAGCGCGGCGCCAACGTCGTTCCTGTCGCGATTTTCCTGTCGAACGAATAGGGTTTATGCGTCTCAAACTGTCCTTGATGCTCGCCGCCGCACTGGCTTCCGCCACCCCGGCGCCGCTGCTTGCCCAATATACGCTGAATGTCCGCGATGCCGACATACGCGCCTTTATTCAGGATGCAGCGCGGGTTACGGGGCGCACCTTCGTGATCGACGGACGCGTCAACGGCAAGGTGTCGGTCGTCACCGACCGGCCGCTGTCGCGCAGCGAGTATTTCGAGATTTTCCTCGCGACCCTGCGTTCGAACGGCCTTGTCGCAGTGCCTGGGCCCAGCGGCAGCTATCGCATCCAGCCGATCGACGGCGCGGCGTCGCAGCCGGGCCGCATCGGAAGCGCGCGTGCCGCCCAAAACCAGTTTGTGACCGAGATTATCCGCCTGCGGCACATCGACGCAGTGGCCGCGGTCGAAACCCTGCGGCCGCTCGTGAGCCCTCAGGGATCGCTGACTGCGAACCGCAACGCGAACAGTCTCGTCGTCGCCGACTTCGCCGACAATATCCGGCGCATCCGCGCGCTTGCGGCCAGCATCGACCGTGACAGTTCGACGAGCCAGATCGTCACGCTCAAAAATGCCGGTGCGCGCGAGATTGCCGCTGCGCTCCAGGCGCTGGTTCCTGCCGCCGGCGAGGGGGCGCAGGCCCCGGTTGCGATCGTTCCGATCGACAGTAGCAATGCGATCGCGCTGAGGGGCGACCAGGCGCTCGTTTCCCGCTTCGTCGCGATGGCGAATGATCTTGACCGCAAGGCGGCGGGCGGCACCGAGCTGCGCGTCTACTGGCTCGAACATGCCAATGCCGAAACCCTGCTCCCAACCTTGCAGCAACTTGTGGGAGGCGGCAGCGATCCCGCACAGAAGGCGGGACTGTCCCCCGCCTCGTCATCCTCTTCCGACGCCGGCGGCGGCGCGGCGGCCGCGGCGGCGTCTGTCTCTACAGGCACTTCGGGGGGCAGCATCGCGACGCGCGGCCCCGCGATCGTCACGCGCTACGAAGGCGCCAATGCGATCATCGTCGCTGCCAATGCCGATGTACAGCGCCAGCTCGGCGAGTTGATCCGGCAGCTCGACACCCGGCGTCCGCAGGTGCTGGTCGAGGCGATCGTGGTCGAGATTGGCGACGATGCGGCAAAGAAGCTCGGCGTCCAGTTCCTTCTCGGGGGCAAGAACATTCCCTTCGCCGCGACAAGCTATAGCAATGCCTCGCCCAACATATTGACGCTTGGCGGCGCCTATGCCGCGCATGAGCTCTCGCAGGAAACGACGACGGTGAACGGCGACACCATCGTCACCCAGCAGAACAGCTCGCTCGGCAACAGCTTGCAGGAGGCCGCTGCAGCGTCGCTTCTCTCGGCGACCGGGGGTTTTGCGGGTTTTGCAGGGGATATCGGCAAGAACACCGTGTTTGGCGCGATCATCAATGCCGTGAAATCCGACACCACGTCGAACCTGCTCGCCACCCCTCACATCGTCACGCTCGACAACCAGCAGGCGAAGTTCCTCGTGGGTCAGGAGGTGCCGATCACCACCGGCGAGGCACTTTCCGACAATTTCGACAACGCCTTCCGCACCGTCCAGCGCGAGGAGGTCGGCATCAAGCTCGAGGTCACACCGCAGGTAAACGGCGCCGGCGAAGTCAAGATGTTCATCCGGCAGGAAGTGTCGAGCGTCGCCGGGCCAGTCTCGTCGCGCAACGCCGACCTCATTCTCAACAAGCGGTCGTTCGAGACCGTGCTGACCGTCGATGACGGCGAGATGTTTGCAATCGGCGGGCTGCTCAATGATGATGAGCGCCGCACGATCGAGCGTATTCCGCTGCTCAGCGACATTCCGCTGATCGGCGAGCTGTTCAAATCGCGCAGCCGAAGCCGTGCCAAGACCAATCTGATGGTTTTCATCCGCCCGACGATTCTGCGCAATCGCGCGGACAATGCCGCGCTCACCGCGCGCCGCTACGGCTATATCCGCGACTTTCAGCGCCAGCGCAATCCCGACCAGGAGCCCGCGATCGACGCCTTGGTGCGCGACTATCTTGGCACCGTGCCGCCCGCTCCAAGCGCGCCCAGTGCCGCCGACGTCACAATAGCGCCGGCGGCACCGATGCCGGTCGATATCCCGCCGTCGGCCGGTTCGGAGGGAGGGCAGCCGTGAGCGACGGCGATCCGGTCGTTCCGCATCCCACAGCGCCGGTCGACATTCCCTACGGCTTTGCGCGCGCGCACGGCGTCGTGATCGCGCCCGATGGCGACGGGCGCTGGATTGCTACGCTGCGCGAAGGCGGCGACGCCGCCGTGCTGATCGAGGTGAAGCGCTACCTTGCGCAGCCGCTGCGCGTCGCCAGCGCCAGTGCCGCCGATTTCGACCGGCTGCTCTCCGACCATTATGCCGTTGATGCGACGAGCGCGATGGCGGGGTCGCTCGACGGTGGCGATCTCGATCTCACCCTGCCGAGCGCCGAGGATCTGCTCGACAGCGCCGACGACGCCCCCGCGATCCGTCTGATCAATGCCATTATCGCCGAAGCCGTCCGGCAGGGCGTCAGCGACATCCATATCGAGCCCTATGAAAGCGGACTCGTCGTACGGATGCGCACCGACGGTGTGTTGCGCGAGCATCTACGCATGCCGCCGCACGTTGCGCCGGTAATCGTCAGCCGCATCAAGGTGATGGCGCGGCTCGACATCGCTGAACGGCGCGTGCCGCAGGACGGGCGTATCGCGCTGACGCTCGCGGGCAAAGCGATCGACGTGCGCGTCTCCACGCTCCCCAGCCGCGCCGGCGAGCGGGTCGTGCTGCGCATTCTCGACAAGGACACGGCAGGGATCGACTTCGATGTGCTCGGCCTGTCGGGCGAGGCTGACCGCATCCTTCGCGAGGCGCTCGCGGAGCCCAATGGCATCATCCTCGTCACGGGTCCGACGGGATCGGGCAAGACAACGACGCTCTACGCGGCGCTCAAGCAGCTGAACGATGGCCAGCGCAATATCCTGACCGTCGAGGACCCGGTCGAATATGCGGTCGACGGCGTCGGTCAGACGCAGGTCAACGCGAAGGTCGGGCTCGATTTTGCGGCGGGGCTGCGGGCGATCCTGCGCCAGGATCCCGACGTCGTGATGGTTGGCGAAATTCGCGACCGCGAGACAGCCGACATCGCGGTGCAGGCATCGCTCACTGGCCACCTCGTCCTCTCGACCGTCCACACCAACGATGCGGTGGGAGCGATCACGCGCCTCAAGGATCTGAAGGTCGAGCCGTTTCTTCTCGCCTCGACGCTTCGTGCTGTCATCGCGCAGCGGCTCGTGCGACGGCTGTGCGACCAATGCCACGAACCGGTGCAGGCCGACCAGGGCGTCGCCGCAATGCTCGGGCTTGATGCCGGTACGCTCATCTGGCGGCCCAGGGGCTGCGAGGCATGCGGCCATACGGGCTTCAAGGGGCGCATCGGTGTGTTCGAGGCGATCAAGGTCGATGAAACGGTCCGTCGCTACATCTATGCGGGCGGCGATGAGGCTCTGATCGCCAGACACGCCTTCTTGAAGGCACCGACGCTCGCCAGCGCGGCGCGCGCGATGGTCGCCAAGGGGCTGACTACGCCCGAGGAGGCAGTTCGCGTCGCACGGCGTGAGGATGTCGATGCCTGACTATCGCTATGTTGCGATCGACCGCCAGGGCCGCGAGCGCAAGGGGCGGCTGAGGGCGGTGAACGACGATAGCGCGCGCGCCGACCTGATCCGGCGGCATTTCCACATTGTCGCACTCGAACCCGCGGGCGCGCGCGCGTCTGCGGGACGCCCGCTGCTCGTCTTTCGCCGCAACCGGCTGTCGGCCAGGGAACTTGCGCTTTTCACCCGGCAGCTTGCGACGCTTGCCGAGGTCGCGCCGCTCGAGGAAGCGCTGCGCACCCTCACGCGCCAGAGTGAGGCTGAAAGCGTGCGGCTCGTCATCGGCGATGTTCATGCCGCTCTTCTTGAAGGCCGCCGGCTCGCCGATGCGATGGCACGGCAGGCGCCGAGCTTTCCGCCGCTTTATCGTGCGATGGTCGCCGCGGGCGAAACCACGGGCAGCCTGACGGTCATCCTCGCGCGTCTCGCTGACCTGCTCGAACGCCAGGCGGTGGTGCGCGGAAAGCTCGTCGCGGCGCTCGCCTATCCGATCGTGCTCGCGGTGGTTGCGATCGGCGTGGTCGCAGCGCTGATGATCTTCGTCGTCCCGCGCGTCGTCGAGCAGTTTACCGATGTCGGGCAGCAGCTCCCCTTTCTGACCCGCGCTGTCATCGCCCTGTCAAATTTCGCGGCGAACTGGTGGTGGCTCCTTGCATTGCTTATCGCGCTCGCGGTCTTTTGCTGGGTGAGCGCAATGCGCCGCCCGGCGTTCAAGGCGCGCGTCGATGCCCGGCTTCTGCGCTTGCCGCTCATCGGGCGGCTGCTTCGCGACCTCTACGCCGCGCGCTTCGCGCGAACGCTCGCGACGATGGTGTCTAGCCGTCTGCCGCTGGTCGAAGGGCTGCGCTTGACCGTTCCGACGATCCGCAACGCGGCGCTTGCCGGAGCGACGGCTGCGCTCGTCGATCAGGTGCGCGCCGGGGGCAGCCTGTCGGCGGCGCTGCGCGACTCGGAGGTGTTTCCGCCGCTTCTTGTCTACATGACCGCGAGCGGGGAGAGCGCAGGTCGGCTCGAGCCGATGCTCGAGCGCGCGGCGGATTATCTCGAGCGTGAATTCGATCGTTTCACGGCCGCGTCGATGGCGTTACTCGAGCCTGTCATAATTGTCGTGATGGGGTCGTGTGTCGCGCTGATCATCCTCGCGATTCTCTTGCCCATTCTCCAGTTGCAGAACCTTGCAGGACTATGAAAAATGTCGCTGATGAAGCTCATCCTTAGCCTGATGCTCGACACTGCGCGCCCCAGACCGCGCCGCCGCCGCAGGGGCGAGAGCGGCTTCACCCTCACCGAGCTGATGGTCGTCATCTTCATCATCGGGCTGCTTGCGACGGTCGTGATGATCAACGTACTGCCGAGCCAGGACCGCGCGATGGTCACCAAGGCAAAGGCCGATATCGCGCAGCTTGAAGGTGCGCTGGAGCAGTATCGGCTCGATAATCTGGTTTACCCGTCCACAAGCGATGGGCTGAATGCGCTCGTCACACCGCCGCCGTCGCTCGCCCAGCCCGAACGCTATCGCCGCGGCGGCTATATCAAGAAGCTGCCCGCGGACCCCTGGGGCCGGCCCTATTTGTATCAGACGCCGGGCCCGAATGGCGCCGCCTTCGATATCTGGTCGATGGGTGCCGACGGTGCGCCGGGCGGGACAGATGAAAATGCCGACATCCACGGAGAGAGCTGAGCCTTTTTCGCGCGAAGGCGGCTTCACGCTCGTCGAACTGATGGTCGTGCTGGCCATTCTCGCGCTCGCCGCGACAGCCGTCGTCCTCACTATCCCTGGAGAGGAACGCAGCGTGCGGGGCGAGGCCGACAGGCTCGCCGCACGCCTTGCCGCCGCGCGCGATGTCGCTGTGATCGAGGGGCGCAGCGTCGCCGTCGACCTCGCGCCGTCGGGCTATGGTTTTGCACGGCGGGTGGATGGCACGTGGCAGCCGCTCCCCGGCCGTGCCTTCGAGCAGCGCAGCTGGCCCGACGCGCTTCGTTTCAACGCAGGCAGTGGCCATGGCGTGACGCGGATCCTTTTCGATCGTGTCGGCACCAGTCCGACCCCGCAAACGCTCGTGCTGACCGGCGGCGACGCGCGCGAGGTCGTGCGCGTGTCAGCGACAGGGGAGGTAAGCCGTGGCCCGTGAGGTTCCGGCCGGCGAGGGCGGCTTCACCCTCCTGGAAATGCTGGTCGCGCTCAGTATCATCAGCATCGCGGCGCTGACGCTGGTGCGGCTCGATGCCTATGCCGTGCGCACCGCGGGCGACCTTGACGAAAGCACCATGGCAGGCATCGTCGCCCACAATCGTGCGGTTGAGCTGTGGACCGACCCCGCCCCGCCGACGATCGGGGCGAGCACGAGCCGCGTCGCCAATGCCGGACGCGAATGGCGGGTCGACCAGCGCGTCGCGAAGACCGCCGACGACAGTCTGCTGCGCATCGACCTGACCGTCCGGCCCCACCGCGGCCGCGGGCGGGCGGTGCTCACCATCATCCGGTCGGCGAGATGAGGGTCCTTTGCCTCCGCGGTTGTCCACTGGCCCTGCCATGGCTGAGGGCAGCTTCTCCCATGGGAGGGGCGCGAGGGAAGTCGGGCGCTTCGACCAGCCTGGTCCGAACGGGCTTTGGCGATTCCGCCCTCGGTTTCACGCTGGTCGAAATGCTCGTGGCGCTGTCGATCTTTGCGGCGATCGCGGCCATGGGGGTCGGGCTTTTGCGCAGCAGCGTCGACACGCAGGACGCAGTGCAGGCCCGCTTAAAGGCGATGGGCGGGGTGAACCGGCTGCGCGCGGTGATGGCAAGCGATCTCGCGCAGACCCTGCCCCGGGCGACCCGCGGCCCGTCGGGCGAACCGGTCCCCGCTTTCATCGGTTCGGCAAGCGGCTTTGCCTTCGTGCACGGCGGCGCGGGCGCGCTCGATGCGGGGCCGCGCCCGGCGGTCGAGCGCGTCGCTTATGCGCTCGTGGGAGATGAATGGCGCCGCGCGGCGCAACCGATGCTCGACGGCGCTCCGCTTGGTGAAGGCGATCGGCTCGCGGGCGAGGTGAGGGCCGCCGCGGTTCGCTATCGCGACGAAGCCGGCAACTGGAGTGAAGCCTGGAATTCGGGGCCCACCGATCGCCTTCCGCGCGCGGTGGAGGTACGGCTGACGCGCACCGGCCGCGCGCCGCTTGTCCTTCTGTTCCTCACCGCGCCGGTCCCGCCCGTGCCGCCCGGTCGTCAGGCTCCCCTGCCATGACGCGCCGTGCAGATGAGCGCGGGGCAGCGTTGCTGAGCGTATTGCTGCTCGTCGCGGTGATGGCCGTGATCGCGGCGACGGCGCTCGACCGGTTGACCCTCGCCGCGCGGATCGCGGGCAGTGCTGCGGCGGTTGACCAAGGCCGCGCCTATAGCCTTGCTGCCGAACAGATCGCGCTGCGCCGGGTCGCTGATCTGGTGACGCGTGACCCCGCCCAGCTCACCCTCGCGGGCGACTGGCTGGAACGCGATTTCGTTTTGCCGCTGCCGGCTGGAGAGGGAAGGGCGCGGCTCACCGACGCGAACAATTGCTTCAATCTCAATAGCCTCGTTGCCGAGACCTCGCCTGGCAAGTTCAGTCAGCGGGCCATGGCAGTTCGCCAGTTTGCCGAACTGATGGCGCTGCTCGGCGTCGACCGCGGCGAAGCCGAATCGATCGCGGCGGCGAGCGCGGACTGGCTCGACAGCGACAGCAACGAGGCGCCGCTGGGCGCGGAAGACGCCGTCTATCGCGCGCTCGAGATAAGTTATCTCCCCGCCAACCGCATGATGGCCGACGTCAGCGAGTGGCGCGCGGTGCGCGGCGTAACCTTCAAGCTTTTTGCCCGGATGAAGCCCTGGATCTGCGTTCTTCCCGCCGCCGATCCGGTGAAACTCAATGTCAACACGCTCACTCCAGGACGGGCGCCGCTGGTCGCGATGCTGATGCCGGGCGAGATCAGCCTCGCCGATGCTCGGGCAGCGCTGGCCGCGCGGCCCGCCGGCGGCTATGGCAGCAGCGTAGGATTCTGGCAGACCCGCGCGCTGGAACGGTTCGACCCGCCGGGCGGCGTGGACGAACAGGCGGGCGTGACGAGCCGATGGCTCGCGCTGACGGTGCAGGTGAGGATGGGGGACGGGGATTTGACGGCACGCTCGCTCATCGATGCCTGGGGCGGCGCGCCGGCCGCGGGGATGGCGCCGCCGGCGATTGTGCGCCGCGACTGGGGCGAGAGCGATTGAAATGACGTCGACGCTCGTCCTCTGGCTGCCGCCCCTCGCTGCGCTCGATGGCGCTTCCATGCCCGCCCATATCGCCTGGCTCAGGGTCGACGACGGCGTTGTGACCGATTCAGGGCAGGACGACGGCTGGGTCGATAGCCGGGGGCGCCCGCCTCGCGGGACGAGCGGCGAGGGCAGGCTGATCGTGCTCGCTCCCGCCGCTGACGTGCCGGTGCGCTGGTACCATTTTCCAGACGCATCCCCCGCCCAAGCGGCGGCTGCGGCGCGGATGGAGGCGCTCAAGGCTTGTCTTGGCGCTCCCGCTGATCTCCACCTGGTGGCCGGTGAGCCTGCAGCGGCGGGGCAGGCGGTTCCGGTGGCTGTGACGACCCACGCGGCGATGGCGGCCTGGAACGCGTGGCTGGGTACACGCGGTCTCGAGCCATCGGCGATCGTACCGGCGGGTGCCACGGTCCCGCCGCCCGAGCCCGACACGCTATGGACCGCCACCGTCGGGCGCGAGCAGGTCGTGCGCACGCAGGACCGTTCCTATGTTTCCGACCCCGAACTCGATCCACTGATCGCCGCGGGGCAAGCCATCGTGCCGCTCGATGCCGAACGGATGCGCGAAGCGCTGCTTCTATCGCTCGCGGCGCCGCCTCTCGACCTGCTGAGCGGGGCGTGGAAGCCGAAGCGGCGCTGGGCGGTCGACCCCGTTCTGCTCCTGTGGGCGAAGCGGCTGCTCATCGCGCTTATTGCCGTCAGCCTTGCCGTCCCGATCGTCCATGCGATCCGACTCGGCTCCGACACGCGGCGCGCCGATGCAGCAGTTGTCGCGATGGCGAAGAAGGCAGGGGTGAGCGCCCCTGACGCCGAGGCGGCGGAAGCCGAGATCGACCGGCGCCTCGCCGCGGCGGGCGGCGGGCCGCTTGCTTTTTCCGTACCCGCTTCGGCGCTCTACGGCGCGATGCAGGATACGCCCGGGGTAACGCTGAAGAGCCTGTCGCACCGCACCGACGGAACGCTCACGACCTCGCTCGCGGCACCGCGCGTCGAGGATCTCAACCGCGTGCTGCTTGCGCTTCAGGCGCGAGGCTACCGCGTGACTGCACAGCCGATGGCGGGCTCCGACGGACAGCAGATCGCGAATATCACGATCCGGGCGGTGCCATGAGGGGAGAGCTGCAAAATTGGTGGACCGGTCTCTCGCAGCGCGAGCGCTGGCTTGTCGGCGTGGCGGGAGCGCTGGCGGCGGGGGTGCTCCTGTGGGCGCTCGGGCGTCCGGCCTATGCGGCCTTTGCCGATCTGGAAAGCAAACACCGCGCTGCGGTTGAGCGCGAGGGCCGGGTATCTGCCAAGCTCGCGTTGCTCGCGCAGCGACCCCCGAAGTCGGTGGCGGCGGCGGTGGAGGCTGTTGCTATCGACCAATTTCTCGCGCAATCGGCGGGCGAGATCGGGCTGACGCTCGACCGAAACGAGGCGCGCGGGGCCGCGCAAGCAACGATCGCAATCGCGACCGCCAAGGCGCCGGTGCTTGTCGACTGGATCGCCGCGCTCGAAATGCAGGGGTTCCTCGTCGATGCGCTCACCATCACGCCGGCCCCCGACGGCACCGTGGGCATGACCGCGGAACTTCGGAAAAGCGGCCCATGACGCGGGCGCCGAAGCGCTGGATCGCTGCTGCAGCCTTTCTTGCTCTGCTGCTGATCATGGCCAGCGTCCCGATGCGGCTCGCGCTCGCCCTGTCGGGGGTATCCGAAGCCGGCCTCAGCGCGCGTACGGTCGAGGGATCGGTGTGGTCCGCCGAGATTGTCGACGCGCGGCTGGGCGCCTTGCCGCTCGGGACGCTTCAGACCCACTTGTCACCGCTCGCATTGCTGACGGGGCGCATCGACCTCGTCTTCAAGCGCGACGATGCGCGGCTGGGCGCACTGGCGGGACGGCTGCATGGGAGTGATCCTCGCGGACTGTCGGACGTCAACGGCGTGACAAGTTTATCGGGCGGCCTCGGGATGATCCCCGTTGATTCGGTACGGTTCGAAGACGCGAGGGTCCGCTTCGACGCAGGGGGACGATGCGTCGAGGCAGGGGGGCGGGTGCAAATGTTGGTCGCGGCGCCGATCGCGGGGCTCAGCCTGTCGCGCGGACTTTCAGGCCCGCTGTCGTGCGCAAAGGGCCGGGCACAGGCCGCGCTCGCCAGCCAGTCGGGAATGGAGCGACTGACGCTCAGCTTCGACGGCAGCGGCGCCTGGCGGGGGGAATTCGCTATCATCGTCGATAAGGATCCTGCGATGGCGGCCGCGCTCGCCGCGCTTGGTTTCCGCGCCCACGAGGGCCGCTTCCAGCTAACGACCGGCGGCCGCTTCTGATATGGACGCCGCCGCCGGCCTGCCCTGGGGCGCGGAAATTGCCTTTGCGGCATTGATCGGCGCGGTCATCGGCAGCTTCATCGCCACCCTTGTGCTGCGCTGGCCCGCCGGACGCTCGCTCGCCGGGCGTTCGCAGTGCGATGGCTGCAACGCGCCGCTCGGGACGCGGGACCTTGTGCCGCTGGCCTCGGCGCTGTGGCTGCGTGGCCGTTGCCGCAGGTGCGGCGTGCCGATCGACAAGTTCCACAGCCGCGTCGAGCTTGCCTCCGCGCTCCTCGGCGCGCTCGCTCTCGCGCTCATGCCGGGCGCTCAGGGCTGGCTCTGGGCGCTTTTTGGCTGGTTGCTCCTGCCGCTCGCGCTGCTCGATGCTCGCCATATGTGGCTGCCCGATCCGCTCAATGCGTTGCTGGCGCTCGCAGGGCTCATCTTCGCCGGCCCCTTGATCGGCACAGACTTGTTCGAGCGCTGGATTGGAGCGCTTGCCGGCGGCCTCACACTTGCGCTGATCGCCTGGACCTGGCGGTGCGTGCACCGCCGCGAGGGCATGGGCGGCGGGGATCCGAAGCTGGTTGCGGCCCTTGGCGCCTGGCTAGGCTGGCAGGCATTGCCGCTCCTGCTGCTTCTTGCCAGCCTCGCGGGGATCGGGTGGGCGCTCTTCTCCCGAGGAAAAGGGGACCAGCCGCTGGCACTGCGGCGGGTCCCCTTCGGTGTTTTCCTGTGCGCCGCGGCCTTTGCGTTGGTCCCGCTCTGGCCATGGTGGGCGCAGCTTACTGCCCGATAACCACTGTCACTGCGCGGCGGTTCTTTGCCCAGGCAGCTTCATTCGAGCCCAGCTCGGCCGGGCGTTCCTTGCCATAGCTGATCACCTGGATGCGGCTCGGGTCGATTCCGAGCGAGGCGAGATAATTTTTCGCCGCATTGGCGCGGCGCTCGCCGAGCGCGAGATTGTAGTCGCGCGTGCCGCGTTCGTCGGCATGACCCTCCAGCGTGACGCGCACATTGGGGTTGCGCTGCAGCCACTCCGCCTGGCTCCGCAGCGTGGCCTGGTCTTCGGCATCGACATTATACTGGTCGAAATCGAAATAGATGCGGTCGGACGAGACGTTGGCAATGAAATCCTGCTGGGAACCGGGGATTACGGCATTGCCGATACCGCTGTCCGAGCCGGCGTCGGTGCCTGCGGGCGCGGGCGGCAGGGTTTCGGGTGCCTTTTTCGAGCAGGCGCCGACCGCCAGCATGGTGATGGCCGCGATCATGGCGGTGGTTTTGCGTATCGTCATGGCATCGGTCCTTCTGTTGTTTTGCATTTGACCCCAATTATGCGGGCTTAACCTATGTTGAATTGAATGAGGAACCCTTTTTGAACCCCAAGGGCGTGCTTTGGTTCCGCAACGTCAGGGCCGGATCGGCCCCCAGCTCGGGTCGGATCCGTCGCGCGGCGTGGGCAGGCGGCGAAGGTTCACGCCAGTGAGGTCGACCTGCCAGATGCTCGACTTGCCCTCGCGCCCCGGCGTGGTCCGGAAGAACTGGATGACCCGGCCGTTTGGCGCCCAGGTTGGCGCTTCGTCCTGCCAACTGTTTGTGAGCATGCGAACGCCGCCGCCCGATGGTGTCATCACGCCAATGCGGAACTCGCCGCCGCCCATGCGGGTGAAAGCAATGAGATCGCCGCGCGGGGACCATTCAGGCGTAGCATAGCGGCCGCCGCCAAAGCTGATCCGCTGCTGGTTCGATCCGTCGATGTTCATCGTATAGAGTTGCTGGCTACCCGAGCGGTCGCTTTCGAACACGATCTTCTTCCCGTCGGGCGAGAAGCTGCCGCCGACGTCGATCCCGGGCGCAGTGGTCAGCCGCACCGGCGTCCCGCCCTCGGCCGAGATGCGGTAGATGTCCGTGTTGCCGCCGACCGCCATCGAAAAGAGGATCTGGCGCCCGTCGGGTGACCAGCGCGGCGCGAAGGTTGCGTTGCGGCTTTCGGTCACCAGCTTCTGCGTCCCGCTGTCCACGTCGTAGATGAAGACGCGGACGCGGTCGGCGAGATAGCTCACATAGACGATCTTCTTGTAATCGGGGGAGAAGCGCGGGCTGAGCGCGAGCGCCTGACCGTTGGTGATGAACTTGTGGTTGCCGCCGTCCGAATCCATGATTGCGAGCTGTTTGGTGCGGTTCCCCTTGGGGCCGCTCTCGGCGATGTAGGCGATGCGGCTGTCGAAGAAAGGCGATTCGCCCGAGAGACGCGAGTAAATGGCGTCGGCGCATTTGTGCGCGGCGCGGCGCCAGTCGCCGGGCTGGATCTCGAAGCCCTGGCGTACGAGTTCGCTGCCAAGCGCGGTATCATAGAGGTAGCAGCCGACAATTAGCCCGCCGGTGCCGCTGGCCCTCACGAAACCATGAACAACATTCTCGGCATTGCGCGCTTTCCAGTCGGCGAAGCGCGGGGCGGTCACCTCCGGCATGGTGATCGCGCGAACGCTACCCGGACCGAGCGGCGCGTAAAGCCCGCTTCGCTCGAGGTCGGCGGCGATCACATCGGCTATCTGGCGGCCGAGATTGTCGGTGCGAAGTCCCGCGACGGTCGCAACCGCAGGCGTTGCGAGCGCAGGAATTGCGATCACGGTACGGTCTTGCGAAAGCTGCCCTTCGATCGTCTCGCGCGGTTCGGTCTGAGTGACCGCGGGCGCCGTCGGCGGCGTGGGGGTCGGGGTCTGCTGGGCCAAGACGGGTGCACTGGTCAGCACAAGGACGAGCGATAGGCTGTAGGAGCGGAGGATCATCTCTCTTACCTCTTGATAAAATCGAGCGTGTAATTCTGCCAGAACTCATAATTTTCAGCTGGCAGATCGAAGGGAGCGGCGAGTTCGACCGCGCGTTTTGCGCATTCCTGGTGGCGCTGAATCTGGAATCTGTTGCTCTCGTTCTCGCCCGTGGTTGTAACGCTGGTGAACCCCGCGAGCGCACCCGACCGGGTCAGGCGGAATTTCACGACCGTTTTGAGTTGATCGACATCGATCCCCGATACGCGGCAGCTGTTCCACCGCGGCGCGACGGCCGCCTTGATGCTGACGTCGATCGAGCGCTTGACCTCGGAGGCCGTCGCTTGCGCCGGCGCGCCCTTGCTCGACGATTGCTTGGGTTGCGTCCGCGACAGGCCTTCCGCGATGCCGTCGAGCCGGCCCGTGGGGCGCGCCGCGCGATCCTCGGACTTTGGCGTGGCCTTGGGCGTGGGCTTGGGCTGTGCTTTTTGCGCCGGCCGCTTCTTGGGCGGCGTGGGTTCGGCGCGCTTGACCTGCTTGGGTGCCGGGGCAGGCGTCGGCGCCGCCACCGGTTCGGGAACGGGCGGTGTGGGCACCGGCTCGGGTTCAGGCGCCGGGATGTCGGTCGCATATTCTTCGCCCAGCCGCGCCGCGGGCGGAAGGTCGCTGATCTCCGGCGCGGTCGAAGTTGCGGCGGTCTCGGCGATCAGGTCGACCTCCATCGGCGGATTGTCGAAGCGCCGTTCGCCCGCCGTCCATTGTACCGAGAGCAGACCGATAATGATGACATGGAGCGCCACCGCGATGGCGACGCCGTTCCTTTCCCTCCCCCTTGATGCCCGTTGTTCGGCCATTTTCCTAGCCTATTGCCCGGTTTCTGAACCGGTCGTGACCAATGCGATGCGCGAGAGGCCGGCGCGGTTGAGTTCGCCCATCACCTGCATCACCCGGCCATAGTCGAGCCTCTTGTCGGCGCGCAGCATGATCTGGCGCGGCCGGTCCTGCCCCGCATCCGCCTGCGCGATTGCGGAAAGCCGCGCGGGCAATTCGGCCTCGCTGACCGGATCCTCGCCGATATAGATGGTGTCATCGCCCCCGATCGAGAGCTGAACGGGCTCGCGCTCCTCGGTATCGAGCGGCTTGGCGCGGCTGTCGGGCAGGTCGATTGGGACCGCCGCGGTCAGGAGCGGCGCGGTGATCATGAAGATGATCAGCAGAACGAGCATCACGTCGACGAGCGGGGTGACGTTGATCTCCGCCATCGGCGCGCGGCGCCCGCCGCGTCCGCGCCGCCGTCCGGGGGCGCCGGATGGTCCGCTCATCGCCATCAGGCCTCGACCTCCAGTTCGCGGCTGAAGGTCGCGTGGAGCCCGTCGGCAAAGCGGCCGAGCCGCGATTCAAGCCGGTTAAGCCGCTGCGAGAAGGCGTTGTAGGCAATGACCGCGGGAATGGCGGCGAAAAGGCCGATCGCGGTGGCGAACAAGGCTTCCGCGATCCCGGGCGCGACGACGGCAAGGCTGCTGTTGTTCTCGGCGGCGATCGCGGTGAAGCTGCGCATGATCCCCCAGACAGTGCCGAACAAGCCGACGAAAGGGGCAACGGCACCAATGGTGGCGAGCACGCCAATCTTCTCCGCGAGCCGGTCGACTTCCCCGGCCACCGCGCTGTTCATGGCCACGCCCAGTCGCTCGCGGGTGCCTTCGCGGTCGACCGTCTTGCCCGCGGTCGAACGGCGCCACTCGGAAATGCCCGCGGCGAGCACCTTCGCGCTCGGGAGTTCCTCGCGAGCGTTCTCGTCATAGAATTTGTCGATGTTGCCCGCGCGCCAGAAATCGCGCTCGAACCGGTCGGATGCGCGCATCAGCTTGCCCACGCCGCGGCCATGGGTGAAGATGGTCGCCCAGACATAGACTGACGCTGCGAGCAAGCCGATCATCACGGCCTTGACCACGATGTCGGCCTGCAGGAACAACGCGACGGGGGATAGGGTCGCCGCGTCGGCGGCCAGCTTGATATTGTCTAGCAAGGGATGCTCTCTCCATTCATGATCGCGGTGAAACGGCTGGCCCAGCCTGCAGGCTGGCGCCGCGGCCGGCCTGCGGGCGACAGAAAGGCGGCCGTAGCGCGGCCGTCCGTCAGCATTTCGTCGCTTAACGTATGATGACTGCGAAGGATGCGCTGCGCGATGACGACGCTTGCGCCGCGCACCGCCTCGACCGTGCTGACGACGAGCAGGTCGTCATCGAGCTTTGCGGGCCGCAGATATTTGATCGCAAGGTCGGTGACCGCCCACGCGCCTTCACCGGCTTCCATGGCAGCGCGCTGGTCGATTCCCGCCAGCCGCAGCATGTCCGATCGCGCGCGCTCCATATAGCGCAGATAATTGGCATGATAGACGATGCCGCTAAGGTCGGTGTCCTCGAAATAGACGCGCACGCGGTAGTGATGCGCGGCTCCCACAAAAGCGCCGGGGATGAATGGGGGAGGGACATGAGCCATCGCCAGACCGATAGCCGGTGCACGACTCGCCGCAAACCCCCCTTTCACGGTTCGTCGCAGGTCCGCGGCATTTGGCGGAGGCTGCCCCGGATTTTCGTTCTATTTCGCCTGGTCGAACAGCCCGTCCTGCGCACCGGATGGGGGATTGAGCCCGAGATGTTTCCACGCGCTCGCGTTGAGCATCCGTCCGCGCGCGGTGCGGGCAATGAGGCCGATCTGAAGCAGATAGGGCTCGATCACATCCTCGATCGTGTCGCGCGGTTCCGAAAGCCCCGCCGCGAGCGTCTCGACGCCCACGGGACCGCCGCGATAAATGTCCGCGATCATGGTGAGATAGCGCCGGTCCATCGCGTCGAGCCCCAGCGCGTCGACCTCGAGCCGGTTGAGCGCAGCATCGGCGTTCTTCGCATCGACGATGGGCGCGCCGGCGACGGTGGCAAAATCGCGCACACGGCGAAGAAGCCGCCCGGCGATGCGCGGCGTTCCGCGCGATCGCTTGGCAATTTCGAGCGCACCGTCGGGTGCGATGCCGAGGCCCAGCAACCGCGCCGCTCGGGTGATCACCTGTTCAAGCTCGGCATGGGTATAGAAATTGAGCCGCACCGGGATGCCGAACCGGTCGCGCAGCGGGGTCGTCAGCAGGCCTTGCCGCGTCGTCGCGCCCACGAGGGTGAATTTGGGAAGATCGATACGGACGCTTCGGGCCGACGGTCCCTCGCCGATCATGATATCGAGCGCGCGGTCCTCCATCGCCGGGTAGAGGATTTCCTCGACTGCGGGGGCGAGACGATGGATCTCGTCGATAAACAGGACGTCACCGTCCTCCAGATTGGTAAGCAATGCCGCAAGGTCGCCCGCCTTGGCGATGACCGGCCCCGACGTAGACCGAAAACCGACCCCGAGTTCGCGCGCGACGATCTGCGCGAGGGTCGTCTTCCCAAGGCCGGGCGGCCCGAAGAAGAGGACATGATCGAGCGCATCCGAACGCGCCTTCGCCGCCTCGATGAAGATGCGCAGATTCTCGCGCGCTGCCGCCTGGCCGACGAATTCGGCGAGCGATTTGGGGCGAAGCGCTGCGTCGGCATCCTCGGGCGTGCGCAGGGGGGTGGTGAGGTCGGTCACGGTTTGCTCATCCCCCGCCATGGGGCTTTGCGCAAGTCGGCATGGCACTGCGAGCATCGTTCTTCAGGGCGGAAACGGCGATCCCCCGCGCAGTGGCCATCGGGGTTGGCACGGACGTCCCATTCGTCGAGATCCGGGCTGGTCAGGAGCGTAGACTTGCCGCACGAGGGACACAGGCTGATGCGACGCGTCGCTGGGTGGACCCATGGCAAGACCAGATTGAGGAGTAAGGCGGCAATAAGGGCCGACCATGCCGCTGACGGGAGGAGGGGAAGCCACTCTGCCATCCGGTCGCCAAATGGCCCCCGCATTGCGAGCAGGGCGGCAGAGGCGATCGTCACGAAAACCAGCCCTGCGAGCGCCAGCGCGGCCCAGTCCATTGCATAAGAAGACAGAAATCCCGCGGGATATCCAAGACGATCCCGGCGCTCAGTCATAATGTTCTATTGCCTTGCCGGTGATCGAAACCCAAGGTTCCTTGCGCTCCTCAAAGACCGAATAATCGGGCACCAAAGCGTGGCCGGGCTCGAAATTGCCGAGCGGGATCGCATAGGCATCATGATAGGGTCGCGCCCGGTACCAGACGCCCGAGCCGCAGATGCTGCAAAAGAAGAAGTCGGCGGTGTTGCCGCTTTCGCCGGTGAATTGCCACATCCTCGCATGGTCTTCGCCGGTGATGCGGACCTGCTCCGCGGAAAAGCGCACCTGCGCGGCGAAGGCGCTGCCGCTGCGCGTCTTGCACTCGCGGCAGTGGCACACTGACACCCGGATCGGCTCGCCCGTACAGGTGATACGGATCTGGCCGCAGCGGCAAGCGGCCCGGCGGGCGATCTTCGTCATTTCGCAGCCTTCTTGAGCGCGGCCCGCACGAGGGCGTCGAGCGTTGCTTTGGCGCCGAGCTCCTCATGTGCCGCCGCGACCGCCGCGCTCGCTTCAGCGGGTTTGAAGCCGAGGCCGGTGAGCGCGGCGACCGCGTCGCCGAGTGGCCCTGGAGCAGGTGCAATCGCAAGGCCCGCGCTTCCCGCGATACCGCCCAAGGCTCCCGCCTTGTCTTTGAGTTCGTGGGTGATGCGCTGGGCAAGCTTCGGCCCGACGCCGTTGGCGCGTGCAATCATGGCGCTGTCACCGCCAGCAAGCGCGCGCTGAAGATCAGCGACCTCGAGCGCCGAAAGGATCGCGAGCGCGACCTTGGCGCCGACGCCCTGGACGCTGGTCAGCAGACGAAACCAGTCGCGCTCCTCGGCCCGCGCGAACCCCAAAAGGCGCAGGAAATCCTCGCCGACGAGCATCTCGGTGTGAATGGTGACATCGCTGCCGACAGAACCGAGCGCATCGAGGGTGCGCGCCGAAGCTTCGACGAGATAGCCGACGCCGCCGACGTCGATTACCGCATGGCCTGCGCCGCTGCTGTCGAGCCGTCCGGTGAGTTTCGCGATCATCTCACGGGCCTAACGCGAGGAGAACGAAAAGGGAATAGAATTCCCCTCAGGGCGCAGGGGGCAAACGAATTTCAATATCGCGGCCGGTGGTTGCCGTGACAGATCGCCACCGCCAGCGCGTCGGCTGCATCGGCGCCTTCGACCTTGGCGCCTGGCAGCAGGACGCGCAGCATCGCCTGCACCTGTTCCTTTGCAGCGCCGCCCGTGCCGACGATCGTCTTCTTGACGAGGCGGGGGGCATATTCGGCGACGGGAAGGCCTGCGCGCGCGCAGGCGAGAAGCGCGACGCCGCGGGCGTGTGCGAGTTTCAGCGTTGACTGCGGATTGTCGTTGACGAAGACCTCCTCGACCGCCGCACACATCGGATCATGGTCGGCGATCACGGCTGCGAGCACCGTGTCGATATACGCAAGACGCTCAGGCAGCGCGGCCTTTGCATCGGTTTTGATCTGGCCATTGGCGATATGGCTGATCCGGCTGCCTTCGACGCGGATCATACCCCATCCGGTGCACGACAGCGAGGGATCGAGGCCGAGAATGATCATGGGGTCATGGTCGCATGGCGCGGCGAGCGGCTACGCTGAAGGCGTGCGCAGCCAGCGGCCAAGCCGGCGCCGCGCGATGCGAACGGATTTTGGCTGTTAACCAAGCTTTTCCATCACGGCATCGGGGATATCATAGTTCCCCCACACGGTCTGGACATCGTCGTCGTCGTCGAGCGTGTCGATAAGCTTGAAGAGCGTCTGCGCGGTCGCCTCGTCCGTGACTTCGCTCTTCAGCGTAGGCCGCCAGGCGAGCTTCACGCCCTCAGCTTCGCCCAGCTTGGCTTCGAGCGCCTTGGCGACTTCGTGCAGATTTTCAACGCTCGTCCAGATCTCGTGGCCGTCTTCGGACGATTCAACATCGTCGGCGCCGGCGTCGAGCGCAGCTTCGAACACCATGTCTGGGTCGCCCGCGCTCGCCGGATATGTGACCTGGCCGAGCCGATCGAAGCCGTGGCTGACGCTGCCGGTGGTGCCCAGATTGCCGCCATTCTTTGCAAAGGCCGTGCGCACGTTCGTCGCGGTCCGGTTGCGGTTGTCGGTGAGAGCCTCGACGATCAGCGATACGCCGCCGGGGCCGTAACCCTCATAGCGGATCTCCTCGTAATTCTCGCCTTCACCGCCCGACGCCTTGTCGATCGCGCGCTGGATATTGTCTTTTGGCATCGACTGCGCCTTGGCCGCGTTTACCGCGGCGCGCAGGCGTGCATTGGCGTCGGGGTCGGGCAGACCCATTTTCGCTGCGACAGTGATTTCGCGCGCGAGCTTGGAGAAGAGGGCGCTGCGCTTCTTGTCCTGCGCGCCCTTGCGGTACATGATGTTCTTGAATTTGCTATGGCCGGCCACGGCCTACCTCCCATCGATGTGGAAAAATGTGGCGCCGCCCTAGCGTGCGCGGCTTTTCGAGACAACCGCTGCGTTGCGGGCGCGGCGACTAGATGAGGACCGCCGTCCCGCTCGCCGACACCATCAGCATCGACCCGTTCTGGCCGAGAACCTCATAGTCGATGTCGACGCCGATGACGGCGTTGCCGCCGAGCTTCGCAGCCTCGGCCTCCATTTCGCTCAGTGCCTCCTTGCGCGCGCGGGCAAGGACGTCCTCATATTTGCCCGAACGGCCGCCGACGATATCGGTGATGCTTGCAAACAGGTCGCGGAAAATGTTCGCACCGACGATCACCTCGCCGGTGACGATGCCCAGATATTCGCGGACCGGACGGCCCTCAACGGTGGGGGTCGTAGTGCTGAACATCATGTCGTCTCCCTGTTTGCGCCTTTGCCTCAGTCGATGCCGAGCGCCGACTTGTACACGTCGAGGATCGCCTCCATCTCCTTGCGGTCGTGCACCGGCATTTTCCGCAAACGGACGATCTGGCGCATGATCTTGGGATCATAGCCCTGCGACTTGGCTTCGTTATAGACGTCGCGGATATCGTCGGCGATGCCCTTTTTCTCTTCTTCCAGCCGCTCGATGCGCTCGATGAAAAGGCGCAGTTGTTCGTCGGCAGTAGTGGCTTCGCTCATATTGGACTCCGCTGGGGTTGGAATTTTCGGCGCAAGAGAATCGCGCCGGCGTCCAACTAACGAGGTCGGGGATTCTTGGCCATGCTTTCTTCCATCCGTGCGAGTTGCTCCGCACTGGCAGGGACGTGATAGCGCGCCTTCCATTCGGCTGTTGGCATGCCGTGGACGATCGTACGCCCGGCCTCCTTGTCCATGCCTCCCGCCTCGGCGATCCAGTCGCCAAGGCAGTTGCGGCAGAAGCCGGCAAGACCCATGAGGTCGATGTTCGCTGCGTCGTGACGATGACGCAGCAGCCTCACCAGTCGGCGGAAGGCGGCCGCCGCAATCGCGTCGTCGAGGTCGTCGAGCACATCGGGGGCGGCGGGCTGGTCTTCGCTGCAGGACATCGGACGTTTCTCACCTTTACGGGGTTGAATAGCTATACGGCGGTTGCCTTGGCACGATCAACGCGTCATGCCCCGCAGGAACCGTAACGGCAAGATGACAGGCGGAGCAATCGTGGTCCACAATTTCACCCCCCGCCAGCGCAAGGTGCGCATCCTGGCGACCCTTGGTCCTGCGAGCGCTCACCCCGAAATGATTTCGGCGCTCCACCGGGCAGGCGCCGACGCTTTTCGCGTCAATATGAGCCACGGCGATCATGACGGCCACGCCAAGGTGATCGCGGCGATCCGCGCGCTCGAAAAGGAAACCGGCCGACCGACGACGATCCTGGTCGACCTTCAAGGTCCTAAGCTGCGGGTCGGAACCTTTAGCGAGGGACCGGCTGAGCTGGCGAAGGGCCAGAGCTTCGTCCTCGACGCGGACAAGGCGCCGGGCGACGCGGCGCGCGTTCACCTGCCGCATCCGGAGCTTTTTGCCGCGCTTGAACCGGGAACGCGGCTCCTCATCGACGATGGCAAGCTGGTGCTGCGCGTGCAAAGCGTATCCCCGGACCGGATAGACACGCTCGTCGAGGTGGGCGGACGGATCTCGGACCGCAAGGGGGTCAACGTCCCCGACGTCGTCGTGCCGCTCGCTGCACTGACCGAAAAGGATCGAAGGGATCTTGCCTTCGCGCTCGACCAGCATGTCGACTGGATTGCCCTTTCTTTCGTGCAGCGGCCCGAGGATGTCGCCGAGGCGCGGCGGCTGATCGGGGGCAAGGCGGCATTGCTCGTCAAGTTCGAAAAACCCTCGGGGGTTCAACGGCTCGAGGAAATATTGGAGCTTGCCGACGCCGCCATGGTCGCGCGCGGTGACCTCGGCGTGGAACTTCCGCCCGAGGCGGTTCCTCCGCTTCAAAAGCGGATCGTCGCGGCCGCCCGCAGGATGGGCAAGCCGGTCGTTGTCGCGACGCAAATGCTCGAATCGATGATCGTCTCGCCGACTCCGACGCGCGCCGAGGTGTCGGATGTCGCGACCGCGGTCTACGACGGGGCTGATGCGATCATGCTCTCGGCCGAGACCGCCGCGGGCGCCTGGCCGGTCGAGGCGGTGACGATGATGGATTCGATTGCCCGGTCGGTCGAAGGCGACCCTGACTATTACCGCCGCCTCCATTTCACGGAGACCTTACCCGACGCGACCACCGCCGACGCGCTTGCCGAGGCGGCGGGGAGCATCATCGGGACGATCGGTGCCGATGCCATCATCTGCTTCACCGCCTCGGGCTCGACCGCTCGGCGCGTCGCGCGCGAGCGTCCCGGAGCGCCGCTGCTGGTGCTTACCCCGAAGCGCGAGGCGGCGCGTCGCATGGGTCTGCTCTGGGGTGCCCATGCGGTTCCCACCAGGGACATCGGAAGCTTCGAGGAAATGATCGCCAAAGGTAAGCGCATGGCTTTGCGTCACGGCATCGGACAATCGGGCTCGAAGCTGGTCATGATGGCTGGCGTTCCTTTCGGCACGCCGGGATCGACCAACGTGCTGCATGTCGCGACGCTGACGGGCGATGAGTTGAGGGGCTATGGATGATGGAGCGGCCGAATGGGCAGCAGTCGCGCCGACTCCATTAGGAATAGGCTGCGCGCGATGCGAAACTCCAGTCTAGGATTCGAAGGGTCGATACGGTAATGCGCTGCTCCCCGCCGCGGTGAGTAAAGGGTGCCGGTTCCTAAATGTTGAAGAACTTGTTTTCGAAGGTTGCGCGAGCCGCGGAGACCGAACCCGAGCCAGGTTCCGAGGCTGCAGCGGGGGGCGAATCCCGCGCTTATACTGTGGGCTGGCTGCTCAATGTCGAAGGCGCGAGCGTCATTTGGGACACCCCGCGGCCGGTGCGGGTCGAGTCGCAAAGCAAGGATCCCAAGTCCGTCGGCAAATGTCCCTCGGTGCTTGATTTTGACCGCCGTCACTTCGTGATCAACTGCCCCATCGACGTTCATTTGCGGCTGAACCTGACGGCCGGCGGGATGGAAATTACCAACGTCCTCGCCGACAAAAGTCCAATTCGGGCCGAGGCGCTGCAGCGCTGGATCGTATTTCAGCCGCGGAACGAATGGCGCCATCCGCAGCGGCCGGTGCTCCAGATGCTGACGTCTTATGTCTTCGTTTCGGACGACCCGGTCTACGTCAATCAATATCCCCCCATTTTCCATCATACGCCCGACCGCCCCGGCATTCAGATCAACGGCCGCTTTCCGATCGATGTCTGGCCGCGGCCATTGCAATGGGCGTTCGAGTGGCATGACACGACCAGGGATTTGATCCTGCGGCGCGGGGAGCCGCTATTTTGCGTCCGGTTCGACGGCCCCGATCCCGCAGCGCCGACGCGGCTCATCGAGGCCAAGAAGACGTCCGAGCTTGAAAGCTATATGGCGTCGATCACGGGCGTGACCGAAATCGTCGGGCAGACCTATTCGCTGTTCAAGACGGCGCGCGAGCGCCGGCCGGCGAGGCTTCTCTATCCCAAGGATTGAGGGATTGCGTGCGCCTGCGCAGGCTGCTTGCCGCATGAAAAGGAATTCGCGTTGAAATTTGTCGAAGTTGTCGAATGGACTGCGAAGGATGGCGCTCTTCACTTCGCATTGAAGGGTGACGACGAGGCGCTGCACCGGATTGAGGTCGGCCTTGAATGTGCGCCGGTTCTCGCCAGTGCGCTGGTCGCGGAACTTGAGAAATCGGGGGGGCAGGACGGCGAAGCGCAGTTGATCCGCCCCGTGGGGATGCAGACAGGAAAAACCGAGCAGAATGAGCCGATGCTGTTCATGCGGCTTCAGGGCGGGGCCGAGCTTCCGCTTGTCTTCAAGCGCGAAAGCCTTGGCGTGCTGATCTCGGAGCTTCAGAAGCTGAAGTCGCTTATTGAGCCGGGCGGTCAGATTCTCTGGCGTTAGGTCGCGACGTCGCGATCAGGCCGGATCCCAGGGCGGGCAGGCGACCCGCTGCGTTCAGACGAAGATGCCGGGCGAGGGCGCTCTCCGGTTTTTTCCTCGCGCCGGCGCAAGACACGGATTCAATTGATTCAGATCGGCACAAAGTTACCGCGCGATTCAGAAAATTAACGCTTCTGATTCAGTTCGGGACGGACAAAAATGGTAAATGATGTTTGCACCATTGACGGCAGGCGGCATATTCGGTGCATGTCGCGTGTCGGGACCCGCGTGGGAGGGCTCGCATTACCAGTTCGGAGGCCTGTCTCGCGTGTCTGCGCCGTTTCGTTTTCCGCGCTTCTTTGTCACCAGCCCGGCGCCTTGCCCTTATCTGGAGGGCAGGACCGAGCGCAAGGTGTTCACCGAACTCGGGGGGCATAATGCGAGCGAGCTCAACGATGCGCTCGGCCGCATCGGCTTTCGCCGCAGCCAGTCGGTTGCCTACCGGCCGAGCTGCACCGACTGCGCCGCTTGCGTATCGGTGCGCGTTTGCGCGATGGATTTCACGCCAAGCCAGTCGCAGAAGCGGAACCTGCGACGCAATGGTGATCTGGTCGCCACCGCCTGCAAGCCTTGGGCGACCGACGAGCAATATGCGCTTTTGCATGCCTATCTCCAGTCGCGCCACCCGAACGGCGGCATGGCAGACATGGACGAGCAGGATTTCGCCGACATGGTCGAGCAGTCTCCTGTCGACACCTATATGATCGAATATCGCGAGCCGACTCCCGACGGCAGCCGCGGACGCCTTGTGGGCTGCTGCCTGACCGACCGCCAGGGCGATGGGCTGTCGATGATCTACAGCTTCTTCGATACGGCGCATCCCCTGCGCGAGGGGCTTGGCACCTATATCATCCTCGACCATGTGCGGCGCGCAGCCGGTGCGGGACTGCCCTATGTCTATCTTGGCTACTGGATCGAGGGTTCGGCTCGCATGGCCTACAAGGCGCGCTTCCGCCCCCTCGAGAAGCTCAGCCCCGATGGCTGGTCGCGCTTCGAGCCGATCGCGTCTGACCGGACCGCCGCAATTTTCGAACTCGCCTGATTGCGGGCCAAAGTTTCTTCGTCACTTGTTGACCTCGGCCCGCTTTCAAGGGCATAGCGTCCATTCCAGAACATAAGTTCGGGTCGCATCCGTTAGAGATCGCCGGGGGCTGGCGATGGGGGGTTGGATGCCCATGCGCGCATTGGTCTGTGTCCGCGACAATCGACCGCCTCGGGCGGTCCCAGTGGACGCAGGCGCCTTATGAGCGACCCGGTCCGGGTTGCGATAATCGGGTCGGGTCCCGCCGGCCTCAGTGCGGCTGCGCGCGCGGCGCAGCTCGGGCTCAGCCATGTGCTGCTCGAAAAGACCGATCATCTTTCCGATACGATCTTCAAATATCAAAAGGGCAAGCACGTCATGGCGACGCCCAATCGCCTAGACCTGCGCTCCGACTGCCGTTTTGACGAAGGCGCGCGCGAGGCGATCCTTGCGATCTGGGACGAGGATGCCGCGGCGAACAAGGTGAATGTCGTTTATCACGCCGAGGTCGTCGAAGTGACGGGCGAGAAGGGGGCTTTCCAGATCAAGACGGCCAAGGGCGATGTGATTGCCGCCGAGGCCATCGTGCTCGCGATCGGCACCCAAGGCAATCCGAACCGCCTGCGCTGCCCCGGCAATGATCTGCCGCATATCATCTATCAGGTGGACGACCCGGAGGATTTCAAGGACCGGCATATTACAGTTGTCGGATCGGGCGACGCGGGAATCGAGAATGCGCTGGGGGTCGCCGAAGATGCCCTCGAGAATCGCGTGACGATCCTCAACCGCTCGAAGGATTTTGCCCGCGCCAAGGCCAAGAATGTTTCCGACCTGATGGAAGCCGAGGAAAATGGCGCGATCAGCATCCGCACCGAAACCCAGCCCAAGCTGGTCGAGGCGGGCTGGCTGACGCTCGAAACCCCGACAGGCGACGAGAAGATACAGTGCGACCTCATCGTCGCGCGCCTAGGGTCGGTCGCGCCGCGCGCCTTTGTCGAATCGATGGGGATCGAATTCACCGGCCCCGACCGCGAGGCCTTTCCCAAGCTGTCGCCCACTTTCGAAACAAGCGTTCCCGGCATCTATGTCATCGGCGCGCTCGCGGGCTATCCGCTGATCAAGCACTGCATGAACCAGGGCTATGACGTCGTCGAGTTCATCAACGGAAACACTGCCCTCACGCCTGCTGACGAAAAGGATCTGGCCGCAATCTTCGCCGGCTTGCCCGAGCGGAAATCGGTCAGCGAATGGCTCGACTTTCTGCGCACGCGCGTGCGCATCTTCGCCGATGTCTCGCCGCTCCAGATGCGCGAGTTCATGCTCGATTCCAAAGTGGCCTTCTTTCCCGAGGGCGAGGTTGTCTTCGAAAAGGACGAGCCCGGATCCTCGCTGTTTGCCATCGCCGAGGGGCACGCGCTCGTCGAGGTGTCACCCGGGGTGACCGTGCCGATTGAACAGGGGTCGATTTTTGGCGAGGTGGGCCTGATTTCGGGTCGCAAGCGCGGCGCAACCATCCGCGCCGGAGAAGACAGCATTTTCGTCGAGGTGTCGCGCACCGCCGCACTCAAGCTGATGGCCGCAGTGCCCGGGGCAAAGCGCGTGATCGAACGCATCTCGCTCGAGCGCCAGCTCCTCCAGATCTTCAAGGGGGGTCTGACTGCCGAAGATCTGGCGCCCGTCGTCGACGGCGCTGAAGTGATCCGCGTCCCGGCGGGCAAGGCGGTGCTGGAAGAGGGCGACGAGGGGGACGACGTCTTCGTCATCCGCTCAGGATCGATGGTGGTCGAGAAGAATATCGGCGGCAAACCGATCTTCCTGCGCTACCTGCCCGCCGGCAGCTATTTCGGCGAAATGGCGGTGCTGAGCGGCGCGCCCCGCAATGCGACGGTGAAAGCTGCGGTCGGCAGCGAGGTGATTAAGCTGACCGGCGCAGGCTTCAAGGCGATGCTGGCTGCGCGGCCGCAGGTGCGCGAGGCGACGGAGACGGCCGTCGCCGAACGCGCCGCCATGAACAGCTTCATCGAATCGCGCAAGGCGACCTATTCGAGCGCTGTCGATCTTTATTCGGACACCGCGAGCTTCATCATGAAGGAGGGGCTCGGCGAGGCAACCGATGCGTTGCTGATCGACGAGAATCTTTGTGTCGGCTGCGACAATTGCGAAAAGGCGTGCGCAGACAGCCACGAAGGCTTGTCGCGGCTCGACCGCGAGGCGGGCAAGACCTTCGCCCATCTCCATGTGCCGACGAGCTGCCGTCACTGCGAACACCCGCACTGCATGGCCGACTGTCCTCCCAATGTCATCCACCGCGGCCCCGACGGCGAGGTGTTCATGGAAGAGGGATGCATCGGCTGCGGCAATTGCATGCGCAATTGTCCCTATGGCGTGATCCGCATGGAGGCGGCGCCGCCGCCCAAACCGGGACTTTTGAGCTGGCTGCTTCTGGGGCGCGGTCCGGGCCCTGGCGAACCGTCGCCCAAATGGACCAAGGCGAACATGCCCGAGGGCAAGAAGCCGAAGAAGATCGCGGTCAAATGCGACATGTGCAAGGGCCTTGCCGGCGGCCCAGCCTGCGTACGGGCGTGCCCTACGGGCGCTGCAATTCGCGTGTCGCCTGAAGAATTTCTCTCGATCGCGCGGCTCGAAGAGGATGCGGGCTGATGGCGACGCTGTTTCGCCGGCGCCGCGCAACCGCGACCCAGACCGAACGGGTACGCGAGCGGCGGCACGAGGGCTTTTTGCGCCACGCCAATTTTCGCTGGGCGAAGGTCTCGGGCGGACTGTGTCTGCTCGTCATCCTCTCCTATGCGTTGATCGACGTCAGCCCCCGGCCGAATGGCGGCAGCTGGTACGGCTATACCCTTGGCACGATTGGCGCGCTGCTGATCCTTTGGCTCACGGCACTTGGCTATCGCAAGCGGCGGATGACGAGCGATTTCTGGTCGCTGAAGGCGTGGACTTCGGCGCATGTTTACCTCGGGCTCAGTCTGATTGTCATCGCCACCTGGCACACCGGGTTCCAGCTCGGCTGGAACGTACACACGCTTGCCTGGGCGTTGATGATGCTCGTGATCCTCTCGGGGCTTTATGGCGTTGCCGTCTATGCGCTGCTGCCGCAGGCGCTTTCCAACAACCGCGACCAGATGACGCAAATGCAGATGCTCGAGGCGATCCGCGCTTTCGACCGCCAGCTCCACGCTGCCGCCCAGCCTCTGCCGCCTGGCGAGGCTGCGCCCGTCCTCGCTTCGCTCGAACAGGATCCTTTTGCCGGCGGAATCCGCGCCCGCTTGACGGGGCGCTACCCCAACCGCGCGACCGCCGCAGCGCGCGCAGCGCTGACCGAGGCTGTCGGTGGTGATGCTGAAGCGCGAGCGAAGGTGGTCGCGCTGCTGACGCAGAAGGAAGCTGCGCTGGCGCGGCTTCGCGAGCACCTGCGCCTTCGCGCGCTGCTCGAAATCTGGCTCTACGTCCATGTGCCGCTCACCTTCGCGCTGATCGCGGCGCTGTCGGCGCACATCATCAGCGTATTCTTCTATTGGTGAGGCGCGGGATATGAGCTTTATCCTACGTCGCATCTCGACGACCAAGACTGGCAAGCAGATCATTCGCGATGCGGCGCTGCCCGGCGATACTATTACGCTCGGACGCGACAGCGGCAATTCGATCCATGTCGCCGATCTTGCCGTCAATCCGCATCATGCGACGATCGCAAGCGCCGACGGGCGGAACGTGCGGGTTACCGCGCTCGAAGGACTTGGCTTCGACCTCAACGGACGGACGCTCGAAGCCGCGGATATCGACAGCGCTGCCGGGGCCGAACTTCGCTTCGGCGGGCACCGGCTCACGATCACGCGCGAGGGCGAGGCTATTATCCTGCTCGTCGAGCGGATCGACGAGCTGTCGCAATCCTCAAAGGATGTCGACGAGGCCAGAGCCTTCTCGCTGGCGGGCGCAATGCCGGGTAAGCGCGTTGGCGCATGGACCTTTGCCATATTGGTGCTTCTCGCCTTTCTGGTCGGACCGATCTGGGCGTGGCACAGCTACAAGGGCGTCGACGAGCGTCCCCAAGGCTATCATGCTGATCAGGCCTGGTTGTCGGGACCGCTATCGAGCGCGCATGCGAATCTGAAGAAAGACTGCCAGGCCTGCCACGTCGAGCCATTCGTCGCGGTCACGGACAAGGCGTGCATCGGCTGCCACACGGGCGAGCACAAGGCGATGAGCGCCAGCCACGCCGGCG
The DNA here is from genome assembly GCF_900168005.1 of Sphingopyxis flava. Lineage (GTDB taxonomy): Bacteria > Pseudomonadota > Alphaproteobacteria > Sphingomonadales > Sphingomonadaceae > Sphingopyxis > Sphingopyxis flava. Next base: position 252,059 of record NZ_FUYP01000002.1, read on the forward strand.
CGCCGACCGAGATGCTGCTCGCTGCGCGAGCGCCGCCGGGGCCGGGCGGGAAGCTTCTCGAAGGCTTCGCAAACGCCTTCAACAAGCCTCAAGGGCGCTGCGTCGGCTGTCATACCGAGCATGAGGGCGCGGGACCGATGGCTGCAACGCCGCAGGCCTTCTGCGCCGACTGTCATACCGATATGGCCTCGCGTCTCGCGCAAGCAGGGTTCAAGACCGGTATCGCCGACGCCTCTGATTTCGGCACCGATCACCCGGATTTTCGTCCGCTTGTTCGGGCCGCTCCTGGCGCAAAACCGATGCGCGCCGCGGCGGGCAAGGCGGTGCTCGATCATGATGGCCTCAAATTTCCCCACGACCTCCATCTTCAGACGGGTGGCGGCGTGGCGCGCATGGCCGCAAGCTTTCGCGGCCAATTCGGCTTCGGTCAGAAGCTCGAATGCGAAAATTGCCACCGCCCCGAAGCCGACGGAGTGCGCATTGCGCCGGTGAAGATGGAGCGCGACTGCGCAATGTGTCACAGTCTGGCATTCGAGACCGTTGGCGGGGTAACCCGTACCCTCCGCCACGGAGAGCCCGATCAGGTCGTCGCCGATCTTTATGCCTATTACCGGTCGACCCCGCCGTCGCGGCCGCTTCAGCTCGGCGGCATGGCGCGGCGGCGTCCTGGCCAATATGCCGAAGGACAAATCTATAATATTTACTTCCGCGAAGCGGCGCTGCGGCCCAGTCGGGCGCAGGATGCGGTGCGCGCAGTTTTCTCGAAGGGCGGCGCCTGCTACGACTGCCACACCATTTTCGCGCCGAAGGCGGGCAATAACTGGCGCGTGATGGCGGTGCACCAGACGCCGCGCTTCCTCGAAAAGGGCTGGTTCGATCACGCGGCGCACAAGGAAACCGACTGTGCCGACTGCCATACGAACGCATCGGGGTCGAAAGAGGCTAGCGATCTTCTCGTGCCCGGGCTCGCGCAGTGCCGCACCTGCCACGTCGGCGGCAACGGCGCGCGCCTTGCGAGCGCGAAGGTCGAGACCGCGACCAGTTCGCCCTGCGCCATGTGCCACGAATATCATAGCGACGGCGACAAGCCGTGGGCACCCCAGCGGCAGCGCCGCAAGAATGTGACCGCGATCACAGATCGACCGCTGCGCGGCGTATACGCTGTGCGTGAGATCACAGGGCTGGAACAGCGAGGCCTTTACGAAGCGACATGGCGCGCCCCGGTATCGAGTCCGAGGCGAGGGGGTGGATAATCATCGAGTGGCCGGCACGCCGGCACGGAGCAGGGGACGGAGATGCTGATCGCCCAGATCACCGATATCCATATCGGTTTCGATCCGGACAATCCGGCCGAATATAACCGCAAGCGCCTCGACGAGGTGCTCGATGTGTTGATGGAAGGGCCGAACCGTCCCGACCTGCTGCTCGCCACCGGCGATATCACCGACCGCGGAGACCCTGCGAGCTACCGCCGTCTCGCGAACGCCTTCTCGCGCTGCCCATTTCCCGTGTGGCCGAGCGTCGGCAACCATGATCTACGCGATAATTTTCGGGATCATTTTCCCGGTTTCGCCGACGAGAACGGGTTTATCCAGTACAGCGTCGAGCTTCCGGAGTTGCGACTGGTGACAATCGACACGCTCGAGGAGGGGCGACACGGCGGCGCCTTTTGCGACAGGCGCGCGGCGTGGCTCGATGCGGAGCTTGCAAAAAATGCGGACAAGCCGAGCTACATCGTGATGCATCACCCGCCGGTCGAATGCGGCATCGAGTGGATGAATACCCACAGCGATGAACCCTGGGTTCATCGCTTTACCGCGGTGGTGCGGCGGCACCCGCAAGTGCGCGGACTGATCTGCGGTCACCTTCATCGCAGCGTCACCGTCGCGTGGGAGGGGCGCACCGTTGCCATCTGCTCATCGACCGCGCCGCAGGTATCGCTCGACCTCCGGCCGATCGACGAGGATCACCCCGACGATCGCCCCATGATCGTCGCGGAAGATCCCGCTTACGCGCTTCATCACTGGAATGGCCGCGAACTCGTCACCTTCTATGACCATGCCGGCGCGCACACCATGCTCGCCAAATATGACGAGCGGCTGCAGCCGCTGGTGCGCGAGCTGAAGGCGGAGCGGCCTGTCTAATAGCCGAGCGTCAAGTCGACCTGCGGGGCGACGGGTTCACCGCGGTGCCAGCGATCGAGATTCTCGAGGAAGCGCTGTGCTGAACGCGCGAACATCTTGTCCTGCGCGCGGCCCGACAAGTGCATGGTGATATGCGCATTGTCGAGGCTCCAGAGCGGATCGTCGGGGGGGAGCGGCTCGGGCGTGGTCACGTCGAGGAAGGCGGAGGCAATCTGCTGCTCGTTGAGCGCGGTGACGAGCGCGTCCTGATCGACCACGCTGCCGCGTGCGATATTGATCAGCGTCGCGCTCGGCTTCATCGCCGCGAGTTCGGCTGCGCCGATCATGCCGTCGGTTTCTGCTGTCGCGGGGACGGCAAGGATCACCCAGTCAAATTCGCCGAGACGCGCGCGCCACTGATCGGGTGATAGGCTGTTCGCGCCCGGTGATCGGCGCACGACGGTGACATCGACGGCAAAGCCCTTCAGCCGCTCCTCGACGAGCCTGCCGATCGCGCCATAGCCGAGGAGCAGGGCTTTCGAGCCGTATAGCTCGACCTTGCCGGGCGAGTCCGTGAGCCACTCGCGCCTCTCCTGGGCGCGCACCACGTCGCGATAGCCCTTTGCTACCGTCAGCATTCCCATCACGACATATTCGGCAATGGTGATCGCGTTGATACCAGCGCCGTTGGTGACGACGGTGCCGCGATGATTCAGAACGTCGAGCGGCATTCCGTCGACCCCGGCGTAGATCGAGTTGAGCCATCTGAGCCGCGTCGCCGCAGTGATCGCTGCCGCCATGTCCTTCTTGTCGTACATGTCGAACCAGCCGATTTCGGCCTGGGGAGCCAGCTCCATCGCCTCTTGCTTGCTCATGAAGAAGCGAGGCTCGACCCAATCGGGGAGATGGCTTTCAATGAGGGGGCGAATCATCCCTGAAAGGACAGTGACGGTCTTGGTCATAATTTCTCCCTCCCGCGTGCGCGAAGGCCGAATGAGCCTATCCCTGCATCGCGGGCGGGTCCTTCATGCCCAGCCCGGATTCGTCCTGCAAGCACACGGGACTAATTTTCCAGCCGCCAGTCCCAGCCCAGGGGATCGCCGTCCATCACCTCGACCCCAGCGGCGAGGAGCTCATCGCGCAGTGCGTCGGAGGCTGCGAAATCCTTTGCGGCGCGCGCCTCCTTGCGGCGCGTGAGGGCAGCCTCGATCTCGACCTCGGTGACTGCCGCGACCTTTGGACGGATGCGCAGATCAGCGCGCGACAGCGCCAGGACTTCGAGGCCGAGCACTTTATCCATCGCCTCGAGCGCCGCGCGCTTCTGCCCGGCGTCGATTTTCTTCAATGCCGCCGCATCCTCGATCAAAGTCAGCGCGACCGGCGTGTTGAGATCATCTGACATCGCGGCATCGAAACGCGCGAGCAGGCCGGAGAGGCGGCGGTCGGTTACCGGCGCTCTTTCGACCTCGCGTACGCTTGCCGCCGCCATCACCAGCCGCTTCAGCCGCGTCAGCGCTGCGCCGAGTCCCTCCCATGAGAATTCCAGTTCGCTGCGATAATGCGCCTGCAGGCACATCAGGCGGTAGGCGAGAGGGTGGTAACCCTTGTCGATCAGCAGCTGAACGCGGAGGAATTCGCCGCTCGACTTCGACATCTTGCCGCTTCGGTCGACGAGAAAATTATTGTGCATCCACAGCCGCGCGCCGCTGTCGTTCGAGCAGCTGTGCGCCTGGTTCTGCGCGATCTCGTTCGGGTGATGGATCTCGCGGTGATCGATACCGCCGGTATGGATGTCGAAGGGAAAGCCGAGCAGCGCCTCGGACATGACCGAGCACTCGAGGTGCCAGCCTGGCGCGCCGCGGCCCCAGGGCGAATCCCACTCCATCTGACGCTTTTCGCCCGCGGGGGTCTTGCGCCAGATCGCAAAGTCCGCCGGGTGGCGCTTTCCATCGACAGGATCGATCCGGCTCTCACCCTCGTCGGTGCTGTGGCGCGCGAGGCGGCCATAGCCCGCAACGCTCGTGGTATCGAAATAAAGTCCGCTCTCAAGCTCGTAGCAATGTTTGTCCGCGATCGCTTTGGCGAACTCGATCATTGCGGGGACATAGTCGGTTGCGATCGACCAATGTGCAGGCTGGCGGATATTGAGTGCCTTCACGTCGGCCCAATAGGCTTCGGTATAGTGACGCGCGATGTCCCAGATCGACTGGGCGCGTTCGGCTGCCGCCTTTTCAAGCTTGTCTTCGCCTGCGTCGGCATCGTCGGTGAGATGGCCGACGTCGGTAATGTTGATGACGTGGGTGAGTTTGTAGCCCTTGAATGAAAGCGTGCGCCCCAGCGTGTCAGCAAAGACGTACGCTCGCATGTTTCCGATGTGCGGATAATTGTAGACCGTCGGCCCGCAGGAATAGACCCGCGCCTCGCCTGCATGGACGGGCTCAAAATCTTCCAGTTGGCGCGTCAGGCTGTTGAACAGCCGCAGCGGCGCGGGCGGAGGGGTCTCGGTCATCGCCGCGCCCATGCCTTGCGGCAGGGGCGTACGTCAACCGAAACCCCTATTCGGCTGGAGGCGTCCACAGATCATCGTTGCCCGCGCCGGTCACCGGGTCGTCGAGCAGCGGTTCGCCTGTCAGCGGGTCGATCGCGCGCATCGTGATCAGCGCCGTCGGAAGGCTGACGCTGTCGCTGCCGTCGTCATTGCTTTCCTCCTCGATGACGTCCTGCACCGGGAAGCCGCCATCTTCCGGGATGTCGATCGCAACGCAGGCGCCCGGGTTGGCGATTACGCAGCCATTGAAGGTCGACCGCGGGTCGAAATCCCCGGCAGTGGGCGTCCCGCCGCTGACGCTGAGCAGCGGAATGGTGTCGAGCCCGGTCACCTGGCCTTGCGGGCCCAGATGAACCCCGTTGATCACGAGCCGGGTCCCTGACGTCACGGGGTTCACGTTGAGCCCGCCCGCTCCGAACGTCAGGCCGCGGCGCTCGCCATAATCGGTTCCGGTGCCACTGTTCTGGACATAAAGGCCGCCCACGACGCGGGCGGTGATGCCGCCAGCGTACAGCGCGCCATCGTCGCTCGTCACGCCGTCATTTTGCGCCAATCGTTCCTCGATCGCGTCAGTAGTGGAGGCGGCGGCGGCATCTTCGATTGCGGCGAGGGTCGCGACGATCACATCGTCTGACTGGATGCGCAGCAAGCCGGCCGGTGTATCAATGCTAGCGCCCGACAAGCGGATCGAGCCTTCACCCAGGATCACTTCAAGTGCGTCGTCGGCAAGAATATTGAGCGCATTCTCATCGCCCATGCCGGTCAAGGAAACATCGCCGACCACCCGCGCCTTGCCCGGCGTGCTGATCGTGAGCGATCCGGTCGCGCCGAGGTTCGAAGCCGACCCGCCGGCGGTCATGGTGAAGTCTTCGATGACGACGTCGGGGGGCGCGCCAGAGCCCACCGATGCGATCGGGACAAGCAGGGCGCCCGGAGCCGAGGCGACAAAGCTGCTGCCGCCGCCGTCGAGGCCGGGTGCGAATATGGTGACGCCATTGCTGAACAGGCGCGTCATTTCGCTGCTGTCGATATGATAGCCGGCACGCGTGCCCGCGCCGCCAACGAAGGTGGTCGCACTCGGATCGGTGTTGCGCACATCGAGGAGCTGGGTGGTGCCGAGGGCTCCGATACGGCCGTTGGCGCCGATCGCTATATCGCCCGATCCGAGCGAAATCTGCTCTGCGACAATGGCATTGTTGACCGCGAGGAGGCCGCCGGCTTCGGCGACGAGCGTGTTCGCCGCGGTAACGGGACCGAGGGTCATGTCGCCCTGGGCCTCGAGATTCGCCCGGCCCGCGGTGAGGTCTGCAATGGCAAGGCTGCCCCCGCGCGCGCGAAGATCGGCTGTCCCGGCGACCGCGGCCGCCGCGACCGAAAGATTGCCGTTCGCATTGACGAAGGCATCGCCGGCGTCAGTCTCGAGCAGAGCAAAGTCGAGCGATCCCGGCGCTGAAATCTGGATGCTGTCGGCGCTCGCCGTGACGGGGCCCGCCGCGCTGAGACTCGCAATGTCGATGGCGCCCCCGGCGCTTGCGAGATCAGTCGCGCCCCCGCCGACGACGCGCGCGCCGGTCACTCCGTCGTTGCCGCTGAGCGACAGCGTGCCGCCCGCGCCCGAGACGGCCTGAAGCGTCTGGATCGTTGCGCCTGCCGCCATCGTGAGGTTGCGCGTGGCGGCGACCGCGCCGGTCTCGATCGTGTCTGCGGCATCGATGGCGAGATCGCGGCCAGCAGCGAGCGAGTTGACGAGATTGTCGGAAGGATCGGTCAAGATAGTGGTCGCGACCGAGCCCGCATCGATCGCAATGTCGCGCCCGGCAGCAACGGGCGCGGTGATGTTGACGGCCCCGGATGCGGCCACCACGACATCATCGGCGGCGCTCAGGCTGCCGAGCGTCGCGGCCGCGCTCTGTGCAAAGATGCTGCTGTCGCCTCCTGTCACGCCGAGCCCCAGCGTTCCGGCGCCGTTGACGTTGATGGCGGCAGCAGCGGTGAGGAAGATATCGTCACCCGCCGAGAGGCCGGTACCCGTGATCGAGCCTCCGGACGAATTGAGCTCGATATCGGCGCCATCGAGCGTCGAGACACCTTCGCCCATGCCGATGGCAAAGCCCGATCCCGATATATAGAAAAGCCCGAAACCGTCAGGCCCTTCGCCCGTCGCGTTCACATTGTTCGCGATGATGTTTCCGCCAGCGCGAACGTCGATATCATCGCCGGCGCTGAGGTCGGCGAGATTTGCGGTCGTGCCCGCGATCACCAGGGCATCCTCGCCCGCCACCGCGCCCGTCACAGTCACCGAACCGCCCGCATTTATCCCCAGCATGCCAGCCGCGCTGCTGTTCGCGAGAGTGACGTTCCCGCCGGCGTCGAGGTAGGCGTTCCCCGCCGCTATGGCGTCGGTGCTGGGATCCTCATAGCCGCCGAGCGCATTGACGCTTGCGTTGATCGCGCCGGGGGTGCTGAGCGCGATGTCCCCGCCCGCTGTATAGGCACCGCTGATTGCCCCGGTGGCCCTTCCATCGACAAAGCCGGCGACATTCGCCTCGGCGATGGCGATGGCTCCCGCTGTGGCCTGCGCATTGAGCGATGCGTCGCTCTCCACGCTCGTCACCGTGATGCTGGCACCGGTCAACTGGACCTCATCACCGGCGGTAATCGTCCCGCCGATAATTGCTCCGCCGTCGGCGGAGAGGCTGACCGCGCCCGCGTCGACGCTGGTGAAGGCGATCGACTGGCCGGTGGCCGTGAAATCGCCGCCTGCGGCGGCGTCGGATACCGCGATGGAGCCGCTCCCGCCTCCCGGTGCCGCAAGGACGATGTTGCTGCCAGCATCCATCGCCTGGGCGGCGATCGATGCGCCCGTCAGTAATGCATCGTTCGTCGCGCTGATCTCGCCGTCAAACAGGATCGCGCCGGCGGCCGTCACGACGACATTGCTGCCATCGCCTTCATTGTCGGCTCCGGTCCCATATGCAAAGGCCGCCCCGGCGTTGATCGCGCCGCCTGCCGACAGCCTTACGTCGTCGCCCGCGTCGAGTTCCGCGGCCGCGATGTCGCCCGGGGCATTGATCGTGACGTCATGACCCGCCACAATCGTGCCGGTCGCCGTCACGCCGCCCGAGGTGGCGGTCAGCAGAGCGTCGGTTCCCGCGGTCACCGCGACGAGCGAGAGGTCGCTGCCGGTAATGGAGGCTGCAAGGCCCGCCTCAAGCAGGCCTCCGCCGGTCACCGTCCCGCTCGCGGTCGCGGTCAGGTTGGAAAAGGCGCTCACATCGGCCGCATTGATCGTCGCACTCGGCGCCGACAAGGTCATGTTCGAAAGATCAGGGGCGCTCGACTGGATCTGGAGCACCGTGACCGGCGGGCTCGACCCCGACGCGGGGGTGGTTTCATAGACGATGCTGCGATCATCGGCGCCGGTACCCGTCGTCGCGGCGTTGCTGATCGTCATCGCGCCGGCCGAGGTCACGTCGAGATCGTCGCCCGCCGTGAGGTTGGCGAGGGTCGCGCTTGTCCCGGCGAGGATGAAAATATCTTCGCCCGCGGTTGCGCCGGTGATGCTCGTCGCGCCGCCCGAGCGGACGCCCAGCATGGTCGCCGCGCTGCTGTCGGTGAGCGTCGCATCGCCCTCCGCATCGACGAAGACATAGCCTTCGGAAGGGATGCCTATGCTGCTGACGTAGGTGCCCGCAGCGTCTGCCTCAACCACGGCGTCACCGCTCGCCCGGATATCGACATTGCCGCCCGCGCGATAGGTGCCGCTCACATTGCCATTGGCGAACAACCCGATGTTGCCAGCAATATTGCTGGAGGCGATCGCAAGATCGCCGCCGATCGTGAATGCCGTGAGCGACCCCGGGGTTTGAACCGTGCCCGTCAGGTTGATCGCCTGGCCCGTGAGGCTGATATCGCCCCCGGCCGTGATATCGCCGCCGGTAATGCCGCTACCTGCGACGCCATCGGCGAAAAGCGAGACCGTCGATCCCGCGTCGATCGCATTGAAGGTGACGGCCTGGCCGATGACCGAGACGTAGCCGCCCGCGCTCGAATTGCCGAGGTCGACTGTATCGGCCGCGACAATGTCGATGTCGCCGCCGGTGATGATGGAGTTGAGCCCCGTCGCGAAATTCTGGGCGCTGGCGAAGAAATCATTGTCGGCTTCGGCATGCTCGACGGTGGTGTCACCGAGGCTCGCTAGGACAATTTCGGCGCCGTGCAGGCGGCCGACCGCGATATCCCCTGCTGAAGCGTCCAGGCTGAGCGTACCGCCCGCATCCATGAGGCTGCCCGGCGCCGCGCTGATGCCGTTCCCAGCGGTCGCGGTCAGGTTGGAAAAGGCGCTCACATCGGCCGCGCTGATCGTCGCACTCGGCGCCGACAAGGTCATGTTCGAAAGATCAGGAGCGCTCGACTGGATCTGGAGCACCGTGACCGGCGGGCTCGATCCCGACGCGGGGGTGGTTTCATAGACGATGCTGCGATCATCGGCGCCGGTACCCGTCGTCGCGGCGTTGCTGATCGTCATCGCGCCGGCCGAGGTCACGTCGAGATCGTCGCCCGCCGTGAGGTTGGCGAGGGTCGCGCTTGTCCCGGCGAGGATGAAAATATCTTCGCCCGCGGTTGCGCCGGTGATGCTCGTCGCGCCGCCCGAGCGGACGCCCAGCATGGTCGCCGCGCTGCTGTCGGTGAGCGTCGCATCGCCCTCCGCATCGACGAAGACATAGCCTTCGGAAGGGATGCCTATGCTGCTGACGTAGGTGCCGGCAGCGTCCGCTTCCACCACGGCGTCACCGCTCGCCCGGATATCGACATTGCCGCCCGCGCGATAGGTGCCGCTCACATTGCCATTGGCGAACAACCCGATGTTGCCAGCAATATTGCTGGAGGCGATCGCAAGATCGCCGCCGATCGTGAATGCCGTGAGCGACCCCGGGGTTTGAACCGTGCCCGTCAGGTTGATCGCCTGGCCCGTGAGGCTGATATCGCCCCCGGCCGTGATATCGCCGCCGGTAATGCCGCTTCCTGCGGCGCCATCGGCGAAAAGCGAGACCGTCGATCCCGCGTCGATCGCATTGAAGGTGACGGCCTGGCCGATGACCGAGACGTAGCCGCCCGCGCTCGAATTGCCGAGGTCGACTGTATCGGCCGCGACAATGTCGATGTCGCCGCCGGTGATGATGGAGTTGAGCCCCGTCGCGAAATTCTGGGCGCTGGCGAAGAAATCATTGTCGGCTTCGGCATGCTCGACGGTGGTGCCATCGAGGCTCATCAGAAAAATGTCTGCGCCGTGCAGGCGATCGACCGCGATCGCCCCTGCCGTCGCGTTCAGACTGAGCGTGCCGCCCGCATCAATGAGGCTGCCCGGCGCCCCGCTGATGCCGTTCGTCGCGGTGGCCGTGATGCCGCCGCCGGCGCCGATCGTCGCCGCGGTACCCGTGCGATCATCATGGCGAATGTCGATCTGGTCTGCCGCGGTGATCGTCAAGTCGCCGCCAGCCGTCAATTGCCCATTGCCGCTGGCATAGACGCCAACCGAACTAGAGGTGGTGAACGTTGCTGCTCCTGCGCTTGAAACGCTCCCCCCACCCAGCGCGACGAAGATGCCGGCGGGCGCTGTATCGGTGTCGTTGCTGGTGGGTGCGGCGGCCCCCAGCGCTTCGGCCTCAAGATCCGCAACCGCAAGACTGCCGGCTGACCGCAATTCGATCCGTCCGGCCGCGTCCCCGCTCGCTTGAAGCGTCGCGGAACCAAGGTCGATCGTACCTGCCGGCGCTGCCTCGATGACGATCCGGCCGCCCGTCGTCCCGAGGACGCTGCCGTCAGCGCCGTTGGCATCGGTGCCGGTGCCGCCGATGCCCCCCGCACCAGAAATCCCGCCGGAGGTGATTGCGACGGGTAAGTCGGCCGACGTGATCGTGCCGCCGTCGGCGAGGAGGTGTATCGTCCCGCCATTCCCCGCGCCGCCCGTGCCGCCTTCGCCCCCGGTCGTCCCGGGACCATAGGCGTTGAAGGCGCCGCTTCCGCCGTTGCCGCCGGTGCCCGCGCTTGCAAAACTCACCGCGCTGCTTGAGTCATCACCGAGCACCACGGTTGCGCCGTCACTCGCGACGATTTCGAGGGTGCCGCCCGTGCCATCGCCCCCGTCGCCGCCGCGCGGGCCCGTCGCCGCGGCGCTGAAAAAGCTGCTCGCCGTTCCTCCGCTGCCGCCAATTCCGCCGCTCGAGAAATTCTCTTGCGTCACCCCGACTTCGGCCGCCGGGCCTTCGGCTCGAAGGCGCGCTGTGCCGCCCGTGCCGTCGCCGCCGTTTCCGCCCGCGCCGTCGTCGGCGAAGCCTCCGTTTCCGCCGAGGCCCTGGGCCATGATCGAGCCGGTGAAGATGCCTGCGTCGAAACCGATGCTGATCTCAGCCGTGCCGCCGAGGCCATCGCCCCCATTGCCGCCGACAAGGCCGAAGCCGCCATTGCCGCCAACCCCTTGGGCGGTGCTGACGAGGCTATCGCTGCTGTTGATCTCGGTTAAAAGGTCGATGCTCGCCGTGCCGCCTTGTCCGATGCCGCCTTGACCCCCAACGCCGGTGCCCGTGACGGGGCCTCCGCTGCCCGAGGCGAAGACATTGCCCCCCTGTCCGCCAAGGCCTGCCGCATCTGCGAGCAGCGACCCGGTGTCGAGCGTGCCTGCGGCAACGGTGATCGTGGCGGTTCCGCCCGTGCCGTCGCCCCCCGTCCCGCCGTCCCCGGCGAGACCGGTGAAGGAGAAGAAATCGCCGCCCTGCCCCCCGGTGCCGCTGGCATCGACAGTGAATGATCCTGTATTGACCGCGGCGGTACCATCGATGGTCACTGCCGCGCTGCCGCCGGTCCCAGCGCCGCCAGTGCCCGGCGGGGTCACCCCGGATCCGCTCGAGTCGTCGCCTTCGCCGCCATTACCGCCATCGCCGGCAGCAGCGATCTCGATATTGGAGGCGTCGAGGGTTCCCCCGAGGATGTTCAGCGCGGCGCTGCCGCCCGTTCCATCGCCAGCCTGGGTTCGCCCATCGGCCCCGGAACCTGTCGCATTGACCGCGAGCGTGTCGTTTGCGGTGAGGCTGCCGCCGTCTTCGACAGTGAGGGTAGCGCTGCCGCCGGTACCATTGCCACCGGCGAGCGCGGGCGCGTCGCTATCGGTCCGGTCGCTACCCGATCCCATCGACTCGACCGCGATACTGTCGGCGTCAAGCGTGGCGCCCGCGCCCGAGACAAGGATGGAAGCCGCGCCGCCGGTGCCACTGCCCCCGGGCCCGCCGACACCGGCGATCCCTGCGCCTTCTGAACGGACGATGATGTTGCCCGCGATCGCCGTGCCGCCGATCACCGAAAGGCTCGCCGAACCGCCGGTAACCGAGCCGTCGGCTTGCGGCCTGCCGCTGGCGATGATGTCGAGCGCGCCGAGCGCCTCAAATACCCCGCCGTTCACCGTCACGCTCGCGTTACCCGGTGCTGCCGCGGTCCCGCCCGACTGGATCGCGAGGTTGCCCGTTGCGCCCACGGTCCGTCCAGCGCCCACGGTTAGCGACGCACTCGCGTCGCCGATGAAGACGCCGCTGCCCTGGACGACGAGATTCCCAAGATGGGGGGGCGGAACACTGGCGCCGCCAGGCGGAGGCGTGACGAGCGGCTCGCCCGCGAACGCGCCGCTGGCGTGCGCGACAGTGTCGCTCAGAAAGAGGGTGTCGTTGACGGTGATGTTCGCGGCGGCCGCATTGACTGGCGTGTCGTCGATCTCGCCATTGACGATATTATAACCCGCCGACAGGCGCACTGCGCCGTCGGGATCGGTTTGCACCACCACGGCGTCCTGATACCCCACCTGGCCCGTCACCAGCATCGTGACGGCATCATTCTTGGGGATCGCGACCATATAGACGCGGCTCTGGTCGACATCACCTTGCTCATGCGCGGGTCCCGTGGTGACGCCGCTGTGGGTGATGACGTTGCCGCCTTCCGCGCCAACAAGCACATTGATGTCAAACAGGCCGTTGTTGATGCGGATATCGGCCTGCTCGGCGGCAACAAAGGCGGTGGACCCGTCGGTCGAAACGGTGCCGCTCTGAACGATACGCGGTGCGACCAGCGCGACATAGCTGCCCCCGGGATTTGCCGCGAAGAGAACGCTGCCAGGGTAGGCGCCGTTCACGTTCGCGCCCGAGGCGATCTCGATCGACGCGGTGCTGCCGGACGCTCCGCGGAAGCGGATTTCGCCGCCGGCACCGAATAGGCCGCCGGTGGTATCGATGTCGTTGCTGGTGAGGACGAGACTGCCGACGTTGAGCGCGGCGCCGCTGCCGATCAGGATCCCGCCCGCGCTATAAAACCAGATGCTCCCCCCTTGCGCATTGCCGCCGGTGGCGAAGGGCGAACCGATATAGCTGTTGACCGTGCCGTTGAGCGCGACCTGTCGGCCGATCGACCCTCCGCCAGCGTCGACGAAGCGATTGAGTACGGTGTATTGGCCTGTCCCGTAGAATTCGAGCGTATTGCCCGCCGGGAGGAAATCGATGGCGCCCCCGGTCGGCGCGCTGTCGGTCGGGGTCCAGTTGATGATCGTCTCCGGCCCCGACACCTGTACCTGGGTTGAGTTGGGTGGGGCGGTGGGTCCAAGCGGCTGAGGCGGAGCGATGGTGCCGCTTCCGCTCACGATCTGGCCGGTCCCCGCGACCTGCGCCCGTGCGGGGCCACCAAATGCGAGCGCGGCGAGACCTGCCGCGATCGCGCAGCTGCCCAGCAGGCGCCGTCGGCCTTGACGGACCGGCGAGAGAGTGGAGGTGGCGCGCATGGCAATTGTCCTCGATACGAAAGTCATGGGATCAGCGCGCCCGCACGCCGAACTGGGTCGTCAGCGTAACGAGCAGCCGGGGGTCGGGCCGCTTGGCGAGGAGGGCGGGGCGGTTGAGCGGAGCGGCGAAGGTGACCTCGAGCCGCCCGAGGTCGCCATAGGTGACGCGCACGCCGCCGCCTGCCGAATAGAGCTTCTGGGGATTGAATCCGTTGAAGGCGCTGTCCTTGTTCCACACAAAGGCCGCATCGAAAAAGGCGAAGGGCTGGACCGCGAACTCCCGGCTGTTCGCAGGGACCAGCGAACCGTAGCGTGCCTCGAGCGAGACCGCGGCGCCGCTGTCGCCGATGACCGTTCCGGGATCGAAGCCGCGCCCGATGGTGAAATTGCCGCCCGAAAACTCTTCATAGGAAAGGAGCGGGTCGCTCGCCCATTGCGCCCGGGGGGCGGCCGACAGGGTGAAATTCTTGACCGGCCGCCATTCGGCGGCAGCTGTCGCGCGCACCAAAAAGGCATCGGGCTTGCCCTCGATGCGCGAGAGCGGGATCCTGCCGGGCAGGAAGCAGGCTGCACCCGCAGGCCCGCAATCGTCGCTTGCGCCGAGGAAGTTGACGCCTTGGCGTGCTTCCAGTGATGCCCCGAAGGCCCAGCGGGGTTCTGAGGGATTATATCCGCCGCGCCCGGCGATCGACGCGGGGTCGATCCAGTTTGCATCGGCGCGCAGGTTGAAGACCCGCAGCCGGTCGCGGTTGAGCGGGGCGGAGCCAAGGCCGATATCCTGGTCGATGAAGTCGAGCCCACCGCCGATAGTCAGCCGATGCGCCTGCGTCAGCGTGAGAGGATAGGAGGCGAAAAGGCTGACGACCTGTGTCGTGGATTTGATCGCAAGACCCGGAAGATCGGGGCGCGTCCAGGCATAGGTATAGCTGCCTCCGAGCCGGAGTCCTTGCCCGCCGACGCGGAACTCGTGCGCGAGCTGGACCACCTGCTGCTCGTCGAAATCGGCGGTCGAATAAAGGCTGGCGGTCGTAAGGTCGCCCATGCCCGTCAGGCCTGCAAAGCGCACGCGGGCGATGCCGCCCCAGCGCCCGACGTCATGCGATCCGAAATTCTGAATGCTGGCGTCGAAGATCACGGGGGTGCGCACGACCGTGACCTCGCCGACGACTTCACCCGGCTCGCTGCCCGGACGCAGCGTCAGGCGCGCGTCAAGGCCGGGAATGTCGCGCGCGAGCAGCAAATAGCGCTCTGCATCCAGAATGTTGAAAACGGGCTGGTCGTCGAGCCGGGCGAGGTAGCGCTGGAGCAGCGCCTCATTTGCGCCCACGTCGCCGCGGACCTCGACGCGCGTCATGCGCGCGGCAAGGATGTCGAGGCGTACGACACCGTCATCGATCGTTTGCGGGGGGACGCGGACGGCGGCGAGATAGCCCCTCGAGCGCAATATCGTCGCGGCGCGATCGCGAATGTCGCACACGACCGCGATCGGCAGATCATGTCCCACGCGGTCTGTCCACGCGGCGTCGAGAAGGGCGGGGTCAATCCCTTCGACACTCGAAAACTGCACCTGCCGCACGTCGATGCGAACATTCGCAAACTGGGGGTCGGCGAGGGGGCAGGGCGCGCGCTCGATGCTGTCGTCGGCGGCAACAATTCGTTCGGGCGGGGGCACGGCGGGCGGGAGGGCGGGGCCCTGGATTTCCTCGCGCGTCGGAATCTGCGGGGTGAGCTGCGCCCACGCAGCACCGGGCAGCGCGGCGGCTATCAGCCCCGCGTAGCCGATCAGCCGGACGGGTGTCCCGCGTCGCGCGGCAGGCGCCGAATTCTCGATATTCCAAAGCCCCACGTCGCCCATGACCACCCCTTGCGTACCGGCAAGACTGCTCGGGCAGCCTTGCACTCATTCATTCGATGCCGCGGGAACCCCGCCGGCCCGAAGTGTTCGACCCAAGGAAAGGAAGGGCCGCTCGAACGGCGGCTTCTTTCCCTTGTTATCAGATGGATCGTGCCGATTCAACGGCAACCGATCGCGTCAGCCCCCGGCAGCGTCCGACTCCGACATGGCATCGACGAGCCGATCGAGCTGCGGCTGGCAGCCCTTGGCGACCAGCATTGTCGCCGCCCCGTCGGCGCTTTCGGGCATCGCCTCGAGCGGCGCGAAGCGGATCGATACCGGCGCGGGAAGCCCTGCGCCCGACAACCGGTAATCGACCCCATATTGCACCGGGATCGTCTCGGTGGGCCATTTGCGGAAGTTGGCACCTGCCACGAAGGCAACCGTTTCGCTCCGTTCGCCCTGCTCGATCTTGAGCAGTTCGTCGCTGCCCATATGCGGACGCCATAGCAGCAGCGTTGCTGGATCGGCGACGCAGAATGTGCCGCCTTCGCGATAGTCGAGGAGCCACAAATTGGGCGCGCGGATCTCGGCGAGCGGCGGGCTCGCCGCATCGCCGCGGGTGAAGCCCCCGCGTGCCCGGCCTTGAGGGCCTGACGCAAGCATGCGCGCAACGGTGGCGCCCGTCGACTGGCTTGCCTGGACCGTGCCGCCGGCATTGTAGCTTCCCGGGCCTGACAAGGTTCGCGTCTTCCCGCCCTGGATGAGGACGACGCGGTCTCCCGCGACGAGAGTGACCTTGTCGCTTGCCTTAAGCTTGGTGCCGGTTGGGTATTTGCTCGCCGAGGGGCCCGTCGAACGGACGACCATCGATTGGGCTGCGGCGGCTCCGGCGACGGCGACCGCCATCACTGCGGCGGCGGCCAATCCCAGGCGGCGCATCCGGGCGTCAGGACAGAACATAGCTTTCTCCTCTTTCGGTCTCTTTCAGACGTTCGATCAGAAACATGATGGCTGCATCGTGCGCATGTTCAGCCTCTACCGCTGTGGCGCAGGTCACATAGTTGCTTTTTTCTCCCGCCGCGTGCGCGGCGACCATCGCCGCAATCCGCGCGCGCTGCTCTTCTGTGAGGTCGGGGCGCGGGGTGAACACATCGACGGCGCGTGCGCGCCCGCGCAGCGTGACCCGGCCCATCGGTACCAGATCGGTGCGCCCCGACCGCTCGGCTGCCTCGGCGGAAATCAGCACGCCGGTTTTGAGGCTTTTGTTCGCGGATTCGAGGCGCGAGGCGGTGTTCATGCTGTCGCCGAGCGCGGTATACTGGATGCGGCCATCGCCGCCGAAATTGCCGACGATCGCGTCGCCGACATGCAGTCCGACGCGCGTCATGCCGAGCGGCGGGACCCCCTCGGCCATGTCAATGCGAAAGGCCTCCCCCGCCTCATACATGGCGAGCGCGGCCGCCGCGGCGCGTTCGCCATCATCGGGCCGGCTGAGCGGAGCTCCCCAGAAGGCGACGACAGCATCGCCCACGAACTTGTCGATCGTGCCGCCATGATCGAGGACGATGTCCGAGAGGCGATCGAGATACTCGTTGAGGAGCCGTGCCACGGTTTCCGGAGTCACCGCGTGGCTCAATTTGGTGAAGCCTTCAAGGTCGGTGAAGATGCAATAGATATTGCGCCGCTCGCCGTGCAGCGAAAGCTGTTCGGGGTCGCGCATGATCTGCGCGGCCACGTCGGCGGGAAGATATTTGCCAAGGGCTGACTGGGCGAAAGCGCGCTGACGCGACCCGATCGTGCGCGCGGCGGTACCGACTGCGGCATATCCGAAGAGCCAGCCGATCGCCCAGCCGAAAGCGGGAAGCGTCGTGGTGTCGACCCCGCGGCCCTGCATCCAGAACGGGAAAGCGACGAAGAAGATCATCTGGGCGAGAAAGGCGAGGGCGACCCAGCGCGCGCGCAGATCAATCAGGCTGGTTAGCCCGCCTGCGGCGACGACGAGCACCGCGATCACCCACAGCGCTGAACCCGGGATCGGGGTGAGCCAGGCCCGGTCGAGTTGCTGCGCCAGCATATGCGCGTGGACCTCGAGCCCGATCATTGTTTCATTGCGTCCGGTCACCGCGTCGGGAAAGCGGCTGAGCGGGGTGTTGAACCGGTCGACGTCGATGATGTCGCCGCCGATCAGCACGTAGCGCCCTTTGATCATCTTAGCGAAGCCTGCGCGCGTCTCCTCATCCATCGGAAGGGCGAAGGCATCGATCGGCAGGTTGGCGAACACGGGTTCTTCCTGTCCGGCCCCCGCGCGCGCGGGAAGAAGGAAGCGGATCGCGCCGCGATAATCGGCGTGCGCAGCGTCGACCGGCGCCAGCGCGTTTGCCATCAGCGGCGGCAGGCCCTCTGGCCGGGCCGGCCAGTTGCGGATGACACCGTCATCGTCGGTGTGAAACAGCACGCTCGTCGGCCGGGTCTTGGGGGTTGTCACCTCGGCGATGAAGGACTGCAGGAATTTCTGCTGTTCGTAGAAGATCGTATCAGGGTTGCTGGCCTGCTCGACATAGGCGAGCCAGGTTGGCGTCCGCATCGCGCGTAATTGTTCCTGCAGGAGCGCGTCGTCGGGCCGCGGCGAATCGAAGCCGATGTCGATGCCGATTGCCTTCGCCCCCATCAGGTCGATGTTGGCGAGCGCGCGCGCGAGAAGGGTTCGGTCGAGGGGCGAGCGGATGCCGGTGTTGAACAGGGTCTCGTCATTATAGGTGACCATGACGATGCGCTTGTCCTGTCCGACATGCGGCGCCATCACGGTCGCCCGGGCGTCATAGAGTGCGCGCTCGGCGTCGCGCGCGAGTGGAAGCTGCCAGCAGAGCCGCGCTATCAGAACGGCCAGACCGAGAAAGAGGATCGTCGCAGCGAGGCGCGAGGGGCCGAGCTGAGTAACCAGCCGCCGAACGCGCTTTGCCAGAGGAACGGCGGTTGGGCGATCCGCGGGCGATGCCGGGGCAGACGTGATCGCGATATCCTCCCCCCGCGCCATCGTTCAGCCGGCGTTCCCCGCCGCCTCCCCGCCTTGCCGCGCGGCGGCGGTCGCCCCTGGGGCCTGGAGCAGGGCCTGCCCGCCGTCGCCGATGATCGCAAAACCTGACCAATAATAGGGGTGCGAGGTTTGCTTGTCGTTCATGAGCATCGTCTGCGTGGCCCACAGTGCGTCAGCGACGCTTTCGCCCTTCGAGGCTGAGAACAAACCGCCGATCAGTCGCTTGGTCGCGTCGAAATCATCGGGTGCGGGCCAGTGGCTTGCAATCACCGAGCGGCCCCCGGCGCCGATGAAGGCGCGGACCAGCCCGTCGAGTGCATTTCCGCCGCCGCTCGACACGCCCGCCTCGCGCGTCGCTGCAACCGAGGCGGCGCCAGCGGTATCGCAAGCTGACAAGATCACGAGGTCGGCATCGAGCTTGAGATCGTAGATCTCCTGAAAGCTGAGCAGTCCGTCCGAATCGCCATCACCGAAAGACGTGACCAGCACAGGACGCGCGGGGCATGACGCGCGGGGCGCGGTGACCAGTCCGTGGGTTGCGAAATGGATGATCCGATACTGGTCAAGATCAGCGCGGGTCTTGATCGCCGTGTCGGTGAAGGCGCTGCCGGTCAGAAGAGCGGCCGCGTCGCGTCCCATCGCATTACGCGCGGTAACGAGTTCATCGGCCGAGATCGGCCGGCTCCACTGCGAAATATCCCATTGGCAGTCGCCGTCGATCCCGGAGGCTTCGCCTCCGCGCGTTCCACTCGAAGGCAGCGCGCCGGTGACGGGCTGATTCTGACCAAGGCCGAAATATTCGTTAGAGGCGCGCGAGGGCGCCGCCTGACGCGCGTTGCGGAACGCAAGCGCCGAGACCGACGTGCTCGGCCGTGCGGTTCGCCCGAGCCAGGCGATCTGCCGCATGTCGAACGGGTCGGCGTCGGGATCTGCAAGCCGCAGTTCATAATCGGCAAGTCCCTGGTCCGACGTGATAAGCAGATTGATGGGGAGCCGCAGCATCGCCCCATCGGGTTCGAATATCAGGTGCGAAACTGTCGGAAGCTGATCGGCAACGGGGCCGAACAATTGCGTGTAGAGCTCGCGCGCTGTCTTCGCATCGAAGGGATAGGTCACGCGGCGCCCGTTTTCGACGATCGAGATGGTCGAGCGAATCGCGTCAACTGCGCTTTCGAGCCCCGACGCGCTGACATCGGCGCGCCACAGCCTGGCATCGTCACGCCCGATCAACATGGCATAGACGGCGTCGCCAACGACGAGCATCTTCAGATAAGCTTCGTCGGCGCGCAGGACCTGCTGGAGGTCTTGAAGGTCGACCTTGCCCGGTTCAACGACGCGATACTGCGGAAAGGCCGAAAGCTGGGCGAGCGTTTCGGCCTGCTGAAAGCCCAGATTGTCGAGTCGCGTCCTGAGGTCGGCGCGCAGCGCGTCGATTTCGGGGGTCGCTGGGAGCTGCGCGAGCCGCGCATCCTCAATACGCGCACGCTCGATGTCGCGGTTGAGGTTGGTCACCTGCCGGAAGAGCCGTGCGCCCTCGCCATTGCCGCCCGAAAGCTCGCGCGCGAGCACCGCCTGCGTGTCAGCAACGCCTGGTCGAATCTGGAGCTGGCTCGCGACGAAGAAGTCGCCGATTGCCGCCGGATCGGTTTCGGCGCGTGCTGCGAGCAGCCGGTAATAGGGCGCCATCATGTTTGCCATGCCGGTGGTCGAGCGCCGCGAGTTTGCGAGCGCGGTCACCACCTCATCGTAAATGCCGAGCGCCTGCTCGTCCTGCCCGCGGCGCGCGAGGAACGCCGCATAGCGCGCGCGCGCCGAGGCAAGCGCATTGGTTTCGGGATATTCGATCGCGAGCGCTGCAACCGACTCGCGAAAGCGCGCGTCAGCCGCCCCATTGTCGCCGAGCGCCTCTTCGGTAAGGGCAAGCTCGCCAAGCATTTGCGAGCGCAGCCGGACAATCGACGTCACGCGCCCTTCGCGGACCGCGAGCGCATCGGTGAGCCCCTTGATCTGGGCCCTTTTCGCTGCCGCGGCGTTGCCGCGCAGCCGCTCGATCGTGCCGAGCAGATGCGTTGCCTGCGCGTCGATGATCATCGCCCGCTCGGCGGGGGTCAGTCGCTCGCGATCCGAGGTTTGCTGAAGCGCGCGCGCCGAGGCGCCGCCGTTGACCCCGGCGACGATTTCGGGGGTCAGCGTCACCGCGTCGTCTTCGACCCTTACGGCGCTCTCGAGCGGCGGGATGGGGGTTTGAAGAGCCGCCGCCGCGCCATCATAATCGCGCTGGTTGAGCGCGTGGATCGCCCGGAAATTTCGGCGAAGGCGCTGCTGCACCGGGTCGCCGGTCGGTATCGCCTCGACCTCGACGAACAGCCGTTCGGCCTCGGCAAATTCGCCGAGATTCGATTTCTGAAGCGCGCGGTTGAGTGTGAACTCGGTCGGATCGATCCCGGCAGACTGGTTTTCGCCTGGTGCGCGGCGGGACAGCGCCTCGAAAAATTCGGCAGCATCGGCGTAGTCGCCGCTGTGGTTGCGCCGATATCCCTCGGCGAGCGCCTTGTCGACGTCGATCGTGCCGGCGAGCGTGCGGGCAAAACCATCGCTGCCGCCAACCGAGGTGGTGGCAATCTTGATCACGCCCGGCACGACGGCCCGGCGGCGGATCGATTCGAGCGCGAGGTCGAGCGCGTCGCGATAGGCGGCAAAGCCTTCGGCGGCGTAACTCGTCGCGCCATCGGCCTCGATCCGCGTCTGCCAGGCAATGCTGCTGCCCTTGACCGTGCAGGCGCCTTCCCGATCACATTCGATCGTACCCGCACGCCCGCGCTCGACGCGCGCCATGGCCTCGGCGGGACTCGCGCGCAGCATGCGAACATAGCCGACTGGCTGGCTTGCATCGCGGCAAAGGACGATCCACGCGCGGTCGAACATCCCCTCGACCACGCTGTCGCGCACCGTCGCCTGCACCTCGCACAGCGAGCCTCCCTGGCTGCCGATCGCGAAGCTGTCACGCAGCGTGGGGTCATCGCCCTGCGCCTGCGCAGCACCGCTCGCGCCAAGCGCAAGGGCGGGCAGGATCACAGCAAAGCCAAATCGAGCGGTCATCGTCGCAGTCCCCCAAAGCCATACGCATTTCGACCCTGCAGCAGCGAGCGGCAAGGCGCGATTCTATCGTGGTGCGGTACGACCCATCCCGTTGATGCGAACCCTAACCCCTTTGTTCGAAAAAGGGAAGTGATCTGCCGCACAGTCTCCTTGCGTCGGGGAAGGACGCAACCTATCTGCACCCAGGATCAGATTTCATCAGAAGAGGACGAGATGAGCGCATTCGACGACCGCGGACGGGCCCAGGAAGCAAAGTTCGCTCGCGACCAGGACGTGCTGTTTCGCATCACCGCGCGGCGCAACCGCCTGCTCGGCGAATGGGCGGCCGCGCGCATGGGCCTGACGCCCGAGGAAACGGACGCTTATGCAAAGGCCGTGGTGCAGGCCGATTTCGAAGAGGCCGGCGACGAGGATGTGATCCGCAAGCTTGCAGGTGACCTGACTGCTGCCAATGTCGAAATCAGCGATGCTGAAATTCGCGCTGCGCTCAACGACATGACCGCCGAGGCGCGCCGCCAGTTCATCGACAGCGAGAATTGAGGGAGCAGGCCCGGTGGCGATGCGCGAAGAGGAACTGCGGGCGATGATCGCCGCCGCCTTTCCCGATGCGACGGTCACGATTACCGACCTTGCAGGCGACGGCGACCATTATGCCGCGCATGTTGTCAGCGCTGCCTTTCGCGGCATGACGCGCGTCGCCCAGCACAAGGCGGTCTATGCGGCGCTCGGCGGACGCATGGGCGGTGAACTTCACGCCTTGCAATTGACCACCGGCGTCCCTTCATAGGAAGCCCATGCTTTTGCGGCGCCCCTTTAAGAGCGCCCCACCGGAGACGACAGATGACTGACCCCGCCACGCACGACCGCATCGCCAAGCTGGTTGGCGACCATCCGGTGCTACTGTTCATGAAGGGCACGCCGCTCTTTCCCCAGTGCGGCTTTTCCTCGCGGGCCATCGCGATGCTCGACCGGCTCGGCATCGAATATGAGACGGTCGACGTGCTGCAGGACATGGAAATCCGGCAGGGGATCAAGGAATATTCCGATTGGCCGACAATCCCGCAGCTCTACGTCAAGGGCGAGTTTATCGGCGGCAGCGACATCATGATGGAGATGTGGGAGGCCGGCGAACTCCACACGCTGATGGACGGTATTCCCACGCGGGCCCAATAGAATGCCGCGCTGATTCGCCCCCAGCGCTCCTTACCGCTCGAGATCCGCAGGAATCGGCCCTACCGGGTCGCCGCCTCGGCCTCGCCTCGCGGCTGCAGTCCCCCCCGCGTGCGGCTGAATCATTGCCCGATGCGCGCGAAGTCTCCTAGAGTCGATTTCGGTTTGATTGAATCGACAGGGGATTCCCTAGGGGGTCGATTTCTGATTCAACCTGCTGGCTGAGCAGGAGGTCGGCATGG
>NZ_FUYP01000069.1 GCF_900168005.1 Sphingopyxis flava
TTCTGATCGGGCTGCAGGAAGACCTGGCGGATCGCGGCGGCGACGACAGTGTTCTGGCCCTTGGGCACATAGGACAGGGCATTGCGCATGAAGTGAACCCGGGGGTTGTTGAAAAAGCCGCTATCATTGCGATTTGATGTAGACCACGGGATTGTTCCTCGGATTTCCACCCTTTGGGCGCTATTGAACTGTGAGGTACCTGGGGGGACGATTTTCGGCGACACCGGCGGTTAAGACGGCGCAAATTAGCGAGATGAGGGCGGCAGCTAGCCGCTTGAGATTGATTGCGGCGGCCGTCAGGAAGGCCTGAATGCGCATATTGTCGAGGCCGCGCCGGACAGCGCGGGCAAGCCCGTGCCAAGTCTTGGCTTCACCGTGAACGCCTTCGACCCGCCAGCGGTGACGCTGATAGAGCCGTTCTTCGCGGTTGCTCCATCGGCTCCGCTTGCGTCGCGCCCGCAGCAGCGAAGGGTGATTGACGTTGAACACGACGACGCGGGCACGGCGTGAAGGGCTCACGCAGCGTGCCTGGAGCGGACATCTGCCGCAATCCTTGGCGCGGGCGTGGAAATACTGGAAGGCGCCGCGATGCAGCTTGCCCTTCGGACGTAGAATCTTGCCCTTGGGGCAACGCGCGACATTATGGCGGGCATCGAACTTGAAGCGGCGCGTAGGAATGACCTTGCCCGGCGGGGGCTCCGCCTTGGCTGGGACGATGCCTTCGATCTCACGGTCTTCCAGCGCGCGGAACACTTTGGCGTAGGCGTAACCGGCGTCCATCGTCGCGGTGGTGATCGCCTGGCCGGTGGTCGCGGCCACTGCATCGAGCCGTCCTGCAACCGCCATGCCTTCATTCTCCTCACCCGTTGCGATCTCTACATCGACAATGACGCCGGCCACGTCATCGACAGCGGTGTGTTGCTTGTAGGCCGGTTCAAGGCGGCGGTTGCGGCCGTTTGTCGCCATCGTGGCGTCGGGATCGGTCACGCAGACCTTCTTGAACTTGCCGCTCTGCCGGCTGTCTCGGAGCGCCTCGTCGTTGGCTTCGGCGACCGCCTCGACATGGCGGACGGCTAGCGAATCCCAGCTCACATGCGCGCGGATCAATGAGGCGTCGAGGTGGACGACTTCCCCGGTCGCAATCTTGGCGGCAACGCAGGCTTGGACTGTGCGCTCAAAGATCCGGCGAAAGCGTTCGGCCCCCCAACGCTGGCGAATGCGCGTCAGTGACGAATGGTCGGGCAACGGCTCGTGCAGCCCATAGCCGACAAACCAGCGGATCGCGATGTTGACCGCCGCCTCACGCATCAGCCGCCGATCATGGACGATGCCGAGCAGAAAACCCGCGAGCATCAGGCGAACCGCGACCTCCGGATCGATGCCCGGCCGGCCATTGTCGATGCAGTATAGATCGGTGATCTCGTCGCGCAGCCAGGAAAGATCCAAAACGGCATCGACCCGAACCAGAATGTGCTCGTCGGGAATGAGCTGGCGCAGCGATCCCGTAATGAACAGTTCCAGTTGATCTCGTTCCTTGCGCCCCAGCATGCCGCCTCCCTCGCCGATCAAATGCAAGTGAATCACACGGCGGGAGCTTTTTCAACAACCCCACCCGGCAGCGCTGCCAGGTGGCGCCCATGACGCGGGTGATCGCGCCCTTGAGGCCCTCGTGAGCATCGGAGATGACCAGCTTCACGCCGGCAAGACCGCGCCGAACAAGGTCCTTAAGGAAGTCGGACCAGAAGACCTCCGCTTCCGAGGGGCCGATATGCAGGCCGACGATCTCGCGCCGGCCCTCGGTGTTGACGGCCATGGCGATTATTGCGGCAACGCTGATGATCCGCCCGCCTTCGCGTACCTTGAGATAGGTGGGTGGAGTAGGCGACACGCGCCTTACCGCCTTGCGGCGGTAGGTTTCGTATCGCCTCTCGCCGAACCGGACGTGCGTCTTTCGTTACGCATCCGGCTCTCCAGAAGACACGGCGAAGTCAGGCGTCCGCATCCAGCCAAGGCGATAGCGGCACACCGGGGTCCAACCGAGCAGATGTTGCTCGGTCAGCCCGTCACGCCATAATCGCCTCGTAGGGCGTTGCAGGCTGGGAAGCTTTGATTCCCACAGCTCGCTAGGCCGCGCTTTCGGGCGTTTCCTACGCAACCAGCAATACAAGCGAAGGCCGACATACCAGTCGAGATCGACAAATAGGCGGCCCGCCCCCACGCAGTAGCGATAGTAGTTCGCCCATCCGCGCAGGATGGGGTTAAGCTCCTGAAGCTTTGCGCCAAGGCTGCCACTAATACTATCAGGACGGGTCAGCTGCTTGACTTTGCGACGCAGGTTGGCGGCTTTTGCCTTCGGGATTTCGACGCGCGGGCCGAAGCCGTAGCGTTTGTCCCAATGCATGCCGAAGCGGAATCCGAGGAACTCGAACCCGTCCGTCATGGCCGTTACCTTTGTCTTTTCCGGCGACAATTCGAGGCCTGTGACGCGGCGCAAGTGGTCGGCCAGTGCAGATTTCTCCGCGATTGCCTGCTCTTGCGTTCCCGAGACCAGCACGACAAAATCGTCGGCGTAGCGCACCGGAAGATAGATGCAGCGACCGGCGATGCGGTCACTGTCCCGTGCGCTTGCTGCCGCTTTTATCCCGTCGCTTTTGCGACGAGCCTGGGTCTTGGTGCGGTGATACGTCCACCGTTCGTACCGCTCCTCAATCGCGCTTAGCGCGATGTTGGCCAGCAACGGTGAGATGATCCCGCCTTGGGGGGTGCCGGCGTCTGTACGGAAGAACTGTTCTTCCGTCAGTGCCCCGGCCTTGAGGAACTGCCCGACCAACCGGATCACCCGCCGATCAGCTACGCGTTGACGCAGTCGATCGAGCAAGAGGTGATGGTTGAGATTATCGAAGCAGCCTTTGATGTCCCCTTCTATTACCCAAGGGTACGGCATCCGGCTCCGCCGAGTGTCCTTGTCCCGTTTCTGCGGGAGAGATGCCCGACGAATGTACTCCAAAGCCCCATGCGCGCTCCGTCCGGGTCGGAACCCATAGGAGACGTGCCAGAACTGGGCTTCGAAGATTGGCTCCAGAAGTATTTTGACCGCGCCTTGAATGACGCGGTCCTTGACTGTGGGGATGCCCAAGGGTCGGAACTCCCCCGGTTTTCCAGCTTTCGGTATGAGTTTGCGTCTTGCCGGCTGCGGCCGATACGCGCCGCGGCGCAGTTCGGCTTGCAGATTAACAAGAAAGCGATGCTCACCCCTGTTCCGGATGCGTCCCACGGTCATCCCGTCAACGCCGGCAGTTCGGCCGCCTTTGTTAGAGGCCACCCGCTGCCAAGCGTGGCGAAGTACGCGGAGGTCGGTCAACCAACCCCACATGTCCCGCCATTGATCGTCGGGATTTGCCTTACTCCACTGGTAAAGTTTGCGCTGAACGCCGAGTACCCAAGCCGCGTCGGCTTGGTGATCCATGTCCACAGATCACTCCTCCGTCTTGCAAGTCTACCGTCTTCCTGCTTCCCTTCGCCCTGTGTGCGGCTTTCCCGCACTCCGACTACTACGGAAGCTCCGCCCTTGGTGTCGTCCCTCTCCGGCCGTTGCGGCTAGCCGGGCACCGTGCCCGGCAGACGATCCAAGTTCCCGTGTTCCGATTTCCAACCTTTGTGCTCTTAGGCGGCGAGCTCTACCCCGTACGATGCTGGAGGTGGACCATGGGAGCCGACCCCACCCCGAGTGTGATTGCCACACTCACCGAGGAGGATTGACGAGCCTCCCCTGCCTGATCGTTCTCGGTGCCTTCACGCCATTGCGCGTGTTGAAGGCGATCTCTGTGTTTCCTCCGAGGCTTCATGCGCTCACTTCGTTGTCTCGCCATAAACACTGCGGTAGCCCGACCTACGGTCAATGGCCCGTATTCGGTACAGTTCAGGCCGATCTGCTTATGTCACTCGGCCGGCAACGCCCGGTCGAGCTTCTCGGCCCCCTTCCGTCCACTGCTCCGGCGGACGGGGCGGCATTGCAGCCGCCGGTCGGAAATCAGCAAGCTTAAGAGGTGATTGCTAGATCATAGCCACCTCCCGCGCCGCACGGCGCACCATCGAGCCAGAGATACGGCCATTCGCCGGTGAGCGGGCGTTTCAGAAAGGCATGGACGCGCTCGTCAATGTCCTTGCAAAGCTTGGAGACGGTGGACTTGGAGATGCCGGTCATGCCCATGGCCTGGACGAGTTCATCGACCCGCCGGGTGCTGACCCCGCCGATCCACGCTTCCTGGATCACCGCAACCAGCGCTTTCTCGACCATCTTGCGGGGCTCAAGGAAGCCCGGAAAATAGGACCCAGCGCGCAGCTTGGGGATTTTTAGGTTCAGCGTGCCTACCCGGGTATCCAGCGTACGGTCGCGATAGCCGTTGCGCCAGGTCGCGCGCTCGCTGCTGCGCTCGTGGCGACCCGCGCCGATCAGGCCATCAACGTCGGCCTCCATGATCAGCTGCAGCACATTCTCGGCGATGGTGCGCAAAAAATCCGGTTGGCCGCCCTTCGCAGCAAGCTCTTCGATCAGTAATCTGTCCTCGGTCATCGGGAACTCCTCTTCGTCACGGTTGAAGTGTGCAAACTCCACCATAACGATGAGCCCGGTGGCCACCAGCGACGCCGTATTCCGGGGTGGGGCATGCCCCACCCCGGAATACACCATCGCCTACACCGGAAATTACACCACGAGCGCGGACGCTAACG
>NZ_FUYP01000076.1 GCF_900168005.1 Sphingopyxis flava
CCATGGGCATGCTCAACCACCATTTCGCAGCAGCCGCCTGATCGGCGCAGAGCGACAGCCTACCTCTGACTGCCGCCAATCTTTGCAACAGAGCCGTTTTATGGAAGCTGGTTACGCGAAGGGAACCACCGGCATCGCGGTGTTCAATGTTGACGGGGGCATGAAGCTCGACGAGATACGTCGCGCGCATGGCGGCAACCTGGATAATTGCCCGGTACGGGACGTCCTGGCCAATCTGAGCGGCAAATGGTCTTCGCTCCTGCTGATCGTGCTTGCGGAACGCCCGCGCCGTTTCAGCGAGATCCGCCGACTTGTGTTCGACATTTCGCAACGCATGCTGACGCAGACCCTGCGTGAATTGCAGAGGGATGGCTACGTTCACAGGCTGGTCGTCCCCAGCACGCCGCCCAAGGTGGAATATAGCCTGACCCCTTTGGGCCACTCGATGTTCCAACCCTTGCTGGCCCTTATCGAATGGGCTGACCAGAACCACATGGCTGTGCGTGAGGCTCGAGACCGGTTCGACGCGATAGCTGAATAGCCGGAATGCGACATGCGGGATTCACGCCTCGTTCTATGTATGATAATGTCCTTTATCACACACTCATGGCGATCCGATGGAGCCGTTTAAACGGTCCCGAGATCCACCGCCGAAAGGGAGCGATATGGACCAGGACGAGGACACGGCTTTCGCCGACAACTATGCCGAGCGCGACCAGGCCAAGGCGCTGCGCGAGCAGGCCCGCGCGGGCGGCTTGCGCTTCGAGGCGTATCTTACCGGCGATCAGGCCGACTGGCTGTTGGAGCGGATCGAGCGCGGCATGTTCGCCGATCCTTCCGAGGCGGTGTTCGCGATCGTCAAGAACTTCATCGACATGGAGCCGCACCACGATTTACGCGACGAGCTGCTACGCCGGATATTGGACGGGTCGATAAAGCGCGGCCTTGAGGACGCGGAGGCTGGCCGCGTCCGCGACGCCGACGAGGTGTTCGACGAGCTGCGCCGCAAGATGGCCGCGCCGCGTCCCGCGCCGGCGCGATGGGAGAAGATCGCGCGATGAACCAGCTCGCCCCCCTCCCCGCGCCCGCGCCCGCGCTGGCGTTGCCGGCGCTGATCGCGGCGGCCGACGAGCGCGCGCAGCTTCGATTCCTTGAGTTCTTCGCCGTCACCATCCGCAATCCGCATACACGCCGCGCCTATGCGCGGGCGGCCGGCGACTTCCTGGCCTGGTGCGAGGCGCGCGGCGTCGCCTCGCTCGCCCAGGTGCAGCCGCTTCATGTCGCGGCCTGGGTCGAGGCGCTGGGGCGCGAGCTGGCCGCCCCCAGCGTCAAGCAGCAGCTCGCCGGCGTGCGCCACCTGTTCGACTGGCTGGTGACGGGTCATGCCGTGCCGGCGAACCCGGCCGGATCGGTGCGCGGGCCGGCGCATAGCCAGCGGCGCGGCAAGACGCCGGTACTGGCCCCCGACGAGGCGCGGCGGTTGCTCGACAGCATCGACGTGACCACCCATGCGGGCCTGCGCGACCGCGCGCTGATCGGTCTCATGGTCTATAGCTTCGCGCGGATCGGCGCGGCGCTGGCGATGCGGGTCGAGGACGTGTTCATGCAGAATCGGCGGCTATGGGTCCGCCTGCATGAGAAAGGCGGCAAGCGCCATGAAATGCCCTGCCACCACAATCTAGAGGATTATCTAACCGCCTATATCGACGGTTGCGAGCTGCGCGAGGACCGCAAGGGGCCGCTATTCCGCACGATCGCGCGCAGCACTAAGCGACTAAGCGATACCCCCCTGCCCCAAGCCAACGCCTTCGCGATGGTGCGCCGGCGCGCGGCGGCGGCCGGGATCGGGACGGCGATCGGCAACCACAGTTTCCGCGCGACCGGGATCACCACCTATTTGAAGAATGGCGGCACGTTGGAGACGGCCGCGACGATGGCGAACCATAGCTCGACGCGCACCACCCAGCTCTATGACCGCCGCCCCGATGACGTGACGCTGGACGAGGTGGAGCGCGTGTTGATCTAGGCGGCGAGCGCGGGCGCGCAGGTCCAGCGGTCGCCCTGCCAATGAAACCCTACCCGCTGCGCGTTGCCGATCGCGGGCGGCTCGCCCTTGCGCCAGAAAGCGCGCATCTTGGCCCGATCGTCCAGATGGGCGTCGGCGACGATCGCGCGCGCGGCCTGGATGAACTGCCCATGCCCGAACACATAGGCCAGCGATCCCGCAGGCATGGCGGCGAGGCGCGTTAGCGCCGCCTCGCAGCGCCGTAACAGGGTGCTGAAACTCTCCGCCCCTTCCCCGTCGCAGTAGTCAGGATCGGCCTCGCGCCAATAGCGTTCTAGGTGCGGCATCCGTTCGGCGCTGCGCGTGCCGTTCCAGCGCGCAGGTTGCAAATAGGTGAACTCTTCGATCGGCCACACTTCCACCGGCACGCCTGGAAAGCGCGCGATCGTCGGCGCGGCCGTCTGCCGGGTGCGGGTATAGGGCGAGGTGACGATGAGCGCGGGCGCTTGCGTCCAGCTCGCCGCGACCGCGCGCGCCTGTTCGTGGCCGCGCTCCGTCAGCGCGATCGTCGCGAGATCGTGGCAGGGCACGCCGGCGTTGCCGGTGTTTTCGCCGTGGCGGATGAAGATCGCTCTCATGTCCGGTTAGGCGGCCCGGTATAGCCCATTGCTGGCTTCCCAGCCCCGGCACGCCAGCAAGATTGGTTTCGGCACCTTCTTTTCGCCGTTGGAGTAGTAGGCGACCATGCGGCGCGAGACGCCAAGCGCATCGGCCGCCTTCGACAGCGACAGCGCATGGCGCAGCCGCCATTCGAGGAAGGCGCGCACATCGCCATGCCCGGTTGCCGACAGCGTTTCGAGCCACAGCATGTCCGCGCCCAGCTCCGCACCCGAAGGCCAGGCCAGGCTATGACCCCAATCGCCCACTTCGACCTTGGCGAACTCGCCCGGATCGCGCAGCGCGGCAAAGGCGCGATCGGCGAGGACCGCGCCAAGATCGAGATCAGCCGCCGTCCCTTCCGACCAGGACAGATGCAGCGATGACGGCCCGGTCGCGCGCACGGCGGTAATGGTGCGGGCCTTGTCGGTGATGTTCATCCGTTCAACTCCTGCCACGTCTGCATGAGCAAAGCCTGATTAGGCCGCGCCCATTCCAATGC
This sequence comes from Sphingopyxis flava, assembly GCF_900168005.1. Lineage (GTDB taxonomy): Bacteria > Pseudomonadota > Alphaproteobacteria > Sphingomonadales > Sphingomonadaceae > Sphingopyxis > Sphingopyxis flava. The sequence goes on from NZ_FUYP01000076.1 coordinate 3,165, forward strand.
GTCCTTCAAGACCGCCGCCGACACGGTGCCCACGATCACGTCAAACGATGCAATCGCCACCGAGCAGCGGAAATCCGGGCCTTCGATGTGGAAATGCGGCACGCCATGATCGCGGCCATAGACGGCAATTTTCCAGCGGGGACCGCGAAACATCGTGACCATGCTTCAATGTAGTGCAAAGGTTGCACTAGTGCAAGGCTGATAGCCAAAATGATCTAAGCGCCTGGCGCTGGCACCGTGGCCCTACTCGTTGCGCTCCCCAAGCCCGCAAGCGGTCCTGGCCCAAGGTTCCGGCCCACATGGCGGGCGAGATCGCGTGCGCGGATCTCGCGGCACCCTCGCCGATTACCGGCGATGTAGGCGATCGGGCGTCCAGCCTTCAATTCGTCGCCGGGTTCCGGCGGCCGATCAGGCACCTTGTCGAGAATGCGGTCGAGATCACCCACCGCACGACCTTTGGAGCGCCGCGCGAAAAACTCGGCCGCCGTTTCGGGTCGATCAATCGTCATCATGGAGATCAGACATAAGCGCCTCAACGCTGGTGAAGCGCACGCCCTTGCCAGCTTCCAGTTCTTCGATCGCATCGCGCGTAGCAGCGCGGCCCATCAACTCGGCCTCCAACTTCGCCTTATGGGCCTCATTACGCGCGCGGCGCTCGGGACTCCAATCTTTCATAAGATCGGAAAAGGGGCGATGGCCGGCCATTCTATCAATCCTTCTAGGTGAGAATCTGGATGCCGCGCCGCTTCACCAGCGTCAGCAAGGCGAGCGCCGCGCCAGTCGGCCGCATCGTGCCGGCCTCCCAGCGCTGGACCGTGCGCTTGTGCGCCCACAGCAAGCGCGCA
>NZ_FUYP01000006.1 GCF_900168005.1 Sphingopyxis flava
TCGATCCCACGCGATGAAATAGACGCAGCGGAGGCACTCGGCCTGCTCAAACGCCCGCTGCCGCCAACGATTGATCTTCCCCAAGAACAACATCGCCACGAATAAGAGCGGTTAGGTTATTATGATGTGCAAGATTTAGGTTATTACGCGAGATGATTTTTTAGGTTGTCGCACCCGACCGGGGCAGCCCACCGGCTTGGCTCGGCCACTTGGCGCCCCACCCCTCAATTCCTGAACACTGATTCCTATCGCCATCGCGCGATAGGACGACTTATAGATGGGGTATTCGGGCGTTCCAAACTGCAGCTTCGAGCCAGTTCCTGTCGTTCTCCCGGCGCCCCAGGAACAACCGCTGTGGGCCCTCATTTCAGCTGAGGCCTGCGTCTTTCTAAGCTTCCGATGCGGACATTTTGAGAGACGATATCGGGTAATCCGCCCTCGATTTTGCCAGCTCTTCCACGGGCTTGCGAGTCTTTTCGGCGACCCGAATCGGGATGCAGTGGTGCCGGCTGTCAGACTCGAACTGACGACCTACCGCTTACAAGGCGGTTGCTCTACCAACTGAGCTAAGCCGGCTTCCGATGGCCCTTTGCTTCAAATGATGCCGAAGGTCCAGCCTTCCGTTGCAGCGAGTGCATCGGTGAGGGGCGAGGGCGACCAGGGCGCCTCGGCGCTGGCGATCGTGCGAAGCCAGGCAGCGGTGAGGAGCGCATCGCTTGCATGGTCGCTGATTGGCCCGCAAAGACCCAGAGGCGGCGATCCTATCGCGGTGAGCGCTTTATCGAGCGCTTGGCCCTCGCGAATCTTGCTGCGTCCCGGCGGAAGCCCGGCTGCACGCGCTGCGAGACTGGTGTAAATTTCGACCAGGACCGGGCCCCTCGCCGGAACCGGGTCGAGCGGCCAGAGCGGAATCCGGCCGCCGAGGCGGTGGAGGAGGCGCATTCCCGAGAGGCTCGCCTTGCCGACTTGCGCTGCACCGACGAGATTGAAATTGCTGACGCTCGCCGCCTGCTTCGTTGCGCGCTGATGCATTTCGACAACGCGCAGCCTTCCGCCCCCTTTGCCGAAGAGATCGCCGACTACGCCCCCGCCATGGCGAAAATGACGCTGGGCTTCAGGGTGCGCCAAAAAGGCGGCGGCTTCAAAATGAGGATCGTTCGCCGCGATCCCGTCGACGAGCGCCCATAGCGCGCGAATGTTCGCGGGGCTCTCGCGCCATTCGGGGAAATAGGCGGCGCGGTCGGCAAAGGCGAAGGCCGCAGAGAAGTCAAAGCCGATCAGCATGTCGGTGCCCGATGCCGCGATATCCTCGATCCAATCCCTGATCTCGGCGCGCGACCATATATGTCCTGGCTTCACAAGCGCGGGCGCCGCTGCGCCGCTCGCCACCGCAAGCGCAATGCCGCGCTGGCGCTCGCCGCGCGCGCCCGACCAGTCGAGAGCGGCAAAATGGGTAAAGCGGCGCATCGCCAAGTCCTAGCGCATCTGTGTCACCTTGCACAAAGCGCGATTGAGCCCCACATGCACCCCATGCTGATCGAAACCGAATCGACGCCCAATCCCGCGACGCTCAAATTCCTGCCCGGCGAGGTGGTGATGGAGGCGGGAACCCGCGATTTTGCGACGCCCGAAGAGGCTGAAGCCTCGCCGCTGGCGACGGCGCTCTTTTCGCTTGGCGACGTGACCGGCGTCTTCTTCGGCCGCGACTTCATTTCGGTGACGATCGCGCCGGGTGCCCAATGGGCTGATGTGAAGCCCGACGTTCTTGGCGTCATCATGGACCATTTTGTCGCGCGGATGCCGCTGTTTCATCCTGCCAGCGCTGCAGGGATCGGGGTTCCGGCAGAAGAGGAGGGCGGTTTCGCCGACGATCCCGCCGACGCCGACATCATCGAGCAGATCAAGGAACTCATCGAAACGCGCGTCCGTCCCGCGGTCGCCAATGATGGCGGCGACATCATCTATCGCGGCTTCGACAAGGGCAATGTCTATCTCAAGATGCAAGGGGCCTGCTCGGGCTGCCCATCGTCGACGGCGACGCTGAAGAATGGCATCGAATCGCTGCTCAAACACTATGTTCCCGAAGTAACGGCGGTCCACGCCGTTTGATTTCATCCCGACAGGAGAAAGCCCATGAGCGAGCCGCTTTCCGATAGCGCCCTCGACCAGCTGTTTCGCACAGCGCGCACCTATAACGGCTATTTCGACCGGCCCGTTTCGGAAGAGCAGCTTCACGCGATCTGGGACCTTGTGAAATATGGCCCGACGAGCGCCAACAGCCTGCCGGCGAGGATCGTGTGGTGCGTGTCCGACGAGGCAAAGGCAAAGCTTGCCGCGCTGGCCTTGCCTGCGAACGGCGAGAAGATACTGAAGGCGCCGGTCACCGCCATCATCGCGATGGATACCGAATTCTACGAGCTTCTGCCCGAATTCTTTCCGCATACCGACGCGCGGAGCTGGTTTGCGGGCAATGCGCAGCATGCCGAGGCAACGGCCTTTCGCAACTCGAGCCTGCAGGGCGCTTATTTCATCCTCGCCGCGCGCGCGCTGGGACTCGATACGGGGCCGATGTCGGGCTTCGACAATGCCGGGGTCGACGCAGCCTTTTTCGGCGATGAGCCCAATGTGAAGAGCAATTTCATTTCGACGCTCGGATATGGTGACCCTGCAACTATCTTCGAGCGCAGCCCGCGACCCGATTTCGCCCGCTTCAACCGCATCGCCTGATTGGCGGGAGGCGCGTGGGTGCTGCGACTGGTCATCGATTCGGCGAGCGAGGCCTGCTCAGCGGCGCTGTTCGGCGACGCGGGGCTTCTCGATTTTCGTCACGAAGTGATCGGTCGCGGGCACGCTGAGCGGCTGGTGCCGCTGATTGCAGAACTGAAGGACGGCGGGCGCGCTGATGCGATCGCCGTCGGTTGCGGCCCCGGCAGCTTCGCGGGCGTTCGGATCGGCGTCGCTGCCGCGCGGGCGCTCGCGCTCGGATGGGGCGTGCCTGCAAAAGGCTTTTCGAGCCTTGCGCTTGTTGCGGCAGGAGCGGCAAAGGAACTCGCCGAAGCCGATGGCGGCCTCGTCGTGATGGAAGGGGGGCATGGACAATGGTTCGTCCAACCGTTCGCGGCGAACCTCAAGCCCGCCGCCGACGTTCGCTCACTCCTCCCCGATGAGGCGGCCGCGCTCCCGCAAGCGCTCATTGTCGGAAACCGCGCCGAGGCCTTTGTTGCCCGGCGCGGTCATGGCCGCGCCGTACCAGCGCTTCCCGACGCGCGCGCCTTCGCCTTGCTCCCGCGCGAGGCGCTCTTCGGCGACCCGAGCCCGATCTACGGCCGCGCGCCCGACGCCAAGCCGATGGCCCTATCGTGAGCGGCACGATCGTCCTTGCGACCGCGCGCGTCAGCGATGTCGGCGCGCTGATGGAGATCATGGGGGCCGCCTTTGATCCAGCCTATGGCGAGGCATGGAGCGCGGCGCAGCTGCTCACGCTCTTCGCGCTACCCTCAGCACGTGTCTGTCTCGCGCGCGATGGCGAGCAGCCATGCGGCTTTTCGGCCGCACGCGTCGCTGGCCCTGAAAGCGAGTTGCTGCTGCTTGCCGTCAATCCGCGGTGGCGCGGCCGCGGGATCGGGCGGCGACTGATCGAGGATTGGCAGGCATGGGCGGCAGGCGAAGGCGCGGAGGAATATTTTCTTGAAATGCGCGCCGACAATTCAGCCGTTCGCCTATACCGGGAAGCAGGATTTACCGAATGCGGGCGCCGCACGGCTTATTATCGCGGCGGTGACGGGGTTGTTCGCGACGCGATTACCATGCGGCGTCGATAAATTCCTTCGTAACTGAATCATCTTAGATTGCAGCATTGTCGCCAAAATGGCATAAATAGCTGTGGACGAAGAAAACTCGACCTATTCGCCGTCCATTCTTCTGGGATGAATAGATAGGAACTGCCCCCATGTCGGAACAAGCCGATACCAGTGAAATGCTCGTCACCCTGACGGCCGATATCGTCGCTGCGCATGTCAGCAACAATAGTGTTGCGATTTCTGATCTTGCGATGCTGATCAATAATGTTCACGCCGCGCTGTCGGGATTGGGCAAAGAAACTGCGCCCGAAGAAAAGCCGGTTCCCGCGGTTTCCATTCGCGCGTCGGTCAAACCCGACTACATCGTGTGCCTCGAGGACGGCAAAAAGCTGAAGATGCTGCGCCGCCACCTCATGACGCATTATGAAATGACCCCGGAGGATTATCGCGCGAAGTGGGGCCTTCCCGCTGACTATCCGATGGTCGCACCGAATTACGCTGCCAAGCGCCGCGCGCTTGCGAAGGAAATCGGTCTTGGCACCAAGGGTCGGGGCGGCGGGCGCAAGCGCCGCAAGGCTTAAAGCCTTCGCCGATAACCCGCATGCGGGAAAAGTGGGGGCGGCGCCCGCCGGGGGCCGCCCTTGTTCTATTCCCGGCACCACCCTATACAATGGGTGAAGGAAGAAAGACGACTGCGTCTTGCAGGAAAGGCCCGCATGTCCGGTACCATCGATGTTGAAGCGCTGTGCCACGAAAAGGGGCTGCGCATCACCGAGCAGCGCCGGATCATCGCGCGCGTCATTTCGGATTCAGAGGATCATCCCGACGTCGAGACGCTCTATGAACGCGCGTCCAAGATCGACAGCGGCATTTCGATCGCCACCGTCTATCGCACCGTTCGCCTGTTCGAAGAGGCGGGCATTCTCGACCGTCATGATTTCGGCGATGGCCGCTCGCGTTACGAAGCGGCGCCTGAGGCGCATCATGATCATCTGATCGACGTCGAGACGGGGAAAGTGATCGAATTCGTCGATCCTGAACTGGAAGCGCTGCAGAAGGTGATTGCCGAACGTCTGGGTTTTCGTCTCGTCGACCACCGCATGGAACTTTATGGTGTCTCCCTCGATCGCAAGCGCGACTGATCGCGCTCCGATCACCTGGCGCCTGGTGCTGCGCCTCGCCTTGATGGTGCTGGCGCTCCTCTTCCTCATCGTCCCGCATCTGTGCTACCGCGCCGTCGGCAGACCCTCGCCGATGGTCATGGCCTTCCTCAATGCCGCCGGCTGGATAGGAGGGCTGCGTATCCGCACCACCGGGACGCGGCTGCGGCGCGACGTATTGTTCGTCGCCAATCATGTGAGCTGGCTGGATATTCTCGCGCTCGGCGGCGCCGCGCGCTCGGCCTTCGTCTCGAAGGCCGAGGTCGAAACGACCCCGCTCGTCGGCTGGCTCGCCGACCAGAACCACACTATCTACGTCCAGCGCGAGGCGAAGCGCGAAATCCACAATCAGGCAAGCGAACTTCGCAGCGCGCTCGCGCGCGGCCGCCCGGTGACCTTGTTTCCCGAAGGAACGACGGGGCCCGGCGATGGACTGCTGCCCTTTCGCGCCTCGCTCCTTCAGGCGGTCATTCCAACCCCCCCGCGGCTCCAGGTCCAGCCGGTATTCCTCGATTATGGCGAAGAGGCCCCCGATATTGCGTGGCTCGACCCTGAGTCCGGCCTCGACAATTTCAAGCGGCTCCTCGCGCGCAGGCGGCCGATCTTGCTCACCATCCACTATCTCGATCCGCTGCCCGACGAAGTCGAGGCTGACCGCAAGGCGCTTGCTGACGCGGCCCGCGCTGCAATCGCTGCTCGGATGGAAGAGGCGGCGCGCTCTTCCGCGACCGCGCGCGATCGCCTATAGCGCGCCGATGAAATCCGACTCTCCAAAGACATTTCACGTCAAATCCTTCGGCTGCCAGATGAACGTCTATGACGGCGAACGCATGGCGGAGATGCTGGGCGCTGAGGGTTATGCGCCCGCAGCCGAAGGCGCAGACGCCGATCTTGTCATCCTCAACACCTGTCATATTCGCGAGAAGGCTGCAGAGAAGGTCTATTCGGACATCGGCCGCCTGAAGCGCGAGGACGGCACGAGCCCGACGATCGCGGTCGCGGGCTGCGTCGCGCAGGCCGAGGGCGCCGAGATCGCGCGCCGCGCGCCGAGCGTCGGGGTCGTCGTCGGACCGCAGGCCTATCACCGCCTCCCCGAGCTCATCGCGCGCGCCGAGCGCGGCGAAAAGGCGATCGATCTCGACATGCCGCTTGAAAGCAAGTTTGGCGCACTTCCGCGCCGCAGCGGCCTTCAGCGCCCCACCGCCTTCCTCACCGTGCAGGAAGGCTGCGACAAATTTTGCACCTATTGCGTTGTTCCCTATACGCGCGGCGCTGAGACGAGCCGGCCCTTTGGCGATCTGATCGCCGAGGCGCGCGCCCTCGTGGCAGGCGGGGTGCGCGAGATCACGCTGCTCGGTCAGAATGTGAACGCGTGGGACGGCGAAGATGAGCGGGGAAGGGCGATCGGTCTCGACGGGCTGATCCGTGCACTCGCCGAAGAGGAGGGGCTCGAGCGCATCCGCTACACGACCAGCCACCCCAATGACATGAGCGACGGCTTGATCGCGGCGCATGGCGAGGTCGACAAGCTGATGCCATTTCTCCATCTGCCGGTGCAGGCGGGCAGCGACCGCATTCTTGCCGCGATGAACCGCAGCCACAACGTCGAGAGCTATTTGCGCGTCATCGAGCGCGTTCGGAAAGCACGCCCCGACATCGCAATCTCGGGCGATTTCATCGTCGGCTTCCCCGGCGAAACCGAAGCGGATTTCGAGGCGACGCTCGATATCGTTCGCGCGACGGGCTATGCGATGGCGTATAGCTTCAAATATTCGCGTCGGCCCGGCACGCCCGCAGCCTCGATGGAGGGTCAGGTCGACGAAGCAGTGATGAACGACCGGCTCCAGCGGCTCCAGTCGCTTCTCAACGCACAGCAGCACGCGTTCAACGAAGCAACCGTCGGCCGAACGACGCGTCTTCTGCTTGAGCGCAAGGGCAAGCACGAGGGTCAGCTCATTGGCAAATCGCCCTGGCTTCAGTCGGTCCATGTCACAGCGCCAGGGCTGGCGATCGGCGATATGGTCGACGTCGAAATCATCTCGGCGGGTCCGAACAGTCTGGGCGCAGCTGTGCGCCAATTGCAGGAGGCTTGATGTCCAAACGTCCGCTCGCAGCTTCTCCTGCCGAACCCGGCGACCGCGTTCGGCTGACCGCGGAATTCGAGCGAACGCAATTATTGGGCATTCTCTTTGGCGAGTTCGACCGCAATCTCGTCGCGATCGAAAACCGTCTCGGCGTCTATATCTCGGCGCGCGGCAATCGCGTGCAGATCGAGGGTGAGGCTGAGGCCGCGGCGCGCGCGCGCGACGTGCTAACCGAACTCTACAATCGCATCGAACAGGGGCAGGAGGTCGACGCAGGGCTCGTCGACGGGGTGATCGCGATGTCGGCGCAGCCGACGCTCGCCGGTATTATCCGCCACGACGCGAGCGAAGCGCCGACGGTGATGATCCGGACGCGCAAGAAGACGATCGTTCCCCGGGCGCCTTCGCAGGTCCCCTACATGCAGGCGCTCGCGCGCGATGACGTAATATTTGCGCTCGGCCCTGCGGGGACCGGCAAGACCTATCTTGCGGTCGCGCAGGCGGTCGCGCAGCTCATCACCGGCAGCGTACAGCGCCTCATTCTTTCGCGTCCCGCGGTCGAGGCAGGTGAAAAGCTCGGCTTCCTTCCTGGCGACATGAAGGAAAAGGTCGACCCCTATCTTCGCCCACTCTACGACGCCCTGCACGACTGTCTGCCCGCTGAGCAGGTCGAGCGCCGTATCGCATCGGGCGAGATCGAAATCGCGCCGCTCGCCTTCATGCGCGGCCGCACGCTCGCCGATGCCTTCATCATCCTCGACGAAGCGCAGAACACGACGATCCCGCAGATGAAGATGTTTCTGACCCGCTTTGGCATGAACAGCCGCATGGTCATTTGCGGCGACCCCAAGCAGGTCGACTTGCCCGCACCTGCGACCTCGGGGCTCGCCGACGCCGTCGCGCGGCTCGAGGGGATCGAGGGCATAAACGTCAGCCGCTTTACCGCCGCCGATGTCGTCCGTCACCCGATCGTCGGGCGGATTGTCGAGGCCTATGAGGGGCCAGGAGCTTAGATACCCTCGATCAGCCACAGCCCTCACCGGGCAAGCCGCTCTCACCTGATCCGCTGACTGGTCTTCACGGCCGTGATGCGCCTGCGGCGGGACGTCGGGTGCGAGGGAATATCTCATTTGGCCGGCCGTGGGGACAAAATTGATATTCCGCCGCGTCAAGCTCCCGGAATCGGGACGGCCAGCCTGGCAGGCACTCGAAAGCCGCGGTATCGAGGCCTCTGACGACGGCCAAAGATAATCCGTGGATGCGGGCTTCACCGATGAGGCAATTGAGCCTTGGTCGCGGCGTTGAATCGATCTCGACGAATGCGGATCCCGCATGATCCGGGATTGCCAAATCGAGCGAAAATTTTTCAACGCCGCAAGCCCGGATCAATCTCGCGCTCGTCGGGCCATCCTCAGCTTTGCGATCCGACAGCGAAAGATCATCATAATCGTCGTCAGCGATCCGAAGATACAGTGGCTCCTCTCTGCTCGCGGACCAGGCTTGCGCGCCTAAGGCGCTGGCAAGCGCCAGGGCCGAACCCAGCAGCATTCCCGCGAGGAACGAACGGCGCATGGCTAGCTCGAGCGCGCGCTGTCGACGCTCCAGATCCCGGCGCCGCGCGCCGCGATGAACAGGAAGATGAAGCAATAAAGCGCGATCGTTTCACCGCCGTTGGCGATGGGGTAAAGGCCCTGGCTCCCGTGTACCATCCAGTAACCGACAGCCGCCATGCCGCTTGCAACGAAAGCAGCGGGACGGGTGAAGAGGCCAAGGATGATGAGGCCGCCCGCGATGAGTTCGATAACGCCCGCAGCCTGCAGCAGGGGGCTGAGGGGCATCGGAAAGTCGGTTGGAAAATTGAAGAATTTCTGCACGCCGTGCGCGAGGAACAGCAGGCCCGCAACGATCCGCAGCAGCGCATAGGCCTGTTCGCCAAAACCATCGAGAAACTTCATGATCCTTCCCCTCCTGTCAAACGACGGGGCGATGCTAATCCAGCTTTGGAATCCGGCAAAGCGACTTGTTCAAAAGGATTGATTTTCAAAGATTAAGCCCCGCATTTCGGGCCCGTTGCGGCGGGCATCTCAATTTTTTCGGGCCGTATGTCACATCCGCCGCTGCTGGCTCGTCATGTCTGTACAACCAAACCAAGGAGACACGACATGACCAAGGTTACCGATCCTTTCGCCGCATCGCCTCAGCTGATGAAGCAGTGGATGGCGGTGAGCCTCGCTGCCGAAAAGAGCCTCGAGAAGAGCCTCATCGAGCTGGTGAAGATCCGCGCGTCGATCCTCAACGGCTGCGCCAACTGCATCAACATGCACACCGCTGATGCCCGGGCAGCGGGCGAAACCGAGCAGCGCATCTATCTGCTCGCCGCGTGGCGCGATGCGCCCGTTTTCACCCCCCGCGAACGCGCCGCGCTCGCCTGGACCGATGCCTTGACCCGCTTGTCACAAGGACACACACAAGATGAGGCGCGCGCGGCGCTCGATGCGCATTTTACCGCGGAGGAGCAGATGAACCTCACCGTCATGATCAACGTCATCAATGGCTGGAACCGTATCGCTGTTGGCTTCGGCCTCTGGTACGAAGGCGGCGCGCCGGCGGCGAAGGCGGCCTGATGACGCCGAAAGGCGCCCCTCATCTGGCGGACGCAGCGGCGAGTTTCGATCCGCTGCGTCCCCTCTTGACCCGCGTTGCCTATCGCATGCTCGGCTCGGTTGCGGATGCGGAAGATGTCGTCCAGGACGCCTTTCTCCGCTGGCTGGCGGCCGAGCGCGCCGAGGTGCGCGAACCGGCCGCATTTCTGCGGCGCACGGTGACGCGGCTTTGCCTTGATCAACTGAAATCGGCGCGGCGCACCCGCGAAACTTATATCGGTCCCTGGCTCCCCGACCCGCTCGTCGAGGATGATGATGATGATGATGTCACGTTACCGCTGATGCTTGCGCTCGAGCGGCTCTCTCCCCTCGAGCGCGCGGCCTTTCTGCTGCACGACGTCTTCGGCGTCGCCTTCGACGAGGTGGCGGCGACGATCGGCCGCGATGCTGCCGCTGCGCGGCAGCTGGCCGCACGTGCCCGCATGCACGTCCGCGAGGCGCGGCCGCGCTACAAGCTTGAAAAGGAGCGGGGTCTGGAAATCGCCAGCGCTTTCTTCGCGGCCTCGCGCAGCGGCGACATGAGCAGGCTCGGCGCCCTGCTTGCCGCGGACGTCGGCATGTGGTCCGATGGCGGCGGCAAGCGCCCCGCGGCAACCGAGCCGGTGATTGGCTTCGACATCGTGATGAAGCTTCATCGAAGCCTCGCCGTGCTGTTCGGCAAATATGGCTCGAGCCTCGTCCACACCGGGATGATCAACGGCCTTCCCGGCTTCGTCACCCGCGAAGCGGACGGCGAGCTTCAGACCACCGCGCTCGAGATCGAGGATGGCAAGGTCACCGGCATCTATGTGATGCGCAACCCCGACAAGCTGCGTCACATGCATTGACCTTCCGGCTCATCCGGCTCGCATGCGCTCAGGGCAGGGCGGTGAGTTCAGCAACGCGGATCGCCTTCGAGGCGAGCATGGGTTCCAGAATGATGCCGATGCGGCGCGCCCGCGCCGAGTGCGCCGTGATATTGTAGAGGCTGTTGGCAATAACGTCGGCGATCTGGATCCCGTCGCTCCGGCGGCTATCGGCGAGCGAGGCGCGGCCCCATCCTGAAAGACCTGCCTGGATCGTGTCGCGGACGCGCGCGAGAATCGCAGGGTCGTAGCGCCCATCGTCGATCACGACGTCGCTACACACACCGCCCGTTTCGGGCAGCCAGCGCGCGACCGCGGTGTCGAGGAGCGCGGCATAAAGCTCAAGGTCGGTCGGGGCCTGGCCGTTTGGCTTCGGGGCGAGTTTTGCGCTTTGGGCGACCGCGACCCAGGCGCGCCCGCCCGCGCGATCGAAAAGCTCGAGCAGATAGGCGCGCTCGGTCAGGCTGATGCGGCTCCCCTTGAGTTCGCCGCGAAGGCCGGTGACGGCACGAAAGCGCGCGTGGATCGACGCCGCCGCCTCAGGGGTGAGCATCACCGCGGAAAAGGTCATCGCCCCCGCGCTGAGCCCGCCCGATTCATCGCAATAGATCGTCATGACCCCAGCGTTGGCCGATTATGCGGGACAGGGGTAGCGCTTTTTCATGAGCGCATCGAAGGCCGAATAGATCGAGACCGATGGACGCCGGGGCGCGGGATAGCTGCGCAGATGCGCGAGCCATTGCTGAGGGGTAAGTGTGCCGGTTTCAGGCGGGCAGCTCGTCGTCTTGCGGCCCGCGCGGCGCTCGGCGTCGACCCGCGCCTTGTAGCGTCTGGCGGCGGCGATGACCTCACCCTTTAGCCGGCTCGCCTCCGGCGTCGCCATTGCGAGCGGCCCCAGGCGCAAGATGGCATCCGATCGCGCGAGAAATGCGGCAACGCTCATCTCGCCGGGCGCCATAGCGCAAAACAGACACCCGGCCATGAGGGCAGGGCCAATGCGGGCGATGTCCCCCCGGATCATGCGGACGCGCTGTCGCTCAGGCGCCTTGCGGGTTGGCGTCGCCGAACGGCCGCGGCTTGCGCTTGATCTGCGGCAGACCGCCCACATGCCCCTGGACAGGGCTCGTCTGCTTGCCCTGATCATCCTCGCGGCCGATGTCCTCGCCGCGGATCGCGCGCTTGGCTTCCTCGCCCGACAGCGTCTCATATTCGAGCAGGGCAGCGGCGAGGAGATGCAGCTCGTCGATATGATCGGTGAGCACCTTGCGCGCGGTCTTTTCGCCTTCCTCGACAAGGCGGCGGACCTCGGCGTCGATCAGCCGGGCGGTTTCTTCGGACATGTTCTGCGCGCGCGACACGCTGTGGCCAAGGAAGACCTCGTCCTGATTGTCGCGATAGCGAAGCCAGCCGAGCTTTTCGGACATGCCATATTCCATCACCATCGCGCGCGCCATGTCGGTCGCCTGCTGAATATCGTTCGACGCGCCCGTGTTGAGCTCGTCGTTGCCATAGATCAGCTGCTCGGCGATGCGGCCGCCGAAGCAGAGCGCGAGGCGCGCCTTCATCTGCTTCATATTCTGCGAGTAACGGTCGCGCTCGGGCAGGTTCCACGTCACGCCCAGCGCGCGCCCGCGCGGAATGATCGTCACCTTGTGGAGCGGGTCATTGCCCTCGACATGCAGCGAGACAAGCGCATGCCCGGCCTCGTGATAGGCGGTCGCCTTCTTCTCGTCCTCGGTCATGACCATCGAGCGGCGCTCCGCGCCCATCATGACCTTGTCCTTGGCTTCCTCGAACTCGTTCGAGGCAATCAGGCGCTTGCCCTTGCGCGCGGCGAGGAGCGCCGCCTCATTTGCCAGATTTGCAAGATCGGCGCCCGAAAAGCCGGGGGTGCCGCGCGCGATGCGGCGAAGGTCGACATCGGGTGCGAGCGGCTTCTTGCGCGTGTGGACCTCGAGGATCTTCTGACGGCCCTCGATGTCGGGGCGCGGCACGACGACCTGGCGGTCGAAGCGTCCGGGGCGCAAGAGGGCGGGGTCGAGCACGTCGGGGCGGTTGGTCGCTGCGACGATGATGATGCCTTCATTTGCCTCGAAGCCGTCCATTTCGACGAGCAGCTGATTGAGCGTCTGCTCGCGCTCATCATTGCCATTGCCGAGCCCGGCGCCGCGGTGGCGGCCCACCGCGTCGATCTCGTCGATGAAGACGATGCAGGGCGCGTTGCGCTTCGCCTGCTCGAACATGTCGCGCACGCGCGAGGCGCCGACGCCGACGAACATCTCGACGAAATCGGAACCTGAAATGGTGAAGAAGGGCACGCCCGCTTCCCCGGCGATCGCGCGGGCGAGGAGCGTCTTGCCGGTGCCGGGCGAGCCGACGAGCAGCGCCCCCTTCGGAATCTGGCCGCCGAGCTTTGAGAATTTCGTGGGGTCTTTCAGGAACTCGACGATTTCTTCGAGCTCCTCGCGCGCCTCGTCGATGCCGGCAACATCGTCGAAGGTCACGCGGCCCTGCTTTTCGGTCAGCATCTTGGCGCGCGATTTGCCGAAGCCCATTGCGCCTGAGCCATTGTTCTTCTGCACCTGGCGGAAGACGAAGAAGGCGATGCCGATGATCAGGAGGAAAGGCAGCGACTGGACCAGAAGATACATCCAGAAGTTCGGAACCTCGGTCGGCTTGCCCTCATATTTGACATTTTTCTCGTTGAGCAGCTTCAAAAGCTCTGGATCTCGCACAAGATTGGTCGAGAAGCGCTCGCCGCTGGAAAGTTCGCCTGTGACGCGGTCTTCGGAAAGGACGACCGATTTGACGCTTCCCTCTTCGACCTTCTGCCGGAAATCGGAATAGGCAAGGGCATTGCCCGCAGGCTGGTTGGCACCGCCGAACATCGAGGCGACAAGAAGCATGGCAAGCAAGATGCCGCTCCAGATCATCACACTCTTCATCCAGGGGTTGCCCTGCGGTTCCTTGTCGTCCTGCATGCGGAAATCTTTCCAGATGGTCGCGAAACGCCGCGACTCTTGGGCTCAAGATAGGAAGTTCAGGTTAAATGACAATGAGCCAATATGCCTCAGGCGCGGCCTTTTCGGCGGGGCGCGGCGGAAATGCGCCAGAAACCGGCGCCGGAGCCTTTGCCCGCATCGATCAGCAATTCGCCCACCATCGCCCGCCGCCCGGCACGCATCGCCGCGATAAGGCCGCCAAGCGTCTCGCCGCGCAGGCTGATCCGCGGGTCGTTCGCGCGAAGCCGCCGCTCGACGATGCGGCGGAAAATTTCGTCGGGATAGGCCTCGTCGCGGATCACCGACGGGTCGCTCGCATCGGGCCAGGCCGCGATCGCGGTCTCGACTGCCCAATCGAGCGCGGCATCCGCCTCTCCCAGCCACTGCGCCGACCGCGATGCTGCCTGGGGGTCGAGAAATTCCTGCGATTGGAGCGCATGGCGCAGCCGCGCCCGGTCGAAGCGCCGATCGGCATTCGAGGGATCCTCAACGATCGGAAGATCGGCATCGAGCGCGAGCGCTGCAAGTTCGCTTCGCCGCCAATGGAGGAGCGGCCTCAGCACCGCGCCATTGGCGGCGCGCACGCCCGCCAGCCCGCCGACGCCGCTCGAGCGGTTGAGGCGCATGATCATCGTTTCGAGCTGATCATCGGCATGATGCGCGGTCAGTATATGATCGAGCGCCAGCGCCTCGCGCCATTGTTCGAGCAAGCGGTAGCGTTCACTCCGCGCGGCTGCCTGCAAGGAGCCCGAAATAGGACAAGCGGGATGCAGGATCGCGTGCGGAATATGCTCGCGCGCGCAATAGCCCGCGACCATGCGCGCCTCCTCGGCAGACGCGTCGCGGAGCCTGTGATCGACCGTCGCCGCCGCGATCTGGCCTGGGAGCAGGGAAGCCATGAGCCACAAGAGCGCCATGCTGTCGGGTCCGCCCGACACGGCAACGCCGTATCTTTTGCCGTTCCAGTCCGGCCCCGCGAGCGCGGCAAGGTCGGCGGCAAAGCGCTCGACGCTGCCCGCGTCAGCAGCCGGCTTTTGCTTTTGCGGCAGCGGCATCGTCGCGGACGTCCTTCGGCGCCTTGTCTCCATAGACTTCATCAAGCTCGCGAAAAGCCTTGCAGGCGTCGCTCTTGCGGCCAAGCTTCGTGAGCGCAACTCCCATGTACATGAGACTATGGGGGGCGCGCGGGCCGCTAGGCTGGGCCTTGTAATTATTGTAGAAGGCGACCGCGGCGAGACTCGGCTTGCCCTCGTCGAGATAGGCACGCCCGAGGAGGTTCTGCGCAAAGCTTGCATAGCTGTTCTTCGGCCATTTCTCGGCCACCTGCTTCAGCTGCGCCTGCGCCTCGGGGTAGAGCTTTGCTTCCCAGAGGCGGTATCCATAGGTGTAGGCATCGGCGACCTCATTGCCCGTCGCGGGAATCTCGACCTTCTTCACGAGCGCAAGCCGCGCTGCGTCGCCGCCGCTGGCCGCGGGCTTTTCCTCGGGCTTTTTGGCAGGAGCGGGCGATGCAGAGCTCGCCGTCGGCCGCACCGCGGGAGCAAGGCTCGCGGTTGCGGTTTCCGCGGGCGATGCGATGCGCTTTTCCATTTCGGCCTTGTAGGCGGCGAACTGCTTTTCCAGTTCGCGCAGCTGATAGGCATTCTGCTCGGTCTGGCCGGTCAGCGTCTGGAGCTGCGCTTCCAGCGCATCGACGCGCGCGATAAGGTCGATCACCGGCGCGGTGCTCTTCACCCGCTCCCCGGGCGTCTTGTCGGGCGCGATCTCGCCTTCGAAGAAGGCCGGGCTGCCGCCGGGAAAGACCGTGCGCTGGACCGCGCGCATTTCCTTCTCCAGCCGCTCGACGCGCTTGTCGATGGTCCCGTCCTGCGCTGAGGCAGCCGGCGCCATCATGGTCAGAGCGGCGCTCGCTGCGCCGAAATACAGGATGTTTCGCATCTTCATCTTTCGATCAGCCCCCACAGGTTAACCATTTGCGCACCCATAACGCGGCAAGGGACGGCCGCGCAAACCCATTTCGGACAGCGGCCATGCGCCGGGACGGAAAGCGCGGCGCGTCAGCGCTTGGGAGCGGGGGCGGCGGGGGCGCCGCCGCTGCTTCCTTCGGCGCGCGCGATGAGGTCGGCGGGCTTTAACGAGACGCCCTTGACCAGCGTATCGGCAGGGCCGATGGCCCCGACATCGCGGCCGCCTACGGTCACTTTGAGCGCCTGCGGAATGCTGGTGCGCAGCGTGAACTGCTCGATATAGGCGGGCGGAACCTGATAAACCTCGCCCGGGTCGAGCGTGCGCCAATTTTCGGTCTTGCCGGTCGCATCGTCGAAGCCGATCCAGACTTCGGACAGGCCGGTGAGCACGACGGGGGCATCTTGCGCAACCTGCGCCGTGCCCGCGGCGCCTGCCGTGGCGGATTGAGCCGACGTGGCATCGGCTGCGGGGGCTTCCGAGGCATCGGCGTCGGCATTTTGGGCGGCAATCAGGGCCTCGTCGGGTTCGACCGACAGGAAACGCCACACACCATAGGCCGACGCGAGGAGCGCGGTGATGATCACCAGCGTCCAGGTCAGCCGCGCCGTGGGGAGGCGCGCAGGATCCGTCGGCTCATAGGCCTCGTAAGCCGGTCGGGCTACATATTCGTCTTCCTCGAGCTCGCGGCGCACCGCAGCGCCGATCTCGGCTTCGGGAAGATCGACCGCGCGGGCGTAGGCGCGGGCAAAGCCGGTGACGTAGGTGCGGCCGGGCAGACCGGAAAAATCGGATTTCTCGATCGCATCCAGGTGGCGCTGGGTGATCCGCGTCCGGGTCGCGATATCGGCGAGCGAGAGCCCCGCCGCCTCGCGCGCAAGCCGGAGCCTGTCGCCGGTGCGCGTAATCGCCAGTTCGCCCTGCTCGGCGACCTCTTCGTCTGCCATTACTGTCTCCGTGCCAGCCGTTTGCGACCCCATGTCGGCCGTGTCGGGGCACGTTCTCGCATCGACAATGCCGCAAAGTCAAATGAAGTTCGGCAAATAGCCAACCGAAATGACCTGCGCTTGGCGTGATCGGCCGCGAAGGCCGTCAGAGCACATATTTGCTAAGGTCGGTATCGCCCACGACATCGGCGAGCTGGCGGTCGACATAGGCCGCATCGACGGTCAGCGCTGTGCCTGCCATATCTTCGGCATTGAAGCTTACCTCCTCGACAAGCCGTTCCATGATCGTCTGGAGCCGGCGGGCGCCGATATTCTCGACCTTCTCATTGACCTCGGCGGCGAGTTTCGCAACGCGCGCGATTGCATCGTCGGTAAAGGAGAGCGTCACGCCTTCGGTGCTGATGAGCGCGGCATATTGTTCAGGCAGCCCCGCCTTCGTTTCCGAGAGGATGCGCACGAAGTCAGCTTCGCTGAGCGCGCCGAGTTCGACACGGATCGGCAAGCGGCCCTGAAGTTCGGGCAAGAGGTCGGAGGGCTTGGCGACATGAAAGGCGCCCGAGGCAATGAAGAGGACATGGTCGGTCTTCATCGGGCCATATTTGGTCGCGACCGTCGTGCCCTCGATGAGGGGGAGGAGGTCGCGCTGCACGCCTTCGCGGCTGATCGAACCGCCGCGCACGTCGCTGACGGCGATCTTGTCGATCTCATCGAGGAAAACGATCCCGTTCGCCTCGGCGTCGGCGAGGGCGACCCGCGCGACATCATCCTGGTCGAGGCGCTTGTCCTGCTCTTCCTCGATCAGCCGTGTCGCGGCATCGATAACCTTCAATTTGCGGCGCTTCTTCGGCGGACCGCCCATGGCCTTGCCGAGCATATCGGAGAGGTTGATCATGCTCATCTGTCCCGGCTGGCCGGGAAGCTCGAAGGTCATGCCGGGAGTGTCGGCCACCTCGATCTCGACTTCGCTCTCGTCGAGATGCCCTTCACGAATACGCTGGCGGAAACTCTGGCGCGTCGCCTCGCTCGCGCCCTTGCCGGTGAGTGCATCGAGCAATCGCTCCATCGCGGCTTCTTCGGCGGCGGCGCGCACCGCCTCGCGGCGCCGCTCCTTTTCGAGCCGCACGGCTTCCTCGACGAGATCGCGCGCGATCTGCTCGACATCGCGGCCGACATAGCCAACCTCGGTGAACTTGGTCGCCTCGACCTTGATGAAGGGAGCATCGGCAAGCTTTGCGAGGCGCCGCGAAATCTCAGTCTTGCCGCAGCCTGTGGGCCCGATCATCAGGATATTCTTGGGGCTCACCTCGTCGCGCAGGTCAGGCGCAAGTTGCTGGCGGCGCCAGCGATTGCGCAGCGCGACCGCGACCGCGCGCTTCGCGGCGTCCTGGCCGATGATATGCGTGTCCAATGCGGCGACGATCGCCTTCGGCGTCAAATCCTTGTTCATGTTCGCTTATGCCTGGATTTCGATGATTTCCTGGGTGAACTGGTCGTTGGTATAGACGCAGATGTCAGCTGCGACTTCCATCGCCTTTCGGGCCAGGGTCTCAGGATCTTTTTCATAGTCGGCAAGCGCGCGGGCGGCCGAGAGCGCAAAATTGCCGCCCGATCCGATCGCTGCGATGCCGCCCTTGGGTTCGAGCACATCGCCATTGCCGGTGATCACCAGCGTGATCTCCTTGTCCGCGACGATCATCATCGCCTCGAGGTTGCGCAGAAATTTGTCGGTGCGCCAGTCCTTCGCGAGTTCGACAGCGGCGCGAAGCAATTGCCCGTTATGGCGTTCAAGCTTGGCTTCCAATCGTTCGAACAGCGTGAAGGCATCGGCGGTGGCGCCGGCAAAACCGCCGATGACGCTGCCGTCGTGAAGGCGGCGTACCTTTCTCGCATTGGGCTTCATCACCGTCTGGCCCATCGACACCTGGCCATCGCCGATGATGACGACCTTGTCAGCTGTGCGAGCGGAAAGAATGGTGGTTCCGTGCCAGGGCGCGGCACGGTGCGCGGTCGGTTCGCTCATGGCCCGCGATATGGGAGATGCACAGCTGAGCTGCAAGGGGAGGGGAAAGCCGGCCTTGCCATCGCGGCGACTTTTCCCCACATCACGCGCCATGAACGCTCCCAATCCGCCGCTCCGCGCCGCCGTCGTGCCCGTCACTGCCTTTCAGCAGAATTGCACGCTGCTTTGGTGCACCGAAACGAACAAGGCGGCCTTCGTCGACCCCGGCGGGGATCTCGACAAGCTCAAGGATGCGGTGCGCCAGACAGGCGTCGAGATCGAGAAGATCCTCATCACCCATGGCCATATGGACCATTGCGGGCAGGCGGGCGTACTCGCAAAGGAACTCGGCGTGCCGGTCGAGGGCCCGCATGAGGACGATCGTTTCTGGATCGAGCGATTGGGCGAAGATGGCGCGCGCTTCGGCATGTCGGGCGAGCCGTTCGAGCCCGACCGCTGGCTCGTCGATGGCGATAGCGTGACGGTCGGCAATCTGACGATCGAGGTCATCCACACCCCGGGGCATACGCCGGGGCACGTCGTCTTCTACCATCGCCCCTCGAAGCTCGCGATCGTCGGCGACGTCCTCTTTCAGGGCTCGATCGGCCGCACCGATTTCCCGCGCGGCGACCACCGGCAGTTGATCGATTCGATCACGCAAAAGCTCTGGCCGCTCGGCGACGACACGGTTTTCCTGCCCGGACACGGTCCGCACAGCAATTTTGCGCAGGAACGGCGGACAAATCCCTTCGTGAGCGATGCGGCGCTGACTTAGAGTGCGTTCGGTTTTGATTGAATCAAAACCGGCACTCTTGAGGCTTGATTTACTGTGTTTTCCAGGCCGTCAGGCAAATCCGCCTGACTTGAAAACATTTTCGCTCAGTCTGCCGCGACCGTTTCGGTTTCGGCAACCTCGGTCGCCAGGATCGTGGTCGGGGTCATATAGACCGCTGCGAGCGCCGTGATCGCGAGCCCGAGCTGGGTGAGCATGGTGATGATCGTCCCCGCCATGCGGCCCCACATCATTCCGTCCATCCCGATGGCGTGAAGCACGCGTCCAACGAGGTAAAGCGCGCCTGCGGCCCAGAGCCAGATCGACGAACCGAGCCCGAGTTCGACGAGAATGAGGAGGATCAGGACGAAGGCGGTGTTTTCGACATAATTGCTGTGCGCGCGCATCCGGCGGATCACCGCCTCGTTGCCGCCGTCGCCCACGAAGATCTTCTCCTTCGTGCGCATTCGTCCGACGCGCATCGCGAGCCAGATGTTGAGCAGCGCCGCCCCCGCGGCGATCGTCAGGCTGATCGGCAACATCGTCATCGGCTTTCCCCTCACTTCTGAATCTTGCACGGGATGTGGCATTGTCGCGCTTCGCGGGCAAGTATTCCTCGGGGGCTTGCCTTTGCGGGCAAAAACGCTATAGCCGCGCCCGATCCGGCACCCGACACCATCAGGCGTTGAGGCACCTTCCGGCGGAAGATTTTCCTGTCCTTTTTGGAGTGGGAACAGCCTTCGGCACGGCGGGCGGGCCAGTCGTTTCCGGAAACGGGGCCGACAAATCCGGGTTTGCCGATTCGCACCGAACAGTTTGAGAATACAGGATATATCATGGCCGTCCCCAAGCGAAAAACATCGCCCTCGAAGCGCGGCATGCGTCGCAGCCACGACAGTCTGAAGGTTGAAGCCTTTCAGGAATGCCCGAACTGCGGCGAGCTGAAGCGTCCGCACAACCTCTGCAACGCCTGTGGCCATTACAACGGCCGCGAAGTGGTGGCCGGCGCGTAAGCCAAGCCGGAGACTGTCCCGATGAGCCTCACACCGCGAATCGCGATTGATGCGATGGGCGGTGACGTCGGCGTCCGCGTCATGTGCGCGGGCGCGGCGATGGCGCGTCACCAGCACGAGGGGCTTCGCTTCCTGCTTGTTGGCGACGAGACGCGGATCAAGGCCGCGCTTGAAAATCATCCCAATCTGCGGGCCGCCTCGGAGATCATCCACACCGACAAGCTTGTCTCGGGCGAGGACAAGCCGAGCCAGGCGCTGCGCAACGGCCGCGGAAGCTCCATGGGGCTCGCGATCGACGCGGTAAAGCGCGGCGACGCCGGCGGTGCGGTATCGGCAGGGAACACCGGCGCGCTGATGGCGATGGCGAAGCTTGCGCTGCGCACGATGCCGGGAATCGACCGGCCCGCCCTTGCAGCCTTGCTCCCTTCGCTCGGCGACAATGACGTCGTGATGCTCGATCTTGGCGCCAATACCGAATGCGATGCGACGAACCTTGTCCAGTTCGCCGTGATGGGCGCCGCCTATGCGCGCACGGCGCTGGGGCTCGAGCGTCCGCGCGTCGCGCTCCTCAACATCGGAACCGAGGAGCTTAAGGGAACCGATGAGATTCGCGACGCGGCCGCCATGCTGCGCGGCGCGGAGCATCTGCCTATGGAGTTCGCCGGCTTCATCGAAGGCGATAAATTGTCGCGCGGCCATGTCGATGTCGTCGTCCATGACGGCTTTTCAGGCAATATCGCGCTGAAGACGATCGAGGGGACCGCGCGTTTCGTCACCGATCTCCTGCGCCGCGCTTTCACCTCATCGGTGCGCTCGAAGATCGGCTTTCTCATCTCGCGGCCGGCGACCGAATTGCTGCGCCACCATCTTGACCCCAATAATCACAATGGCGCTGTGTTCCTTGGCCTCAACGGCGTCGTGCTCAAGAGCCACGGCAGCGCCGATGCGAAGGGCGTTGCCAATGCGGTGCATCTGTGCGCCGAACTCATCGAGAAGGACATCACGCGTCAAGTGACCGACGATCTGGCCAATTTCCGCGGGAGCGCTGCGGCATGACTCTTCGCGCTGTCCTCGCCGGCACCGGCTCGGCGCTGCCGCGCACACGCGTCTCGAACGCCGAGCTTGCCGAGCGCGTCGACACCAGCGACGAATGGATCGTCGAGCGTACCGGCATCCGTTTTCGCCATGTCGCCGAACCCGACGAGACGACCGCGACGCTCGGCGCCGCGGCTGCGAGGGAAGCGCTCGCCGCGGCGGGGCTCGAGCCCTCGGACATCGGGCTGATCATCCTCGCGACGGCGACCCCCGACAATACATTCCCGGCGAGCGCGACCAAGGTCCAGGCGCTGCTCGGTGCGCCCGACTGCATCGCCTTTGACGTCGCCGCCGTCTGCTCGGGCTTTCTCTATGCGCTCTCGGTCGCCGATTCGATGCTGCGCACCGGCGCTGCCAAGCATGCGCTCGTTATCGGCTCGGAAACCTTCAGCCGCATCCTCGACTGGGAGGACCGTGCGACCTGCGTCCTCTTCGGCGACGGCGCGGGCGCCGTCGTGCTCTCGGCCGAGGATGTCGCCGACGATCGCGGCATTCTGGCAACGCGGCTCCACGCCGAAGGCCAATATTGCGACATGCTCTATGTCGACGGCGGGCCGTCGACGACGGGCACCGTCGGCCATGTGCGCATGCAGGGGCGCGAGGTCTTCCGCCACGCAGTCACCAACCTTGCTGCCGTTCTCGGCGAGGTTCTCGCCGACGTCGGCCTTTCGGCATCCGATGTCGACTGGGTGGTCCCGCATCAGGCGAACAAGCGCATCATCGACGCAACAGCGAAGAAGCTCGGCCTTCCCGCCGAGCGTGTGGTCCTCACCGTCGACCAGCACGCCAACACATCGGCGGCCTCGGTCCCCCTGGCGCTTGATCTTGCGGTACGCGACGGACGGATTCGGCGCGGCGATCTTGTCGTCCTCGAGGCGATGGGCGGTGGTTTCACCTGGGGCGCTGCGATCCTGCGGATCTGAACCGGCGCCCCGCTCGCGCGCGCAAGCGTTCATCGCATCAACTTCTCCACCCATCCGTTTCAGATTTGCGGATTTATTCGCTTTTGATACACTCGCGCCCGGGACTCGAGATGGGAGGGGGCCTTCTGCGAGAACCGTCTTCGGCTACGCCTCAGGAGGGGAAGGGACTAACATGGCTGCAGGAACGCTTACCCGTGCTGACATCGCGGCGCGGATCAATCAGATGGTGGGACTCTCGCGCAATGAATCTGCCGCGATTGTCGAAAGTATCTTGTCGCACATGTCCGACGCTCTGTCCGACGGCCATAATGTGAAAATTTCAGGGTTCGGCACCTTCGTGCTGCGCGATAAGGCGCAGCGCATCGGCCGCAATCCCAAGACGGGCATTGAAGTGCCCATTCTTCCCCGCCGCGTGATGACCTTTCGTGCCAGCCAGGCGATGCGGGCCCGCGTCGCGGGCAGCTAAGGCCGGGGGTCGGCGATGCCCGATTTCGACGAGCGCGGCGCGAGCAGCAAGGCGGCGGGCGCAATGCTGTCGATCGGCGAACTTGCCGAGCGGATCGGAGTTCCGACCCATGTGCTGCGCTATTGGGAGACGCGCTTTCCCGAGCTTCGGCCGCTGCAACGTTCAGGCCGCCGCCGCTACTACCGCCCGGCCGACGTCGCGCTCGCCGAGCGCATCCATCATTTGCTCCACGTAAAGGGCTTCACCGTCGAGGGCGCGCGCAAGGCCTTGTCGGGCACGGAGGGGGCCCTGAGCGCCGCTGTGCCGGCGCCGCCGCTCGATACGGCCTCGCCGCCCGTACCGAGCGCAGGAGGCGTGTCGCTCGCAGCGCTTATCGCGCTTCGCCAGCGGCTCGCCGCGGCGCTCGACGCCGCCTGAGCGTCAGTCGATCGCCGGCGAGAGCGCCGGGTCGAGGTCGCGCGGACGGATGAAGAGCGTGAAGCGCGCCGCGCCCGCGTCGAGGGCGTGCCAGTCGTCGATATCGAGTTCGAGCCGCGCCATTGCGCAGGTGGGCAGCTTTTCCTCGACTTCGGCGCGCAGCGCATCGCCACCCGATTCTGAAACGAGCATCAGAATGAGATCCTCCAGCCCCGGATTATGCCCGACGATCAGAACATGATCGGCATCGCCGCCGGTGTCGCGGATCACGTCCATCAGCGTTGCCGCCGAGGCGAGATAGATGCGCCGGTCCCAGTGGGGTTCAAGGTCAGCGATCCCCGCGGCGGGCTGAAAAATGTCGAGCGTTTCGGTCACACGCACCGCGGGCGAGGCGACGATGCGCTCGACGGGCAGGCTTTGCCGCTTCAGATACTGGCCGATCAGTTCGGCGCCGCGGCGGCCCCGCGCATTGATCGGACGGTCGAAATCGCGCTCGACGGGGGCGTCCCAGCCCGATTTGGCGTGGCGCAGGATCGTCAACGTCTTCAAAATCACTCCCCACCTGTCGGCGCTGTCCCCGAATCGCTGCCTTGTGCCGCAAACTCAGGACGGTGGGAAGGCATATGCGCTCTCCCGCTGCGCGACATTGGCCGCAGCAACGCGGTTCACCGCCTCGTCGAGCGGCAGGCGGCGGACCGGTGTCCCCTCGGGAAAGGCACGCAGGAGCCGCGAGGGAAAGGAAGGGGAGAGCATCACGAACTGTCCAAAATCGTCGGCCCGGCGGATGAGGCGGCCGAAGGCCTGCGCGATCCGGCCGCGGATCACCATATCGTCATAGGCGGCGCCTCCCTGCGCGGCGCGCCGCGCTGCGTGAAGGATCGTCGGGCGCGGCCAGGGCACCCCCTCCATGACGACGAGGCGCAGCGAGTCTCCTGGAACGTCGACGCCGTCGCGCAGCGCATCGGTACCGAGGAGCGAGGCATGCGGGTCGGCGCGGAAAATGTCGACGAGGGTTCCGGTGTCGAGCGGGTCGACATGCTGGGCATAGAGCGGCAGTCCCGCGCGGGCGAGGCGGTCAGCGATGCGCGCATGGACGATGCGCAGGCGCCGGATCGCGCTAAACAGCCCGAGCGCCCCGCCGCCCGACGCCTCGATGAGCCGGCTATAGGCGCCTGCGAGCGCGGGCAGGTCGCCGCGCGCGATGTCGGTCACGATCAGCACCTCGGACTGGCGCGCATAGTCGAAGGGGCTTGCGACGGCAAAATGGCCGACATAGCTCTCCATGTGCCGCGCGCCTGTGCGAATGTCGGCGTCACGCCAGCCTGCATCCCCGTCGTGCCCGCCGCGCAGCGTTGCCGAGGTCACGAGCACGCCTTGCGCGGGGCGATAGACGATCTCGGCAACCGGGCGCGCCGGGTCGAGCCAGTGACGGTGGAGCCCGCAATCATATTCGCGCCCATCGAAGCGATCGACGGCAAGCCAATCGACAAAATCGGGGTTTGCGGGCCCGCCGACGCGCCCGAGCAGCGACAGCCACGCGCCGAGCGTGTCGATCCGCGTGCCGAGGCTCGCACGCGCGCCGTCGACGCGCGCCCGCGCCTGACCGTCGAGCCAGTCGGGCGGATCCTCGATCAGCGCGTCGAGCCGCTTGCCGAGCGCGAGAAGAGGCCGCAGCAGCGCCTCGATCGCGTCGCTCGCGCCCGCAGCGGCGCTCACCAGCGCAGCGTCAGGGTCGGCAAGTTCGGTCTCGAGGCCGTAGCCGCTGTCGGCGCCCTTCGCCTCGATGCTGCGCGCATAGACCTGCGCGCGAACCGCGGCGAGCAGCCGCTCGGTCGCGCCCCAGGGATCATTCTCGGCAAGCCGCGCAAGCCAGCCGTCACCTGGCAGTTCGGCGGCGGCCGTGATCGCCATCTGGATCGCCTCTTCGCCTGCCTCGTCATAGCTTGCGACATCGGCGAGCCGCGCGGCAAGCCCGCGCCGCCGCCCGCGCGACTTGCCCTCGGGGCCGAGGATCCAGCGACGGATCTCGACCGCCTCCTGGCCGGTGAGCGCGGCGGCAAACATCGAATCGGCCGCGTCCCAGAGATGATGACCCTCGTCGAAGATCAGCCGGCTGGCAGGAGCGCCGCCGTCACGCGGCCGCGCTGCCTGCACCATCGTGAGCGCGTGGTTGGCGATGATGATATCGGCCTGCGTTGCGGCGCGCGCCGAGCGTTCGATGAAGCATTTCCTGAAATGCGGGCACCCTGCATAAATGCACTCGCCGCGCCGGTCGGTGAGCGCGGTGGTGCCGTTGCGGCGGAACAGCGCGGGAAGCCAGCCGGGCAGGTCGCCCCCGATCATGTCGCCGTCGCGCGTATAGGCGGCCCAGCGCGCGACAAGCTGCGCAAGGATTGCAGCGCGCCCTGAAAAACCGCCCTGCAGCGCGTCCTCAAGGTTCAGAAGACACAGATAATTTTCGCGTCCCTTGCGCACCACGACCTTTTCGCGGTGCGTCTCGGGGTCGGGATAGAGTTTCTCGGTTTCGCGCGCCAATTGGCGCTGGAGCGCCTTCGTAAAGGTCGAAATGCAGATCGCGCCCGCCGAGGCGTCGATCCACTGTTTCGCCGGCGCGAGATAGCCCAGCGTCTTGCCGATTCCGGTGCCCGCCTCGGCCACGAGCATATGCGGCGCGTCCTTGCGCTCGCGCGGCGCAAAGATCGCAGCGACCGCGCGCGCATAATCCTGTTGGCCCGAGCGGCGCTCGGCGCCATCCCCGGTCAGCCGGTCGAGCCCCGCCGCGACGCCGGCAGAATCGAGGCGGACCTGCCGCGGAGCCGCGCGCGGCGGCGTTTCTTCCCATTCGGGAAGGCGCGCGAAGAGCCAGCGATCGCTCTGCTCGGGCGCGCTGAAGCGCGGCTTGAGCAGCGGCGCCAACGGCCAGCGCTGCCTTTCAAGCGCCGCAAGACTATGCCACGCGCCCTCGCGCTCGGGCCAGTCCGGATCATCGATGCTCTCCAGCATCGCGGCGGCAGCGCGCGGCAGGAAGGCCGCAATGTCGGCTTCGGCCCTGGGGGGCGCAAGCCCAAGCGCGGCGGCGAGGCCAGCAGGCGTCGGGACCGCGAAGCGCGCGGGATAGAGAAAGGCGAAGAGTTCAAGCAGATCGAGGCCCGAAAGCTCGGGATAACCCAATCGGTCGCCGGTGAGCGGCGCACCGAGAAGAAGATGCGGGGTCGTTGCGACCGCCGCGATCGCTTCGCCGCGCCCGACCCGCTGTACGCGTCCGTGAGCGTCGGCGATCCAGATGCCAACATGGCTTGCGTGGATCGCGGGGAGGGGAAGGGGAGCCGGCGCCATCGCCCCACGCTAGGGACAAAAGGCGAACGCGGCAAGTCGCCCGGCCGCCCGTCTCGGCCCGGCATGTCAATCTTGGGTCGCTGCCGGGTGGACCGGGCAGAACGTCAGCTCAGACCGCGGCGCCCGAATCCAGCTGAGCGCTGGCTGTGAAATATCCGCACAGGCTCGATCATCGCGGCGCTACGCGCACGCTGGAGCGCGCGGTAGAGCGGGCCGTGGGAGAGCTCATAGGGAAAGCGCACCCCCATGCGGTCGATTTCACTCCACATAACAACGGCATAGACGGTCTGTCCGCCATAATGGATTTCGCAGCGCGAGCGCGCCGGCAGGCTCGCCCCGTCGATCCGCGCTCCCCCTTCGGAAAGGTCGCTGATCCGGGCCTCGACGCGGTTGAGAACCCCGTCGATGATGACGTCGAGGTCGAGAGACGTGCGCTTGTGATGGCGCGGTGCGCGCAGAAAGGAGCTGGTCATGGAGGCCTCTTACCCCGACATGGTAAATTTGGGGTAACCATGCACCGCCGTGCCGATCCGCCGCGCCGCTGAGGCGGGGCCCTCCCGCCGCGCGCGCAAAGCTCGCGCTCCCTTCCGTTTGCGCGCGATCCTGCTTCCTTTTCCCGCTTCTTTCCATAGCGCAAACTAGCCGCTATGGGCGCTGCCATGACTGATCTGCACCTTCATCCTTCGCTGCGCGAGGCTGCGCAAACGTCCAAGGCCTGGCCGTTCGAGGAAGCGCGCAAATTGGTCAAGCGCTATCCTGACGGCAAGCCAGGCGGCAAAGCCATGCTCTTCGAAACCGGCTATGGTCCCTCGGGATTACCGCATATCGGGACGTTCAACGAAGTGCTGCGCACGACGATGGTGCGCCGTGCCTATGAGACGCTGACCGTCAATGACGAAGGCGTCCCGGCGCCCACGCGGCTCGTCGCCTTCAGCGACGATATGGACGGCCTGCGCAAGGTGCCCGACAATGTGCCGAACGGCGATATGCTGCGCGGACATCTCGGCAAGCCGCTCACCGCGATACCCGATCCTTTCGGCAAATATGAAAGCTTCGCGCACCATAACAATGCGATGCTGCGCGAATTTCTCGACCGGTTCGGCTTCGACTATGAATTTGTGAGCTCGACCGAACGCTACACGTCAGGCGCCTTCGACGAGGCGCTCAAGAACGTCCTGCGGCACAATCAGGACATTCTCGACATCATGTTGCCAACGCTGCGCGCTGAACGCGCCGCGACCTATTCGCCGATCCTTCCGGTGAGCCCGAAGTCGGGCATCGTGCTCCAGGTGCCGGTGACCGTCGTCGACGCCGAGGCGGGGCTCGTCTCGTTCGAGGACGAAGGCGAGACGATCATCCACAATATCCTCTCGGGCGGCGCGAAGCTCCAGTGGAAGGTCGACTGGGCGATGCGCTGGGTGGCGCTGGGCGTCGACTATGAGATGTACGGCAAGGACCTGACGGACAGCGGCATCCAGTCGGGCAAGATCGCGCGCGCGCTCGGCGGCCGTAAGCCTGAGGGGCTGATCTATGAGATGTTCCTCGACGACAAGGGCGAGAAAATCTCGAAGTCGAAAGGCAATGGCCTCAGCCTTGAGCAATGGCTCGACTATGGCAGCGAGGAAAGTCTTGCCTTTTATGCCTACCGGGAGCCCAAGGCCGCAAAGCAGCTCCATATCGGGGTCATTCCGAAGGCGGTCGACGAATATCTGCAAATGCGCGGAAACTATACGTCGCAAGAGCCTGATAAGCGGCTCGGAAACCCAGCGCATCACGTTCATGTGGCGCGCGGCGAAGAGGTCCCGGTAGCCCAATTGCCGGTGACCTTCGGCCTGCTCCTCAATCTCGTGGGCGTCATGGGCGCGGAGGCGTCCAAAGAGCAGATCTGGCGCTATCTTGGCCAATATGTCGAGGGCGCCGATGCTGCACGCTTTCCCGAGCTCGACCGATTGATCGACAATGCGATGGCGTACAACCGCGACTTCGTTGCCCCGACCCTCAAGCGCCGCAAGCCTGAGGGCGGCGAAAGCGCGGCGCTGCGCGATCTCGATGGCAAGCTCGCGGCGCTGCCGGCCGACGCCTCTGCCGACGATATCCAGAATATCGTCTATGAGATTGGCAAGAACGATGCCTATGGCTTTGAAAACCTGCGCGATTGGTTCAAGGCGCTCTACGAGACGCTGCTCGGATCGAGCGCAGGGCCGCGCATGGGCAGCTTCATCGCGCTCTTCGGCATCGCCAACACGCGGCGGCTTATCGCCGAGGCGCTGGCATGACATTGCGGCGGCTTGCACCGCGCAAGCTCGTAATGCAGGGATGCCCGGCACCAGCCCGCCCGCTATCCCGTTTCGCTCGGCACGAACGACAGGTTAGGGCAGGATGATGATCGACATTTTCACCACCGGCGGGACGATCGACAAAGTCTATTTCGACGCGCTCAGCGAGTTCCAGATTGGTCCTGCGGCGATCCCCGACATGCTGCGCGAGAATAATGTCCATGTTCCGCACCGCGTCACGCAGCTGATGCGCAAGGACAGCCTCGACCTCACCGATGCCGATCGCGAGATAATCCGCGCCGCGGTGGCGGGCAGCGATGCCGCGCGCATCCTCGTCACCCACGGCACCGACACGATGGTCGTCACCGGGCGCCTGCTCGCAGGGGTGCAGGATAAGACGATCGTGATGACCGGCGCGATGCAGCCGGCGTCGGTGCGCGCGAGCGATGCCGAGTTCAATGTCGGCTTCGCGCTCGCGGCGGTGCAGACCCTGCCGCCGGGCGTTTATATCGCGATGAACGGGATGATCTTCGATCCTGCGACGACGGTGAAGGACCGGGCGGGCGGGCGGTTCGTCGCCGAATAGGCCTCAGCCAAGCGCGGTGACCTCGCGCAGAACCGCCCGATAATCCGGCGCAATCGTCATGTCCTCATGTTTCCCCGCGCGGCCGAGCGCGGCGTGGACCTCGGGCAGCCGGTAGCAGGGAACGCCCATGAACAGGTGATGCTCGGCGTGATAATTGACCCAATAGGGCGCGACCGTCGCGCGCGCGATCCAGCCCGCATGCGTGGTGCGCGCATGGGTAAAGGGGTCATCGCTCCCCGTCGCCGTGCAGGCATGTTCGGCGATGTTGCGGATCCGCAGATAAAGCTGGAAGGTCGTCGCGAGCGCAGCGACCCACAGCAGGTAAGGCGTCCAGCCATAAAGGACGAGCGAGGTGCCCAGGAGCACGGCTTGTACAAGGAGGAAACGGCCGACCGCGCGGGCTACCGCCATCGCGCCTGCCACATCCGCGGTCGGTGACGTCATGCCGTCATCGGACTGCTTGTTGAAGGGAGTGCCCGCCTTGGTTCCGGCCTGCGCCTTTGCTGGCTTCTCGCCGCGCAGCATCGCCTTGAGGCCGATTATCGCATAGCCGAATTGCGCCATGCGCTGCTTGAAAAAGGTCTGGCCGGAAAGATCGCGCACGACCTTGCGAGCGAGGCTTGCGCGGGTGGTGGGAAAAGGCTTGGAGAGCGAGAGGTCGGGGTCTTCTGCCTGCTGCGTATATTTGTGATGCTGCAGATGATAGGTGCGATAGGCGATGAGGTCCGACCCGACCGCGGCGCCCGTGAGCCACTGCCCCAGGAAATTATTGACCTTGCGGTTGGGGTGGAGCGCGCCATGCGCCGCGTCGTGCATCAGGATCGCAAGGCCGAGCTGGCGCCCCCCGACGATAAGGACCGCGAGAAGCCATAGGACGGGATTGCCCGACCAGGCCGCAAGACCGACCGATGCGATAGAGACGAGCCAGGCGTGCGCGACGAGCCAGATGCCCCGCCAGCGCGAGGCACGCGTAACGGCGGCCCATTCGGCACGGTCGAAGAAGCGGTCGGGCGGCAAGAGGCGGACGGCAGCCATGCGCCAAGCTATACCAAGGCCGCGATGCGAAACCAAACCTCTCCCAAATTGGATCAATAAGGCGGTGATTTTCCCTTTCGGAATAAGGATTTGGAAACCCCTTTCTGACAGTTGTGCGACCGTCTCGAACCAGCAGGATAAAGAGGATTTGGCGTCGAAGCGCTCCATAGTGCGACCCATTGCCCTTACGGCATCGCTGGACGAATCGCTGCTCGACTCGCCGGGCTTCGTGGCCCGGCTGAGCCGCACCGCGCAGCTTTGGCACTATGTGTTCATCGCGCGCGCGCTCGCGCTCTTCGCCTTTGCCTTCTTTCCTGGGGTCGAGGGCTTCCTTGATCACGCTGCGCTGTGGCTAGCGATGGCCGCGGGGCTCGGCTGCGATCTCCTCCTCACCATCCTCGGGCAGATGTCACGCAAGCGGCGCAGCCTGTCGCCGCGCCGGTTGCGCGCGGCGAGTGCGCTGGCAATGGCGCTCGTCGGGCTCGGGACACTCCTGACGTCGTCCGCGATGTTCGCGGTGACCGCGGTTCCCGACGGCAGCTTCTATTTCGACGCCTTCACCGCGATCCTCTTCGGCGCGATCCTCATTGCAGCCTCCGCGTCCGCCATCGCCCGGCCGGCCTTTTTCACCTTCGCCGGCGGCGCCGCTTTCGGGGGCGCGATCGGGGTCGCATCCTGGCCTTTCGCGGTCGCGGGGATGGTTTTTCTGGGGCTCCTGATCGTGATGGTGCGCGAGGACATGCGCCATCAGCGCCGCGCCAAGCGGGCCGAACGGCTCGCGGTCAGCGAGCAGCAACGCGCCATGAACCTCGTGCGCGATTTTGAGCGGGCAGGGCGCGGCTGGTTCTGGGAGACCGACCGCTATGGCCAGCTTGTCTATATTTCGCCGACGATCGCGGCAAAGCTCGGCCGGCCGCTCGGCGAGCTTTTAGGCCGGCCCTTCACCGAGATCATCCGCAAGCGGATCAGCAATGACGAAAGCGAGGAGCGGACGCTTGGCTTCAGCCTCTCGTCGCGCACCCCCTTTAATGATCTCACCGTCCAGGCGGCGGTGCCGGGGGAGGAGCGCTGGTGGTCTATCTCGGGGCATCCGATCTCGAACGAATTTGGTCATTTCTTCGGCTTTCGCGGGAGCGGCACCGACCTCACCGAAAAGAAAAGGTCGGAGCGCGAGATCAACCAGCTCGCGCGATACGATACGCTGACGGGGCTTGCCAACCGGCTGCACATTACCGAACTGCTCGAACGCGCGCTCAAGAATCATATGGGCCAGCCGCAGCCCTGCGCGCTGCTGCTCCTCGACCTCGACCGCTTCAAGGCGGTCAACGATACGCTCGGTCATCCGGTGGGCGACCAATTGCTTCAGCAGGCAGCGGGGCGGCTGACCCAGATCATCGGTGACAAGGGGCAGGTCGGCCGGCTCGGCGGCGACGAGTTCCAGATTGTCCTGCCGCACATCAATCAGCCGGAGAAGCTTGCCAGCATTGCAAACGCAATCATCCTCAGCCTCGCCAAGCCTTTTGCCATTGAAGGCGAACAGGTGCGGATCGGTTCTTCGGTGGGCATTGCGGTCGCCGACGGCGAGGCGGTAAGCGCGGCGGCATTGGTGCGCAACGCAGACCTCGCCCTTTACGCAGCAAAGGACGCGGGGCGCGGCGTATATCGCTTTTATGCCGACGCGATGCACAACCAGGCGAGCGAGCGCAAAGCGATCGAGGATGCGCTGCGGGACGCGCTCGCCAAGGAAGAGCTGAAGCTTCTCTATCAGCCGATCGTCGATATCGCGCGCGAGCGGATCACCGGTTTCGAAGCGCTCATTCGCTGGCAGCGCGGCGACGGCGAAGCGGTCAGTCCTTCAAAATTCATTCCCATAGCCGAGGAATCGAACCTGATCGTGCCGATCGGCGAATGGATCATCCGTACCGCCTGCGACACAATCGCGCAGCTCGGCCCCGGCTACCGCGTCGCGGTCAATGTCTCGCCGCGCCAGTTCGCCAACGACCGGCTGCCCGCCACGCTCATGAGCGCTCTGTCCGCATCGGGCATCGCTCCGGCGCAGCTGGAGCTGGAGATCACCGAAGGGGTGTTTCTCGACGAGAGCCCTGAAAATCTGGAGATGTTCCAGCGGCTGAAGCGCACCGGGGTCCGGCTTGCCCTCGATGATTTCGGGACCGGCTATTCGGCGCTTGGGTATCTGAAGAAGGCGCCCTTCGACAAGATCAAGATCGACCAGAGTTTCGTTCTCGGCGCCGCAGACAAGAACAGCATGAACGCAGCGATCATCTCCTCGATCGTCGGGCTCGCGTCCGCGCTGCGCATGGAAACGACGGCCGAAGGGGTCGAGACGCACGATGATCTTGCCCTCGTCCGCCGGCTGGGCTGCAGCCATGTCCAAGGCTATATTTACGGCAAGCCGATGGACAGGGACGAGATGCTGGCTCTGCTGCGCGGGAGCGACGGGCAGGTCGTCGCGCAGGGCTATCAGAGCGCGCGCGCGCCGCGTCGCCACATCCTGCGCGCGATCAACGTGCTGAGCGGGGGCTATCGTTACGAGGCAATCGTTCGCAATATCTCCTCGGGCGGGGCCTTGATCGAAGGATTGTGGAATGTACCGCCAGGCACGGCGCTGACGCTCGAATTTGCGCCCGGTATGCGGCTGGGCGCCGAAGCGCGGTGGTCACACGACAATCGCGTCGGCGTACGCTTTGCCGACACGGTCGAGATCGAGGCCTTGATCGGACTTGCAGGGCAGGCAAAATCGTCCGCCCCGCGTCCGCGCACCTACCGCGCCGCCTGACATCATGAAAAAAAGGGCCGGCAGAGCCGACCCTTCAGTTGGTCTTTCCGGTAACCGAAAGGAATATTACCAGAAGAAATCGTAAATCACGTCGACCACGCGGCCCGAGTAGATGTCGACGAGCAGCGCATCGTCATAATAGCGGACCCAGCGATAATCGCCGTAGGCCGGCGGCAGACGATAATACCAGGGATCGTTGATCCAGTAGCGCTGGCTGTAGAAGAGCGAGCCCAGCGTGAAGCCGACGCTAAAGCGCGTGTAGCGGTGGTCGCGATAGGGCGAATAATAGCGCGGAAGGCGGTAATAATTGCGATTCGCGTTGCGATAGCTGCGCCAGTCGTAGCGGCGATCATGGCGCCAGTCGCGGCTCCAGCTGCGCCGATTGTCGTTGTAGCGGCGGTCGTTGCGAACGTTGCGGCGCGTCTCGCGATCATAGCGGCGGTTATCGTAGCGGCTCGCGCGCCGCTCTACCTGTCGGTTGCGGTCGCGGTCCCACTGACGATCGGCACGGCCGTCCCGATTGCGGTCATAATTGCCAGCGCGCCGCTGGGTCTGGGCGCGCTGCTGCTCGCGCCAGCGATTATCGCGCTCGGCGCGCTGCACCGGCTGACGCTGCCGTTCGGCTTGTCGCCGCGCGCGTTCGCGCTGCGCCTGCGGGCGCTGCCGTTCGGCCTGTCGCTGGGCGCGCTCGCGCTGCACCCGCGGGCGTTGCCGCTCGGCCTGTCGCGGCGCACGCTCGCGCTGGACGCGCGCTTCGCCGCCGCGGCGGCCCTGCGAGCCGCGCTCGCCGCGCTCGCCGCCGCGCTGGGCGATCTGGACGCCAGCATTGTCGGGCCGTGCAAAAGCGGGGCCCAGCGGGGTCAGGATCGTTGCTGCCATCAGCAACCCTCCGAACATTTTCTTCATGTCGTGTCTCCAATCCTTGTCCCGCATACTGGAGTCGCCAGTCGGGATGATGGAGCAATTCCTACGCGCCGCAAGATGAGTCGGCGCTGACCGGGGCGTTGTGTGGGGTTCAGCTTCCGCGCGGCGGGCGCATTGCCGGAACGACGCGCGCTGCATCCTCGGGACGAATGCCGGGGGGCGGCGCGGCGGCGAGGCGCTCTTCGCCGCGCATCACCCGCCCGGCGAGGCGGATCGCGGAGCGGATCCGCGGATAGGTCCCGCAGCGGCAGATATTGGTTATGGCCGCGTCGATCTCGGCGTCGCTAGGATTGCTGTTGGAGCGCAGCAGCGCGGCGGCCGCCATGATCATCCCCGATTGGCAGAAGCCGCACTGCGGCACCTGTTCGGCGACCCACGCCTGCTGCGCGGGATGTGAGCGGTCGCGCGAGAGACCCTCGATTGTCGTCACGAATCGCCCCTCGCATTCGGCGATGGTGACGAGGCAGCTGCGGATGGCCTCGCCGTCGATGTTGACGGTGCACGCGCCGCAATCGCCCGTGCCGCAGCCATATTTGGTCCCGGTGAGGTTCGATGCGTCGCGCAGCGCCCAGAGGAGCGGCGTTTCAGGGTCCATCCGATATTCGACCGGCCGATCGTTGACCGAAAATTTTGTCATGCGCGGCTGATGGACCGGTTTTGCCGATTAGTCACGCCAGCTCGTGTCGATCTTGTCGACCTTGCGCACCATGGCGTCGAACTCGGCCTTGCCGGCGCCGCCCGGGATCTGCGCCATGTAAAGATCGCGCTGATGGACCTTGATCACATCCTCGCTGACCAGGATCGGCTTGCCCATGCTCATCGTCGCCAGCTGGATCTCGCACGCCCGCTGGAGCGCCCAATATTTGATGAAGGCTTCAGGGAGCGTCCGGCCCATGACGACTGGGCCATGATTGCGGAGCATCAGGATGCGCTTGTCGCCGAGATTGCGGATCAGCCGCTCGCCTTCCTCCTCGCGCACCGTGATGCCCTCAAAGTCATGATAGGCGAGCTGGCCCATATAATTGCAGGCGTAGAAGTTGGTCGGCTGGAGCCCGCCTTCGAGCCCGCAGACTGCCATCGTTGCCGTCGTGTGGGTGTGGATGATGGCATGCGCGTCGGGCAGTTCGCGGTGAAACAGGCTGTGCTGGACAAATCCTGCCTTGTTGACGTGCCAGGGATTGTCGGCATCGACCTTGTTGCCGTCGATGTCGATCTTGATCAGGCTCGAGGCGGTTACCTCGCTGAAATGCATGCCATAAGGATTGATGAGATAGCTGCCTTCCTCGTCGGGCACCTTCACGGTGATATGGTTGAAGATCATCTCGTCCCAGCCCATCATCGCGAAAATGCGGTAGCAGGCGGCGAGTTCCAGGCGTGCGCTCCATTCGGCTTCGCTATATTTGCTGTTGCGCTTGAGCTGGGTCGCCATCGGCTTATCCTCTTCCTATCGGTTTCGTCCTGCTACCTATGCCACAGGGGGCAGGGGAGAAACAATCCCGTGCGGGGGGTGTTCGAAAGGCCGGCCGCTCGGCTCGGGCAGGCGCTTTGGGGCCGGTGGATATTCGCCATGAAATCGCGACAGTAGTTCTTGGCAGTCCCAGTCGCACGGGGGCTTGCATTTCAGCGCGAATCTCTTTAGTTGGCGCTCTATCGGAACGTCGCGCTTTCGCGGCGCTCTTTTTATTGCCCGAATATCGGCGACCTATGGCGAACCGGAAAATGACCGGGGACAAAGGCCGTTTGACGAACAGGAGACGACACGGCGTATGCAGATCATCGTTCGCGACAATAATGTCGACCAGGCCCTTCGCGCGCTCAAGAAGAAGCTGCAGCGTGAGGGGGTGTATCGCGAAATGAAGCTGCGCCGTCACTATGAAAAGCCGAGCGAAAAGCGTGCGCGCGAGCGTGCCGCAGCTGTCCGCCGCGCCCGCAAGATGGAGCGCAAGCGGATGGAGCGCGACGGTATCAAATAACCGTCCTTCCCGTTCGGGATCCTGATCGTAAAAGGGCGCTGCGGCAACGCGGCGCCCTTTTTCACGCTCGCAGACGAAAAGGGGCGAGATGGGATTGGGAGAAGCCGCGCCCGCACGCCCCTGAACAGGGCGCTCGGGTTTGCGCTCGGCAGACTCAAAAAAGATGTCAGCGCTGCGCCTCCTCTTGCGCCTGGATAAGGAAGAAGCGGCACGCCGAGCCAGCGCGCCCGCGAATGCCCGCGATCCTCGTCGCGCGCACGCTCGCGCGCTTCCTGCTGCAATTCAGCCGCCGCCGCGCCGGGCCGATCGTGGACAGCAACCGCGTGCGCAAAATAGGTCTCGCCGTGCGCATGCTCGAAGATCTTCAAGGCTGCACGCTCGGGGAACCCGAAGCCGGGCCTCCTCGATAATGCGCAGTCATGCATCTCGCCATTCGGGCGGGGTCCGAGGCGCTGCCCCCTTGCCGATTCCCGCTGGACCGCCTGCCTCGCCTCCGCCTATAGGCGAGCGCGACATTTGCGCCCGCGGGCGCCAGCGAAGGATCAGCGACGATGAGTGTAACGACGGTTCCATTGCGCCCGGTGAGCAAGGGCGGGCTGTGGCTGCTGTGGATCGGCCTGGCAGCGCTAGCCGCGGTGGCGATTGCCTTCGCGGTCCGCGGCACCCCGCGCATCGGCTTTGAGGTCGTGAAGGAAGGTACGGGCGAAAGCCCGACCCAGTCCGACATCGTGCTCGTCAAATATCAGGGCAAGCTCGACGACGGCACGGTCTTCGATGCCAATGAACAGGCGCCGATGCAGGTCGCGCAGGTCGTGCCCGGTTTCTCCGAGGCGCTGACCCGGATGAAGAAGGGCGGCGAGTACAAGATTACGATCCCGCCGCAGCTGGGCTATGGTGACCGCGCCGTGGGGCCGATCCCGGCGGGCAGCACGCTGCATTTCGATGTAACGCTCATCGACTTCCGCTCCGAGGCCGAGGTGCGCGCGATGCAGCAGATGATGCAGCAGCAGCAAATGCAGGGCGCTCAGAGCGGTCCTGGCGGCGCGCCCCCTGCCGCTCCGCAGCCCTGACCCATGAGCGCCTTCCCGGCGAAAGCCGGGACGGCCCGTGGGCATCGCAGAAGTTAAGCGCCGCCCCAGCCGCTGGGGCGGCGTTATGTTTTCCTCGCCATCCCCGTTCCGGCGTTGCGTTCAGCCTCGCGCTCTAGCGCGACCTTGATCATCGCGACAATCGGGTCGGCAAGGAATAGCCCCATGATTCCAAGGAGCGCGCCGAACAGGATTTGCGCGGCGAGAACCAGCGCGGGGGCAAGATCGACGGTCTGCTTTGCGACCATGGGAACGATCAGATAACCGTCGACCGTCTGGACGATGAAATAGATGATGATGGCATAAAGGCCGGTGTCGGTCCCGGCCGAGAAGCCGACAAGAACGAGGAGCACGCCCGAGACGATCGCGCCGATATTGGGAATGAAGGCGAGGAGCCCGGTGAGAAGTCCCATCAGCGCCGCCATCGGAATGCCGACCGCGAGACAGGCAAGCCAGGTTCCGATGCCCTCGACGACCATGCCGAGGAGACGCCCCGCCATCAGCCGCCTCAGCGTGAAACCCATGCGCGCGGTGGTGATATAGAAATTCTCGCGCGATTTCATCGGCAGCATCCAGGCGACGCCGCGCTCGTAAAGGCGCGGTTCGATCGCGAGGAAAATGCCAAGTACAACGACCATGACGAGGCTGGTGAGCGCCCCGAGCACCGTGCCGACAGCCGCGGTCACGCGCCCGACCGTTCCAGCCAGATTCTCGGTGATCGTCTTGGTATCGAACTGGAAATTGCCCATGCCGTGATCGGCCGCCCATGCCGCGATGCGCTCGATCTGCGCCATCACGACTGTCTGCAACGTCGCCGCCTGGTCGGCGATCTGCGAGCCTGCGAACAATATCGTCCAGGCGAGGAAGGCGACAAGCAAAAGGCAGATGATCAGGAGCCGCCAGGCGCGCGCGATGGGCAGAACCCGCCCAAGGAGCCTTGTTCCCCCGTCGAGCATCGATGCGACGACAATGGCAGCAAAGATGAGCAGGATCGGCTGAATGAGAATGATCGACACGCCGATCAGCAGCGCAAGGCCCAGCCAGACGCTGGCCTTCAGCAATTCGGCGCGGACGAGCTGGCTATGGAATTCAGTGGGGCCGGGCGCTTCGCTGCTCGCCTTGGCCTGTGCTGCGGCGCGCTCCATTTTCTCGGCCATTCGCCTCACTCCCTGCTGGCGCTGCTGTCACGCGCAGGCCTGAGATCGGTTCCGGCGCGCCCCGATCTGAGCCCGCGCAGCCAGCTTAGCGGATTATACCACTCAGTCGTGCCGTTGGTTGAAAAGCTGATAATCTCGGCGCGCCCCGCGATCGCATCGAAGGGGACGGGGCCGCCAAGCCCCTTGCGCTCGGCCGAAACGCGGCTGTCGGCGCTGCCGTCGCGATTGTCGCCCATGAGGAAGAGATGGTCCGCTGGCACCTTCACCGGGCCGTAATCGTCGGTGGCATAGCCTCGTCCCATGTCGATCGTGTCGAAGGTTGCGCCGCCGGGCAGCGTTTCGCGCACGATGGGCAGTTCGAGCACTTCGCGCCCGCTCGCGTCGCGGGTGACGAAGCGGAACAGGCTGCTGTCGGGGCCAGGCAGATTGGGGTCGGCGGGAATCGTGAGCGCCGGCTGGACCGTGCGCTTGACGGGCTTGCCGTTGATAAAGAGCGCGCCGTTCCTGAGCGCGATCGTGTCGCCGGGCAGGCCGATGACGCGCTTGATATAATCGATGCGGGTGTCGGGATGCTCGAGCACGACAATGTCGCCGCGCTCGGGTAGCCTGCCAAAGAGCCGGCCGTCGATCTTGGGCGCAAGGTGGAAGCTTACCGAAGCATAGGACCAGCCATAAGGATATTTGCTGACGATCAGCCGGTCGCCGTTGCGCAGCGTCGGCATCATCGAATCCGACGGGATGTAGAAGGGCTTGGCGACGCAGCTATGGATGCCGAGAACGAGGAGCAGAATGACCAGGATATCGCGGATCAGCTTTCCCCAGCTTTCCTCGCCATCGCTTTTCTTTTTCGCCATTACGCGTCCTTGATCGCTTCGAGGATGACGAAGGCCTGCGCCCAGGGGTGATCGTCGGTCAATGTGAGGTGGATATGCACTCTATGCCCCGCCGGGACCATCTGCGCGAGCCGTTCGGCTGCGCCCCCGGTAAGCGCGAGCGTGGGCGCGCCCGAGGGCGCATTGACGACGCCGATGTCCTTCATGAACACCCCGCGCTTGAAGCCGGTGCCGACCGCTTTGGAGAAAGCCTCCTTGGCAGCAAAGCGCTTGGCGTAGGTGCCGGCACGGGTGAAGGGCCCCCGCGCCGCCTTTGCGCGCTCGACCTCGGTGAACACCCGCTTTTCAAATCGCTCGCCGAAGCGGTCGAGCGAATTTTGAATGCGCTCGATATTGCAAAGGTCTGAGCCGAGGCCGATGATCAAGGTCTGTCCTCCGGCGCGCGCAGCGAGGCGGGGGAGGAGGCCTCGAGGGTCCGAGGGAAGGGGCGTGCCGCCGCGCCGCAGGCCCATTCGTCGCTGCGCCGCGTGGCAGTCCTGGGCCTTCGCCCGAAGGGCGCGCCGGCACCGGGCCACCTCGCGCTCACCCGCGCGCCTCGTCCATCAACGCGCGCATCCGCCGCACCGCGTCTTCAAGACCGGTGAAAATTGCCTCGCCGATCAGATAATGGCCTATGTTGAGCTCGGCGAGCTGCGGGATCGCGGCGACGGGCACGACATTATCATAGGTGAGGCCGTGCCCCGCATGCGGTTCGATGCCATTCTTCGAGGCGAGCGCCGCGGCGTCGGCAAGCCGGCGGAGTTCGGCGGCGCGCGCCTCGCCTTCGCGGTGCGCGTAGCGACCCGTGTGAAACTCGACGACGGGAGCCTTCAAGCGCATCGCCGCCTCGATCTGGCGCACGTCGGGCTCGATGAAGAGGCTGACGCGGATGCCGGCATCCGAAAGGCGCGCCACGATGGGCGCGAGATGATTATGTTGCCCTGCGGCATCGAGCCCGCCCTCGGTCGTGCGTTCCTCGCGCTTTTCGGGAACGATGCAGGCAGCGTGCGGCGCGTGGCGCAGCGCAATGGCGAGCATCTCGTCGGTCGCTGCCATTTCGAGATTGAGCGGCAGGTCGGTCGCCGCCTGGATGCGCGCGAGGTCATCGTCGCGGATGTGGCGTCGGTCCTCGCGCAGATGCGCGGTAATCCCGTCGCCGCCGACCGCTGCGACGATCTCGGCCGCGCGCACCGGATCGGGGTGGTCGCCCCCGCGCGCGTTGCGGATCGTTGCCACATGGTCGATGTTGACGCCAAGGCGCAGCCGCTGACCCGAGGCGAGGGGGGCGCTCATGCCGCCGCCCTGCTTCCCGGCTTGACGGCAGGCAATGCTGCAAGATGGTCGGGAAGGTCGCCCGGCGCATAGGTTGGAAAATTGATCGCGACGAGCGGATAGAAAGGAACGCCGAGGTCGACGCTTCCTGCCGCGCGGTCGACGAGCGCCGCTTCGGCCACGACCTCGCCTCCTTCGGCGCGCACGGCCTCCATCGCCTCGCGCGATGAAAGTCCCGTGGTCACGACGTCCTCGACCATCAGCACCTTCGCCCCCTTCTCGATCGCAAAACCCCGGCGCAGCTCGAAAGTGCCGGTCGGGCGCTCGACGAAGATCGCAGGCTTGCCGAGCGCACGGCCCATTTCATGGCCGATGATGACGCCGCCCATCGCCGGCGAGACCACAAGGTCGATCGCTTGCCTCAATTCGCGCGGCAGCTTTGCTGCGAGCGCGGAGGCGAGCCGCCCGGCGCGCTCGGTATCCATGAGGACGCGCGCGCACTGCAGATAATATTCGCTGTGCCGGCCCGAGGAGAGAAGGAAAT
Organism: Sphingopyxis flava; assembly: GCF_900168005.1. Lineage (GTDB taxonomy): Bacteria > Pseudomonadota > Alphaproteobacteria > Sphingomonadales > Sphingomonadaceae > Sphingopyxis > Sphingopyxis flava. The sequence goes on from NZ_FUYP01000006.1 coordinate 41,012, forward strand.
GTCCGTGGAGGAGGGCGTTGGCGGCACGGAACTCGGCCAGGATTTCGTCGTCGGTCATTGGGAGGCTTGTCTTTTTCCTTGTCATCGCCCGCGCGGGCGACCGGGTTTTGGCGGCGCGAATTTGCCAGCCGCAAAATAGTGTTAGAGATGCTTGAGGCAAGCGGCAAGCGGGTCTATAGCGCCCGCGAGATTCAGCCTGCCCTGAGCCGTCGCGACCCGTGTCCGGCGGCTTGTTCGGGTAGGCTGGGGCATCGAGAACACAACAGGCAACGGGCGGCACTATTCTTATGAAGAGCTTGAAAACCCTTGTAATTGCAGCAGCCTTGTCGCTCGGAGCGATGGGCGCTGGTCATGCGCAGGCACCGGCGGCGGCGCCCGCCGCAGCTCCGGCTGCGACGACGACGGCGACTCCGGCAGCGGCTGATGCGGCAGCATCGACCGACGCGGCCGCGCCCGCAGGCGACGCGGCCTATACGCCGTTGAAGCCGGTGGCAGGGGTCGGCCAGCCCATCGACGCCGGCATCGATTTCCAGCCGCAGGTGAGTCCGGTCGGCGAGCAGGCCTATTGGTTCAACCACGCGCTCCTGCTGCCGGTGATCACCTTCATCTCGCTTCTCGTTCTCGGCCTCCTGCTCTGGGTGATCTTCCGCTACCGCGCCGCGGCGAACCCGGTTCCGTCGAAGACGACGCACAACACCTTCATCGAGGTTATCTGGACCGCGATCCCGGTGCTGATCCTCGCGGTGATCGCGGTCCCCTCGATCCGGCTCCTTGCGCAGCAATATGAACCGCCGAGCAAGGACGCGCTCACGATCAAGGTCACCGGCTATCAATGGTATTGGGGCTATGCCTATCCCGATCAGGGGATCGGCGAATATGTGTCGAAGATGCTCAACGAAGAGCAGGCGAAGGCTGCGGGCGAGCCCTATCTTCTCGCCGTCGACAACCGCTTGGTCGTCCCCGTGGGCCAGCAGGTGAAGCTGATCATCACCGGCGCCGATGTGATCCACAGCTTTGCGGTTCCCGCGCTCTGGACCAAGATGGACGCGGTTCCTGGCCGCGCCAACGAGACCACTTTCACCGTCAACAAGCCGGGCGTCTATTACGGCCAGTGTTCGGAGCTTTGCGGCGTCGACCACGCCTATATGCCGATCGCGGTCGAGGCTGTGCCGATGGAGCAGTGGAAAGCCTGGGTCCGCTCGAAGGGCGGCAATCCCGATCCCGAGGCGGCTGAGCCGGCTGCTGCGGCCGCAGTGCCCGCCGGTCCGGTTCCGGCTGTCTCCACCACCGCGCCCGCGCAGACGCCCGCAACGGCGCCAGGCGCCACCCCCGCCGCCTCGCCGGCGACGACGAACTGATTGATCGAGGGCCCAAGAAAATGACCGATATTGCAGCGACTGCACCCGTCCACGGCCACGATCATGCGCATGATGACCATGATCATAAGCCCGGCTTTTTCGTCCGTTGGTTCATGTCGACCAACCACAAGGACATCGGCACGCTTTACCTGATCTTTGCGATCGTCGCCGGTATCATCGGCGGCGTGCTGTCGGGCATGATGCGCCTGGAGCTTGCCGAGCCCGGCATCCAGTATCTGCATGGCTGGGCGCAGTTCTTTGACGCGTCTGCCGGCGATACGCAGGCGAAGCATTTCTGGAACGTGATGATCAGCGCGCACGGCCTGATCATGATCTTCTTCATGGTCATGCCCGCGATGATCGGCGGCTTCGGCAACTGGTTCGTGCCGCTGATGATCGGTGCACCCGACATGGCCTTCCCGCGCATGAACAACATCAGCTACTGGCTGACGACCGTCGCGTTCGTCATGCTCGTCGCGTCGATGTTCTACCCCGGCGGCAGCGGTCTTGGCGCGGGAACGGGCTGGACACTCTACGCGCCGCTCTCGACGACCGGTTCGGTTGGCCCCGCGGTCGACATGGCGATCTTCTCGGTCCACCTTGCAGGTGCGGCCTCGATCCTTGGCGCGATCAACTTCATCACCACCATCTTCAACATGCGCGCGCCGGGCATGACCCTGCACAAGATGCCGCTGTTCGTATGGTCGATTCTCGTGACCGCCTTCCTGCTGCTCTTGTCGCTGCCGGTTCTGGCCGCTGCGATCACCATGCTTCTCACCGACCGCAACTTCGGCACCACTTTTTATGATGCGACGGGCGGCGGTGATCCGGTGCTCTACCAGCATCTCTTCTGGTTCTTCGGCCACCCCGAAGTTTACATCATGATCCTGCCGGGCTTCGGCATCGTCAGCCAGGTCATCTCGACCTTCAGCCGCAAGCCGGTATTCGGCTATCTCGGCATGGCCTATGCGATGGTCGCGATCGGCGTTGTCGGGTTCATCGTGTGGGCGCACCACATGTTCACCGTCGGCATGAGCGTGAACCTCAAGATGTACTTCACCGCGGCGACGATGGTGATCGCGGTTCCGACCGGCATCAAGATCTTCAGCTGGATCGCCACCATGTGGGGCGGTTCGCTGAGCTTCAAGACCCCGATGGTCTGGTCGCTCGGCTTCATCTTCATGTTCACGGTGGGCGGCGTCACCGGCGTCGTGCTCGCCAACGGCGGCGTCGACACCAACCTGCACGACACCTATTATGTCGTCGCACACTTCCACTATGTGCTCTCGCTCGGCGCGGTCTTCTCGCTGTTCGCGGGCTTCTATTACTGGTACCCGAAGATGTCGGGCCGGATGTACAGCGAAACCCTCGGCCAGCTGCACTTCTGGATCTTCTTCGTCGGCGTGAACCTCATGTTCTTTCCCCAGCATTTCCTGGGTCAGCAGGGCATGCCGCGTCGTTACCCCGACTATCCGGAAGCCTTCGCTTACTGGCACCATATCTCGTCGATCGGCTATGCGGTCATGGCCGTCGGCATGCTCTTCTTCTTCGTGAACCTCGTCTACTCGATGGTTGCGGGCAAGAAGGCAGCGGACAATCCGTGGGGCGAGGGTGCGACGACGCTCGAATGGACGCTGTCGAGCCCGCCGCCGTTCCACCAGTTCAACGAACTGCCGCGTATCGCCTGATGCGATCGCCCCCTGCCCGTGCCGGCAGGGGGCGATCGTCATCGAGCCGGAGGATGAATTGGCGCAGAGCCTCACTCATGGTGAAATGACCTTGCCCGCCGATTGGCGCGACCTTTTCGCGCTGACCAAGCCGCGGGTGATGTCGCTCGTCGTCTTTACGGCGCTCTGCGGGCTGCTGGCAGCGCCCGGGCATGTGCACCCCGTCCTTGGCTTTTCCTCGATCCTTGCCATCACGCTCGGCGCCGGCGCGTCGGGGGCGCTCAACCAATGGTATGAGGCCGCGCTCGATGCGAAGATGAAGCGGACCGCGAGCCGGCCGCTTCCCGCGGGCCGCCTCGCCCCGCAGGCCGCGCTCCACTTCGGCGTCGGTCTTGCTGCCTTTTCGGTCTTCCTGATGCTTTTTGCCGCCAATTGGCAGGCGGCTGCGCTGCTCACCATTTCGATCCTCTTCTATGTCTTCGTCTACACGATGTGGCTCAAGCCCAGGACGCCGCAGAATATCGTGATCGGGGGCGCGGCGGGTGCCTTCCCGCCGCTGATCGGCTGGGTCGCCGCGACGGGTTCGATCGCGCCGCTTCCGATAATGCTCTTTCTCCTCATCTTCCTGTGGACGCCGCCCCACTTCTGGGCGCTCGCGCTGTTCGTGCGCTCCGATTACGCCGCGGCGGGCATCCCGATGATGCCGGTGGTCGCAGGCGAGCAGTCGACGCGGCGCCAGATCCTCTTCTACGCGCTGATCATGGCCGCCGCGGCGATTGCGCCCTGGCCGCTTGGATATACCGGCGCGCTCTATGGCTGGGCGGCGACGCTGCTGTCGGCCCTCTTCCTTCTGCTTTCGGTCCGCGTCGGACTGCGGCAGACCGACGCGGGCGACACGATGCAGCCCGAAAAGCGGCTCTTCGGCTATTCGGTCGCCTACCTCTTCCTCATTTTCACTGCGGTCGTGATCGACCATATGTGGGCGCTATGACCGACGATCCGACGCCTGAGCCCTTTGACGAGGCGGAATACCGACGCCGCCAGCGGAGCCGCGCCAATTTGATGGCGTGGATTCTCGGCGGTCTGGCGCTGCTCTTCTTTCTCATCACCATGGCGCGTATGGTGCGCTGATGAACAGTGACGCGATCCGCTCGAAGAATCTGCGTACCGCGGGCCTTGCAGCCCTGCTTGCGGCGGCAATGGTCGGACTGGGTTTTGCCGCGGTGCCGCTTTATAATCTTTTCTGCCGCGTCACCGGCTTCGGCGGGACGACGCAGCGCTACGATCCCGTCGCTGCCGCGGAGCAGCCCAAAGTGCTCAGCGACACGATTTCGGTCCGCTTCGATGCCAATGTCTCGCCGAAGCTGCCGTGGAAATTCCATCCCGAGCGGCCGACCGACACGGTGAGCATCGGTGCGCGCGACATGGCGATCTTCATCGCCGAGAATAATTCGCCGCACCCGGTCACGGGAACCGCGACCTTCAACGTCACGCCCGACCAGGCGGGCAAATATTTCACCAAGATCCAGTGCTTCTGCTTCACCCAGCAAACCCTGCAGCCGGGCGAACAGATTCGCATGCCCGTGCTCTTCTTCGTCGACCCCAAGATAAAGGACGACGTCGATGCGCGCGACATTCAGGAAATCACGCTGAGCTACACCTTCTACCCTGTGGACGAGGGCAAAAAGGCGAGCTAAGGCCGCGATCGAGAGTCTTCAAGGACCGGCGGGCGATGGGGAATCGCGATGCTGGGGCAGCTAAACGGGAATAATGACATGGCCGGTGCCAAACATCATGACTATCACCTCGTAAACCCCAGCGTCTGGCCGATGGTCGGCTCGATTGCGGCGCTCGTGATGTTCTTTGGCGGTGTGATGTGGATGCACACCGACCATTTCGGCGACGCCGGCAAATGGGTGTTTGGTCTCGGCGTTGCAGGCGTCATCCTGACCTTCTTCCAATGGTGGGCCGACGTGATCAACGAGGCCCATGCTGGCGATCATACGCCGGTGGTGCAGCTCCACCTGCGTTACGGCATGATCCTGTTCATCGCCTCGGAAGTGATGTTCTTTGTCGGCTGGTTCTGGGCGTGGTTCGATTTCGCGCTCTTCCCGGTACCGGTCGAGATCGTCGACGGCGCGGTTTCGTCGCTGTTCGGCCAGGACGGCGCGGCCGCGATCACCCAGTGGCCGCCTAAGGGCATCCACGTCATCGACGCTTTTTCGCTGCCGCTCCTCAACACGCTGATCCTGCTCTGCTCGGGCACGACCATCACCTGGGCGCACCACTCGCTGATTCACGGCGATCGGGAAGGGCTCAAGAAGGGCCTGTGGTTGACGATCATCCTTGGCGTCACCTTCAGCGCGATTCAGGCCTATGAATATGCCGAAGCGCCGTTCCCCTTCGGAACGATCAACTATACCTCGGCCTTCTACATGGCGACCGGCTTCCACGGTTTCCACGTGCTCGTCGGCACGATCTTCCTGATCGTCTGCCTGGTTCGCACCTACAAGGGCCATTTCACCCCGCAGCAGCACTTCGGTTTCGAAGCCGCTGCCTGGTACTGGCACTTCGTCGACGTGGTGTGGCTGTTTCTTTTCATCATCGTCTATGTCTGGGGCGGCTGGGGCGCGCCGGTCGCTGCGCACTAAGTTGCCGGAGAGCAATTCCAATCCGGAAGGGCAGCCGCCGATCGGGCGCGCTGCCCTTTTTGGCCTCTGCCCCCGTTGCGGCGCGCCGACGCTGTTCGAAGGGCCCGTCCGCTTCGCGCCGCGCTGCCGCGCCTGCGGGCTCGACTTTGGCGCCTATAATGTCGGCGACGGCCCTGCCGCCTTCCTGACGCTGATTATCGGTGCGCTTCTGATCGTGGCAGCGCTCCTCGTCGATTTCGCCTTGGAGCCGCCGCTATGGGTCCATGTCATCCTGTGGGTTCCCCTGACCGTCGCCGCGGTCGTTCTGGGGTTGAGGCTCGCCAAGGCGGCGCTGCTCGCAAGCGAGCATCAGCGACGGGCCGCCGAGGGCCGCCTCGCCGGGAAGGATGAGCATGACTGAGGCCGCCGCGCGCCGCTGGCCCCTCGTCCCGACGCTGCTCGTGATCGCAGCTGCCGCGGTCATGGTCGCGCTCGGCGTGTGGCAGCTGGAGCGCAAGAGCGAAAAGGAAGCGCTTCTCGCGCTTTACGAGCGCAACCGCGCGATGTCGGCGACGGTTGCCTATCCCGAACTCCCGCCGGTCGACGACGCCATGCTCTTCCGCAAGAGCAGCATCGTCTGCCTCGAGCCCGTACGCTGGGATCCGCGAAGCGGCACCGACCGCGAGGGCAGGCCGGGGATCCGCATGGTCGCCGATTGCCGGACCGGCGCCGAAGGGCCAGGCGTACTCGTTGATGTGGGGACTGCCGACAGTTTCACGCCGCCCCGGTGGAGCGGCGGGCCGGTTGCCGGAACGATCGTACCCGGGCCTGAACAGCCCGGGCTGATAGCCCGGCTCACAGGAAGGGCGACGCCCGCGCGCGCGATGCTCGTCGCCGACACGCCCCTTGAAGGCCTGCGCGCGAGCGCGGTCCCGAACGGCGCAGACGTGCCCAACAACCATCTCGCCTACGCGGTGCAATGGTTTCTTTTCGCCGCCGCGGCCCTCGTCATCTATGTCCTGGCGGTTCGCCGCCGCTTGCAGCGCTGACGTTCGCCCGCTAGGCGCTGGGCCGCCATGGACTATATCAGCACTCGCGGCTCTGCGCCGACCCTCGACTTTCGCGCCGCCACGCTTGCTGGCCTTGCCAGCGACGGCGGCCTTTATGTGCCGGTCGCTTGGCCGCGCCTTAGCGCCGAAGAGATCCGCGCACTCGCCGAGCTCGACTACACCGAGACGGCGGTGCGGATCATGACGCCTTTCGTGGCGGGGGTGCTCGGTGAGGACGACCTGCGCCGGCTGTGCGCGGCTGCCTACGGGCGCTTCGGCCATGACGCGGTCACCCCGCTCGTCCAGCTCAGCCATCGTCACTGGTTGCTCGAGCTCTTCCACGGCCCGACGCTTGCCTTCAAGGACGTCGCGCTCCAACTTCTCGGCCAGCTTTTCGAAGCCTTTCTTGCCGGCGGCGACACCGACATCACGATCGTCGGCGCGACCTCGGGCGATACGGGCTCGGCGGCGATCGAGGCGGTCGCGGGCCGCGAGCATATCCGCATCTTCATGCTCCACCCCGAAGGCCGCGTCAGCGACGTGCAGCGCCGCCAGATGACGACGGTGCTCGCGCCCAACGTTCACAATATCGCGATCGACGGCAGCTTCGACGACGCGCAGGCGATGGTGAAGCGATTGTTCGGCGATGAGGAGGCGCGCGGCGCGCTGACGCTCTCTGCAGTGAACAGCATCAACTGGGCGCGGCTCATGGCGCAGATCGTCTATTATTTCTACGCCGCCGTCCGCCTCGGCGCCCCCGACCGCGCGGTGGCGTTCAGCGTTCCCACCGGCAATTTCGGCGATGTTTTCGCAGGCTATGTCGCAGCCCAGATGGGGCTGCCCGTGGCCAAGCTGGTGGTTGCGACCAACGTCAACGACATTCTCCACCGCGCATTTGCGAGCGGCGATTACAGCGCGGGAGCGGTGACGCCGACCGCAACGCCGAGCATGGACATTCAGGTCAGCAGCAACTTCGAGCGGCTGCTCTTCGACCTGTCAGGGCGCGACGGAGCAGCGATCGCGGGCATGATGGATGCATTCGACAAGAGCCGCGCGATGACGATCCCCGCCGACATGCTGCGCGGGGCGAGCAGGCTATTTTCGAGCGCGCGGGTCGATGGAGATGCGATGGCGCTTGCGCTGCGCTGGGCGCAGGAGCGCGGCGGGCAGATCATCGATCCGCACAGCGCGGTCGGGCTGGCGGCCGCGCGCGATCTCGACATTGACCCTGCGGTACCGGTGGTCACGCTCGCGACCGCGCATCCGGCAAAATTTCCCGATGCGGTCGAACGCGCCACCGGGGTGCGCCCGCCGCTTCCGGCGCGGCTTGGCAATCTTTTCGACCGCGAAGAGCGTTACGAAAAGCTTGCTGGCGACTATGACGCGGTGAAGGCCCATATCCTCGCCGAAGCCGCCCGTGGCTGACCTTCTTCCCCTGCGCACGCTCGTTGGCGAGGCGTGGGACGATTATGGACTGGTCGACAGCGGCGGTGGACGCAAGCTTGAGCGCTACGGCCGCTTTCGGTTCATTCGCCCCGAACCGCAGGCGATGTGGGCACCTGCGCTCCCTCAAAGCGCCTGGGAAGAGGCCGACGGCGAGTTTGTGCCGGCTTCGGACGAGGACGGCGGCGGCCGCTGGTATTTTCACCGGCCTGTGCCGGCAGAGGGCTGGCCGCTTTCCTGGCGCGAGACGCGCTTTACCGCCTCCTGCACGCCCTTTCGCCACCTCGGCTTCTTTCCCGACATGGCGCCGGTCTGGGACTGGCTGCGCGAGCGCACTGCGGACAAGGCCGATCCCGCCTTTCTCAATCTTTTCGGCTACACAGGTGTTGGCAGCCAGGCGCTCGCTGCGTCAGGGGCGGCGGTGACCCATGTCGATGCGTCGAAGAAATCGGTCGCGCAGGCGCGCGAGAATGCGGCGGCCGCGGGAATGGCGGACCGGCCCATACGCTGGATCGTCGACGATGCGGGAAAGTTCACCGCGCGCGAGGTCAGGCGGCGCCGCCGCTACGACGCGGTCCTGCTCGACCCCCCGAAATTCGGACGCGGTCCCAATAATGAACGCTGGCAGCTCGAGGAAGGGCTCGCGCCGCTGCTCGCCGATTGCCGCCAGCTCATGGATGCGGACAGCCGCGCGCTCTTCCTCACGGTTTACGCCGTGCGCCTGTCGGCGCTCGCCATTGGCGAGCTCCTCGCGCAGACCTTCAAGGACCTTCCGGGCACCGTCGAGTGCGGTGAGCTTGCGGTGCGCGAGGAGACGAGGGGGCTCCTTCTGCCCACCGCCATATTTGCGCGCTGGAGCCGCTAGCGCTCCTTCAAATGCTGTTTGAGGCGTCGAGCGCATAGCCCGCCGAGCGCACGGTGCGGATGATGTCGGCGGTGCCGGGGAGGTTGATGGCCTTGCGCAGACGCCGGATATGGACGTCGACCGTCCTCAATTCGATATCGCTGTCCTGCCCCCACACGCTGTCGAGCAATTGCGCGCGCGAGAAAACGCGCCCCGGATGCTCCATGAAATGGCGCAGCAGGCGGAATTCGGTTGGGCCTATATTCACGATGCGCTCACCGCGCACGACCTTGTGCGCAACCGGGTCGAGCTTGAGGTCGGCGTAGCTCAGCAATTCCCCCGCGAGCGCGGGGCGAAGCCGGCGCAGAACCGCCTGGACGCGCGCGACGAGCTCGCGCGGGCTGAACGGCTTGGTCACATAATCGTCGGCACCGGTCTCAAGGCCCCGGATACGATCCTCCTCCTCGCCGCGCGCGGTGAGCATGATGATCGGGATATTGGCGGTTGCAGGCTTGCGCCGGAGACGCCGGCATACCTCGATGCCGGGCAGACTCTCGATCATCCAGTCGAGCAGGACGATATCGGGAACGCGCTCCTCGGCCAGGATGAGCCCCTGTTCGCCATCGGGGGTCTGGCGGACCGAATAGCCTTCGCGCGCAAAATGCCAGACGATAAGCTCGGCGATCGCCTCATCATCCTCGATCAGCAACAAATCGGGCTGCGGCATGGGCCTTACTCCTGCTCCGCGGCGCCATCTTCGGGCTGCTCACCGCGCTCGCGCTCCTCCATCCGCTCGCCGGTGACGGCATAATAGACCATCTCGGCGATATTGGTCGCATGGTCGCCCATGCGTTCCAGATTCTTGGCGACGAACAAAAGATGCGCGCTCTCGGTAATGTGACGCGGATTTTCCATCATGAAGGTCACAAGCGTGCGAAAGATGCTGTTGTAGAAATCATCGACCGTCTTGTCGCGCACCGTCACTCGCAGCGCGAGCTCGGTGTCGCGCGCGGCAAAGCTGTCGAGCGCGTCGTGGATGAGCTCGGCGACGAGCGAGGACATCGAGGTCAGCAACGGGATCGCCTCGATCGAGCGCGCCGGATCCATCAGCGCGACACGTTTTGCAATATTCTTGGCATAATCCCCGATGCGCTCGACGACCGAGACGATCTTCAGCGCCGCGATCATTTCGCGCAGGTCGTCCGCCATCGGCGCCCTTAGCGCGATGGTCTGGACAGCGAGCCGTTCGACCTCGGTTTCGAGCGCGTCGATCGCCTTGTCGCCTTCGACCACCTCGGCCGCGAGAGGACGGTCGCCGTTTGCAAGCGCGGACATCGCCTGGATGAGCGCCTGCTCGGCGCGCCCGCCCATCTCGCTGATCAGCCCGCGCAGGCGGTTGAGATCGGCGTCGAAGGCCTTGACGGTATGTTCGTTGATGATTGCCATGCTGTGCGTCCTTTCGCCCGCGGCCGATCAGCCGTAGCGGCCCGTGATATAATCCTTGGTGCGGTCCTGCTTCGGGTTGGTGAAGATGTCGGCGGTCTTCCCATATTCGACCAGCGTCCCGAGGTGGAAAAAGGCCGTGCGCTGCGACACGCGCGCTGCCTGCTGCATATTGTGGGTGACGATCACGATCGCATATTTGCCGCGCAGTTCGTGGATCAGGTCCTCGATCTTCGCGGTCGCGATCGGGTCGAGCGCCGAGCAGGGTTCGTCCATCAGGATCACCTCGGGATTGACCGCAATCGCGCGCGCGATGCAGAGGCGCTGCTGCTGCCCGCCCGAAAGCGCGGTGCCGCTTTCGCCGAGCCGGTCCTTGACCTCGTCCCAGAGTCCTGCGCGCACCAGCGCGCGCTCGACGATGAGGTCGAGGTCGGCCTTGCCCGCGGCGAGGCCGTGGATGCGGGGGCCATAGGCGACATTGTCATAGACCGACTTTGGAAAAGGGTTCGGTTTCTGGAAAACCATGCCGACGCGCGCGCGCAGCTGCACCACGTCCATCGAGGGCGCGTAAATATCTTCGCCTTCGAGCGTGATCTTGCCTGTGACGCGGGCGCTTGCGAGGGTGTCGTTCATCCGGTTCAGCGAGCGCAGAAAGGTGGATTTCCCGCAGCCCGAGGGGCCGATGAAGGCGGTGACGAGATCGGTGCCGACATCGATCGAGACATTGTTGATCGCCTGCTTGGCCCCGTAGAAGACATCGACGCCCTCGGCCTTCATCTTGGGGTTGGCGATAGTGAGTTCGTCGTGGGTCATGGTCACCAGCGTTTTTCAAACTTGTTGCGAAGATAGATGGCAAGTGCGTTCATCGACAGCAGCACGATCAAGAGCACGATGATCGCCGCCGAGGTTTTCTCGACAAAGCCGCGGTCGACCTCGTCCGACCAGAGGAAGATCTGCATCGGCAGCACCGTCGAAGGCGAACAAATGCCTCCCGGCACGTCACCGATGAAGGCGCGCATCCCAATGAGGAGCAGCGGCGCTGTCTCGCCGAGCGCGCGGGCCATGCCGATGATCGTCCCGGTCAGGATGCCGGGGAGCGCGAGGGGGAGGACATGATGGAACACGACCTGCACCGGACTCGCGCCGACGCCGAGCGCTGCATCGCGGATCGACGGCGGGACCGCCTTGATCGCATTGCGGCTTGCGATGACGATCACGGGCATCGTCATCAGCGCGAGCGTGAGCCCGCCGACCAGCGGGCTGGCCTGGCAAAGTCCGAACCAGTTGATGAACACCGCGAGCGCGAGCAGGCCGAAGATGATCGAGGGCACGGCGGCCAGATTGTTGATCGAGACCTCGATGAGGTCACTCCAGCGGTTCTTCGGCGCATATTCTTCAAGATAGAGCGCTGCGAGGACACCCGTCGGGAAGGCGATCAGAAAGGCGATGATGATCGTCAGCACCGATCCCTTGAGCGCCCCCCAGATGCCGGCGAGCGCGGGATCGGTCGCATCGGCGTTGCGGAAGAAGGACCAATGGATGTGCCTGGCAAGCTTGCCTTCCCTCGTCAGTGCGTCGACCCGCGCGCCGAGCGCGCCTGCCGCGCCTTCCTTGGCGGCGATATCGACCAGGGAGGAGGCGGGAAGCTCGAAGACGCTCTTGGCGCGAAGCAGGGCTGGGTCGTCCTTGATCGCGCGGCGCACGTCCTTCCATGCATTATCGCTGATCAGCGCGGATCCGTTCTCGCCGAGCGCCTCGTCGGCGGCGAGGGCGACGATCTCGGCAAGCCCGGCGTTCGCGATCAGCTGATCGGCGTCAGGGTCGCCGAGCCGCGAGGGCTCGACGGGCAGCGGCGTGGCCGTGAAATCGATCGGCACGGCGACATGGGTGTAGGTGAAGCCGCGCGCACCATTTCCGACCATGACGGTGAGCAGGAAGGCGAGAAAGAGAGCGGAGAGGAGCACGGCGCCAAGCCCCATCGCCTTGAACCGGCGTTCGGCAGCGTAGCGCGCCGCGATCCGCCTTTGCATCGCGGGGGCCTTCCAGTCGGTCGGGGCGGTCTGTCTATTCATAGGCTTCGCGATATTTCTTGACGATGCGCAGCGCGGCAATGTTGAGCAGCAGCGTGACGAGAAAGAGCACGAGGCCGAGCGCGAACGCTGCCAGCGTTTTCGCGCTGTTGAACTCCTGGTCCCCGGTGAGGAGTTTTACGATCTGCGCGGTCACGGTGGTGACGCTTGCAAAAGGGTTGGCGGTGAGGTTGGCCGAGAGGCCTGCGGCCATGACAACGATCATCGTCTCGCCGATGGCGCGGCTTACTGCGAGCAGAATGCCGCCCATCACGCCGGGGAGCGCCGCGGGTATGAGCACCTCGCGGATCGTTTCGTTCGGCGTTGCCCCGAGCGCCAGCGACCCGTCGCGCATCGCCTGCGGCACGGCGTTGATGCTGTCGTCGGCCATCGACGAGATGAAGGGGATGATCATCACGCCCATGACAATGCCCGCGGCGAGCGCGCTTTCGCTCGAGGCGTTGGGTACCCCCAGCATCGCTGCAAATTCGCGCAGGGCAGGGGCGACGGTGAGCGCGGCGAAATAGCCATAAACTACCGTCGGCACGCCTGCGAGGACCTCAAGGCACGGCTTCACCCATCGCCGTACGCGCGGCGCGGCATATTGGGTGAGATAGACAGCGGTCATCATGCCGATCGGTATCGCGACGATCATCGCGATGATCGCGCCGATCAGCACCGTACCCCAGAAGAGCGGAATGCCGCCGAAGGTGCCGGGCTGCGGCGCGCCGCTTTGCGGGTTCCAGTGGGTACCAAAGAGCAGTTCAGCCGGCGAAACGAGGCGAAAGAAGCGGATCGATTCAAAAAGAAGCGACATCACGATACCGAAGGTCGTGAGGATCGCGACGAGCGAGGCGAGGAGAAGCATCGCCATCACGATCCGCTCGACCCGCGAGCGCGCGCGCAGGCCGGGCCCGACCCGCGAATAGCCATAAAGTCCGCCGGCAAGCGCGAGCGCGAGCATTGCCCCGATTCCGATCGCGCCATAGCGCTGCGCCGCCTGCCGGTAAGGCTCGACGAGCGGCGCTGCGGCGGGAAGCCGTACGGCCGCCTGCCGCCCTGCAGCCGTGCTGCGTGCATCGGAGAGGATCGCCCCGCGCTCGAAGCCGAATTCGGGCAGGCCTTGTGCTGCGGGGGTCTCGAGCACGGCGCTTGTGACCAGCGCGGGCGACACGCTCGACCAGAGGGCAAGGAAAAGGGCGGCGGGCGCGAACAGCCACAAGGCGACGTACCAGCCATGATATTGCGGGCGCGAATGGAGCTTCACTCCCGCGCGTGCGGCGAGCAGCGCGGACCGCGCCCGGCCGGCAAGCCAGCCGATCAGCGCGAGGCCGACAATCACGAACAGGAGAGCAGGGGCGTTGAAGGTCACTTGGCTTTCCTTGACCGGCCCGCCTCCCGCTCGGATCGAGCGGAGAGGGGGCTCGTCTCGTCTTCTACTTCAGCCCCGCCCCATCGAGCGGCGTCATATCCTTCGCTGCAGCCCGCGCTGCCTCGGCGACGCTCTTTGGCGACACGATCAGTCCCTTGGCGGCCAGATAGCCCCCCTCGCCCGCGCCATTGACAAATTCTCTGACATAGTCCGCGAGGCCCGGAACGACGCCGACATGCGCCTTTTTGACATAGAGGAACAGCGGCCGCGATCCGGGGTAGCTGCCGTCGGCGATCGTCGCATAGGTCGGCGCGACACCCTGCACCGGCACCGCCTTGATCTTGTCCTTGTTCGCATCGAGGTAGGAAAAGCCGAAGATGCCGAGGCTCTCCGGGTTCTTGTCGAGCTTCGAGATGATGAGATTATCATTCTCGCCCTGCTCGACATAATAAGGCGCACCGCGCAGGTTGGTGCAAACCGCCTCATGCTGCTCCTTGTCCTTGTCCTTCAGCGACTTCATGTCGGGGTTCGCGTCGCAGCCGCGGGCGAGGATCAGTTCCTTGAACGCATCATAGGTGCCGCTTGTCGATGGCGGGCCAAAGACCGAGATGCCGACCGCGGGGAGCGCGGGGTTCACATCCTTCCATGTCCTCGCCGTGTTGGGCTTGCCATAGGGGTTTGCGGCGAGCGCCTTGTAGACATCTTCCTCGGTGAGCTTGAAGCCCGGTCCGCGTGCCGCCTCGCCAAGAGCAATGCCGTCGATTCCAATCTGGATTTCGACGATTTCGGTCACACCGTTCGCGGCGCAGCGATCGAACTCCGACTTCTTGATCCGGCGCGACGCATTGGCGATGTCGGGTGTGTCGCCGCCGAGGCCGGCGCAGAAGCGCTCAAAGCCGCCGCCGGTCCCCGTGCTGTCAATCTTGGGTGTCTTGTTGCCGGTGGCCTCCGCAAAGGTCTCGCCGACTGCAGTGGCGAAGGGGTAGACCGTCGAGGAGCCGACTGCGCTGATATAGTCACGTGCGCCGCCGCCCATGGACGCCTGATCCTGACACGCGGACAGTGCCAGCGCGGCACATGCGACGCCTGCGATCAAAGCAAATTTCTGCAACATGACAATGTCCCGTTGGGGGTCGCTTCCAAACCAAGCCGCCACCCCCGCGGGCGACTTGCCGAGCCGCCAATGGGACATTTGTGTGACGGGTTTGTGACAGCGTCTTTAGGGGAAGCTGCTCGCCATGGGGTCCTGACCGCCGCCTGACCCTATCTGGCGAGCAGCGGCGCCAGATATTGCCCGGTAAAGCTGCGCGGTTCCTTCACCACCTGCTCGGGCGTCCCCGCGGCGACGATTTCGCCCCCCTTGACCCCGCCTTCGGGGCCGAGGTCGACGATCCAGTCAGCGGTCTTGATGACATCGAGATTATGCTCGATCACCACCACGCTGTTGCCCTGGTCGACCAGCGCCTGCAGCACTTCCAACAGCTTGCGCACATCCTCGAAATGAAGCCCGGTGGTCGGCTCGTCGAGGATATAGAGCGTCTGCCCGGTGGAGCGCCGTGACAGCTCTTTTGCAAGCTTCACGCGCTGCGCCTCGCCGCCCGAGAGCGTCGTCGCCTGCTGCCCGACCTTGATATAGCCAAGCCCCACGCGGCAGAGCATCGCCATCTTGTCGCGAATCGCCGGGACCGCCTTGAAGAAGTCGGCCGCATCCTCGACCGTCATGTCGAGTACGTCGGCAATGCTCCTGCCCTTGAACTTCACCTCCAGCGTTTCGCGGTTGTAGCGTTTGCCGTGGCACGTCTCGCACGTCACATAGACATCGGGCAGAAAGTGCATCTCGATCTTGATGAGGCCGTCGCCGGTGCAGGTCTCGCAGCGTCCGCCCTTGACGTTGAAGCTGAAGCGCCCCGCCTTGTAGCCGCGTGCCTGCGCCTCCGGCAGGCCCGCGAACCAGTCGCGGATCACCGTGAAGGCGCCCGTATAGGTCGCCGGGTTCGACCGCGGGGTGCGGCCGATCGGCGACTGGTCGATGTCGATCACCTTATCGCAATGCTCAAGGCCCGTCAGCGCGTCGTGCGGTCCCGCGACCAGCCGCGCACCGTTGAGCGTCCGCGCCGCGCTCGCATAGAGAGTGTCGATGACAAGGCTCGACTTGCCTGAGCCTGAGAGACCCGTGACGCAGGTGAAGGTGCCGAGCGGGATCTTCGCGGTGACATTGCGAAGATTGTTCGCCCGCGCGCCCTGCAATATGAGGTCAAAGCCATTGCCGGGACGGCGATGCGCCGGGACTTCGATCTTCTTCGCGCCCGTCAGGTACGCAGCCGTCAGGCTCTTCTTGTTCGCAAGGACCTGTTTGAGCGTCCCTTCAGCGACGATCTCGCCGCCGTGGACGCCGGCGCCGGGCCCCATGTCGACGACATAGTCGGCGCTTCGAATCGCATCCTCGTCATGCTCGACGACAATGACGGTGTTGCCGAGATCGCGGAGGCGCTTGAGCGTCGCGAGCAGCCGGTCGTTGTCGCGCTGGTGGAGGCCGATCGAAGGTTCGTCGAGAACATAGAGCACGCCCGACAGCCCGCTGCCGATCTGGCTGGCAAGGCGGATACGCTGACTTTCGCCGCCGGATAGGGTGCCGCTCGTGCGGTTGAGGTTGAGGTAGTCGAGCCCGACATTGTTGAGGAAGCCAAGCCGCTCGTTGATCTCCTTCAAGATCGCATGGGCGATCTGCTTTTGCTGATCGGCCAGTTTCTCCTCGAGCGTGCCGAACCAGTGGAGCGCATCGGCGACGCTGCGCCGCGCAGACTGGCTGATGTCCTCGCCCGCGATCCTGACCGCGAGCGGTTCGGGACGCAGGCGCGCGCCGTGGCACGTCTCGCACGGCTGCGCGGTCTGATATTTGCCGAGCTCCTCGCGCATCCACGCGCTTTCGGTCTGCAGCATCCGCCGGTTGAGGTTGCCGATGACGCCTTCGAATGCCTTGTGCGTCGTATATGTTCGGCGCCCGTCCTTGAAGGTCAGCTCGACGGGCTTGCCGCCGCTGCCATAAAGGATGATGAGCTGCACCTCGCCCGGCAGCTCCTGCCAGGGCGTCTCGAGCGAGAAGCCATAGGCTTTGCCCAGGCTCTCGAGAACTTGCATGTAATAGGGGGAGGGCGGGTTCGATTTTGCCCACGGCACCACCGCGCCCTTCTTGAGGCTCAGCGCATGATTGGGAACGACAAGCTCCGGGTCAAACTCGAGTCGCTCGCCAAGCCCGTCGCATGCGGGGCAGGCGCCCTGCGGTGCGTTGAAGCTGAACAAGCGCGGTTCAATCTCCGCGATGGTGAAGCCTGAGACCGGGCAGGAGAATTTCTCGCTGAAGATCAGGCGATTGTCGGGTATCCCGGCGCCCTTCATCGCGCCGCCCACCTCGCCCTCGCGCCCAGGAACCTTCGCGTCGGCCATGTCGACATAGGCGACACCTTCAGCCAGCTTCAGCGCCGTTTCGAAACTGTCGGCAAGGCGCGTCTCGATTCCTTCGCGCACGACGATACGGTCGACGACAACCTCGATGTCATGCTTGTATTTCTTGTCGAGCGCGGGGGCCTCTTCGATCTCGTAGAAGGTCCCGTCGATGCGGACGCGCGTGAAGCCTTCCTTCTGCCACTGCGCCAGTTCCTTTCTATACTCGCCCTTTCGGCCGCGCACGACGGGGGCAAGCAGATAGGCGCGCGTGCCCTCGGGCAATTCCATCACCCGGTCGACCATCTGGCTGACCGTCTGCGCCGAAATCGGCTCGCCGGTCGCGGGGGAATAGGGGATGCCGACGCGCGCCCAGAGGAGGCGCATATAGTCGTAGATCTCGGTCACCGTCGCGACGGTCGAGCGCGGGTTGCGGCTCGTCGTTTTCTGCTCGATGCTGATCGCGGGCGACAGGCCGTCGATATGCTCGACGTCGGGCTTCTGCATCATCTCGAGAAACTGGCGCGCATAGGCCGACAGGCTCTCGACATAGCGCCGCTGTCCTTCGGCATAGATGGTGTCGAAGGCGAGGCTCGATTTGCCGGAACCTGAAAGTCCGGTGATGACGATGAGGCTGTCGCGCGGCAGGTCGACGTCGACGCCCTTCAAATTATGCTCGCGCGCGCCGCGCACGGAGATGTGAGTGAGACTCATGGGAGAGGCTTGTTCCAGATTTGTTCTTGGTGCGCAAGGGGCCGCGTCGGATGAAGATAGGAATGCCGCGGCAGTGTCGCAATGGCCTGGATTTGGCGCTTTCGTCCTATACGCCGCACAGAATTTTTCATCTTCTTCCGGAGGATAGGATTTCGACGGGGGACATGATGGACATTAGGGAATTTGCGCTGCTGACCGCTGTTAGCGCGGCCGCGGCAGCTCTGGGGGGCTGTACGACGCTCAGTTTCGCGCCGCCACCGGTCGAGGTAGACAAGGTGATTTCCGAATCTCGGCCCTCGACTTGCCGTCAGCTCGGCCTGGAAGGGAGTCGCGCGATCGATCGGAATGTCGATGGGGCGCTCGAGCTGACGAACAATTTTCTGCGCGCCTACCGCTGCGCGGCGCACGAAGCCGCCGATGGGCGCCAGATGTTTCAGGTTCCCTCTTTCCTTGCAGCGATCGCCGCCGCGGTCGGCCCCACCTTCGGGCTGGACGACGATGGGCGGATCGCGGCGGCGGCAAGCGCCGCCGTGCTCGACCGCAGCAACGCTTATTATGCGCCGAAGGAAAAGGCGCAAATGCTCGATTCAGCGCTCGATGCCGTGCTTTGCGTGAAGACCGAAGCGGCCGGGATCAGCTTTTTCGACACGAGCACGGCTCAACCAGATCCAGCCGCCGCTGAGACCGCACAGGCCGTTCGGCAGGTCGCGGAGTCCGCCGAGCGCGCATCAGAAGCGCTGGGAGACCAGCTCGCGGCGCTCAGGTCGAAGAGCGCAAGTCTGTTGGGCGAGATGGGAGCAGACCCGCAGCGAGCAGAAACGAGCGCAGCGCTCGCCGAGGAGAGAGAGCGTGTCGATGCCATGATCAGGGATATCGCGGGCCGAAAGGGTGAAATCGATCAACAAGCTGCCACCTTGCGAAAGGAAGCCGCGCGTCTTGCGCAGCTTGCCGCAAGCCAGGTGCAGCCGAGCTTCCGCATCGAAAAGTCCGTGCCCGGAGGTACCGTCAAGATTGATGTGCAACGCCAATATTTCGAAATGGTCGCCGCGGCGCTGTTTTCGGTCGAGCGGGTCCTCGCGCAGCGACTGCGCGATGCCGGGAGCGCCTTTGATGCCGCTGGGATCGCGGCTGAACTTAAGGCGCTGACGACGGCAGAAGAGGCCGCAGACAAGGCCGTAGTGGCGGCCCAGAATTCGGCGGTCGGGGGCGGGGCCAAGGCATTTGTATCGGACGAAGCGAAAAATGCAGCGCTCGCCGAACTCAGCCTGGATGCGCTTCAACCCAAGCTGCAGGCATGTGTCGTGCGCGCCAAGATATGATGGGTTCCACCAACGCCCCCAAGGCTTCGACCGGTGCGCGCACCCTCGCTTGACCCGGGGTGACGGCGAGCGAAATTCCTCTGCCATGACCGCCGCTCCATTGGATGCGGCGACGGGGCCGAGGAGACGGGGTATGAAGCGAGCATATATAGGAGCCGCGACGGCCGCGCTGGCTGCCGCGCTGCCGGCTTACCCCTTGGTGGCGAATGGTATGGGGCGAAGCCGGCGCTCGTTGCCGAGGGCGGCGCGCCTGCCGCCGCGGACGCTCTGAGGATCGCACCCGCATCGGTTAAGCCGTCTATCCTGGCTTTGCGGGGGTAGTATCCTTGCGCCCCCGCACGGCCAGCGCGCCCAGCGACAAGGCGGCGCCCGCGATCACGAAGAGCGCGGGAAAACCACCGAGCACCGACATCATGCGAATGCCGTCGATACCCGATGCGGCGACGAGGACGATCGCAACGAGGCCGACGGTCGTGCCCCAGACGATCTGGACGGCGAGCGGCGCCTCGGGCGCTTCGGGCGAGATGCCGTGCGTCGAAAGCGCGCTCATCGCCGAGACATTGGCATCGGCGCCGGCGACATAGGAGAGGAAGATCGCAAAGAGTACGGCCGCAGTCACGAAGGAGCCGCCGCCCAGCGCGTCGAAAAGGCGGAACAGTACGGGATCGGGTCCCTCGCTCGCGAGGATGGCATAAAGGCTTGCACCGCTATGCTGATCGATGGCGATCGCCGCGCCGGCAATCGCCGTCATCCAGAGCGCGCCGAACAGCGCAGGCAAGACAAGGTTCATCAAGATGAAGGCGCGCACGGAATAGCCGACCGCGAGCCGCCCGAGAAACAGCGCAGTCACCGGCGCCCACGCGAACCAGTTCGCCCAGTTGAAAATCGTCCACTGCCGATGCCAGTCGGCATCGACGTCGAGCCCGAGGTTGCGGGGAATGAAGGTGCGCACATAGTCCGCGCCGCCGCTCAGCGACAGGGCGAGCATCTCGGTGAGCGGTCCTGCGGCAAGCACAAAGGCGATGATGGCGAAGAAGAGCCAGGTGTTGAGGACCGACAGGCCCGCTATCCCCTTTTGGAGCCCGGTTGCGGCCGAAATCAGGAAACTCGCGACGATCAGCCCCGCTATGGCCCAGCGAAGCGGCACCCCGCCCACAAAGCCGCTCAGCCCCTCAACGCCGCCGGCAAGCGACAGGATGCCGGCGCCGAGCGAGGCTGCCATTCCGGCGACGAGCGCGTAGAGGCAGAGAATGTCGACCGCCGTGCCGACCGGCCCGTGCGCGCGCTGGCCGAGCAGCGGCACGAAGAGGGAGGAGAGACGAAAGGGCTCGCGCCAGTTGTAGTAGATGATGGCGAAGGCGAGCGCGGCAACCGTGTAGATCGCATAGGGCGTGAGGGTCCAGTGCAGGAACATTGTCGACATGGCGAAGGTCGCCGCGCCATCGCTGCCCGGCACAAGCCCCAGCATTTTGGGAGGCGCGTTGAGGTGGAAAAGCGGCTCGGCGACGCCCCAGAAGAGGATGCCCGTCGCGATTGTGGTGCACAAGGTGACCGCGAACCAGCGCCAACGGCCGAGCAGCGGCTTTGCGTGGGGGCCGCCGATGATCGACCCGCCGTAGGGCGAGAGTGCGATCGCCGCGAGCAGCGCGAGAAAGAGAACGCTCGCGACCGTGAAGACGGGACCGAAGTGCAGCAATATCCAGTCGTTGGACGCGGTTTCGGCAGCGAGAAAGGCGGGCCCTTGCCACAGGCTTGCGGCAAGCGCGGTCGCAAGCACCGCAAGGGGGATGAGGAAGACCGGGCGGTTGATCGAGCGGGGCGCGGGCGCTGTCATGAAGCCGCCAGCATGACGGGGCGAACAGGAGGCGTCAAATTGGGCGAGCGAGGGGAACGCAATTTGGGGCGAGGCGTTCTCGGGCAGTTGTTGCAAGGTAAAGAAGGAGGCGCTTCGATGACAGGAGCGATTTTGACAGCGATGGGCACTCTGGCGCTGCTCGGCGCGGGATCGGCCGCTGCCTTTGAGGGCGCGGCGCAAGCGCCGCCGGCTGAGCAGACCGAAAGCGCGGCCGGCGACCTCGATGCTGTGGCCGCTGACCTTGCCAAGGACAAGGAAGCCCCCGACGGCACCACGGCGGAGGAGCGCGCGAACACCGCGCGGCTCAACGCGGAGCAGGCCGCGCGCGCCAAGGCCGAGAATGTCGCTTACGAACAGCAGGTCGCTGCGATCGCCCAGGAACAGGCGGCGGCTGAGGCTGCCTATGCCGAACAGACCGCCGCGTACGAAGCGGAGAAAGCACGGGTCGCCGCCGAGGCCGCCGCGCAGCGCCAGCAATGGGAAGCGGACGTCGCCGCCTGCAGGGCCGGCGATATAACGCGCTGCGCCCAGCCCGCTTCGCCGCCGAAGCCCTAGCTCAGCCCCTTATTCGCTGGCGGCCGGAATGGGAACGGCGACGGGGCGAGGCGCCCCGGGAACCATATCGTCGGAAAGGACGATGAGCCCAGGGCCGCCCGCCGCGCGCGCGTCCGGCGCGGAGGGGAGCGGGGGCGCAGCGTCTTCAAAATTCCCTCCATAACGATACCCATCCTCGGCCGCCGGAGGCGGCGCATAGTCGAGGAAAACTGCTTCAGGCGGATCAAAGGCATCGACCCCATAAGCGGTAAAAGCACGCGTCGGCGGCACATATCCCGCAGCGCAGCCATCGCAGAGCGAGGCCGGCAGGACGTCGGCGCCGACAGCGTCGGGATTGCTGCTGAGCTCTGCAAAACTCGCGTGCGCCGGGCTTGAGGCGGCGAAGCGTTCGCCGGCGACAAATTGTCCAAGCAGGATTCCGCTGATGGCTCCTACGCCAGCGAGGAGCAGGCCGGCGAGTGCCGCTTTGGCGAGCGCGTCTGCGCTGTGTCGTGATCCCCCATGCCGGGCCATGCGGGATATACGCTTCGCCCTGCGCAGAAGTTGCACGCCCTTGCAGCCGGCCATTCGTCGATGCCTGAACGCCTTTCGTCTCCCCATCGAGAGGGCGCCGTGACCCGTCGAACATCGCAAGCAACTGCCGTGCGATGGGGGCATCACCACCGTGCGGGATAGGAGGCAGCGGTCTCCCCGGTCCGGGCCCCCTATTCCGCATCCCCCTGGTTCGAAAGGACTATTTCAATGGCGAAACTTCCCCTCATATTCCTCGCGGTTCCCCTTGTCGCGACCGGCGCACCCGCGGCGGCGGCCGAGGACGGCGCGGGGCGGCACGTCCTGGTGTCCTATAGCGACCTTGATCTTGCGAGCGCCGATGGACGCCGAAAACTGACCGCGCGCGTCAAGCGCGCATCGCACGAGGTTTGCGGAGGCCGCTCGACGGTCCGCCAGAACCTTAACGAGATTCTGGCGTACCGCGAATGCCGCGCCGCGGCGATGCGGAGCGCTGAACCCCAGCTCGCCAGCCTGTTCTCAGGCCAGAAGCTGGCGGACGGAGGTCCCTTGCACGTGGCGGCTAAATGACCGATCCGTGCCGGAAGGCGGTCATGCTTTGCGCATGACCGCCTTCGCGCCGTCTAAGGCTGCATGATCGTCTTGACGTCGTGGAGATAGGTGCGGCCGATACGGTGAAGGCCGCCTTCCCCAAGATCGACGCTCCAGGCGCCGTCGCCATGGTGCTTCAATCCGACAATGCCATCGCGGCGGACCATTTTCGAGCGGTGAATCCGCATGAACTGGTCGGGGTCCATCCGCGCCTCGAGCGACTTGATCGTCTGGTGAATGAGCCAGCTGCGGGTGCCGACATGAAGCCGCATATAGTCGCGCTCGGCCTCAATGAGGTCGACCTGGTTCGCGTCGATGCGCAGCATCTCGCCGCGATTCTGGACCCAGAATTCGCTGATCCATCGGCTCTTGCGCGCACGGCCATGGTCTGTCGCGCGCCATTCGCGCACCCGTGCCAGCGCCCGCGCAAGGCGATCGGGCGATACGGGCTTGAGAAGATAGTCGACCGCGGCGACGTCGAAGGCGGCGACCGCATAGCGGTCGAAGGCGGTTACGAAGACGACTGCAGGGGGATTGTCGAGCTTGTCGAGCGCGGAGGCGACCTCGAGCCCGTTGAGGTCGGGCATCGCGATATCGCAGAGCAGGAGGTCGGGCGCGAGCGCCTCGACCATCCGCAGCGCCGAGGCGCCGTCGCTTGCAGTTCCCACCAGCGATACATTGTCCTGCTGCCCGGCAAGAATCTGCAGCCGCTCGATCGCGAGCGGTTCGTCGTCGACGATCAGGGTTCTCAGCGTCTGGGTCATGTCAGCAGCCTTCGCGGGAGAGCGGCAGCCACAGCGAGACGAAGAAGCCGCCGCTGTCCGAGCGGCCCCATTCGCAGCCCGCCGCGGGGCCATAGCGGGTCAAGAGGCGCTCGCGGACGTTGCCGAGACCCACGCCCGTGCCAGGCTCGGGCATCGGAACCGAGGGGTCGACGTCATTCTCGACGCGCAGCACGAGCAGACCGAATTCGTGGCTCGCGGCGAGACGCACGCCGATCTTTCCCTTGCTGGGCGCGACGCCATATTTGAGCGCATTCTCGATGATCGGCTGGAGGATCAGCACCGGAACGCAGGCGCCTTCCAGATCGGAAGGCACCTCGACCTCGACCTGCAGCCGGTCGGGAAAGCGGGCCTGCTCGATGTCAAGATAGAGCCGCTGGAGGGCGATCTCCTCGTCGAGGCTGACAAATTGCTCGGGATCGATGGCAAGGCTCGTGCGCAGGAACGCCGACAAATTCATGATCATGGCTTCCGCCTCGGCCTTCGACCCGCGCATGACGAGGGTCGAGAGCGAATTGAGCGTGTTGAACAGGAAGTGCGGATTGACCTGGTAATGGAGCGCGCGGAGCTGCGCGTTCTTTGCCTCGAGGCGATAATTGTTGGCGCGCCGCTCGACCGCGCGCATCTCATTGGCATAGCCGAAGGCAACGTAGAGCGCCGCCCAGACGGCGAAGAAGAAATACCAGCGGATCGAGCTGTCGAGGATCAGCACCATTTCCCACGCGACGGGGAATTTGGCCTGCACCTCCGCGATGATCTTGTGCGTATCCTCGGATGGGAACCAGTAAAAGAAGACGAGCAGATTCACCGCCGCGTAGACGATGACCAGCGGGATGGCAGCGCCCATCGCGGTCGCGAGCCGCGCGCCGAAGCTGCGGGGCTGGACGCGCTGGAGCAGCTGATACAGCAGGAAGGTACAAAAGATTCCCGCGGCGACAACGATTGCGCGGCGGCCGACATACGCCCATTGATCGGGCGCGCCCGACAATAGGGCAAGGCCGGTGGTGATGAGGAAATAGAGCAGCCACATTGCGACGATCGAACCGATCGCGACGCGCGGGTTGACGCGCGCATCGGAGGCGCGCCAGTCGGGGGCGGCGGCGAGGAACCGCGCGCGCTTGTCGCGCTGCAAGAGGCGGGGGTCAGACGGGTTCATGATCCCTCCCTATCGCAGGGCGTCGGCCAAAGACCAGCGCGCTCTTCGCCGCCAGTCGAAGCGAGGGGGAGGTTTGTCGAATGCGCAATCAGGGCGCAGGCTGCGGCCCGGGCAGCGTGCGGCGCCAGTTTCCGCGCCGGTAGACGGCCCACGCCATGGCGAGCGCTGCGAGCGAAGAGAGCGGAAAGCTCCACCAGATCGCATCGCCGCCGAGCGCCGGGTAGCCCAATGCATAGATGCCGAGGCGGATCGGGAACATCGACAGGGCGACGATGATCAGGGGAGGGATCACCGACCCGTTGGCCCGCAGCGTGCCGATGATGACGATCGTGGTACCGAAGGGGAGGAAGGTCCAGGTCGCGACAAGCTGGATATGGCGAGCGACCTCGACCGCTTCGCTGCCGCGGCCAAGAAAGAGGCCGAGCGCCGCCCGATCGAAGGCGAGGAGGAGGAGAATCAGCGCGCCGGTCATCACGAGATTGATCGCGATCCCGCTGTTGGTGATCGAGCCGACGCGGTCCCAGCGATGCGCGCCGATATTCTGCGCGGCCATCGCGCTCACCGCGGCGCCGACGGCGAGCGCAGGCATCTGGACATAGTTCCAAAGCTGGAGCGTCGCGCCATAGGCAGCCGCGGTGACGAGCCCTTCGCGATTGACGAGGCCGACCATGACGAGGCCTGCGCCGGAGATGACGAGCATCTGCGCGCCCATCGGCAGCCCGCGCCCGATGATGAAGCGCAGCTCCTTGGCATCGGGGAGAAGATAGGAAAGCTCGTGTCCGCGCAGGCGAAGCACATGGTCCCTGGCATAGAACCACCCGAGCATCGCAGCGAGGCTGATCGTCCCGGCAACCGCCGTCGCGAGCGCGCTTCCGGCGATGCCGAGGCGCGGGAAGGGGCCGAGGCCGAGGATGAGGACGGGATTGAGAATGATGTCGAGCACGACCGAGAGGATCATGAAGCGCAGCGGCGTCACCGCGTCCCCGGCACCGCGCGACGCCATCATCAGCGTCACCATGAGCATCGTTGCAGGGATCGCGATAAAGGTGACGCGCAGATAATCGTGCGCGAGCGCGAATGCCTCGGGCGGGGTTTCAAGAAGGTGCAGGATCGCGTCCGAGGCAAACCAGCCGACGAGCGCGATGACGAGCGAAAAGAGCAGTGCGAGCCCGATCGCCCCGCCGCTTGCGCGCCGCGCGGCGGCGATGTCGCCGCGGCCGATCGCCTGACCGATCAGGACCGTTGCTGCCATGCCGAAACCGAAAAAGGTCGCAAACATCAGGAACATGATGATGTTCGCGTTGGCCGTCGCGGCGAGCGCGCTTTCGCCGAGGAATTGCCCGACCCAGATCGAGTTCACCGAACTCGAGAGCGTCTGGAGGATATTGGAGGCGAGCGTCGGCAGTGCGAAGATGATGAGCGTGCGGGTAATCGGCCCGCCCGTCAGGTCCATGCCGGTGCTGCCGCGTGCGGTCTGCCGCGGCGGCACCGGCCCCGCCGGGGGGTCGGCCGCAGCCGCAACGGGTGGGGCAGGCTCGCCCGCGCTCACCCCAGCCGCGCCAGCGCGGCGGCCAAACGGTCGGCTTCGGCGGCTTTGGCTGCATGGTCGGCGCGTGCCTTTTCCACCGCTTCGGGCTTGGCCCGTTCGATGAAGCTTGCATTGCCGAGGCGTCCGGCGAGGCTGTCGCGCTCTTTCACCGCCGCGGCGAGCGCCTTGGTCAGCCGTTCGCGCTCGGCGGCAATGTCGATCACGCCTTCGAGCGGAACGGTGATCGTCTCGCCCTCGACGACGAGCTGCGCCGAGGCGTCGGCCGGTGCGGGATCGAAGCGGATCGCCTCGAGGCGCGCGGCGCGGTCGAGCTGGGCTGCGAGTCTTTCGGTGCGAGCCTTGAGCGAGGCTGGGAAATGCGCGGTCAGCCGCGCGCCCGGCGGAAGACCCAGTTCGGCCTTTGCGCCGCGCAGCTCGCGCACCAGCTTGATAAGCCAGTCGATATCGGCGCTGGCTTCGGCGTCGCGCGAGGCGCCTGGCGCGGGCCATTTCGCCGTAATCAGGGGATAATTTTCCCGGTCTCCAAGACCGGTCCACAGCTCTTCGGTGATGAAGGGCATGAAGGGGTGGAGCATGACGAGGATCTGATCAAGCACCCAGCCGGCAGTGGCCTTCGTCTCGTCGTCGATCGCCCCCTTGATCAGCTCCAGATACCAGTCGCAGAAGTGGTCCCAGGCAAAGCTGTAGACAGCATTGGCTGCATCATCGAAGCGATAGGCGGCAAAGGCGCGTTCCATCTCGGCCACCGTGTCAGCGACCTCGCTGATGATCCAGCGGTTGACCGGCAGGCTCGCCGCTGGCGCTTCGAGGCTCGCCGAGGCCGCAATGCCATTGGCTTCGCAAAAGCGCGCAGCGTTCCATAGCTTGGTTGCAAAATTGCGATAGCCTGCAAGACGCGCGTCATCCATCTTGATGTCGCGGCCCTGGCTTTCCATCGCCGCCATGAAGAAACGCAGCGCATCGGCGCCATATTGGTCGATGAGGCCGAGCGGGTCGACGACATTGCCCTTCGATTTCGACATTTTCTGGCCATCAGGCGCGCGGACGAGGCCGTGGAGATAGAGCGTCTTCCACGGCACCTCGCCCATGAAATGCATGCCCTGCATCGCCATGCGCGCATCCCAGAAGAAGAGGATGTCGAACCCGGAGACGAGGACATCGTTCGGGTAGTGGCGGCGCAGCATCGCAGTGTCCTCGGGCCAGCCAAGGGTCGCAAAGGGCCAGAGCGCTGACGAGAACCAGGTATCAAGAACGTCGGGGTCGCGTTCGAGCTTCACCCCCGCGCCGGCCTCGGCCTGCGCTTCCTCTTCACTCTCGGCGACGAAGATATTGCCCTCGCCATCGAACCAGGCCGGGATCCGGTGCCCCCACCAGAGCTGACGCGAAATGCACCAGGGCTGAATATTCTCCATCCAGTTGAAGAAGGTTTTCTCCCAGCTTTTGGGGACGATGGCGATGCGCCCGTCGCGCACCGCCTTGATCGGCGCCTGCGCGAGCTTTTCGGCATCGACATACCATTGGTCGGTGAGCCAGGGTTCGATCACCACGCCGCCGCGGTCGCCGAAGGGGGTCTGGATCGTGCGCGGTTCAGCGTCGTGCTCAAGGCCTTCCTTGTCGAGGTGCGGGATGAGGAAGCCCAATTCCTTCATCTGTTTGACGACAAGTTCGCGCGCGCCGTCGGTGCCGTCGCGGCGGAAGCGGTGGAGGCCGAGATATTCCCTGGGGATGAGCCCGTCGCTCGTCTGGATCACATTCGCGTCGCCGTCGAACATGTTGAGCATCTCGCCGGGCCGCATTCCTGCGCGCTTGCCCACCTCGAAGTCGTTGAAATCGTGCCCCGGCGTAATCTTCACCGCGCCGCTCCCGAGTTCGGGGTCGGCATGCTCGTCGGCGATTACCTTGAAGCGCCGGCCGGTGATCGGCTGGAGGATCTCCTTGCCGATCACGCTCTTGTAGCGTTCATCATCGGGGTGCACCGCCACCGCCATGTCCGCGAGCATCGTCTCGGGGCGCGTTGTGGCAACCTCGATATGGTCGCGTCCGTCGTCGAGCGTGACGCCGTCCGCCAGCGGATATTTGAAGTGCCAGAAGCTGCCCTGTACCTCGTGCGTCTCGACCTCGAGGTCCGAGATCGCGGTCTTGAGCTTGGGGTCCCAGTTCACGAGACGCTTGTCGCGGTAGATCAGATTCTGGTGGTAGAGCTCGACAAAGACCTTCGCGACCGCGCGGTTCAGCCCTTCGTCCATCGTGAAGCGCTCGTTCGCCCAGTCCATCGAGCAGCCTAGGCGGCGAAGCTGGCCGGTAATCTGGCCGCCGCTTTCGGCTTTCCACTGCCAGACCTTCTCGACAAATTCCTCGCGCGTATAGTTGGTGCGCTTGTCCTGCCGCTCCTCCATTTGGCGCTCGACGACCATCTGGGTCGCGATGCCGGCATGGTCCATGCCGACCACCCAGAGCGCATCCTTGCCGCGCAGGCGCTCGTAGCGGATGAGCACGTCCTGCAGCGTATTGTCGAGCGCATGGCCGATGTGCAGCGCTCCGGTGACATTGGGCGGCGGGTTGACGATCGTGAAGGGTTCGGCATCGGGACGCGCGGGGCGATAAAGCCCGCGGCTTTCCCATTCACGGGCCCATTTCGCCTCGATAGCGGCGGGATCGAAGGTTTTTTCCATCGGCATAGCCGAGCGCCTTTGCCAGCCACGGTGCGACGCGGCAAGGGGGTAGCCGCATCGCATCCCTTCGCGCCGAGGAAGCGGGGCGGCTCACCCTCTTGAGCCTATGTCCCCACCGCGGCATCCAGGGCTTGCTCGGCGCGAAGAGGAGCCGAAGGGAAGGCTCATTTCTTCAAATAGCTTCCCAGCCAGTTGAACACCGTCTGGTGCCACTGAACGCTGTTCGCGCCCTTCAGCACCCAGTGATTTTCGTCGGGGAAGACGAGCAGCTGCGAGGGGATGCCGCGGCGCTGGAGGGCGGTGAAGGCGGCGATGCCCTGGGTATAGGGAATGCGGAAATCCTTCTCGCTGGTGATGACCAGCATCGGCGTCTTCCATTTGGCGACATGGTTTACCGGGTTCCACTTTTCAAACTCTTCGGGAACCTCGAAATAGGCGCCGCCATGCTCCCATTCATCAAACCACAGCTCTTCGGTCTCATAGGCCATCGCGCGCGCGTCGAAGACGCCGTCATGCTGCACGAGACATTTGAAGCCGTCGGTCCACTGGCCGGCGATCCAGTTCATCATATAGCCGCCGTAGGAGGCGCCGAGCGCGCAGGCGTTGGCGATGTCGAGCTGCGCATCCTGCCTGCCGGCCGCCGCGAGGCCGAGTTTTAGATCTTCGAGCGGCTTGCCGCCCCAGTCCTTGTTGATGCTGTCCGTGAAGGCCTGGCCGTAGCCTGTCGATCCGTGGAAATCGACGGTGACGACCCCATAGCCTTGCTGCGCGAAGAGGCGCGGATTCCAGCGCGTCGACCAGCTGTTGCCGAAGCTCGACTGCGGGCCGCCGTGGACAATGAAGGCGACGGGCAACTTCGCGGCGGCGCTTTGGGGCTTGAGGATCATGCCCCAGACCTTGTCGCCATTCGCGCCGGCGAACTCCATGCGCTCGATCTTGACGGGGTCGAAGGCCGCGAGACGCTCGGCATTGACCGCAGTGATCTGCGCGATCTTGCCCTTGGCGTCGCGGACATAGACATCGGTCGGCAGCAGCGCCGTGTTGCGCGTATAAAGAAGGCCGCCCCCCGCGAGCGGGGTCACGTTGCCGATATTGCCATCATAGGTCTCGTTGGAGGCCTTCAGCCGCTCGACCTTGCCGCTCGCGACGTCGACGCGGAAGACGGGGTGATCGAGCACGTCCTGCGCGGTGACGTAAAGCGCCTTGCCGTCGGGCGCCCAGGCAATCGAGGCGACCGAGCGATCCCATGCATCGGTGAGCTTGCGCGTCTCGCCGCTTGCAAGGTCGCGCAGCATCAGCACCTGACGGTCGGACTCATAGCCGGGGCGCGCCATCGCCGCATAGGCGAGCCACTTGCCGTCGGGCGAGGGGGCAGGGAGCGTGTCGGTCGCCTGATTGGCCTCGGTCAGGTTGAGCGGCGCCATGCGGGCGTCGACCTTCGCCTGATAAATGTCGAGGTTGGTCGAGCGCGGCTCGTCGCGGTCGGCCTTGCGCAGGGTGAAATAGACAGTGCGGCTGTCGGTGCCCCAGGCGAGCTCCTCGCCGCCGCCAAAGGGTTTGGAGGGGGTGTCGCCGACGAGGCCGCCGTCGATCGCGCGCGCCGCGGTCGCCTTGCCGTCGACGAGGTCGAAGACGAAGGGGCGGCTGTAGGTGCCCGGCGTTTCCCACTCGTCCCAATGGCGTACGAAACCCGCGCCATCCTTGTAGAGGCGGCCGCTGCCGGGGCCGACGAGCGCACCCTTGTCCTTGGCATCGCAGCCGAAGCTCGTGCATTCCTTGGCGATATCGCCCCAGGCGAGGAGGCGGGTTCCGTCGGGCGACAGCTTGAAGCCCGCGACGTCGGCCTTCTCGCTTGTGACCTGGGTCGCCTCGGCGCCCGGGGCGGCAGGATCGATGCGCCACACCTGGCTCTTGCCCGATGCATCGGAGATGAAGAAGAGCGTGCCGTCCGGGTGAAAGGCGGGCGAGGTTTCATTCTTCCCCGGCACGTCGGCGAGGCGGACCGGCTTTGAGGCCTTCGCCTTCCGGTCAACAAGCCAGAGGCCGGTTGAGCGTTTGTAGCTTCCCTCTTCGGTTTCGGTCATCTGGAAGACAACCCAGCGGCCATCGGGGGAGGCGGCGGGCGCCGCGACGCGCTTCAGCGTCGCAAGATCGACCTCGGTCATCGGCCGGGCGAGGGAGGGCGTGGCGCACAGGGCGGCGGCGAGCGCGATCGCGCTGGGGAGGAGATGGTTTCGCATGAAAACGGTTTAGCGGAGAAGGCGAAGCGTTCAAGGGGCGATCATGCGCGCGTGATCATGGGCGCGGTCTGCCGCCAGGCTTTGCAGAACGAGCTCCGCCTCTGCCGTCGCAAGTGCGTGGACCGTGCCGACAAGGTAGATCGCGTTGGCACAAGGCGGGCCGCAGGGCGCGAGACCGAAGGCCGCGCAGGCGTCGGCAGGTGCAATCGTTGCGCCCCGTCCCGCCGCCACGCTGGCGAGCGCCTCCTCAAGTTCGTCGAAATGATCATGCCGGGGAAGGCTCGGCGGTTGTCCGCCCAGCGCCTCGGCGAACCATCGGGCGAAGACATAGTCATATTCGTCATAGGTGACAAAGCGCAAGGAGCCGTCTTGCACGGTGGCCACAGGGTCGGCGCCATCAGCGCCCACGAGGACAAGCTCTTCGCTCGCGACAATCCTTGCCTCGAAGGTCGCGGCGACGACAGGGCGATAGGTGACGGCCAGATCAATCTCGCCTTGGGTGAGCGCGGCAATCAGCGCATCGTGACGATCGGTTCGCAGGAGCAGCGACTGCGTGGCAGCGAGCCGCGGCAGCAGGGCGGGCACGAGCCGATACCGTCCAAATCCCGTGACAGCGCCGAGCCGGAGGGGCAGCGGCGCCTCGGCAGGTTCGCTCGCGCTGGCGCACGCGCGATCGATGTCGCCGAGCGCGCGGCCGATGGCATCGAACATGGTCCGACCTTTTTGCGTAAGCCGGATCGAGCGGCCGACGCGTTCGGTGAGCGCGGCCCCGACCTCACGCTCGAAGCGGCGCAAGTCCGCGTGGACAGCGGGCGGCGATTTGCCGAGCCGCTCGCCTGCCGCCGAGATACCGCCAGCAGCTCCCACCGCGTGGAAGACCATCGCGCGGCGAAGCATGTTTCCATTCATTCTTCACCTCAGGTGAATGAGATATAGGAAATTTCCAAATTATCGAATGATAATTTCCTTCCTACACCCGCTCGCGAAAGGAGAGACGGGCATGAATGGATTGAAAGCGGCCGCGGCGCTGGCAGCAGCGTTGCTCGCAGCCCGGGCTGGAGCGCAGGCGCCGGTCAGCGAAAACGAGGGCATCGCGCAATTCTACAGCTACCGCGTTGCAGACCGCGCTGCGTTCGAAGCCGGCTACCGTGCGCATCTTGGCTGGCATGCCCGAAATGGCGATCCCCTCATATGGTACGCCTGGACAGTTCAGACGGGACCGCGCCGCGGCCTGTTTGTCGATGCGACGGCTGGTACCAGCTTTTCCGCGCTCGACCGGCGCGTGAAGCCCGCCGAGGATGGCGCCGATTTTCGCCGAACGGCTGCGTCCCACGCGGTAGCTGTCGATGTCGAAACATGGGAGCTGTGGGCGGGCGTATCGACGGCGACCCCGCTGGAGGACAAGCGTCCCAGCGCAATCGTCGATGTCTTCCGCATCGACGTAGCGCCGGGCGATACGGCGGCATTTGAAAGGGCCATGACGGCGCTTGCCACGCCGCGCGGGCAAGCTGGCGTGCAGCTGAGCTGGTACCGGCGACTGCGAGGCGGGGACGGGCCGGCTTATTTCGCCATGCTGGCGCGCGAGAATTGGGCCGGGCTCGGGGCGGCGGGCGGAACATTTGCGGCCATGCTGGCGCGCGCCTACGGTGCTAGCGAGGGCGAAGTGGACAAAGTGCTCGGCGAGGTTTCGGGGCTCAGCGTCGAGAGCTGGACCTACGAGCCGAGGCTTTCCCTCATCCCCGGCGCGCCGCTTGCTCTCTAGAGGTTCAGCGAACGATCGCGCCGCCCTTCATCACATGGTCGATCTTTTCAAGAACGGTGATGTCGGCGAGCGGATCGGCCTCGACCGCCACCAGGTCCGCATAGCGCCCGGGCAGAATCGCTCCCACGTCGCTGCGGCCCATTTCCTCGGCGGCTCGGGCGGTTGCCGCCTCGATCGCCTGCATCGGAGTCATGCCATATTTGACCATGTTGGCGAACTGCCGGGCATTGAGCCCGTGCGGATAGACGCCGGCGTCGGTGCCGTAGCCAATCTTGACCCCGATCTCGACCGCACGGCGAAATGCGGCGCGCTGCGTCTCGGTGGTCTCGCGGTTCTTGCGCAGATATTCCTCGGGCCAGCCCTCGCGCGTCCCTTCCTCGTCGATATAGGTGCCGTTGTATATGTCCATGACGAGCCAGGTGCCGTGAGCCTTTGCCATCTGGAGCGCTTCTTCATCGGCCAGACTGGCATGTTCGATGCTGTCGACCCCGGCGCGGATCGCATTCTTGATCCCCTCGGCGCCATGCGCATGCGCGGTGACGCGCTTGCCGCGCGCGTGCGCGACATTCACCACCGCGCGAAGCTCCTCCTCCGTCAGTTCGGGCGCGCCGGGCTCGGTCCCGATCGCGAGCACCGCGCCGGTCGCGATCGTCTTGATGAAGTCGGCGCCGCGGTCGAGGAGAAAAGCGGTTCTTGACGCCGCCTCTGCAGGCGTGGCCGCAACGCCGAGGCGCATGTCGGGGGGCAGCTCCTCGTTCGGGACAACGCCGTTCAATTCGCCGCCGCCTTTGGGCGCGGTGATATAGGCCCCTGCGACCCACATGCGCGGGCCCGGCACGTCGCCGCGCTCGATCGCATTGCGCAGCGCGACATCGGTGAGGCCGCGATAGGTTCCGACGTCGCGAACGCTGGTGAACCCCGCCTCGAGCGTCACGCGGGCGTTGCGCGCGCCGACCAATGCCGTCTCGGCGGGCGAGGCTTTCATGGGCGCGGCAAGGTCGGCGCTCTGACCAAGATCGGCAAGGTGCGTGTGAAGGTCGATGAGGCCGGGCAGTACCGTATAATCCGACCAGTCGATCCGCGTCGAACCAGCAGGCGCCGTGCCGCAGGGACCGACCGCGGCGATGCGGTCGCCGGTGATGGTGACGCACTGGCCGGTGCGGGCCTCACCCGACACGCCGTCGATGAGGCGTCCTGCCTCGACATAGAGCGTTGCCGCCGTCGCGGGGGTCGCCGCGGCGAGGGCGGCTGCGAGCGCGGCGGTCAGATGGACGCGCTGAAGGTGTCGCACTGGCGCGGGTCTCCCGTTTGCAGGCCGCGGCGTAGCCAGGTCATGCGCTGTGCGCTCGTGCCGTGCGTGAAGCTTTCGGGCACCGGCCGCTGGCCCGCTGAGCGCATCAGCGTGTCGTCGCCGATCGCGTTCGCAGCTGTCATCGCCTCCTCCATGTCGCCCGGTTCCATGACGCTCTGGCCGTCGCGCGTGCGGGCGCGCGCGGCCCATACGCCGGCGTAGCAGTCGGCCTGGAGCTCCATTCGCACCTGGAGTGCGTTGCCTTCGGCCTGCGATGCGCGCTGCTGACGCTGACGGACCTGGTCCGAAATGCCGGTGATCGTCTGGATATGATGTCCGACCTCATGCGCGACGACATAGGCCTGCGCGGCATCGCCGGCGGCACCGAAGCGCTGTGCAAGTTCATTGAAAAAGGCGGTGTCGAGATAGACGCCCTGGTCGGCGGGGCAATAAAATGGGCCCATCGCAGCCTGCGCAGCCCCGCAGCCCGACTGGTTCTGATCGGTGAAGAAATTGAGCGTTGGCTTTTGGTAGCCGTTGATGACGCTGCCCCACACCTGGTGCGTCGAGCCGAAGACATTGCACGCAAATCTCTCCGCCTGCGTGTCGCAGGCGACATTGGCTCCGCTGCGGCTATCAGCCATCGGATCGGAGGTGCCGCCCCCGGTGCTGAGCATGTTCGCGCCGGGTCCGAGGAAAACAAAGGCGAGGATGCCGAGGAGGATGATGGTCCCGCAGCCCATCTTGCGTCCAAGCAGCATCGGAAGCAGCCCGAAGAGAAGGCCGCCCATGCCGCCGCCGCCACCGCCGAACCCGCCGCCGCCGCGGCCGAGATCGCGGATGTCGTCGCCGGGATCATAATCGTCGAGGCGCATGGGAATTCTCCAGCCGGTTGCCGTGTCTTGCGCCCGTTGTGGCAGCAGCGCGGGCCCTTGGGAAGAGGCTTAAAGGGCGGGCTTGCAAAGCCAGTCCCCTCGGTTCACCTAGCGGGAGCTTCGCGGGCGTCCCCCATGATTTCCACTTTGGCGAAGAAAGGACAAGCTGTGCATCTTAAAGGCAAGACC
Source organism: Sphingopyxis flava (assembly GCF_900168005.1). Lineage (GTDB taxonomy): Bacteria > Pseudomonadota > Alphaproteobacteria > Sphingomonadales > Sphingomonadaceae > Sphingopyxis > Sphingopyxis flava. The sequence continues at coordinate 76,388 of NZ_FUYP01000006.1, forward strand.
GCTCTCGTGACCGGATCGACCTCGGGCATCGGGCTCGGCATCGCGAAGGCGCTCGCCGTGCACGGCGCCAACATCATCATCAACGGTTTTGGCGATGCCGACGCCATCGAGGCCGAGCGCAAGGCGCTCGAGGAGCTGAACGGAGGCAAGGCCGCCTACGACAGCGCTGATCTCACAAAGCCCGCGGCGATCGAGGCGATGTTTGCGCGCGCCGAGGCGGACATGGGCGGGGTCGATATTCTGGTGAACAATGCCGGCACGCAGTTCGTGTCGCCGATCGAGGATTTCCCGGCCGAGAAATGGGACCTCATTCTCGCGCTCAACCTCTCGTCGGCATTCCACGCGATCCGCCTTGCCGTGCCGGGGATGCGAAAGAAGAAATGGGGGCGGATCATCGCCACCGCCTCGGCGCATTCGCTCGTCGCCTCGCCGTTCAAATCGGCCTATGTCGCAGCAAAACACGGGCTGGCCGGGCTCACCAAGGCGGTGGCGCTTGAGGTCGCCGACGCGGGGATCACGGTCAATTGCATCAGCCCCGGCTATGTCTGGACCCCGCTCGTTGAAAATCAGATCCCCGACACGATGAAGGCGCGGGGACTGACGCGCGAGCAGGTAATCAACGACGTGCTGCTCGCCGGCCAGCCCACCAAGCAGTTCGTGACGGTCGAGCAGGTCGCAGCGCTCGCGGCCTTCCTGACGCGCGACGAGGCCGCTAATATCACGGGCGCCAACCTCAGCGTCGATGGCGGCTGGACGGCCGCCTGATAGGATAAGACCCCGCCCCTTGAGGATTTTTTCCCCTTTCCCTAAGCATGGGCGGGGACCAGACCAGGAGAGGGACTATGTGGGGGCGCAGCAAGCTGATTTCTCTCGCCGCGGGGAGCCTTGCCCTTGCCGCGTGCCAGGCGGTGCCGCCGGTGCCGCCCTCGGCCGCCGACACGACCGCGGCGGGCACTTGGCGCGCGACGGCGACCGAGCAGGACCGTGCGCGTATCCGCAACTGGTACAAAAGCTGGGAGATGGCGCTCGCCGACGCGCGGGCGCGGGGATATGGCGCTGACATCGAGCGCGAGGGTGTGCTGCTCGAGCCGATGGCGGCGCTGCCGAACCCGCACCTTCCCGCGGGCGAGTATCGCTGCCGCACGATCAAGGTCGGGGCGCAGACGGGGACGCTCGGCTTCATTGCCTATGACTGGTTCCGCTGCCGCGTCTCGGCCGAGCAGGGACTGGAAAGCCTGACCAAGCTGACCGGATCGCAGCGCCCGGTCGGACTGATCTTTCCCGACAATCTGAAACGGCAGGTGTTTCTGGGCACGCTCGAGCTCGGCGACGAGACGGTTCCCGTTGATTATGGGAGCGACCGGATGCGCGACATGGCGGGGCTGATCGAGAGGATCGGTGACAATCGCTGGCGGCTGGTGCTGCCTGCCCCCGCCTATGAATCGCTGCTCGACATCATCGAACTGGTGCCGGCTGCTTGAAGGGGATGGGGCATATGACACGCATCTGGTGGGCAGGGGCGGCGGCGCTGGCGTTGGCGACGCCTGCTGCGGGAGAAACGCTGGCCGAGCAGGTCAAGGCCGAGATGCCTTCGCTGATGACCATCTACGCCGATCTTCACGCCCATCCTGAACTCAGCTTCCACGAGGTTCGGTCGGCGGGCATCCTTGCTGCCGAGGCCCGCAGGCTCGGATTTGACGTGACCGAGAAGGTGGGCGGAACCGGTGTGGTCGCGGTGATGAATAATGGTGCTGGCCCCGTAGTCCTTGTCCGCGCCGACATGGACGGATTGCCGGTGACCGAGCAGACGGGCTGGCCCGGTGCCTCGAAGGTGCGCGTGACGACCGACGAGGGCGTCGAGACGGGGGTAATGCACGCTTGCGGCCATGACACCCACATGACCAGCTGGATCGGCGTCGCGCGGCTCATGGCCGCGAACAAGGCCCAGTGGTCGGGGACGCTCGTGATGATCGGCCAGCCGGCCGAAGAACGCGGCGCGGGCGCACGGATGATGCTCGAGGACGGTCTCTACACCCGCTTTCCAAAGCCTCAATATGCGCTCGCCTTCCACGATGCGGCGCAGGTCCCCGCCGGCATGATCGGCTATACGCCAGGCTATGCCCTCGCGAATGTCGACAGCGTCGACATCACGGTGAAGGGGGCGGGCGGCCACGGCGCCTATCCTCACACGACAAAGGATCCGATCGTTCTTGCGAGCCGGATCGTGGGCGCGCTCCAGACGCTGGTCTCGCGCGAGGTGAGCCCGCTCGATTCTGCGGTGGTCACGGTCGGCAGCTTTCACGCCGGGGCGAAGCATAATATCATCCCCGATGAGGCGAAACTGCAGCTCACGGTGCGCAGCTATAGCGATGAGGTGCGGGACCAATTGCTCACCGGGATCGCCCGCATCGCGAAAGGCGAGGCGATCGCGGCGGGGATTCCGGAGGACCGAATGCCGGTCGTCAAGGTCGACCGCACCGAATATACACCCGCTACCTACAACACCCCCGAGTTCACCGAAGAGATGGCGGCGCTCCTTCAAGCGCGCTTTGGCGAGGCGCGTGTCGTGCGCATGCCGCCGGTGATGGGCGGCGAGGATTTCGGCCGCTATGGCCGGGAGGACAAGAGCATCAAGAGCATGATCTTCTGGGTGGGCGGCGTGCCGCCGGCGGAGATTGAAGCGGCGAAGAAGGATGGGCGCACATTGCCGAGCCTCCATTCTCCCTTCTGGGCGCCGGATGCATCGGCCGTCATTTCTACTGCGACCGAGGCGCTGGGGGCGTTGACCCTGAAGCTGATGGCGAAAGCGGGCGATTAGTCGAGGAGCGAACACCCGCTCGAAAGCGTCGATGCGCTCAAGGCCGCGCTGAGCGAAGCTCTCCCCCGCGCCGCCGCACGCCTCGGCTATCCTGACGTCCTGTGCGCGGGGCAAAGCTCGCGCTTCATGCCGTCTGGACAGAGGTTCGAGAAAGCGCGGGCACCTGCGATTAGCCCACGGATCGGTTACGCGCGGCGCGGCTCTCCACACGAGGCGACGTTTCGCGCGCACCGCCGCGCCGACGATCCTCGACGTCGATATGCATTGCTTCGGTCGATGGATTTTGTCGATCCTTGCCTTGGAGCCTCGACTAAGCCGAGCAACAACTAGGCACCTCTGAAATCCTCGAAGGACCCGCCGCGGCCGGCGCCTTTTGCAAAGCGAGCGGCGCCCTCGGCTGCGCCTTTGCTGAGCGGGGCGAGTCCCGCATGGGCTTCGTGGGCGAGCGCATCGACCAGTCCCAGATCCCACTGGCGATAGGCGCTCATCCGGTCGCTTCGCATGCAAAGCTGCGGAAAGGCAGCGATCTGCTTTGCGAGCGCGATCGCGGCCGGCAGTGCCTCCTCGTCGGGAACGAGGCGGTCAGCGAGGCCGATGTGCAGCGCCTCCTCTGCCGCCACTGCGCGCCCGGTCAGGATCATGTCGAGTGCGCGGCCCTGGCCAATAAGGCGCGGCAGGCGCACCGTTCCGCCGTCGATCAGCGGCACGCCCCAGCGGCGGCAGTAGACGCCGAAGACCGCGCTCGCCGCGGCGACGCGCAAATCGCACCAGAGCGCAAGTTCGAGCCCGCCCGCGACCGCGTGGCCCTCGACCGCGGCGATCACGGGTTTGTCGAGGAGCATCCGCGTCGGCCCCATCGGTCCTGGACCATCGGGGTCGTAGCGGGTCGCCCCGACCGCGTGCAGATCAAAGCCCGCGCAGAAATGCCCCTCGCTGCCGGTGAGGATCGCGACGCGCGCATCCTCGTCCGCTCCAAAGGCGGCGAAAGTCTCGCGCAGCGCTGCGGCCGTCGGGGGATCGACCGCGTTGCGCTTCTCCGGCCGGTCGATGGTGATGATCGTGACGGGGCCATCGCGAGCGACGAGAAGGGGCATGGGATTTCCTTCGGGCGAGTAGGGGGATAGCGGCGGTCTCGCCCGCCAGCATGACGGATCGGTTAAGGGGTTGAAAGCCCCAAGGCGCGGTCCTAGATGGGTCTTATGCGGGCCGGGCCCCTCTGGCGCCTTCGACACTTTGTTTCGCGGGCGTGATGTCGGACCGCATCGGGTGACACCGATGCTTTGCGGCCCAGCTCTCCCCCCTCATCAGGGCCTCGGCATCGGCGTCACCTGTCTTGAGCATGCTCAGTCTGGAGGCCTTATGTCTGTCAATTCCCGCATTATCCGCTTTACCCAATGGCGCCGGCAGCTCGACGAAGCAGTAAGGCGCGAGGCGCGCCAGCGCGGTGCCACTTTTCGGCTGCTGCGCCTCCATGCGCTACGACTCACGGTCAAGCAGCGGCTCGCAGCCTTGATGCGGCGCCCGGTTCACGCCCAGTGATTCGTGAGCGATAAGAGGAACGCGCTGCCCTTTGCGGGCGGCGCGTTCTAACGCCAGGGCGGCGCGTCAGATCGCCAGGATCAGCGCATCGTCCTCGCGCGGCGCTACGGCTTCGAAGCTTGGCAGCGGTTCAAAGCCGTCTTCGAGCACCTCGGGCGCTCCCAGTCCGTCGAGCTTGAAATGACCGAGCCGTCGCTCGTCTTCCGAACGCCAGTTCTTGCCGAGGTTGAGGGCGCTGACGAACAGGTCGCCGCGCCGCTCGAACATCAGATGCGGTGCGAGCATCATGCGGTTGCCGTTGTAATTGGCTGCCACCATGCGCCGGCGCGCAATGGCTTCCATCATCTTCAGTCGGGTGTCGTTCATGGGGGAGAGTCGCAAATCAGTTTTGTTGTGCAATGCACCATAACCGATGAACGACACCGGTGGCAAGCTAAGATCCATAGAATGCTATACAATCTGGACAGAAAATGCCCGCCGGAAGCGCAGTGGCTTCCGACGGGCAGGCTTTCCTCCCCAGGAAAGCTCGGGAGGCGCGGGGGGCAACGAATTCCCCCGCGCCAAGCTCGGGATCAGCTCTCAGGCCGCAAACTGGTTCATGGTGTTGTCCTTGCCTGCGGCCTTGAGCGCGGCCTCGCCGGCGAAATATTCCTTGTGATCATCGCCGATGTCGCTTCCGCTCATATTCTGGTGCTTCACGCAGGCGATGCCCTGACGGATTTCGGCGCGCTGGACGTTCTTGACGTAGCCGAGCATCGCCTCGCCGCCGAAATATTCCCTCGCGAGATTGTCGGTGCTGAGCGCCGCGGTGTGATAGGTCGGCAGCGTGATGAGGTGGTGGAAGATCCCTGCCCGCTTCGACGCATCGCGCTGGAAGGTGCGGATGCGGTTGTCGGCCTCGATTGAAAGCTCGCTATCGTCATAGTCCGCGCTCATCAGCTTGGCGCGGTCATAGGCGCTGACGTCCCGGCCCTCGGCCTGCCAGCTGTCGAATACCTGCTGGCGGAAATTGAGCGTCCAGTTGAAGCTCGGCGAATTATTATAGGCAAGCTTTGCGTTCGGGAAGACCTCGCGGATGCGGTCGACCATGCCGGCAATCTGTTCGATGTGCGGCTTTTCGGTTTCGATCCACAAAAGGTCCGCGCCATTCTCAAGGCTCGCGATGCAGTCCATGACGCAGCGGTCTTCGCCGGTCCCGGGACGGAACTGGTAAAGGTTCGAGGGCAGCCGCTTCGGGCGCATCAGCTTGCCGTCCCGGTTGATGAGCACATCGCCAGGATTGCCCGCGCCTTCGACCTCTTCGCAATCGAGGAAGCTGTTGTACCGGTCGCCAAGGTCACCGGGCTCGCGGCTGTAGGCGATCTGCTTGGTGAGGCCCGCGCCGAGGCTGTCGGTGCGCGTCACGATGATGCCGTCCTCGACCCCCAGTTCCATGAAGGCGTAGCGGCAGGCGCGGATCTTCGCGATGAAGTCCTCGTGCGGCACGGTAACCTTGCCGTCCTGGTGACCGCACTGCTTTTCGTCCGACACCTGGTTTTCGATCTGCAGCGCGCAAGCGCCGGCTTCGATCATTTTCTTGGCGAGGAGATAGGTCGCCTCGGCATTGCCGAACCCCGCGTCGATATCGGCGATGATCGGCACGACATGCGTTTCATGATTGTCGATCGCGGCCTGGATCTGCTTCGCCTTGAGCTCGTCACCCTCGGCGCGGGCGGCGTCGAGGTCGCGGAAAAGGAGCCCGAGTTCGCGGGCGTCGGCCTGGCGCAGAAAGGTATAGATTTCCTCGATCAGCGCCGGGACGCTTGTTTTCTCGTGCATCGACTGGTCGGGGAGCGGACCGAATTCGCTGCGCAGCGCAGCGATCATCCAGCCCGAGAGATAGATGTAGCGGCCCTTGGTGGTCCCGAAATGCTTCTTGATCGAGATCATTTTCTGCTGCGCGATGAAGCCGTGCCAGCAGCCCAGCGACTGGGTATAGTTCGCAGGATCAGCATCATAGGCGGCCATGTCGGCGCGCATGATGCGCGCGGTATAGCGCGCGATGTCGATGCCGGTCCTGAACTTGTTCTGGGCGCGCATGCGCGCGACGCTTTCGCCGCTGATGCCGTCCCAGGTGCCGTCGTAATCGCGGATCAGGCGGCCTGCCTGCGCCATGTCTTCCTGATAACCCATCGTCTTGTCCTCGTTTCGAAGCTGATGGGGGTAAGCTGGCGAAAGTCCCGCGCAATGTGAAAAGCTTTGTCAATTTTATTTGTGAAATATGGCCGATCGGTGTAAATTGCTGTGTAAATATGTAAAGAAAGTTACAAGATGGCAGAGCGGCGGGTGTTTGCAGGGCCGGCGGTGCGCAGGGTGCGGCGCGAGGCGGGGCTGACGCAGGCGGCGATGGCCGAGGCGCTCGATATTTCGCCAAGCTACCTCAATCTGATCGAGCATGGCCAGCGGCCGCTTTCCGCCACGGTGATCGTGAGATTGGCGGAACGCTTCGGCTTCGACGCTGCGAAGCTGGGCGCAGAGGAACTGCCGGGCGGCCTCGCAGGGCTGAGGCGGCGGCTCGCCGATCCGCGCTTTGCCGACCTCGGCATCGGCGCCGAGGAGGTCGAGTCGTGGCTGCAGACCGCCCCCGCAACCGCCGCGGCCTTCGCGCGGCTGTTCGATGCCGCCCCTGAAGGAGGCGCGGAAAGGGAAGGCGATGCGCCCGAAGTTACCGCGGTTCGCCGCGCGATCGAGAAATGGCGCAACCATTTCCCCGACCTCGATGCCCGCGCCGAGGAACTGGCCGACGAACTGCGCCTCGCCGGGGGCGATCTTTATGGCACGATTTCAGAGCGTTTGCGCACGCGCCACCAGCTCGGCATCCGCATTTTGCCCGCCGATGTGATGCCCGACCGGCTCCGCTGGCTCGACTGGCATGCGCGGCAACTTATGCTGAACGAACTGCTGCGCCCGGCCTCGCGCACCTTTCAGGCGGCGGCGACGCTGGCACAGGTCGAGGCCAAGTCGGAGATCGACGCTCTGGTCGCGGGCGCCGAATTCGCCGAGTCCGCCGCCGCGCGGCTGTTCGAGCGCCATCTGATCCATTATTTCGCCGCCGCGCTGATGATGCCCTACAGCCGCTTCCTGCGCGCGTGCGACGCGACGGGCTATGATCTGCTCCTGCTCCAGCGTCGCTTCGGCGCGGGCTATGAGCAGGTCGCGCACCGGCTGACGACGCTCCAGCGCGTCGGCGCCCGAGGACTGCCCTTTTTCATGCTGCGGATCGACCGCGCAGGACAGGGGAGCAAGCGCTATAGCGGCGCGAGCCAGTCGCCGCTGGTCGACGGCGACGCGCGCTGCCCGCTGTGGGGCGTGCACGAAGCCTTCGCGCGCCCGGGCGAGGTGGTCGCCGATCTGGCCGAGCTGGAGGACGGATCGCGCTGGTTCACCCTGTCGCGCCTCGTTGCAGCCCCCGGTGCGACGGGAAGCGGCATGCCCGCGCGCTTTGCGATCTGCGTCGGCGTCGATGCCAAGGTCGCAGCGCCGCTGGCCGCCGCACGGGGGCTCGACCTGATGCGGGCGCCCGCGACCCCGATCGGACTGGGGTGCAGACGCTGCACACGCGCCGGCTGCGTCCAGCGCTCGCGGCCGCCGCTCGGCCGCCCGCTGCGGTTCCGCGAGGGCGAGCGCGGGGTGAGCGCGTTCGATTTCGCGGGGGATTGAGCGGTGTGCGTCCGTTGAAGAGTGAGGCCCCCCGGTTCAAGCCCGGGGCGTGGGGGAGGGGGCATGAGCAGGTGCGGGGCGAATTGCCGGCGAGGCTCTACAGTCGGTCCATGCGGAGCCAGCGGCGCTCGCCAAGCCACGCATTCGAAAGCGCCTTGTCAGCGGCCGCCGCCTCGAGCTTGCGGCCCCGCGCGGCTTCGCTGCGGCTGAGCCCGTAGAGCGCCCAGCCGTTATTGGGGGCCTGGCTCAGCGCGGCGCGGAAGGCGTCGCTGGCCTCGCCGTAGCGCCGGGCCTGGAACAGCGCGGCGCCGAGCGATTGGCGGACGGGATAATACCAATAGGTCGGCTCCTGATAGGGAAGGCGGCCCTCGATCTCGGTCGCCTCGCGATAGAAGGCGATCGCATCGTCCGGTCGGCCGCTGGCCGAGGCGAACCGTCCGCGCGCGACCCGGTCGGCGAGCCGTAGAAGCTCGTCCGCCGGCACGCCCTGTGCGATCATGTCCTGAAGCGCGTCGGACGACCCGATCTGTGCCATCGCGGCAATTTCCCGGTCGAATGCAGCGCGGTCGCGAAGGCCGGCATAGGCGACGGCGCGCGCATAATGGCGCATCGCAGCAGGATAGGCGAGGCGGGCGTCGGGGGCGGGCACCGCCAGGATCGCCTTGGCATCGGCGAATTGCGCCATCGCGAAATAGGGCGCGGCGTCGATCGCCTGAATCCACGCGATCCGCGCCGAGGTTGCGGGGTCGAGCACGGTGCGCAGGCGATGCGCCTCGCGGATCGCGGTGTTCATGTCGCCCGCCATTTGGGCCGAGGTGACGATGAAGTGGATATTGTGCGGATAATAGCCATAGCGCACCAACCCCTGGTCACCCGCGCTGCGGATGAACGCCTCGTCGGCGCGCGCGGCGGCGATGTTGACGCGGATCGAGTCGGCGTGCCGTCCGCGCAGCTGATAGATATGGCCCGGCATGTGGACGAGGTGCGCGGCGCTGGGCGCCGCCGGGTCCGCCAAGCGATCCGCTGCCGCCTCGGCGCGCTGGGGATCGCTGGCCTCCATCAGGTGAATATAGAGGTGGTTCGCCTGAACATGCGCGGGATTACGGCGAAGCACGGTTTCGATCAGCCGCACCGCCTCGCCGGTGCGGCCCACGGGCGTCCGCTTGTCGCCCTCCCAATAATTCCAGGGCGTCGTGTCCATCGCGGCCTCGGCGGCGAGCACCGCCACGTCGTCGTCGCCGGGAAAGCGGCGCGCGGCGTCGAGCATCGCATCGGCGTAGCCCGCGTCGAGCGCGGCGCGATCGGCGGCGGGGTCGGCCGAATATCGGAGGGCGACTGCCTCGATCAGCGCGCGCTCCATTGGGGAAGCTTTGCCGCGCAGCGCCATCGCGCGTTCGACCGCCGCGAGCGCGGCGGCATGATCGCGATCGTCCATTGGCGCATTGATATTGGGTCCGAGCGCTACCGCTTCGCCCCACCAGCAGATGGCGCAGTCCGGATCGCGCCGCTGCGCCTCGCGGAACGAGCGCACCGCCCCGGCGTGGTTGAAGCCATAGGTGAGGAGAAGGCCCTGGCTGAAATAGCGCCGCGTCTGATCGTCGCGCGTCGAGACGGGGAAGGGCGAGGCGGTGAGGTCGGGAAAGAGTGCGATGGGCGCCGCCTGGCTCGCGGGGGCGGCGAGCGCTGCTGCGGCGAGAAGATCGTGCGCCAGCGTCGCTCCTGCGCGGCGGGCACCACAGAACAGGGTAGCGAGGCGGCTAGGGTCAAGCGCATCGAGCGCGGCGGGCGAAAAACCGGTCGGCGGCGCGAAGCTGGCAAGAGAGAAACCGATGCCGGCGATCGCAGCGGCTCTGAACGCGTGGTGCATGCCCATTCCCCTTCCCCCGAGGCGAACCTGAATGGCGTCGGGAGGGTATCACGAATGGGGGAGGGCGCCCAAGCGCAATCGCGAGGGAGGAGGTGCGAATGTCTCGAACCGAAGGGAAGTCGGCGATCGATCCTCCCTGCGGGGGAGGATTATTCGCGCGCCTTTGCCGCGGCGCGGACGTCCTGGGCGCGGGCGAGGGGGATAATGAGAATATCGTCGCCGTCGACGATGACCGCGACATCCTCCATTCCAACGAGCGTGACGCGCTTGTCCCCTGCGCGGACCAGGTTGCCGCGGCTGTCGTGAACGAAGACGTCGCCGGCAAGTGCATTCCCGTCGGCGTCCTTGTCGGCGATGGCGTGGACCGCGTGCCAGCTGCCAAGATCGGACCAGCCCATCGCGGCGGGGACGACGGCGACGCGCTCGTCCTTCTCCATCACAGCATAGTCGATCGAGTCGCTTGGCGCCTGCTCGAACAGAAGCGCGTCGGCATAGAGCGCGTCGCCGTCGCGCTGCCCCGCGGCAACTGCGCGGTCGGCCGCCTCGAAAATCGCGCGGCAATGGGTCAGCATTGCATCGCGCATCCGCCCGGCGCGAAAGAGGAAAATGCCCGCGTTCCAACTGTAGCCGCCCGCGACGAGCATCGCCTCGGCCTCGGCGAGCGGGGGCTTTTCGACGAAGCGCGCGACAGCAAAGCCGTCTTCGCCGAGCGGCTCGCCGCTTGCGATATAGCCAAAGCCGGTTTCGGGGCGGTCGGGCGTGATGCCGAAGGCGACGAGCCAGTCCCGCTGGGCAAGACGCGCGCCTTTCGCGATCGCGGCATGAAAGGCAGCGATATCGGCGATGACATGATCACTCGGCATCACGAGGAGCAGCGTGTCGGCGTCAGCCTGCGCGACTGCGAGCGCGATCGCGGCGGCGGTACCGCGCGGCATCGGCTCGACGAGCAGCGCCGCCTCTCGCGCGTCCATCTGCTCGCGCACCAAGGCAACATGCGCATCGCCGCACAGGATCACCGGTGGCAGGAAGTCCGCGCCTGCAGGCGTGCGGCGCACGGTCTGGCAAAAAAGGCTGTCAGCACCGGCGAGCGCCAGGAACTGTTTGGCATGATTGCCGCGCGATTCGGGCCAGAGCCGTGTTCCGGCGCCGCCGCAAAGGATAACGGGTTGAATCATCAGCGTCATGCGGAAGGTCTATCGGGTTCGAAGGGACCGGTCACGCGCTATCGGCGGAAATGGGCGGGAGGGGGAGGATCTCATCTTCCGATGACGCGGCTGGGCTCGCAGGAGTTCCCCTCGATGCGAGAGAAAAAGAACAGGATCTTCCTCAATCGCAGGCCTTGTGGAGCTTCCACGCGAGCCAGGCGGAGACGAGGCACATGGCCGCGACCATCAGCAGCGTGTCGTCGATGGTCAGCCCCATGCCGATCAATAGGCTGAGGATCAGCGTTGCGGCGACCATGAACCCCGAGTTCACGATATTGTTTGCCGCAATCGTGCGCGCGGTCTGCGACTTGGCGACGGTGGTGGTGAGAAAGGCGTAGAGCGGCACCACGAACATGCCGCCCGCGATCGCGATTCCGAAAAGATCGAGAATGATGCGGTCACCCGCGCGCAGCGCTAGAAATTCGCGCCACGCCATCAGCGTGTTGTCGGCGTGCTTCCAGCCGCGCACCGACAGCCAAAGATCGACGACGAAAACCCCCATTACGATCACCGACCCCGGCGAATAGCGTGCTGACACATGCCCCTTGAGCAGCCGGTTGACGACGATCGAGCCGATCGCGACGCCGACCGAGAAAATGGCGGTGAACATTGTCGCGACGGTGTTGTCGGCGCCCAGCGCATTCTTGACGAGCGGCGGAAACTGCGCCGCGAGGATCGCGCCGATCGCCCAGAAGAAGCTGATCGAGACGATCGCGAGGAAGAGGCGCGGAATGTGCATCGTCGAGCTCACGATCTGCCACGACGAGCGGAATACATTATGGTCGATGACGAGGCCTTGCGCCTCTTCTTCCGGGGGAGCGGCAGGTACGAAACGCGCGGTGAGCCGGCCGATCACCGCGACGGCGATGATGCCCCCAATGGCGATGTGCGGCGGCGTCAGGCCGCCGACGATCGTGCCCCCGAGGATCGCGATATAGGTGCCCGCCTCGACCCATCCGGTGCCCGCGAGCACTTCATCTTCGTGCAGATGCTGCGGCAGGATCGCATATTTGATCGGGCCGAAGAAGGTCGAGTGCATTCCCATCGAGAAGAGCGCGAGGAGCATCAGCGGCACATTGTGAAGCCAGATGCCCGCGCCGCCGACGATCATGATCAGGATTTCCGCGCTCTTGATGATGCGGATCATCCTTGTCTTGTCGGTGCTGTCCGCAAGCTGCCCCGCGAGCGCTGAAAAAAGGAAGAAGGGCAGGATGAAGAGGCCGCCCGCAAGCGCGTTGAACCAGGCCTCGGTCTCCGGATCCTTGTAGATGGTGAAGGTGACAAGGATCACCATCGCCATCTTGTAGAAATTGTCATTGAAGGCGTTGAGGAACTGGGTCGCAAACAGAGGCAGGAACCGGCGTTGCTTCATCAGCGCAAAGGAACCGGTCATGCGTTACCCACTTTTTTCCACCCAGATTGACCCCGCGGCCCCTGATGAGGGCAATATGGTTGTCGCTCGGGGGGCTTATCGGTTAGGGGAAGCGGGGTCAAAGCCCATTTTTGGAACAGTCGCGCCGCCACGGTGGAAATCGGGGATCATGCTCAGCCTTCCCAACCTTTTGACATTGTCACGGATTCTTGCGGTTCCCATCCTGCTCTTCTTGCTGTGGCCAGGCGTGGTCGAGGGCGGGCAGCAGCCAAAGCCGATCGATTATGCCTTCGCCTTCGGCCTTTATTGCCTGATGGGGATTACCGACTATTTCGACGGCTATCTCGCGCGCGCGCGCGGAACCGTCTCGCGTCTCGGCATCTTTCTCGACCCCATTGCCGACAAGATCATGATCGCAGCGGTGATCCTTCTCCTTGTCTTCACGCGCGATGTCGCGGGCTATCATGTCATTGCGGCGCTGATCATTCTCCTGCGCGAGATCATCGTTTCGGGCCTGCGCGAATTTCTGGCGACCCTCCAGGTGTCGATGCCGGTCACGCAGCTTGCCAAATGGAAGACGACCTTTCAGCTCATTGCCTTCGGCGCGCTGATTCTCGCCGGGGCCTTGCCCGCGATGGCATGGATCAAGACGGTGGGGCTCGCCTCGCTGTGGGGCGCGGCGCTGCTGACACTGATTACCGGCTGGGATTATCTTCGCGTCGGCCTCAAGCACATGGACTGAAGAGAGGATGCGGATCGCCTATTTCGCCTGGGTGCGCGAACGCATGGGGGTGGCTGAGGAGATGGTTGCGCTGCCCGAAGGGATCGCGACGGTTGGGGATCTGGTCGGATGGCTCGCAGCACGCGACGCGCGGGGCGCGGGCGCATTTGCAGAGCCGCACCGGATCCGCGCGGCGCTCGGCGGGGCGATGGTCGGCCCCGAGGCGCTCATTGGCGATGCCGATGAGGTCGCGCTCTTTCCCCCGGTGACAGGAGGATGATCCGGGTCGCAGTCCAATCCGCGGCGATCGACGTCGCGGCCGCGCTTGCGGCGCATGATGCCGGCGGACATGGCGCGAGCGCGAGTTTCATCGGCCGGGTTCGGGGCGATGGCGGGCTTGTCGAACTTTTCCTCGACCATCATCCGGTGCTCACCGCGAATGGGCTTGAGGATCTGGCCGCGCAGGCCGGGGCGCGCTGGCGGCTGGAAGCGCTGACGCTCATCCACCGGGTGGGAGCGATGGCGCCGGGCGACACGATCGTCCTCGTCCTTGCAAGCAGTGCGCACCGCGCCGAAGCGCTCGCGGCGTGCGAATTTCTGATCGACCGGCTCAAGACCGACGTCATGCTCTGGAAGCGCGAAAGCTTCGCCGATGGGCGCTCGGCATGGGTCGAACAGCGCGAGACGGATCACGACCGCGCAGGGCGCTGGGGCTGAAGAGCCGGCGGGGAAGCGGGCGGATCAGTTCGCCTTGTGCTTGCGAAAAATATCGGCCAGCATTCGAAATTCGTCGGCGCGCGGACTGCCCTTGCGCCAGACCAGGGCGATCGTGCGCCAGTCATGATCCGAAGCAAGCGGCCGCGTGTCGATGTCGGTGTGGTCGAGGATGCCGGCCTCGATCGCCATCTGCGGCAGCATGGTAATGCCAAGGCCGTTGTCGACCATTTGGACAAGCGTGTGGAGCGAGGTGCCCATCATGCGCGCGCCGGCGCGCAGTTCGGGGCGATTGCATGCAGCGAGCGCGTGATCCTTGAGACAATGGCCGTCCTCGAGCATCAGCATTTGTGCCGGATCAAGCTGATCGGCGCTGACCATCGCCGGCAGCTCGTCGGCCTGGTCGCCAGGAAAGGCAACGAAGAGGGCGTCGTCGAACAGCTTTTCCGCCTCCACGTCGCCGCACGCATAGGGAAGGGCAAGCAGCACGCAGTCGACCGCACCGTGATGGAGCGATTCGCAGGCCTGCGCGCTCGGCTCCTCGCGCAGGAAGAGCTTGAGCGAGGGACGTTCCTTGCGCAATCGCGGAAGCAGACCAGGCAGGAGAAAGGGCGCGATCGTGGGGATGACGCTCATCCGCAGTTCCCCAACGAGCGGTGCCGCTGCCGCTGCCGCCATGTCGGCAAGCTCTTCGGCCTCGCGCAGCACCCGGTGCGCCTTTTCGACGATCGCGTTGCCGAGGGCGGTAAAGCGCACCACCCGCCGCGTGCGTTCGACGAGCGTTTGACCAAGCAGGGTTTCAAGCTCGCGGATTCCAGCCGATAGCGTCGACTGGGTGACGTTGCAGGCGTCGGCGGCGCGCCCGAAATGACCGTATTCATGAAGCGCGACCAGATATTGCATCTGCTTCAGCGAGGGCAGGTAATTGTGCATTGATCGACTATAATCATCGCGCGCCGACTTTTGAACAAGTTTCTCGATTGAACGGGCAGGGGCGGCGGGTGACGCGCACCCGGGGCTGCGCCGCGCGGCGGGTGCCTGCGCGGGGTGCGGTGCCGCTTACGGGATCATGCGCTGCCGAGGCCTTGGATCGCCGGGATCGCAGGGCCTAGGCGGCGACGCCGTCGGCGACTTTCATCCATTCGGCAAGCTTCGC
Source organism: Sphingopyxis flava (assembly GCF_900168005.1). GTDB lineage: Bacteria > Pseudomonadota > Alphaproteobacteria > Sphingomonadales > Sphingomonadaceae > Sphingopyxis > Sphingopyxis flava. Next base: position 91,479 of record NZ_FUYP01000006.1, read on the forward strand.
CGCGGCGCGCTGGGTATAGCCAAGCTTGCGGTCCTTCTTGCGCACATCCTCGGCGAGCGGCGGGAACAAGCCGAAATTGACGTTCATCGGCTGATAGGATGCGGCATCGGCTCCGCCGGTGATGTGGCCAAGCAGCGCGCCGATGGCCGTTTCCGCAGGGGGCGGGGGGAGCGAGCGGCCGGTAAGCTCGGCGATCGCAAACCGCGCGGCGACGAGGCCGATGGCGGCGCTCTCAACATAGCCTTCGCAGCCGGTGATCTGCCCTGCAAAACGGATGTGCGGCGCCGACTTGAGACGCAGCTGCGCGTCGAGCAGCTCGGGCGAGCGAATGAAGCTGTTGCGGTGGAGACCGCCCAAGCGCGCGAATTCCGCCTTCTCAAGGCCAGGAATGGTGCGAAAGAGCTCGACCTGCGCGCCGTGCTTCAGCTTGGTCTGGAACCCTACCATGTTCCAGAGCGTCCCAAGCGCATTGTCCTGGCGAAGCTGCACGACCGCATAGGGCCAGCGCCCTGTCCGCGGATTGTCGAGGCCGACGGCTTTCATCGGTCCGAAGCGAAGCGTTTCGATGCCGCGCTCGGCCATCACTTCGATCGGCATGCAGCCCTCGAAATAGGGCGTGTCCTTCTCCCAGTCCTTGAACTCGGTCTTTTCGCCGTCGAGCAGACCCTGGACAAAGGCGTGATACTGGTCCTTGTCCATCGGGCAGTTGATGTAATCCTTGCCGTCGCCGATTGGCCCGACCTTGTCCCAGCGGCTCGCCATCCACGCAATGTCCATGTCGATGCTGTCGCGGTAGACGATGGGCGCGATCGCATCGAAGAAGGCGAGGGCGTCCTTGCCGGTCGCCGCTCCGATGCTCTTGGCGAGCGAGGCGGCGGTGAGCGGGCCTGTCGCAACGATGGTGAGCCCCTCGCCCGGCAGTGTGTCAATGCGTTCGCGCACGATTGCGATGTTGGGGTGGCTCTCCAGTGCCTGTGTTACGCCGCGGGAGAAAAGCTCGCGGTCAACGGCCAGCGCCGACCCTGCGGGAACTTTCGTGGCGTCGGCCTCGCGCATGATGATCGAGCCCAGCGCGCGCATCTCGCGGTGGAGGAGGCCGACCGCGTTGCTGTCGCCGTCATCGCTGCGAAAACTGTTCGAACAGACCATTTCGGCGAGCCTGTCGCCCTGATGTGCCGGCGTCGTGTCGCCGCCGCCGCGCATTTCGGAAAGCCGCACGCGAAATCCCGCCTCGGCAAGCTGCCATGCGGCCTCCGAGCCCGCAAGGCCGCCGCCGATGATGTGAATGTCGTGGCTCATTGACGCTATCCGTTGACTTCTCTTTGTGGAGCCGCGCACTAGTCCGGTTGAGTTCAAGATGCAAAGGGGAGCGGGGGCATGAGCAGCAAGCCGCGGTGGGACCGGGCCGGGTGGCTATGGTGGTTGGCGCTCGCCGGCGGGGTCAGCTTCTTCATCGCGGTTCATCAGCGGCTCGATGGCCCCTGGGTCTGGGCATGGAAGACGAGCGGCGTCGGCCTGCTCGCCCTCTGGGCGGCGGCGAATGCGCGTGAGCGAAACGGCTGGCTGATCGCAGCAACGCTCGCCTTCGGCGCGCTCGGCGACTGGCTTCTCGACGCGAAAGGGCTCAAGATCGGCGCGGTTGCCTTCGCAGTCGGGCATATTATCGCGATCATCCTCTATCTTGGGAACCGGCGCGCGGCGCTCGCCTTTTCGCAGCGCCTGCTCGCCTGGCTCGTGATGCCCGCAACGCTTGTGATCGTCTGGGCGGCGCTGAGCCCAGCGCCGGGCTGGGGACAGGCCGCAATCTATTCGCTGTTCGTCGCGGCGATGGCTGCGACGGCCTGGACCAGCCGATTTCCGCGCTATCGCACGGGGATCGGCGCGATGCTGTTTCTCGCGAGCGATCTGGTCATCTTCGCCGCCGAGGGCGGCGCCATGCCAAGAAGCGTGGCAATATGGCTCGTCTGGCCGCTCTATTTTGCAGGCCAGGCGCTCATCGCCCGGGGGGTGGTCGGCGCGCTCAGCCGCGAAAACAGCTAAAGGGATAGAAAGCTCAGGCCGGGGGCGCTGCTTCGCCAGCGAGCAGCGCCTCGATATCGGGGATCGGACGGCCGGTCATGTCCTTGACAAGCTCGCCTGCGAGGCGGGCGGTCACCTCCTTGTGCCAGAGGGGCCGCAGCACGCCCATTGTCCGCGCGGGCGCGACCACGACGAGCGCCTCGAACGCTCTGGCGAGCGCCATCGCATTGACCTTTTCGGCGAGACTTTTTGCAAAGCGGTCCTCTTCCTGCTGGTGGAAATCCGCTTCGCTCATCGTGCCCCCGCCAAGGCCGGTTCCAGCGGGTGCGGGCGATTGGCCGGCGGGTGCAGTCTTGATGTCGCTGTCTTTCCTGTCCTCGCGCTCCTGGTGCGCCTCGGTGCGCAAATCGATGCGCTGGGCGTCGCCGTGATTGCGCAGAAACAAGGCCTTGCGCCCGTCGGCGACGAGGACGAGCGTGTCGTGGTCGAGGGTCATGATCAAAGCTCCTTTTGAGGAGCAACGCACGGGCGACGCGCAGAGTTTCGCTATCCTCTCCAGGCGGCGATCGTCGTGCGGTGGAGCAGGCGGTCATGGCCGTCATAACCGCCCGTCGCCCGGTGGAGGACCGAGCGATTGTCCCACATGACGAGCATGTTCGGCTCCCACCGGTGGCTGTAGCGGAAAGCCTCGCTTCCCTGCCATTCCAAGAGCTGCATGAGCAGCGGTAGCGCCTGCGCCTCCTCCATGCCCTCGATACCGATGATATAGCCCGCGCAGCCGAACAGCCCTTCGCGCCCTGTTTCGGGATGCTTGCGGATAAAGGGATGAAGCTGCGTTGCCATCGCTTCCTCGCTCGAGCGAATATCCATGCTGCGTCCCCCGGCTCCCTTGGGATCGCGCGCGCCATACATGCCCGAGGGTGCATAGCCGCCGCGTGCGCTGTGGATCGCCATTTTCCCCTCGATCCGGGCACGAAGGTCCCCGGGCATTGCCGCGAGCGCGGCGTGCTGGTTCGCAAATTCGGTGTTGCCGCCGACGGGCGGAATGGTGATCCCGAAGAGGCAGGTTCCGGCAGGAGGGTGCGCCTGGAAACTCCAGTCGCTATGCCAGTTTTCAGCAAAGAGCGGCGCGGTCTCGTCGGCCCGGCGCTTTACTGCGATGATATGCGCGCGTCCGGGGATCGGGCGGATGAAGGGATCCTCGCCGAAGCCTCCGAAATATCCGGTGAAGCGTTCAAGGTCGTCGTCGCTCATCGCCTGATCGGGAAAGGCGAGGACATTGTGCTCAAGCCACGCGGCGCGGATCGCAGCGACAGTTTCGGGGGAAATGGGCTCGGTCAGGTCGACGCCCGTGACATGGGCGCCGCAGGCCTGGCCGCTTGGGGTGATGTCGAGCGCCATAGCGCGATGCTGCGCTCATTGCCGCGGCGGGTCAATCCCGCTTGCTGATGCTCACGACCGCATGCATCGGCAATTCGCCGTAAAGGTGCGGGAAGAGGGCGCCGCCGCGCGCCTCCTCCCACCTCACCATCTTTTCAACCTGGGCAAGGTCGATCTCGGCGATCCTGAGATCGCGCTCGCCCGCGAAATGCTTTTCGAGCGTTCCTTCAAGCTGCTCCGCGGTCGAGAGATGGATAAAGCCGTCCGCGACATCGACCGGCGCGCCGCGAAAAACGCGCTCGCGCTCGAAATCGGCCCATTGCTGGGCGGTCAATATCTTGAAGGCTCTGGCCGCGGTCATTCGGCGCCCGCCTCGCCCGCAGCGGCTGCGACCTCGCTTGCCGCGCTCTCGTCCGCTGCGCCCTCTTCGCTCTCTTCGATCAGCGCGGCCGAGACGACATGCTCGCCTTCGGCGACGTCGAAGAGCCGCACGCCGGCCGAACCACGCCCGATGACGCGCAGCGTGTCGAGCCCCATGCGGATCAGCTTTGCCTGATCGGTGACGAGCATCAGCTGGTGCGCCTGCGTGGCCGGGAAACTCGCGACCACCGGCCCGTTGCGCCGGATATTGTCGATATTGGTAATCCCCTGGCCGCCGCGACCGGTGCGGCGATACTCATAGGCCGATGACAATTTGCCATAGCCGTTGGCGCAGACGGTCAGGATGAACTGCTCGCGTCCGGCGAGTTCGGCGAAGCGCTCATCGCTCATCTTCGGCGCGCCTTCCTTTTCCGCCTTCCACGGCGCAAAGCGAAGATAATCCTCGCGCTCCTCCTGATCGCGCATTCCGCCGCGATGCAGGATCGACAGCGAGATGACCTCATCGTCATTCTTGGCAAGTTTCATCCCGCGCACGCCGGTCGAGTTGCGACTCTGGAACTCGCGCACTTCGTCGCCGGCAAATCGGATCGCCTTGCCCTGGCGCGTCGCAAGCAGCACATCGTCATTCTCGCCGAGCAGCGCGACGCCGATCAGCCGGTCGTCCTCGTCCTCGCCCTCGAACTTCATCGCGATTTTGCCGTTCGAGGGGACGTTGGTGAAGGCGTCCATGCTATTGCGGCGTACATTGCCCTTTGCGGTCGCGAACATGACGTGGAGCTTGCCCCACTCGGCCTCGTCCTCGGGGAGAGGCAGCACGGTCGAGATCGTCTCGCCCTGCGCCAGCGGCAACAGGTTCACCATGGGCCTTCCCCGCGTCGCCGGGCCGCCCTCGGGCAGGCGCCACACCTTCAATCGGTAGACCTTGCCCGCGGTCGAGAAGAAGAGCACCGGCGTGTGGGTCGAGGTGACGAAAAGATTGGTGACGACATCCTCGTCCTTCGTCGCCATGCCCGCGCGGCCCTTGCCGCCGCGGCGCTGGGCGCGGAAGGTCTCGAGCGGGGTCCGCTTGATATAGCCGTCGAGCGTGACGGTGACGACCATCTCTTCGCGCTCGATCAGATCCTCGTCGTCGATGCCGTCGGCGGCAGGGGCGACGATCGTCTTGCGGGGGGTGGCGAACTCCGCGCGCACCGCGACGAGCTCCTCGCGCATCACGCCATAGAGCTTGACCCTGTCGGCGAGGATCGAAAGCAGTTCCTCAATTTCGGCAGCCAACTCCTCGAGTTCCTTGCCGATTTCGTCCCTGCCGAGCGCGGTCAGGCGATGAAGGCGCAAATCGAGGATCGCCTTTACCTGCGTCTCGGACAAGCGATAGGTGGTGCTTTCCTCCATCTCGCCCTCGATCGCCTCGACGAGGCGGATATAGGGCGCTATCTCGCCGATCGGCCACTCGCGCGCGAGCAGAGCCTCGCGGGCTGCGGCAGGATTGGGGGCGCCGCGGATGATCCGCACCACCTCGTCGAGATTGCTGACGGCAACGACAAGGCCGAGCAAGATGTGCGCGCGGTCGCGCGCCTTTGCGAGTTCGAACTTGCAGCGGCGCGTGATGACGTCTTCGCGAAACGCGATGAAGGAGGAGAGAATGTCCTTCAGCCCGAGCATTTCGGGCCGGCCGCCGCGGATCGCGAGCATGTTGGCCGGGAAGCTCGACTGGGCCGGCGTGTGGCGCCAAAGCTGGTTCAATACGACCTCGGCCGTTGCATCGCGCTTCAGCTCGATGACGACGCGCACCCCCTCGCGGTTCGACTCGTCGCGGATATCGGCAACGCCTTCGATACGCTTGTCGCGCGCGGCTTCGGCGATCTTCTCGACGAGGCCCGACTTGCCGACTTGAAAGGGAATCGACGTTAAAACAATCGATTGGCGGTCGTTTCTACCTTCTTCTATCACATGGGTCGAGCGCATCATGATCGAACCGCGTCCGGTGGCATAGGCGTTTCGTGCGCCGCCCTGGCCGAGCATCATTGCACCGGTTGGAAAGTCGGGGCCCGGGACGATCGCCATCAACTCTTCGAGCGTGATGTCAGCGCCGCCTTCAAGCTGGCGGTCGATCATCGCGAGCGTCGCATCAATGACCTCGCCAAGATTGTGCGGCGGGATGTTCGTCGCCATCCCGACCGCAATGCCGCCCGCGCCATTGACGAGCAGGTTGGGGAAGCGCGCGGGGAGCACGGTCGGCTCTTCGCGGCTTGCATCATAGTTGGGCTGGAAGTCGACCGTATCCTTGTCGAGATCATTGAGCAGCACCATCGCGGTCTTGGCAAGACGCGCCTCGGTATATCGCATGGACGCCGGCGGATCGGGGTCCATCGAGCCGAAATTGCCCTGACCGTCGATCAGCGGCACGCGCAGCGACCAGTCCTGCGTCATGCGTGCAAGCGCGTCATAAATCGCGCTGTCGCCGTGCGGATGGTAGTTGCCCATGACGTCGCCGACGATCTTCGCCGACTTCTTGTAGGGGCGGCCCGGAACGAAGCCACCCTCCTGCGCTGCATAGAGGATGCGGCGGTGCACCGGCTTCAGTCCGTCGCGCACGTCGGGGAGCGCGCGGCTGACGATTACGCTCATCGCGTAATCGAGGTACGAGGCTTTCATTTCATCGACGATGTTGATCGGCGAAACGCCGTCCTCGGACGGCTGCATAGGCGTATTTTCTTCGGTCAAGACCCGGCCTTTTTGGTTCTTTCGGGAGATGCCACCGGACTAGCCGATGGCGGGAGAAAAGGCCAGCGATTCGCCCCGGTTCGGGGAGATTTTTTCGCGCCTCCTTGCGCTGCTCAATTGGGCCTTTTGCGCATCATTTTCTGGCGTCATGACGCCCGACAAGCGGCTTGCCAATCGCGTTCGCCGCCGTAAAGCTCTCGCGCGATGACCGCTTTTTCGCCTGGTGTCGCCCCGTGGCCCTGATTGCGCTGGTAGGGGCCAGCGAGACGCTTCCCGATGGCGGGCTGCGCGCGCTCGTCTCGCTCGCGGGCGAGACGCTGATCGAGCGGCAGGCTGCAAGGCTCGCCGACGTCGGCGTCACCCATATTGCCGTCGCGGTGGGATCCGTGCCCGCCGAGCTTCTCGCAACCTGCGACCGCATCCGCCGCCGGGGAATGCGGGTCACCTCGGTGCGCACGGCCGCTGATCTGATGGCGCTCGCCGAGGAGGATGACCGGATCATTCTGGTGGCCGATGGTCTGCGCGCGGGCGGAACCCACTATGCCGCGATCGCAAAGCCCGGGACGCCCGCCATCCTGGTCACCGGCGACACGGTGCTCACCCAAGGGTTCGAACGGATCGACGCGACCCGCCGCTGGGGCGGACTGGCGTGTCTCTCGCCCCCGATGGTTGCCGAGCTCGCGGCGATGCCGGGCGAATGGGACATGATGCTCACGCTCCTTCGTCTCGCGGTGCAGGCGGGCGCGCGGCGGCTCTATTGCGAGCCCGCCTTGTTCGAACAGGGCGAAATCGCGATCGTTGTCGATCGCCGGGTCGCGGCGCTGATCGAGCAATCGAGCCTGCAGCAGGTCGAATATGGCGGAATGGGGCTGGGGCGCTCGGCCATCATGATGCCGCTCGTCCGCCTCGCCGGGCCGCTGCTCGTCAAATCGCCCGCGACGGCGCGCTATCTGCCCTATGTCACCGGGCTTCTTTGGGTCATCGTCGCGCTGCTCGCGGCGAGCGGCCTCGTCGCGGCAGCGGCGTTGGTCGCCCTGTTCGGCGGTCTCGGGCTTGCCGCCATGCGATTTCTTTCGGCCTTTCGCGCCGAAAGCGCGGGTCAGGACCGGTGGCGCGAGATCATCCGCACCTTCGCCTGGGTCCTGCTCGCCACTTTCCCCTGGCTCATGTCGCTTGGAGGCGCCGCACATGAAGCGCCGCCCTTTGCCGAGGCAGCCCTTGCACCCTGCCTTGCCGCCGCGATCCTGCTTGCGCGGTGGCTTTATGAGGATTCAGGAGAAAAGCGCCGCTTCCACTGGCTTCTGCCCGATGCCGACCAGGCGTGGATCATGCTCGCGCCGTCGCTGCTTTTCGGCTTCGCAGCACCGATGTTCGCGAGCCTGCCGCTCCTCGCGCTTCTCCAGATCCTGCTCTGGATCCGGCTGGCGCGGCGCCCTGACGCGCGATAAAACAAGGTCCTTGAAGGTTTAGAGCGCGTTAACGCCATTCTGCTATTGGCGATCATCCATGCGTGATTCCTTCGCCTCGCCCGGTATCGAGCTGCCGTCGCCGACCCTGTCGGCGCGCCTTCGGGAAATGGCGGACTATCTTGCTGCACCAGGTGCGGAGCGGCTGACCGAGGAGCAGCGAGCGCTGGCGCTCGGCATCGCGCGCCGCCTCATTGTCGACGTGGCATCCCGTCTCGATGAGGGCATCGACCCTGCAGCATTGTGGGACGATTGGATCAGAGGCGGGATACCGGGAGCAGAGCGCCTCGCCGCCCCCTGTTTTGCGCGCGGCGAGGAGCATCGCTGGCGCGAGCAATCGGCGCAGCGTGCGGCGCCGCCGCTGGTTCCCCTGCCCGATGAGGTTGCAGGCGCAGCCGGGGAGGGCGACATTCCCGCCGCCGACGCGCCAATGAGCGACGCGAACCGTTTCTATCTCGCGTTGCAGATCGCCGACCGGCGCCGCGCCGATGCTCTCGGCAATCCCTGCATCGCGGTTGCTGATCTCGACACCGACCTTTTTCGCGCGCTGCTCCTCGATATCGCTGCCTGGCGGCTGGTCGAGCTGGGAAGCGCGCAAGCCGACGCGGCGCGGCTCGGCGACGCGGTGCGGAACGCGCTTGCACAGCAAGCAAGAGAGACCGGTATCGATGCCGCCGCGGCTGGCTGGCACCGCGCGCTCGAAGCCGAAGGCGCGCTCGCCGAAACCGCGGCGCACGCGATAGCACGGCATGACTGGCCTGCGCTCATCGCGCTCGCTGCGGCCGCGCACCGTCAGCGTTACAGCGCGATGGCGCTGAGGCTGCTTACCGCCGAAACCGCGGCGCTGCCGTCGCTGCTTGCACCGCTTCGGATCGACCGCGCGGCGATTGCACCGCTCGAGGCGTCGCTTTCGCTGCTGCCTTGCCGCACGATTTCGGGCAGCGCTGCGCCCGACGAAGATTATGCGGCCCTTCTCACCGCGCGTGCAGGGGGCGCCGCGCCGCCGGCGGAGGGTGGGACATGATCGCGCCCATTGTCTGCGGCCGGATCGACCGGGCAGGTGCGCTCATCAGCGCCGACCCGCCGCTGCTGCGCCTGCAGCAGCGCGCGGGAGGGGGGCTCGAGACGCCGCTTGCGCTTCCCCATCTAGCGCGGCTCGCCGCGCTCGCCCAGCGACTCCAGCGCGAGATCAGCCGTCCGCTCTATGCCGCCGACGATCACAGCGACGTCTTCGCGCTCGTGCGCATCATTCCCGATGCCGAGGGCGCAAGCCTCGAAATCAGCGATTGGCGCACGCGCCCGGTCGCGCCGTCACAGGCGCCGGTCGAGATCGATCTGCCGGTTGCGGCCGATGGGTGGAGCTGGGAATGCGACGCGCGCCTCCGCCTGATTGCGCTGCGTCCGGGCGCCGAGGCCGGGGCGATCCCAGAGGATTGGGAAGGCCGGTCTTTGTCGGAACTTTTCGAGTTGCAACCGGACGGCGACGGGCATTTCCCGGTGCTCCGCGCGCTCGCGCGTCAGACATCGTTCAAGGACCAGTCGGCGCGCTTCGGTGCAGCGGGAGAGCGGACGACCACCATGCTCTCGGGCGATCCGACCTTCGATGCGGCAGGCGGATTTACCGGCTTTCGCGGGATTGCGGCTGCCGCCGGGGTGCCAGGCGACGAGCCACCGCTGCGCTCGCCCACAGACCCGGTCTTCGGGTCGCTGCCGCTTTCAGACCCCCAGTTCGGGCGGCGGATCGATGGCGCGCTGCGGGGACCGCTCAGCCGGATCATCGCCACCGCCGAGACGATTTCGGGACAGTTCGACGGCCCGATCCGGGCCGATTATGCGCGCTACGCCGGCGATATCGCGCATGCCGGACGGCATCTTCTCGGCCTCGTCGACGATCTTGCCGACCTTCAGAATATCGAGCGTCCGGGCTTCAAAGCCGCGCGCGACGAGATCGACCTTGGCGATCTTGCGCGGCGGGCCGTCGGGCTGCTTGGGATGAAGGCGGAGGAAAAGGCAATCCGTATCGACGCGCCGCGCACCGACGACCAGGCGCCCGCCTATGGCGAATTTCGCCGCGTCCTCCAGGTGCTGCTGAACCTTCTTGGCAATGCGATCCGCTATTCGCCCGAAAACTCGCTGATCTGGATCCGCGTCGACCGCGATGGTGACCGTGCAACGGTGACCGTCGCCGACCAGGGTCAGGGGATTTCGGCCGAGCAGCAAGCGGTGGTGTTCGAGAAGTTCGAGCGCCTCGGCCGCACCGACAGCGGCGGGTCAGGGCTTGGCCTCTACATCGCCCGGCGGCTCGCTCGCGCAATGGATGGCGATCTCACGGTCGACAGCGCGCCGGGACAGGGCGCGCGCTTCACGCTCAGTCTTCCCGCGCGCGAGGGGGAATAAGGCTCCTCCTTTAGGCGCCTTTCGAATGGCCTCGAACGACCTCGCCCCAAAAAGAAAGGGCCGCGCCTCGGCGCAGCCCCACTCCTTTCGCCATTGCGAAGCTTTTGCGCTCAGCGCTTCTCCACCGGCACGTAGCTTCGCTGCACCGGGCCCGTGTAAAGCTGGCGCGGACGGCCGATCTTCTGCGCGGGGTCGGAAATCATCTCGTTCCACTGGGCGACCCAACCAACGGTGCGGGCGAGCGCGAAGAGGACGGTGAACATCGTCGTCGGGAAGCCGATCGCCGAGAGAATGACGCCCGAATAAAAGTCGACGTTCGGGAACAGCTTCTTCTCGATGAAATAATCATCGTTGAGCGCCATTTCCTCAAGCTGCAGGGCCACGTCGAACATGGGATCGTTGACCTGGAGCGCGGCGAACACCTCGCGCACCGTCTTCTGCATCACGGTCGCGCGCGGGTCGTAATTCTTGTAGACGCGGTGTCCGAAGCCCATCAGGCGGAACGGATCATCCTTGTCCTTCGCGCGCGCGATATATTCGGGGATGCGCTCGGGGCGCCCGATCTCGCGCAGCATGTTGAGCGCGGCTTCGTTGGCGCCGCCATGCGCCGGACCCCACAGACAGGCGATGCCTGCTGCGATGCAGGCAAAGGGGTTGGCGCCCGAGGAACCGGCAAGGCGGACCGTCGAGGTTGACGCATTCTGTTCATGGTCGGCGTGGAGGATGAAGATGCGGTCAAGGGCGCGCACGACGGCGGGATCAACCTGATATTCCTCGGCAGGAACACCGAAGGTCATGCGCAGGAAATTATGCGTATAGCCAAGGTCGTTGCGCGGATAGACGAAGGGCTGACCGACCGAATATTTATACGCCATCGCGGCAATCGTCGGCATCTTCGCAATCAGCCTGTGGCTGGCAATCATGCGCTGGTGCGGATCGTTGATATCGGTCGAGTCGTGATAAAAGGCGCTCAGCGCACCAACGACGCCGCAGAGGATCGCCATCGGGTGCGCGTCGCGGCGGAAGCCGCGGTAGAAGGTTGCAAGCTGCTCATGGACCATCGTGTGGCGGGTGATGGTGTTGTCGAACCGGGTGAGCTCGTCAGCGCTCGGCAATTCGCCGTTCAGCAGCAGATAGGCGACTTCCATGAAGCTCGAATGCTCGGCGAGTTCGCCGATCGGGTAGCCACGGTGGAGCAGTACGCCTTCGTCGCCGTCGATGTAGGTCAGTTTCGACTCGCAGCTCGCGGTCGAGGTGAAGCCGGGATCATAGGTGAAGGCGCCGGTCTGGCCATAGAATTTGCGGATGTCGACGACATCGGGGCCTACGGTTCCCGACAGAATCGGGCTCTCGACGCTCTTGTCTCCCAGGGTGATTTTGGCAGTTGTTTCGGTCATATCTCTTCCCCTGTATGGAGGGCCAAAGCCAAGGTGGCTACGCCCCTGCCGGAAAATTGTGCGCTGCGTCAAGTCGCGCCAGGCTGGCGTCGCGGCCAAGCAGCAGCAGCACGTCGAAAATCCCCGGCGACACCGCGCGGCCGGTCAGCGCGGCGCGCAGCGGCTGGGCAAGCTTGCCGAGCCCGAGCTCGGCCGCTTCGGCCGTCTCGCGAACCGCCTCCTCGATGCTCTCGCTGGTCCAGTCGGGCAGACCTCTGAGCCGCTCGGTCACGTCCGCAAGGAGACCCGGGGGCGCATCGCGCAGCAACTGAGCAGCTTTCTCGTCCAACTCCAGTCGATCAGGCAGGAACAGGAAGACGGCGCCCTCGGCGATCTCGCCCAGCGTCTTGGCGCGCGGCTTGAGCGCGCCCATCGCGCGGGCGAGAAGCGCGCGGTCCATATCGTCAAGCGGCCGGTCGACCAGCGCTTCGACGCGCGGCGCGACGAGGCCGGCGAGCCGTGAATCGTCGGCCTCGCGGATATAATGCCCGTTCAGATTCTCGAGCTTCTTGAAGTCGAAGCGCGACGGCGAGCGGCCAACATTGGCAAGATCGAACCATTCGATCGCCTGCGCGCGGCTGATGATCTCATGATCGCCATGCCCCCAGCCGAGGCGCAGCAGGTAATTGTTTACGGCCTCGGGCAGATAGCCCATCTCGTCCCGATAGGCATCGACCCCCAGCGCGCCGTGGCGCTTCGAAAGCTTCGCACCATCGGCCCCGTGGATGAGCGGAACATGCGCGTAAACGGGCTCGCGCCAGTTCATCGCGCGGATCAGCGCCGACTGGCGAAACGCGTTATTGAGATGATCGTCGCCGCGAATGATGTGCGTCACCCCCATGTCATTATCGTCGACGACGACGCTGAGCATATAGGTTGGCGTTCCGTCCGAACGGAGCAGGATGAAGTCGTCGAGTTCGGCATTCTGCACCGTCACTTCGCCCTGGACGCGGTCATGGATGGTCGCCGAGCCTTCCTGGGGAGCGCGCAGGCGGATGACGTGCGGCGCTTCAGGATCGCCGTTATCCCGATCGCGCCACGGGCTGCGCACGCGGAAGGGAACGCGCTTTTCCTGCGCCTCAGCGCGCATGGCGGCAAGCTCGTCCTGTGTGAGATAGCAGCGATAGGCCTCCCCGCGCGCCAGCAGATCGTGCGCGACCTCGGCGTGCCGGCTTGCGCGCGCAAATTGATAAACCGCCTCGCCATCCCAATCGAGGTCGAGCCACTTCATGCCATCGAGAATCGCCTCGATCGCGGCCTCGGTCGAACGTACCCGGTCGGTGTCTTCGATCCGCAACAGGAATTTGCCGCCGTGATGGCGCGCAAACAGCCAGTTGAAGAGCGCGGTACGCGCGCCGCCAATATGCAGGAAGCCGGTGGGAGAGGGGGCGAAGCGGGTCACCACGGCACTGTCGGTCGCTTCGGTCAAATCGCTCTGGTCTGGGGTTGCCACCACGAAGTCTTTCACTCGTTTTGCCGCGCTCCGGCGGGGGCCGGGACGGATCGGGGGTGCCCCTAGCATGGCGACATGGCCGCTTCAAACGCCCATTCGCGCCAGCGGCGCGCAAAGGGCGGGGCGGCGGGGGCACGCAATCGCAGCGAGGCGTGACGCGAGGATGGGGACCTGCGCTCTTGCAACCGGTCGCGCCGGGGACCGCCGGCCCTGAAGGGGCCCCGCTGCCCGCGATCGGGGGCGGCGCCGTGCGACCTGCTCGTCCGATCTGACGGTGCGGTGTCCCGCTGGACACCGAAGCGACGCCGCGCTCAATCGATAGCGGCGTCTGTTCAAGCTCAGTGGTAGCGGCGCAGCAATCCGGATAGTCGCCCTTGAACCATGACGCGCTCGGCCTCGTAGCGCTGCGGCTCGTAGGCGCTGTTCGCAGGGTCGAGCCGGATCATGCGGCCTTCACGGCGGAAATATTTGAGCGTCGCGTCCTGCCCGTCGACAAGCGCGACGACAATGTCGCCTTCGCGCGCAGTATTGGCCTTCTGGATCAGCGCATAATCGCCGTCGAGAATGCCCGCCTCGATCATGGAGTCGCCCGAAACCTCGAGTGCATAATGTTCACCCGAACCCAGAAGCGCGGCTGGAACCGAAAGCTGGTTGTGATCCTCGAAGGCCTCAATCGGTACGCCCGCTGCGATACGGCCGTGAAGCGGAACTTCGATGATGTCGTTCGCGGCGATCGGCCGCACCGCTGCAGGCTTGCGCAGCGGCAGCACATTATGGTCGTCCGGCGCCTTCGCTCTTGCAGCTTCGGGAAGCTTCAAGACCTCCAGCGCCCGCGCGCGGTTCGGAAGGCGGCGCAGAAACCCCCTTTCTTCAAGGGCGCTTATCAAGCGATGTATGCCCGACTTCGATTTGAGGCCGAGCGCTTCCTTCATCTCTTCAAAGGAGGGCGAAATGCCGCTGGCATCGAGCCTTTGCTGGATGAAGTGGAGCAGTTCGTGCTGCTTGGGGGTCAACATCACTCGATCTCCATAAGGGGCGCGCTGGACATATGGAGAACGATAGTGGAACAGAGCGGAACTTGTCAAGCAATCGCGATATAGTCCGCGCGCTCGCCCGGTGCGCGCGCGGGCGCGCGCGCCTCGCGGATCACGAGCGCATTGGCCTGGGCGAGCGGAACGGTCTGGCCGCTGTCCTGTGAGGCCAAGGGGGTGAGGCCGCTGGCATCGAGGCTGGCGCGCAGATAGTCTCGCCGCTCGCCGCCCGCGGCGAGCGGCGCGGCGAGCGGCGCCTGGCGGATGAGCGGGAGCGGCGCGCGCGCACCCGCGAGATGGCGGACAAGAGGGAGGAGGAACAGCGTTGCGGTGACGAAGGCGGACGCGGGGTTTCCAGGCAGTCCGAGCAAAGCGGCCGTGCCGATCGTCCCCGCGATCAGCGGCTTGCCGGGTCGCATCGCGACCTTCCAGAAATCAACAGATCCTCCCGCGTCGGCGATCGCGTCTTGAATATGGTCATGATCGCCCACCGACGCCCCCCCTATCGTCACGATGATGTCATGATGCCGCGAAAGTTCGCGCAGCACATCCCCGATCACTGCGCGATCGTCGCGTGCGTGGAGGGGCAAACTCACTTCGGCGGCCTCATCCTGGAGCATCGCTGCGAGCATCGCGCCATTGCTATCGGGGATCTGACCCACGCCGAGCGGATGCCCCGGCGGGACGAGTTCGTCCCCGGTGGCCAGAATGGCAACGCGGGGGCGGCGGCGCACCGGCGCAGCAGGTGCGCCCGCCATGATCGCCGCCGCGATCGCGCCGGGCGTAAGCCGCGTCCCGGCGGCAAGCAGGCGCGCCCCCGCTGCAAAGTCGCCCGCGCGCGCGCGCACATGTTTTCCGCGCGCCGCCGGGCCGTCGCCGGTCAGCACTAGGGCCGCGCCCGCTGCGGCGACATCCTCTTGTACCACAACGGTATCGGCGCCGCCGGGAAGCATGGCGCCGGTGAAGATGCGCATCGCCTCACCCGCGCTGAGCGTGCGCGTCGGCATCGTGCCTGCAGCAACCTCGCCCGTGATCGACCATGGCCCCGGGAGATCCTCGAAGCGTATTGCATAGCCGTCCATCGCCGATAGCGCGGCGGCGGGCTGATCGCGAAGCGCTGTGATATCTTGTGAAAGATAGCGGTCGAGTGCCTCCACAAAGGGCGTATTTTCGGGCGCGAGCGGCGCGGCGAGCGCTAGGATTCGTGCCTGCGCTTCCTCGACGTTCAAAAGCCGTTTCATTCGGCGCGCCAGTCGCCCGAGCGACCGCCGCTCTTCTCCAGGAGACGGATGTCCTCGAGCACCATGGCCCGGTCGAGCGCCTTGGCCATATCGTAGAGGGTGAGAAGGGCGACCGAGGCGGCGGTGAGGGCCTCCATCTCGACCCCGGTGGGACCGGTTGTCGCGGCACTCGCGCGGACCGAGATGCCGCCCGCATCCCAGGCAAACTCCACCGTCACCCTGGTGAGCGCGAGCGGATGACAAAGAGGAATAAGATCCGCCGTGCGCTTTGCTGCCATGATCCCGGCGATCCGGGCGGTCGAAAGCACATCACCCTTGGGCATGTTCCCGGTACGGATGGCCGCAAGCGCCGCTTCCGCCATGCGGATCCGCCCTCCTGCAACCGCGCGCCGCTCGGTCGCCGGCTTGGCGCCCACGTCCACCATATGCGCCGCGCCCGTTTCGTCGAGGTGAGTCGGTTTGTCTGTCATCGCGGGCCAAGCGAAGCAATGCAGGGCACAAAAGGCAAGGGGGGAGCGGTGATCCGCCGGCGCGGGGGCGCGCGAATCCACGTCTCCTGATCGGAGCGCTGCCCTGTTTGCTCGCAGGTCGCTACCGGATCGCACCTCGCAGGAGCTCGCCCCGCTGGCGCAGGCGGCGGCGCGCCCTATCCCTCGAGCAACGCTTTCGTCGCGGCGGTGACGTCGCTTTGGCGCATCAGGCTTTCTCCCACGAGAAAGGCATGGACGCCGCTCGCCGCGAGCCGTGCGCAATCGGCGTGCGCCCCAATGCCGCTCTCGCCGACGAGGAGGGTTCCCGCCGGCACGAGTTTTGCGAGGCGCTCGGTGACGCCAAGGTCGGTCTCGAAGGTACGAAGGTCACGGTTGTTGACCCCGATCAGGCGCGAATCGAGCTGGGTGAGTGCACGTTCGAGTTCGGCCTCGTCGTGAACCTCGACGAGCACGTCCATGCCGCGTTCGAGGGCGGCCGCCTCGATCTCGCGCATCACGCCGTCGTCGAGCGCGGCGACGATGATCAGAACCGCGTCGGCGCCGATCGAGCGCGCTTCGGCGACCTGCCAGGGGTCGATCGTGAAATCCTTGCGCAGCACCGGTAGGCTGCACGCCGTGCGCGCGGCGATCAGATATTCCTCATGCCCTTGAAAATAGGGCGCATCGGTTAGAACCGAAAGGCACGCCGCGCCGCCTGCTTGATAGGAACGTGCGTGCTCGGCAGGATTGAAATCCTCGCGAATCAATCCTTTGGATGGCGAAGCTTTCTTGATTTCTGCAATGAGGCCGAAGCCGCCCGCGGCGATCCTTGTCTCGAGCGCTGCGGCAAAACCGCGCACCGCGCCGCCGTCGACGGCGTCGAGCGCGGCGATGGATCGCGACTTGCGCCGCTCGGCGACTTCGACCGCCTTGGTCGCGAGAATTTCGGTCAATCTGTTCATTTATAGGCGATCCAGCAGTTGAGCAGCGCGTTGGCGAGGCCTTTGTCGATCGCCTCGGCGGCTTCCTCCACCCCGTCCATGAGGGTTTCCGCGTGGCCTGCGACGACGAGGGCTTCGGCTGCATTGTAGAGGACGGCGTCGCGGTAGGCGCTATGCTCGCCCATCAAAAGCGCCCGGAGCGCCTTCGCATTATAGGCCGCATCGCCGCCCCGAATGGCCGAAATGGGGTGCGTGGGCAGGCCCGCGTCGGCGGCCGCGCTGCGCTGCATCCGCACCCCTTCTGCGGTGATGACCGCGACCTCGTTGCCGCCCGCGAGCGACAGTTCGTCGAGACCTTCGTCGCCCGAGATCACGCGCGAATGATCGGTACCAAGTTGGTGGATCGCCTCGGCATAAACGGGGACATAAGCTGGGCGCGCGATGCCGATGAGCTGACGCCGGACGCGGGCCGGATTGGCGAGCGGCCCCATCAGGTTGAAAATGGTGCGCCGGCCGAGCGCCTTGCGGATCGGCATGATGCGCTTCATCGCCGGATGATGGTGCGCAGCGAAGAGAAAGCAGATCCCAAGATCGGCAAGCTGCGCCGCCGCCATCTCGCTCGCGCGCGTGAGGTCGAGACCGAGCGCTTCCAGCGTATCGGCGGCGCCGGCCTTCGAAGACGCGGCCCGATTCCCATGTTTGGCAACAGGAACCTCGCACGCCGCAACGACGATCGACACGGCCGTCGAAACGTTGAGCGTGTGATGGCCATCGCCGCCTGTTCCGCAGACGTCGATCGCGCCTTCGGGGGCCTCGATCGGGATCATCCGCTCGCGCATCGCCTGCGCCGCCGCAGCGATCTCGACCATCGTTTCGCCGCGCTCGGAAAGGGCCGCGAGGAAGGCGGCAACCTCTTCGTCGCGGCCGCCGCCGTCGAGCATCGTCTCGAATGCATGTGCCGCCTCGTCAGGACCGAGAAGCGCGCCGGGGTCGGGGAATGGGCCGAAGCGGTTCATGCCGCCTGCCGCTCGGCGACGGGTAATCCGGCGATCCGGAGGAAATTGGCGAGCATTGCGTGGCCGTGTTCGGTTGCGATGCTTTCAGGGTGGAACTGGACGCCGTGGATAGGCAGCTCAACGTGGCGAAAGCCCATGACCGCGCCATCATCGCTGGTCGCGTTGACGGCGAGAACGGGCGGAATCTCGACAACCTCGAGACTGTGGTAGCGCGTCGCGGTGAGCGGCGAGGGAAGGTTGACGAAAAGCCCGGTCCCGTCGTGACAGACGGGCGAGGTCTTGCCGTGCATCAAATGGCCCCGCTGGACGATGCCCCCGAAATGCTGGCCAATTGCCTGATGTCCGAGGCAAACGCCGAGCAGCGGCCGCTTCGCCTCGGCGCAGGCGGCGACGAGTTCGAGACTGATCCCGGCCTCGTTGGGGGTGCAAGGACCTGGCGAGATGAGGACAGCATCTGCCCCGCTCGCCATCGCCTCAGCCGCACTTAGCGCGTCATTGCGCTCGACCCGCACGCCGGCGCCGAGCTCGACCAGATAATGGACGAGATTGAACGTGAAGCTGTCGTAATTGTCGATGACGAGGATCATGCCGCCCTACTGCCCGTAACCTGGGGTGCCTGCAAGCCGCACCGCCTCGCGCGCAGCGGCGAAGAGCGCCCCTGCCTTGGCCTCGCACTCGCGCTGTTCATATGCAGGGTCGCTGTCGGCGACGATGCCCGCGCCCGCCTGGACATGCATTTCGCCGTCCTTGACGATCGCCGTGCGCAGCACGATGCAGCTGTCCATATTGCCATCCGGAGCGAAATAGCCGACGCCGCCCGCATAGGGCCCACGCGCGTCGGCTTCGAGCTCGGCGATGATCTGGCACGCGCGGACCTTCGGCGCGCCGCTGACCGTCCCTGCCGGGAAGCCCGCAAAGAGCGCGTCGATCGCATCCTTGCCGGGTGCGAGGCGGCCGATGACGTTCGACACGATGTGCATGACGTGGCTGTAATATTCGACCGTGTAGCTGTCGGTAACGGTGACGCTTCCCCCTTCGGCGGCGCGGCCGACGTCGTTGCGGCCAAGATCGAGCAGCATCAGGTGCTCGGCGCGCTCCTTGGGATCGGCGAGCAGACTTTCGCGGTTCTCGACATCCTCAGCACTGGTGCGCCCGCGCGGGCGGGTGCCCGCGATGGGGCGAATGGTGATCTCGCCGTCGCGGACGCGAACGAGAATCTCGGGCGAAGAGCCGATCAGCGCGAAACCGGGAAGGTCGAGGAAATAGAGAAAAGGGGAGGGATTGATCCGGCGCAGCGCCCGATAGAGGTCGAAAGGCGGCAGGTCGAACGGCGTCGAAAAGCGCTGCGAGAGTACCACCTGAAAAATGTCGCCCGCGGCAATATAATCCTTCGCCGTGCGGACCATTTCGGCAAAGCGCTCGGGTGTCGTAGCAGCGTTCCGGACGATCGCGTCGGGCTCAGCGCGGGTAGTCGCACCCGGGGTTTGCGCGCTCTGGGTCGCAAGCCGCGCAGCGATGTCTTCGAGCCGGTCCTGCGCTGCGTCGATCATCCGGTCGATCGGCGCGCTCGCATCGGGCCAGATCGGCGCGATCAGGAACAATTCGTCAGCGAGGCGGTCGAACACGAGGATCGTTGTCGCTCGCACGAAAATCATGTCCGGAAGTTCAAGCCCGGCGCCGGGCGCGCGCGGCACTCGATCTTCGACGAGACCGATGGTTTCATAGGCGAAGAAGCCAACGAGCGTCGCGAGCGCCTTGGGCAGGCCGTCAGGCACGTCGAAGCGGCATTCGGCCACAAGATCGCGCAGCGCCTGGAGAGCGGGGACCCCAAAGGGCACGAACGCCGCCTTGTCGTGGCGCCAGTCGCGATTGATCCGCGCAGCGTTGCCATGAACTTCGAACATCAGGTCGGGATCGAGGCCGAGCAGGCTGTAACGCCCGCGCGTCTCGCCGCTTTCGACCGATTCGAGCACCCAGTCGCCGCGCCCCGCCTCGATCAGCTTGAGCGCCGCCGACACCGGCGTCTCGACGTCGGCGATCAGGCGCTGCCAGATCACCGCGCCGCGTCCCTGCGCCAGCGCCTCGAGCGCCGCGGCCCTGCCTTCGAGCGCCGTCATCCCCGGGGCTACTGCGCCGGCGCCGTGCCGGTCAGCTCCTTGCGCAGCTTCTCGAGCAGGTTCTTGTTGATTTTCACACCAGCGCGGCGCTTCGCCTCGGCGACGAGCTGGCCCACCAGCTCGTTGCCGAACGCCGGGCCGAGCGGCTGTGCAATTGCAGCCACGCGCGCAGGATCGATATCCTTCGGATTCGGGCGGTCGACCTCGTCGAGCGCGATCACCATCCAGCCCCGGTTTCCAGGGATTTCGAGCGTCTTCACGCTGCCTTGCGCCATCGAGAATAGGAGCGCGAGCTCGGGCGGCACCGGCTGGCCATTCTGGCCGAGCTCGGCGCGGCTGCCGCCGATCGTCTGGACCGAGCCGACGTTCGGACCCGCTTCGCGGGCGGCGGCCCCGAGGCCCTTGCCGCCTTCAACGGCTTTCACGATCGCGCGCGCCTTGTCACGCGCCACTTTCTGCCCTTCTGCAAGGCGCCAGTCGGCAAGAAGGCCGGCGCGAATCTCCGCGAAGGGGGGCGGGGCAGCGGCGACGATCGATTTCACCGCGAAGACCGCGAACTTCTCATTCTCGATGATCGAGACGAGCTGACCTTCGCCCTCGGCGCTCGCCTGAAAGGCCTGCGAGATCATCGGCGCCAATTCGGGAGGAAGCGCAAAATCAGGCTGCTCCGGCGCGCGGCCGGTAGGAAGCAGCGCGGGCGTCTCGACGAGCTCGAGCTTGCGGTCGCTTGCAACCTCCTCGATCGCGGCGCCCCCGTTCACAGCGTCCTGGATGGCATTATAATAGTCGACGATCGCCTCGTTCGCCTTGTTCTTGGCAAGTTCCTCGCGAATCTCGGCGCTCGCATCGGCAAGGGTGCGGGCGGGATTGACTTGAATATTCTCGACACGGGCCACGGCCCAGCCGAGCTCGGTCTGCGTAGGGCCGAGAAGCTCACCTAGCTTTGCGGCAAAGCCGGCCTTGGCCGCAGCGGCGTTCGTTGTGGCCGCGTAAGCGGACTGCGTAAGGTCTCCCGTGGTCGCGGCGGACAGCCCTGCCGCCTGCGCCGCGGCGGCGAGCGAGGCACCGCTGCGCACCTTGGTCGCGATCGCGTTGGCCGTGGCCTGATCCGGCGCGATCACCTGGGCGAAACGGCGCGTCTCGCTCGCGGCGTAACGCGCAGCGTTCGCCTTGTAGACATCGGCGACCTCGGCGTCGGTCACCGCGGGCACCGGCACGGCGCTGCGGTCGAATAGCGCATATTGGATCACGCGGCGCTCGGGGACCGTATAGCGCGAGGCGTTCTGCGAGAGATATTTGCGCAGCGCCGCATCGCCAGGGTCAGTCGTGGGCGCAAAGGGGCTCGCGGGAACGAAAGTTGCCGATCCGCGCCGCTTTTCGAGCAGCAGCGCGGCATAGGGCTGCGCCATCGCCGCGGATACCCGGGGTATCCTGCCGATCGGTTCGGCGATCTGCTCAAGAAGCAGCTGCTGGGCCATATCGCCGCGCAGCTGCGCCTCGCTGATCCCGTTCTGGCGCAGAAACGCCTGATAAGCGCCCTGATCGAAGCGGCCCGACACGCCAGCGAAGATCGGCAGATCGGCAATGCGCCCGTCGATGAGGCGCTTGCTGACACCAAAACCCATCTCCTTCGTAAGCTGCTCGAAGGCTGCGCCTTCGATCAGCTGGTCGAGCACCTGGTCGAGCCCGCCCGATTCGACGAACGCCGTCTTGGTGAGCCCCGGCTGCTGCTGGCGCGCCTGGTTATAGGCGAGATTCACGCGGTCGCGCAGCTCACCAACCCCGATGTCGGTGTTGCCCACCTCGGCGACAGTAGCGCCGCCAAGCCCGCCAAAAGTCGAGTTGCCGGTGACGTCGCTCAGTGCAAAGGCGACGCCCACGAGGGCAACGAAGGCGAGTGCGAGAAACTTGCCGATCGCGGAAGAGAAGAGGTTGCGGATCGCGGTGATCATCGAGCGGGCAATCTTTCGAATGGGCGCCAAAGGCACGGTTGGGCGCTGCTTTAGTGCCTGAGTAGCGCAGATGGAAGCCTTGTCATTGCTCGGCTTGCCTAGCGCCGCCGTGCCCGGCTAGGGGGCTCAGCATCGGAAACGAATGGTGATGGAGCGGAGCGATGGCACGGCGCAAATATGTGGTCGGCAACTGGAAGATGAACGGTCTGCGCGCGGGGCTGGGCGAGGCCGAGGCCATTTTTGCTGCAGCCAGGGACCACGCGCCGGTTGATGTTGCGCTCTGTCCTCCCTTTACGCTGATCGGTGCGATGGCGGCGCTGGGCGGCACGGTCGGCGGGCAGGACTGCCATGCGCAGGACGCGGGGGCCTTTACCGGCTCCGTCGCGGCGCCGATGCTTGCGGATGTCGGTGCGAGCCTCGTCATCGTCGGGCACAGCGAGCGGCGCGACGGGTTCGGCGAAACCAATGACGATGTGAAGGCGAAGGCCGAGGCCGCGCTTGCGGCAGGTCTCGCTGTGATCCTTTGTGTCGGCGAATCCCGCGCTGTCCGCGAATCTGGCGGCGCAATCGATCATGTGCTGAAGCAGGTACGCGAATCCCTGCCCGACGATTTCGAGCGGGCAGCCCTTGCGATTGCCTATGAACCGATCTGGGCAATCGGAACCGGGCTCGTTCCGACCATTGAGGATGTCGCTGCGATGCATGGCTCGATCCGCGCAGCGCTCTCCGAACGGATCGGCGCCGGGGCGGCCGAGGTTCGCCTCCTTTATGGCGGTTCGGTCACAGGGGATAATGCCGCTGACCTTCTTGGCGCGGGCGATGTTGACGGCGCGCTCGTCGGTGGGGCGAGCCTGAGCGCTGCGAAATTCGTGCCGATCATCGAGGCGGCGGCCGGCCTCTCCTGACGCTGCGCCTACGCCCAGGCAGGGCGCGCCGGGATCGCAATGCCCCCGGGCGGCGCGAACGGTCAGCTATGGCTTGAAGCTGCGCCGCTTCGTCTCTATGTGCGCGTGCAACCATGGCCTGCGTGCGGCTATTCATGCTTTTCGGGAAAATTCGATGTCCAGCCTCTTTACCTTCCTGCTCGTCGTTCAGGCCGTCGTTGCGGCCGCGATGATCGGCGTCATCCTGATGCAGAAGTCGGAAGGCGGCGGGCTGGGTGTCGGGGGCAGCCCGGCGGGCCTGCTGTCGGCGCGCGGCGCTGCGGATTTCCTGACCCGCACGACAACGATTCTCGCCTGCCTTTTTGTGGGTTTGTCGATTCTTCTCGCCGCGATGGCGTCGGTCGGGCGCAGCGGTACGACGCTCGACACATCGCTTTCAAAGACCGCGCAGCAGTCAAGCGCGCCCCAGGTACCGCTGAGCCAGGCGCCCGCGGCACCCGCCGCGCCGGCGACCAACGACCCTCTGGCGGCCGCGGCCGCTGCGGCAAGCCAGCCGGCTGAGGCGCCTGCTCAAAACGCTCCTGCCAAGAAATAACCGCTCGCTTTCCCGGCGGCGCGGCTCCCTCGCGCGGCGGAATTTTTTCCGCCGCATGTGATTCGACGGCTTGCGCCGTCACCCCTCCTTTGAGTAAGTCTTTCCTCCCATGGCGCGGTTCATTTTCATCACCGGCGGCGTGGTCTCCTCCCTTGGCAAAGGTCTGATGGCGGCAAGCCTTGCGGCCCTGTTGCAGGCGCGGGGATTTCGCGTGCGCATTCGCAAATTTGATCCTTATCTGAACGTCGACCCGGGCACGATGTCACCCTATCAGCACGGCGAGGTCTATGTGACCGACGACGGGGCCGAGACCGACCTCGACCTTGGACACTACGAGCGCTTCACCGGCGTTGCTGCGCGCCAGAGCGACAATGTGACCTCGGGCCGTATCTATCAGCAGATCATCACCAAGGAGCGCCGCGGCGACTATCTTGGCGCGACGGTGCAGGTGGTCCCGCACGTTACCGACGCCATCAAGGCCTTCGCGCGCGCCGAGACCGACGACCTCGATTTCGTGCTGTGCGAGATTGGCGGTACGGTCGGCGACATTGAATCGCTCCCTTTCATCGAGGCGATCCGCCAGCTCCGCAACGAGGAAGGGCGCGAAAATACACTCTCGGTCCACGTTACGCTGGTGCCCTATATCGCCGCCGCCGGCGAGTTGAAGACCAAGCCGACCCAGCACAGCGTGCGCGAACTCGCCTCGCTGGGCGTCCAGCCGGACATTTTGCTCTGCCGCTGCGAAAAGCCGCTGCCCGACGGGGAGCGCGCGAAGATCGCGCAGTTCTGCAATGTACGCAAGGAAGCGGTGATCCCGGCGCTTGACGCCGATTCCATCTACTCGGTGCCCGTTCAATATCATGGCGAAGGGCTCGATTCGGAGGTGCTGCGCGCCTTCGGCATCCACGATGCGCCCGATCCCGACCTCACGGCCTGGTACGACATCATGGACCGCAAGCAGCATCCCGAGGGCGAGGTGACGATCGGCGTGGTGGGCAAATATGTGTCCCTGCCCGACGCCTACAAGTCGCTCAACGAGGCGCTTGTTCACGGCGGGCTTGCCCACCGGGTCAAGGTGAACATCCGCTGGCTCGACGCCGAAATGTTCGAGCATGACGAGGATCTGGCGGCCAATCTCGAACCGCTGCACGGCATTCTTGTGCCCGGAGGCTTCGGCGAGCGCGGCTCGGAAGGCAAGATTGCGAGCGTCCGCTTTGCGCGCGAACGCGGCGTGCCCTTCCTTGGCATCTGCCTGGGCATGCAGATGGCGTGCATCGAAGCGGCGCGAAACACGAGCGGGATAGCAAAGGCATCGAGCACCGAATTTGGCCCGACCGATGAACCTGTCGTCGGCCTGATCACCGAATGGATGAGCGCCGAGGGGCTGCAGAAGCGGGGCGCCGATACCGATCTTGGCGGGACGATGCGGCTCGGCGCCTATGCGGCCAAGCTTTCGCCGAACAGCCATGTCGCGAGCATTTATGGCGCGCGCGATATCTCCGAGCGGCATCGTCACCGCTATGAGGTGAACGGCGCCTATCGCGATGCTCTTGAAAAGGGCGGTCTGGTCTTTTCAGGCCTGTCCCCCGATGGCATGCTGCCCGAAATCGTCGAGCGGCCCGACCATCCATGGTTTATCGGGGTACAATTCCATCCCGAGCTCAAGTCGAAGCCGTTCGACCCGCACCCGCTGTTCGCTGGCTTTATCGAGGCGGCTGTCAAGCAGAGCAGGCTGGTCTGAAGCCATAGAAGGAGAAGAGGGACGATGGATCACGCGAAACTCGCCGAACTTCAGGGTCCCGACAGTATCTTCTCCGGCCTCACCGTCGAGGATTGGGCCGATATCGCGGGCCGCGCGGTGCAGATTCAGTTCGCCAAGGGCAAGGAATTGCTGAGCCAGGGCGACACGGGCGACAGTCTCCTGATCCTGACGGAGGGAAGCGCGCGGGTCTCGCTTCTCACCGCAAACGGGCGCGAAATCGTCCTGGCATATGCCGAACCGGGCGCAGTTCTCGGCGAAATCGCCCTGCTCGACGGCGGCGAACGAACCGCATCGGTCTTTGCAACAAGTGCCGGTTCAGCACTTCAGCTCGGCCGTAACGCGATGCGCGACTTTGTGACCAGCCATCCTGATTTCGCATGGTCGCTGATGCAGCAGCTCGCACGGCGACTACGCACCGCCGATCAAACGATCGAGAGTGATCGCGCATATGCTTCGGGCCCGCGCCTTGCGCGCTACCTCAAGCGGCTGATACGCAAGGACAGCCCCGACGCGGTCGCGCGCGTCGAGCTCAGCCAGACCGAACTCGGCAATTTCGCAGGAATGAGCCGCGAGCATATCAACCGCCAGCTGCGAAGCTGGGAAGAATCGGGAATCATCGCGCTCGACCAGGGCCGGGTGCGAGTGCTCGAACCCGAGATGCTCGAGGATATCAGCGAAGTCGAGGGCTAAGGACGGGGACACGGCGCACCGAGGCGATGAACCTCGCCTTAGCTGCGGAGCCGGTCGATCGCCTGCGCAAGCGCGACATAAAGCTTCCCGATGTCCGACGAGAGGAGCGTGACGCTGATCGCCGAACCGTCGCGCGCGCCAAGAAGCAGGCGTAGCATCGCCTCGAAATCGTGGATGAACTGATTGACCGCGGAATGGAAGCCGTCGTCGGCCTGATAAAGGCGCAGAATTTCCTTGGCCTCGCTGCTTTCGACCAGCTTGACAGCGCGCCGGGCAAAGACACCGCGGTCGCCTTTCAGATAGGCCTCCCAGGCCGCATCGCTGACCTCGCTCGACAAGATTTTGGTGAGATCGATCGCGGTCGACTTCAGCGCTTCGGTGAGCAGTCCGGCCTGTTTGGCAAGCGACTCGCGGTCCGAGGCTGCAATCGCCTGATCGGCCTCACGGGCGCGCTGCTCGACGTTCGCGCTGGTGTCCATGATCGTGATGAGCTGGCGCATCAAGCGGTCGGCGGCGCGGTTTGCTGCCTCGACTGCGCGCTGCGAGGCTTCCTCGATGGCGCTGAGCTGGGCCATGACCTCGGTCTTGAATGCCGCGTCGAGCGCCCCGGTCGCGCTTTCGTGCATCGCATCGCGCGCGCCGGCCACCAATTTCTCGAGTGTCTGCCGCGCCTCTTCGGCAGCGCTGTCGGCGGTTGTGCGCACCTCGCTGAGGGTCGCCATCATGCGCGCGCCGCCCTCGTCGGCAAATTCATCGGCGCCGGCGCGCAGCTTCGCGAGCGCCTCATCGGCTTCGGCGAGCGAGGCATTGAGCCGCTCGGCGAGCGCCTGCTGGCTTTCGGCATGCCCGGCCATCTTCTCTTCATTGACCTGGAGGGTCGATTGGACAGCATTGACGTGCGAGAGCGTCGATTGCGCAACCAGCTCCGAAGCTTCGAGAATCGGCTTGATCTGGGCCAGCGCGGTCTGCGTGGTCTGGCCGTGCGCGCCCATGCGGTCGAGCGCGCGCGGCAGTGTCTCGTCGAGTTCGCGGGTGACGGCATCGAGCGCGAGAAGGAGCGATTCGGCGTGGGTGATGAGTTCGCGCGCCGAGCCATTGCCCTTGTGCACCTCGGTCATGAAGGCGGCGAGCTGGCCCTTCGTATCGTCGATCGCCCGGCCAATGACGCCGGTGCTTGCCGAAACGCTGACGTCGAGAGCATCGAGCTGCTGGCTCACCTCGGCCACATGCGCCCTGATACGCTCGGCAAGCGCTTCGCTCGCTGCGCCATGGCCCGCGATCTGATCGCCGATCTCGGTGCCTGCGCTGCGCGCCGCGGCAAGCCGCATGTCCATCTCGTCTGCCGCGGCGGCCACACCCTCGCGATATTCGCGCCAGGTCGATTCGATCTTTTCGCCCAAGGCCGCAACGGTCGCGCTCATTTCCTCGCGCGCAGACGCTGCAGAATTGGTGATCTGGGCGAGCGCCGTGCCGTGCGCGCCGGTGACCTGCGCCGAGGCGGCGAGCAGGCTCGCCTCGGCCTCCTTCGTACGCTCCTGAAGACCTGCGATCGCATCGGAGAGGCTCGCGGTCGAAGCTTCGCCGGTCTGCGCGGCCTTCGCTGCTTCTTCTGCGAGCGCGGCAAGCTTCGCCTCAAGGCTGGCACCTTGCTGGTGCGCGACGAGACCCGCCTCGCGAAAATTGACGGCGAGCCGCTGCGCGACATCATCGATTCGCGGCAGCCCGGCAAGGAGCCCGTCCATGCGCTGCATCGCGACATCGCCCGAACGGGCCAGCTGGTCATTCGCGTTCGCGATGACCGACGCATTGCTTGCGAGCTTGTCGCTGCTTTCGTGCAGCCGGGCAACGGCGTCGAGTCCCAGCTGCTGGACGATCTTCGCCTGCTCGGCGAGCTGCTTTTGCGCGTCAGCGAGATGGAGACTGAGCGAATGCATCGACTGGCCGAGCGCCTGATTTTCATCGCGCAGCGCGGCCGCGACGCGCGCGAAACGCGCCTGCTCGGAGCGGCTCGAGCGCAGCGCCACCATCCAGAGCAGGAGAAGAAGGCTAAGCGGCATTGCGACCGTTGCGACAAGCGCGGGCCATTCGCTAAGCGCCGGCGCGCGGCGGAACCACGAGGTCGCGGCGCCGAGCGCGAAGCCGGTCCAGATGAGGCCTGCTGCGACGAGCAGGAGAGGAAGACGCTCGCGCCACACGGAGGCGGGGGCCTCCTCGCTTTCATCGTCAAGCAGCGCCGAACGGTCGAGCCAGCCGCGCTCAGCAGGCGCGTCTTCCGTCGCGGGCGGTTCCGCGGGCGGCAGGCTGTCAGGCGCAGCAGCCTCAGCGGACGCCGTCTCGTCCGCACCTTGGTTTGCCTCGGAATTCCGCCACAAACCGACGATCTTCTTTTCCCCCGTCATGCCACTATCTTACCTATCATTCGCGCCGTGCGAAACGGAAACTTAACCCTGCTGTGACAGGGCTGTGGAATGTCTTTCGACAGTGGCCCCCTCGACCGGTATCTGAGCGCTGCAGTCGGCGACGATCCGGCGATCGCGCTTGACCTTCGCGGCGCCTTCAAGGCCAGCGCACGCGACCTCAGCGATCTCATGCGGCGCTCCCGCTGTGACGCGAACTGGCATATTGCAGCGCTCCGTCTCAAGGGACTTGCTGCCACTTTCGGCATTATTCCGCTGATCGAACTTGCCGAAGAGGCGATGGCCGGCGCGCCGGGTGATCCCGCCGTGCTGCGGCAGATCAATAGGGCGATCGACAGCCTCGCCTAGGCGCTGCGCGACAAACCGGGTTCAATCCCCGTTCAGCCGCGTCCTGACATTCTCAATATCGACCACGGCCGTCTTGCCTTGGCAACGCTTGGGGTTTAGCCGCGTTACCGAACCGCGGCCGAACCAGCGATTGCAGGGCAAGGCGGCCGATTCAAAGGAGAGTTTCACGATGATCAAGCGTTTTCGCCCGATGCCCGCGACGGCGATGGCCGCCGTACTGGGCCTCGCGATGATGACGACCGCCGCCGTCCCCGCGGCCGCGCGCGAAAAGCCGAAGAAGGAAGCGGCGACCAAGGGCCCGCAGCTCAATCCGAGCAAGGATTTCAGACCCTTTGCCCAGAAGATGGATGCCGCCTTCAAGAAGAAGGATGCGGCGGCTCTTCAGGCGGCGATCACCGAAGGGCAGGGCGCGGCCACGACGAACGACGACAAATATTATCTCGGCTTCTTCACCTTGCAGCTTGGCATCCTGAACAAGGATCAGGCGCTGCAGGAGCAGGGCCTCAACACAGCGCTTGAGTCGGGGCTCGTGCCTGCAGCAGACGCGGCGATCTATAATTTCTTCTCTGGCCAGTTCGCCTATCAGAAGAAGGATTATGCGAAGGCTGCGCAGCGGCTCGAGGCCGCGCGCGCAGCCGGGTCGACCGAAGCCGCGCTGCCCGACGTGCTTCTCGACAGCTATGCAAAATCCGGCCAGACCGACAAGGCAGTCGCCTTTGCAAAGGAAAATATCGCGACAATGCTCGCCGCCGGCCAGCGGCCATCCGAGCAGATGTTCGTGGTCCCCGCGCGCGCCTTGCAGGAAGCGAACCGCACTGAAGAGATGCTCGATCTGCTTGCGCTGCGTGTCCAATCCTATCCGACGCCGCAGATCTGGCACCAGACGCTGATGATCGCCATTCGCGGTGCCGACAAGGATCGCACGCTCGATACGCTCAGGCTGATGCGCGCGACGAACTCGCTGCTCGAGCGCGGCGAATATGCCGAATATGCGACGCTTGCCTCGCAGGCGGCGCTGCCTGGCGAGGTGGTTGCGGTGATCCGCGAGGGCAAGGCGAAGCGGGTCATCCCGGCCGCCGACGCCGAGCTCGATGAGCTCGCCAAGACCCAGGTCGAGCGCGCGGGCGACGAAGAATCGACGCTCGCGGCCTACGCCAAGAGGCCCGCGACGCTTTCGAACCCGAAGGTCGCCGGCGTGACCGGCGATGCGCTCGTCGGCTATGGCCGCGCCGCTGAGGCCATCCCGCTCTATCAGGCAGCACTGAGCGCGGGCGGCGACAAGGATCTGTGGACCTATCGTCTCGCGGTTGCGCAGGCGATGACCGGGGACGCGGCTGCCGCGAAGGCCAGTTTCGGTCAGGTGACCGGCCCGCGCAAGACGCTTGCCAAATTCTGGCTCGCCAAGCTCAACGCCGAAGGGGCGCCGGCCGCTGCACCCGCGCCCGCCGCTGCTCAGCCCGTCACCGGCGGCTGATCGGCAGACAAGCCAGGAAAAAGGGCGCCCTCCTTGCGGAGCGGCGCCCTTTTTCGCCTTGTTCGCGTCGACGAACCGTCAGGCCTCCACCGGTATGCCGGCGAGCTGCTTCGCGGTGCGAATGGTCAGCGACGTTTTGACGCTCGTCACATTGGGCGCCGAGGTGAGATGCGCGGTGAGGAAGGACTGGAAGCTTTGCAGGTCGCGCGCGACGACTTTCAGCAGAAAGTCGATTTCGCCGTTGAGCATATAGCATTCGCGAACCTCGGGCAGGCCGCCGACATAATCCTCGAACGCCTGGAGGTCGGCTTCGGCCTGGCTGCGCAGGCTGACCATGGCGAAAACGGTGATCCCGTACCCGAGCTTCGCTGCGTCGAGATCGGCATGATAGGAACGGATCACGCCCGACTCCTCGAGCGCGCGCACACGGCGCAGGCAGGGCGGCGCGGTCAAACCGACCATTTGTGCGAGCTCGACATTGGTCATCCGCCCATTTTTCTGCAGTTCGCTCAAGATCTGCAAATCGATCTGATCGAATTTTTGGCTCGCCATTTTGTAACTTCCGCTTTCCAATCTCGCCGGAGACCATAATTATATTTCAGGCGATTGCAATTGTCCCACAATGCGACGACAGGGTTAACGTGCTTTCATGACCAGCCGATTCACGCTAGCCGGTAATCCTACGCTAACCAATGAAACTGGGTGTGGGGCCTGCTTTGCGTGACTGCTGACTCAATGATCGCAACGATCTTGCGCCAGACTCCGGCCGACCGCCGGGCGCGTATTGCTGCCTGGCGTCAGCTCTCCGATATTCTGGCGCAGCGCGGCAATCAACTGGCCGATGAGGATGTGCGCCGCGCGCTCCACGCGCTTGCCGTGCTGCGGCCTGAAGTTCCCGAAAAAGTCCGCCGCGATTGCGCGCGCGCACTGGCCCGGCACGGCCGTTTCGCCCCGCTCGTTGCGCTTTATGCCAATGATGTGCCCGCCGTGTCAGTCGCGATGATGCGCGAGGCGCGCCTCTCCGAGGAGGACTGGCTCGCGGTGCTCCCCGCGACGAACCCGATGGCGCGCTCGCTTCTCGCCGGGCGCGCCGACCTGCCCGAATCGGTGCAGCGCGCGCTCGCGGCGCTTGGCAGCGCTTCGGTCGCGCTGCCGCAGCCCCCGGCCGCGTCGGAAGAAGCAAGCGAAGATCCCGCGCCCAGCCAGATCAGCGAATTGGTGCGGCGGATCGACAAGTTCCAGTCGAGCCGAGGCCAGCCACTCGGCACGGCGCCCGCGCCGCCCCGGCTTCGTGCAAAAGAGCGCGAGGGCTTTTTGTTCGAGACCGGCCCCGACGGCGTCATTCACTGGGTCGAAGGCATTGCGCGCGGTGCGATCGTGGGGCTCTCGATCGCCGAGGCGGCCTTTGGGGGCGAGCCTGGCGTAGACGGCGTCGCAGCCGGCGCTTTTCGGCAGCGCGCCGAAATGATCAACGCGCGGCTCATTCTCGAGGGCGGCGCTGAGGACGCTGGCGAATGGCGCTTCTCGGCCGTGCCGTGGTTTGAGCCCGCAACCGGGCAATTCAGGGGCTATCGGGGGAGCGCGCGGCGACCTCGAAGCAACGAGACGCCCTATCGCGGGGCGACTGGCGATGCGGCGGGCGACTCCATTCGTCAGTTGATTCACGAGCTTCGCAGCCCCCTCAATGCGATTTCGGGGTTTGCCCAGATCATATCGGGGCAGATGTTCGGCCCGGTCAGTCAATCCTATCGGCGAATGGCCCACACGATCGTTGCCGACGCTGCGGCCGTGCAGGCGATCATCGACGATCTCGAAACGGCTGCGCGCTCGAGCGCCGACCCACCTGCCGAAACCGGGGCAGGCGAGGCGGAAACCGATATCGCGACCATCGTCACCAAGGTCGAGTCTGATCTTGGTGGATTGCTCGACGATCAGCAGGTGAGCGTGAGCATCGCGCGCATCGGGGGGCCTTTCGTCGCACGAACGAGCGACGCCGACGCGCGGCGCATGGTCGGCCGTCTCGTCACGGCGCTGGTCGATGTGTCCGAGCCGGGCGCGGCCGTCGTTGGCCAGCTCGTGACCGATCATGAGCATGACGACATGCTGCAACTGCGTATCGTCCGCCCCGCTGCGATTCGCTCTGCAACGGCCGCCGAATTGCTCGATCCTGGATATAGTCCCGAGGGCGAGGCTCCGGGCGCGGCGATCCTGAGCCTCGGCTTTTCGCTCCGCCTCGTCGACAGCCTCGCGCGCGCCGCTGGCGGGAGGCTCGATATCGGACACAATGCCTTGACCTTGCACCTTCGCTCCGCCAACCCCGCGAAGGCGGAAAAGGACGCATCGCAGGGCGACTAGTCCGAAAAGACAGGCGAGGGGAAAAACAGGGTGCAGCCGGCGGGCAATTTGTTCGACGTTCCGCAGGCATCGGATATGGTGAGGCTCGCGGCTGGCGAGCGCCCGCGTTTCTGGGTGACCATCGACACCGAAGAAGATTTCGACTGGTCCCAGCCCTTCAGTCGTACCGGCTATTCGCTTGGATCGGTCCCGGCGCTGGCCGACTGCCAGGCCTATTTTGAGCGCGCAGGCGTGCGGCCCATCTATCTCGTCGACTGGCCCATCGTCGCCGATGACCGCGCGTTCGACATATTGGGCCGCGCCGCGCACGAGGGGCGCTGCGAGATAGGGGCGCAGCTTCACCCCTGGGTCAATCCTCCCCACGAGGAGGAAGTGAGCGAGAAAAGCAGTTACACCGGAAATCTGCCGATCGCCCTGCAACGCGCCAAGATGACCATGCTTCGAGATGCGATCCGCGATCGCTTCGGTGCGGCCCCGCTCGCCTACCGCGCCGGGCGCTATGGTCTGGGCGCCGAGACAGCGGCGCTCCTCGCCGAGCTCGGTTTTCGGTGCGATACGTCGGTGCGAGCAGGTTTCGACTATCGCGCGGGCCACGGCCCCGACTATCGCCGCGCGCCGCTCCATCCCTGGTGGGTCGAGACAAATGGGGGCGCGGTGCTCGAAATCCCCGTAACGACGGTCTTTGGCGGCCTCCTCGGACGCCTGGGGCCCTCGGTGTATCATCGCGTCGAGCAGAGCGGCGCGCGCGCCGCACTCGCTCGCTTCGGGCTCGTCGAGCGGATCGCGCTGAGCCCCGAGGGCATCCCCGCCGAGCGCGCGCTCGAGGCGATCGACATCGCGATTGACCAGCAGCTACCGGTGCTGAACTTCTCCTTCCATTCGCCGTCGCTGCAGGCGGGGAATACGCCCTATGTGCGCAATACTGCCGATCTGGAACATTTCTATCGCTGGTGGGATGTGGTCCTTGATCATCTCGCGCGCCGCGGCGTTGAGGCGACCGCCGCCGCCGCTATCATCGAAATGGCCGAGCGGGCACGCGCGCCTTGCGCTTGAAGCCGCTTGCCAATGCGGCGTGGCCTCCGCTATCGCGCGCTAACCCCTCGGGGGCCTGTAGCTCAATGGTTAGAGCTGGCCGCTCATAACGGCTAGGTTGCGGGTTCGAGTCCTGCCGGGCCCACCACCCCTTCTTTTCATGTCATCGATATGGTATCAAAAAGCCCTTGTTTAACAAGGGTTTGTTGTGCGTTCTTTGTCCATATCATCTCAAGACAGATCACGACGTCTCGTCGAATCGAGGGGTGTTTTTTGGGGTTCGGACTCCGATTTTGGGGGTATCGATGACTCTGACCACTTTAGAGGTAAAAAACGCCAAGCCGGCTGGCCGAAACTACAAGCTCACTGATTCGAGAGGGCTCTACCTGCTCGTGACAGTCGCAGGCACGAAGTCGTGGCGTTTCAAATATCATTACGGCCGGAAGGAGAAGATGCTCACGTTCGGGCGTTACCCGGATGTCGGGCTCGTCGCAGCCCGGGAGCGCGCGGATAATGCGCGAAGGCTCCTGCGGGAAGGTAAGGACCCTGGCTTCGAGGCACAGCGGATAAAGCGAGCCCAGATCGATGCCGCTGAGGCAACATTTCGCAAGCTGGCGGAGATGTGGCTGAAAGACCACGCACCGCTTTGGTCGACAGCAAACGCTGTTCGCGTCAGCAATCGTATCGAGAGGGACCTTTATCCTGAGTTCGGCAATATGCCGATCGGGAATATCGATAGCGTGATGATCCTCCGAGCCCTTCGGAAGATCGAGGCCCGCGGTTCGATCGAAACCGCCAAGCGAGTGAGGGGCTATATCTACGCGATCTTCAAGAGGGCCAAAGGGGAGCGCCTCGTAAATGCGGCCCATCTCTTGGAAATCGATGAGATCAAGGACGCGCTCAAACCTACCCTGCCAGGCGCAAAGCAACCAGCGTTGACGACGCTGCCCGAACTGCTCGATCTACAGCTCTGCGTCGATCGGTCCACGTCGAACCTAATCACGAAACTGGCATCGCGGCTCCTCGCGCTCTCCGTCGTGCGGGTCGGCGTGCTTCGAACCGCGCTTTGGTCCGAGTTCCACGGAATTGACTGGTCTGAACCTGACGCACCCTGCGAGACGCCGACCTGGCGAATTCCAGCCGCCCGAATGAAGCTAGAAGTGGAGGACAAACATAACAGCGCGTTCGGCCACGACGTCCTTCTGTCCCGTCAGGCCGTCGATGCTCTCCGAATCCTGCGGGTGGTGACAGGCACGAGTCCGTTGCTCTTTCCCAGTGCCAAATCGTGGAGCGAGCCAATGACCGATGCGGCGCTCAGTACGATGGGCTCTGTTGCACAAATCGCGTGAGGGATTCATCTCGCGAATCCAGGGTGGTAGCTGGGATGCATGAGCAGACCCATACCCCCGACCTACAAGACCAGGAACTGGCCAGCCTACAATGAAGCACTCAAGCGCCGGGGCTCGCTGACGATCTGGTTTGACCCCGAGATGAGCTGGGATGCCGCGCCGACAGGCAGGCGTGGCCGCCTGCAGATCGCGGTGCCCATGCCGTCATCCCGCCCCGCAAGAACGCGAAGCCCTGGAAGACGATCACCGCCGGAGCCGTGGCCCGAAATGAGGCCCTGCGCGCGGCGAAATACCTGGGCCGCGCGCTCTGGCGACGATGGAGTGGATACCACCGCCGAAGCCGCGTCGAGACAAAGATGCATTGTATCAAGTTGCTGGGCCAGCGGCTCATGGCACGGGACTTCGACCGACAGGTCGCCGAACTCCAGGTCCGCATCGCCGTCCTGAACGGCTACACCGCGCTCGGAATACCCGTCACGGAAGCTGTGGGATAAGTCCGTCCGGGGAAAGGGGAACCTCGGCCTTACGCCGATTTGTGCAACAGAGCCTGCCCCTTCTCCCATCCCGCCGCAGGTGAGCAGGCGGTCGGCTCGATCATATAATGGGCGGTCATGATCAGGAACCGCCGGTTGAAGACCCGTTCCTTGCCGGTGAACACGCTGGTCACCGCCGTCTTCATATTATCGTAGATGCCGCGGCCTGGCACCCCGCCGAAGAAAGCAAAGCCGCGCGCATGCGCGTCGAACAGCATCTCCTGGCTCTCGCGCGGATACGCCCGGACATAGACTGCCCGCGATGCACACAGTCGCATATGCGCGACCTTCACCCGCATCGGCTTGCCCGCGATCTCCACATCCTCATGGCTCCAGTCGAACTGGTAGGCCTCGCCGGGCTTGAACATCAGCGGGATGAAGGCGGTGACACCATCGCCGGCATCCTTGCGCCGATCGGCCTTCCAGCGCGCCGCGTAGCGCCGCACGGCATCGTAGGAACCCTCAAAACCTTCGCGCTCCAACAGATCATGGATACGCGTCATCCGCAGCCGCTCGCGCCTGCCGCGCACCTCATTCTCTTCCAGCAACGTATCGAGCCGAGCCCGAAACGGCCCGATCCGCGGCAGCGGCTGAACCTTGCGCTGATAGTCGAATGCGCCTTCCGGCGCCCGGATCGCCTTGCGGATCACCTTCCGCGACACATGCAAATCCCGCGCGATCGCCTTGATCGCCTTACCACCGGCATACTCGCGCCGAATCCGAACCACTGTCTCCAAAACCAACATCCCGATCTCGCCGCCTGATTATCGAGCCGGCTGCTTAAACCATCGAAATGAGGGGTCCCTTTTAGACGCCGATCACCCCGCTAACGGGGTCCTTTTTGCACGCCGATCCACACCGGCATCACGGGAAGCCGGCCCGATTGCTTCCTTGAGCTCGGCTATCTTCCTCGTTTCTACTTCTTATTCGGCTTGCGAAAAGAAGGAAGGCTGTCCACAGGCACGATCGAATAATGCGCCAAGGAGGTTTATTTGAGCAAGATTGATGAGAAGCTGCAGCCGGTTCTTGATGAAGTATTGCGCCGGAATGCCGGAGAGGCCGAGTTTCACCAAGCCGTACGCGAGGTTCTTGAAAGCCTTGGCCGTGTCGTTGCCAAGCATCCCGACTATGCGAACCACGCGCTGATCGAACGGATCTGCGAGCCGGAGCGGCAGATCATCTTTCGCGTGCCTTGGGTCGACGATCTGGGCCAGGTACAGATCAATCGCGGTTTCCGCGTCCAGTTCAACTCGGCGCTTGGTCCCTATAAGGGGGGCATCCGGTTCCACCCATCGGTCAACCTGGGCATCGTCAAATTCCTCGGCTTCGAACAGATCTTCAAAAATGCGCTGACCGGCCTGCCGATCGGTGGTGGCAAGGGCGGATCGGACTTCAATCCGCGAGGGCGTTCCGATGGCGAAATCATGCGCTTTTGTCAGGCCTTCATGACCGAGCTTCAGCGCCATCTGGGCGAATATACCGACGTTCCCGCGGGCGACATCGGGGTCGGGGGACGTGAGATCGGCTATATGTTCGGTCAGTACAAGCGCCTCAACAACCGGTATGAGGCCGGTGTGCTCACCGGCAAGGGACTCGTTTATGGGGGATCGCGGGCGCGGACCGAGGCGACCGGTTACGGCCTCGTCTATTTCGTTCAACAGATGCTGGCTGCGAGGGATATGTCGCTAGATGGCCGGCGCGCGGTTGTTTCCGGCTCGGGCAATGTCGCGATCCATGCGATCGAGAAGATGGGCCAGTTCGGCGGCAGGGTGATGGCCTGCTCGGATTCCAATGGCTATGTATTCGACGACGAGGGGATTGATCTGGAACTCCTGAAGGAAATCAAGGATGTCCGCCGCGAGCGCCTATCGGAATATGTCCGGCTCAAAGGGGCTGGCGCGCACTATATCGAGAATGGCTCGATCTGGGATGTGCCATGCGAGATCGCGCTGCCTTGTGCGACCCAGAATGAACTGACCGAAAAGGACGCGCGGACGCTGATCAAAAACGGTGTGATCGTAGTCGGTGAAGGCGCGAATATGCCCTCGACTCCCGAGGCCGTGAACATGTTTCAGGATGCCGGCGTGATGTTCGCTCCCGGGAAGGCCGCCAATGCGGGCGGTGTTGCTACTTCGGCGCTTGAAATGCAGCAGAATGCCTCACGCGATAGTTGGTCCTTTGAGCAAACCGAAGAGCGGCTGGCTCAGATCATGCGGAACATCCACGATAATTGCGCCGCGACGGCTGACGAATATAGTGCGCCAGGCAATTATGTGCTCGGTGCCAATATCGCGGGCTTCGTCCGTGTCGCAGAGGCAATGCGGTCGCTTGGAGTGATCTGACCCGGGGCTGGGCCGACAGGCGGCGGGTGTGGCATTTGGAAGGCGATCACAGTTCATGCGCCGCTCGCTTCCGCCGGCCTCACCTGCCTCGAACGGCGGCAGGATGGCATCTGGTAGCCGACGCCGGGCAGGCAAATCGGCCAACGGCATGATAAATTCATGTCGATGCGTCCGGAATTGAGCCTCTGCTTGAAGGAGCATGGGGCATGCTGCTAGCCCCTGTTGATTGTCGCCAGTTCGCCGGGCGGTGTGGGGGGAAGTGATAATTGTCCAACAAGAAGTTGCCGTTCATTTCGTCGGTCAGTCTGGCTCAGGTCGACGGGCGCAATGTGATACCGACCGCAATTCATTATGATAGCGAAAAGCGGGCTCGCATCGGTTATGACGCACGCGAGCATTGTGGCGAACCCGAGCAATTGCTGGAAGATTTCAAGATCGAACTCGGTCAGCACGATCCCGATGCCGTCACCAAGCGCTCCGTTCGTAATCCGCATGCGCCGCGGTCGACCGTTGTGGGCATCGCGCAAGACTTCTTTTTCGAACTTCTGTCGAAGGTCAATTCCTGGCTGGAGCAGCAGGGGCGGCCGCTCCCCAAGAGTATCCTCATCGCCGAACCCCTCGCGTTGAGCGGCATCGATATGGCCGAGGAAAGCTGGCTGTCGAATTATCGCCGCGCCATCCGCCGGATCCTGCACGGCAAGTTCGAGCAGATCGACTTCATGCCCGAGCCTTTCGCAGTCTTTCAATATTATCGCTACGGGCTTCGCCATCCCGTTATCGCCGAGCAGCGCAAGCATATCGCACTGGTGCTCGATTTCGGCGGAGGGACATTCGACATATCGGTCATCGAAACAACGAAGAGCGGCGATGTCAGCCAAAGCGGGACGAATTCGCGCCCACTCAGCGCCAAATCCGTCCAGGTGGGCGGCTTCTACGTTAACCGCCTGCTCGCTGCACACTTGCTCTCGAAAGCCGTAGACCAGAATCTGCGCGGAGATGTCCGCAAATCGCTGGACCTGGTTGCGCGAACCAAGACGCCCGACGATCTGGCCGAACTTCACGAACGGCAGTAGACATTCTATCGTCACTACAAGCGGCTGCTCAATCAGATTGAAAGCGCCAAGCTTTCAGTCTGCAATTCGATCGCGAACTGGAGCTTGCAAGCGGACCTGTCGGGCCTCGCACCCTTCCCGATTTCGGTGCCGGTAAACCCCTATGATCCGAAGTCTCCCATGGCGAGTATCAAGCTCGATGCCGGCATGCTCCGGCAAATCTTCGAGGCCGAAATATGGAAGCCGAAGCTTTGCGATGCGATCAGGAAGACGATCGAGCGGGCTTCGAGGGATCTCAAGGGACAGGAGATTTCGGTCGTTCTTCTTTCGGGTGGCTCGTCTAACATCCGGTGGCTTTCCAAATTGCTCGAGCGTGACCTCGGCAAGAGTCATCTGCCTCATTCCGAAATCCTTCAGCTGAGCGAGAATTTTCAGGAGATTGTCGCGAAAGGGCTGGCGACCGAATGCGCGCGGCGTTTCTATACCGAAGGTCAGGGGGATTTTCGAGCGGTCACCTATAACCGGCTCTGTCTTGCCCTGTGTGCCGATGGCGGCGACCTTGAGGTGAAGAAGGCCCGCCCGATCACACCGGTGCTTGCCGCCGGGGCGAACGGGGATTTCGACGACGGCGTGTTGTTGCCGTCCGCGAGCAGCCTCAGGGGACTCGTCGACAAGCCGCTGCAATGGAAAATTCGCTTGGCCAGCCCGCCGAGGCGCCTGCTCGAATATTATTTCATGCGCTCCTCGTTCGATCCGGACGATCTCGAAGCGCGTCACAATATTGTCGATACGCGCGCGGCGACGCCGAAAAATGCCCGTTTCCAAGGGGCGATCGAAGTGGAGCTCACAGTCCGTGCCGACGGCACGGCAATCCCGAGATTCATCTATGGGCGCAACGATCGATTTGATGGGGACGTTGCCGAAGGTCGTCCCTTCCACATCGACATGACCTTCGCGTCGGATGAGGTCGGCGGATCGACCTATTTGGGCTTCGACTTCGGGACCAGTGCATCGGCATGCTCATTCGTCGATTCCGGGGATGTTCACATGATCCAGGAGCGCAGCAGGTCCGCCGAGTGGCGCGGGCTTAGCGAACTGCTCTCCGAGCTCCCTTATCCAGCAGCCGCGCCGCTTGCGCGCTTCATCTCCGAAATGGATGCCGATCGCCGCCAGCAGAAGGGCCGCGATGCCGCCGATGCGCTGCTGGCCGTAGCCGCCTATGTGGCTTATATGGACCTTTGTTCGAATGAGAAGGTGAACAATGCCCATTTCAAGGGCTTCACCCAGCGATCCGCGGGACCGCTCTGGGGATTGATCAGAACCTGCGTGGCTGCGAACGCCTCGAAGCTGCATTTCGCAGCGCCGCTCCTGGGGCTAGTGAAACCGGAGAATGCCGATTAAGTCGATGAGTGGATCGATGGACTCAATTCGGAGAAGCACGGCCGAAAGCAGAATGTCGATTATGTCGGCTTCCTGAGCCTGCTCGCGAACCATGTCGCCCGGATATTCGCGGGCAAGCCGATGGGCGTTTTTGAGGGCGTGGTCGCCAAGCGTTTTCACTCTGGCTCATACACCGGCATCTTTCGCGTGCTGCATGGCCCGTCACAGACCTTCGTCGATGTGCTCGACTATGCTGGCAGCCACTCTTGCTTTCGATGGACCTCGCGATCCCCCTCCAGCCAGCCATCGATGATCTCGGTGAACCCATCCAGCTTCGGCCGCTTCACCGGCGCCGTCCGCCGGTATCCAGGCGGAACCGAGAACGCCAACATCTTCCGAACGCTGTCGCGGGAAACTCCAAACTGACGCGCAGCCTCGCGCTGGCTCATGCCTTCTGAACAAGCCAGGCGAACCTTCCGATACAAATCCACGGTGAAAATCCTCCCGCCCTCCCTGTCGCCAGAAAGGGTAAAGGTGGACCACTTTTACGCCGCCCGCAGCGGGCTCATCCCCCCGCTACCGTGGTCGACTTTCTCACCGCCGTTCTCACCTTCGATCAAGGCGTTCGCGCGGAAGATGGTCGACGCCCATACGGCCTCGACCGACAAGCTGAAGAAGGAGGTCGCGACGCTAACGCCCGCGATCAAACCCGATCCGGCTCTCTCGGGCGACCAGCAGAAGAAGCTCGATGCGCTTCAGCAACTGACCGGCACCGCGTTCGAGCAGGCCTATATAGCGGACCAGGTCGCGGCGCACGAAGCCGCGCTCGGCGTGGTTCAGGCCTATGCGGACAATGGGACCGAGCCGGTCCTCAAACGCTTTGCTGCCGACGCCACGAAGATGGTGTCGGACCATCTGGACGAAGCCCGCCGGCTTGCAGCGTCTGCGCCGCCGGCGCCGGCGCCGTGACGCGGGGCGAGGTCATGGCGGGCGCGCGCATCGTGATCGAGCGCAGTCCGATGCGGGGGCGCGCCGTGGCGGGCGAGGAAACGCTCGCCGACTCGCAAGGTCGACAGACGGTTCGAGGAGGACGAAGAAATCTTCGGTCATCCCGCGCGGCCCTCATCATCGCATCGACGTCCGCTCCAGTTCGATGCCGATCCGCTGTCCGGCGTCCTGCATTACGGCGATTTGGCTTGCCTCGCACGATCCGCAGATGCCGATCGGCGCCAAGCTCATCGCCGGTGTCGCGGCTGCCTGCGCCCTGTCGCCAATCGACCTGATCCCCGACTTCATTCCCGCCCTGGGCTATGTCGGCGAACTTGTTTTAGTGTCTCTCGGATCGTGGTTGGCAATCGGCTTCATCGCGTCGAAATTGATGGCCGAGTTTCGCGGTCGGGCCGAAGCGCTGAGCCCGCTCCCGTCAAGCGGGGCGGGAGCGTATCGTCATCGTGATCGTTATCATCTGGATAGCGGCGACGAGCGGCATTTTGTGGGCGTTCTGGCCGAGGCCGGCCGATTGAGTTCTTAGCGCGCCTCGCTTGCAGCCTGAAATGCGCCA
The DNA here is from genome assembly GCF_900168005.1 of Sphingopyxis flava. Lineage (GTDB taxonomy): Bacteria > Pseudomonadota > Alphaproteobacteria > Sphingomonadales > Sphingomonadaceae > Sphingopyxis > Sphingopyxis flava. The sequence goes on from NZ_FUYP01000006.1 coordinate 133,277, forward strand.
AGGAGACAAGATGGTTCAATCCTGGCTTCCCTATTGCGGTGCGGCACCGCTGCCCGGCGAGTGGCTTGCTCGCTGGAACGGGGATCCGCTTCTGCTGTGTCTTTTCGGAGGGGCAGCGTTGTGGGGCTGGCGCCGTGCGGACCTGTCTCCGCCCTTCTGGTGGGGCTTTGCGTCTATCGTGCTGCTTTTCGTGTCGCCGCTCTGTGCCTTGTCGTCGGCGCTCTTTTCGGCGCGGGTCGCGCATCACGTCCTGCTTACGGCCGTTGCCGCGCCGCTCGTCGCCTGGGGGCTGAGGCCGGTCGCGCTCGCCGCGCGGCGCGCAGCGACGGCAGCGGCCGTCCACATCCTTGCTTTCTGGTTCTGGCACGCGCCGCAGCCCTATGCAGCGGCGTTGTCGAACGATGCGATCTATTGGCTGATGCAGATCACTTTGTTCGGTAGTGCGCTCGGCTTCTGGATGGCCTTGCGGCGGGCGCCGACGCCGCTCGCGCTCGGGCTCCTCCTCGTGATGACGGCCCAGATGGGCCTGCTCGGTGCGCTCATCACCTTCGCCGGCGACCCGCTCTATGCGCCGCATTATGCGACGACGCAGCCTTGGGGTTTGAGGCCGATCGAGGATCAGCAGCTCGCCGGCCTTATCATGTGGGTGCCCGCTGCAGGATTTTATCTCGCGGCGGCGCTGGGGATGGCCTGGCGGCTGGTCTCGCCGCGCGCCGCGCGGACATGATCGAGGCGATCCGTAGCTGGGCCGCGCGGCATGCCGCCGAGGGGCGCTATTCGCCGGTCGGCCAGATATTCCATTGGGTCATGGCTGCGCTGATCGTCTTCCAGCTTGGATGGGGATGGACGATGGGCAGCATGGACGTTGGCGGCGACAAGCTCGCCGCCTATCAGGTTCATGCCGAAATCGGGCTGCTGATGCTGATCCTGGCGGCGCTGCGCGGCATCTGGCGACTGATCGTCCCGGGGCCCGTCAACGATGCCGATCGCCTCGGCTGGCAGACGCTCGCGGCTTATGCCACCCATATCCTCTTCTACATCTGCTTCTTCGGCCTGCCGCTCAGCGGCTGGGCGATGTGGTCGGTCCTCGAGGGCGGAGATCTGGCCGCGGCGGGCCTGCTTCCCTGGCCATCCATGCCCTTCGACACGGTGCCGACCGCGATCCAGTGGTGGATCCTCGATTGGGCGGAAGGCATCCACGCCCTGCTGATCATCCTGCTGGCGGCGATGATCCCGCTGCACGTCGGTGCGGCACTGAAACATCATTTCTGGGATCGCCACGATGTCCTTCGCGGGATGCTGCCCGAACTGCCCGAGGACGAGCCGCTGGAAGAGCCGCGACATGATCTGCCACCGCCCGGATCTCGCCGCCCGTCAGCCGGCGGCTGATCGCCCGCATCTCGCCCAGCGCATCATTGTTGCGCGAGCCGTCGCGAAACGCAGCGAGCTGCGCAGCGATATAGGCGGCGGGCTGGCCCGCCAGCGGCGGATTGCCGGGCCCTGCGCCTTCGCCGGTCGAGCCGTGGCAGGATGCGCAGGGCGCGAGATCGCGACCGGCATCCCCATTGTTGTAGAGTCCGGCAGCGCCAGAATCTTGAAGCTCGACCAACTGGTTCGCGGGAATGGGCAGGCCCGCATAATAGGCGGCGACCTTCGACCGGTCGCCACCATCGAGCCGCCGCGCGATCGCGCGCATCACCGCATGGTCGCGGCGTCCGCTCGCGAAATCGTCGAGCTGGCGATGGAGATAACCCTTGTCGAGGCCGGCGAGCCGCGGTGAGGCGCGCCCGTCGCCCTGGCCCTCGATCCCGTGGCAGGTGAAGCAGGCCGCTTCGGCGCCGCCATCGCCTCCGCCGAACGCGATCACTTCGCCGGATTCGCGAAACCGGCTTTCGGGCGCCGGCGCGCTGCAGGCGGCGATCGGCACGAGCCACAGGAGCGAGGTGAACCGCACGCTTTTGGAACCAATGGAAACGGCGGGTGGTTCCTTGAAGGAAATCGCCCGCAGGAGATGGTATGGCCCGCGAGGAGGTCATGATCGCAGCCGTGGGGACGCTGCTGCTCGGTGCCTGCCACCCCGCCGAAATCGCGCCCCATGACGCTGGTGCGGCCGCCATCGCACGCGGCCGGGATGCCGCCAGGCGGCTTGGCTGCGGCGCCTGCCACGCCATGCCCGACAGCGCCTGGCCGAAGGGGCGGGTCGGCCCGGCGCTGGATGGGTTCGGGGATCGCGCGATGATCGCGGGGCAGCTTCCGAACGACCCCGTCCGTCTCGCCGCGTTCGTTCGCGATGCTCCCGCGCTTGTTCCGGGCACGGCGATGCCGGCCATTCCGATGCGTGACGAGGACGCGCGCGATATCGCCGCCTGGCTGCAGAGCCTGCATGAGCAATAGGTTCCTTCTCGCCTCGACCAGCGCAGGTTGGCCGCCGCCGGTGCTGGACCCCGGTGGTCCCTATGCGGAGCCGGTGACGCTGCTCGCCTGGGCGTTGCTGATCGGGGGTGCGGTCGTGCTGGCAATCGTCGTGGCCGCGCTCGGCACCGCGCTGTTCGGCTCCAAGCGGCTCAAGGCCAAGCTCGGCGGCGAGCGCGCGATCTGGCTCGGCGGTTTCCTATTTCCGGCGGTGGTGCTGACCGGGCTCCTGATCTGGGGGCTTTCGCTGACGAGTTCGCTCTCGCCGCAGCCCGGGACTGATGCCATGCGCGTGCGGATCATCGGCGAAATGTGGTGGTGGCGCGTCCACTATCTCGACGCGCGGGGACAGGAGGCGCTGCGCGACGCCAACGAACTTCATATTCCGGTGGGGCGGCCGGTCCTGCTCGAACTCGAATCGGCCGACGTCATCCATAGTTTCTGGATCCCGCGCCTCGCCGGAAAGATGGACATGATCCCGGGGCGCACCAATAAGCTGCTGATCGAGGCCGACCGACCCGGCGTCTACAAGGGCCAGTGCGCCGAATATTGCGGCGGTCCCCATGCGCTGATGGGCTTCGTCGTGGTCGCGCATAGCGCGAAGGATTTCGAGCGCTGGCGCGCCGCGCGCCGGCCGGCGGATGGAGGCGGTGGGCCGGGGCTTGACCTTTTTCTCGCGAGCGGCTGCGCGGCCTGCCACACCATCCGCGGCACGGCGGCGAACGGGCTCGCCGGTCCCGACCTCACCCATGTCGGTTCGCGCCAGACGCTCGGCGCGGGCATCTTGCCCAACAATCCGGGCACGATGGCGGGCTGGATCGCCGACAGCCAGGCGATCAAGCCCGGCAACCGCATGCCCGCCTACCATCAGTTCAGCGGCCGGGAATTGCGCGCGCTCGCCGCCTATCTTCGAGGCCTCGAATGAGCTCGGAAACGGGCTTCGATCCTGCGCTTTACGCGCGCTTTCCAACCCGCGCGCCGCGGCCCGACGAAGAAAAGGAGGAACTCGCTCACATCTGGTGCGCGCCAAAGGGATGGGACTATCTGACCGCGGTCAACAACAGCTATATCGGCCTCTATTATCTCGGCACCGCCTTTCTCTTCTTCCTGCTGGCCGGAATCCTCGCGCTGCTGATGCGTGTGCAACTTGCTGCGCCGCTCATGGAGGTGCTGCCGCAGGCGGTCTATAATCAGGTTTTCACCATGCACGGCACGGTGATGATGTTTCTCTTTGCGGTTCCCGCGGTCGAGGCGGCAGGCGTTCTGCTGCTCCCCCAGATGCTGGCGGCGCGCGATCTGCCGTTCCCGCGCCTCTCCGCCTATGCCTTCTGGGCCTATGCGGTGGGCGGCCTGTGCTTCTTCGCGTCAATCTTCGTCGGTCTTGCACCCGACGGCGGCTGGTTCATGTATCCGCCGTTGACCTCCAAGGCCTATTCGCCGGGGATCAACACCGACTTCTGGCTGCTCGGCATCGGCTTCATCGAAATCAGCGCGATCGCCGGCGCGATCGAGATCATCGTCGGGGTCCTCCGGACGCGCGCGCCGGGGATGAGCCTCGACAGGATGCCGATCTTCGCGTGGGCGATGCTCGTATTCGCGGCGATGATCGTGATCGCCTTTCCCAGCGTCATCCTCGCAACGCTGCTGCTCGAGATCGAACGCGCTTTCGGCTGGCCTTTCTTCGACGCGGGGCGCGGCGGCGATCCGCTCTTGTGGCAGCATCTCTTCTGGTTCTTCGGCCACCCGGAGGTCTACATCATCTTCCTGCCCGCCGCGGGAATGGTCAGCATGATCGTCGCCACCGTCGCAAGAACCGAACTGGTCGGCTACCGGCTGATCGTCCTCGCGCTGCTCGCGACCGGCTTCATCAGCTTCGGCGTCTGGGCGCACCATATGTTCGCCACCGGTCTGCCGCCGATGACCACCGGCTTCTTCTCGGCGGCGTCGATGGCGGTCAGCATTCCCGCCGGCATCCAGGTCTTTGCATGGATCGCGACGCTGGCGGTCGGCAAGCCCCGGTACAGCGCGCCGGGGCTGTTCGTCATCGGCAGCATCCTCATCTTCGTGACCGGTGGCCTGACGGGCGTGATGGTCGCAATGGTGCCCTTCGACTGGCAGGCGCACGACAGCTATTTCATCGTCGCGCACCTCCACTATGTGTTGATCGGCGGGATGGTTTTTCCGCTGTTCGCCGCCTTCTATTACTGGATTCCGTCGATCAGCCGGCGGCCGCTGTCCGACCGGCTGGGCCGGTGGGTGTTCGGGCTGATGTTCGCGGGCATGAACATCGCCTTCCTCCCGATGCACCTGTCGGGGCTTCAGGGAATGCCGCGGCGCGTCTCTACCTATCTGCCGGGCCAGGGCCTTGCGCTTCCCAATCTCGTCTCGACGGTCGGCGCCTTTCTGCTCGCGGCCGGCGTCCTGCTGTTCCTGGTCGATCTCGTTCGGAATTTTCGCTTCGCGCCGGGGGGCGGAACCGCGGGCAACGTCCATGACGCCGGTACGCTCGAATGGTTGCCTACCGAACTCTATTCGGTGCGCTCGATCCCGGTGGTGGCCAGCCGCGAGCCGCTGTGGGACGATCCTGCGCTCGCGGCGCGGGTCGAGGCGGGGCGCTACTTCCTGCCGCGTTCGGCGACCGGACTGCGCGAGACGATCGTCACCAGCCCGCTCCGCGCCGAGCCCCAGTATCTTCAGATATTGCCCGGCCCCTCGCCGTGGCCGATTGCCGCGGCGATCTTCACGGCGGGCTTCTTTCTTGCGCTGACGGTGCAGGCCTATGGTTTCGGCCTGGCAAGCGGGCTGTTCGCGGTCATCGCCGTGCTGCGCTGGCTGTGGGAAAGCGATCGGCGGGTCGCGGCGGAGCGGGTAGACATCGGCGCTGGCATCGAGGTGCCGACCTATGTCACGGGCAGCGCGAGTCACGGCTGGTGGGCGATGGTCATTCTGCTGATCGTGATGGGCATGATCTTCGTCATGGGCCTGTTCAGCCTCGCTTTCCTGTGGTCGAACCAGCCGTCCTATTGGGCGCCGCCGCCTGCCTTTCGGGGCGCCGTGCCAATCCTGCTCCTCGACCTCGCCGCCGCGGCGCTGGCGATCGGCGGACGGCGCCTGCTGCTGCGCGGGGCTGCCTGGCCGGTCGTGGCCTTCGTCTTGTCGACCGCCGCTTTGGGCGGCGCTTTGTGGCTCGATCGGGGACAGTGGGCGGCCGCAGGGTTCGCGGCAGAGGCAAGCGGGCAGGGCGCAGCGGTCTTCGCGCTTCTGGCGCTGCAGGGCGCTGCAGTGGCGACCGGCGCCCTGATGGCGGGCTATTGCGCGGCCCGCGCGCTGCGCGGCCTGGTGACCCGGCCCGCCAACACGAGCATCGACCTGACCATGTTGTTCCTCGCCTATGCCGCGATCCAGGGTCTCGTCGGCGCGCTCTTTACGCGCGCGGTCGGAGCATAGCGCGATGCGGGCCTGGGCCATCATGCTGTCCGGCCTCCTCATTTGGGCGGCGCATTTCTTCATTCTCTACGGGATCGGCGAATTCATCGGCGATGGATTCGCGTCTCGCCTTGCTATCGCCGCGCTGACCGGAGTCTGCCTGGCGATCTGCGCCTTGCTGGCAGCGGCGGTCATGCGGATGCCGCCGCGAGATTTCTTCGGGAAATGGCGGATGCAGCTTGCGTTTGCCGGGCTGGGGATCGGCGCGCTCGCGATCCTTTGGCAGGGTTTGCCCGCGCTGCTCGCGTAGAGATCGTCGCGCGACCAATCGCCGGAATGACGGACGGGGAGGCGGCTCTCAGCCCGCTCCCTTCAGCGTGATAACCTCTCCCGACGCCCCCGCGTCGCCCGCGGCGGCGGCCAGCATATGATCATGCTCGGCAAAGACCCGTTCGATATCTTCGCGCTTTTCGAAAATGAGCTTGGCGACGCCGGCGGTCATGCCTCCTTCTTCGCCGACCCGGCCGAGGACACTCGCCAAGTCGGCAAGAGTCGCGCGCTCCGGCGTGGGGTGAAGACCCCCCTTGTCGTCGCGATAAGCTGTGCATTCGATCGCCATGAAGTCCATCCGCCTTGTTTCAAATGATAAAACGCTCTGCCGTGCAAATGGATGCATTCATCTGGCACTGGGGAACTTGAGCAAAAGGAGCCCGTTGGCACCGTCGAGGTCTGCGGGGAATGGCAGGCCTGCGGCGAGGGGCACTTCCTTTTGGCTCCTTCGCCTCATGCAAAGGAGTAACCATGCGTAAGATTGTTATGATGTCCGCTGTGGCGGCAAGCTTTGTGATGGCGCCGATGGCGGCGATGGCTCAGGAGACGAGCACGCCCGCGCCGACCGAAGAACCGGCCCCGGCGCCCGCGCCTGACGAGGAGCCTGCGCCGACCACTGACCCTGCTCCGAGCGACCAGCCGGCGCCCGCTCCGACGCCGGACAAGGAGCCCGCGCCTTCGGATCAGCCGGCTCCTGCTCCGAGCGAAGAGCCGGCTCCGGATCCGCAGGGCTGATCCGCGCTTTTTTTGCGCCTATCGCCAGGAGGGCGGCAAGGGAGACTTTGCCGCCCTTCGCGTGCGCTCATTGCGCGGGCGGAAAGCTTACCGATACGCAGCTTCCCCGGCCGACCTCGCTCGCGATGTCGAGCTGACCCTGGTGCCGCTCGCTGATATGCTTGACGATCGCGAGTCCGAGCCCCGTTCCACCCACCGCACGGCTGCGCGCTTCGTCGGCGCGGTAGAAGCGCTCGGTGAGCCGGGGCAGGTGCGCAGGCGCGATACCGTCACCCTCGTCGCTGATGCTGAGGCGCACGCGGCCGGACGTGCGTTCGAGCCTGACGATGATCGGCGTCCCTGCGCGGCCATATTTCATCGCGTTCGTGATGATATTGTGCGCAAGCTGTGCGAGCTGCGCTGTATCGCCCAGTATCGGCATAGGATCATCGGGCCGCGTCAGGACAATATCCTGCGCGCGCGCGTCGTCGGTTTCGCGCAGCTGCGCAACTGTGTCTCCCACGACGCCCGCAAGATCGACCGGCGCGGTCGGGCGGCGGAAGCGGTCGGCCTCGATGCGCGAGATCGACAAAAGATCGAGGACGAGTTGCTGCATCCGCCGCGCTTCACGCTCGATGATCGCGAGGAAGCGGCGGCGCAGAGCTGGATCGGCATCGCCGTCTGGGTCCTGCAGCGTCTCGACATAGCCCAAAATCGCCGCGAGCGGGGTGCGCAGCTCGTGGCTGGCGTTGGCCACGAAGTCCGACCGCATCCGCTCAGCGGCGTCAATCGCCGAGCGGTCGGAGAGGATGATGATACGCTCGTCCTCAGGCAGCGCGGCGGCGCGCATCGTCCAGCGCTGGCCCGGGCGCGGGAAATCGACGAGGCTGACCTCCTGCGGCGTCCCGGGCTTTCCCGCGTCTGCCAGCCATTCTGCCGCAGCTGGATGGCGAATCGCGGTGCGGATGTCGGCCCCGGCGATATGGGGGCCCAGCAACTCGAGCGCGGCATCATTTGCAAAGGTAACGACATTGCCTCTGGTGCCGATGAACGGATCCGCTTCCTGGCCGGCCCAGCGCGCAAAGCCGGGGTGGCGGAGCAGCGAGGGGGCGGAAGAGGACGGGGCCGAGGCCGCAGTATGCGCCTCGGTTGGCGCCGCGGGGACGGCTAGGTAGAGGATTGCAGCCGCGGCGAAGCCGGCAAGGGTAAGGAGGGCGAGCGCCAGTGCCTGGTCCGGGGCCAACGCTGCGAGAATCGCCGCAATTGCGATCAGCGTCAGCGCGATGATCAGGCTGGATAGGCGATCGAACATCGCGCTGGGGCCTCGCATGCGCAGACCTGGCGTGCAAGCCATTCGCGCATCTTAAATTCTTCCCGGGCGACTGTGCCAAAACGGGATGGGGACGGAGGGCTTGCGGCTTTTCCTTTTCGCGCGGGGGGCGGATGGGCTATGCGCGTCGACATGGAAAAGAGCGACACTCCGGCTGGGTGCATCGGCGAGGCGGATGAGGCCATTCCCTCGCGCCGCAGGATGCTTGCGCTCGGCGCCGCCGGCGTGTCGACGGCGCTCACGATCCGTCCGGCCTTTGCGCAGACCGCCGTGTCGGTGATGAACTGCGAAATTCCCGTGCCCGGCGCTACAGGGGCGGGCCAATATATCGACGGCCAGGGTCAGCTTGTTCCGGCCGGAACCAAGGGAGCCTTCCCCGGTTCGCCGCGTCCCTTCACGGGCGAGGAGGTCAAGCGTGCCTTCCGCGGCCAGACACTGCCGGGCGCAAGCTATGAACAGTCGCAGGCCTATCTCCAGTATATCCGGCGCTTGCAGGCGGGCCAGTCGGGCTTTACCTGTTTCGCATCGATCCAGATGCCTCGCTGACCATCGAATTCCCTTGATGCGATGGCGGCTTTGCTGCGCATCGCAGACAAAGGATATTGCGTGAAACTAGCTTCGCTCAAGGCCGGCCGCGACGGACGGCTCGTTGTCGTGTCGGATGATCTTGCCTGGTGCGCGGATGCTGCGTCCATCGCGCCGACGATGCAGAATGCGCTCGACAATTGGGATGAGGTCGCCCCGCGGCTCGCGGCGCTGGCTAAGGATCTCAACCATGATGTGATTCCGAAGGAGCGCTTTCATGAGCGCGACGCGGCCTCGCCGTTGCCGCGCGCCTTTCAGTGGGCCGATGGCAGCGCCTATGTAAACCATGTCGCGCTGGTCCGGCAGGCCCGCGGAGCCGAGATGCCCGACAGCTTCTGGCACGATCCGCTGATGTACCAGGGCGGCAGCGATGGTTTTCTCGGCCCGCGCGACCCGATTCCGCTTGGTGATCCGGCGTGGGGCTGCGACATGGAAGCTGAAGTTGTCGTGGTGACAGATGACGTGCCGGCGGGCATCGACGCGGCGTCGGCGCGCGACAAGATCCTGCTCGTCGGGCTCACCAACGACGTATCGCTGCGCGGCCTGATCCCGGCCGAGCTCGCCAAAGGGTTCGGCTTCTTTCAGTCCAAGCCCGCAAGCGCGATGTCGCCGGTTTTCGTGACCCCTGCCTCGCTCGGTGACCGGTGGCGCGATGGCAAGCTTCACGGAACGCTTTGCGTTGACCTCAACGGCAAACCGCTCGGCCGCGCCGACGCCGGGGTCGACATGACTTTCGACTTTGGCGCGCTCATCGCGCACGCGGCGAAGACCCGCAACTTGGGGGCCGGGACGATCATCGGGTCGGGCACCGTGTCGAACCGCGACGCGGGCGGGGGGCCGGGCAAGCCGATCGCAGAGGGCGGGCTCGGCTATAGCTGCCTCGCCGAGGTGCGGACGGTCGAGACGATCCTTGAGGGCGAACCCAGAACGCCTTTTCTGAAAAAGGGCGATACTGTGCGCATCTGGATGGATGACGAGCGCCACCACAGCATCTTCGGGGCGATCGAGCAGCAGGTCGCCTGACACCAAAAGGGGCGGGAGATGCCTCCCGCCCCCCTATGGCCGAACCTCGGTCCGCTTGGTCAGGACATCGACCCCGCGAGCGCGTCCTTGAGCGAACAAGCCGCGGGTCCGAGGATCACGATGAACAGGCAAGGCAGGATGAAGAGGATCAGCGGCACCGTCATGATTGCCGGGAGCCGGGCTGCCTTCTCCTCGGCGCGCATCATGCGCTCGTTACGGAATTCGGCCGAAAGAACGCGCAAGGCGCTCGCAAGCGGCGTGCCGTATTTCTCGGTCTGGATCATGGTCGTGACGACGCCCTTCACCGATTCAAGATCGACGCGATAGGCGAGGTTCTCGAACGCCTGACGGCGCTCGGTGAGAAAGCCAAGTTCAATCGAGGTCAGCGCGAACTCCTCGCCGAGTTCGGGATAGGCGCGGCCCAGTTCTTTGGCGACTCGGCTGAAGGCAGCGTCGACGGTCAAGCCGGCCTCGGCGCAGATCACGAGGAGGTCGAGCGCGTCGGGAAGCCCCTTTCGGATGGCGTCGGTGCGCTTCTGCCGTTTGTTATCGACGAAGAGGTCGGGCGCCTTGTAGCCGAGGAGCAGCGCCCCCATCGTCGCGGCGGAGCGCTTGAAGGGAGTGAGGTCGGGCCAGAGATCGATGCCATAGATCAGCAAGGCGGCAAGACCGCCGAGGAGGATCGGCAGCACGAGCCGCCCAAAGATCACCGCAACCGCCAGATCCTTCGAGCGGATGCCGGCCTGCGCGAGCCTTTGCTGCACATCCTTGATCTGCTCGTCCTGAAGCACCTGCAGCTTGCCGAGGAAGCTGCGCATCTTGTCGGCCGTCTGGTTCTTGCGAACCAGTTTTACGCGGCGCTTTGCGGTCGAGGCGGTGATGCCCGCTTTGAGCTGCTCGCGGCGGTCGTTGAGGGCCTTGACGCGCTTGGCCATCGGATCGCGCACGGTGAGCGCGCCGTAGACGGCGAGCAGCACGGCAAAGACGCCGACCGCAGCGAGCATCGTCGCCGCCCAGACGACGTCGACGCCCATCAGCGTGGGTCCGGCCTGGCGTCCGGAGAAGGCGACGAGGAGAAGATTGCTGTTCACGGCCGTCTCCTCAGATCTCGAAGCTGATCATGCGCGACATGATGAACGCGCCGATGCTCATCCAGACGAGGCCGCCGAGCCCGGTCACGATGAGCCGCTGTTCGTGAAAGAAGCCCGAGAGATATTCGGGATTCATCGTCCACACGATGCCGAACACGAAGAAGGGTAGGGCACCGACGATATAGGCCGAGGCCTTGGCCTCCGACGACATCGCGCGGATCTTGAGCTTCATCTGTGCGCGCTTGCGCAGCACGTCCGAGAGATTGCCGAGCGTCTCAGCCAGATTGCCGCCCGTCTCTCGCTGGATAGCGATCGTGATGCAGAAAAACTGGAACTCGGGGGTTGCGAGCATCTCGGCCGATTCCTGAAGCGCGGCCTCCATCGTGTTGCCGATGCGGATGCGCTCGACCACCCCGCGAAATTCCTCACCGACGGGCCCGGGAAGCTCCTGGCTGACGACCTGGAAGGTCTCGGTCACCGGAAGCCCCGATTTGAGGCCGCGAACGAGCAGGTCGATGGCGTCGGGAAAACGGGCATTGAAGGCCGCGACGCGCCGCTTGATCAGCCGGCCCGTCGCCAAATAGGGCAGGCCGACCGCCGCCATCACGCCGATCAATGCGGCGAGCACGAAGGGTGTGCGAAGGACGAGGAGCGCGCCGGTCATCACCACGAACAGCCCCATCGATGCGAACATATACTGGCTGACCGTCCAGCCCTTGCCCGTCCGGCGCAGGCGCAATTCCATCTGCTCGCGCCGCGGCATGAGGCTCGTGAGGCTGCTGCCTTGTCCGCTGGCCGCCTGGATCGTCTTGCGCATCTGGGCTGCAACCACCGCTTCTGTTGAAGCGGCATGACGGTCCTTCATCATCGCAAGGCGGCGGCTCTTCGCCTTGCTGACCGAAGGTCCGCCGAACAGCAGAACGACGAAGACGAAAGCCAGGAAGCAGGCTGCGATAATCAGCGTAGGCAGGGTCATGATCGTACGTCCGATTGGCGATGGGAACGATAGTGGGCCACTTTGACCGGCGGACTCGTCACAACTGTTTTGCGGTCTTTTTCGTCACCAGATTGCCAAGGCTGCCGAGCTTGCCGAGAAGCGAGGCACCCGATTGGCCGCGGGCCGAGGCGGAGACTTCCTCGGCCTCTTCGGCGCCGTCGAGGACGAGGCGCATCAGATGCGTCCACACCTGACCTGCCTTGGTGCCCTTGCAAATCTCGGCATAGGATTTGCCAAGCTTTGCCGACTGGCTGACCAGCCTCGGATCGAACGGGATGGTGACGTCCACATCGCGTTCGATCGAGGATTCGAACTCCTTGCGCGAAAGCTCGCCAATCGTGCTCTGGAACTTGTTGGCCACCAGGATGACGCGCGCGCTCGGCACATTCTGCTTGAACCAGGACAAGAGCCGGATCGTGTCGCGCGCCGCGGCGAGCGTGACGTCGCTGACGAGCAGGATCGTTCCCGCTTCTGCCACAAGGTGCGGGAAGGGGATCAGCACCTGGCGCGGAATGTCGACGATCGTCATTTCGAACGCGTTGCGCAGCTCTTCTTCCAGCTGGAAGAAGGCGGAGCCGTCCGTCATCACCGGCTGGTGGATCGGCGCTTCGGCCGACAAAAGGCTAAGCTTGTCCGAGGCGCGAACCATCGCGCGCTCGATGAACAGGCCGTCGATGCGGCTCGGATTGTCGATCGCGTCGATCAGGCCGCGCCCCGGCTCAAGGTCGAGCGTCAGCGCGCCAGTCCCGAAATGGATGTCGAGATCGAGGAGCGCCGTCTGGCGGCCGGCCTGCTCGCTCATCACCCAGGCGAGCGAGGTCGAAACGAGCGAGGCGCCCACGCCGCCGCGCACACCGACCACTGCGGTCATGTGATGCGGCTTGTCGTCGAGCATGTCCGCATGTTTGGGCGCAGCCAGCATCGCCTGCGCCATGGTCAGCGATTCACGGACCTGGTCAAGCGACAGGGGCTTCAGGAGATAATCCTGGATTCCGCTCGAAAGAAGATCGCGATAGAGGCGCACGTCATTGACCTGCCCGGCGGCGATCACGACGGTGCCCGGCTCGCACACTTCGGCAAGCGCGTTGATGTCGTTGATGGGATCGCCTGATTCGGACATGTCGACGAACAGGATGTTCGGGCTCGCCGACACGGAGAGCGACTGGACGGCATTGCGAAGACCGCCCTTGTTGCACTTCTCAATAGGCCAGCCCATGTCGGCCGCGGCGATGCGGATCAGCTCCAGCGTATCATCGTCGCACACGAAGGCGTTAAAGGGCTCACGCAGCCCGATTGCTTTGAAAGGCGCGTTCATTTGCCACCCCCGTTCGTCGTTTCACCCCGCAGTTCGCCGGCTCCCGTCGGCGGCTTTTCCCGATAGGTCTTGATGGCGCGGCTTGCGGTATTCGGATCGTACCGCTCGCCGGCAGCCCCCTTGATGAGGTCATTGGGGTCGGAGACCATCGCGGCGAGATTGCTGTTCGTCGCGCAGCCGTAGTTGGACGAGGTTGCGTTGTTGGGATTGATCGAGGACTTGCTCGCCCAATCGGGGCAGCCCGGCACATAGGCCGATGCGCGCGTCAGGACGATACGGATATGGCCCGGCGGGATTGCGCCCGTAGTGACGGGCGCATCGGTGCCAACGAGCAGGCCGCGGCGTTCGACGATCGCCCGCACCGCGGCTTGCGCGCCGTCATTGCCATAGGCGGCAGGGTCCTCGATCGCGATCCGGTCGCCGTAGCGCAGGCCCATCGCATCGAACCAGCCCTGAAGACGGCCCTGCTCGCTCGGCGGGAGTTCGCCGCCGGTGGCCGCGACGTCGAATTGGTAGATGTGATTGCGCACGACCGGCTGGTGCACCGAATCGAGGCCCATATTGCTGTTGGCACTGCCCGTGCAGCCCGCAAGCGTCGTGACCAGTGCGAGCGTCGTCCAAGTTGCGATTTTCTTCATCACTTTGCTCCCTGAAAACCAGCGCGTCACTTGATGCTGAAGCCAGGCGATACGTCGTCACCGCCGCGTAGCCGGTCGGCGTCGCCCGCCGAGGTGTCGAGGCGCGGCTTGGGCCGATCGCCGCCGCTCACGCCGTTGCTTGTCTGGTTGAGAAACAATCGCGCCGCGTCGTTCGCAACCTGATAGGCATCGGTTGGAAGCTTGATATCGTTCGCCGAAACCGGGTTCACCAGATAGGGGGTCACGACAATGACCAGTTCGGTTTCGCCGCGGCGGAAGCTGTCCGACTTGAACAAGGTGCCAAGGATCGGCACATCGCCAAGGCCTGGCATCTTGTCGATCGCGCCGATCGCGCGGTTGTTCATCAGGCCGGCGATCATGAAGCTCTCGCCTGAGCCGAGTTCGACGGTCGTCTCGGCGCGGCGGATCGTCAGCGCGGGGATCTGGAAGCCTTCCATCTCGATTGCGCCTTCGGTCGACAGCTCCGAAACCTCGGGCCGCACGCGCAGGCTGATGCGGCCATTCGACAGCACGGTGGGCGTGTAGGCGAGGCTCACACCATATTTGCGATATTCGATCGTCGTTCCCGCAAAATTGCCGGGGATCGGAATCGGGAATTCGCCGCCTGCGAGGAAATCGGCAGTTTCACCCGAGATCGCCGTGAGGTTGGGCTGCGCGAGCGTCACCACCATTCCCGAACGCTCGCCCATGTCGAGCGAGGCGATAAGGTCGAGACCAAAGAGGCGGCCCGCCCCTGCGATACTGCGCGTACCGCTAGGCGTCGTAATCTGGTAAGCCGTCGACCCGGGGGGGATCGGCGGATCGCCTTCTCCTGGATAAAGAATGTTACCGGCGGTGCGGCCGCCGAAGACCCCGCCGAGGAAGCCGTTACCAAGGGGGCCATCGCGGTCGCGGGTGAGGATATTGCCGCTGATTTCCTTGACCAGCGAGCGGTTCACCTCGGCGATGCGGACCTGCAGGTTGACCTGGAGCGGCGTCGCGGTGCGCAGGCGGGAGAGCACTTTGGTCCCTTCGCCGACGAAGGCCTGCACCAGCCGTTCAGCCTCGGCGGCATCGTCGGGCGACTCCACCGTGCCGGTGAGCAGCACGAAGCCGTTCATCGTGTTTGCCGCGATTTTCGCCTCGGGCATGGCGAGCGAGAGCATCTGGTCGATCGTCTCGATATTGTTCCCGACGCGCGCGACGGTCGAATAGACCACCCGGCCGCTGGCGTCGGTGGCATAGATGCTCGTCTCGCCCGGCGCCTTGCCGAATATGTAGAGCTGGCGCGCCGAGCGAACCTGGACGTCGGCTACCCCGTCGTTCGCGACGAAGACGTCGACCATCGGGGCGGGCAGGCTGATCAGACGGCCGCGGCCCACCGACAGGTCGATGCTCGAGCTCGCATTCTGGGTCGCTTGCGCCGAGGCCTGTTGCGACGGGGCGGAAATCAGGGCCGCCGAGACCAGGCCGATGGCCAGGGTCCGGGCCAGCGCGGCCGCCTTCATTTTGGCTTTGCGGTTCATCTTACTTTCCCCCAACCGGAACTTCGGTCGTCTTGTCACCGCGGGTCACGCGAACGACTGGACCGCTCGACATCGGCGCCGGGCGTCCGCCCGCTGCCGGAGCACCCGCATAGGCAGCCTGCTGCGGCGCGGCTCCGCTGCCTCCGACGCGGCCCCTCACCGGGATCCAGAAGCGCGATACGTCGCCGCCCGTTGTGGCCGAGGTGCGGCCTGATGTCGGGCGCGCCGCGACTTCGGCGAGCATCTTGCGCTCAGCGGCGGTGCCGCCCGTTGCGGGCACATCGATCTCGCCCGAGGCAATCGCGGCCTCGAGTTCGCCGCTCGTTTCAGCAAGCGGGCGCAGGGCGAGCGAAAGCTTGCCCATATTCTGCGCAACAGCGATCTTCTCGGCAATTTCAGGCGTCGCCTCGAGCGTCACCGAGCCGAAGGTGCGAACCGGCGTCTTGCCGGTTTCGTCTTTTGCGTCGTAGCGCTGGTCGGTCGCAAGAACGCGGACGTTGCGCACGATCGTCTCCGCCGTAAACAGCTGATCGTCGGGATAGGCGCCGCCCTCCTTGACCTCGATCGTCTGCGACAGCACGACGTCGACCCGGTCGCCGGGGAAGACAAAGCCCGCAACGCCCTGTTCCTGCGAGACCTTGACGGTCACGGCGCGCATGCCGGGGCCAAGGGCCGCGGCGAGGAAGCCGCGATCGTCAGGATGAACGAGCGCGCCCTGGGTGAGCGGTTCGCCCGCGGTGATCGGAAAACGCACGACCGTTCCGACCAGCGAATTGACGTCGGTATTCTCTTTCAGGAAATAGGCTTTCTCGACCAGGTCCTTCGGCCAGGGTTGAAACCTGAAGCTGTCCGGGCCGATGATCGTGCCAGCGGGCAGCTGCCGCGTTGCCACGAGGATTGTCGGTCCGGAAATTTCCGGCGCCGCCGCTGCGCGCGCGGTCGGTGCCGAGGCCCCGCGCATCATCTGGTTGACCCCAAAAGCCGCGCCCACTGCAACGATCAGCGCGCCGACGATCAGCATTATCTTTCGCGTATCCATGACGATTTTTCGCCCTCCTGCACGCACCGGAAACGGCCGTGCTTTCCCTCAAGCCGATGCGATAGACTGAAACTGGTTAAGATAATGTTGGTGAAGCGCCCAAAGACCCGCCGCCGCGATCGCAACCCCGTAGGGGACCTCAATCGGCGTGTCGGATGGACGCAGTTTGATGTATATGAGCATGGCGGCGGACAGCAGTCCGCCGGCGATCGCCATCACGGTGAGCGTCGGCATGAACAAAGGCAGCGGGATCCAGAGCATCACCGCGCCGATCATCTTGACGTCTCCGCCGCCCATGGCGCCGATTGCGAAGAGCCCGACAAAAGCCAGGAAGACGCCCAGGGCGGCCCCGAGCTGAAGCGGGATGTCGGGCCAGGCCATGAGACCGCTCGCAAGCCAGAAGGGGATGGCGAGAAGGGCCATCGCTCCGTTCAGCGCATTGGAAATCGTGCGCGAGCGCAAGTCGCTGATCGCAGCAGCGATCATCAGCGCGGCGAGAAGTGCCATCAGGCCAAGAGCGGTCGGATTGTGTCCCACAGCATTTCCGGTAGCAAGGATGGCTTACCAAAGCGTAACCATGTTGACGGCCGCCACCCGGCTTGCATTCCCCGCGCGGGGCGATATGCGCCTTGGCATGAGCGACGCGCCGACCCATGCCACCGATATTCTGATTGTCGGCGCCGGGATTGCGGGGGCGAGCCTCGCGGCCGCGCTCGCGCCGCACCGGCAGATTGTGATGATCGAGGCGGAGGATCGCCCCGGCGTTCACGCCACCGGACGTTCGGCCGCCTTCTGGCACGAAAGCTATGGCGGGGTCGGCATACAGCCGCTTTCGGCCGCCTCCTACGCCGCGCTCGCGCACCCCCCGGCCGATCTTTCCGATCGTCCCTTTCTTACGCCGCGAGCGGCGCTTACGATCGGGCGCCGCGAGGAAAGGGAAGCGGTCGACGCTTTTACGGGGGCCTTTGCCGCCAAGGGCGTCGACGTCGTGCGTCTTGGGACGGCCGAGATGAGAGAAAAAGTGCCGGGCATTCGCTCCGACTGGACCGAGGCTGCCTATGAGGCGGCGTGCAGCGATATCGACGTCGCGGCGCTCCACGCCGCCTATTTGCGCGCAGCAAAGCGCGCAGGCGCAATGCTGGTTCCGCGCGCGCGGCTCGTCGCGGCGAGCCGGCGGCGCGGGCGTTGGCATGTCGAGACGGGGCGGGGCGAGATGATCGCGGATGTCATCGTGAACGCGGCGGGCGCCTGGGCGGACGGGGTCGCAGCGGCCTGCGGCGTCGAACCGCTCGCCATTCAGCCGTATCGGCGCACCGTGCTCCAGGTGCGACTCGGCGTGCCGGTGCCGGCCGCCCTGCCGCTGATCGTCCATGTGGGCGGCCAATTCTATTTCAAGGGTGAGAGCGAGGGCCGCATTTGGCTGAGCCCGCATGATGAAACGCCTTCCGAGCCCTGCGATGCGGCGCCCGAGGAAATCGACGTCGCGCTCGCGATCGAGCGGCTCCAGGGGGCGGTCGACTGGCCGGTCGCCGCGGTCGAGCGCAAATGGGCGGGACTGCGAAGCTTCGCGCCCGACCGTCTGCCGGTGTTCGGCGCGGACCCTCGCGAGCCTGCGTTCATCTGGTGCGCGGGGCAGGGCGGATTCGGCATCCAGACCTCGCCTGCCATTTCCGCGCTGCTTGCAGCCCAGCTCGGGGCGCCGGCGCCCGGGGGCGCGATCGGGGCGGTCGATCCCCGCCCATATGCGCCGGGCCGCTTTTCCTGACCCATCGAAGCGCTTGCGCGCCGCGGCGAGCGCCTTAACATGGGTTAGCCGCGCATCCTGGCGGCTCCGCTTGGTGGAGGACCCGATGGCTCATTATTTCGAGATCAAGAAGAACAAGGCAGGCGAATTCGTCGCCTATTTCAAATATAATAGCGAAACCATCTTTTGGACCGAGGGCTACAGCAGCAAGGCCTCGGCGAAGAACGCCATCGAATCGATCAAGAAGAATGGGCCCGGCGCCGAGACGCGCGAAGCTGAGTAGGTTTGATAAGCCGGTGCGGGGCGCTTAGCGCGCCCGCGCCGCGGCAAGCGCCGCGTCACTTGCAAGCCGGTCGGCAAGCTCATTGTCGCCGTGCCCGGCGTGGCCCTTGACCCACAGCCATTCGATCTCGTGCCTTTTTGTCTCGGCCGCGAGGCGCTGCCACAGATCGGCGTTTGCGACGGGCTTTTTCGCGGCGGTCTTCCAGCCGTTCCGTTGCCAGCCGTGGATCCATTTCGTGATGCCGTCGCGAACATAGACGCTGTCGGTGGACAACTCGACGCGGCAGCTGCGCTTCAATGTGGCCAGCGCCTCGATCGCGGCCATCAATTCCATCCGGTTGTTGGTGGTCTCCGCCTCACCGCCCGATATCGTCTTCACGACATCGCCCCAGCGCAGCACCGCACCCCAGCCGCCCGGGCCCGGATTGCCCTTGCATGCGCCGTCGGTCGCAACGATCACGGTTCTGCCTGGGCTCGCCGTCATGCCGCAAAAAGGTCCATCGCATCGGGAGCAGAGTAGCGGCGCAGCCGCGCGAGAAAGGGCGAGGGGTCCTTGCGCGTCACGAGCGCGCCTGCGGGCGTGTGGATCCAGTCGTGGGCGCGTGTCAGCAGGAAACGGAGCGAGGCGCCGCGCGCGAGGAGGGGCAAGGCGGCGATCTCTTCGCCGGTGAGCGCGATCTCGCGCGCATAGCCGCGCATCAAGGCCGCGGCGCGCGCCGGATCGCAGCGTTTTCCGTCGGAGGAGAAGGTCCATGACGCGTGCGTGACGGCAAGATCATAGGCGCGATAGTCACTCGCGGCGAAATAGAAGTCGATCAGCCCCGTCACCTCGTCGCCGAGCATGAGCACATTGTCGGGAAATAGGTCTGCGTGGATAACATGCGAGGGGAGGCCGGAAGGCCAGTGCGCGTCCAGATAGTCGAGTTCGGCATCGACGATCGCGCCCAGTCCCGGCAGCACCGTGTCGAGATCACCCGCGGCCTTTGCGATCTCGCGCCAATGCCGATATCCCATATTGTTCTCGCGAGCGCCCGCGAAATCTTCAAGCGCCCGGTGGGTCCGGGCGAGCGCGGCGCCGGCAGCTTCGCACTGGGCGGCGCTCGGGCGGGTCAGCGAGATGCCGGGAAGGAACTGGATAATGCAGGCAGCGCGCCCCGAAATCTGCTGGATCGCCGCACCGCTGCGGTCGCGGATCATCGCGGGCACCGGGCAGCCCTTGGCAGCGAGATGGCCAAGCAGGTCGACGAAAAAGGGCAGCTCGTCGGCGCGGACGCGCTTTTCATAGAGCGTCAGGATAAAACGCCCGTTCGTCGTCTCCAGGAGGAAATTGCTGTTCTCAACGCCTTCGGCAATGCCCTTGCACGACCGGACGGTCCCGATGTCGTAGCGGGCAATGAGAGCGGCCAGGTCGTCGGGATCGACCTCGGTATAGACCGCCATCAGTTTTCGAGCCCGCGCGGCAGCTTGAAGATCATATTCTCCTGCGCCGTGACGACGACGTCCTCGACGATTCTGCGGTGCTTCGCCACGGCAGCGATTACTTCGCGCACGAGCGTCTCGGGCGCGCTCGCGCCCGCGGTGATGCCGAGCGTTGCGATATCCGCCAGCCATTCGAGTGCAATATCCTCGCCGCGCTGAACGAGGTGCGCGGGGGTGCCGAGCCGCTCGGCAACCTCAACGAGGCGAAGGCTGTTCGAGCTGTTCGGAGCACCGATCACGATCATCCGGTCGCACCGGCCCGCGATCGCCTTTACCGCGGCCTGCCGGTTCGATGTCGCGTAACAGATGTCCTCTCCGCGGGGCCCCTGGATGCCCGGAAAGCGGTGCTCAAGCGCGGCGACGATGTCGCGCGTATCGTCAACGGACAAGGTCGTCTGGGTGAGATAGGCGAGCATCCCAGGATCGGGCGGCGTCAGGCGGGCGACATCGTCGACCGATTCGACCAGCGTCATCGCGCCTTCGGGAAGCTGCCCGAGCGTGCCCACGACCTCGGGATGCCCCGCATGGCCGATGAAGACGATGTGGCGTCCTGCCTCATGCGCGCGCTCTGCCTGCCGGTGCACTTTCGAGACCAAGGGGCAGGTCGCGTCGATATAATCGAGCCCGCGCGCTGCGGCCTTCGCGGGCACAGCCTTGGGAACGCCGTGCGCGCTGAACACCACCGGAACGCCATCGGGGACCTGATCGAGCGATTCGACGAAGACTGCGCCCTGGGCCTTCAGCTTGTCGACGACATAGCGATTGTGGACGATTTCATGGCGCACATAGACGGGCGCCCCGAAGCGTTCGATCGCGAGTTCGACGATGCGGATCGCCCGGTCGACGCCGGCGCAGAATCCGCGCGGCGCCGCGATCAATACCTTGAGTTCCGCCGTTTCGGCCGGAAGCGGGGACGCCATTTTGAGCGGTGCGTTCATGCTGCAGCGCTCTAGCGTAGGTGGCCGTCTGCGGTAAAGCGGCTTGTGGGGCGGGCGCCTGCCTGTTGCGCCTCGTTCATCGCACCGATAAGAAGCGGCGCGCATGGAGCGGGAACGACCCCGCCCCGTCCCGCCGATTGGAAAGCCTGACCCTTATGAAGCCGACTTCCTCCTCGTCCCGCAAGACCATCGCCATCCTTTGCGGGGTCGCGGCCATGGCGACGGCGGCCGGCTGCGGACGCGACAATGAGCTCGACATCTCGGCGGGGGTCGGCGTCACCGCGACGCGCGACAAATGCCCCGCGGTCGCGATTCCGCTGCATACCGGCGACATTACTCTGTTCGACCCGGCGACGCGCCGCGACGCGGCCGCGATCGACGTCGTAGCGACGATCACCAAGCTCACGCCCCAGTGCAACGACACGGGCGAGAAAATCTATCAGCTCGCCGATTTCGACGTCGTGGCCACGCGCCGCGATGCGGGACCTCCCCGCAGCGTGACCTTGCCCTATTTCGCAACGGTCGTGCAGGGCGGGACCGCGGTGGTGGCGAAGCGCCTTGGTCAGGTGACCGTCAGCTTTGCCGATGGCGAGACCCGCGGGTCGGGCCATGCGCAGGCGTCGGCCTATGTCGATGCGGCCGCGGCGACCTTGCCCGCCGACATTCAGGAGCGCATCACGCGCAAGCGCAAGCCTGGTGATGCCGATGCGGCTATCGATCCGCTCAGCCTTCCCGAGGTGAGGGCGGCGGTGCAGCGCGCCAGCTTTGAACTGCTCGTCGGCTTCCAGCTGACGCCCGAACAGCTCGAATATAACGTCCGACGATAGGTGCCGCGATGGCGCGGCGGCGCCCGTCGCATCGTCGATGCCCTGCGGCGCCCGGCGGCGGCGCAGGGCTTTTCGTGCTGCCCAAGCTGCGATAGGGCGCGCTTCAATCCCTTGAACCAGTATAGGTCCCTTTCATGACCCTCTTCAGCCGCTTTTCCGATCATATCGGCGCCGCGCTCGATGCGCTTGCCGCCAGAAATGCCCTGCCGGCGGGGCTCGAGAGGAGCGCGATCAGCGTCGAGCCCCCGCGCGATCCCGCGCACGGCGATGTTGCAACGAACGCCGCGATGGTGCTCGCCAAGCCCGCAGGCATGAACCCGCGCGCGCTCGCCGAACTGCTCGCCGCCGAGCTCGGCGGGCTCGGCGAGGTCACCGAGGCGAGCGTTGCGGGGCCAGGCTTCATCAACTTGCGCCTCGCCGATGACAGCTGGCGCGAAGAGCTTGCGCTGATTCACGAAAAGGGCGCGGATTATGGCCGTTCGGCGATGGGCGAAGGCCGCCGGGTCAATATCGAATATGTCTCTGCCAACCCCACCGGACCGATGCACGTCGGCCATTGCCGCGGCGCCGTGGTCGGAGATGCGCTTGCCGCTTTGCTCGAATTTGCCGGGCACAAGGTGATCCGCGAATATTATGTCAATGATGCAGGCGCGCAGGTCGATGTTCTCGCGCGCTCGGTTCACATGCGCTACCGCGAGGCCCTCGGCGAGGATATCGGCGTCATCCCTGAAGGCCTTTATCCCGGCGACTATCTGAAGCCGGTCGCGCAAAGCCTCGCGGCCGAATATGGCGAGCGTTTCGTCGGTGCGCCTGAAAGCGCCTGGCTCGGCCTGTTCCGCGCCGAGGCGGTCAGCGCGATGATGGACATGATCCGCGGCGATCTTGCGAAGCTTGGCATCCATCACGATCTTTTCTCGTCGGAAGCTGAACTGCAGGCGGAGGGAAAGCCGGCGGCGGCCGAGGCGTGGCTGCGCGAGCAGGGGCTCGTCTATGACGGCTTGCTCGAAGCGCCCAAAGGCGAGACGCCTGAAGATTGGGAACCGGTCGAACTGCCGCTTTTCCGCTCGACCCAATTTGGCGACGATCAGGACCGGCCGATCAGGAAATCGGACGGTAGCTGGACCTATTTCGGCGCCGACCTTGCCTACCATTATCAAAAGGCCCAGAGCGCCGACGAGCTGATCGACATCTGGGGCGCCGACCACGCAGGCACCGTCAAGCGGATCAAGGCGGCAGTCGCCGCGCTGACCGGCGGAAAGACGCGTTTCGACGTCAAGCTCGTCCAAATGGTGCGCCTTCTCAAGAATGGCGAACCGTTCAAGATGTCGAAGCGGGCCGGCAATTTCGTGACGCTCGCCGACATTGTCGATGAAGTCGGCAAGGATGCGGTGCGCTTCACCATGCTGACGCGCAAGGCCGATGCCCAGATGGATTTCGACTTTGCCAAGGTCGTCGAGGCGTCGCGCGACAATCCGGTCTTCTATGTCCAATACGCCCATGCGCGGATCGCTTCCTTGAAGCGGAAGCTGGCCGAGGCAGGCATCGCGGCCGCTTCACCCGACGTGGCGCGCCTCGATGCCTATGAACTGGGCCTCGTGAAGCTTCTCGCGCAATTTCCCCGCATCGTCGAGGCAGCCGCATCGGCGCGCGAGCCGCACCGCATCGCCTTCTATCTCGGCGACGTGGCGGCTGCCTTTCATGCCTGGTGGAACATGGGCAACGATCGCCCCGAGGCGCGCGTGATTTTGCCTGCTGATCCCGGCCTGACGGCGACGCGGCTTTATTTGGCCGATGGAATCGGGCAGGTTATCCGCAATGGGTTGCACCTGATGGGGGTCGACGCGCTCGAGGAGATGGCTTGATGGGCGATAACGGGGATGGGGGGCTGGGATTGGAGGCCGAGGATCGGCTGCCCTGGCTGGAGGCGGCGGACGATTATGACGACGATCCGGAGGTTTCGCCGACCCGCCTGCTTGTCATGGTCCTGGGCGGCCTCCTCCTGATCGGTGCCGTGCTCGGGGGGCTCTGGTGGCTCCAGAACGGCGGGGCACGCGGCCATGGCGAACTGATCGCAGCGCAGCCGGGCGACTATAAGGTCGTGCCGAGCAACGATGCCTCGCGGACCTTCGAGGGCGAAGGGGATGCAAGCTTCGCCGCGAGCGAGGGCGTGGAGCCCGCGGGGCGGGTGGATCCGAGCCGGATGCCCGAGGAACCTGCGGTGACGCCCGCCGAACGCGAGGCGGCGGCGAAAGCTGCCGCGGCGAAACAGGCCGCTGACAAGGCCGCGGCGAAAGCCGAGCCGGCGCGTGCTGCCGCGGCGGGCAGCGGCGGGGCGGCCCCCACCGCAAGGTCGGTGAAAACCGCCGTCGACAGCGCGGCGAGCGCACCGGCCGAAGCCGGAGGCGCCCTTGTTCAGCTCGGCGCGTTCCGGAGCGAGGCGGCGGCGAACAAGGCCTGGGCGAACCTTTCGAAGCGCTTTGCCTATCTTGCCGAACTCAACCGCTTTGTATCGGCGGCGGATGTGGGCGGCAGCAAGGTCTATCGCCTTCGCGTCGCGGCAGGGACGGCTGCCAACGCCAAGACTTTATGCGGTAAACTACGGGTAGCAGGGGAGAATTGCGATATCGTCCGCTGATTCGGCCCGTTTCGCCGCAACCGACGTTGGTTCGTATCCGCCGCTATGGCATGATGCGTCCCTTGGTTGCCGCGTGAGGGGGCGCCAGCCTATGGAGGTTGACGCATGATACCCGCAATTTTCGGCCTTTCGGGCCTGACGCTGAGCGACGATGAGCGCGCCTTCTTTCGCGATAGCGGGCCCGCCGGTTATATCCTCTTTGGCCGCAACATCGAGAATCGCGAGCAGCTCAGGCGCCTTACCGACGATCTGCGTTCGCTCGATGGCCGCACCCATTTGCCGATCCTGATCGACCAGGAGGGCGGACGCGTGGCGCGGATGAAATCGCCCGAATGGCCCGATTTTCCAAGTGGCGCGGCTTTTGATGCCCTCTATGAGCGGGCACCGGCGAGCGCCATCGAGGCGGCGCGGCTCAACGCCATGGCGCTTGCCTCCATGCTCGCCGAGGTCGGAATTACCGTCGATTGCCTGCCGCTGCTCGATGTTCGCCAGCCAGGCGCGAGCGATATCATCGGCGACCGGGCGCTCGGAAGCGAGCCGATGCGCGTCGCAGCGCTCGGGCGCGCGATCCTCTCCGGGCTCCAGGACGGCGGCGTCGTTGGCATCGTCAAGCATATTCCGGGCCACGGCCGCGCTCTGCTCGACTCGCACGAGGAATTGCCTGTCGTCACGGCGAGCGACCACGATCTGCAGACCGACCTTGCTCCCTTTGCAGCGCTGCGCGACGCGGCGATGGCGATGACCTGTCATGTCGTGTTCAGCGCGTGGGACCCGGATCGCCCCGCCACCTTGTCGCCGCTGATCATCGACAGCGTCATCCGTCAGCGCATTGGCTTTCACGGCCTGCTGATGACGGACGATCTCGACATGAAGGCGCTGTCGGGCGATGTCCCCTCGCGCGCAGCCGCGGCGATTGCGGCGGGCTGCGACATCGCGCTCAATTGCTGGGGGAAGATGGACGACATGATCGGAATCGCGAACGCGCTCGACCCGATCAGCGAGAAAGCGCTCTCGCGCCTGGAAGGCGCGATGGACCGGATCGCGGGCGTGCGCGATCCCCGGAAGTTTGCGATGCTCGTTGACCAGCGCGATGCGCTGCTCGCGATCGCCTGAGGCGCCGGTGGAGGAGTTGCCACTCGATTTCGAGCTGGCTCCCCAAGCCGCGGAGCGCGAGGATGCGCTGCAACTCAGCCTCGAAAGCTGGGAGGGGCCGCTCGACCTGCTGCTGGCCCTCGCGCGAAGCCAGAAGGTCGATCTGCGGCAGATATCGATCCTCGCGCTGGTCGAACAATATCTTGCCTTCATTACGGAAATGCGGGCTCTAAAGCTCGAAGTCGCGGCCGATTATCTCGTGATGGCCGCCTGGCTTGCCTATCTCAAATCGGCCTTGCTGCTGCCCAAGGATCCGGCCGAGGACCCCTCGCCCGACGAACTTGCGCTGCGGCTCCAGCTTCGCCTCCAGCGGCTTGCCGCGATGCGCGAGGCTGCGGCGCGCCTTCTTGCGCGCGACCGGGTCGGCCGCGATGTCTTCCTGCGATCAAAGCCTGAGGGGCTGCGCGATGTCAGGGTTCGGCGATGGGACGCCACTCTTTACGACCTGCTTGCAGCCTATGGGCAGGTCAAGCTGCGCACCGAGCCCGTTGTCCATATGGTCGCAAGGCGCCCCGTGGTCACGCTCGATGCGGCCCTTCATCACCTCGAGCGCATGATCGGGATCAAGCTCGACTGGGCCGAACTGTCCGACTTTCTTCCGCCCGGTTATGTGGGGCCGCTACGCCGCTCGGCGATTGCATCGAGTTTTCTTGCAGCGCTCGAACTTGCGCGGCAGGGTCGGATCGACTTGAAGCAGGACGGCGCGTTCGAGCCGCTTTATCTGAAGGCTGCATCGGCATGACCCCCATCGACGATCGCGAGCGGGCCCTTGAGGCCATGATTTTCGTCAGCGACCAACCCCTCGACCCGCGGCGGCTTGCGGCCCGCCTCGGTGACGAGGTGACGGCAGGCGAGGTGCGCGCGATCGTCCAGAAGATCGCTGCGCGCCATGCGGGAAGCGGCATCGAACTGGTTGAACGCGGCGGGCACTGGCACTTCCAGACGCCTGCTGACCTTGCGCATCTCCTCCGCCGTGAGCGCGACGATCCGCGCAAGCTCTCGCGCGCAGCGTCAGAGGTTCTTGCCATCATCGCCTACCATGAGCCCGTCAGCCGCGCCGAGATCGAGGCGATTCGCGGCGTTCAGACCTCGAAAGGCACGCTCGACGTGCTGATGGAGGCCGAATGGGTCGCGCCCGCGGGTCGGCGCGAGGTGCCTGGCCGTCCGCTGATCTATCGGACGACCGACGCGTTTCTACAGCATTTCGGACTTGGCAGCCGCAAGGATCTGCCGGGTATCGATGATTTGCGCGCCGCAGGCCTCCTTGACCCCGTCGACCTTGCGTATGAAGAGGCGATGGGCGAGCTGGATCTGGTCAAGGACGGCGAAGAGGCCTAGGATTTTTTGATGTCGCCACGTGCAATGCGCGCCGGTCCCCCCTATATGGTCGGCGCAAGGAGATTTTGAGATGGGTGGTTTGAGCATCTGGCACTGGCTGGTTTTCGGCGTCATCGTGCTGCTCTTGTTCGGCAAGGGGCGCTTCTCCGACATGATGGGCGACGTTGCCAAGGGCATCAAAAGTTTCAAGAAGGGCATGGCGGACGACGACACGCCGCCGCCGGCGCCGCGCCACATCGAAGGGCAGCGCACACCGGACCCGTCGGTCACTCCCGCTCCGACCGCGGAAACCGAAAACCGCTGATTTTCGTCCGTCTGCGGGAATTGGGCTGGTAAATGTTCGACGTTGCGCCCACCGAGCTACTGCTCGTCATTGTCGTCGCCCTGGTTGTCATAGGCCCCAAGGACCTTCCCAAGGCGATGCGGTTCGTCGGCAAATGGGTAGGCAAGGCGCGCGGAATGGCGCGCCATTTTCGTGCCGGCCTCGACACGATGATGCGCGAGGCCGAGCTTGAGGAACTGGAAAAGCAGTGGCGCGCACAGAATGAGGCGATCATGCGCGAGTTCCCGCGTGTCGATGCCGAGCCGACCCCGCCGGCCATTCCTGCACCGGCCGGCGAGACCGCTCAAGACGAGGATGCGGCCGCCGCGGCCGCATCGCCCGAGCAAGATGAGACCCATGCCATGCCGCCGAGGGACGGACCCCTGCCATGACGGCCCAAACACCGCTGGCGGATGATGAGGATGACGGCGCCGGCGGCAAGATGCCGCTCCTCGACCATTTGATCGAGCTGCGCTCGCGCCTTTTGAAGTCACTGCTCGCCATTGCCGTCGCCTTTGGGGCATGCCTTTATTTCGCGCGGCCGATTTTCGGCATTCTTGTCCAGCCGCTCGTGCAGGCAGGTCAGGGAAAGCTCATCTACACCCAGTTGTTCGAGGCCTTTTTTGTCGAGATCAAGGTCGCGCTGTTCGCAGCGATGATGATCGCCTTTCCGGTGATCGCCAACCAGCTCTGGAAATTCGTGGCGCCGGGCCTTTATCGCCAGGAAAAGAAGGCGCTCCTGCCTTTTCTCTTTGCAACCCCTGTGCTCTTCGCGATCGGCGCCAGCTTTGCCTATTTCGTGACCGTGCCCTTGGCGCTCAAATTCCTGCTTGGATATCAAGGCAACGTCGGCGGGGTGACGCAGGAGGCGCTGCCCTCGGTCGGCAATTACCTCAGCTTCATCATGCAGTTCATCATGGCGTTCGGCATCGCGTTCCTCCTGCCGATCCTCCTGATGCTGATCGAGCGGTCGGGACTGGTCACGCGCGAGCAGCTCGTATCGGCGCGGCGCTACATGATCGTCGCCGCCTTCGGGATCGCCGCAGTCGCAACGCCGCCCGATGTGCTCAGCCAGTTCCTGCTCGCGGTCCCGCTGATCCTGCTGTACGAACTGTCGCTCTTTGCCATCTGGTTCACGCAGCGACGGCGGAACAAAACAGGCGCCGAAGCGGCGCCTGAGCCCCTCGAAGAGGGTTAGGGTAAGCGACGCTGGGGCTCTTAGTTGATCGCGTCTGAGCCGGCCTGGCCAACCGATTCGATATCGCGGCCGACGCCCTTCACCGTATTGCAGCCAGCGACCAGAAAGCTGGCGAGCAGGGTGAGAAGGATAATACGGACGTTCGTCATTCGATCACCTCTTGCGGGCTTCAATGGGCAAAATGGCCCGGCACGCGTTCGAGGGGGGGGGAGGGAATGCGGGCCGGGCCAATGTTGCTGAGCAGCGCTGCGGGGGGGCGATGACCGCTGCTCGAAAAGGAAACGAGCCTGATGGCGGATAAGTTCCCAAAAAAATGCGCCCCGCCCCACTTTTTTTCGCATTTCGTTTGAATCGCTTGGATTTCAAAAGTTTGCGATCAAAGCGCGGTAAGGCCGCTCGCCACTGCGAGCCCCAGAAAGGCGAGAAAGCCCATGGAATCGGTCGTCATGGTGACGAAGATAGAACTCGCAACCGCCGGATCCTGATCGAGCCTGTCGAGGAGCAGGGGTATGGCGACGCCCGCCACCCCGGCGACGAAAATATTCACGATCATGGCGGCTGCGATCACGCCGCCAAGGCCGGGGTTGGAGAACCAGAGGGCGGTCGCGCTTCCCGCGATCAGCGCGATCGTTCCGCCGTTGAGCAGCGCGATCTTCATCTCGCGCCAGACGGCGCGCCAGCTGTTCGAGTCGGTGAGCTGGTTCATCGCGAGCGCCCGAACCGTCACCGCAAGCGTCTGCGTTCCCGCATTGCCGCCGACGCCTGCGACAATCGGCATGAGCGCCGCGAGCGCCACCATATGCTCGATCGCGCCGCCGAACAGGCCGACAATCGTCGAGGCGACGAGCGCGGTGCCGAGATTGGCAATCAGCCAGCGCACCCGCGCGGCATAGGTTTGGCGGATCGGCTCATTGATGTCGCCGTCGCCGGCGCCGGACAGGCGCAAAATATCTTCGCCCGCTTCTTCCTGAATGATGTGGACGATGTCGTCGACGGTGATCATGCCGACGAGCCTACCTGCCTTGTCGACGACCGCGGCCGAGATCAGGGCATATTTCTGGAAGCGAAGCGCGACCTCTTCCTGGTCCATGTCGACCGGGATCAGCGTCTGCTCGCGCTTCATCACGTCGCTGATCGCTATGTCGCGCGGGGTGCGCAGGATCCAGCTGAGCTGGCACGTTCCCACCGGGCGGTGCATCGGGTCGACGACAAAGATTTCCCAAAAATCGCTCGTGAGCTCAGTGTCTTCACGCAACCGGTCGATGACGTCGCCGACGCGGACATGCTCGGGCACTGCCACAAGGTCGCGCTGCATCAGGCGGCCGGCTGATTCCTCGGGGAAGGAGAGCGCATCCTCGATCGCGGCGCGGTCCTCGGGCTCCATCGCCTGAAGGACGGCTTGCTGCTCATCCTCCTCCATGTCCTCGATGATTGCGACCGCGTCGTCGGTGTCGAGTTCGGAGGCGATTTCCGCCACCTGTTCGGGCGCGAGCAGGTCGATCAGCCGCTCGCGCACATGCTCGTTCATTTCGGCGAGCACGTCCGGGGAGAGCATGTCGCCAAGGACCGAGGCGAGCAGCGGCCGGTCCTCGTCGGACACCAGCTCAAAAAGGTCGGCGATATCGGCGGGGTGGAGGCGGCCGATACGCTCGCGCGCCGCTTCATGTTCGCCAGCTTCGGCGAGCGCGAGCACGTCGCTCACGAATTCGGGCTTCAGCCGATCATCCTCGTCGAGCTCGGTCTCCTGACTTGCACCTTCGCCGCCGCGGTCGCGGTCATCGGTCGGCATATCGTCTTGGGGGTGCAGGGAATCTTCGCGTTCTTCCATCGCGCGGCCCTCCCTGTCATGATCGGCCGAAACAGCCTCGTGAACCGAATTTCCCCCTAGTCCCGCAGGGCAGGCTTGGCAACGCCGGCCAAGGCAGCGCGGGCAATTAATGGGTGGCTTTGCCGGCTGCGCCCGCTATGGCACCGCCCATCCAATCCATGAGGAGCCCTCCATGTCCGACCAGACCCTTACCCTGTCGCTGTCGACCGGCGACGTCGTCATCCGCCTGCGCCCCGATCTTGCGCCCAAGCATGTCGAGCGGATCAGCCAGCTCGCCAGCGAAGGCTTCTACGATGGCGTTGTCTTTCACCGCGTCATCCCCGGCTTCATGGCGCAGGGCGGTGATCCGACGGGGACTGGCATGGGCGGCAGCCCGCTTCCCGACCTTCCGGCAGAATTCAACAGCGAACCGCACGTGCGCGGCATCTGTTCGATGGCGCGCGCGCAGAACCCCAACAGCGCGAACAGCCAATTCTTCATCTGCTTCGAGGATGCCCGCTTCCTCGACAACCAGTACACCGTCTGGGGCGAAGTGATCGAAGGCATGGAGAATGTCGACGCGCTGCCCAAGGGCGAGCCGCCGCGCGAGCCCGGCAAGATCATCAAGGCGGCGGTTTCCTGATAATCGCTCTTGGCCCCTCTCCATGCCCCAAGGCATGGGGAGGGCCAATGCGGGGCATCCCCGAAGGCAACCTGGACGCTTCGCATCCTGCGGCTTCACGCCGCGGACGGCCGCCGTCCCCGCAGCATCAGGAGGGGGAGGCCTTGCTCGTCACTCTCCCAGAAAGCCG
Source organism: Sphingopyxis flava (assembly GCF_900168005.1). Classification (GTDB taxonomy): domain Bacteria; phylum Pseudomonadota; class Alphaproteobacteria; order Sphingomonadales; family Sphingomonadaceae; genus Sphingopyxis; species Sphingopyxis flava. The sequence goes on from NZ_FUYP01000006.1 coordinate 164,237, forward strand.
TTCAGTCGCTCGCAGGCGGCGATCCAGTCTTCCTTGAATGCCTGGACGACCTGGCCGGCGCTCATCGCTTCGTTCATCAGCCCGACCCCCTGGCCGACCCAATAGGTTGCGAGCGCCTTTGCGCCTTCGTGGCCGCCTTCTGACAATTTATCGACCTTGCGCAGCGCAGGTTCGCTCACCAAGGACTGGAGCGGCATCGGAAGCGGCCTCGGTGCGCCTTCGGCCTCCCACGCATCGGTCCATGGCGAGCGCAACTGGCGCGAGGGCTTGCCGGTGCGGCTCTTCGAGCGCACGGTATCGCGCGCTGAAGCTGCGAGCATCTTTTCCTTCACGACGGGATTGGTTTCGGCCTCGGCGGTGGTCAGCCACACCGACCCGCACCAAGCGCCGTGAGCACCCATCGCCATCGCCGCCGCCATCTGGCGTCCGGTGGCAATGCCGCCCGCGGCGAGAATGGGAGTCGTATCGCCGATCGCATCGAGCGCTGCTGCAACCTCGGGCACGAGCACCATCGTCGCGACTTCGCCGCAGTGCCCGCCGGCTTCTCCGCCTGCGACGACGAGAATGTCGACCCCCGCGCGCACCTGCGCGAGCGCATGGTCGCGCGTGCCGACAAGCGCCGCGACAGGAACGTCATGCGTCTTTCCAAGATCGAGCATCAGCTGGGGCGGGACGCCGAGGGCATTGGCGATGAGCCTGATCGGATGGCGGAATGCAACCTCGAGCAGCCTTGCTGCACCTTCGTCGTGCATATTGTCCCCGAAGCTCTGCCGCTCGCTCATCGCATGGTCGAGCCCCGCGGCGTCGACATCGAACTGGCCGAGAATTTGAGCCGCAAACTGCCGGTGCGTCTCGGGGACCTGCGGTGCGGTGGCGGCCGGCGCTTCGCCCTTGCCGGAGAAGCTGTTGGGAACAATGAGGTCGACGCCGTAGGGACGGCCGGCGATATGCGCGTCGATCCAGGCCAGTTCCTCTTCGAGCCGTTCAGGCGACAGGGCGGCGGCGCCGAAAACGCCCATGCCGCCGGCTTTCGACACGGCGACGACGACGTCGCGACAGTGCGAGAAAGCAAGAAGGGGGAATTCGATGCCGAGCAGGGTCGAGATGGGGGATTGCATGGTGTCGCTCCGAAGGCGGCAAGGATGCCGCGTCGCCCTATGTCAGCGCCAGTTGACGTAAACGTCAAGTTGATTTGCGGACCCCAAGCTTTATCGCGGGAGGCCTATGACCGAATTTTCGCTCCCTGGCTTCGACCTCGACGCCTTCGTCCGCGCCACGCTTGCCGAAGATCTCGGCAGCGGCGGCGATATCACGTCCCTCGCGACGATTCCCGCCGAGGCGCGCTTTGAAGGGGTGATGGGCAGCCGCGACGCGATCGCTGTCGCGGGGTTGCCCATCGCGGTGCGCTTCTTCCGCGCGCTTGCGCCCGACATGGACATTGAGGTGCTGGTCGAGGAGGGCGCGCCCGTTGCCCCCGGCACCGATCTTGTCCGCCTGTCGGGCAACGCCCGCGCAATGCTGACCGCCGAGCGCTCGGCGCTCAACACCGTGCAGCACCTGTCGGGCATCGCGACGCTGACGCGCACCTATGTCGACGCGATCGCCGGGACCGGCGCGACGCTGCTCGACACGCGCAAGACGATTCCCGGCCTTCGTGCGCTCGAAAAATATGCAACCCGAATGGGCGGCGCGACCAATCACCGCATGGGGCTCTGGGACGCCGCGATGATCAAGGACAATCACGTCGCGGTAGCGGGATCGGTCGAGGAAGCCGTACGCCGGGCAGTGGACGCCGGAATCGAGACCATCATCGTCGAAGTCGACCGCCTCGACCAGGTCGCGCCCGCGCTTGGCGCCGGCGCGACGCACCTGCTGCTCGACAATATGGATCTTGCGGCCATGCGCGAATCGGTTGCGATCGTCGCCGGACGCGTTCCCACCGAAGCCTCGGGCGGGGTGCGGCTCGACACCATTCGCGCGATCGCCGAAACCGGGGTGACCTATGTGTCGGTGGGGCGGCTTACCCAATCGGCGCCCGCCGCCGACATCGGGCTCGATTTTGCGCTGGCCTAGCGCCGTCCGCCACCGAATTGCCGCGCGTTTCCCATTGGGCGGTTTCGGCTTGACGCGCGAGGGAAGAGTGCGGCTTCCCAAATCCCGGCGCGAGCCGAAGATCGGGGTCTTTTCAGCGGCCCTGGCCTTGATGCTGGCACCGACGCATGCCGAGGCGCAGGCGTTCGCCTGCACGGCGCCGGGCCGTATCCCGGTTCCGCACCCCGAAACGCCGCCGCGCGGCGAGCCGGCGCGAAACCCCAGGATCGCGGGCTATCTTTTGGCCATGAGCTGGTCGCCGCAGCGCTGCGCGAGCGCCGCCAATCCGAGGAAGGCGGCCGATCGCTTCCAATGTTCAGGGGAGAATGGGCGCTTCGGCTTTGTTCTTCACGGTCTATGGCCCGAGGCGGAGGGGCCCGCCTATCCGCAATGGTGCCGTCCGGCTAAGATCGTGCCTACGAGCGTCCTGCGCCGTCACATGTGCATGACGCCTTCGGCGCAGCTGTTGCAGCACGAATGGGCAAAGCATGGCACCTGCATGAGCCCCAATCCTGCCGCCTATTTCCGCGCCGCCGGGATCCTGTTCGGCGCGGTGCGCTTTCCCGACATGAAAGGTCTCGCAGCGCGCCCGCAGACCGCAGACTCGGTCCGCGCCGCCTTTGCGAGCGTTAACCCGGGGGTAAGGGCGTCGATGATCGCGGTCGCAACCGACCGCAAGGGCTGGCTCACCGAAGTGCGCATATGTCTTGGCCCCCGGATGCGGCCGCAGCGCTGCAAGCCGTTCCAGGCGGGCGCCGGTGACCGGGCTGCCGTGCGGATCGTCCCTCCGCCGCGTTAGCCGAAGGCCCGCGACACGTCCCGGGACGGGACGCATGCCGCCTTAACGCGTTTTTAACCTTACCGGATCGTTAAGATCTTCCTAGCTTCGGGGTATGGACCGACTCGACCCCGATCTTCGCATCGATATTCGCGGCCGCGTGCGCGACCATGGCGCACGGCAGCTGGCCATCGCGCGGCTCCGCGCTCCGTCGGACTGGGAAGGCTCGCTGCGCCGGGCGATCGCGGCCGAACGCAGCGCGCGGCCCCTGCTCATGAGCAGCCGCGACGTGCGGCTTTTCCTCGAGAGTTTCGCCCTGTTCTTTACCGCGACGATCATGTTTCTTCTTTAGAAAAGCAGGACATCTTCCGCTGATTGAGCGATAGATGAAGCCGCGTCCGAGCGGATCCCGACCCGGAGCGGCTTGGGCAGGCGGCGCGAAACGAGATCGAGCGATGCGCGATGAGGCCGCTGCGCAGGAACAAGGTGTAAAGTTAACCGACACTTCACCCCTCGCCACTAGGATCGGCCGCCGGAAAGGGCGCGCCATCCTTCATGTTCAGGCTGTTCAAACATTATGTGCCTCACGCGGTCGTCTGGCTCGCGCTGTTCGAGTTCGCCGCGCTGCTCGTCTCGGCGGAGGCGGCGTGGCAAATCTATGCGCATCAGATGGGGTTCGACCCCGGGCCGCTTCCAGGGCGCTGGGTGCCGATCATCACCTTTGCGCTTGCCAACGCACTCGCGATGATAGCGGTCGGTATGTACGGAACCGAGGCGCTCCGTGCGATGGGCTTTGCCACCGCGCGCCTGCTCGTTGCGATCTCGCTCGGCGTCATTTTCCTGTCGGTCCTGCGCTTTCTGCTGCCCGATGCGACGCTGTGGCGCGCCAACAGCCTCTACGCGATGCTGCTTGCGATCGGAGCACTCCTGCTCGCCAGACTCGCGCTGACGCAGAGCGCGGGCGCTGACGCCTTTCGCCGCCGCATCCTCGTGCTCGGCGCCGGACCGCGCGCAGCGCGGCTCAAGGTGCTTGCCGATGCACCGGGAAGCGGGCTCAGCATCGTCGGTTTCGTCGCGATGCGGCCGAGCGAGACGGCGGTGCCGGGAGCGCTGCCCCGCGCATCGGTGCCGAGCCTTGCCGATCATGCCGTTGCGCTCGGCGCCGGCGAGGTCGTGCTCGCGATAGAGGAGCGGCGCGGAGCGCTCCCGCTTGACGATCTTTTGCGGGTCAAGACGACCGGGGTGCACGTCAACGATATGGCGAGTTTTCTCGAGCGTGAGACGGGGCGGGTCGACCTGGCCACCACAAACCCCAGCTTTCTTATATTTTCCGACGGCTTTTCAGCAGGACAGCGCATCGCCAAGGTCAGCAAGCGATTGTTCGACATCGTCGCGAGCCTTGCGGTTCTCTTGATCGGCCTCCCGCTGATCCTGATCGCGGGGATTGCGGTGAAGCTCGATAGCAAGGGACCGATATTCTATCGCCAGCCCCGGGTCGGGCTGTTCGGCCAGACCTACAATATCGTCAAGATCCGCTCGATGCGGACCGATGCCGAGGCCGCAGGGCAAGCGGTCTGGGCGAGCGAGAATGACCCGCGCGTCACCCGTGTCGGACATATCATCCGCAAGCTTCGCATTGACGAGCTGCCGCAGACCTGGTGCGTCCTTAAGGGCGAGATGAGCTTTGTCGGGCCGCGTCCCGAACGGCCGAGCTTCGTTGAGGAACTGACGCGCGCGCTCCCCTATTATGCCGAGCGCCATATGGTGAAGCCTGGCCTCACCGGCTGGGCTCAGATCAATTATCCCTATGGCGCGTCGGTCGAGGATGCACGGGTCAAGCTCGAATATGATCTTTATTATGCGAAAAATTATTCGCCCTTTCTCGACCTCTTGATCCTGCTTCAGACGGTGCGCGTTGTTCTTTGGCCGGATGGGGCGCGCTAGGCGTGTCCCAGCTTCTTGCCCTTTCGGGACTCCTTGCGACGCTCGCCCTGGCGGGCTTTGCCGGGGTGACCTTGTGGCTGCTCAGCCGGCCGCGCGCGCGCATGGCGGCACTGATGCCGGCACCCCATTGGCTGATCGCGGCGGCCGGGGGGAGCGCGATCTGGTGTCTTGGCGTCGAGGCGTTCGGGCCAGGGTCCGCGCAGGCGATGCTTGGACGGGCGCTGCGCAATATCACCTGGCTCGGATGGCTTGGCGCGACCTTCTGGAACGCGCGCGCGCCGATGTCGCCGCCGCAGCGGCTGATCCTGTCTTTGCTCATGACCATTTGCGCGGTTGCCGCAATCGGCGGGGGCGCGAGCTTCTTGCGCGCTGTCCCTCAAGCGGGGTGGATGGCGCCCGGGCTCACGATTGCAGCGATGATCACCGCATCGGGCGGCCTTCTCCTCGTCGACAGCGGGGTGCGTCATGGCAGCGCAGGGCTGAGAATGCCCGTGCTCGCGGTCGCGGGCGGCTTTGCGATGCTCTGGGCATATGAACTCAACGTCCAACTGATCGGGGCGCTGACAGCGGCGCCCGCGACGACGCTGATCCTGCTGCTCCCCGCCGCCGCGCTGCTCATCCTGCCGACTTTCATCGTCGCTGCCATGGACATCGGCCGCGAGCGGATGCGGCTGTCGCGCACCGCCGCGACGCGCACGATCCTGCTCCTCGGCGCCGCCGCCTATCTGGTGCTGATCGGACTGACGGGCGCGGTCGCGCGGCTCGTAGGGGGAGATTATGGCGAGCTTGCCCAGGGGCTGTTCCTGCTCTTCGCGCTCGGGGCAGGGGGGCTATTGTTCCTGTCGAGCCGCGCGCGGGCATGGCTCTCGGTGATGATCTCGAAGCATTTTTTCGAGCATCGCTATGATTACCGCGCCGAATGGATGCGCTTCACCGCGACGCTCGGGCAGGCGGCAGAAAGCGAGGACAGCACGAACCTCCATCGCCGCGTTGCCAAGGCTCTCGCCGAGCTAACGGGCAGCCCCGGTGCGCTTCTGATGCTGCCCGACGCGCACGGCGCCTTCCGCGTCGCCGACGATTGGCGCTGGCCGGGCGGCGGGGACGAAGCCGCCGAGTTACCGCTGCGCTGCGCATTCGTTTTTCAGGAGACGCAGCATATCGCAGACCTCGACGCGATACGCCGCGCCGGCGCCGACGCTGTTGACGAGCTGGCGCTTCCGAACTGGCTGATTGAGGATTTGCGCGTCTGGGTCGCGGTTCCGGTTCTTCATTTCGGGCGAATGCTGGCGCTGGTGGTGCTTCACCGGCCGGCCGTGTCGCGCGCGCTCGATTGGGAGGATCTCGACGTGCTGCGCATCGCGGGGCAGCAGGCGGCGAGTTATCTTGCGGAATCGCAGAGCCAGGCGGCGCTTTCGGAGGCGAAGCGCTTCGACGAGTTCAACCGCCGCTTCGCCTTCATCATGCATGACATCAAGAATCTGGCGAGCCAATTGTCGCTGCTCGCGCGCAACGCCGAGCGCCACGCCGACAAGCCAGAGTTCCGCGCCGACATGGTCGAGACACTGAAGCTCTCGGCGGGGCGCCTGACGAGCCTGCTCGCGCGCCTGTCGCCGCGCGAAAGGAGCAAGCCCGCCGAGGCCGCGCGGACCTTTGTCGAACCCGTGCTGAGCGATATTGCCGCGCAGATGCGCCCGCGCGCCCCGCTTGTCCTCGGCTGCGAGCCGGGGCTTGCCGCATGGGCCGACGCGGCGGGACTGCGCCAGATCGTCGAGCAGCTCGCCTCCAATGCGATCGACGCCTCGCCCGAAGGCTCCCCCGTGCAGCTGATCGCCGCGCGCGAGGCGGGGCGGGTGCGGATCGACATTCTCGACCTCGGTGCCGGGATGACCCGCGCCTTCATGAGGGACGAGCTGTTCAAGCCGTTCGTGTCGACGAAGGAGGGCGGATTTGGGCTCGGGGCGTTCGAGGCGCTGCAACTCGCGCAGGCCATGGGCGGGACAATCGACGTCATGAGCGAGCCGGGGAAGGGAAGCCGCTTCACCGTGTGGCTGCCGGCAGCGGGTGAGAATTGCGCGAGCGATGCCGGAAATGAGTGGATGAAGGTGGGATGATGACAAGCGTGGGGACCGAGGCGCGAAAGCTCCTGGTCGTCGAGGACGACCCGGGGCTGCAGACACAGCTCAAATGGGCTTATGAGGATTATGAGGTACTGATCGCGGGCGGCCATGACCGTGCGATCGAACTGCTGCGGGCCGAGGAACCTGCGGTGGTGACCCTCGACCTTGGCCTGCCGCCTGACGCCGACGGCACGCGCGAGGGGTTTCGCGTGCTGAGCGCGATTCTGGAGGCAAAGCCTGACACGAAGGTCATCGTCGTCTCGGGGCAGGGTGAGCGCGCAAGCGCGCTTTGTGCGATCGCCAACGGCGCGTGGGATTTCTATCAGAAGCCGATCGATATCGACGAGCTTGGGCTGATTGTCCGGCGCGCCTTCCATGTCCACGCGCTCGAGGTCGAAAATGCGCGTCTCGCCAACGAGGGCGCAGGGGACAACCGCGTCCTCGGCGCGATGATCAGCGGGGCGCCCGAGATGCTGAAGGTTGCCCGAACGATCGAGCGCGTCGCTGATCTCGGCGTGAGCGTCATGCTGCTTGGCGCGAGCGGGACCGGCAAGGAACTGCTCGCGCGGGGGCTGCACGAGGCAAGCGCGCGGCGCGACGGGGCGTTCGTTGCGATCAACTGCGCCGCGATCCCCGAGACCTTGCTCGAAAGCGAATTGTTCGGGCATGAGAAAGGCGCGTTCACGGGTGCGGTCAAGACGACCGAGGGCAAGATCGAGCTCGCGCACGGTGGCACGCTGTTCCTCGACGAAGTCGGAGACATACCCCTGCCGCTGCAGGTCAAGCTCCTGCGCTTCCTCCAGGAACGGACGATCGAGCGGATCGGCGGCCGCAAGCCGATCGCAGTGGATACGCGCATCGTCTGCGCGACGCACCAAGATCTCGATGCGATGATCGCGCAAGGTAGCTTTCGCGAGGATCTCTACTACCGCCTCGCCGAGATGGTGGTGAAGATCCCCGCGCTCGCAGAGCGGGCGGGGGATGCGGTGCTGCTCGCCCGCCATTTCCTGCACCATTATGCGCCCGAGATGAACCCTGGTGTGCGCGGCTTTGCGTCCGATGCGCTTCAGGCGATCGACGCGGCGCCTTGGCCCGGCAATGTCCGCGAGCTTGAAAACCGCATCAAGCGCGCGGTGATCATGGCGGATGGCAAGTTGGTGACCAAGGATGACCTCGACCTTTCGGGGGGACAAGCGGGCGAAGAGCCCGATTGGCTCAACCTGCGCAGCGCGCGCGAGGCAGCCGACCGCGTTGCGATCCGCCGCGCCATGACACAGAGCGAGGGCAATATCTCGGCGGCTGCGAAGCTGCTCGGGATCAGCCGCCCGACGCTCTATGATCTGCTCAAGCAGTATCGGATGCAGGCCTGAATGGTGCCGCCCCGCGTCTGGATGGGTGCGTTGCTGACGGCAGCGCTGCTGGCCGGGTGCGACGGGCCGCGGCCGATGAGCGGGCGCGAGGCGCTCGAGAAGCGGCGCGCGGAACTGCAGGCATCGCCCGCGTCGGGGCAGTCGGCCGCAGCGCAGGTCGAGCTCGCGCGTATCGCACTGCGCCTTCGCGACGGGGTGGCCGCTGAAGCGGCGGTCAAGGCCGCGCTCGCCGCAGGCGGGCGCGCCGAGCTGCTGCGCCCGCTCCTCGCGCGCGCCTACGCAGCGCAAGGCGATGGCGCGCGCGCGCTCAAGACGCTTGGCAGCGGGCCCGTCGCGCCCGAAATGGCGGGCGAGGCGGCCTGGGTGGCGGGCGTCGTTCACCTTGGAGACGGCAACCTTGGCGCAGCGCGCGAGGCGCTTGACCGCGCCGTTCGAGAATTGCCGCGCGAGGCCGCGCTCTGGGTCGACGTCGCGCGCTTTCGCGATGCCAATGCCGACGCGATAGGCGCGCGCGATGCGGCCGATTATGCAATCGAACTTGACCCCGCGAACGGCGAGGCGCTCGCACTGAAGGCCAATCTGGTGCGCACCCGCGCAGGGCTCACCGCGTCCCTTCCCTGGTACGAAAAGGCGCTCGCCGCCGATCCCGACAATGCCGGGGCGCTGATCGACCAGGCTGCGACGTTCGGCGACCTCGGGCGCTATCGCGACATGCTTGCCTCGCTGCGCCGAGCCGCGCGGATCGTCCCGGGCGATCGCCGCCTCTATTATCTGCAAGCAGTGCTCGCGGCGCGCGCCGGCAACTATCCCCTCGCGCGCAGCCTGCTCCAGCGCACGGGCGGGCAGATGGACGAAGAGCCGGCATTCATGCTGCTGAGTGCCATCGTCGAGCTCGAACTGGGCGGCGAGGCGCTGGCCGCGACCTGGGCCGAGCGCCTGATCGCCGAGCAGCCGCACAACTGGACCGCCCGCCGCATTCTCGCTGCGGCGAGCTGGGCCGACGGCGATGCCGATGGCGCCGTTGAGGCGCTGGCGCCGATTGTCGCGCGGAGCGATGCCGACAGCTGGTCGCTATTGCTTGCAGCGCGAGTGGCCGCCGAACGCGGTGATGGCGAAGCGTCGGCTGGCTATCAGGCGCGCGCGGCGGCGATGACGCGCGGCGATGCGGCCCCTTTCGCAATCGACAACAGCTATGGGCTCGTTTCGATGGCGGCCGATGCCGCGCCGCTCGATCCGGCCAAAGCGATTCCGGCCATCCGTGCCGACATCGCAAGCGGCCGCATGCAAAGTGCTCTCGCGCGCGCGCAAAGGCTGCGCAGCGCCAATCCGGGGGTTGCCGACGCCCATCTTCTGTTTGGAGACGCAGCACGCGCTGCCGGCGAGTATGACCTCGCGGTGGTTGCCTATCGCAGGGCGCGCGACCTCGACGCGGGCGAGCGCACCACGCTGCGGCTTGCCAATGCCCTCTACCAGACCGGCGATGCTGCAGGGTCGGGCGCGGCGATTCTCGCACTGCGCGACAGCCAGCCCTCGAGCGTCGCTGCCGACCGGCTCGCGGGGCATCTTGCAATGGATCTTGAGCATTGGGATCAGGCGATCGCCCATTTCGAGCGGGTGCGCCGCCGGATCGGAAACCGGGACGCGGCGGTGTTGCGCGACCTCGCGCGCGCCTGGGCGGCAAAGGGCGAGACGAAGCGTGCGTTGCCCCTGATCGCGCGCGCCTATCGGCTGCAGCCGCTGAACGGCAAGATCATGGAGATCTACGCCGACCTTCTTGGCGGCGAAGGTCATCGCCAGGCGGCCGTGGATTTGCGCGAAAAGGCAGCGCAGATCGGAAAATAGCGAGAAAGAGCGCTTCCCCTTGCCCTTCGCTCAAGCCTCGGTGAGGTCGAGGAGCGTGCGCGCATCGAGACCGATGCGCCGGATCTGCTGGGCGACGGGCGGCCAGATATTGGTCAAAAAATCCTCGCGCATGAGCTCGCGCAGCCGGTCGGTCGCTCCCGCCGCGACGAACATCCCCACGCCGCGCTTGACCGTCACCAGCCCCTCGTCCTGAAACGTCTGGTATGCCTTGGCGACGGTGAGCGGATTCGCCCCTTCCTCGGCCGCGAGCGAACGCACCGAGGGCAACATGTCGCCGTCGCGGTAGGTTCCCTCGAGAATGGCGTTGGCTATCACGTCGCGAAGACGCTGGTACACGGGTTTGGTCTGGTCGAGCATGCCGACTTAATGCCATAAGACAGCAGCACAGTCAAATCGCGATCATTGCTCCGCGAGGCAGTACTGTGAAATTATATGTCCCAGGCGCTTACGACATCATCATATTCCGGTCGTGGCCGCTCTTTGAGCGGTTCACCCGGCGAGCCCAAAAAGAAATAGCCGACAATCCGCTCGCCTTCGCCAACGCCGAAAGCGGCCGCGACGTCGGGGCTATAGGCCGCCCAGCCTGTAAGCCAGCTCCCGACAAAACCATGCGCATGCGCGGCGTGGAGCAGATTCATGCCGACCGCGCCCGCGGACATCTGCTGCTCCCAGACCGGGATTTTCGCGCCGACCACCGGGGCCGAGATCAGCACGAGCAAAGTCGGCGCCTGGTGCGCGAACTGATCGAGCGCCGTAAGATCCATGCCGGCAGCGCCCGGATTCTCTCCCACCCACGCGCGTTTGAGCAGGGCGGCGAAGGTCTCGCGCTGATCGCCCGCGACCGTGACGATCCGCCACGGCGCAAGCTTGCCGTGATCGGGCGTGCGCAGCGCAAGGCCGATAATGTCCCTGAGCTCGTCGGCACCGGGTCCGGGGGCGATCATCTCGCGTGCTTTTCCCGAGCGGCGGGTGGCGAGGTGGGAGCGGAGCGATGATCTGTCGTTGAACATGGCGGCGCATGTGGGCGCTTTGCGAGCCCTTCGCAAGCGGGTGGGGCCCCCGCCAACCGGTTTCACGCGCAATTAGATTCTTCCATTGCGCAATTTACGCGCTAGGTTGGCCGGATATAGGCGGCGTACGGCCGCAAAAGAAATTGAGCGACAAGAGGACGCATTCGCATGAAAGACATGAGCCTTTGGGACGGGGGAGACTGGACCTTCGTCATCGCGTTGGTGGTATTGGGCGCGTTCCTGACCATCGGCGCGCTGATTGCCGCCGGTCGCAAGCCTGAGTTCGCCGGCCATCCCAAGGGCCTCTACATGCTCTTCTTCGCCGAGATGTGGGAGCGCTTCTCCTACTACGGCATGCGCGCGCTGCTGATCCTCTATCTGACGCAGCACTGGCTGTTTTCCGATGGCAAGTCGAACCTGATCTATGGAGCCTATACCAGCCTCGTCTATATCACGCCGGTGCTCGGCGGCTATCTCGCCGACCGCTATTTGGGACAGCGCAAGGCGGTGCTGTTCGGCGGCGTCCTGCTCGCCTTCGGCCATCTGTTCATGGCCTTCGAGGGCGTGGGCGGTCAGGATGACCCGACGATCAACATATTCTGGCTTGCGCTGGCGCTGATCATCGTCGGGTCCGGATTTTTGAAGGCGAACATCTCGGTTATGGTCGGTCAGCTCTACCGCCTGACCGACATGCGCCGCGATGCCGCCTACACCATCTTCTATATGGGCATCAACTCGGGCGCGGCGATCGGTACCATCCTTGTCGGCTATCTGGGGCAGAAGTTGGGCTGGGCCTATGGCTTCGGGCTTGCGGGCATCGGCATGATTGCCGGGCTCATCGTCTTTGTTCTGGGCAAGCGGGTGCTGCTCGGCGCGGGCGAGGCGCCGGCACCGCTCAGCCGGCAAAAGGAATGGGCGCTCTATGGCACTGGCGTTGCCGCTGTGTTCGTGATGTGGGGCCTCATCCAGTATCAGGACGTGATCCAGAATCTGCTGCTCGTCTCAGGCTCGCTGCTCCTTGTCTATGTCGCCGCGGTCGCGGCGCTGCAGCTGCCTTATGGCAAGATCGCGAAGGCCCCCGGCGACAGCCGCGCCATTCTGATCGCCGGTATGGCCGCTATGCTGTTCCTGCCATTGTCGGACGCGCTCGGGCTTCCGCTGTCGGATGATGGCGCGAGGGTCATCGGCCTGACGATTGCGCAGTTGATCTACATCATCGGCATGGTCGTCGTCCTTGCCGGGCTGGCGATCGAGAAATTCCGCATCGAGCATCATGCGCGCGACCGCATCTATGCCATCCTGTTCCTGATCGGGCTCAATCCGCTGTTCTGGGGTCTGTTCGAACAGGCGGGGGGCAGCTTCAATCTCTATACTGACCGCTATGTTGATATCGGATCGGTTCCAGCATCGCTTTTCCAGTCGATCAACCCGATCTACATCATCCTCTTTGCTCCCGTCTTCGCGACGCTGTGGCAGGTTCTGGGCAAGCGCGGACTTGAACCCTCGGCACCCGCCAAATTCGCCCTGGCGCTCGCGCAGGTCGGTCTCGGCTTTCTCGTGTTCGTCTGGGGCGCGCGAAGTGTCGGGCCCGAGGCGCTCACGCCGGTGATCTTCGTCTTTCTCCTCTATCTGCTCCACACCACGGGCGAGCTTTGCCTCTCGCCGGTCGGTCTCAGCGCCATGAACCGGCTCGCGCCCTCGTTCATGGCTTCCTTGATCATGGGTGCCTGGTTCTACATGACGGCCGTCGGTAATTTCGTCGCGGGCAAGATCGGCGAAGCGACAGGCGGTGAGAGCGGCGAGATGACCAAGGAGGCGACGCTCGCCATCTATAACGAGATCGGCTGGATCACGCTCGGGGTCAGCGTCGTCGTTCTGGCGCTGTCGCCGATCGTGAAGAAGTGGATGCACCTCGACACGCTGCGCGACCGTGAGGAGGATGTCGCTGGATCGAGCGAACTTGCCGAACCGCAGGCGGGCGGCGTCCACCCCGAACCCAAGCCCGCGTCCTGATCGTGCGGCGGAGGACGAAAGGCGGCCTGCTTGCCGCCGTGTCGCTGGCACTTGCGGGTTGTGCGGCCGCCGGGCAGGACACAAAATCGGCACGTGACGCGCCGGCGCCGGCCGAGAAGAAGGCCGACCGGTTCAGCAAGGACCCTTATCCATCGACCTATCATGCCTATCCGGGCCGCGTCACCGCGGTGCGCGGCGTGACGGTGTTCGACGGCGAGGGCGGGCGGATCGACAATGGAACGGTCGTGCTCGCCGAAGGCAAGGTCGCAGGCATCGGGGACGCGGACCTGCCGATCCCCGCTGACGCGCAGCTGATCGACGGGACGGGCAAGTTTCTGACCCCGGGCGTGATCGACGTCCACAGCCATCTCGGCGACTATCCGACCCCCAGCGTCGATGCGCACAGCGACGGCAACGAGGCGACGAGCCCGACGACGCCCGAGGTATGGGCCGAGCATAGCGTCTGGCCGCAGGACCCCGGCTTCACGCGCGCACTCGCCAATGGCGGGGTCACGACGCTGCAGATTCTTCCGGGCAGCGCGAACCTCATCGGGGGTCGCTCGGTGGTGCTGAAGAATGTGCCGGCGCGCACCGTCCAGGGGATGAAATTCCCCGGCGCTCCTTATGGGCTCAAGATGGCGTGCGGCGAGAATCCAAAGCGCGTCTATGGCGGCAAGGGCAGGATGCCCTCGACCCGCATGGGCAATTTTGCGGTCGACCGGGCGACCTGGGCGAAGGCGGCGGCCTACAAGAAGAAGCTCGACGCGGGAAAGGCCGTCGACCGTGACCTTGCCATGGAGACGCTCGCCGGGGTGCTCGCGGGCGAGATCCTGGTTCACAATCACTGCTACCGGGCCGACGAAATGGCGTTCGTCATCGATATGGCGCGCGAGTTTGGGTACAAGGTGACGGCATTCCACCACGCGGTCGAGGCCTATAAGATCGCCGACCTTTTGGAGAAGGAGGGCATTTGCGCCGCGATGTGGGCCGACTGGTGGGGCTTCAAGATGGAAGCCTATGATTCAGTGCCCGAGAATATCGCGCTGGTGAACCGGGCGGGCGCCTGCGCCATCGTTCACTCGGACGATGAGAACCAGATCCAGCGGCTCAATCAGGAAGCTGCCAAGGCGCTCGCGGCCGGGCGCCGGATGGGAATGGAGATCAGCGACGCGCAGGCGTGGAGCTGGCTCTCCTACAATCCCGCAAAGGCGCTCGGCATAGCGGACAAGACGGGTAGCCTAAAGCCCGGCAAGATGGCGGACGTGGTGCTGTGGAACGGCAATCCCTTCAGCGCCTACACGCGCCCTGAAAAAGTGTGGATCGATGGCGCGCTGATGTTCGACGCTATGGACGCAAAACGGCGCCCGGTGAGCGATTTCGAGCTGGGTCAGCCAGGCGAAGGGGATGTGAAATGATCCGTGCCCTCCTGCTTTCTGCTGCTGCCCTTCTGGCTTTGCCTGCCGCGGCGCAGGATGTCGCGGTCGTCAATGCGACGCTTGTCATCGGGGATGGCAGCCCGCCGATCGCAGGTGGGACAGTGGTCGTGCGCGGCGGCAAGATCGTCTCCGCTGGCGCGAACATTCAAATTCCCGCCGGGATCGAGCGCGTCGACGCGGAGGGGCATTACGTCACTCCGGGCATCGTCGCCGCATTCAGCCGTGTCGGACTGACCGAGGTCGACGCGGTCAGCGGGACGAACGACCGCTCGGCGCCGCGCACGCGCTTTTCAGCTGGGCTCGATATCGCGCCTGCGCTCAATCCGATGGGGTCCCCGATCGCGGTGAACCGGGCCGCCGGCGTCACCCGCGCGATCGTTGCGCCCGGCGGCAGCAGCAATCTGTTTGCTGGACAGGGGGCGGTCGTCGATCTCGCCGACGACATGGACATGGTGACGCGCCCGCGCGCGCTGCAATTTGTTGCCTTTGGGGAGGCAGGGTCGGCGAAGGCGGGCGGAAGCCGGGCCGCGACCTTCCTGCTCTTTCGCGAGCAATTGCTCGCAGCCCGAAGCTATGCGCGCAATCCGGCGGCGCTTGCCGAATGGGGCAATGACGCGATGATCCAGCGCGCCGACGCAGACGCGCTCATACGCGTCATCGAGGGGGCGACGCCGCTGTTCGTGCGCGTCGACCGGGCCGCCGACATCTTGAACGTGCTCAAGCTCAAAGGGGATTTTCCGGCGCTGAAGCTGGTGCTGGTCGGTGCGACCGAGGGCTGGATGGTGGCGCGCGAGATTGCCGCGGCAAAGGTGCCGGTCCTCGTCTCACCGCTCACCGACCTTCCTGGCAGCTTCGAGCGATTGGGAGCAACGCAGTCGAACGCCGGGCGGATGAAAGCTGCGGGTATCGACGTTTCGGTCGGGGTCTTTGACGACGACGACGCGCATAAAATGGGCTATGCAACGCAATATGCAGGCAATCTGGTCGGGCTGGCCAAAATGCCGGGAGCGAGCGGGCTCAGCTGGGATCAGGCCTTCGCCTCCATCAGCAGCGCTCCCGCGCGCGCGGTCGGAATGGACGGCGAGATCGGCTCGCTGCGGCCGGGGCGCGTTGGCGATGTCGTGATCTGGGACAAGGACCCGCTCGAGCTCGGCAGCCGCCCGCGAGCGATCTGGATCGACGGCAAGCGCCAGCCGCTGACGACGCGGCAGGACCGGCTGCGCGACCGCTACGCCAATCCGGTGGAAGATGCGATGCCGAACGCCTATGATTGGTGAGGCATAAAAACCGCGCCAAGCGGGCGCGGCGCCGAAAAGAGAGGTAAGGGGCCGTGGAACCGATGACCTTGCTGATCGTGACCTGCATCCTGTTCGTGGGCTCGCACCTCCTGCTGTCGCACCCGCTGCGCGCGCCGCTCGCAGGGCGCATGGGCGAACGATCGTTTCAGATCGTCTATTCCATCGTGGCGCTCGCTACATTCATCCTCGTCGTGCAGGCGTGGCGCGGCATGCCGCCTGAGCCGCCGCTCTGGGCCGCAGGCGATGCGCTTTGGGCGATCGCATCGCTGGTCGTCCTCATTGCGAGCATTCTCTTCATGGGCTCGCTGGTAGGAAACCCGGCGTTGCCAGCGCCGGGCGCCGCCTTCGCTGCCCAGGGCGCGCCGCGCGGTGTCTATGCGATCACGCGTCACCCGATGATGTGGGGCTTTTCGCTGTGGGCGCTTGCCCACGCGCTTGTCATGCCGACGCCCGGGCAGTTCGTGCTATCGGCAGCCATCGCCTTTCTCGCGCTCGTCGGAGCGGCGGGGCAGGATGTGAAAAAGGCGCGGCTGATGGGCGATACGTGGCGGCACTGGGCGGCGCGCACGAGTTTCGTGCCCTTCGCGCGGCAAATCCGCGGTACGACGCCGTGGGGCGACACCATCCCGCGGCCGCACGCGCTGTTTGGCGGCATTCTCGTCTGGATCGCTGCAACCTGGGCCCACGGTGCGCTTGGTTATATGGCGGCCGGTATCTGGCGCTGGATCAGCTAGATGCCGCTGCCTAGGAGCAGGGCATCGCTTCAGGTTAACAAATTGGGGTAGTGTTTGAAGTGCTGAGCTGATTCAGGGGTGCTCCACATTTGGAAGGGGCATTTGATGGTCGGCACTGTATTGTACTGGATCATTTTTCTGAACGCGATCGACGAGGACCTGCTCAAATCCTGCTTTGCAAGCTGGGTAGAGAGGCTTCGCGAGCAGGAACCGGACATCATCGCGATCGACGGCAGGACCTCGCGCCGGTCGCATGACCGCGGCCGCGGCCGCGCTCCGCTGCACATTGTATCAGCCTGGGCGACGCGCCAGCGTCTGGTCCTTGGGCAGGACGCCAACGAGCATATATCGAACGAGATCGTCGCCATCCCGCGCTTGCTCGAGCGACTGGAGCTCAAGGGCGCGCTGGTGACGACCGACGCCATGAGGACCCAGAGCGAGATCGCCGAAAAGATTGGGGCGAAGGGGGGCGATTATCTGCTGGCGCTCAAAGCCAACCGGCCTGCCACCCATAAAGATGTGGTCCGCTTCTTTGCCGATCCGCCCGCCGACCAGATCTGGGGCATTGAAATCCGGCTTCACTGGGTCCTCGATGTCGTCTTCCATGACGATCTTGCGCGCCTCAGAATCGGATCCGGGTCCCAAAATATGGCCGTCGTCAAACCCATCGCGATGAAGCTGGTGCGCTCAGGACAATAAGTACAGCCTCAAGGGCCGCCGAAAACTCGTCAATCCCAACCCAGACTACCTCCAAAAACCCCTCACACAAGACACCGCGTTAACCTGAAGCGATTCCCCTGGCCGAAACGATAGCGCCGCTCGACGCAATGACCATAATGACTAATATAACCATAGATGATGGAGTTATGGTTATGAATGCTGAAGTTCCGTCCGATACGTGGACCGTCGCCCAGGCCAAGGCCAAGCTGAGCGAGGTCATCGACAAGGCGCGCCGCAAAGGGCCGCAGGCGATTACCCGCAACGGCAAGAGCGCGGTCGTCGTCGATGCCGAGCTTTGGGAGAATACGCAGCGGCGCGAGCTGATGGGCAGCTTCGCCGATTTCATTCTGGCTTCGCCGCTGCGCGGTTCGGGCCTTGAGGTCGAGCGGCTTGAGGGCGGCGTGCGCGAGACTTCGCTGTGAGTTTCCTGCTCGATACCAATGTCATTTCCGAAGGCGCAAAGCCGCGCCCCGATGCTGGCGTGATGGACTGGCTCGCCTCAATCGACGAAGAGCAGCTCCATTTGAGCATCGTGTCGCTCGCCGAACTGCAACACGGGGTCGAACGTCTCGATGCGGGGCGGCGCAAGTCGGCGCTCGATCTGTGGTTGAGCGAGCAATTGCCCCTGCGGTTCGATGATCGCCTCCTGCCCGTCGATGCCGAGACCGCCGACGCATGGGGGCGGATCGTGGCGGCGGCGCAGGCCGTGGGCCGTCCCATCGGGGCAATGGACGCCTTCAATGCCGCGACAGCGAAACGGCACCAGTTGATGCTTGTCACGCGTAATGTCGCCGATTTCGAGGTGACCGGCATTCGTCTCTTCAATCCGCGGTCGCGCGGAGGCCAAACATGATCCGCGCCGCGCTCTATGCCCGCTATTCGTCCGACGAGCAGAGTTCGGCGTCGATCGCCGACCAGCAGCGCCTCTGCCGCGAGTAGGCGGAGCCCGGGTTCGCGGGCACAGCTTTGTTATAATTCGCTGCAAGTGGCAATCTGAACCTTTCAGACTACCCGATAGGTGGCAACACCCTATCTCGGTGTCCACCAAACCGGCAGCAGACCTTAGAGTGGCCGGGCCGGGTTCTTGGGCACGCCCCAGGTTATATCTTCCCGCGACGGAAATTTGATCTGGCACCGCCTGACGCGCAATAGAGCGTCGATCCGCATGCATTACTCTGTTTCGTACTGAAATTCGGGAGCGATCAGCAGAGGCTGTGATTTGGTTCACACTTGCTTATCCCGAAACCTTTAGCAGAGGTTCGATTGCGCTGGGGGCAGAGCCTATGGATTTGAACAAGGTGACAAGAGTTGCGGCGTGGAGTTTGCTGGCGGCGGCAATCGCCGCGCATCCGGTTCAGGCCGAAGAGGCCGGAGAAGCGGCTGGAACCGCGTGGGACATTTCGGGCAATGTCGGCGTGACCTCTGATTATCGCTTTCGCGGGATCAGCCTGTCGGAAAAGAACCCCGCAATCCAGGGCGGGGTCGATGTCGGTCACGAAAGTGGCCTGTTCGCCGGCATATGGGCGTCAAGCATTTCCCGATATGGCGGCTCGCACACCGAAGTCGATTTATACGCCGGATATGGCGGCTCGTCGGCGGGGATCGATTATTCGGTAACAGCGCTGGCCTATGTCTATCCCGGCGGACATGGCGTCGATTATGCCGAATTGATGGGCAGCCTGGGCACGGCGATCGGCCCGGCGACGGTCGGGGTCGATCTGGGGTGGGTGCCGAAACAGGATAATTTCGGCGGCGACAATTTCTATCTCGCGGCCAAGGCGGAGGTTCCGATCGGCGATACGGGCGCGAGCCTGTTCGGCCATTTCGGCCGCGAAAACGGCGACGTCTATGATTGCAAGCTGGACTGGGAAGCAGGCGTTTCCTATTCGACTGGCGCGCTCACCGCGTCGCTGTCCTATGTCGACAGCAATTATTCGGGCGCGGGGGAAGCCGGGCGACTGGCGAAAGCGGGTGCCATTGCCAGACTAACGGCGTCATTCTGATCGCGAGCCGGGCATGTTTCGACTTTTTCTCTCGGTGGACATGGTGGGTTCGACAGCCTTCAAGGCGTCCGCTCCGTTGCGCGGTGAGGACGGCTGGCTGACCATTTTCCGTACCTTTTTCACGCATTTTCCGTTGATGCTGGCGGGACAGATCGGCTTTGAATTTCTGGACCGGGAGGAAACACCCGCGGTCGACGTGTGGAAGGCGATGGGTGACGAGGTCATCTTTACCGCCCAACCGTCCAGTGCCGAGGAAGCCGTCGCAATACTGCGCGTTCTGCTGCGCACCATGCGGCTCTATCAGGCGGAGCATTTCGATGCGTTGCCGTTACGGCTCAAGGGGACGGCGTGGCTCGCCGATTTTTCGGATTACAATATCGCACTCGAAATTCCCGAACTGTCGTCGAGCGATGCGGCGCCGCATCTCGACTTCATCGGTCCCGATCTCGATCTTGGTTTCCGTCTGTCGAAATATGCCCGGCCTGACAGCCTGATCCTGTCACTCGACCTGCTGGAGATGCTGTTGCAGGCGAGAAATATGGGCGATCTCATATTGTTTCTCGCCGGGCAGGAACGCTTGAAGGGGGTGATGTTCGACCGCCCCTATCCGATCGTCTGGATGAACGACGCAGAGGACACGGCAGATCGGCTACCCTCCGCGAGTGCGCGCCCGGCATCGGCGGACATGTTGCGTGAGCAGATTGACAGCATGCGCCGCCACCTGCGCGAAGCCCATGGTTTCGACCGCCCGCCGGTACGATTTAGCTGAGTTTTTCCTGCGCACCTTCATAACAGACCGCAAGGATTGCGATGTCGTCCGACTGCGGGACCGTGCCGACAAAGGCGCGCACGCTTTCGGCCAGGCCTTCCGCGATACATCGCGCGCTGAACTCCGCCCTTGCCGCCGCCAGCGCGTCGGCGATCCGCGCGGTGGTGAACAGCGCATCGTCGGCGGCGGTGGCCTCTGACACGCCATCGGTAAACAGGACGAGCGCATCGCCTCTGCCGAGGGGAAAGCTGCCGGTTTGATATGGCACGTCATTGAACACGCCAAGCGCCATGCCCTGATGCTTTTCCAGGCGCTCGACAGAGCCATCGGCGCGGACGATGAACGGCGCTTCATGCCCGCCATCGCTATAGTCGACAACCCCGGTACGCAGATCGAGTATTCCGGCAAATATCGTCACGAACATCTCGCCTGGATTGTCGCGCGCGAGTTCGCGGTTGATCCGTTCCATGATCGCACCGATCGGCGCGCCGATTACCGCGTGCGCCTTGAACAGCGTTGTCGTCATTGCCATGAACAGGGCTGCGGGAACGCCCTTGCCGGCCACGTCGCCGACGACGAAGAAAAGCCGGTCCTGATCGATGAAGAAATAATCATACAGGTCACCGCCGACCTGTTTCGCGGGCTCGAGCAAGGCAAAGACGTCGAGGTCGCTGCGGTCGGGAAATGGCGGGAAGACGCGTGGCAACATCCCCGCCTGAATATCGCGTGCTGCCGACAATTCGCCTTCGACACGCTCGCGCGCCGCAGTCGCCTCTTCCACTTCGACGAGATAGCGTTGCAGCCTCGCGATCATCGCGGCCATCGCTTCGGCAAGGCTGCCGACCTCGTCGCCGCGGCTGTCGCTGATCTGTTGCATGGCCGCCATTTCCTCGGTATCCGCCTGAAAGCTGCGCGTCTCCATATTGCGGGTGAAGGAGGTCAGCCGGACGAGCGGCGCGACGATCCTCGAGACGAGTATCCACCCGACCGCCATCGAAAAGGCGAAGAGGACGAGGCCGATTGAAATGGATTTGACCAAGGCATCGTGTAGCCGCTGGTCGAGCCGGGCAAGGTCGATGTCCGCGCCGATGACGTGAACGCGGCCATCGGCATCGGTGACAGGTCTGTAGATCGAACGGAAGCGGCCGAAGGAATCGCTATATTCGTCGAATCGCACCCGGCCATCGGCGAAGCTGCGATAGAGTTTGGCGGGGGCGGTGTCGTAGAGGGTGAAATATTTCGTCTCGGCGCCCGCCGCTATCTCCTCCGGCGTCGCACTGGTTGCGACCGTGCGGATACGGTCGCCGAACTTCATATAGGTATAGACATAGGTAAAACCCGAATCGTTGGCGAAGCGCGACAGGCGGTCCTGGATCATACGGTATTCCGCCTGCGGGATCGTATCGGGGCCGGCGACGCGGTCATGATAGCCCGCCGGTATCATCTCCCGAACCGCATTGGCCGCCGCGGTCAGCCGCTGGTCGATGCCGGTCATGATCTCGGCGCGGTCGGTGCCGTACAGCACGGCCGTATAGATAGTGGCCGACATCAGGTTGAGCATCAGGAGAAGGAGGAGGAGTTGCGGCTTCAGCCCGAACCGATGCCTGCGCTGTGTTCCATCCAGGGTCGCCACGACGTTTGTCCTCCGATAAGGTGATCGCAACCGATAGCCCCAGGATGAAGGGCGTGGCAAAATTTGATTGGGGCAATCCCTCGGCGGGGGCGAAAACAAAGTTGGTCGATGTGCTGAACCGTCTGTTCCGCGTGGAGCGCGGCGAATGGTCCCGTCTGTTGCAGTTCGGTCTGTTCGGCTTTCTGTTGCAGGCGGGCCTGGGGGTCGGATTCAGCGCGGGCGATGCGGCTTTTCTCAGCCATGTCGGTGCCGACCGCCTGCCACTGGTGTTCATCGCCACCCCGGTGGTGATGATCATCTATACGGCGTTCTTTTCCTATTTTCTGGTGCGTACCTCGATCGACCGCATGGTCGATATCACCCTGGGGATATTGATCGCCGGGGGCCTGGGATTCTGGTTCCTGATCGGCGCGGGGGTACCCAACGCGTGGCAGGCGCCGCTCTATTTCGCGCTGAAGCTCTATCTGGTGATGTGGTATATCGCGCTTTATTCGCTGTTCTGGAACTATACCGACGCTTATTTCGACATTCAGGATGCGAAGCGGCTCTTTCCGCTGTTCGCGGCCTTTTGCTCGCTGGGGACCGCGACAGGCGCGTCGGTTGTTGGCCTGTTTGCCGAAGCGTTATCGGCGCAGGATTTCTTTCTGCTCTGGGCGGCGCTGGCCGCGCTGGCCCTGCCGCTGGCGCGGACGTTGCGCCGTCGCTGGCCGCAGATCGCCGAAAGCGACAACGACGATGGCACGGACGCCGGCAGCGCGGTCGATCAGCTGGCCGGCGTGGTGCGGGCATTCGGGAAATCGCGCTATGCGATGGCGCTGACCGCGACGCTGTTCGTCACGCTGCTGATGACCAATCTGGCCGAATATCAATATTCGGTTGTGTTGCAGGAGGGCCGCAGCGAAGCGGAACTCGCGGCACTTTTCGGCGCTCTCTATGCCGGGTCCAATCTGTTCAACTTGGCTGCCTGCTTGTTCCTGTTCAACCGGCTCGTCGCGCGTTTCGGGGTGCGCAACGTCGCCTTCGTCCAGCCGCTGACCTATTTCGCGGTGTTCGGCTGGTTCTTTCTGCAAGGCGGAACCGGCGCGGCACTGGCGGCGTTTTTCGCCTATCATGGCGTGCTGACCTCTATCGAGTACAACAATCAGAATCTGCTGTTCAATGCCGTGCCGTCGCGGGTGAAGCGGCCGCTGCGCACGATGATCGAGGGCATGGCCGAACCGTTGGCGAGTCTGATCGCGGGCGCTTTTCTGATCTATGCCGCCAGCCGGTTGGACATGCGCGAACTGTCGGGCATTGGCCTGATCGTGGGTGCGGCACTGGTCGCGATGATCATTCTGCTGCGCCAGCTCTATCCCGCGGCGATGACGGCGAACATGCGGCAGGGCTGGATGAATTTCGGCACGCGCGAGGCAGGCGGGCCGCGCCTCGATGCCGATGCGCGCTGGTTTCTGGAAGAGGTGGCGGGAACGGGTGGCGTGCGTGCCGAGCTTGCCCTTCGTCTATTGCGGGCAGACACGCGCGCGCGCACCGCTGCACCGGCGGTCGAGGCGGCGGACGGGCTGGCGGCTGTCTCGTGCGTCGCATCGCTCCTGCGTCGACTGCCCGATATGGATGCGGCCGGGCGCGCGGCAACGCTCGAAAGGATCAGCCGGACCTGCAACAGCGAAGGCGTCGGCGACATGCTGTTCGCGACCGCCGCACTCGATCCACGCGACCGCCGAACGATGGCCTCGATCATCGCGGGTATCGGTGAGAGCGCAATTCCGTCCCTGATCGCTGGCATGGGCGATCGGTCGCTGTCCTACCGCTCGCGGATCGTTGCCGCCTATGCGCTGGCGGAGCTTTCCTATGCCCAGTTCGCCTCGCATCTGGACCGGCTGGTGCGCGACGAGTTGCAGGAGATGGCGGATTTGCAGGACGGCGCCGTTCTGCTCAAAGCCCGTGCGGACGAGCATCGCGCGTTAGCGCTGCTTGCACGAGCGCAAGGCGAAAGGGTCGGCGCCGCGCTCGATTTCGTACTTGAAATGCTGGCGGTCGGCGGGCGCCTGCCCGACTTCGACCTGCTGATCGTTTCGCTTCATTCTGCGAATGCAAAAGTCAGAGGCAATGCGATCGAGGCCATTGAGAGCGGCCTCGATGCGGCGCTGTTCCGCTGGATCGGACCGCTCTTGCGGCAGGAGCGCAGGACACGGACTCCGGAAGGCAATGGCGATATCGCAGCGATTCTCGACGCGGCGCTGGGCAGCGGACAGGCGATCGAGGCGACGCTTGCCGCAGATGCTATTCACGCGCGTTTCGATATGGCAGGTTTCGTCCGCAAAGTGCAGGTCGCAATTCATCCGGGCATGCCCCCGCTGCTGCGCGATCATCTGTTGCGGCTTACCGGATTGAGCGATCGCACCGGCGTCGGCGCGATCGATCGGCTGGCGGCGCTGGCCGGGCATCCCGAGGTGGGAGGGAGTACACTCGAATCGCTGCTGATTCTGGCGGAAAAGGCGCGGCAGGAAAGGCCGGCCGATGCAGCGCTGGACGCTAAGGCTGGCGCGGAGTTCCTATGGATTTCGCGGCACGATCTCCACGCAGTCGCGGGGCGCTTCCCCGACCTCGCGCTCGTGCTCTTCAAGACACGGGATAGCCGGCACTATGCCGCGTAGAGGCATCGCCCTGAAGGCGCTGCTGCTGCGCAGCTTCCTCCCCTCCGTGGTCGTGGTGGCGATACTGCTTGCCGCCTTCGTCTATCAGCGCGTCTATGCGACCATCATCGACGGGTTCGATCGCAAGCTGGTGACGGTGGCGGCGCTGACCGGCGCGATGATCGACCCCGCAGACCACGACCGGCTGATGAGCGCCGCGCGCGCGGGGGAGGATGCGGACCGGATCGAAATGTCTGCGCGCTATCGGCGGAACAACGATCCGATACGGCGCATCCAGCAACAACTGAATCTGACCTATCTTTATACGCAGGTGCTCGGGGGGACGTCGGACATATATTATGTTCTCGACGGTACGCAGGGCGAGGAGCATTCGCCGCCCGGATCGACGGACGAGGTGACCGACGAAACCCGCGCCGGCCTGCGACAGCTCCAGGAAGCCGGCGCAATCTATGTCTCGCCGATCGAATATCAGGAGCAGTGGGGCCTGTTGAAGACGGCGGCCGCGCCGGTGCTGGGCGAAGACGGGCGCATCGCCGCCTCGGCGGGGGCCGACGTCAATATCTCGGTCATTCAGGTGGCAACCCAGAATGCGCTGTTCATGAGCGCGATGATCGGGGTTGCCTCGATCATCGCCTGTCTGCTTGTCGCGATGCGGCTCGTGCGGCGGATCGCCGACCCGATGGAGGCGCTGACCGGCAATATGCTGCAGATCGCGGGCGGACGTGCGCATTCAGTGGCCAGGGTTTTCGGGCCGCGCGAGGTCGAGCGGCTGGCCGGGGCGTTGACGGCGCTGGTTCGGCGCACGGAGGCCGAGGAGCGCCGCCGCGACGCGGATCTCGACGCGCGCGAGACCGCGGCGCGCGCTGCCCTGCTGGCCGGCGAGGAACTGGTTCCCGTGAACCTTCTCATCGCCGAGGGCGAGCGAATATTATGGGTTCCCCATTTTCCCGCCGACCCCGAAACAGTGCTCGCTCATCGCGCGATGACACACCATGCCCGAAGATTTGCGAGCGATCCCGCGCTCGCTGCGGATTGGCGCAGTCTGGCCGACATGCGTCAGGGGGACTGCCTTGTCGTCGACGGTGCGGCGGGCAGGGTGGCGTTGCTTGGCACACGGGCCGTCACGATCTTGGTTGCCGAGCAGCGATTGCCGCTTGCCCCCGAAATGGCGCTCGGCTTCGATCCCGCCGACCCGGTTGCGCTGATGCGTCCGGATGGCAGCGCCTTTTTGCTCTGGGTAGGGAACGAGAGATGATCCCGGCCGATCTCGCCGCACGCGCCCTGGCCCTTGGCGTTCATCCGCCGTTCGATCGGCTGTCTGCGGCGGAGTTGCTCCTCGTCGCGCGCTATTTCCGCCGGCGCGTCCACGCCCCGGGCGAGATTGTGCTGCCTGCCGGGCAGGTTGCCGAACGACTGATGGTGGTCATGGACGGAACTGCGCTGGTTGCGGATGGGCCGGCGTCATCGGTTTTCGACGCCGCTTCGACACTGTTCGGGCTGCCAATTCGCGCCGACTATCGCGCCGGGCCCGATGGAGCCGAAATCCTGTCACTTGCCCGGCCGCACCTGTTCACTCTCGCGCGCGAATGCCCCGATTTCATCGTAGGCTTTCTCTCTTTCGAAGCGGGGTCGGCATGACGATCCGTGCGGCCATCACAGTTCTGGCGATCCCGCTCTTTCTGGGAATCTTGATCATCAACGGACTCCTTCTCCATAATCAGGACCGTGCCGAGATGGAACGCGCGCTGCTGGATCAGGCGCTTACTACCGCTGTCACGGTGGCGCAGTTCGTGCGCGAGATGGACGCGCCTGCGACGCAGCTTGCGGTCCCGGTGCGGGCGAAGGCGCTGCGCGCCGCGCTGGGCCATGTCACCGACCTTGACGGTCTTTATCTCGTCCAGCCTGATCGCAGCCTGGTGCCGCTAAGGGCCAGTTCCGTAGGCTGGGATGCCGCCTCTCTCGCCGTGCCGGGCAAGGCCTATAGCGTCCCGTCGGGAAGCAGGCGGCGTGGCGATCGCTGGGTTACGGCGCTGGCCCCGGCGGGCAAAGGCCGCTTCGTGGCGGCACGCTTCAATGCCGAACCGATCGACGCCCATATGGACGGCATTCGGAGGGACATCGCGCTGATAGCGGTGGGGCTTGCGCTGTTTGCTCTGCTCCTGGCTTCCGTGGTCGCGCGGCGCATCGCACGCGAGATTGACGACAACCGCCGCGGGCTCGAACAGGGATATGATGTCCGCGCCGCGGATATGAGCATCCGCGAAGCGCGCGACCTTGCCGATGCGGCGCGTTTGATGCGAACGAGCCGCCGGGCCGCCGAGGATCGGCGCACCGCTGCGATTGCGCGCAGCGAAGGCGCGGGTGATCGCGACGATGCAATCCGGAAGAGCCGATCGATGCTGTTCCCGCCGATCCGGCTTGCCAACGAAAGCCGCGAAATCGCGATGCGCATGTGTGGCGACGTGACGGCGGGAAGTTTTTTTGCTCATGCCGGCGATGCGGACGACGGGTTGGTCGTGATCGGATGCTGCCGCGCCTGCGGTGATGTTGCAGCGCTGGCGGCTGCATACGATGTCCGCCGCCTGATCGAAGGCTGTCACGACGCCGATGCGGCGACGTCAATGCTCGAACGCCTTGCGTTGCTCTATCGCTTCGATGCGTTGGTCCATCTGCGCTGGCGCGCTGCGGCCCCCCAGGAGGGGGAGAGGTTGCTCGTCCTCGCCGACGCGGAAACCGAAGCAAAAATTCGTGAGTGGTGCGCGATCAGCGCCGGACTGGCGCCTGCGGCGATCCTTGCGAATATCGAGGTGCTGCTGGCGCCCGATGCGATCATCGCACTGGTCGGGACGGCGTCCTCAGCCGACGGCGCGGAGTGCGGCGTCGATGTCGGGCTCGATCGCGAAGATCGAGCTGAAGCCGCTGATGTCGAACACTTCGCGCACCGAAGCGGACAATCCTGACAGAATGAGGTGGCGGTGGGTGGCACGCGCCGTTTTCGCGCCCTTCAGCAACACGCGCAGCCCGGCCGAGCTGACATAGCTGACATGCGACAGATCGATAATGGTGGTTTCCTGCTGCTCGATCCGTGCCGGAAGCACGGCTTCGAGTCCGGGGGCGGTGTTGCTGTCCAGCCTGCCGTTCAGGGTCAACAGCAGGGCCGCGCCTTTCGTTTCTTCGCCGATTTCCATCGTTCGTTTCCGCCTCCTCGGTTTCGGTCTGTTCCCTTATCGAGGAAGTTGTCAAATTTTTCCACTCGATTAGGGTCAGCGCCCATGAAGTGCGCAATCGAGTGAGGCAGGACGGGAGCCGATGCGATGGACTGCGACTTTGAGCGCACTCTTTCGAATGGAAGAACCGGTTTTGCCGGATTTCTCGGGTCGATCGAATCCTATCTGGAGTCGCTCGATGTGCCGGTCGACGCCATAATGACTCTGATGGTCGTATTTGACGAGCTGGTCAGCAACATCCTCGATCATGGCGGCGCCACAACCGTGACCGTCCGCCTGAATGTCTCGGTGGGCACGCTGGCGGCCGAACTGATCGACGACGGCGCCGCCTTTGACCCGCTGTCGTGCTCTGAACCCGAGACCTCGCTGCCGGTTGAGGATCGACCGATCGGCGGGCTCGGCTTGCATATCGTTCGCAAACTGGTGGACAGCATGATCTATGCGCGCGAAGGGAACCGCAACCGGCTACGTTTCGCTAAGACATACTCGGTAGATTAGGCCCGTGGTCCCGCAAAGGGGCTGCGCCGCGTCCGGGAGGTACAGATTTGTTCATGGACCGTGAAAGACGATCGGCTCGCATGGAAGACGATGCCTTTCCGCTGGTCGTGACCGAAAGGCCGCGGCTGGGACTGTGCGTGCTGGCGCGTGTCCCCTTCGCGGTTGGCGAGGTGCTCGACCGCTTCTGCGGCGAGGTCGGGCCGGAGTTACGGCAGCACAGCCTCCAGGTGCGGCCGGGATTGCACATCTCGGGGACGCGCTTCATCGGTTATCTCTCGCATGGCTGCGACCCCAATTGCCGGCTGGACATGGCGCGATTTGAGCTGGTCGCGCAGCGCGATATCGCCGCGGGCGATCTGTTGACGATTGACTATGCCGCGACCGAGGATGTGCTGTTCCGTCAGTTCGCCTGCACGTGCGACGTTGACGCCTGCCGCCGCTGGGTCACCGGCCGAAGCGAGGCGGTCGATGCCGAAGGTCGGCGCGTACTGGGACACGGACCGGCGCCGAAGCACGGTTGATGAAGGCTGAACGGAAAACCGAGCCGACCGCGTGCCGCTGGTGGGAACGCGAAGATTTGCGCTATCGGGATCGGCGCCTGATTTTCGCGGGGCATGATGTCGCGACCCTCGCGGGTAAGGTGCAAGCGCCGCTCTATCTCTATTCCATGGCGCGGATCGCGGCCAATCTCGGACGGGTGTGCGCGGCGCTGCGCGATACCGAATGCGAGGCGAGCGTCTATTATGCGATGAAGGCGAACCGCTTTGAGCCGCTGCTCGAAGGGCTGGCGAGTATGGGCGGATGCGGGGTCGACATCTGTTCGCCAGGGGAGCTTGACCGCGCCATCGCGTGCGGGTTCAGCGCCGAACGCGTCAGTTTCACCGGCACCGGCGTTTCGAACGGCGATCTTGAGCGGTTGTTGTGCCATGACGGACTCGTCATAAATTGCGACACGATCGGGATGATCCGGCGCATCGGCGAACGCTGTCCGGGCCGTAGCATCGGCATCCGCGTCAATCCGGGGCTGGGCACCGGCTATGCCGATGCCGAAAAGCTGACCTATGCCGGCACCCGGACGACGAAATTCGGAATTTACCGGGAGCAATGGCAGGATGCGCTGGATATGGCGCGCCGGTTCGATTTGCAGGTGACGGGGCTGCATTTTCATGTCGGTTGCGGCTACCTGACCGAACAGCTGGACGATTGGGATGCTGCGGTTGGGGCGGCGCTTTCGTTTCTCGATGCGGCGCCTGCGGTTCGGGTGGTAAACATCGGGGGCGGGCTCGGCCTGCCGCACCGACCGACCGATCGGGCGCTGGACCTGAAACGCTGGGCTGCGATTCTGCGGCGCCATTTTGCCGGCCGCGGCATCGTCATCGCGGTCGAGCCGGGCGATTATATCGTCAAGGATGCCGGGCTGCTGCTGTTGACGGTGACAGACGTTGAATGGAAGCGCGACACGCGGTTCGTATATGTCGACGGCGGGTTCAACCTCCATCCGGAGCCTGCTTTCTATGATCTGCCGTGCGAACCGGTGCCTTGCATCGAAGAGGCTGACCGTGGAATCGGGACCGCGCGCGTAACCATTGCCGGGAACATCAACGAAGCTCTGGATATCTGGGCCACCGACGTCGCCATGCCGCTGGTGCGCGAAGGCGATCGGATCGCCTTTCTCAATGCCGGCGGATATGGCTCGGCGATGAGTTCGAATCATTGCTTGAGAGGAGATTTCGCAGAACGCATGGTTTGAGCCTCCAGCGTCGCAATATATGATATTGCTGTGCCTGCTTTCCCGGGCACGCTTTTATTATAACGCGCTGGAAGTCACTATTTGATCCTTGGATCAAGGAAAATGGTTGATTCGCGCATCGAATGCGAGAATCGCACCGGGACCGGCCTTCTTTCTGGCGTTTGAAGCGGCCTCCAAAATGACCGGACAGTTCCTCACACTTATGTAAGAGTGAGGCCTATGACCGACAGTAATCCCAGGAGCTATGTGCATGCGGAGGTTCTCGGAGGGGTTCAGCGCCGTAGGCGGTGGACCCCGGAAGAGAAGCTCCGCA
>NZ_FUYP01000025.1 GCF_900168005.1 Sphingopyxis flava
GCTGCCGCCGAGGTGTCCCGAACTCAACCCGGTCGAGAACGTCTGGCAGTTCATGCGCGACAACTGGCTTTCGAACCGCATCTTCAAATCCTACGACGATATCGTCGATCATTGCTGCTTCGCTTGGAACCGCCTTGTCGATCAGCCCTGGCGCATCATGTCCCTTGGCATGCGTCACTGGGCCCATGGGTTCTGATCAATGAGACTTGGTATTACGCATGGCAGCCTTGAATCGCTCAATATCATATCGGAAGATGCTCGTTCTTAGCACGAAACATCGACGATAAAGGAGGTGGACTCCGCGCGCGACATGCTCGAGCTAGCCTACGCGCTGATCGTCATGGACCGAGCTTGTGCTTATCTCCTGCTCGGCAAGCCACCGAGCATCGACCAAAAAGCCGGGCGGAACGCGCTCGATCAATTGCTTTAGCTTTTGTCTTTTTTGTCCGGTCATGGCGGATAAAATACGCAATTTCTAAAGTTGGCGCGTTGCAGCCTGTACAGAATATCGTGACTGGGAAAGCGAAAGCTTTCCTCTGTCGGCGCGTCCGTGGTCGCCCTCGGAGCTCGTGCAGGGTGAGGGCGTTCGATGCGCTCGTAGGCAATGTCGCGGCGATGATATTCATTCGGCGGCTGGACGGAAGGTCACGACCGACAAACTTCAAAACGGCCAGTTCGTCGAAACCAAGTGACCGGGCTTAGCGACGCGGTCGAACCTGTCTGACGACCCGTACCTGTAAACTTATCCGATCTTGCGATCAACCACTGGCTTTCCGGGACGATCCAGCACTTGCCAAAATATGTGATGGTTCCTGTGATGGTTTCAGCGATTTTCAATGCGAAATTGTATAGGAAATCTGCCGCTTTCGTGCCCCATTAAGCTCCTCTTCTGGGCACCATCTGTTCTCCTCGGGATGTCCGAGGACGTCCAGTAAGCGGCTGGTTTTTCACCGCTTTTTCGATGAGACTCGCTGAGTGGAATCCGGGCTGATCCAGCCGGAACCATCAGGCTCTTCCCCGTGAACGGGGGATGAGGGTGGATCAGACCCGATTGATGACGCCATTCCAACCGCAAAGAGCGAGCACGCGCAAGCGGTAGTTGTGAAAGTTTCGGAAGCCGAACAGCCCGACTGCTAGTAGCCAAAGCGATGCATTCGTTGAGGCGAAAGCGAATCCCGCCGACATTCCGGCAATAACGACAGAAGCCGTCCTCGCTAGCGCTATTACGCTGCCTCGGCCTATTTCACGGTAACGCCTGTACGGCGTCTTTGGAAAGCCGACATAGAGGTACGCGCCTAGGTGAGTGTAAATCGCCCAATCGATTGAAATTGCTACCGTTGCGCCGGCCAGAACGTACAATGCCTCAATCACGCAGCTTAGGTCCTTTTTTCAATGGCAGATATACAACATGGTTTGACCGACCAGAAGCGGTTGTATTCTGTTGAAGAAGGTCCCTTACGCTATACCTTGGCACAGGTATAATCGCGGCCGTCTTGCTCTATTCTCCGGGATCTGGGGAAGTAAGTTCAAAGCGGAAGCGCGTGTTGCACAACTGGTTGGCCACGCTGATCTTCACTGCGAATCCCGGCCCGGCACAAGTGCCGACTGATGCCTGCCGTGCAGCCGAACGTGGGAGAAAAAGGCGGTTCGATGATAGCGGAAGACCACCGGGATATTCAGCGCAAGCTGCGAATCTTAGAAAGCATGCCGGGCTTCGGCTGGTCGGCCAACGCAGCCGGGCAATTCACATATGTTACTCCTAACGCCCTTGATTTCCTGGGCGTGTCTCACGAGGATCTCAATGCATCGGGCGCTGACGATGCGTTTGGCTGGCGGCTCGTCATCCATCCGGATGATTATGAGCGTGTTGCAGCCCAATGGCAGCATTGCTTGCGAACAGGCGATCACTATGACGCGGAACACCGGTTGCGGCGCGCGGATGGAAGCTATCGCTGGTTCCGAAATTCTGGAAGGCCATTTCGTGATGGACGGGGCAACATCACTGAATGGTTCGGCACAACCATAGATATCAATGACCAGGTTCAGCTTTGTCAGGATCTCGCCCGGCGCGAGGCCCGGATCCGACGGTTGATCGACTCCGATATCATCGGAATTGTTATCTGGGACCTGGATGGAACTCTTCTCGACGCCAACGACGCGTTTCTTGATATGGTCCAATATGATCGGCAGGATTTGAAGGCCGGGCTGCGATGGCTCGATATGACCCCTCCCGAATGGCAGGAAGTGCACGATCTCGAAGAGGTTGAAGAGCTCGCTTCGACGGGCAAGATGCAAGCTCGTGAGAAGGAATATTTCAGAAAGGATGGCACTCGGGTGCCGGTGCTGATCGGAGCCGCCTGCTTCGACGAGGAATCCCGGCAGGGTGTCGCCTACATTCTTGACCTGACCGAGCACAAGCGCGCGGAAGATGTGATGCGCGATCAGAAACGGGAATTGTCGCAACTGGTCGACATGATCCCAACTTATCTGTGGCGGCTCACGCCCGACGGCGTGCCGGATTTTTTCAACAAGAGATTTGTCGATTACCTTGGAGTGGATGTCTCTGATCTGGGCAAGCCCGACAGCAGCCGGCGAACAGCGTTAATCGAGGCCGTTATCCATCCCGACGATGCGGCCGATGTGACTGAGGCATTTGAGCGTTCTATAGCAAGCGGTCAAAGGCTTTCCATGAAATGGCGCATGCGCCGGGCCGATGGTGTGTACCGCTGGATGGCCGCGAGCGCCGAAGCGATGCAGGATGTCGGGGGCCGCATCGTCAAATGGTACGGAACCTGCCATGACATAGACGATCAGCGGAAGGCAGATGAAGAGCTGCGCGCCAGCAAGCAGCAGCTCGAGCAGATGCTCGACGCCTTGCCCGTCAATATCCTGAGCTTCTCGCCATCGGGCGCGATGACCTATGCGAGCAGGCGGTATATAGAGACGGTCGGCTCGCCGCCGACGCATGCCGATGATTTCGACGCGCTTGCGCGTGATGTGGCGCACCCCGATGACTTTCCGGCCATGTTTCGCAGGGCGTCAGAGGGATTCGCGACCGGCAGCGCGTTTGTGAACAGATTTCGCCAGCGCGAGAAAGACGGGGTCTACCGTTGGATAGAAGCACGGGCGCAACCATTGCGCGCAGCGGATGGTACGATCGTGCAATGGTACATCGCCTCGATCGACGTTGAAGACGAAATGCGTGCACAGGAAGCTTTGCGGGAAAGAGAGCGAATGCTGCACCAATTGGTCGAAACATTGCCGGCCATGATTGACTGCGCGACACCTGACGGTGAGCCCATCTATCGCAGCCAGCAACTGAGCGAATATCTTGGTTATGGTTTCAGCGATCTGGACGCAGCGGGAAAGTCCCGCCTGGCGGGCACTCTCGAGGCGAGCGTTCATCCTGATGACCTGGTGGGCGTGCGCACCAATTATGCGCGCTCGTTGGCGACGGGCGAACCATATTCTCGAAGACACCGGCTAAGGCGCCTGGACGGCCAATACCGTTGGGTGGAAACGCGCGCTGCTCCGATGCGGGACGCGGATGGGACAATCCGACAATGGAATGTCATTTGTCTTGATATCGACCGCGAGGTCAGGGCGCAGCAAGAGTTGCAGCTCGCGCAGGAGCGGCTTGCGCGTGCGAGCCAAGCCGCCAGCCTCGCGGAGCTTTCCGCCTCGATAGCGCATGAGGTCAATCAACCGCTCGCTGCCATCGTCGCCAATTCTCATGCTTGTCACCGTTGGCTCTGTGCTGAACCTCCCAATATCGGGCGTGCCAAAATCACTGCAGAAAGGATCAGCCGCAGTGCGAATGCCGCAGCCGACATCGTGAGCCGTACCCGGGCGCTGTTCAGCCGATCGACCGGGACAAGGATTGTTACGCCGCTCAGCAAAGTGATCGCTGACACGCAGGAATTGCTGGTGGACGAGGCAGCGCGACGGGGTGTCCAGATTAAAGCCGATGTAGCGAACTCACTGCCGCCGATCGCACTCGATCCGGTCCAGATTCAACAGGTGCTGATCAACCTTATCCGCAATGGCATGGACGCTATGGATAATATCACGACGAACCGCGTCCTGCGGCTACGTGTCAGCCAGGTAGAGGATCTGGTCAGGACGGACGTAAGTGACAATGGTCCTGGCCTCGACCCGGCCGCGCGAATTTTCGAACCATTTTTTACGACCAAGGATGATGGGATGGGGATTGGGCTAGCCATCTGTCGGTCGATCGTCGAGGCTCATGGGGGCAAGCTTTGGGCTACAAACAACCAATCGCGAGGAGCGACCTTTACATTCGCCCTGCCAATCAGGATGGATGCGGAAATCTGAGCACAGATTATTTGCCGTGCTGCAGGCGGTGCGGCGGGCTGGATTATTATCTCACCATAGGTCCTCGCGGATCAGGACGAAGCACCAGGAGCGCCGCAAGCGCTCCGAGGCGGGCGGCCGCAAGATTGCGGCGTGCTCGGCTGGAAATCATCTCTCGTCCCTTTCTGTCTTTTGAGCGTGAGCTAAAGGTTTGAAAGCAAGGCACCGCCGCTCGTGCGCACCCGCAAATGAGCGGAGAATTTTTTCAGCGGCCGAAGGTTAACGCTCCGCGCCCGGGTGCGATGCACCGCGCCGTCTATCGGCGTGCGACCAAAGGATAGGTCGGCTCGATCCTTGGCACGATGCACAAGCGGGTCTCCAAAACGCAATATGCCCCTGTCCGGTCCTCGCGTCGGGGATCTGGACCTTGCGGCAACGTCAACCAGTCAGGGGATATCATATGGCGATTTTGGAAGACTTCATGCTCAACCGCCGGTCATTTGTCGCCGCTGGTGGCGGGATCGCGCTCGCCAGCAATCTCAATTGGCCGATGTCGGCTCTCGGCGCACCTCTCCCTTCCGCAAATCAAGGAGCACATCCGATGAATTTCATTACCGCCGCCGAAGGCGTGCAGATTTTCTACAAGGATTGGGGGCCGCGCGACGCGCAGCCGCTCGTCTTCCATCACGGCTGGCCGCTGACCGCGGACGAATGGGACAACCAGCTCCTCTTCTTCCTGTCGCAAGGCTACCGCGTGATCGCGCACGACCGGCGGGGCCATGGCCGCTCCACCCAGACCGATACCGGAAACGACATGGACACCTATGCCGCCGATGTGGCGGCGCTGGTCGCGGGGCTTGACCTCAAAGGCGCGGTGCATATCGGCCATTCGACGGGCGGCGGCGAAGCCGCCCATTATGCCGCGCGCGCCAAGCCGGGCGCGGTTTCGAAACTGATTCTCGTCGGCGCTGTGCCGCCGGTGATGGTGAAGAAGGCGAGCAACCCGGGCGGCCTGCCGATCGACGTCTTCGACGGGTTCCGCAAGGCGCTCGCCGCCGACCGCTCGCAATTCTATATCGATATCGCTTCGGGACCCTTCTACGGCTTCAACCGTGACAGCGCGACGATCAGCAAGGGCCTGATCCAGAATTGGTGGCGTCAGGGCATGGTCGGCAGCGCCAAGGCGCATTACGACTGCATCAAGGCCTTCTCCGAGACCGATTTCACCGACGATCTGAAAAAGATCGCGGTGCCGACACTCGTCATGCACGGCACCGACGACCAGGTCGTTCCCTATGCGAACTCGGCGCCCTTGTCGGCGAAGCTGCTCGCGAAAGGCGTGCTCAAATCATACGAGGGCTATCCGCACGGTATGGCCGCTGTTCACGCCGAGGTCATCAACAAGGATATGCTCGCCTTCATTCGCGGATGAGGGCGCGCGGCCGGGGCGGGATATTTATCGCCTCGGCCGCCCTGCGGTCCGGAGCTGATCGCGTGCTCCTCTTCTCAACCTAAAGTATCACCGTTCAAACGATTGCGGCGGCCAGCCCTCCCGGAGGCGTCCACGGGACAATATGCTGATATCGAGCTCGATGGCGGATCAACCCGCGCGTTCGTCGAGCATCCGCCTTCCGGCAAGGGGCCGGTCGTTGTTCTCCTGCACGAGGATTTCGGTCTGAACGACGACATGCGCGCGAACTGTCGAGAGTGGGCCGATCAGGGTTCTCTGGCTGCCGCCCCGGAACTTTTCTGGCGACAGGAGCACGGCGTGGAACTGTCTCCGCGGACACCGGCCGACGTGGGCAGAGCGATCGCGCTATATAAAATCTACGATCGACCAAGTCGCAGAGGATATGGCGGCGGTCATGGAATTCGCCGCGACGATTCCCGGCGCCTCCGGAAAGACTGGGCTGGTCGGCTACTGTCTCGGCGGCTTGATGGCCTATCTCGTCAGCGCGCGCCGCGGTGCGAATGCCGCCGTTGCCTATTATCCCGGGATGGCCGAAGCACACAATATCCAATGCCCCCTTGATGATTCATCTCGGCGGCGATGACGAATATATTTCCGAAAGGGCGCAAAGGTCGGTCAACGGCGCGTTTGCTGCGAACCCCGCCGTGCTGGTCCACGCTTATCCCGGATGCGGACATGCGTTCGCGCGGCATTCCGGCGAACGCTACGACGCCGACGCCGCGGCGCTCGCCAACGTCGCAATCGCCGAAATGGACCTCGTCGATCCACAATCGGTCGGCACCTTCTCCCGCAGAATCCGAGGCGCGCCGCGGCGTCAAACCCTGGGCATCGGAGTCCGCGCTAGCGGACCCTCTATGGAACTTGAGCGAGGCATTGGCTCCGACAAGCCAGGTTTAGCAGCTCCAGAACCGAGCTGAGGACGCTGTCCTAAGACTGCACGAATTTGCCGATTAGCCCCGGTGGCCGAGCCCGGTCAGGAAAATGTTGACGGCGGAAGAGACAAGCGCGGTCCGTTCGGCTTCGTCCGGTGCGGGGCGCAATCCGAGCAGCACCTGGAGATGGAGATTGCCACGGATCATGCCGACGAAATGGTCGGCGGCGGCTGACGCGTCGCACGGGCCGATCTCGCCGCGCGCGTCGGCGGCGGCAAGCACTTTCGCCAGCGTCGTGCTCGCGAGACCCGGGCCTAGATCGTAGAAGCGGCGCACCAGATCCGGAAAGCGCGCATATTCGGTCGTCGCGATGCGATAGATGCCGAGGAGTGCGGGGGACAGCGAGATGTCGATGAGCTGGCGGCCGAAGGCGAGGAGCATCGACTGAAGCCCGCCGGGCCCCGGATCGTCCAGCGACAGCGCCGCGAGAGCGCGTCCGGCATGGTCCGACACGATCGCGGTGAGCAGCCCCTCCTTGTTGCCGAACTGGTCATAGATATTGCGTTTCGAACCGCCTGCGCGCTCGATGATGTCGTCAATGCGGGTCGCGGCATAGCCCTGCTCGAAAAAGATCGCCGCGGCCGCTTCGAGGAGCGCCTCACGCCCCACCTTGCCTCGATTTTCGGGCGTGCCTCCACTCACAGTCGATACTCTCCCCTACTTCTGGATAGATTGACCGGTAATGATCGTTACCGTATAGGTCAACGGTAACGTCCATTACCGGAGGCGATCATGGCGACACTGACCAGGCGCAAAAAAGCCGGGCTGCTTCTCATCGCGGCGGCGCTTCTCATCGCACTTCTCCTCTTGGTGTTGGCAGCGGGCGACGAGGCGGCGGAGACGAACAATGCCTATGTGCGTGGCGACGTCACCTCGCTTGCGCCCAAGGTCGGCGGCTATGTCGTCGCTGTTGAGGTCAAGGACAATCAAGCGGTGCGAGCGGGTGACATTTTGTTCCGCATC
Organism: Sphingopyxis flava; assembly: GCF_900168005.1. Classification (GTDB taxonomy): domain Bacteria; phylum Pseudomonadota; class Alphaproteobacteria; order Sphingomonadales; family Sphingomonadaceae; genus Sphingopyxis; species Sphingopyxis flava. The sequence continues at coordinate 7,681 of NZ_FUYP01000025.1, forward strand.
GACGACCGGGACTATCGCGCAAAGCTCGCCCAAGCCCAGGCCAATGTGCAGGCGGCGCGCGCGCGCGTCGCGAGCAGCCGCGAAGATATCGCGCTCCAGCATATCCTGGTGCGGCAGGCTGCCGCGCAGCGCCGCGCGGCGTCGTCGGACCTCGCGCTCGCGCGCAAGACTAGCGACCGGCGCTTGGCGCTGATCGATGGCGGCGCGGTCAGCCAGGCGCAGGTCGACGAAAGCAGCTCCGGCCAGGTGCGCGCCGCAGCAGGGGTTGCCGCCTCGGAGGCCACACTCGATGCGCAGCGCCAGCGGGTCGATCTGCTGGGTGCGCAACATGCAGCCGCACTCGCTGCGCTCGCGCAGGCGGAAGCTGCGCGCGATCTTGCGCAGATCGACCTCGACAATACGGTGGTGCGCGCGCCGATCGCGGGTGTTGTCGGCAATCGCCAGGTCCGCGTCGGCCGCCTCGTCTCACCGGGGGCGGCGCTGCTCGACATCGTGCCGGTCGCCGATCTTTATGTTGTCGCCAATTTCAAGGAGACACAGCTCGAATTTATCCGTCCGGGCCAGGCCGTGCGTATCCGCGTCGACGGTTATCCTGACGTCGCGATCGAGGGCTTTGTCGACAGCCTCGCGCCCGGCAGCGGATCGGCTTTCGCGCTGATCCCCGCCGACAATGCAACCGGCAATTTCGTGCGCGTCGTGCAACGCGTCCCGGTCAAGATACGTCTTCGGACCAACCCGCTCCTGGGGCGGCTCGTGCCTGGGCTCTCGGCGCGGGTCGAGGTCCTGCGCGGCCGGCAGGCATGATAACGGCGGCCGCTCCGGAGGAACTGCGCGCTGGAGCGCCAGCGCCGGGCTGGCTGCTGGTCACTGGCATATTGCTCGCCTGCCTGTCCGAGACGCTCGCAAGCACGATCCTTGCACTTGGACGCGCCGACATCATCGGGGATACGGCGGCGACTCCCGACGAGTTCGCCGGTCTCGACATTGGCTATACCGCATTCAAGCTCATCGGTTTCGCCTTCGCGCCCTGGCTGCTGACGCGTGTCGATCCGCGTAGCGTGCTGCTTGCCGCGACGCTGATAATGGGCGCGGCCTCTGCGCTCGCTGCCGTCGTCACCGGCCTCGATCCTCTCGTCCTTCTGCGCGCGGTGCAAGGGCTGTCCGGTGCGACCTTGCTTATCGCTGGACAGGCAATCCTGTTCTGGACCTGGCCCGCGGCGCGCCAGCCCTTTCTGCAGGCGCTGTTCGCGATCGGCTCGGTCGTAGCGCCCGCAACCGCTGCGCCCTTGTTCGAGGGCTGGCTGATCGACCAGCGCGACTGGAGCTGGATTTTCGCCGCGGTCGTGCCGCTGTCGCTCGGCGCGGCGGGATTGCTGATGCTTGCTGGCGACACATCGGAGCGCCCCGCGCCCCCGCGTTGCCTTGACCTTATCGGGCTACTGGCTCTCAGCATGGTAATGCTCGCTGCGACCTATGTGCTGACGCAGGGGAGCCGCTGGAACTGGCTCGAGGCACCGCGTATCGCCTGGTTGAGCGCGATTGCGATTGGTTGTCTGATCTTCCTCGCAGCGCGCGAGCTTCGTGCGGGCGCCTCAGGATTGTTCGACCTGTCGGTATTCCGCACGCAAGACTTCGCCTTCGCCTTTTTCGTGAGCTTCGTCGCGGGCGCGGCGCTGTTCGGCAGCGCCTTTGTCATCCCCGCCTTCGCACTCTCGGTGCTAGGCTTCACGCCGACCGGGGCGGGAGCATTGCTGCTGCCGAGCGGTGCCTGTTTCCTCGCAACGCTGCTGTTGTCGGCGTGGCTGATGCAGGCGCGCGGCTTGTCGCCGTTCGCGACCGTCCCGCTCGGTATCCTCTCGATCATGATCGCGATGTGGATGCTCTCTGGTTCGACAGGGCAGAGCGGCGCCGCCGACATGATGCCTGCGATCCTGCTCCGCGGCCTGGGTCTCGGCTTTCTCTTCCTTTCGATCACGCTAATCGCGTTCAGCAAATTGCCTTCGCAGAGCGTCGCATACGGACTTGGCATCTTCAACATCGGACGCCAGCTCGGCGGGCTGATCGGGGTCGCAGCGCTCCAGACCTCGATCGATCATGGCCTCGTTCACAACCAGACAATGCTGGGCGCCGCGATCACGACCGGATCGCCCGCGCTCGCTGAACGCATGAGTGCGACGACCAACCTGCTCGTCGCAAGCGGTGTCGAGGCAGGCGCGGCGGCTAGAAGCGCGACTGCGATGGTCGGCCGCGCCGTCGGTGGGCAGTCCGCGGTGATCGCCTTCGACAGCGCCTTCAACCTCGTCGCGCTGCTCTTCGTTGTCGGCGCGCCGTGCATTGTCGCAATCAAGCTTCTTCTCGCCAAGACGATGAGGAAATCCGCGCGCGCCGAGACAGTACCATGACCCCGTCAATCCGAACGCAAACCGCACTGACCGCGCTGCTTGCCGCCGCGCTCGCTGGCTGCACAACCGTAGGCCCCGATTATCGCCCGCCCGAACCGCAGGTGCGCGAGGCCTGGGTGAGCCCCGTCAACAGCAAGGCCGTCGATGGGATCTGGTGGCAACGCTTCGATGATCCCCAGCTCACCGAACTGGTCGAGGCCGCGATCGCGGGCAACAAGGATATCGAGGAAGCTGGTGCGCGCCTGCGAGAGGCGCGCGCCAACCGCGATGCAATATATGGGCGCGAACTGCCGCAAGCCGAGGTGTCGGCGATCGCGACGCAGAGCCGGCTGAGCGAGAATGGCCAGCTGCCTGTCGGCAAGGTTCCGGGGCTAGGCCGCAGCCTCGCCATCTATGACATCGGCTTCGATGCCTCCTGGGAGATCGATCTTTGGGGTGGCACGCGCCGCGCGACCGAGAGTGGCGAGGCCCGCGCCCAAGCGGCGGAGGAGGCGCGGCGCGGGGTGATCCTCCAGGTGATCGCCGAAGTGGTGCGCGCCTATATCGATTTGCGCAGTGCGCAGGCGCTGCGGAGCAACGCCATCGCCGATGCCGAAGCCCAGGCCGGCGTCGCGCGGCTTGCCGGCGACCGGCTGCGCGCCGGAGCGGCGTCGCGCCTCGATTTCCTGCGCGCCGAAACCCAAGCGCGCTCGACGGCGGCGACAATCCCCGCCTATGAAAGCGACACGGCGGCGGCGGTCTTCCGGCTCGCGCTTCTCGTCGGGCAGCCGCCCGAGGCGCTCGATATGCGGCTGCGGCAAGCCGCGCCAATGCCCGCGGCCGACTTCGAAGTCGCGGCGGGGCTTCGCTCGGAGCTCCTCCGGCGCCGCCCGGACATCCGGCTCGCCGAGCGCGACCTTGCCGCTTCGACTGCCGACATCGGTGTCGCGACCGCCGAACTCTTCCCGCGCCTCTCGCTGATCGGCGGAATCGGACTGCAGGCCCGCGAGCCCGGTGACCTTCCGTCCGATAGCAGCCTGCGCTTGCAGGTGGGACCGTCTCTACGCTGGCCCATCTTTTCGGGTGGGCGTATCCGCGCGCAAATCCGAGCCGCCGATGCGCGTGCCGATGCTGCGCGCGCGCGCTACGAACGGGCGGTCCTCGCCGCGCTCGCTGACAGCGAGACGAGCATCAACCGCTTCGCAGCAGCCGGCTTTGTAGCAACCGAACGAGCCGCCGCGCGAACCGCCGCGGCCGAGGCGGTCGAGCTCGCGCGTCGCCGTTACCGTTCGGGCGAGGAGGATCTGACCGCACTGCTCCAGGCACAGATCGCGTATAGTGCTGCCGACCGCGCCCATATTCAGGCAAAGGCGGCACGGCTTCTGCAACTTGCGGCGCTTTACAAAGCGCTCGGCGGCGGATGGGAAGCGGCTGAGAGCGAGGTCTCGGGGCAATGAAGCACGCCGCAGACCTGATGGCCGATCGCCGCGAGACGCAGCGGCGGCGCATCCTGGACGTCGCGAGGCGGCACTTTCTGACGCACGGCTATGGCGCGACGACAATGTCGGCAATTGCCGCGGATGTCGGCGGATCGAAATCGGATCTGTGGAGCCATTTCAACTCGAAGGAGTCGCTGTTTGCCGCGTTTGTCGATACCGACAGCCGTGACTTTCATACCGACACGCTGGCCCTGCTCGACCGCGCAGGCGAGGTGTTCGAAATTCTGTCGGCATTTGTCGATGGGTTCGTCGCGGCTGTCTCATCGCCGGCGGCGCTGAGGCTCCAGAGACAAGTCGCGGCCGAAGCCGATCGGATTGCCGTTGGTGACCTTCTTTACGAGCGGCTCGTTGGCGTTGTCGAAACGCGTCTCGTGGCTTTCTTTGACGCACATATGCGAGAAGGGGCGCTTCGCCGCGGCGATCCGCGAAGCGCTGCATGGTTGCTAATCGCGCTCTGCTTCGGCCTCGACCCCCGCCGGCTATTCTGTTCTATCGAGGAGATCGGTGCGGCCGCATCGTCTCATGGGCCATTGGTAGTGGCTGCGCTCAAGGTCCTGTTGAATCCCACGGATGGCGCTGCGGGCGAAAGCTAGAATGACGCGAATAATGTTGGCCCGCGAACCTTGGCCAATTGCTCGCGCCTCGGGCCGAGATTGACCGTTCGCTTACCGCTCGCCTCGCTGGGCTCGCGACCTTTCCGGGGATTAAGGTGCCGACAATCACGCTCGAGGGCGACGAGAATCGTGCGCCGCATCCGCAGCCGGAGGATTATCGCACCAAATTTATCGGCGCCTATCCGCGGACATGTCTGCACTGGCGCTTGGCCCAATCGAGGCGGGCGTATCGCTCCCATGTCTTCGTATGGTCGCGCTACGCCCACGGACCAATAGCCGAGAGGATCCGAAGGGGCGCATCTTGTCATCGGATAGCCGGGACAAAATCATGCGAACCCTGTGGACAATCCGAGCGCCCCCCCGCCGCCTGAGCGGCCCGGCGCGCAGGCCGCGATTATGGGGCAATGAGATCGATTTCTCGCCGGTGGTGCTCGCTCATTGGTGCTGCGCATGGGCTGCGCCCGCCATCATGCCGCGTGCCCTGGCTGTGACCATCCTCACCCATGTGCTCCTGCGGCGCGCGACAGGCCATGTGACCGAAAAAGGAGGAACCTGGAGAAGCCGATCGCTTTTGAAGGCGCTATCGCTTGCACTGGAAACTCTGGTCACATTGCTGGCGATCTCGATGCGCCTGTCGCCGATCGAACGCGATTTCATCGCCGCCAGCCTGTTCGCGCTGCTGTGGCGGGTCTGGAGGCCTTCGCCGCACGAGGGCAACTCCATTCGGAGCCAGACCCGCGAGGCATGGCCTGTTCCAAGGTATAGATTGGCCGCACCTTCCGTTTGGATCGACTATCTAGCCAGCACGATTGGCGAGTAGCGCCCCGTTCGCGATGGTCTGTCTCACCCTCCACGCCCGGCAACGCCGTATCGCGGAGATATATCCATCGACGCTCAGGCACGGGAGACACCGAATGGCGAAGGAAATCATCATTATAGGAGCCGGCTTTGCCGGATTGCTGGCCGCGCTCTCGGCTGCCCGTCTGCGCGATGAGAAAGGGGTTTCCCCTGCGGATCTGAAAATCACGGTCGTGGCTCCTCAGTCCGCTCTGGTCATCCGGCCACGGCTTTACGAGCGTGATCCAGCGTCGATGGCCGCGCCCCTGGGCGAGCTTTTCGCGGCGACCGATATTAGCTTTCATGCAGGGCGGGTCGAAAAGATCGATGCGGACAACGGGAGGATCGCCGTCACGAACTCCAATGGTCAGACCGATACGCTGTCTTACGACAGGCTGATCGTTGCTTCGGGAAGTCATGGCTATCAGCCTCCGATCCCCGGGCTGTCGGACTTTGGGCACAGCGTTACGGATCGCGACGGTGCGATTGCGCTCGATCGGCATCTTGGCAATCTCGCCGCAAGGCCTGACTCTCCTGCACGCGGCACCGTTGTGGTCGGTGGCGGTGGCTTTACCGGTATCGAAGTAGCGACCGAGATGCCGGGGCGACTGCGCGAGATTCTCGGGGAGGATGTGCCGGTGCGAGTGATCATCGTCGAGCAGGCGCCCTGCGTCGGCCGCGACATGGGCGATGAGCCGCGCCCCTATATCGAGGCGCGACTGAATGAACTCGGTATCGAAACGATCGTCGGAACCTGTATCGCTGCGCTCGACGAAGGCGGCGTCATCCTCGACAATGGTGAGCGAATTGAAACGGAAACGGTGATCTGGTCGGCGGGTATGCGCGCATCCCCCTTGACCGCGCAATTGCCTGCCGAGCGCGACAATCTTGGCCGCATCCTGGTCGCGCCCGATCTGCGCGTGCCGGGAGCTCCGCACGTTTTCGCTACCGGCGACACCGCCAAGGCGGCGACCGACGACCAGGGCAATTTCTCGTTGATGTCATGCCAGCACGCGCGCCGCCTCGGGTCTTTTGCTGGCCATAATGCCGCAGCCGATTTGCTCGGCGAAGCTGTGCTGCCCTATGATCAGCCATCCTATGTCGTGTGCCTCGATCTCGGTCCCGATGCCGCGATCTTCACTCGCGGCTGGTCGCCGCGCGCGGTCGAACTCACCGGCGTCGAGGCGAAGAAGGTCAAGACAGAAATCAATACGCTCTGGATCTATCCCCCTGCGGCCGAACGCGAGGCGGCCTTTCAGAACGCTTTCGAGGCTCGCACCGTCGACTTTTGATATCGGGCGGGCGAGAGGTGAAGCGCCTCCGACGTACCATGGATCTGCTGAAAGCTTTAAGGCGGGCCGCCGAGCGGCCCGCCGTTTCAGCCTGAAGTGTCCATGGATCGGACCCGCGTTTCGGGATTTGGGTGACGGGATGCCCTGCGCCGTCCGGGGCTCGCCGAAGGCCGGCTTCCTGACGGGGTTGGGGCGGCTCGATCCCATGACCCGGATCCGCGTGCAAATAGAGACGCATGGGCGAACCACGAGAAAGCCGCCGTAGCTTGAGCAGGTAATAACGAAAGCCTTCGGCAATCCGAACTCCAATGAAAAGCAAGCGCTGCGTGAGCCCGATCACGTCAAAGACCGCGCGCGCGGTAGTGTGACCCGGAACTGCGCGCCCCCTCCCGTGCGATTGGACGCCGACACCGCACCGCCATGCGCGGTGACGATCGACTGGCAAATGGCAAGGCCGATGCCCATCCCCTGCGGCTTCGTTGTGAAGAAGCCGTCGAAGATGCGGCCGAGGTGCTCGGGCGCGATTCCTGGACCATTGTCCTTCAGGGTGAAGGTCGCGCTGCCACCTTCAACCCCGGTCACCACCAGAATTTCGCGCTCGGTTTCATCCAGCCCTTCGACGGCGTGGACCGCATTGATGATCAGATTGACGATAACCTGCTGAAGCTGGATGCGGTCACCGACCACGGTCGGGAGGTCCCGGGAATAGGTTGTCGTCACGCGGATGCCGCGTTGCTCGATCTCGTTTTGGACGAATAGCAGACTTTCGCGAACCACCTCGTTGAGTTCGAGCGTCACCGGGTCCGGCGATTGCTTGATCGCCATGCTGCGGATGCGCTGGACGATATTGTCCGCGCGCCGCGCGCTGGCCGCGATACGCGCTGTAAGCTGCCGGACTTTGCCGATATCGGGTTCGGCGCGCGCAAGCCAGCGTAGGCTCGTCTCCGCATTGGTCATGATCGCCGCGAGGGGCTGATTGACCTCATGGGCGATCGAACTCGTCAGTTCGCCGAGGGTTGCGATGCGTGCGGCGTGGCTGAAATCGGCCTGGATTTGCCGGAGCTGCGTCTCCATCTGCAGCCGTTCGGTCATATCTTCGAGACTGAAAATCGTGGTGTCGAGTTCAACGAGTGGTTCAGGGTAGGTAACCGAGAAGCGCACATCGAGAACGCGACCGTCGAGCGTTCGAAGCTTCATGAGCTCGCTGTAATTTCTGTCGCCGCTAAATCGGCCTATCATCACGCGCCGCAGGCATTCCGGACTCTCGGTGAACAGATAGCCGGCAGGACCGATGAGGTCCTGCGCGTCCTTTCCCCCCATGAGTTCGATTGCACTGCGATTGACGTCGGTGACCGGAACGCTGGATGCGGCGAGTCCGACCAGTTCGGGGTGATCGTCCAGATATTTCCCAAAGTCTGTAACGCCGCGTGAGCGCAGATCGGCGTATATCTTTCCCATATGGCTGGCGTCGACCTGCCAAAGCGCGACCGGCATATAGTGGACGAGCTTGCGATAGCGTGCCTCGCTCGCGCGAAGAAACAGGTAGGAGCGATCGTCGTCGGCCGTTCCATTCACCGTGATGAACAAATGTCCTGGCCGGTCGGCCCCCGCCCGCCATATGGTAACGAGCGGCTCGCGCAGGATGCCGTCCGAGGCCAGCCAGCGATGGAAGCGTTTCCCCTCGCTGTCTAGGAATGCCTGCACGATGAGCTCTGCAAGAATTGCACGGCTGGCGACGGGCCAGAAGGAGGCAACCGACTGGCCTTTCATCAGCTCGCGACCACGATTTCCGCCAACGAGGCGTGCGGTTCGCTCATTGACGTCGACGATCCGCGCCGCCTCGAGAAGCCGGCGGCAGAGATCGCCGCGATCGTCTCCCCCGCTGGTCCGCGATTGCGAGCGGATCCGGTCAAGGATTTCGGCTGCGGATGTAAGATCGATTTCCCAACTGGCGGCCATCGCCACGTCGGGCGCGGATCTGTCCGGGATTTCCTCGCCATTCGCGCCTTGTGCCAAATGCGCATATTCGACTACGTCGCACGGGATCCCCGCTTCGTCGTGTCGCAGACGCCGCCGCGCCTCAACGACGCGTACCTCGCCATCGCGCGTCAGGCGGCGGATCTGCCCCTCCCACACCCCTTCCTGCAGCAACTGTGACCAGGCACGAACCTCGTCCTCGGGCGCTGCGGAAATATCAGCAACAGGGGCGCCCCCAACGGCTAGTCCCGGCCAACCGAAGAGGCGTTCGGCTGCCGGGTTCCAATAGCGTATCGATCCCTCCAGATCGATTATGACGATGCTTTCTGAAGCAAACTCGGCGATTCCAGCGTCCTGCCTGAGCGAATCGCGTAAGGTGGAGATCATCGCGCCGTGCCTGGATCCGAATTTTCCATCGCTGTCGCGATCGCATCGAGCAGATGTTCGTCGGTCACAGGCTTCCCAAGCCAGGCGCTGGCACCGAGTGCCAGCGCTTTCGTCCGCGTGGCGTCATCGAGAACCGAAGAGAGGACCACCACGGGGAGTTGGGCGTGCTCCTCATGGAGTTTCTCGATGAGTTCGATCCCTGTCATTTCAGGCATGCGGATATCGGTCACGAGACAGTCGAAGCGGCGGGACCGGAGTGCCGTCAGGAAGGCTGGCGCGCTTTCGAAGCATTGGCAGGCGAGTCCGGAGACCATCAGCAGATCGCCGAGGGCTTCTCGGACAGCCTCATCATCGTCCACGATCGCGATGGTCGGCATATGGGGCAAGCGGCGACATCCTCTATTAAGCGGCCTCGGGGGCCGATAGGGACAATGTCGCGCAGCTTGCTGGCCATTATAACCATACCAAAGTCTAGGCGGGGGCAGGTTCCCGCACCTCGACGGGCAATTTTTCCCAGGCACGAATCAACTCGCCGACCGATGCCGCTTGCATCTTGCGCATTACATTGCTGCGATGCAGCTTTACGGTAATCTCGGTAATCCCCAGATCGTAGGCGATCTGCTTATTCAGCCGGCCTAGTGCGACTTCGCGCATGACCTGTGCCTCACGCGGCGTAAGTGTCGCGTAGCGCTCGACCTGTTCCTGAACGATCCGCGCGCTCGCCCGGTCGGCAATGTCGCGTTCGATGCCCGCCGTGACGGCATCCAACAACGTCTGATCACGCACGGGCTTGGTCAGAAAATCGACTGCTCCTGCCTTCATGGCCTGGACTGACATGGGGATATCGCCGTGCCCGGTCAGAAAGACGATGGGCTTCGAAATGCCGACCGAGGCAAAATACTGTTGAAGATCGAGCCCGCTCGATCCCGGCATGCGGACGTCGAGGACGAGGCAGCCGGCGCGATCAAGCAGAGGCGAATCGATGAGGTCGCGCGTCGAAGCGCAGCATTCGGCTTCGATTCCGACCGATAACATCAACTCGCTGATCGCGGTGCGAACGTCCTCGTCGTCATCGACGACGAATACGAGTGGGGCTTCCTTCGTCTCGGAGACGTGACTGGTCATCATTGCATATCCCTCGCTTGGACCTGCGATCGTCCGGCCCGACGCGCGGCGATCCGCCGTTCGAACCAGGCGCGGGTGTCGGCGCCGAATTCGCTCGGGGCTTTGCGTTCGACCCGTGCGCCGATATCGGCGAGCGTCTCGCTGGCCAGCGCATCGCGCATCGCTTTTTCCGCCTTGAGCATGACCGCGTGGATCGAGCAGACGCCCCGCGTCGCCCAGTCGGGCGCATCTCCCTCGAAGAGCGGACAGCGGGTCCGGATTTCCTGGCATTCGAACAGCGGTTTGCGGCCTTCGATCGCATCAATGAGTTCGAGTACGCTGATCGTCTCCGGAGACCGCGCGAGGCGATAGCCGCCACGTACGCCTTCGGCGGCAATAACGATTCCCGCCTTTTCGAGCTTTGCGAAAATCTTCGCGGCAAAGGTCGGCGAGACGCCTTGAAACGTCGCGAGGTCGCGCGCGCTGCGCGGTGCCTCGCCCGCATCGATCAGGCCGAGCAGGCAATGAAGGCCATATTCCACGCTGGCGGTCAAATGTGCCATAACAAGGAGTATATTTATCCGCGTTTGACAGGGCAAGAAAATCCTTTCCTGCCCTGTCAATGATTTGCGCCTTTTCACGCCGGATGCGGGCGAGGCCTGGCGTCAGAAATGCCAGGCGATGCCTGCCAGGACCTGATGCCGATCCCATTTTGTGCCGCCGCCGCCAAGGTCGCTGTATCGATATTCCACGCGTGCGGAGACCCGGTCGGTTACGGCACGTTCGACGCCTCCACCGACCGACCAGCCATCAAGATTATCCTTGCCGCGGCGGGGCCCCTCCAGGTCGAGAATGCGCACGGCCGTCCGGACATTCTCATAGCCGCCGCGCGCGTAGACCAGCGTCTTGCCGGTAACGAGATAGCCCGCGCGAAGCCCAAGATCGAAACCATATTCGGGATTGATTGCGGCGGACGCATCTTTTTGCGAGCGGGCGAGGCCATCGTCGAAACCGAAATTGACCGCCCCTTCTGCCGACAGCACGACGCCGGCGGCCGGCTGGATATTGTAGCCGACGAAGATGCCGGCGGTTGCGGAATCGCGCTTGTCGCCGATGCGGGCGGTGCCGAGATCGGTATCGACCGGTCCGAGCTTATTCTGACTCCAGCCGGCCTGCGCGCCGACATAGGGCCCCTCGAACGTCTGTGCGGCAGCCGGCACTGCGATTCCGGCGGCCAGGGCTGCGCCGAGGGAGAGATGGAGAGCGAGATGTTTCACGGGTCTGTTTCCTTTTAGCTCTTTGAGAAAAATGGGCGCGCGCGGACGGGGGGAGGGGGGACGGGCCGCGCGCGCCCTGGGTCAGGCCGCTTTCCGACGTGGAGGCAGAAAGTTGCCCTCGATGCCGCCCGGCCAGGGCGTCACCGTTTCACCGGCAACCATCCAGGTGCCGGAATCCTTGCGCAGACGAAGCTCGTACATCGCCGGCGGCGCCTCGGGGCTCATCCGGCGGTAGAGAATTGCCGTCGCGTGGTCGCCCTGTTGCTCGACGTGAAGCACGCGATGCTCGGTCGAGAGCGGCTCTTCGCCGGCGTCGCGGCGCGCGCGGAATTCGGCGATGGAATCGTCGCGCCGCACCCGGGTCACCTGGCCGTCGCCGCCCAGAACGAGGAAGGTCTGGTCGGGCGTATAAAGCTTTTCCATGCCTTCGATGTCATATGCGCTGCCGACATGGACGACGTCGTGGATCAGCGCGGCGATGGCGGGGTCGATTTGTGTGTCGGTCATTTCAAAGTCTTTCCAATGAGGGTTCAAAGCAGCGCCATGCCGCCATCGACGCGCAGATTGATGCCGGTGACGAAGCTGCTGGCGTCGGAAGCGAGGAACAAGGCAGCGCGGGCAAGTTCCATCGGCTGGCCAAGGCGCCCAAGCGGGATCGCGCCCGTCATCATCTCGGCAAAAGCCTCGCGATCTTCAGGCGCAACGCCGAGCTTCCCAAGAATTTCGGTCTCGGTCGGTCCTGGGCTCAGCATGTTAACGCGGATACGCCGCGCCTTGAACTCAAGCGCCCAGCTCCGCGCAAAGGCACCGATCGCAGCCTTGCTGCCGGCATAGACGGCGTGGCCGTCGAGTACCTTCTCGCTTGCGAGCGAGCCGACGAGGATGATCGATCCGCCGTCCTGAAGCACGGGAGCAATCGCCTGGACCCCGAAAAAGGTACCGCGAGCGTTGATGGCGAACTGTTCGTCATATTCGGCCTCGGAGACCTCGGCCGACGGGGTGATCGTGTTGACCCCCGCATTCGCCATATAGATGTCAGCGCCACCAAAACGTTCTCGAACGAAGTCGGCGACCTCGGCGTGATGCGCCGGATCGGCGACATCGCCGCGGATTGCGGTCGCGGCAGAGCCGATGGAACGGACCGCCTCATCGAGGGCGTCCTGGCGCCGCCCGCTGATCAGCACTTGCGCACCGTGTTCGGCAAGGAGCCTGGCGCTCGCAAGCCCGATGCCGCTGTTGCCGCCGGTGATCACGGCGACCTTTCCCTTCATATTTGTCATAATCCACCTTGCTTGTTGAAGACGGAGATGGATTTGGCTTTTCCCTCCCGGAAGATTAGTGTGGACATGAGCACATTATCTTTTCCAAAAACTATCGAATGAATGGCGGAAGCGAATCGTCGACCAGCCTTCACGCTTTCGTTCGCGCGGTGGAGGCGGGGTCCTTCAGCGCGGCGGCGCGGATTGCCGGGACGACCCCGTCGGCAGTATCGAAGAGCGTCGAGCGGCTCGAACAGCGGCTTGGAACGAAGCTTTTCCTTCGCTCGACCCGTGCACTTGTGCTCACCGTCGATGGCGCCGCCTATTATGAGCGCGTCGCGCCGTTGCTGCGCGCCCTCGCCGAGGCCGGCGACGTGTTGAGCGGTGCCGATCGCGCGCGCGGCCTCCTCCGTATCAGCCTGCCGGGCGTCGTTGGACCTGCGCTCGTCGAGGGGATCGCCCGCGACTTCATGCCGCGACATCCCGAGATGAAAATCGATATCAGTATAACAGACCGCCATGTCGACCTGGTGCGCGAGGGCTTTGACGTGGCTTTGCGGGTAGGTGAAGTCGAGGATGTCGACTGGATGGTTCGGCGCCTCGCAACCCTGCCGTTGGTTCTCGTTGCGGCGCCGGAATGGGTCGAGCGCGTAGGCCCTCCGGTCACGCGGGAAGCGCTCGCAAGCCTTCCGCACATCCGTTACCGCCTGGGCGGGCGGGCTTATCCGATCCGCTTTGCGGACGGCAGCGACCTGCTTCCCGAGGGGGTTATGGATACGGATTCGGGGCAGGCGATGCGGATCGCGGCGCTCGGCGGCATTGGAGTTGCACAGCTCCTTCGCCTTGCGGTCGCCGACGACCTGGCGTCCGGGCGGCTTGTCGAGGTCTTTCCGCAAGACAGGCTTGTACCGGTCCCGGTCCAGGCGCTGCATGCCTTCGGCCGCCTTGCTCCGCTGCGTGTGCAATTGTTCACGGACTTTCTCGCCCGGATGCTGGCTCCCCACTCGGTTTGATCGACCTGTAGCGAACGGCAGTGCTGGTCTGGCCATGTGGTGCATGTCGAACCTTTCCGAGTTCTGCAGGGAGGAGGTCGAGGGCGCGCGTTCGAGCAATTCTGCGGATACGCGCCCTCTGTGGTGAGCCTTGGTGGGCGATCAGAAATCCCAGAAGGCGGCGACCCAGCGGAAAGCGTCGCCGTCGACGGCAACGCGGCCAACCGATGGGAAGGGAAGGTGCGTGGCGACAAGATATTCGCCGCTTGCCGCAGCCTCCTCCAAGAGACGAACCCGTACACGGACCGATTCCTCGGGGTCGTGCTCAAAGCCGTTGTGCCAGTCAGGGTGGTCGAACCCGACAGGGAACAGGGCATCTCCGGCAAAAGTCAGGCGCTCGCCTTCCGACGCGACGTGCACGACGCAGTGCCCCGGCGTGTGTCCGCCCGTCAGCTTTGCCACGACGCCCGGCGCCACTTCACATTCATCGTCGAAGGCCAGGATATTGTCGGCGTAGGCATCGATGAACTGCGTCGCGGTCCTACGGAGGACCTCGGGGACAGGGTTCGGCATCGCGGTCTGTTCGAAATCCGGAGTCTGCCAGAAGGCGATTTCGGTGGCCGTGACATGGATGCGCACGTTCGGATTCAGACGGCGTTTCACGTCCTCGACGAGGAGACCGCCGACATGGTCCATGTGCATATGGGTGATGATGATGTCGGTGACCGACGCGAGATCGATACCCGCCGCCTTCAGCCGCTTGGGGAACTGGCCTGCGCGCGGGAAGCCGGGGAACTGGCCTCCCAGACCCGCATCGACCAGAATAACCTTGTCGCCGCTACGCAGCACGAGGACGTTCAATGCCCAGTCGAACATGTCAGGGCCAACGAACATGTCCTTGAACCATTGAGCGCGAACGTCCGGGTCCACATTGGTGGCCATCGTTTCGGTCGGCAATGGCAGCACGCCGTCGCTGACAACAAGCACGTCAATCTCGCCGACCCGCAGCGCATAACGCGACGGTACGAGTTCCTCGAAGCCCTCTTTCTCAGGCTTTGCAATAGTGTCCGGTTTCATATCTGGATCCTCCAAAGAGCCGTTTCAGTCACGACACCCCGGAAGCTATGGAACTGGCCTCTTTCGGTCGATTGGATGGAGGGACCAGGCCGAATATACTATAGGATAGGTCTCATTGCCGAGATCGCGAGGGTGCCTTCGCGAGGGGAATATGCCGGCCCCCTCGCGCATGGGCTCATCCGGTACAAGCTCCGCCTATCGTCCTGCCAAGCGCAACGCGGCTGGGCAGGGAAAGGCTGACGGCAGTCTTGACCACGAACGCGACATCGAACCGCATTTCCCGGTGTCGGCAGACCTCCCGATCCGATGGGACCCTCGAGCGCTCAGCCTTCGTGTTTGACCACGAGCGTGACCAATATAGCTGTCCAGGTGGCCTCAGACGCATTCTCCGGCTCGACCGGTTGCAATTACGTGGCCCCGACGGCGCCCGCGGCGAGTTCCACTTCTCAGCAGCAGCCCAAAACCTCCGCAAAATGGCTAAGATCATCCCATGCCGCTGTCAGCGCCTAAAGAAGTGTGCCGACGCTCGCCGGCGCCGCCCGCTTCTATCAAATGCGTACTTTTTCAGCAGCATCGGTCGAGAGCTGTTGGTTGAGTCGGGGGCGGTTCGAACGTCAGCTCTTCTCGGGTCTTCTCCTGAGGCGTCCGTCGGCGCCCGGCCATGATCGCTCTTGCATTACACATATTCTGACGCCATATAGCGTCAGAAGTTGAGGCGAAAGGAAAGTCAGATGGGCTTGGCACAATATGCGGATGGCGGGCTCTTCGCTCCCAGCAAGATCGCCAAAGCATTGCGCACGACCAGCGAAGAAGTCGCCCGTTCAGCTGGCCTTGGCCGCGACGCTGTTCAACGCAAAGATCGAGTGCGCTCGGACAAAACCCAGCGCCGACTGCGTGAACTCGTCGAGATACTCAACAAAGTCCGCGGCCGTTTTGGCTCGGAGCTGATGGCTTACGCCTGGTATCGATCTGAGCCCCTGCCGGGCTTCTCAGGCCAGACACCCATGCAACTCGTCCGAGAAGGGCGGGCGGACGAAGTGCTCGAATACATCGACGCTGTCGATGCCGGCGTTTACGCCTGATCCTGATCTCCTCCGTGCACTATCAAGGCAAGCTTTTTCGGGCCTTAAACCCGGTCTATGCGCGCGATCCTCTATCGGGTCGGGGCGCAGAACGCTATGGCGGCCGCTTCAACGCCAAAGGCCTTCCAGCCCTTTACACTGCAACTTCGGCGATAACTGCCCTACGCGAAGCGAACCAGATCGGCGACTTGCAACCAACCACGCTCGTTTCCTATTTGACTGACGTCGAAAATGTCTTCGACGGACGAGATGAAGTCGCGCTCGGCGCCTACGCAATGACGCCTGCGGGTCTTGCGGATCCAAGCTGGCGCGACCAAGAAAAGAAACTCGGCAAGGCACCTACCCAGGCTTTCGCAGAAACTCTCATTGCCGAAGGTCACCACGGTTTGCTCGTGCCCAGCTTCGTGCGCGGAGCGAGAGCCGATGACCTGAATCTCGTACTCTGGAAATGGGGTCCGGACCTTCCAGCCCAGCTTATTCTCATCGACGACGACGATCGACTAAGTCGAATTTAGCTTCAGGCTGCCTTCGACTCTTCGAAACCCCGATCGGCTATCTCACGCGCTGGCGGATGATGCTGGCGGGCGAGCAGTTGATCCATGGTTCCGAGCATGCGTTAAATACCGCCTTCTGGCGAACCATGGGATGTTCGCCGCGGCGCTATGCCCGCGAGGCGGTAGCGGTGACAGGAGCCTCTTGATCCGCGCCGCCCAGCGCCGGTTTCTTCCTGCGCTGCAAACTTGCCGCTTGTTGTGCCTTGTCTCGGGACGTCGCTTTGCATCCCAGCCCCTTTTCGAACAGTTTCGCAGTAGCTAGTCCGTGTTGCGAAAGGAGTTGCCGCCATGCTTGGCGCGAGCCGGACCAGCAAAGCGGGCGATTGCTTTCGACCTGGTCAACGACGATTTCGCGCACGCGCTCGGCATCTGGTCGCGCTGCCTCCATGCGCGCTTGCCCTGGCTCGTCTGGCCATGGCTTTGAGACACGGCGGGCCGGATAGGCTTGCCATCCCGCCCGCCGCCTTTCAGGGTGGAGCACATGCAAACCGGCCTTGATCATCTCCCGCCAGCCAAACAGCGCGAGCTTGCCGAGGTCGTGCGCATCCTGTTCGAGGAGTTTGAGACCGCGCATGCGCGCGGCAATGCCGACTGGAACCGCAAGGGCCGCATCCTCAAGGTCATCCTCTATGGGAGCTATGCGCGCGGCGACTGGGTCGATGATCCGATTGGCGGATATCACTCTGACTATGACATACTGGTCGTGGTCAACTACGACCGGCTCACCGAGTTCGAGCATTGGTCGGCGGCCGAGGATCGCCTGATGCGCGAGGTCACGATCGCGAAGACGCGGACCGCGCCGGTGAGCTTCATCGTCCATTCGCTCAAGGACGTGAACGCGCAACTTGAGCGCGGTCGTCCCTTCTTCGTCGATATCGCGCAGCAAGGCATCGCGCTCTACGAGGCCGAGGGGTTCGAGTTTGCGCAGCCGCGCAACCTGCCACCCGAGGAAGCGCGGATCGAGGCGGAGAAGCATTTTGACCACTGGCATCCGCTTGCGTCGCACGCGCTGAAGCTCGCGCATGCAAGTATGGACGATGGTGTGCTTCGCGATGCCGCGTTCCTCATGCACCAGGCAACTGAACGGCTCTACCATTGCACCTTGCTCGTGCTTTGCCTGTACTCGCCAAAATCCCACCGCCTCAATTTCCTGCGCTCGCAGTGCGAGCAGATCGCGCCCGCGCTCGTCGAGGCCTGGCCGCGCGAGGACAAATTCAGCCGCCGCTGCTTCGAGCTGCTGCGCCTGGCGTACGTCCAGGCCAGGTACTCGCCTGCGTTCAAAATCAGTGCCGAGGAGCTGGCTTGGATCGGCGAGCGCGTCGCCGTCCTTGAAGGCCTCGTCGAGACGATTTGTCGCGATCATATTGCGGCGCTCGGCAGCGCCGACCGCGCTGCCGAATAAACAATTGTATCCGAGGTTCGCGCTGTCTCACGCAGCCGAGGCGTTCGGGTAAAGACCGCCGAGCACCGTGCTGAAATGATTTTCAATGCTCGTCGCGCAGCTGCATGACCTCGCGCGCAGCGCAGCTTCATCCTCGATGATCACCTTCCCGCGGCGCGTCGTGATCAACCCTTCGTCGCGCAGGCGGCTGACGACGCGGGTGACGAAGGTGCGCCCGACCCCCAGCATCTCGGCGAGCTGCTCGTGGGTGAGTTCGATCTCGGTCTGCCTCGTGCGGCTGGCCGCGGCGAGAAGCCACTTCGCGGCGCGCTCCATGATCGTGTGCGTCGCATTGCACGCAGCCGTCTGGAAAAGCTGCGCGAGGAGGCAGTCCGAGTAGCGCGCGAACCAGTGCCGCAGGCTGATCGAATCGAGCTTGGCCTGCTCGAGCGCCGAGGTCTTTATCCGCAAAAAACGTCCCGCGAACCTGACCTGCGCGGTTGCAAAAGCAGGGACATGGCCGTTCGAGACGATTCCCCCTATCGCGCCTTCGCTCCCGACAAGTGCAACCTCGACGGCTGCCCTGTCGTCGATGTTGACGCAGAACGCCGCCATCGCCGATCCGCACGGAAACCATGTGTGGAGTACCTCCTCTCCGGCCTCATGCAAGGTCGCAGGGGCCTCAAGATCGAAGACGAGGATGTGGGGCGCGAGGCGTCTGCGATCCTCCTCGGTCAAAGTTGCCAGCAGACCGTTGCTCGCGAGATCCTCTTCGGTTGGCGTCGACATGATTTCCCCTCGATCGAGCGCAGAGCAGCCTATGTCCACTAATGGACTGACAGCGCGCCCCTCCTATGTTACTCGTGAACATAACATTTCAGCGATGCCGTGAAAGGCTCGCCGGTTCCTTTCACTCAGCGCTCCGCGTCGCTGCCTTCGTGACAAAGGTCAAAACTTGCCTCTAGCCTCTGGTTTGCGTTGCCTGCTCTCTTATCCGGCAATATCTGTGGTTTCCCTTATAAGCCTAAGCATTCGCTGGTTCGATCGGCGGAACATTTCAAGAGGGCGCGGCCCGGAAACCACTTTATGAGCGACGTCAACTTCGGTGCGGTCGATCTGACCAATTGCGACCAGGAACCGATCCGGATCCCGGGAAGTATTCAGCCCCATGGCGCGATGCTCGTGGTCCATCCCGACCGCTTCACCTTGCTTTATGCGTCACAAAACGCGCGCGCCCTGACGGGCTATGACGGCCCTCTCGATCGCGGCACGCCCCTGACAAGAATCCTCGGGGAAGAGGCGGTCCATCAGATCCGCAATGCGTGCGCAAAGTCGGGCGGCGGCGAAATCGCAGGCGTCGAACTGGAGCTTCGCCTCGGACATGCAGGCGATCCCGTCGATGTCATTGCCCATTGTTACAAGGAGCGGGTTCTGATCGAGCTTGAGCCCGCGGTCGACGGCGGGCAAAGTTCGAAGGAAGCGCTCGATCTCACCCATGCCCTGGTGCGCCGCCTCGGTGTCGAGACCGAGCTTGAAAGCCTCGCGGCCGCCGGTGCCCGTCTCGTTCGTACGATGCTCGGCTACGACCGGGTCATGATCTACCAGTTTCTTCATAATGGCGCGGGCCGCGTGATCGCGGAGGCAAAAAAGCCGGGCCTTCGAAGCTTCATGGGTCAGCATTTCCCGGCATCGGACATCCCCGCTCAGGCGCGCCGTCTCTACGAACTGAACACGATCCGGATGATCGGGGACTCCGGATATACACCGGTGCCGCTCGAGCCTGCGGTCGCCCCGGGGGAAGAGCCCGTCGACATGTCGTTCGCGCAGCTGCGCTCGGTCTCGCCGATCCACTGCGAATATCTTCAGAATATGGGCGTCCACGCCTCGATGTCGATTTCGATCCTCGTCGACGGCGCCTTGTGGGGCTTGATCGCCTGCCATCACGACAGTCCGCGGATCGTGCCGCTCGCGCTACGCATCGGGGCGGAGCTTTTCGGACATTATTTCTCGCTTCAGGTCTCGGTGGCCGAGCGGCGCGCCCATATCGTCGCGTCGAGCCTTGCGCGCGAGCGGCTCGACAAGATCCTCTCGGGCCTGTCGGTCGACGAGACATTGCTCGAGGGGCTGCGCGATCACCTCGACGGTTTTACGGCCCTTTTCGACTGCGACGGCGTCGGTATCTGGGCGGAAGACCGGTGGGCGTCGAGCGGCCTTGCGCCCGCCGAGGCGGATGCAGAGGCGCTCGTCCGGTTCCTCGCCGGCGAGAAAGAAGATCATGCGCGATCCGAGCCCGCGATGCTCGGCCTTTGGCATACGCAGGATTTGCGCGACGCGACGGGGCTGGACGGTTTCGGGGAAGCGGTCGCCGGGGCGCTCGCAATCCCGCTTACCTCGACGCCGCGCGATTATCTCATCGTCTTTCGCAGCGAGGAAGCGCACCGGATCGAATGGGCAGGCGAGCCGACCCTGAAACGTCTCTCGACGCCCAATGGCGACCGGCTGACGCCGCGCGGCAGCTTCGAGACCTGGCGCGAGGAAGTGCGCGGTCGGTGCAAACCCTGGACCGAGACCGACCTTTCGGGCGCCGACACGGTTCGCACTTACTTGCGCGACGTATTTCTGAAGCAGAACGAGATCAGTGCCGAGGAACGGGCGCGGCTCGAGCATCGCCGGCGCATGCTCAACGACGAGCTCAATCACCGCGTCAAGAATATCATCACCGTGATCAAGTCGATTGCGATGCAAACGGGCGCGCATGCGGAAACGGTGGCGGACTATTCGGAATCGCTCGAGGGGCGCCTGCGCGCGCTCGCTTTTGCGCATGATCAGTCGCTGAGTTCCGCGGTGGGCGGCGACCTTTCGACGCTCATCGAGGCGGAGGCCGGCCTTCATCGCCACGGGCCCGATGCGGATCGGGTCGCTGCGAGCGGAGAAAAGATACGCCTCAATGACCGCGCCTTCGGAGTTCTCGCGCTCGTGATCCACGAGTTGATGACCAACGCCGCCAAATATGGATCGCTGTCGGTACCCGAAGGGCGGCTCGACATCAGCTGGTCGTTCAGCAAAGCCGGGGGATGCGAGCTGCGCTGGACCGAGACCGGGGGGCCGGCGGTGACGCCGCCGACGCGTGAGGGCTTCGGGTCGAAACTGATCCAGACCACGATGGTCTATGATCTGGGCGGACGCGCCGACATCGCTTATCCGCCGAGCGGGATGACAGCGAGGCTCGTCATTCCTGCCAAGCATGTCTCGCTTGTCGGCGCGAGCGAAGCCGAAGGCGAGGCGGCGGCCGAGGAGCCCGAGATCGAGCATCTTTCGGGGATGTCGATCCTGCTCGTCGAGGATCAGGCTCTGGTCGCGCTCGACACCGAGGCGCTTTTGCGCCGCCTTGGCGCCGAGGACATCCGGCTTTCGCCCGATGCCGCGCATGCCGCCCAGACATTGGAGAGCTTCAGGCCAGACGCCGCGATCCTCGATTTCAATCTCGGGGAAGGAACGTCCGAGGCCGTCGCCGATCATCTTGTGGCGCTCGGTGTCCCCTTCGTGTTCGCGACGGGTTATGGCGACAGCGTCATGATCCCCGATCATCTGAGTGCCGTGCCGATTGTACGCAAACCCGCAAGCGAAGCGAGCGTGTCCACGCAGCTTGCAGAAGCGCGGCGGCGGCTGGCCGGCTGATGACGATCGGGAATCTCGCCCATGAGGCGCTCCGCACGGCAACCGCCGAATGCCACCGGCGCGTCGATCAGATTTATTCGGCCGCAAGGCTGAGCGATCGCCTCGCTTATGGCAATTTTCTGTGCGCCCAGGCTGCGGCCTGCTTGCCTCTCGAAGCATCGCTCGAGCGCGCCGGGGTTGCCGGGGTCGTCGAGGACTGGCCCGAACGCGTCCGCGGGCCGCTCATTCTCGCCGATCTCGCCGAGCTCGAGATAGAGAAACCCGCCCTGGTAGAAGCGCCCGCCATGACGAGTGCGCCCGCGATGCTCGGCGCCCTATATGTCCTTGAAGGATCTCGCCTGGGGGCCAAGCTTCTGAAGCGCTCCGTACATGCGAATTTCCCGGCGGCCTTTCTCGCCGGAAAGCCCTCGGTATCATGGCGCTCCTTCCTCGCCCGGCTCGACCAGGATCTCGGCACGCCCGAGCGGCGCACCGAGGCGATTGACGCGGCTCGGCGCGTGTTTTCGGTTTTCGTGGAAAGCGGGCGGCGCTTCCTCTGATCAAGTTCCACTGAACGGCCGACGGCAGGGGCGATCCTATCCAAAGCCGCGCCCAGCCTCGAGGCGCGCCTGCGATTCGCTTTGACGCGGAGACGAGCGCGAAGCGCGCCGGCTATATTCTCGCTAATTCGACGGCGTTGGCTCCTCAGAGTCGAGAAGCTGTAACGAAAATCCTTCGCCCCGCTTTGCCGCAACGACCAGCCGATCGGTGACAGCTGAGAGGCTTCGGCGAAGCGCACTCGCGCACGCGTCGAGCGCATTGTCGGTGACGATGGCGTCTCCCCAGATCTCGTCGAGCAGATCATCGCGGCTGATGACGTCGCCGCGCGCCTGGGCAAGTGCCATGAGCATGGCAAAGCTGCGCCCTGCCATCTCGATGGGCTTGCCTTCCCATGTTGCGACATTGGTGCTCGCATCGATACGCAGCGGACCCATCACTATCGGGTCGGGCTTGCGCAATTTGTCGCGCGCCAAAAGGGCTTTTACCCGGGCGACAAGCTCGAGAAAGGCAAAGGGTTTCCCCAGATAGTCGTCGGCTCCCGCGGAGAAGCCGTCGAGCCGGTCGTCAAGGCCCGTCCGCGCGGTGAGAACAAGGATGGGGATACCGAGTTCTGCCTTGCGGATGGCGCGGCAAAGATCGAGCCCGTCGCTGTCGGGCAAGAGCAGATCGAGAATGATGGCGTTAAAGCGGCCCGAAGCCGCGAGCTTTTGAACCTGCCGCCCGACGCGTTCCCAATGCACGGTGAGACCGCGAGCTCTGAGGCCGTGGCTGATGAAACGACCGATGCCGACATCGTCTTCGACCAAGAGGACGTTCATTAAGACTGCTCCAGCTTGATGGCGATCGTGACGGCGCAGCCATCGGGCCGGCGCCAGGATCCGATGTTGCGGGCGAACGCGCGGCCGCCATGTTGTTCAGCGACCCAGCGCGTCATCGCGAGGCCAAGACCGCTCCCGCCGCGCGCCTTGCCTGCGTCAGTCTGGTAATAGGCATCGAACAGAAGCGGCAACTCCTCGGGCATCACGCCGGGACCATTGTCGGTCACCGTGATCTCTCCCATGCCATTCTTGACCTCAAGGCGAACCGTCACCTTGCCATCCATCGGGGAAAATTTGAGAGCATTCTCGATCACCGCGAGCAAGGCTCTTTTCAGCCAGACGGCGTCACCGACAACCGCGACCGGCCGGCCAGGCACGGTCTTCTCGACCGAAACGGCTACCGATGCCGCGAAGATGCGGGCATCCTCGATAGCGCCTTCCACGATGGTGCGCAGGTCAAGGCGTGCGGCGTCGAGGTGCAGTTTGCCGTCCGATGCGCGCGCAATGCCGATCATCTCTTCGATTCGGTGGTTCAGGAACTTCGCGGTTGCATTGATGTGGCCGAGGGCCTCGCGGACCGCTTCGAGATCTTCGGCATCCTCCAGCGCAATTTCGGCCTCGCCCCTGATGGCGGTCACTGGCGTGCGCAGTTCGTGGCTGGCTTTCGCGAAGAATAATCGCCTTGAGGCATCGACATCGTCGAGTTCCGCTGCCCTCTGCTCAAGCAAATGTTCCAGGTGCCGCGACCGCCGGAGAAACAGCCAGCCGCCGCCGAACACGCAAAGAATGACCGAGATGCCGAGCAGGGCGGCATAGGCCTTGACCGAAAGATCCGATCGCTCGAGCCGCTGCTTCGCCATATTGGCAGCGGCGGTGTGGCTCGCGGATCTGGCCTTTGCAAGCTCGATTATCCGCGCTTGCGGCTTCCCGGCGAGATAGGCCTCCTTGAATTCGGTAGCCGGACGATCCGTCTGGTCGCCGATGTAGCGCGTTTCAAAACGCGATATGGTTTTGCCCATTTCGTCCCGGGTGAGCGGGCTGTCGAGTTCGTGCAGCAGTTGATTGAGTGCGGCGGAATCCTGTGTGTAGAGAGCCACACGCTCAGTCTCGTTCCGGTAATGCTCAAGATGAATCAAGAATTGAACGAGTGCGACGAGGATCACCGCTCCGAAGGCATATGTTGTCAGCACCGCGATCCAGGACCCATAGCCTAGACGGAATTCGGACCGAAAACGGAATAGCTGATTGTTCCCCTCTGGCACCGGCCAAATCCCCAAAATAAGGCGGTGTCCGCATGCGCGAAACCGATCGGCACCCCGGTTAACAGGCTGCATTTTGCGAAACCTGATGAGACGATCAGGTTAAGTTGTTGCACGCATGTTAAAACAGGGCCGTACACGGAGGCAAGCGACCATGCGCAGTAAGTACCAAACTGACACGACTGGCGACCCCTTTCCTCACCAGGTCGCCTTTGGCGCGAGATTGAGGCATTTGCGCGAGCGGCGCAATCTGGGCCTCGTCTCCTTCGCACGGCTCGTCGGCGTGAGCAAGCCGACCGTCTGGAAGTGGGAGCAAGGCGTGGTTCGGCCGCGTCAAAGGTCGATCGAAGCTGCGGCCTCTATTCTCGGCGTGACCGAAAGGGAGCTCATCTTCGGCCAGGAACGCCGGGAGGTCGCTTCAAGGGCTTCCAATGACATGCCGCAGCAATTGAGCGACATCATCAGCGCCTGCAAGGAGCAGATCGCAGATGCGGCCGGGACTGCGACCGACAATATCGCGATAACCATTCAGCTATAGGGTCTCAAACGGATCGCGGTGAAAGGGCCAGCCGGTTACCTTTTTGTGAGCTGACGCGCCTAATAGCGCAGCGTGATCGTCACATTCTCGGCATTTGTGCCGGCGAGCTCGGCGATGCGCTCCTTGCACTCCTTGATGCCCTCGGCAAGCAGCAAGCGGGGCGAGGGCGGGAGCGCATCGGCGGCGCTGTGTTCTGGCGTCTCGAGCTCTCCCGTGAGCAACTCGCGTTCCGACACATCGAGAGCCGCGCGCAGCAATTCCAGTGACTTCTGGCGCGGATGGACGTCGCCATTTTCCCATTTCCACATCGTCGGCTTGCTGACGCCGACGGCCTTGGCGAGACCGGTGAGGGTGAAATTGCGCGCGAGACGCAGCCGCCGAAGGCGCGCGCCGAAGGGTTCGGCGGTCGTGACTGGTGCCGGCACCTCTTCGGCGTCGTCGGCGCGCGAAAGCAGGCGAGAGAACTCTCCTGTGGGCCTTGGTGCACTTTGCAATTGCGCTGCGCTGAGCACCGCGCGGGAGAGCGGCTCGGCGAACTTGCAGCCATAGAGGCCATCGCTCGCCCATATGACGAGCGCAGTGGTCTCCGCCTTGCGCGGCAGGAGGATCGTGACTTCGTCGCCGATTTCGAGATTTGTGCTTGTCTCAAGGAGGAGACCGGTTTCGGAGATGTTGTGAACGAGCGCCTGAACCGACTGTCCGCTCGGCTTGGCGGCGGTAACTTCCAGATGCAACAGGCGCCGCGGCGCACCGCGAAGGTCCGCCGAATCGCGCGTTTCGAGTCTTGCACCAATTGCCATAGCCGTTCCTCCAAAGGGTAACGGAATCTGGCGTCTAATCCGTAAATTATCGGTAAAGATGCAACGCAGGCCAATCGAACGGACGACCCGGTTATCGGACGCTACCGATTGCAAGATCGAGGGGCGTTCGCGGTCAAGGACGCCCGAAAGCGCTCGCCGACGAGGGGCGAATTTTATTCGGCCGTCAGATCGTCAGCACGACGCGGTCAGAGGGCGCATCATAGCGGACCTCGACGCCGCGGCGGCGGATCTCGTCGAAGCTGACAAAGCCGCCGGAACGCGATTTGCCAAGTTCTTCGGCGATGTCGCCGCGGCCGTGCCGCGCAAGCGCTTCCTTCAGCTTGTCGCGCGCGATGGAGAGCGTTGAATCCTCGCCGACCTGGATCGCGGCCGAGCCAACATCGACTCCGTTGACGCGCAGCGATTTGCGGATTTCGATCGCGGAGCCGCCTTCTTCGGTCCATGCATAGGGATCGGAGAGATCGAATTTGACGCCGAGGAGGTTCGAGGGAAGCGGGTCGGATGGCCGGGCACTCGCCTCGGTTCTCACGTTCGCCTGATCGTCGATCGACACAAGAGCAAGGCTGGCATCGGAGGGCTGCATGTCACCTTCCCGGGACAACTGCGCCTCTTCTTCGCCAGTGAAGGGCGTAGGGGGAGGTAGCGCGACGCTGACGGGCGAACGCGAGGCCCCCTTTGCGAGGAGGGTTTCGGGCTCCAGCGTCACATAGGCAGCACAGAGTAAGGCCGCGACTGCTGCTCCGAGCGCGACCTGAAACGCGATAGCTCCGATATCCCTTTCTTGTTCCGGCAACGCCCCCCTCCCTGGAGGCGGGCAATATCGGCGAAAAGCAACCGCGGGTAAACTTGCAAATATTGAGCGCTGGCTTTTCGGCGCACTCGCCGCGCGTGCCTTTCGGTTCATCCAATCCGGTGCGGTTCGGGGGTCAACTGGCGGAACGCGTGTGTTTTTTTCCGCGTTTATCAAATTCTAACCTGATTCCGGCATACCAACCCCATGAGCGAAACACTTTCCTTTCTCATCAGCCTTGTTCTGAAGGGCGGCGCCGTGCTGCTGGTGGTGAACGAGGTTCGCGGGATGATCCTTGCCGTTCCGGTGCTCTATGCGCTTTATGAAGCAGGGGGCACTTGGATGGCGATCTGGCTCGCCTTCTGCTCGCTGGGCGGGATCGCGCTGTCGGTGCTAGTGCCGATTTTTCTCGCCCGAAAGCTGCTGCGCCGCGCGCCAGGCCTCTAGGCCATCGCCGACGCGATTTCGGGTTCGGCCTCGTCCCGGCGCCGAACATACTGGCCAGCCAACGCCCAAATCAGCCATGTGACTGCGATGGATACATATCCGTCGACAGCGTAATGGTAGCCGAGATGGATCGATCCGATTAAGATCGCGAAGAAGAAGGCTCCGAAAAACATGCCTGCCCGCCTCGACACCTGCTGCATGGCGAGAAAGAACAGGAAGGCAAGCGATACGTGCATTGAAGGCATCGCCGTGATGCCGCGCCCTAGCCCCGCGCTACCCGACTGATGCCATGCGACGAGCTGCTCCTGCACATCTAACACCATGATGGGGAAGTGGGTGTCGGCTTGACGCAGATATTCCATCTGTTCCGCGAATCGGGTGTCACCCAAAATGGGCGCGAGGAAGCAGGGGCCGACCGAGGCCAGGGCGGTAGCCATGACAACACCGATCAAGGTCCAGCACGCGAAATAGGCGAAAAGGTAGCGGCTACGAAGTTCGCGATTGTCGACAAAAAAGCAGAACCAAACGCCACCCGCATAGATCGGTAAAATCCACAGGTGATAGAGTATCGACAGCACTGAACTGATTAATGGATAGCCCAATAGGGGCTGCAGCAGGCGCCAGGGATCGGTACCGTGCAGCGCGCGGTCTAGCGCTATCCAAGTATCGTCCCAAACATAGGAGCTGAAGAGCGGAATGGCGCTTTTCATGGCTGAGAAGGCCGGAAGGAACAGGGTGAGCGCGATCAGCATCGGGGCGCCGCGCGCGAGCCTGTCACCGAGACCGCCGGCAATGAAAAGGTCGCCGAGAAAGGCGAGCGGACTTTCGGGGCGGTGTCGCCAAAGGCGCGCCCCGATCATAGGGACGAGGACGAACAGCAAGGCCGAGAGATAGGCAATAAAGTTGGAGAGGAAGCTGTTTGCTCGGAAGCCGTTGACTCCTTTCGTCGCTAGAACAGCCAAGAACAGGATCCACACGAGTAGAGCTCCAACCAATATGGCGCGGTCTTCGGTGAGGCCGGAGCGGAATGAAGTTGCCAGTCGACGCATCAGATGTTCCTCTAATCTGCCGGGGCTCGCGAGCGGTAGGTTACGTTGACGCGCTCGGATAGCAACAAATAGGGTATCCACACCAACATGCTGACCAGCACTTTGGTCACATTGCCGCCGAGCAATTCGCCCAGTGAATGGGCGATCGGCGCGGGCAAGTCGGGAGCCGCGGCTACCCGGTAGGCGATCACAACCTGTAACAGCAGGTCCATTGCCCAAGCGAAGAGCAACATGCGTGGAAACAGCGGCATTGAACGCAGCGCCATGACGAAGCAGGCGGCGTATAGAAAGTTCATTACCAACACGTCGAACGCCATCATTTGAAATATCGTTGTGGCCCAAACGGGCGCTTCCTGGTTCACGGCCGGAACGGCCAACAGGAATTCGACGCTGCGCATCGGGACGTTCAGCAACAGTCCGACCAGCAGCGAGGCCATGAAACCGTAGGGCCCGAAGGAAGGGTGAGCGCGGGCACCCAGCGGATCAAGCTGTCGCCAGCGATCAAAGTGGGCGAGGCGGATGCGTGGCCGTGCCGGCAACAGGCTGGCGGGAATGGAGGCCATGGCGATCCGGTATCCCGCGATCGGGGCAAGGGCAATCAACCCATAGGGCAAAAGCATCCGAACGAGATCAGTTGCCACGCGACTCGGCGCCCCGGATGATGCGAA
This sequence comes from Sphingopyxis flava, assembly GCF_900168005.1. GTDB lineage: Bacteria > Pseudomonadota > Alphaproteobacteria > Sphingomonadales > Sphingomonadaceae > Sphingopyxis > Sphingopyxis flava. Next base: position 36,002 of record NZ_FUYP01000025.1, read on the forward strand.
TCGCAGCGCTGCCGCAACGCCGAACAGGAGCATCCAGAACAGAATCAGGATTTCCATGCGGGATTGGAGGGCGCGTACGACATGTCGCGACCGATCGCCGAGCCGATTGCTCACACGGTTTAAAATGGCCTGTATGGTGGGAAACCACGCGACCTGTGACATTGGATCCGGCCCCACCCTCCAAATCGTATAGTTTGTCCAAGGTTTCCCATATTGCAACGAATCGAGCCCGCTTCCGTGGCTTTCGTATCCGGACAGCAGAGGTCACAGAGCGCCGAAAGCTTAGAAGTTGCTGGCTTAGCCAAATAGGAGGCCGCGTTTCAAGTGGGGTTAATTCCGTTTCCTTAAAAAGTGCCATTCCGGAACGAAATTACAAAGGGTTGCATTTCCGATTGACTGTCGTTGCAATTGCAGGGAAATTAGGCGGGCTTGCAAGGGGGACTGCCTTTCGGAGCCTGGTGCAAAGCCGGATATCATCGGGTCGCACCGGTTTTCCGAAAAAATCACCCAAGCGGCGGGCCAGCCGGAAATAGAGGCCGGAGCCCAGAAATCCATTCTCGTCCCGTCGAAGAGGCACGGGATCATTGGGGGTATTTTGAAATGAAGAATTTTCTGAAGTCGTTCATTGCGGACGAGTCTGGGGCGTCGGCCGCCGAATATGCGCTGATCCTCGCCGTAGTTGGCGCCGGCATCGTCGCAGCTGCCGTTTTCCTTGGCGGAGAGATCAGCAGCGCAATGTACGGTGCCGGTGACGCGATCTGCGGTGAGGGCAATAGCATCTGCCGCGCCGGCGGAAACGGCGGCACATAACGATGGTCTGGGAGGCCCGTCCCGTTTCGGCGGGATGGGTCTTTCACATTTTTGCCTGAGGCCGGTGTGGGGGGACGCTCGATGGAGCGGCGCAATCTGATTATCATTGGCGCGGCGGTGCTTTTTGGCCTCGTCGCGGTTTACTTTGCAAACGCGTGGTTCAGTGGGGTCGAGAAGCAGCAGGAGCGGGTGGCGGAGCAACGCGCCATGACGCGGATTGCCGTTGCCGATCAGGATCTGGCGTTCGGTACGGCCTTGTCGAGCGCCAATGTCCGGCTTGTGGCCTGGCCTGTCGATTCGGTGCCGCAGGGCGCTTATCGCGAAGGCGAAGCGCAGCGACTGCTGGGTGAAGGCAAAGTGGCGATCCGCCCGATCGCGCGGGGTGAACCCATATTGGTCTCCCGAATTTCCGAACGCGCGGTTCTTTCGGCTAACATCCCGCCCGACATGCGTGCGGTCACCGTGCCGGTCGACGCTGTCAGCGGTGTGGCCGGCTTTGTCACGCCCGGCGATGTGGTCGATGTGCTGCTGACGCGACAGATTCCTGGCGATGGTGCGAGCAGTGATGACAAGATGACCACTGTCGTGCTCGATAATGTTCAGGTGCTGGCGGTTGATTTGCGCGCGAGCGAACAGAACACCGATCCCTCCGAGAGTAAGACGGCGACCTTAATGGTCCACCCTGAAGGCGCGCAGCGTCTCGCTCTGGCGACCCAGATTGGGCGGCTTAGCCTTGCACTGCGCAATGTCGAAGATCCGGGAACGGGCGCGCGCCGCGTGGTTACCAGCCGCGAGCTTGGCGGCGGATTGTTCATTCCCGCTCGGCGCGCCTCTGGATCACCGGCGCCGCAAGTGCGGGGTACTGCCGCCACGCCGCCGACCGCACAGCCCGCAGCAGCGTCGCCGCGACCTAGCGGGCCCGGCATGACCGTCGTGCGCGGGACCGATACCAGTTTTGTAGGGGTGCAGCGCCATGGCTATTAATCTCGTTCGCCGCGCGCTTTATATGGTTCTGCCGCTGGCGCTCGCGTGCGCGGCGGCGCCCGCATCGGCGCAATCTGCGGATAGCGGGCTCCACGGGGGTACACTCGAAGTGCCGATCAACAAGAGCCAGATCGTCACTGCCGACCGACCGATCGCAAAGGCAATGGTCGGGAGCTCGGCGATTGCCGATATTGTGCCGCTCACCGACCGGTCGGTCTATGTGCTGGGCAAGGGCATGGGGACAACCAGCCTGACGCTCTATGACGCCGGCGGGCGCGTCCTTGTAGTAATGGATGTCGCCGTCGGCCCCGATGCCGATGGATTTCGCCAGCAGGCCGCGCGACTGATCCCCGGCGCACAGATCGAGGCGCAGATTTCCGGCGACTCGCTCGTCCTGACTGGGCTGGCCACCGACCCCGCGATGATCGATCGCGCCGTGCAACTTGCGCGCACCTATGCGGGCGATAAGGTCGTCAACATGATCGGCCTCGGCGCTAGCCAGCAGGTCATGCTCGAGGTGAAATTCGCCGAAGTGCGCCGCAGCGTTGGCGAGGATATCGGTGTGCGTGCCTTTATGAACGACGGCTCCTTCCGCGGCGTGACGGGGCCAGGATCGTCGTTGATACCGAATCCCGAAGACGGCACAGCGCTTCTCAAGGCGGGCAGCGTTGCCAATAGCTTTGGCATTTTCGGCGATACCTTCCGCCTGCTCGGTATCGATTTCGAAGCCTATCTCAACGCGCTCGAAGCCAAGGGCTTTGCCAAGACTCTGGCCGAACCGACGCTCATCGCACTCTCGGGTGAAAAGGCATCCTTCCTGGCCGGCGGCGAATTTCCGATTCCCGTGGTGCAGTCGGGCCGCTCGGGCGGTGGCGGGGATGGGGGCATCGGCAGCGTGACCGTCGAGTTCAAGCCGTTCGGGGTCAGCCTCGGCTTTACCCCGACGGTGCTCGGTGACCGGACGATCAACCTGAAGGTCGAGCCTGAGGTGAGTTCCATCGACCCGGCAGCGTCGATCCAGCTTAACGGCATTTCGATCCCAGGGCTGCAAACCCGTCGGGCAAGCACCACGATGGAACTGCGCGACGGCGAGAGCTTTGCAATCGCCGGGCTGTTGCAGCGCGATTTTCGTACCACCATCAACCAAGTGCCGCTCCTTGGCGGTATCCCCATCATCGGATCGCTGTTCCGTTCAACCGAGTTTCAAAAGGGCGAGACCGAACTGCTGATCGTGGTCACGCCGCGACTGGTGCAGCCGATCAAGCCCGAGCAGGTGCGCTTGCCGACGGACCGCGTCGCCGACCCCGATGCGGCCGCGGCGACCCTGCTCGGCGAAGCCTATGATCCAGTGCCCCTGAAGAAGGAGGGCGACTATGAATATTGACTCGTTCCGCAAGCTTGCCTGTCTCGCGCTGCTGCCAATGGTCGCGGGCTGCGCGAGCGTCCCGTCGATCCTCGAAGAGCCCGGAGATTCGCGCTTCGGCGAGGCTAACCGTCAAACCATGATGGCGCAGGTGATCGATCCTGACCCCGTCTATGATGAGCCGATGACCGGAAGCGGTGAACAGACACAAAAGGCCGTGGAGCGCTACCGCACGGACGCCGTGAAGCAGCCGGATGGCATCCGCACCACCGACGCAGGTTCGGCCTCCGGGCCGCAATAATTTCCGGGCGGTGGCAAAAGAGCGAACTCGCAATGAAACGCACGCAGTCCATTTGGCGGTCCAGCATATGGCGTGACGAGGCGGGCGCCGCCGCGGCCCTCTATGCGCTGGCGCTCCCGGCGCTCGTTGCGGTAGCCGGGATCGCATTCGATTATGCCCGTCTTGCGGCGCTCGACACCGAGCTGCAAAATGCCGCTGACCAGGCGGCGCTCGCGGCCGCGACGCAGCTCGACCGCCGGGCCGGGGCGGTCGATCGCAGCGCGATGGCTGCAACGTCCCTGATCAACAACGAAACCCGTTTCGCCAATGACGGCGAGGGCCGCGACGTGTCGGATCTCACCGTCCGCCTCTATGCGGACAAGAATCAGGCGGAAGCGTGTGGCGACGCTGGCGCATTGTCCGCCACGGCGACGGGCGATGCACAGGCGGCCTTTGTGTGCGTGCGGGTAAACACTCGAACGGCGAATTTTGCGCTGACACCGGTGGTTGGCGCATTGCGCAGCAATATCTCTGCGCAGGCGGTGGCGGGCGTCGGATCGGCGCTTTGCCGCACGCCGCCGTTGATGGTCTGCAATCCCAACGAGGCATCGGACCCCGACGCCAACTTCATCACGGGGATGCGCGGGCGCGGGATGCTGGTGGTCCAGGGCGGAGGCGGCGCGTGGACGCCTGGCAACTTCGGCTATCTCGACACGGGCACGGGTAATGGCGCGACCGGGGTGCGCATGGCGCTCGGGTGGGTGTCGCCGCCCGGCAACTGTCTCTCGCAAAGCGGCGTCGATACGGTCGATACCGAGCCGGGCAATATGTCGAATGTGCCGCAGGCGCTGAACACCCGCTTCGATATCTATGACACGCAAGGCTGTGAGGACGGCGGGATCTGTCCGCCATCGGTCAATACGCGCAAGGATCTGGTGCGGCAGAAGGGCGCGAGTGGCAACAACAGCTGCCGCTTGCACGACAGCCAGGGATGGTATCTGCCCGCTAATCGATATGATCCCGCTAATCCGGGCTCGACGCCCGATTCCATGGGGCACCCGCGCGACGTCTGTCACGCGCTCGCAACCGGGCAGGCGGGCGCGTGCACGACGTCGATCGGCGACGGGACCTGGCATCGCGACACCTATTTCCGCACCCACTACCTGCGCACTGAGGGCCCGATGGCCGGCACAAGGTGGAATTCGGCGGACTGGCAAGCGAACACCAAGCTGAAGCCCGACGCGACCCGCTACGAGGTCTATCTCTGGGAAATTGCGAACCGTGGCAATGTGATCGATGGCGTGCGGATCCTCGATCCCAAGCCGCGCCCCGATACCGTCGCGGGCGGCACGCCGATCAACTACGCGGCTCCCGTATGCAGCCAGTTGCAGCCCAGTGGTGGATATGGCGGCGGAGTGACACCCAGCGCCACCTCGGCCGACCGCCGCCGCATGTCCGTGGCCGTGGTCAATTGCACCGCGAACAATGTTCGCGGCAATTCCACGGGTGTTCCCGTTCGCCGCTGGATGGATGTTTTCCTGGTCGAACCCTCGATCGCTCGGCCGGGTTCATCAACCCGGCGTGCAACGGGACAGGATCAAATTTACGTCGAAATCATCGGCGAAACGACCTCGGGCTCGGCGGGCGAGACGGCCGGCTCGGTGATCCGCCGCGATGTGCCTTACCTGATCAGATGACCGCGCGTCCTTCCCTCTTGTCTTGCTCGCGCGGCGCGGCCGCGGCCGAGATGGCACTGATCCTTCCGTTTCTGATCGTGCTGTTGTTTGGCTCGGTGGAGCTCGGCTATTATTTCTATAACCAGCACCAGGTAGTGAAAGGGGTTCGCGACGGCGCGCGCTTCGCCAGTCGCCAGCCCTTCACGGCGATCGGTTGCAACGGAACCACTCCGATCGTCGATGCGGCCACCACCACCGCCATTCGCGAAATCACTCGCACAGGAGCAGTCTCGGGTGGCGTGCCCCGGGTTCCGGGTTGGGAAGCAAGTGATATCGCGATCGATGTCGTTTGCGACGCGGACGCGCTCTCCAATGTTGGCATCTACAGGGACAAGGGCAACCCGCCGCGGGTCACCATCTCCGCGATCGTCAGTTACAATGCGCTGTTCGGCGGCCTCGGCGTCATCGATTCAACCTACACGCTGAATGCCAGCCAGCAAGCGGCGGCGATGGGCATATGAGTGGGGCAGTCTTTCTTGGGCGCGCTGTGCGCGATGCGCGGGGCGCAAGCGCGGCGGAGTTTGCTTTGATCCTGCCGATATTCCTTCTGTTCTTCTTTGGACTCATCGACGCCGGGCGCTTTCTTTATGAGGTCAATCGCGGCGAAAAGGCAACCCAGATCGGCGCTCGCATGGCGGTGGTGACCGATCCAATTGCGCAGAGCCTGATGGGCGCGAGCTATGTGGGAGCGTCGGTCGGCGGCTCGACGCTGTCGCAAGGCGACCGGATCCCTGCCGCGGCATTCGGCTCGCTGGTTTGCAATCAGACCAGTTGCACCGGTACCGAGCCCCATCCGGGCACTACCCAAAACGACGCCGCGTTCCAGAATCTCCTGAGCCGCATGCAGCAGATCATGCCGGCAATTGAGGCCGACAATCTCGTCATCGAATATCGGGGCTCGGGTCTTGGCTATGCAGGAAATCCCAATGGCATGGACATCTCGCCGCTGGTCACGGTAAGGCTGACGGGCATGAATTTCTCCCCGATTCTGCTGTTTGGCGGAAACATCGATCTCCCCGATTTTTCCTATACGTTGACGATGGAAGACGGGGACGGAACAGAATCGAACTGACATGGGGCGCCCAAATTCTCCTCTATACCCCGGAAAGGACCAGCGTTTGCGATTGCCTGCGCCACTGACGGTCATTGCCGCCAGCGAGCATATTGATGCCCTGACCGCCGACAGGGATGCGCCATGGCTCGAGGATGTTGCCCTGATCCCGCTGGGACTGCACGACACCATTGCCAGCACTCATCTCGCGGGCGCTGGCATTTTGGTTGTGCAGATCGACCCTGCGGTTCCGGCATCGATGCGGCGCATCGAGCGCGTTCGGAAGCTTCGCTCCGATTTGCCGCAAGTCGTCGCACTGGAAAGCGCGAATGTCGGCCTGGTCCGCACGCTGCTGCGCGAAGGCGTCGCCGACGTTGTTTCATTGCCGCTATCGTTCGAAGAGCTGTTGCAGGCGGCCGTCACCGTGATGGAATCGCGCGCTCCGCAGCCCGACGCGCGAGATACGCTGGCACCCTTGGTGGCGGTCGCGCGCACGCCCGGCTCGTCTGGTGCCACGACGCTTGCAACTCATTTGGGGGCAAGGCTCGCCCGCGAAGGAACGGGCGTTTGCCTGTTCGATCTTGACATCCAGACTGGGCGCGCCGCCGAGGTCCTGGGATTGCGGCCTCGGCGCTGCCTCACCGATTTGCTCGACGCGGGAGTTCGGATCGACCAGGCGATGCTCCAGTCGGTCGTGGAACAACATAGCAGCGGATTGGCGCTGGTCGCCGCACCCCAAGACATTGGCCCGCTCGAGGCAATTGACAGCGAACAGCTCCACAAGGCGGTCGAACTTGCCCGGAAAGCCTATGATTACGTTCTGATGGATCTGCCGACGGGCCTCACCAATTGGAGCCTGACGATGCTCGCCGAGGCCAACGCGATCGTCATGATCGTCGAGCAGAATCTTGCGAGCCTCCGCCAGGCGCGGCGGCGTCTGGATCTGATGCGAAGCGTCGGGATCGACCGGAAGCATATCTCGATCGTGGTGAACCGGGTTGAACGCCGGCTGTTCGGTTCGATCGGGCTCGCAGATGTCGAGGAAGCACTCGGGCACGACGTGCTTTGCGCAATCCACGCCGATGCGCAGAACCTCGGCATTGCGCAGGACCAAGGGCTGCTCGTGCACGAAGTCCGCTCGAAGAGCCCATATTCCGCCGATGTCGACAAGCTTGCCGACGCGCTGCGAATCAAGTTTGGGAAGCTCTCGTGATGTGGCAGATCGGCAAGAGCAAGGCCGGAAAGCACGGCGAGGCCACCAACGAAGCCGGCTTACCCCAACCCATCTTCGGTAGTTCGTTTGACGCCGAGGCGGACCGCTTTTTGGGACTGAAAAGCGCCATCCACCGCAAGCTCCTCGACCGGATCAACCTCAGTCTCCTCGACAAGCTCTCGCGAGAGCAGATTGAGGAGGAGGTCGGTGACATAGTCCTCTCGCTGTTGATCGAGGAGGACGCGGCGCTCAATGCACGCGAGCGTGAGCGCCTTGTCGGCGAAGTGCTCGATGAGCTCCTGGGACTGGGGCCGCTCGAGCCTTTGCTTGCCGATGAGTCGATCACCGACATTCTGGTGAATGGACACAAAACCGTCTTCGTCGAGCGCTTCGGGTTGCTCGAAAAGGTGCCGACGCGCTTCCAGGACGAGCGGCATCTGCTGCGTATCATCCAGAAGATCGTCAGCGCGGTCGGTCGGCGCGTGGACGAGTCATCGCCTTTTGTCGACGCGCGGCTCGCCGACGGGTCGCGGGTCAACGCCATCGTGGCGCCACTCGCGATCGACGGATCGTTATTGTCGATCCGCAAATTCGCCAAGCAGCGTATCAGCATGGCGCGGCTCGTCGAACTGGGCAGCGTGCCAGCGGAAGTCGCCGAAGTGATGTCTGCGATCGTGCGGTCGCGCCGCAATGTGCTGATTTCGGGCGGCACGGGTTCCGGTAAGACGACGCTGCTCAATGCACTGTCCTCCTATATTGATGGCCGCGAGAGGATCGTCACCATCGAGGATTCGGCGGAACTGCAACTCCAGCAAGAGCATGTTGCACGCCTCGAAACCCGTCCGCCGAACATCGAAGGGCGCGGCGAAATTACGCAGCGCGACCTCGTCAAGAACGCCCTGCGCATGCGCCCCGACAGGATTATCGTGGGCGAAGTGCGCTCCGGCGAAGCCTTTGACATGCTGCAGGCTATGAATACGGGGCACGACGGGTCTATGACGACCGTGCACGCCAATACCGCGCGCGATGCCCTCTCGCGCGTCGAGCAGATGATCGGGATGAGCGGGATCGAAATTTCGCCAGCCTCCGCCCGCGCGCAGATCGCGTCTGCAATCAACGTCGTGATCCAGATCGGCCGGCAGGCCGATGGCCGTCGGCGCCTGCTCAGCCTCTCCGAGGTGGTGGGTATGGAAGGGCAAACGATCACCATGCAGGAGATCTTCCGTTTCAAGATGGCAGGTCGCTCGGACACCGGGGATGTGCTGGGTCACTTCGAGGCGACGGGCATCAGGCCCAAGTTCCTCAACGATGCGGGCGAGCATGGTATCGAACTGCCAAGCGATCTTTTTCGTCCCTCGCTGAAGCTGGGTGACGTGCGGTGATCGGCGGGGAAGTCGCCCGGTTTCTGGTTCTCCTGGGGATCTTCGCATTTGTATTCCTGATCACGCAGGTCGTGCTCCGGACATCGATCGAGCGGCGCGCGCATGTGGGCGCCGTCAACAAGCGGCTGAAGATGATTGCCAGCGGAGCGGCGCGCGAAGAGGTCGTCACCATCCTGCGCAAGAATGATCCAGTCTTGCTGAATGATGCGGCGAGTCCATGGGGACGATTGTATTTTACGTTCCGCCGCAACCTTTCGATGGCCGCGGTCCCTTGGACAGCCTTGCAAGTGGGTATTGGCATGGCGGCGATCTTTTCGGTCCTGGTCATCATTGTGACGATGGCGATATGGAGTGCCGCTTATCCGATCACCGCAGGCGTCATCCAGCTCATCCTGGCATTTGCGGCTGCCGCAGCCCTCGGCGTACCGCTGATGGTGATCTCCTTCCTTGCGCAAAGGCGGCGCAAGCGGATGCAGGAGCAGTTTCCCGTCGCTCTCGATATCTTCGTCCGCTCGCTGCGCTCCGGCCACCCTGTGGCCGCGGCGCTCGACCTTCTCACTCAGGAGATGGAAGACCCGATCGGATCGGAATTCGGTTTGGTGTCCGATGAAATCGCTTACGGCGCGGATCTGACGGACGCGCTAAATGATATGGCGGAGCGGTGGGATCTCGATGATCTGAGGATGTTCGTGGTTTCCCTCTCGGTGCAAAATGAAACCGGCGGCAACCTTGCCGAAATTCTCGACAATCTTTCGAAGGTCATCCGCGAGCGCGCCGGACTGTATCTCAAGGTTCGTGCGCTCTCGTCGGAGGGCCGGATGACGGGGCTGATGCTGACGGGGCTGCCGATCTTCACCTTCGTCTTGGTCTTCCTGTTGAACCCGTCTTTCTATCTCGACGTCGCGGGTGATCCCATTTTCTATGTCGGCTTTCCGCTGATGCTTTTGTGGTATGGCGTCGGGGTGATTTCGATCCGGCGCATGGTGAACGTCAAGGTTTGAGATGGTAGATTTTCTCGCCACAAATCTGTTCGCGCGGGCAGCGTTCCTGCTGCTGGTGTTCATGCTCGCGGTATTTCTGTTGACCGCAGTCGTGCGCATCGTGACGCGGCGCGCGGCATTGCGATCCGGCATCAAGTCGATCGCGCAATCGGGCCCTTCCGAGCGGGGCGCACGCTTGCAGGAGCGCCGGGATGGCGGCTGGCTGAAACTCACCGAGCGGATCGAGAAGGCGGGGCTGAACCTTGCCGATACCAAGGGCGATGAGCTGCGCCAGAAGATGATCGCGGCAGGATTTACCTCCCCGGCCGCGCCAAAGCTGTTTACGCTGACCCGTCTCGTGCTGGTGCTGCTTTTGCCGACACTCTATGTCTTGCTGGCGAACGCGGGCGGCAAAGAACTGTCCTTTTTCAAGCTCTACCTGTTCGGCTCCGCCCTAGCGTTGCTCGGGCTGTATCTTCCGAACCTATACGTGACAGCGCGAGCAGACCGCCGGCGGGAGGCGATCACCAACGGCTTTCCCGACTGTCTCGACCTCATGCTCGTTTGTGTCGAAGCAGGGCTTGGCCTCGAAGCGGCAATGGACCGCGTCGGGCGCGAGATGGTGCATTCGCAACCACTCGTCGCGGAGCTGCTGTCCGGCGCGACGTTGCATTTGCGTGCGGGGGCCGCGCGTGACGAAGCGCTTCGCAAAATGGGGGACAGAAGCGGTGTGGAGGAAGTGCGAAGCTTCGCCACCCTGCTGATCCAATCGGACAAGCTCGGGACGAGCATAGGAGAAACGCTTCGCGTCTATTCTGATGAGATGCGCGAGAAGCGCCGGCTGCGGGCGGAGGAGAAGGCGCATCGTCTTCCCGTCCTCATCTCGATTCCGCTCGTGGTTTGCATGCTGCCGACCATGATCGGCGTCCTGATGTTGCCCGGTGCGGTGCGCATCGTTCGGGAAATGGTTCCGGCTCTTACAGGGGGAGGCTGATATATGAAAAAGGCGATCAGGCTGCTTGCAGCGTTGAGCACGGCTACGGTCTTGGGCGGCTGCCAGTCGTTTCCGTTGACCAGTTGGATGTCCAAGGAGCGGCCTGCGGCCGCGGCCAAGCGAAGCGCGCTCGCGGAAAGCACCTCGGGGGCGCTCGAAGAAGGCAAAGCTCTCCTCCGAAGCGGCAATATTTCAGCCGCGGTGGCGTCTTTTCGTATCGCGCTGCTCGATCCGGCTGCGCGCGGTGAGGCCAACAACGGTCTTGCAGTTGCTTACGCGAAGCTCGGGCGCGCTGATATTGCCGAACGCTATTTCCGGGCGGCAATCGAACAGGATCCGGACAATCCCAAATTTGCGGCGAACCTGCTGCGTTTGCAGCAGGTCATGCTCGCGCGGTCGCACGTAACCCCGACTTCGGACGCGCAAGCGCTGGCGGCGCGCACGAATGAAACCCGGGTTGCGTCGCGCGAGGCGCTGACCGGACAGGCTACGCGCATCTCGCGCGCCGAAGTCCTGATCCGATCGCAGCCCAGCACGGCAGCTCCCCCCGCCATGGCGGTGGTCTATCGCGATCCTGAGGCAGGTGCGCCGGTCGCGGATCAAGCGGGAAATGAGGAGCAGCTTGCGCTGGCGCCGGCAGCGAAGGCCCTCCCGATTACCGTGACGTTCCGCAAGTGATGCCCGACATAATGTGGTGGCCGGCCCTGGCGTGCGCAGCGCTGGGGGCGTGGCTTGACGTTACATCGAGGCGCCTTCCCAACAGGGTTTGCGCAGCGTTCGCCATTGCCGCCATCTTCGGGCTTGGAGCGACGCAGGGCGCTGCGCTCTTGCCCTGGGCGCTGCTCCATGCCGCAGCCGCGCTGCTTGTCGGCATGCTGCTCTTCCGGTTCGGGGTGATTGGAGGCGGCGACGCCAAATTCTACGCGGCGGCCGCCTGCGCGGCGCCAATCATCCCCGCTGCCGGACCTCTTGCACTCCTTGGCTGGACCTCAGTTGCGGGCCTAGTCCTGCTGCTGGTGATGATGGTCGGGCGCCGGCTCGGCATACTCGCTGGCAAAGGTTCCCTGCTCAAAGGATGGGAAGTCCCCTATGGCGTGGCGATTGCGGCGGGCTTCTGGCTCGCCCTGATCAGCGTCTGACTGGCCCCAGTTCCGAGGAGGATTGCGGTTGCGGTAAGGCAGCACATTGGCACTGTCGTGACCGCTCGTCGCACCATCGAAAAGTCGCCTGAAAAGCGTTGCAAGGAAAACGCGCGCGCGCATGGGATGCACCGAAAATGTGCACCACCAGTTGCGCCTGATCGGGACATTTTCCCGCGATTTCCGGACGGAAGCACGTCGCGGGCAACGCGGCATCCCAATAATATGTTGTATTTGCAATAATTGTTGCGTTGTGGCCGCAAAGGCGCCCAAAAAAGGCGCTAAATGGTTAATTTTATTGCAACTGTCATAAAAACCTGTTTCCTTTGCCTCATGTAACGACTCGCTGGCGCTGACCAGCGTCCCGAATGAGCGAGCCGGATCCGCTAGGATCGACAGGGATGGGGGACCGCTTCGGCGGGACGTTTGATTGGCCTGTCGAGCCCTGGCTACTGTGGGGTAAGACGATGACCGATTTCGAGGCCGAGGACTTTAGAGGGTTCGATAGCGACGGCGGAATGCAACAGGCGCCGGAGGCGGCTCCTCCGCCCGCCGCCGCCAGCGGCATCATTCTCGTCCCCGACGCGCAAGGCATCGTCATTCTTCCTCCCGGGACGTCGCTCGAAGACGTAAGAGCCGAAGGGCGCGACCTGGTAATCGTCGCAGTCGACGGGACGCGCTACGTCATCCCCGACGGCGCGGTGATCGTGCCGCAGCTTGTGGCGGACGGCGTTGCCGTACCGCCGGTGAACCTCGCGGCGCTCTTGCTCGGCAATGAAATCGAGCCTGCTGCGGGACCGCCGCAAAGTTCGGGCGGGAATTTTGCCTCGGATGTCGGCCCGATTCAGGCCGCCTTCGGCCTTGGGGATCTGCTTCCCTATACCGAGCTCAGCTTCCCCGAAAGCCCCGAGCGCGAAGTGATCCCCGATCTGGTGATCGATGAGGATCCGGGCGTTGTGATTGTCACGCCCGACAACCCTGCGGGCGCGGTCATGGCGAGCGTTACGGTGAACGAGGCGGGCCTTCCCGCCCGCGGCGGCGAGTCCGCCGGGTCCAATGCGGCTTCGAATTCCGAAACAGCATCCGGGGTGATCGAAATTACCTCTGGCGATGGGCCCTTTACCGTCCTCATCGACGGCGTCGCCGTCACCGGAGTTGGTCAGACCTTCACGACGGCGCAGGGTACGCTGACGATCACGAGCATCGCGCCGACGACCATCGGTTTCAGCTACACGCTCACCGACAATCTCCTGGGCGGCTCCGCTGACGGTTTCGCGGTCACCGTTATCGACAGCGATGGCGACAGCGCGAGCGGGACCATTGCAGTCAATGTGATCGACGATGCGCCGGTGGCGCAGGCCGATGCCGCGCAGCAAACAGCGGAAAATGTGCCGGTCACGATTGATGTGCTGGCGAACGACACGGCGGGTGCGGACGGGGTCGCGACCTCGACCGTCGCGCTGGTAGCGAACTCGCTGACGGGGGCAGGCGCGCTTGTGCTCAATCCGAATGGCAGTTTCACCTATACGCCGGCACCCGGTGAAGAGGGGACGGTGACATTCGCCTACTCGATCACCGACGGCGATGGAGACGTCTCGACGGCGACCGTGACAATTACACTGGCAGCCGACTCGACGCCGGTCATCGACGTGGTGCCGTCCGCACCCAACGCTGCGGGCCATGACGAGGTCGACGAGGCGGGGCTTGCGACCGGATCGGATGCGGCCGCCAACAGCGAGACGGCGAGCGGAACGCTCACTATCACCACCGGCAACGACACGGTCGGATCGCTCGTGATCAACGGCACCGACGTGACCGCCGGCGGCAGCGTCGCGGGCGCCTATGGCACGCTCACCGTGACTCTCGCGGGCGGCGTCTACAGCTACAGCTATACGCTCACCGCGAGCACCGACGGCGATGCGACCGCCGACGCGTTCGACGTGGTCGTCACCGACAGCGATGGCGATAATGCGAGCGGCACGATCACGGTCGACATTGTCGACGACGTGCCGACAGCGCGCGACGACGTTGCGACACAGCCGGCCGAAAATGCGCCGGTCACAATCGAAGTGCTGGCGAACGACACGGCGGGCGCGGACGGGGTCGCGCCCTCGACCGTCGCGCTGGTAGCGGACTCGCTGACGGGGGCAGGCGCGCTTGTGCTCAATCCGAGCGGCAGTTTCACCTACACGCCGGCACCCGGTGAAGAGGGGACGGTGACATTCGCCTACTCGATCACCGACGGCGATGGAGACGTCTCCACGGCGACGGTGACGATTACGTTGGCAGTCGACTCGACGCCGGTCATCGACGTGGTGCCGTCCGCACCCAACGCTGGGGGCCATGACGAGGTCGACGAAGCAGGTCTTGCGACGGGATCGGATTCGGCTTCGAACAGCGAGTTTGCAAGCGGCGCCTTCACGATCACGACCGGCAACGACACGATCGAATCGCTCGTGATCAACGGCACCGACGTGACTGCCGGCGGCACCGTTGCGGGCGCCTTTGGCACGCTCACCGTGACCCTCGCGGGCGGCGTCTACA
>NZ_FUYP01000014.1 GCF_900168005.1 Sphingopyxis flava
GCCAGCGACAATCAAACACACCAAAACGGAACTGTCGCGGTCAGAATCTTCTCATCCTGATTGCCGCAACTTCTCATCCAGTTTGTCGCGCTACAATCTGGTCGCCGACAAGGGCTATGACAGCAATGCCTTGCGCTCCTGGCTGATCGAGCGCGGTACCACGCCAGTCATCCCGGCAAAGTCCAACCGTAAGGTCCATATCGAACACGACCGCCAGATTTACAGACAGCGCAACGTCGTCGAGCGCATGTTCTGCCGCTTCAAGGACTGGCGGCGCGTAGCCACACGCTTCGACCGCCATATCAAGACCTTCATGGCCACCATCGCCATCGCCGCCTTCGTCACATGGTGGCTCTAATGAGTCCGGACCCTAATATGCTTGCCCGAAAAGGGGGGTGATTACCCGCAGAAACAAGCGAAGGCGCTTGCGGGCGGGTGGATCAAACCCGCCGGATCACCAGGTTGCGGATTTCGCTCATATCTTCCATCGCAAAGCGGATGCCTTCGCGTCCGAGACCCGAATCCTTCACTCCGCCATAGGGCATGTTGTCGACGCGGTAGGAGGAGATGTCGTTGACGACCACCCCGCCGACATCGAGTCGGTCCCACGCTTCGAGCACCTGGTTGATGTCGCGCGTGAACAGCCCGGCCTGAAGCCCGAACTTGCTGTCGTTGATCTCGGCGAGCGCGTCGTTCCAGTCGGTGAATTTCGACAGGATTGCGAGCGGGCCGAAGGCTTCTTCGCGATAGGCTTTGGCGCTGCGGTCAACCTCTTCGAGCAGAGTGGCCTCCAGCATCGCGCCCTCGCGCTTGCCGCCGACGAGCAGCGTGGCGCCGTTCGCCACCGCTTCCTCGATCCAGCCCCCTAAGCGCGCGGCTTCCTTTTCGGAGATCATCGGGCCGATGAAGGTCTTGCGGTCCTTGGGATCGCCCGCGACCAGCGTCTTGGTTTTGGCGACCAGCATGTCGCGGAACCTGTCGTAGATATCGGCGTGGATGATGATCCGCTGCACCCCGATGCACGACTGGCCCGACTGGTAGAAGGCGCCGAAGATGATCCGCGCGAGCGCATGGTCAAGGT
Organism: Sphingopyxis flava; assembly: GCF_900168005.1. Taxonomy (GTDB): domain Bacteria; phylum Pseudomonadota; class Alphaproteobacteria; order Sphingomonadales; family Sphingomonadaceae; genus Sphingopyxis; species Sphingopyxis flava. The sequence goes on from NZ_FUYP01000014.1 coordinate 1,082, forward strand.
CGGCGTCCTTGTCGACGATCACCGCTGCATTGCCGCCGAGTTCGAGGATGACCTTCTTCTTCCCCGCCTTCGCTTTCAGATCCCAGCCGACGCCGGGGGAGCCGGTGAAGCTCAGCAGTTTCAACCGCTCGTCGGTAGTGAAGAGGTCTGCGCCATCGCGGGTGGCGGGCAGGATGCTGAACGCGCCCTCGGGCAATATGTCGCATTCGGCGAGCACTTCGCCCATGATGATCGCGCCGAGCGGCGTCATCGAGGCCGGCTTCATCACAAAGGGGCAGCCCATCGCAATCGCGGGCGCAATCTTGTGCGCGGCGAGGTTGAGCGGGAAGTTGAACGGCGAGATGAAGCTGCACGGTCCGATCGGTACGCGCTTCCACATGCCCATATAGCCTTTCGCGCGTGGGCTGATATCGAGCGGCTGGACCTCGCCATAGTTGCGTACGGCTTCTTCTGCGGCGATGCGAAAGGTGTCGATCAGCCGTGTGACCTCGCCCTCGGCATCTGCAATGGGCTTTCCCGCCTCGACGCACAGCGCATAGGCAAGCTCGTCGAAGCGTTCCCGGAACCGCCCGACGCAATGTTGGAGTACGTCCTGCTTTTCGAAGCTTGCGAGCCGCGCCATCGGTTCGGCCGCGTGCACCGCGCCCGCAATCGCCTTGTCGATGACCTCCGGGGTTGCAAGCGCAGTGCGGAAGGCGACCTTGCCTGTGAACTTGTCGGTGACGGCAAGGTCGGTGTTGGGCTGCACCGCCTTGTTATTGAGGTAGAGCGGGTAGACGTCCTTGAGTTTCATATCAAATCTCTCCGTATCCCGGCGAAGGCCGGGATCCAGGCTGGGTCGCGCTATGGTGGCGCAGGGACGCTCTGGGCCCCGGCCTTCGCCGGGAAGCAGCGAGCTATAATTTAAAGCTCCTTCGACAGCTTCTTGATGTCGATGTTCAAAATCTGGTCATTCTCCGAATAATCGACCGGGCAGTCGATGAGGTGCACACCCGGCGTATCGCGCGTGTGGGCGAGAAGTTCCTTCAGATGCGCCGCGCTTTCGACCCGGTAACCCTTTGCGCCATAGCTTTCGGCATATTTGACGAAATCGGGATTGCCATAGGTCAGCCCCCAATCCTTGAATCCCATGTTCGCCTGCTTCCAGCGGATCATGCCATAGCTGTTGTCGTTCAATATCAGCACGGTGAAATTGAGGCCGAGGCGCACCGCGGTCTCCATTTCCTGGCTGTTCATCATGAATCCGCCGTCGCCGCAGATCGCCATGACCTTGCGGTCGGGATAGAGCATCGACGACATCATCGCCGAGGGCAGGCCAGCGCCCATCGTCGCCAGCGCATTGTCGAGCAGCACGGTGTTGGGCCGGCACGCGGTATAGCCGCGCGCGAACCAGATTTTATAGACGCCGTTGTCGAGGCAGATGATTCCGTCGTCGGGCATCGCGTCGCGGACCTGCTGCACCAGATGCGGCGGAAATATGGGGAAGCGCTCGTCCTTCGCCAGCGGCGCATTATGCTCGACCTCGGCCTTGCGATAGGCAAGCAGGTGGTCGAATTTCCAGCCGCCGTTGGGAACAATGTCTTCCTTCATCTGCCAGATCGCGTTGGCGATATCGCCGATGACCTCGATGTCGGGGAAATAAACGGGGTCTACCTCGGCGGTCTTGGTTGACACATGGATTACCGTCGGGCCGCCGCGCTGCATGAAGAAGGGCGGTTTTTCGATCACGTCGTGCCCGATGTTGACGATGCAGTCCGACGCCTCGACCGCGCGGTGGACGAAGTCGCCCGCGCTGAGCGCTGCGCAGCCCAGGAACTTGGGATGCCGTTCGTCGATGACGCCCTTGCCGAGCTGAGTGGTCAGAAAGGGAATGCCCGTCTTCTCGATGAATTGCAGCAGCATGCGGCTGGTCATCGTGCGGTTCGCGCCCGCGCCGATGACGAGGACCGGCGATTTCGCATTTTCCAGCGCCTTCACCGCCTCGCGAATCGATTTGACGTCGGCGGTCGGGCGCCGCGAATGGCTGCGCTTCAGCGGCGTGCTCTCGGTATGCTCATCGGCAATATCCTCGGGCAGCTCGATATGCACCGCGCCGGGCTTCTCCTCTTCGGCGAGGCGAAAGGCCTCGCGCACCCGGCTCGGGATATTATCCGCCGAGGCCATCTGATGCGTATATTTGGTGATCGGCGACATCATCGAACAGACGTCGAGGATCTGGAAACGGCCCTGTTTCGATTTCTTGATCGGCTTCTGGCCCGTGATCATCATCATCGGCATCCCGCCGAGCTGGGCGTAGGCGGCCGCGGTGACGAAATTGGTCGCGCCCGGTCCTAATGTCGCGAGGCAGACGCCTGTCTTGCCCGTATGGCGGCCATAGGTTGCAGCCATGAAGCCGGCGCCCTGTTCGTGCCGGGTCAGGATCAGCTTGATCTTTTTCGACCGAGATAGGCTGTCGAGAAAGTCCAGATTTTCTTCGCCCGGCACGCCGAAAATATACTCGACGCCCTCTTCCTCAAGACATTCGATGAACAGGTCGGATGCTTTATTCATGCGCCGTCGCCCCCTCCTTGCAACGCACCCTTGGGGTGCAGCCAAAGCCCGTGCCGACGACCCGGCAGCACCTGCTGCGGTGCGGCGGCTCTCGTCATTGGTCGCGAGTCCCTGCTGCACCGAGCCAAGTTGTAACGATGGGCGAGGGGGTTGTCACCCGCGCCGGCGCACTGCCGGGTTCAGCGGATTCAGGGCGTTACGATCACTATGACACGGCGATTGTCCTGGTGTCCCACGGCGGTCGCGTTAATCGACTGGGGGCCTGCTTCGCCGCGGCCCACAATCTGATCGGGCGTGAACTGCATGCCGCTCGCCCGCATCGGCTCGGCGACCGCCTCGGCGCGCGCCTGCGACAGCTTCGGATTATGGGCGGCGGTCTCCGTCGAGTCGCTATGCCCCTCGAGGCGCGCGGTGGTGATGCCGACCGAAACCCGGCCATAGCGCCGCCAGGCGCACCCATGCCTGGCCAGTCCCCGGCATATCGGGCGCGATTGATCCGGTGAGGCGCGGGTGTGCCCACGAGGTACATGTTATGCGGAGCGGTGCTCCGCCCGTTCGGCCAGCGGACATAGGCGATGATGCCGCCGACCATTGGGTTCACGGCCCGTGCGAGGCCCGCTTCGCCATTTCTCGACGATTGCCTGGCTTGCGGTCTGGACCGACACCTGCGGCGTCGCAAATATCGCCCGGAACAGGAAATAACGACGCCGACAATCCGGCGATCCCTACCTCGCTGCGGGGATCACGCTGCCCCAATACGGCCGGGTCCGCTAGTCAAAACCGCTTGAAAGTCAATGAAAAGTGACGTCATGGGGGCCAATAGGAAACACCGGCTGTTCAGGAGGCCGCCGCCTCGTCGCTGCGCAGCCGGTCGGCAAATCCTTTGCGCAGCTTGGCGAGCTTCGGAGGAATCGTGGCGAGGCAATATGGGTTGCGCTGGCCTTCGCCTTCCCAATAGGCCTGATGATAATCTTCGGCCGGATACCAGTCCGACAGCGGTTCGATCGCGGTCACGATCGGGTCGGCGCGGTCCTCCTGCGCGCGCTTAATCGCGGCGCGCGCCGCGGCCTCCTGCGTGTCGTCGAGCGGGAAAATCGCGCTGCGATACTGCGTGCCGATATCGTTGCCCTGGCGGTTGAGCTGCGTCGGGTCGTGCGTTGCGAAGAAAACGTCGAGTAGATCGTCATAGGAAATGACCGCCCTATCATAGCCAATGCGGATCGCCTCGGCATGACCGGTGTCGCCGGAGCAGACCTGCTTGTAGGTCGGATTGACGGCGTGGCCGCCCGTGTAGCCGCTTTCGACGCTCTCGACGCCGGCGAGCGACTGGAACACCGCCTCGGTGCACCAGAAGCAACCCCCGGCGAAAATGGCGGTCTCTTTGGTCATGGCGTCGATCCTTCGCAAAAGGGGAGGGGCTCCCAAGATAGGCGGGCGCGCCGCTATTCCAAGGGTGGTGGCGCGACCGCAAGAGGGGGGCGTGCGCTGGGATCGGCGGCGCGTGCCGACGCCATCGCCGTCATTTCCGCTTCGATCGCGGCAATGCGTTCCTTGCGCGGCGGATGCGTCGCGGCACGAATCAGCGGCCGCTTGTGCCGCGTCCAGAAGCGCACCGCCGCCGCCGGGTCATAGCCTGCATCGGCCATGAGCCACACCGAGAGCCGGTCGGCCTCGAGTTCGGTGGCGCGGACAAGACGCGCCGAGCGACCATCGGACGCAGCTGCGAGCCGCGCCCGGTGCCGCAAAATATTGTGGGCAAGCTCATGCGCAACCACTGCCGCCAGCTCGGCCTCGTCGGTGACGTCGCGCGCCAGATCGAAGCGCAGGCGTACCAGCACGCCGTTGGCGGCCGCCTGCGCGCCCTTGCGCTCGACGCGGAAGGCGCTGGCGCATCCCGGGGCGGCGCCCAGCCGATAGCTGCGCCCCGCGCCGTCGGTGACCGTCAGCGGCGCCGCAGGGTCGAGCGCCGCGAGCATGACGATCACGGCGTCGATGCGGATCGTCTCGTCGTTGCTCGGCGTTTCGATGGGCTCGCCATTGATCGCGGCGATAACGGTGCCGCGCACAAGGCCCGCGCGCTCGGCGGCCGACCCGGGCACGAGTGCGGCGATGAAAGGACCGTCGCCCGTCGCGCCATAGACCCGCTGCGCGTCGCTCCAGTCGTCGTCGCCAAACCGCCGCCGGTCCTCGAGCAGCCAGCCGGGCTGGGGCATGGTAGCGGGGCACCAGTCGGCGCTCGCGGTGGTCAGACGGTGCGAAACCGCCACCAGCCGCGCCTCCTGTGCCGCGAATTCGGCAAAGTCGGCCCGGCTGCGCGCGCCGGCGGGGGCTGCGAGCATGCCGACGAGCACGGGCGTCAGGAGAAGCGGCCACCGCATTGCGGGTCTGTTAGCAGCGGGCACATGTCGCGGCCATGACTTTCGACTGCGCGGCGCCTTTCGCCCCCTTGCCTATCGCCCGGCGAGCGACGATAGGGCGGCGCATGACCCAGGTCGCCAATCCTCGCCCCGCGGCGCTTGCGCGCTGGCTGTGGGCCGTCGCCTTGCTCGTGATCGCAGTGGTCGCGGTCGGCGGCATTACCCGCCTCACCGAATCGGGACTGTCGATTACCGAATGGAAGCCGGTAGCGGGCGTGCTACCGCCGCTCACCGACGCGGCGTGGCAGGCGGAGTTCGAGAAGTACCAGCAGATCCCGGAATATAAGGAGATCAATGCGGGCATGTCGCTCGCGGCGTTCAAGGGCATTTTTTTCTGGGAGTGGCTTCACCGCATTCTCGGCCGGCTGGTCGGCATGGCGCTGCTCGTGCCGCTTGCCTGGTATATGCTGCGGCGCGCGGTTCCGACAGGCTATGGCTGGCGGCTGTTTGCGCTCGCCGCGCTCGTCGGACTGCAGGGCGCAATCGGCTGGTGGATGGTCGCCTCGGGCCTTGTCACGCGCACCGACGTCAGCCATTTCCGCCTCGCCGCGCATTTGCTGACCGCGCTTTTCCTGCTCGGCGGTCTCGTCTGGACGGCGCGCGACCTTGCGGTGCTGGCCGACGAGCCTGCGGCGCGTCCCGCGCGGCTTAGCTTTGCCGCGGCGGGGGTCGTCGCGATCCTCTTTGTCCAGCTTCTGCTCGGCGCTTGGACTGCCGGGCTCAATGCGGGCTATGTCGCGAGCAGCTGGCCATTGATGAACGATCATTTCGTCCCGGAGGGGATCGACTGGTCGCGCGGAATCTGGCTGGCTATCACCAACGATCCCTTCCTCATCCATTTCCTTCATCGCTGGTGGTCGTGGGCGGCAGCGCTCGCGCTGTTGCTGCTCGCGCGGACGCTGCGGCAGCGCGGCGCGCGGACCGAGGCGCGGGGGCTGTTGCTGGTCGTCGCAGCGCAGATGGCGCTTGGCATCCTCACGGTGATCACCGGCGTTTCCATGTGGATCGCTGTGCTGCATCAGGTGACCGGCGCGATTCTCGTCGCCGTCGCGGCGGCGGGGCTTCACCATTTGGGCCGGCCGCACGCGTCGGATTGAGGCTGGCCGACATCCTCCTTTGCGCCCCAGAGGACGCGAAGGTATTATAATACCCGTCAGCAAAGCCGCGCAGAGCTTGACTTTCAGCCCACTTATCGTCATTGGCCCGCTCCGAAGCGCCGCTTCGTCCGATAAGGACTGGCGGCGCGGCTTATTTGGGGCGGCGGATCCTGATCCTGTCACCCTCGTCCATCTCTTCAAGGAGCGTGCCATGAAGGCGCTGACCAAGACGACCCAGTCGGCGAATGCCGCAACGGTCGAAAAGAAATGGGTGCTGATCGACGCCGACGGCCTGGTCGTGGGCCGGGTTGCTTCGATCATCGCCAACATCCTGCGCGGCAAGCACAAGCCGAGCTTCACCCCGCACGTCGATTGCGGTGACAATGTCATCGTCATCAACGCGGAGAAGGTGGCCTTTACCGGGAACAAGCTGGCCGACAAGCGCTACTACAAGCACACTGGCTACGCCGGCGGCATCAAGGAAACCAGCCCTCAGAAGGTTCTGGAAGGCCGCTTTCCCGAGCGCGTGCTCGAAAAGGCCGTTGAACGCATGATCCCGCGCGGCCCCCTCGGTCGCCAGCAGATGCGCAACCTGCGCATCTTCGCCGGCAACGAACATCCGCACGCCGCGCAGAACCCCGAAGTGCTCGACGTCGCGTCGATGAACCGCAAGAACAAGGTGGGTGCATAATGGCTGACGAACAGACCATGACCGATCTCAAGGACCTCGCTGGCGCCGTCGAAGGCACCGTCGCTCCGGCGGCCCCGACCGCTCCGCTCCGCGAAAAGCAGGTCGACAAGCAGGGCCGCGCTTACGCGACCGGCCGCCGCAAGGACGCTGTCGCGCGCGTGTGGGTCAAGCCCGGCACGGGCAAGATCACCGTCAACGGCCGCGACCAGGAAGTTTATTTCGCGCGTCCGACGCTGCGTCTCGTGATCAACCAGCCCTTCGGCCTGACCGATCGCGTTGGCCAGTATGACGTTGTCGCAACCGTCAAGGGCGGTGGCCTGTCGGGCCAGGCCGGGGCGGTGCTGCACGGCATCGCGCAGGCGCTCACCCGCTTTGAACCTGCACTCCGCGGCACGGTGAAGTCGGCCGGCTTCCTGACCCGCGACAGCCGCGCAGTGGAGCGTAAGAAATACGGTAAGGCCAAGGCTCGCCGCAGCTTCCAGTTCTCGAAGCGCTGATCATTTCCGCCGACGGGTGGAACAGAGAGGGGCGGTCCGGCAACGGGCCGCCCTTATTCTATGGGGGCGCATCGGAAGATCGGGGCGCGGCGGCTCGATCCGCACACGGCCCGCGGCCTTTGCTCGTCCAAGCGCACTGGCACCGCCGCGCCGTGACAGCCTCCTAAAGCAGATCGAGGCTCCCCAGGGCGAGCGCCTGGCGCGCCGGGCGTTCTGCCATCACGGCGAACATCTCGTCGCCGCGCTCGGTGCGCTCGACATTCATCGAGGCGAACACCGCCATGAAATAGCCGCTAAGCGCGCCGATCCGGTAATCGGTCCATAGCCCCTCGGCGTCGGGGTCGACGCCGCGGGCGCTGAGCGCGGCGAGCCAGCGGTCGAATGCCGGGCGGTCGGCAGCAGCGCGATCGCTGGGATCGGCGATACTCGTTCCGACCAGATAGGCGAGGTCAGTCGCCCCGCTGCCCCGGCCGAGCGTCTGCCAGTCGACGAGCCAGCACCGGTCGCCATCGGGGGCAAAGAGGATGTTGTCGACACGCAGGTCGCCATGGACGATCGTCCGCGCAGCGGGCGGGCGCGTCAGCCATGCTTCGAGGCGCTCGACGAGTCCCGCGCCGAGGTCGAGTACTTCGGGGGCGAGGCGCGCCGCGTAGCGTTCGCGAAAGCCGAGGTAGAGCTGAGGGAAAAGTGCGCGAACGAGGTCGCCGCTGTCGCGGGCGAGCCAGGGGAGGATGTCGAGCCGTGTGTCATTCCACAGCAGCGCATGAAGTCCCGCCGCGGCGTCGATGCATGGATCGAGCGCGCACGGCCCCAGTCCGGCGAGCTGGTCGCCCTGCTGCGCGGGGGCGAGGTCGCTGAGCAGGAGGATGAAGTCGACCTCATCGGCGGCGATGTCGGCATAATGGCATTGGGGCGCGGCGACGCCGCTGCCCTTCGCCAGTTCGCGATACCAGCTCACCTCCTTGATGTAGGTGCTCGTGAGCTTTGCGATATGGCGGCTCGCCTCATCGTGGCTCGGGCATTTGGCGATGACCGTTGCGGGCGCGTCGACGCGGTGCGCCCAGTCAAGCGTGAGGCGGAAACTGTCGCACATCTGCCCAGTGCCGACCTTGGTCGCGGTGAAGCCTTCAAGCGCCGACGCTTCCTGTCCCAGTGCCTCGGCAAGCCACGCCGGGGTCATCGCGTCCGGCGACGTCGGAAAGCTCATTGCACGGGGTCCATCAGACCTGACAGGCCGGTCGGGGCGTGCGCGCCGACGAAGAGCTGTTCAAGGACGCCGATGCCGCGGTGCACCGCGCTGCCATCGCTGAGCTCGGCCGCGACGAGCGCCTGGATATGCATCGCCAGCGGACTACCCCAGCCGCGCTCGGCCTCCGACAGGCTGTCATGCGCCACCGCGAGCTCGGCGCCATGGTCGAGCCCGTGGCCCCAGGCAGGGTGAGTGTAGCCGAGCCCACTCATCGCGAAAATCGGCCCGAACGGCGCCAGCGTCAGCGCGCGCCGAGCGCCAAGCTCTGCGGTCATCCTCGCTATCCGCCGTGAACCCTTCTGCCATTCGACGGTAAAGGCCGCGCGATCGAAATGCTGCTCGGTTCCGCCGTCGCCCACGATCACCCCGCGCCGGTTCCAGGCGTCCCCGGCAGCGTCGTCGTTGCTGTGGAAGAAAAGTGAATGCCCTTCGAAATTGCATGGTGACCACAGCCAGAAGAACTGGCTGAAATTGCCCCCGGGCGGCGGCTGCGGCTCGCTGGCCCCCACCGGCCGAAGGCCCCAGCTCCGGTCGCGCGTGCCGGTCCAGCCGTCGCCGACCGCGACGCGCTCGCCATCGACCGACAGCCACCCCGACCAGCGCCCGTTCTGCGTCATGCGTGTGTAGTCCATGAACAGTCGTGTGCCATTGCGGCGGACGAAGCGGGGTTCCTCAATAGGAAAGTGGCGGCCGGTAAAGGTCAGTTCGCCGGCGAGCGGACCCTCGCCCGGCGAGATCTTCAGCGTGAGCACCTCCAGCGGCATGTCGATATCGACCGCGATCGGGCCGACGCTGAGCTCGAGACGCTCGCCCGCTGAGCGCCGGCTCGCGCGCAGATTGTGCTGAACCCCGTCAACGATGACGCAAAAGCTTGCGTCGACGATACCGAGCTGGGGATAGAAACCCATCGCCGCAGCGAAGAAAACCGAACCGTCCGGGCTATAGCCGTTGAAGAAATATCGGTCGTAGAAGTTGCGGTCGGTCCCGGCGAAGGCGACCGGCTCGCTCGTCTGGTGCAGCGGATAATCGTCGCCTTTTGTCAGCATCTTCCCTCATCCCGTTTTCTCTTGCAACCTAACGGGAAGATGCGCGGCGTCAATGGACTGGCGGGTCGAACGGGGGCACGGCGCCAATTGGTGCGACGGGATCCCCGGGGTCGCGCGGTGGCAGCGCGTCGGGCGGGATCTGGCGTATCTGCATGTCGGCCGTGGGAACGGCTGCGAGGTTGCGCACACGCACGTCGAGCGCGCCCGTCGCAGGGTCGAGGCGCAGCGCGTTGAAGCTCGGCGGGGTCGACCGGATGCGCTGCGACAGGGTTCCAGCGCCAATCATGCGAATGGGTCCCGCCGGCGTCGGCTGGATGAGGTCGAAGGCATCGTGGACATGGCCGGTCAGCACAGCTGCCACCCCGCGGGCCGCGAGTTCGCGCAGCGCGGCCGCGCCGCCGCGCGTCAGCGCCCGGCCTTTCGTTCCGGCCTCGACCAGGGGGTGATGCGCGGTGACAATGATGCGGCTGCCCGGCGGCGCGTCATCGATCAAGGCGAGCGTGTGGGCGAGGGCCTTCGGCGCGACGCGGCCCTTTGACCAGTCGAGCCGCCACTGCGCGCGCGCCGTCGTCTTGAGCGGCACGATCGCAACGCCGGGCAGATCGAGCTCGCGTTCGAGTAGCGACCGGATCCCCCGGATTCGCCGATACGGGTCAAAGAAACGCTCAATGGGGTTGAAATAGGGTAGATCGTGATTGCCGACCTCGACCGTCACGGGCACATCGAGCGCGCTGATCCACGTGCAGGCGGCGGCGAACTCGCGTCTGCGCGCGCGCATCGTAAGATCGCCGGTGATCAGCACCGCATCGGGACGCTCGCGCGTGACGCAATCGGCGAACCAGGCGAGCGCGGCAGAATCTTCGAGCCCGAAATGGAGGTCGCTGATGTGGAAGAGAAGCGTCATGCCGTCGCGACGAAATCGACCTCGCTGGCGCCGAGCGCAAAGCGCGCGGGCGAGGAAATCTCGCGAAGCTCGCCGTCATATTCAAGGCTGATCGGGGTCTCGCTTTCGAGGATGATCGTTTCGCTGCACGTGATCGCCTCGCTCGGCCCTTCGCGAAAATCGCCGCTGAGCCAGGCGAGGCCGTGACGCAGCACGTCGGCGGTCCCTTCGGTCAATATGCCGTCAGCGCGAACGCCGGCTTTGGTCGGGGTCAGAACGATCGCGGGATAGGCCGCGCCCTCGCCGGCGACGCGGACACCGGGCGCATTCAGCATTTGGTCGAGCGCCTCGGGAGCGGCGCGGCTCGCCTCGACAATCCCGTCCTGCCGCATGGTCTCGCGCACTTCGGCCCAGCGGGTCGCGGGTCCCGCTACAATCGTAATAAAGGCGTTGCCCTCCTCGCTGCGAATGATCGGAATGGCTTGCCGTACTCCCTTGCCGGCGAGCGCGTCGGCGAGAATCTCGGGCGCGGGCCGGTCGCCGTGAAGTATTTTCGACAAGAGGTTGAGCGTGCCGCCGGGAAGCGGCAGCAAGGCGCCGTCCCAGCCAGCCGCTTTGCTTGCTGCCGCGTTGATCGTCCCGTCGCCGGTCCACACGAGCAGCAGGTCAATTGCTTGCGCGCGCAGCGCTGCGGCGGCCGGTACCTCATCTTCGGGGAGCATGAAGGTGGCCGCGAGCGGCACGCCGGCCTCGGCGCAGACAGCAACGAGGGCGTCGTAAATCGCCGGTTCGTGGCTGCCGCTCTGGCTGTTGCAGACGAGGGCGGGGCGAGAGAAAGCGTTAGTCATTCCTCTCCTACGCCCGAGGGCGAAAAAGGTCGCGCGCCATGGCGCTTGTTCGCGAGCGCGGGCGCCTGTAGGGCGCGGTGGGTGGGACGGGTCACGATGTCAGGGAATCGCGGTTGATCAAATTCCTTTTACTCGCCGTCCTTCTCCTCCTGCTGTTCGGCGGCGGCGCGAAGGCCGTTGCCGCGGGCGGCGCTCGTTCGCTCGAAATCGCCGACAGGCTGCTCGGAGGGCGGGGTGCGCGCCGGGTGGCGGCGGGTGAGCCCTATGGCGATGGTCCGCGTCACCTTCTTGATATCTGGGCGCCTCAAGGGATCGGGGCAGACGAGCGCCTTCCGGTGGTCATCTTCTTCTACGGCGGCGGCTGGAACAAGGGCGAGCGCGAACATTATGGGTTTGCCGGCCGTGCGCTCGCCGAAGCGGGGTTCGTGACCGTCATTCCCGACTACCGGCTCGCTCCCAGGGCGCATTGGCCCGATTTCCTCCACGACAGCGCAGCGGCGGTGGCGTGGGCCGGGACGCACATCGGCAGCTTCGGGGGCGATGTCGACCGCATCGCGCTGATGGGTCATTCGGCGGGAGCTTATAATGCGGTGATGCTCGCACTCGATCCGCAGTGGCTGCGCGGCGCGGGGAGCGACCCCGCGGCCATTCGCGGCGTTGCGGGCCTCGCGGGTCCCTATGATTTTCTGCCGATGGAGAAGGGCGGCCACGCCGACCAGGCGATGGGCAAGGTCCGCCCCGCCGAAAAAACCCAGCCGATCGCCTTTGCCCGCGGCGACGCGCCTCCGCTGTGGCTCGCCACGGGCGACGAGGATGAAACGGTGCGGCCGCGCAACAGTCAAAATCTCGTCGCCGCAGTTCAGGCAGCGGGAGGGTCCGCGTGCCTTCGCATCTATCAGGGCGTCGGCCACACCGGCATTGTCATGGCACTCGCAGCGCCCTTCCGCGCGAAGGGACCGGTGCTCGCCGACGCGAGCGATTTCCTGCGCGGGGTCACCGCGCGGCGCGTCGCCCCGCCGGCGGAGGCGGCACGGTGACGATCCCCGCCATCGTCATGGCCGGCAGCCGGCCCGGCCCCGATTCGCTGCTGACCGGCAGCGGCGTGTCGACCAAGGCGCTGCTTCCAATCGCTGGCCGGCCGATGCTTGCGCATGTCGTTGGCGCGCTCCGCGCGTCGCCGCTCGTGGGGCGGATCACCATCCTCGCGCAGAACAGCGCCGAGCTCGCTGCCGAGGCGAGCCTTGAGGGCTTTGCAGACCTGTATTTCGCGGATTCCGGGCAGGGGATCAGCAGTTCGCTCGCTGCCGCGCTGCCCGAGGGCGACGCGCCGCTCCTGGTGACGACCGCCGACAATGTACTGTTGACCCCGGCGATGATCGCCGACTTCCTGGTCGGCGCCGAGGATAGCGACGTCGCGGTGGCAATGGTTGAACATAATGTGCTGCTCGCAAGCTATCCCGAATCGAAGCGCACCTGGCTCAAGTTCCGGGGCGGCTGGTGGTCGGGCGCGAACCTTTTTCGCCTGCGCGGGCGCCGCGTGCTGCCCCTTCTCGACTTCTGGGGACGGATCGAGCGCGACCGCAAGAAGGGGCTGAAGATCATCGCCGCTTTTGGTCCGGCGTTGCTGCTTGCCGTGGTGCTGCGGCTGATCACCATCCATCAGGGCGTGGCGAGGGCCGGACAGCGCTTCGGATTGACGGCGAAGGTGGTTCCGATGTCAGCGGGCGAGGCGTGCATCGACGCCGACAAACCCGCCGATATCGCGCTGATCGAGACGATCATGGCGGGGCGGGGATGAAGCCGCGTCCCAAGCTTGGCGACGGGCGCTCTTTCAGGGCGGAGGAAGAGGACAGCAGGGGTTTGGGCCGGCTCCGCATGAGCGGGATCGCGGCTCGTCAGGGCGAGGCCAGCGCCTTGTCGACCGCTGCCATCGCCAGCGCAAGTTCCTCTTCATAGGGAATTGTCGCGTCGATATCGACGATCGGCGCCCCGCCCATCGTAAGCAAGGGGACCGTCTCGACCTTGCGCGTGATCAGCGCGCGGTCGTGGTCGGGCTTGCGCGCCATGACAGTGTCGACGTCGATATGAAGGCGGATGACCAGCGTCGGGACATAGGCCGCCATTTCGGCGTAGATCGCACGCTCTTCGGCCTGGACCGCTGCAACGCGCGGGCTCGCTGCCCGGCCTGCGAGGATCGGGCCGTCGTGAAGACCTGGGACCTCTTGCTGCGGATAGCGGTCGGTGACGACGGTAATGCCGGCGCGGCGCTGCGCGACCAGTGCGTCGAACTTTGCCCGCCGCCGCTTCGACCGCCGGAGCGCGTAGCGCGCCGCGAGCAGGCCCGGGATTGGCGCCTCCGGATCGCGCAGCCTGTCGGCGATGCCGTCGAGCCAGCGGTGGAGTGGCGGACCAATGATCGGCCAGCGCCCGATCCGCCGGCCCTGCTCGCCCGACCCGAGGCCGAGGTAGCCGGCCTCGGCGCGGCGGGTCTTCCGGATATGCGCGAGCAGGTCCGCCGACAGGGTCGATTTTCCCGACCCGTCGCTGCCGACCACGGCGATCAGGGGAGCAAGCTGCTCCCCCATGCGCTCAGCTCAGTTCCTTGAAGAAGCCGATCATCTTGAGCCCGCCGATGAAGAAGCGGACGGCGACGAGCGCGGCAAAGGCATAGGCCCAATTCCACTGCGCGGGTGTCAGCGCCTCGAAACTGAAATCGAGGCGCGCAAACCAGGTCAGGAAGACCGTCGTTGCGAGGAGGAACAGCTTGTTCTGTTCGCGCCAGATCATGCGCTTCCACCAGAAGGGGTATTTCGGCTTCACCCAGCCCGTCAGACGGGGGAGAAGCGCCGGAACGTCCTTCGCCCATTCGGCATGTGCGGCGCCGAATTTTTCGCGCAGGAATTCTTCCTCATAAATCGAGATGCGCTCGTAGATCAGGATGGCGAGGAGAAAGACGATCGCGCCGAACGCCCAGCTTCCCGAGAGCATCGCGAGACCGGTGAAGTTGAGGATGCGTCCGACGTAAAGCGGGTTGCGTACCAGGCTATATGGGCCGGTCGTGTTGAGTTCGCTTGCCTCGGCGGCGACCTTGGCGCGGCCCGATGTGCCGAGCGCGGCCCAGCCGCTGGTGAAGACGCGGATGATCGCACCGGCGCTCGCAACGGCCAGCGATACCCAGAACCAGGCGCAGTCGCCGGCAGCGGATTGGAACGGTCCCCAGTCCTTTGAGCACCAGGCGATCAGCACCGAGATCGCGATGGTGATGTAGATATAGGTGCCGCGAATGAAGAAAAGGCGCTTGCCGCTGCGGGCGAGTTCTTGCTGGTACATAAAGTTCCGCCTGTTGGCCGCGATCGCGGCGTAAAAAAGTGGCGACCCCTCTACCAGAATTTGCGGCCAAAATAAGACCGTGGATGAAGGAACTTGCCATCCATTTCGCTCGCCCCCGCTATGCTGGACGTGCTGGCGGTCTTTTCTGCCGGAAGTAAGGGCAAGGCTTCGGCTTGCGCCTTGCGAGCAGCGGGTAAGGGCTCGCTCTCATCCAACAAGGCGCAGTCGCCGCGCGGTCTTGCCGAGCGAGGCGCGGTCGGCTCGGGGCAGGGCGAAGCGCAGCGAGAGCCAGCTCGCCCCTGCGGCGATGATAGCGATCAGCGGAAGCGCAAGCGGATCGGGCAGGCGGCTCGCGAGCAGTGCGATGGTGCCTGCACCAAGGGTGATTCCAAGGCCGATCGATGCGACCTTCGGGAATTGATGGTCGAAAGGATGGAGGCGCTCGCCCGTGGCGAGCTGGATCATCGGAATGCCCGCCATCACGACGAGACCGATCGACATGGCGAGGGTGACCCCGGTCAGCGCGTCCATGTGGCCGACAATCACCCAGCCCGCGCCGACCGCGACGATTACGCCGAGGATGCTCGCAGTGAGCTGGTGGCGGAAGGCGGCAACGACCTGAAGTACCGGTAGCGAAATCCCGAGCACGGCCTCGAGAGCACGCGCAAAGAGCAGGATGATGACCGCGGCCTGCGCGACATGCGCCTGTGCCCCGAACAGGCCAAGCAGTGACGAGCTGCCCGCGGCGAGCACTGCGGCGAGCGGCAAGGCGATCGCGAAGATCAGGCGTGTCGCATAGGCGTAGATGTCGGCGACCTGCGTGCGGTCGGACCGCTCGGCACTCGCCGCGAGCGGGGCAAGGACATAGACAAAGGCAATGCGAACGAGCTGGACGACACTCGAGAGCTTGCGCGCGATGGTGAAGAGTCCCGCCGCTGCCGCGCCCGCAGCGCCTGGGAGCAGCAGGTTGAGAATCAGCGCGGGGGCATCGCCGAAGAGCCGCGCGATGATGTTCGAGGGCAGAATCGAGAGACCCGCCCAAAAAGTGCTGCGCGCACTGTTGCTGGCCCACGGACCGCGCCAGAGGTCGGCGAAGCTGTAATAGCGCGCAAGCAGACGAACGCAGAGGAAGGCGGTGACGGCGAGCGAGCAGAGATGCGCGATGAACAGCCCCTTGAGGCCGAGGCCGCCGGCGAAAAAGAGGCCGGCGAAAACCAAACGCATGATCTGTTCCCACACGATGCGCAGGCGGATCTCGGCTCCGAACACCATGCGCGCGCGCATCGCCGAGGTCGCGATCTCGACAAAGGCCCAGAGCGGCAGTGCCCAGACAAAGAGCTGAATCGCGGGAACGACGAGCGGCCGGTCCTTCTCGGCGACGTTGAGCAGCGGCGCCAGATCGGCGGCGAAAGCTGCGATCAGGGCCGCGACGATCAGGCACGGGCCCACGCCGAAAATCATTGCGGTGCGCAGTGCCGCTGCAGCTTCCCCGTCGCTCGCCGATTGGGGCACCGTGCGCTGCATGGCGCTCGTCATCCCGGTGTCGAAGATATTCTCCAGAAGGTTGATTGTCGCCCAGAGCACGGCATAGAGGCCGTAGCCCGCGAGCCCGAACATCAGCACATAGAGCGGCTGCGCGACGATTTCGACCACCGCCCCCAGCCGCGCGAGCACCGTCGTGCCGAGGCCGCGCGCGACGTGGCGGCTGGTGACGGCAGGGGCGGCGGCGGCTTCTTCGCTCATCGCAGCGCCCCTAGCGACTTGCTTCCTCGCTCGCCAGCAGCTTTCGCGCTTTGAACCCCTTGTCGACTCCGTCAATCGGGTCTAGGCAGCCCGCGATTGCACAAGGGAGCCCGCGACATGGCCGAATTTCGCCTGCCCAAGAACAGCCGTATCGAGAAGAACGGCACGATCCACAAGGCCGAGGGGGCGACGAGCGTCAAGAAGTTCAAAGTTTATCGCTACAATCCCGACAGCGGCCGCAATCCGCATTTCGACACCTTCGAGATCGACACCGAAGCATGCGGTCCGATGGTGCTGGACGCGCTCATCAAGATGAAGAGCGAGCAGGATTCGACGCTGACCTTCCGCCGCTCGTGCCGCGAAGGCATCTGCGGCAGCTGCTCGATGAACATGAACGGCAAGAACGGCCTTGCCTGCACCACCGCGATCGAGGATCTGAAGGGCGATATCACGATCACTCCGCTGCCGCATATGGAAGTGATCAAGGACCTCGTTCCCGACTTTACGCATTTCTATGCGCAATATGCCTCGATCGAGCCGTGGCTGAAGACCAAGACCACGACGCCGAGCGGCAAGGAGCGACTTCAGTCGCCCGAAGAGCGCGAAAAGCTCGACGGTCTTTACGAATGCATTCTCTGCGCCTGCTGCTCGACCAGCTGCCCGAGCTATTGGTGGAACAGCGACAAGTTTCTCGGCCCGGCGATCCTGCTCCAGGCCTATCGCTGGCTCGCTGACAGTCGCGACGAATATACCGGCGAACGGCTCGACGAGCTCGAAGACCCGTTCCGCCTCTACCGCTGCCACACGATCATGAATTGCGCCAACGCCTGTCCCAAGGGGCTGAGCCCGGCGCGCGCGATTGCCGAGATCAAGAAGCTCGAGGCCGAGCGGCAGGTGTGAACGACAGTATCGAGGAACCGAAGCGCCGCGAACATTTCAGCGCGGAAGCGCTGGACGATGGCTGGGTTAGCTGGAACCTCAATGACCCCACGCGGTTCAACGCCTATCTTGAACCTTTGTCGGTCCGCGTCGAACCTCCGACCCCGGACGGCCGCGCGCGTGCCCGCGTGCGCATGCTTCCCGAGCGCAAGCACAGCAATCTCGGCGACAATGTCCATGGCGCCGTGTCGCTCGGGCTCGTCGACATTGCGCTATTCGCGGCCGCGCATCAGTTCGGGTCGCTCGATGCCGGCCATTCGGTGACGCTAGACCTTTCAACGCAGTTCGTGGGCGCCGGGCGGATCGGCGAGCCGCTCGATGCCCTTGTTGAACTGGTGCGCGAGACCGGCCGGCTCATCTTTCTGCGCGGACTGGTCGTGCAGGGCGCAAATGACGATCATATCGTCTTGAGCTTTGCGGGCACGATCCGAAAGGCGAGCCCCAAGTGACATCGGTCCTTGCGGCCTATGATGCGCTCGTTGCCGCCGGTGAACTCCAGTCCGACCCCGAACAGCGCGCCGCCGCCGAGCGATTGAACCGGCTGCAGGCGGAGCTCGAGGCATCGCCGCCGCGCGGCAGCCTGTTGCGGCGGCTTGCTGGCCGCAAGGCCGAATCCCCGCGCGGTATCTATCTCTGGGGCGCGGTCGGGCGCGGCAAGTCGATGCTGATGGATCTCTTCTATGATCAGCTCGGCATCCAGCGGAAGCGGCGCGTCCATTTTCATGCCTTCATGCAGGACGTTCACGCCCGGATGCGCGAGGCGCGAAAAAGCGAGGCGGGCGACCCGATCCCGGTCGTCGCCGCGTCGCTCGCGCAGAATGTCCGCTGCCTCGCCTTTGACGAAATGGTGGTGAACAACAGCGCCGACGCCATGATCCTCTCGCGCCTGTTCACTGCGCTGATCGGGTGCGGGGTCACGGTGGTCGCAACCTCGAACCGGCCGCCTTGCGACCTCTACAAGGACGGGCTCAACCGCGAACATTTTCTGCCTTTCATCGCGCTCATCGAGGGGCGGCTCGACATCATGGGTCTGAACGGCCCGACCGACTATCGCCGGCACCGGCTCGGCGATGGCAAGCGCTGGTTCGTCCCTGCCGACGCCGCGGCGACCGAAGCGCTCTCGGCCGCCTTCTTTCGCCTTACCGACTATCCCCCCGAGGACCGCGCCCATGTCCCATCGCTTGACCTTGACGTCGGCGGGGGACGGACGCTTCATGTGCCGAAGGCGCTGAAGGGCGTAGCGGTCTTCTCGTTCAAGCGCCTGTGCGGCGAAGCGCGCGGTGCGGCCGACTATCTCGCCGTCGCGCGGCATTTCCATGCCGTGATCCTCGTCGGCATCCCGCGCATGGGGCCTGAAAACCGGAATGAGGCCGCGCGCTTCGTCACGCTGATCGACTCTCTTTACGAATATAAGGTCAAGCTGCTTGCGAGCGCGGCGGCCGAGCCCGACGCGCTCTACGTCGCGGGCGATGGGGCCTTCGAGTTCGAACGCACCGCGAGCCGGCTTGCTGAGATGCAGTCGGATGACTATCTCGCGCTAGGCCACGGTCAGGATGATGCCGCTGATCGCGCCGCCCCAGCGTGATGAGTTGAGCGCCACATAAATGAGGCTGCGCACATAGCGCAGTTCATGGGCGACATGCCCGGCCGCCTGCTCGATCCGGCGGCGAACGGTACGCAGCATGCGGGGCTTTGCAACATGGATGCGGCCCGGCTCGGCTGGCGGCAGGGGCAGCCCGGCAAAGCCGCCGCTCATGACCCGCGGGTCTTCGGCGACCGTGCGGCACAGCGCCTCCATTCGCGCGATCGCAAGCCGGTTGGGGACGGCGCGGTCCCGGCTGAGAAGCTCGAAGCTGTGGCTGAAGGCGGAGAATTGGATCGCACCGCGCGCCGCGACATGGTCGAGCGCGTCGCGCATCTCCTCCTCCGACATCGCGCACAGCTGCGCGGGGCGAAAGCGTTCGGCGTCCTCGAGCAGGCCGCTTATGGGCACCTCGCAGACGCCGTGGTGAAAGCGCATGCCAAGGTTGTCGGGGTCGAGCGTGATCGCGCAGCCCCGCCCTACCCAGGCCGCGTTGAAGCTGCTGTCATACTGGAAGCCGAGCGCTGCGAGCGCTCGCAAAGTGTCGTCGTTCGCGCCGAAATTCCCGGCGCGAAAAGCGATGGGGCGCGGCGCGCCCGACCGGGTCAACATGTCGCTTGCGAGCCCGATCAGTCTTTTTTGCGCTGCGAGCGGAAAATCGCCGATATTGCGTCCCGTCATTCGGCCCACCGGGTTCAGCCGCGCAAACCGCAGCCATTCGGTATGAATGTGGAGCTGAACCTCATGCCCGCGGCGGATGATCGGCTGGACGATCGCTTCGACGATCTTCGGGCCGAGCACGAGGGCGGGCATCGGATCGACGAAGAACACACCCTTGAGACCGAAGCGGTCGAGCATGTCCATCTGGAAATGGATGCCGAAATCGCCGTCGCGGCAGCGGCCAAGAATCGAGCTTTCGAAATTGGCTCGCGCATCGAACCCCCGCTGGTGGAGGCCGGCCGACATTTCGGTATCGAAGCTGATGATCGCCCGCGTCATGACGCGAGCCATAGCAAGGCCGGGATAAGGGAGAGTTAAGCGCCTTTTTCCCGTTAGAAGCGCAAGGTCACATCGACGCCTGCGCTCTTCGAATCCCCCCAGGGAAGGATCTGGACGCGCGCGTTCGCCCTTGTCGTGACGAGATGTCCCGTCGCAGTGCCGATCACCGCGCCTGCGAGCACGTCACCGACCCGGTGCCGTCTCGCCTCGACGCGGCTTAATCCGACAAAGGAGGCGACGATATAGGCAGGCAATCCCGCTTCCCAGCCATAGCGATTGTGAAGAGTCGCCGCGGCAGCGAAGCTCGTCGATGCGTGGCCTGAGGGAAAGCTCTTGTTGTCACTGCCGTCCGGGCGGCGCGACGGGAAGGCTTCCTTCAGGCCCTGGGTGATCAGGATCGTGCCGCCGACGCTCCCGCCAGCCTCGAGCACGCCTTCCCAGTCGCCTTGCACAGCCGGCACGCCAAAGGCGGCGACGACCAGGGCATTTTTCGCGATCGTGCCGGCGTCGTCCCAGCCCTTCTCGCTGGCCTGGGTCGGCGCGGCAATGCTAAGCGAGAGAGCGAAAGCCAATCCGGCGGCGCTGCATCTGATCATGTTCCAGCTCCCTTCTACCGTGCGCGAGACGAAGACTTATCTTCCTCCTCCGCTAAGGCCAAGACAAAGCTCGGACCTTGTGCCATGCGCTCGTCATGCCGATGCTCCACGCTTGATAGATGGCCGATTATTGTTATTGCGAACTATTTGCAGAAAAAGGCGGATTTTCGGCCTTTTGCCTGTTGTTTCCTTAAGGGAATCGGCGTAGGGGCGTCGCCAGTCTTTGGCCGGCTCGGTGGTAATGGCCCGTGCCCCCGCCGGTCCCGTGAAGCATAGCCGGGCTTGCCAGAAGGGAGTGCCGCGCGCCATGGGACGCAAGAAGATCGCTTTGATCGGAGCCGGGAATATCGGCGGAACACTGGCGCTGCTCGCCGCGCAGAAGGAACTCGGCGACGTTGTGCTGTTCGATGTGGTCGAAGGCGTGCCGCAGGGCAAGGCGCTCGATCTGTCGCAGGTCGGTCCGATTGCCGGCTTCGACGCGAAGATCACCGGCTCGAACGATTATAAGGACATCGCCGGCGCCGACGTGATCATCGTCACCGCCGGGGTCGCCCGCAAGCCGGGGATGAGCCGCGACGACCTGCTCGGCATCAATCTCAAGGTGATGAAGGCCGTGGGTGAGGGCATCAAGGTCAACGCTCCGGACGCCTTCGTCATCTGCATCACCAACCCCCTCGATGCCATGGTCTGGGCGCTGCGCGAATTTTCAGGGCTCCCGCACAACAAGGTCGTCGGCATGGCTGGTGTGCTCGATTCGGCGCGCTTCAGCCACTTCATCGCCGACGAGTTCAACGTGTCGGTGAAGGATGTAAACACCTTCGTCCTCGGCGGCCACGGCGACACGATGGTTCCCGTCGTCCGCTACTCGACCGTCAATGGCATCCCGGTCCCCGATCTCGTGAAGATGGGCCTTTCAAGCCAGGAAAAGATCGACGCGATCGTCAAGCGCACCCGCGGCGGCGGCGGCGAGATCGTCGCGCTGCTGGGCACCGGTTCGGCCTTCTACGCGCCTGCCGCATCGGGCATCGCGATGGCGGAGGCCTATCTCGGCGACCAGAAGCGCATCCTGCCCTGCGCCGCCTATGTCGACGGCGAATATGGCGTTGAGGGTCTTTATGTCGGCGTGCCGGTCCTGATCGGTGCAAATGGCGTCGAGAAAGTCATCGAGATCGAACTTGATGAGGCTGACAAGGCGGGCCTCAAGGTCTCGGTCGATGCGGTGAAGGAACTGCTCGAGGCGTGCAAGGCGCTCGACGCCAGCCTCGCCTGATTTCTTCTCCCCGGCCCACGCCGGGGATCTCCTTGATGGACCCCGGCTTCCGCCGGGGAAATGCGAAACGGAAGCCAGACTATGTCCATTCTCATCGACAAGAATACCAAGGTCATCACGCAAGGCATGACCGGTGCAACCGGCACCTTCCACACCGAACAGGCCCTCGCCTATGGCACGCAGATGGTCGGCGGCGTGACGCCGGGCAAGGGCGGGACGACGCATATCGGCCTGCCGATGTTCGACACCGTCGCGGAAGCGAAGCATGCGACCGGTGCGAGCGCATCGGTCATCTATGTGCCGCCGCCGTTCGCCGCCGACTCGATCCTCGAGGCGATCGACGCCGAGATCGAGCTCATTGTCGCGATCACCGAGGGCATTCCTGTGCTCGACATGGTAAAGGTCAAGCGCGCTCTTTCGGGTTCGAAATCGCGCCTGATCGGCCCCAACTGCCCGGGCGTGCTGACGCCTGACGAGTGCAAGATCGGCATCATGCCGGGTTCGATCTTCAAGAAGGGCAGCGTCGGTGTCGTCTCGCGCTCCGGCACGCTGACCTATGAAGCGGTGTTCCAGACCTCGAACGTCGGGCTTGGCCAGACAACCGCCGTCGGCATCGGCGGCGACCCGGTCAATGGCACCAACTTTATCGACGTACTCGAGCTCTTCCTTGCCGACGATGAAACCAAGTCGATCATCATGATCGGCGAGATCGGCGGCGACGCCGAGGAGCAGGCGGCGCAGTTCCTGATCGACGAGGCGAAGCGCGGCCGCAAGAAGCCGATGGTCGGCTTCATCGCGGGCCGCACCGCGCCTCCGGGGCGTCGCATGGGCCACGCCGGCGCGATCGTGTCGGGCGGCAAGGGCGACGCCGAGAGCAAGATCGCCGCGATGGAGGCTGCGGGCATTACCGTGTCGGCGAGCCCGTCCGAACTCGGCACCACGCTCGCCGAAGTGCTGAAGGAACGCGTCTGAGGACCTGCGCCCGCGGGCGGCTTTGCATTGCCGGCGGGCGCGGATCCCCCTATCCTTCGCCTGCCATTCCTCCCCGAGAATGGAAACGACGATGAACCTCGAACGACAGAGCTTTGACATCGACGAGCCGCAGCCCGGTCCGAGCTGGGCGCCTAAGAACTGGCCCCTGATCGACGCCGACGATCTGACGGCCGCACTCGATCCGCAGCAGATGCAGGTTGCGGTAAAGGCTGCCGCCGCCAAGGCCGGTCAGCCGCTGTCGAACGCCGAGGTCGAGCGCGCCGCCGACGAGGCGATCCGCGCGATGATGCTGATCCGCACCTATCGTGTGCGCGGCCACCTCGCGGCAACGCTTGATCCGCTTGGTCTGTCGAAGCACGAGCTGCCCGCCGACCTCACGCCGGAGTATCACGGGTTCGTCGGCGCAGACCAGGACCGGCCGATCTTCCTCGGCGGAACGCTCGGCCTTGAAAAGGCGAGCGTGCGCGAGATCGTGGCGATCTTGCAGGCCAATTACTGCGGTCATGTCGGTCTTGAATATATGCACATCTCCGATGTCGAGGAACGGCGCTTCCTGCAGGATCGGATGGAGGGCGCCGACAAGCGCGTCGAGTTCACGCCCGAGGGCAAGCAGGCGATCCTCAAGAAGGTGATCGACGCCGAGGAGTGGGAGAAGTTTCTCGCCAAGAAATATGTCGGGACCAAGCGCTTCGGGCTCGATGGCGGCGAGGCGATGATTCCCGCAATGGAAGCCATTATCAAATATGGCGGCCAGTACGGCGTCCGCGAAATCGTATATGGCATGGCGCATCGCGGGCGGCTCAACATGCTCGCCAATGTGATGGCGAAGCCCTACCGCGTCATATTCCACGAGTTCCATGGCGGGAGCGCCAACCCCACCGACGTGGGCGGGTCGGGCGATGTCAAATATCACCTCGGCACCTCGACCGACCGCGAGTTTGACGGGATCAGCGTCCACATGTCGCTCGTCCCCAACCCCTCGCACCTCGAGGCGGTCGATCCTGTCGTGCTGGGCAAGGTGCGCGCGCAACAGGTCCACCGCGACGACCTCGGCAAGCATGAGCAGGTGCTGCCCGTGCTGATCCATGGCGACGCCGCCTTTGCCGGGCAGGGGATCGTCTGGGAATGCCTCGGCTTCTCGGGCGTGCGTGGATACAATACTGGCGGCTGCATCCATTTCATCGTCAACAACCAGATCGGCTTCACGACGAGCCCGCAATTCGCGCGCTCCTCGCCCTATCCCTCGGACGTCGCCAAGGGCGTCCAGGCGCCGATCCTTCACGTCAACGGCGACGACCCCGAGGCCGTGACATTCGCATGCAAGCTCGCGATCGATTTTCGCCAGCAGTTCAAGCGCGACATCGTCATCGACATGTGGTGCTATCGCCGCTTCGGCCACAATGAGGGCGACGAGCCGAGCTTCACCCAGCCGCTGATGTACAAGACGATCCGGCAGCATCCGCCGGTCAGCGAATTATTTGCCGCGCGCCTCGTCGACGAAGGCGTGATCGATGCCGATTTTGTCACGCGGCACCGCGCCGAATTCATCGCGCACCTCGAAGAGGAGTTCAAACTCGGCGCCGATTACAAGCCCAACAAGGCGGACTGGTTCGCTGGCCGCTGGTCGGGCCTTTATGCGCCCAAGGATGATGGCGGCAACCGCCGCAACGTCGAAACCGGGGTGACAAGCAAGCTGTTCGATGCGGTCGGCCGCGCCATCACCACCATCCCCGAGGATGTCGACGTCCATAAGACGCTCCGCCGCGTGATCGACGCGCGCGCGGAGATGTTCAAGTCGGGAGAAAATTTCGACTGGGCGACCGGCGAGGCGCTGGCGTTCGGCACGCTGCTGAGCGAGGGCTATCAGGTCCGCCTGTCGGGTCAGGATTCAGGGCGCGGTACCTTCAGCCAGCGTCACGCCGTCTGGGTCGACCAGACGACGGAGGCCAAATATGTGCCGCTGAAGACGCTCCCGCACGGCCGCTTCGAGGTGCTCGACAGCCCCTTGAGCGAATATGGCGTGCTCGGCTTCGAATATGGCTATGCGATGGCCGATCCCAAGAGCCTCGTGCTCTGGGAGGCGCAGTTTGGCGACTTTGCGAACGGCGCGCAGATCATGATCGACCAGTTCATCGCGAGCGGAGAAGCCAAATGGCTGCGCGCCAACGGCCTCGTGATGCTGTTGCCGCATGGCTATGAAGGACAGGGACCCGAGCACAGCTCGGCGCGTCTTGAACGCTTCCTTCAGCTGTGCGCGGGCGACAATATCCAGGTCTGCAACATCACGACGCCGGCCAATTACTTCCACGTACTGCGCCGCCAGATGCTCCGCGACTTCCGCAAGCCGCTGATCATCATGACGCCCAAGTCGCTGCTTCGGCACAAGCTCGCGGTCAGCAGCCGCGATGAGTTCCTCGGCGACAGCCATTTCATGCGCATCAAGTCCGACATGGCGCCGCCCGCCGACGACAAGATCCGGCGACTGGTGCTCTGCTCGGGCAAGGTCGCCTACGATTTGATGGAGGCGCGCGACAGCGCTGGCCTCGACGACGTCAGCGTGGTGCGCATCGAACAGCTCTACCCCTTCCCCGGAGAAGCGCTTGCCATCCGTCTCAAGCGGATGACAAATCTTCAGGAGGTGGTGTGGGCGCAGGAAGAACCGCGCAACAATGGGGCCTGGTTCTTCGTTGAATCGCTGATCGAGGAAAGCCTGAATGCCGCGGGTCACAAGGGGATGCGCCCGCGCTATGCCGGCCGTGCCGCCGCGGCATCGCCCGCCACGGGTCTGATGAGCCGCCATCAGACCGAGCAGGCCGCGCTCGTCGCCGATGCGCTCGACCTCAGCGTTCGCGCCGAAATCCGCCGTACCAAGAACAAAGCCTGATCTCCCGCAAGGAATGACCCCATGAGCACCGAAGTCAAAGTACCCACCCTCGGCGAAAGCGTCACCGAAGCGACGATCGGCGAATGGCTGAAGCAGCCGGGCGATGCGGTCGCGGTCGACGAGCCGATCGCGAGCCTCGAAACCGACAAGGTCGCGGTCGAGGTGCCCTCCCCGGTCGCGGGCGTGATGGGCCAGCAGGTCGCCGCGGTTGGCGACACGGTCAATGTCGGCGCGGTGATTGCGACGATCGAGGCGGGCGAGGGCAAGCCCGCCGCGGCAGCTCCATCGCCCGCTTCTGCGGCAAAGGCCGAAGCCGCCGCGCCCGCCCCCGCCGCAACGGGCGAGGCGGCCGACACTGTCCCGACCCTGTCACCGGCGGTACGGCGACTGGTGCTTGAGCATGGCCTCGATCCGAGCAAGATCAAGGGGACGGGCAAGGACGGCCGGCTGACCAAGGAGGATGTGCTCGCCGCCGCCAACGCTGCGCCCGATGCGTCCGCGGCCGCTCCGGCATCTGCCGCCGCCGCGCCGACCCCCGCTGCGAGCGGTTCCCCGGGTCGCCGCGAAGAACGCGTCAAGATGACGCGGATGCGCCAGACGATCGCCAAGCGGCTGAAGTCGGCGCAGGACACCGCCGCGATGCTGACCACCTTCAACGACTGCGACATGTCGGCGGTGATCGAGACGCGCGAGAAATATCGCGAAAGTTTCGAGAAGAAACATGGCGTTCGCCTCGGCTTCATGAGCTTTTTCACCAAGGCGGTCGCGCTTGCTGCGCACGACATTCCTGCGGTCAATGCACGCATCGACGGCGATGAGATCATCTATCATGATTATCTCGACGTGTCGGTCGCGGTCAGCGCGCCCAACGGCCTCGTCGTGCCGATCGTCCGCAATGCCGAAAGCCTGTCCTTCGCCGAGATCGAAAAGGCGATCGCTGACCTTGGCAAGCGGGCCAAGGAAGGCACGCTGACCATGGAAGATATGACGGGCGGCACCTTCACCATCTCGAACGGCGGCGTCTTCGGCGGCCTCATGTCGACGCCGATCATCAACCCGCCGCAGTCGGCAGTTCTTGGCCTCCACCGCATCGAGGACCGCCCGGTCGTCCGGAACGGCGAGATCGTGATCCGCCCGATGATGTATCTGGCACTCAGCTACGACCACCGTCTGGTCGACGGCCGCGAGGCGGTGACCTTCCTCAAGACGATCAAGGAAGCGATCGAGGATCCCACGCGGCTGCTCATCGATTTGTAAAAGACGTCGCCCCGGCAAAGCCGGGGCCGCTACCCGCTGGCGCCGCCGTCGACGCCAGCGATCCCGGCGCCGCCGGGATGACGAATGGAGTTGATAATGGCTGATTACGACTACGACGTCCTTGTCATCGGTGCCGGCCCGGGTGGCTATGTCGCGGCGATTCGCGCGGCGCAGCTGGGGCTCAAGACCGCTTGTGCCGAAGGGCGCGAGACACTGGGGGGCACCTGCCTCAACGTCGGCTGCATCCCGTCGAAGGCGATGCTGCATGCGTCGGAATATTTTGAAGCCGCAGCCGGCGGCGCGATGGAGAAAATGGGGATCAAGGTGAAGCCCCAGCTCGACCTCGACGCGATGCACGGCCAGCGCAAGGATGCAGTGAAGGGCCTGACTGGCGGCATCGAGTTCCTCTTCAAGAAGAATAAGGTCGACTGGCTTAAGGGCTATGCCAAGTTCACATCGAACGACACCGTCGAAGTGGCGGGCAGGGCCGTGAGCGCGAAGAATATCATCATCGCGACCGGCTCGTCGGTCACGCCGCTCCCGGGCGTCGACGTCGACAATGCAAAGGGCACAATCGTCGATTCGACCGGTGCACTCGAACTGGCGAAGGTTCCTGGGCATATGGTCGTGATTGGCGGCGGCGTGATCGGGCTCGAACTCGGCAGCGTCTGGCGCCGTCTCGGCGCCAAGGTCACCTGCGTCGAATTCCTCGACCAGATCCTGCCCGGCATGGACGGCGACGTTCGCAAGGAAGCGAACAAGATTTTCAAGAAGCAGGGCATTGAGTTCAAGCTCAAGACCAAGGTCACGAAGGCCGAGGTCAAGGGCAAAAAAGCCGTGCTGACACTCGAACCCGCGGCCGGCGGCGAGGCGGAAACGCTCGAAGCCGATGTCGTCCTCGTGTCGATCGGGCGCCGTGCGAACACCGACGGGCTTGGCCTCGACAAGGCAGGGCTCGAAGTCAACAAGCGCGGCCAGATAGAAATCGACCATGAATTCCGCACCGCGGTCAGCGGCATCTGGGCGATCGGCGATGTCGTTCCAGGTCCGATGCTCGCGCACAAGGCCGAAGACGAGGGCATTGCCTGCGCCGAGAATATCGCGGGGCAGACCGGCATCGTGAACCACGATGTCATCCCGTCGGTCGTCTACACCTGGCCCGAAATCGCGGGCGTCGGGCTCACCGAGGAAGCGGCGAAGGAAAAAGGCGAGGTCAAGATCGGAAAATTCCCGATGCTCGCCAACAGCCGCGCCAAGACCAACCATGAACCCGACGGGTTTGTGAAGATTATTGCCGATGCAAAGAGCGATCGTGTGCTCGGCGTCTGGTGCATCGCGAGCGTTGCCGGCACGATGATCGCGCAGGCCGCGCAGGCGATGGAATTTGGTGCGACCAGCGAGGATATCGCCTACACCTGTCATGCGCATCCGACGCATAGCGAGGCAATCAAGGAAGCCGCGATGGCGGTGACGGGAAAACCGATCCACATCTGACGGCAGGCACAGGGGGAACAGATTATGGCGAAGCGCGGACTTTGGTGGGCGGCTTCGCTGGCCCTTTCGCTGGCGGCAACAAGCGCACAGGCGGCGCCCGACGTTGGGGCCGCCCATGCGCGGCTGTCGGCGCTTCTCGACGAGAAGTACCCTGCGCTCGAGGCGATCTACAAGGATCTCCACCGTCACCCCGAACTTGCCATGCAGGAGGTGCGCACCGCCGGGATTCTGGCGCAGCAGCTGCGCAAGGCGGGCTTTGCCGTGACCGAGAAGGTCGGCGGCACAGGCGTGGTCGGCGTGCTCAGAAATGGCGATGGCCCGACCATCCTCGTGCGCGCCGACATGGACGGTCTGCCCATGGAGGAGAAGACCGGCCTCGCCTGGGCGAGCAAGGCGCGCGCGACCTATGAGGGCAAGGATGTGCCCGTGATGCACGCCTGCGGCCATGACACCCACGTCGCTTATCTGGTGGGCGTCGCCGAGGCGCTGTCGGCGATGCGCGACAGCTGGTCGGGCACCATCGTCTTGATCGGCCAGCCTGCCGAAGAAACGCTGAAGGGCGCGCGGGCGATGCTCGACGATGGGCTGCTCAAGCGCTTTCCAAAGCCTGACTTCGGCTTCGCCGCGCATGTGAGCAACCTTCCCTCGGGCGTTGTGGCGGTCAAGGCGGGACCGTCCTCGTCGGCATCGGACAGCTATTCGATTGTCTTCCATGGCCGCGGCGGCCACGGGTCGATGCCCGCGGCGACGATCGACCCGATTCCGATTGCCGCGCGCTTCGTGACCGATGCGCAGCTGCTCATCAGCCGCGAGACGGATCCTGCGGCGTTTGGCGTTCTGACGGTCGGCGCGATCCACGCGGGCAGCGCTCCCAACATCATCCCGGACAGCGCCGAAGTGAAGGTCAATCTTCGCTCGCAGTCACCCGAGATACGCGAGCATTTGCGCACCGGAACCGCGCGCGTTGCCAAAGCTGCAGCGGCGATGGGCAATGCTCCTGAACCCACGATCACCTATCTTGGCGGCACCGGCGCGCTGACGAACGATGAGGCGATGGCGTCGGCGGCCGCCGCGCTGCTCGGGTCCGTGTTCGGCAAGGGGCTGGTCTTCGCACCCGCGAGCGCGGCGCCGCTATCGGGCAGCGAGGATTATTCGGAATTTGTCGAGGCGGGCGTGCCCTCGGTGTTTTTCGGCATCGGCGGCTATGACCCCGCGCTGCTTGCGGAGCTCAAGGCCAAAGGCGAGGCCGCGCCCACCAATCATTCCCCCTTCTTCGCGCCGCAGGCCGAGCCTGCGATCCGCAACGCGATAACCGCCATCACGCTATCGATCATCGGCGGCGTGCGCCCGGCGGCGGAATAGCGGCGGAGATGCCCGGCGTCGACAAAGCGCTGATCATCTGGCTGCTCGATCTGGTCGGCATCGGCGTTTTTGCGCTTTCGGGTGCCCTCATGGCGGTGCGGCTGCGGCAGACGCTGGTCACCGCGAGCTTTTTTGCCCTCGTCACCGGGGTCGGGGGTGGCAGCGTGCGCGACTTGCTCATCGGCGCGCCGGTGTTCTGGGTACATGACGGCGCGATCGCGGCGATGTGCATTGCGATCGCGGTCGTCGTCTGGGTGACGCCTGAGCGCTGGTGGCGCGGGCAATTGCTTGAATGGGCCGACGCTGTCGGTCTTGCAGGCTATGCGGTGTTCGGCACCGCCAAGGCGATCGCCTGGGGCGTGCCCCCTGCGCCCGCCTTGCTGATGGGCGTGATTACCGGCTGCGTCGGGGGAACGATCCGCGACGTGCTCGCGGGCGTGCCCTCGATCATCATGCGGCCCGAAGTCTATGTCACGGCCGCGGCGCTCGCGTCGGGGCTTTTCCTGCTGCTGGAGTGGCTCGGAACCGGAACCGCCGTCGCGGCGATTGTGGGTGCACTCGCCGGTTTTTCACTGCGCGGCGCGGCGATCCATTGGTCGTTGGGACTCCCGGCCTATCGCGGGGCGAAAAGCGGATAGGCTTGCCAAATCGCGAATCTGTGGCAGGTTCGCCTTATGAACAATGATGTCAGCGCGATCGCCCACCGGGTGCGCGGCCAGGCCGAGGCCCTTCCCGATCTTTTCGGGCGCTTCGATTTCGACAGAGCTCCCGAACGCTGGGCCCCCGAAGCCGAAGCGGTTAGCGAACTCGGCCGGGTTCGAGGAGCCAAGCGGGCGGCCTATCTTGAGGATCCGGAGCTCCTCGCGCGCATCCGCGAATATACGATGCTCGGCGACCGCACCGGTGACGCTTATGCCGCCCTGATGCCGCGCTATGGCTTTCAGCGCACCGTCGCGATGCTGGTCGAGGCCTGCGACAGCGGGGTCGAGGCCGTTGAGGATGCGCCGGCTGAACTGGTGGCGCTCATCCGGGAAATGGAGCAAAGACCCGCATGGCTCGATATGGATCTTGTCGAGGAGGGCGCGGCCTATGAGCGTAATGCGACCGCAAATCTTTCCCCCTTCCTGATCCGAGGGGCGTTTATCGCGACTTTCCTCAACAAATATTCGGCGCTGCCGATGGCGCTCACGGGCACGCTCGGCCACGCAACCGCGGCGCGCCGGGTCAAGGAGACCGCGACCTTCTTTGCAACGACCGCGCTGCCCGGAGCGCTCGAACGCTTCGGACCTGGCTTCAAGGCTGCCGCGATGGTGCGGCTGATGCACGCGATGGTGCGCGTCAACGTCCTCTCGCGGCCAGGCATGTGGGACGCCAAGACCTACGGCGTGCCCATACCGCAGCTCGACCAGATGCCGGCGGGGCTCATTCCCGTCTATTTCCTCGCGCAGGAGGTGATGGCAAAGGGGCGCACCCGCTTCACCCGGCTCGAGCGCGCGCGGGTCGAGCTTGCGCGCTATCGCTGCTATCTCCTCGGCCTGCCCGAGGATCTGCTCGCCGACACGCCGCAGGAAATTGTGCGCATCTGGCGCACGCGCAGCGCAACATTGCGCTACGAATATGATGACCGCATCTGCGGCGGCCTGCTGCGCGCGACGATGGAGGCGGAGCTGTCGGCTGACCTTTCGCCCAAGGGGCGCATCAAGCGGCGGCTCGAACGTTCGGTCAGTCGCGTCTTTTTCGTGAAGGCCTTTCTGAGCGGGGACGAGGAGCGCGCCGCAGAGGTGGGCGTGCCGGTCTCGCGGCGGGACCATCTGATCTACGGCGCGACGATGCTTGCCGTCGCGGGGCGCATGGCGGCCTACCGCGCCGCATCGCGCTTGCCGGGCCTTCGCCGCCTTGCCGACCGGCGGCTCGTGCGCCGGATCGAGCGTCAGCTAGCAGGTTATGGACGCGCCGAATTCACCAGCGATTCCGCCCGCTATCGCCCCGCAATCGC
Source organism: Sphingopyxis flava (assembly GCF_900168005.1). Lineage (GTDB taxonomy): Bacteria > Pseudomonadota > Alphaproteobacteria > Sphingomonadales > Sphingomonadaceae > Sphingopyxis > Sphingopyxis flava. The sequence continues at coordinate 32,805 of NZ_FUYP01000014.1, forward strand.
CAGCTGACGGATATGCACATATGACGAGCGATCAGACGAACGCTAACGGCCTTTCGATCGCCTTTGAGGACAAGGGACCGCGTGACGCGCCGGCGATCCTGTTGGTAATGGGGCTTGGCGGACAATTGACGCTCTGGCCGGACGAATTCGTCGAAGCGCTGAACGCGCACGGGTTCCGGACCATTCGCTACGACAATCGGGACGTCGGCCTGTCGACGCGCTTTGAGGCGGCGGGGGTGCCGAACCTCAAATGGATGTTCGTCAAGGCGGCGCTGGGTCTGTCGGTGCGCCCGGCCTATACGCTCGCCGAGATGGCGGCCGATGGCGTGGCGCTGCTCGACCAGCTCGGTGTCGAGCGCGCCCATATTGTCGGGGCGTCGATGGGCGGAATGATCGCCCAGCATATCGCCGCGCTTTATCCCGCGCGCGTGCTTTCACTCACCTCGATCATGTCGACGACGGGCAACCGCCGCCTGCCACGCGCCCGAAAGGAAGCGATGCGGATGCTTGCGAACCGGCCAATGGGCGGCGACCCCGAGGAGATGATTGCCTATTCGGTTCGTGCAGCGCAGCTGATCGGCAGCCCCGGTTATCCGCCCGATGAAGCGCGGCTGCAGCGCCGGGTACGCGCCGATTATGAGCGCGGCTTTTATCCCCAGGGCGTCGCGCGCCAGATGGCGGCGATCATTGCCGACGGCGACCGGCGCTCTATGCTGAAGACGATCAGGACGCCTACGCTCGTCATCCACGGTGAAGATGATCCGCTCGTGCCCCTCGCTGGCGGGCGTGACACCGCTGCCAGCATCGCCGGTTCGCGGCTGATGACGATTCCGGGAATGGGGCACGATCTGCCGCTTGCCCTCGTCGACAGATTGACGGGCGCGATCGCGCAGCATGCGAAGGACGCTCTCGTCGCCGCCTGACCGCCGTCAGGCTGCGAGCGGGGGCCTTCATCATTTCAGCAGAAGCGCAAGCCTCGCCAGAAAGCCACTGGTTGCGGCACTTTGCGCGCGGGGGAGGGAAGGCAGGTAGGCGCGGCAGTCCAGACACGCAGCCTGCACCGACCCCGCCTCGGTCAGCAGCGCGAGGTCCTCAGCGAGCCGCCGCTCGGTGAGCTGGCGCTTCATCGCCGCAATGCCGAACCAGCCGCGCGGCGCAGTGGCCGCCTCATCCTGCTCAGCGCCGAACAGTCCCGCGAGCATCTTTGAAAATTCGCTCGGTTCGTCTTCAAAATATTTGGCGTGGTAATCGCCGTCGACCTTGGCGATCTTCGCAGCCGCCGCGAGCGCGTCGGCGAGACCGCCGAACTGGTCGATGAGGCCGAGTTGGCGCGCGGTGCCGCCCGCCCACACGCGGCCTTCGGCAATGGTCTTTATCGTCTCCACCGGCTGCCTGCGGCTCTTGGCGACGAGCCCGGTGAAGCGCGCGTAGATATCCTCGACACTCGCCTGTGCGAGCTGGTTGAACGCGTCATTCACGCCGCCGAGCAGATCCGGCTGACCCGACAGCGGCGTCGTCGCGATGCCGTCAGCGGTGATGCCGATCTTGGCGAGCGCCTGGTCAAAGCTCGGGAGGATGCCGAAAACGCCGATCGAACCGGTGATCGTGTCAGGCTCGGCGAAAATGCGGTCGGCAGGGGTTGCCACCCAATAGCCACCCGATGCCGCGACATTCGCCATCGAGACGACGATCGGCTTTTTCTTGGCCTTTGCAGCGAGCAGCGCCTGGCGGATTTCTTCCGAAGCGAGCACCGATCCCCCGGGGGAGTCGACCCGCAGGACGATCGCCTTGACCTTTTCGTCGGTCGCGGCGTCGAGGACATGCTGCGCAATCGTCTCGCCGCCTGCTGTGCCGTTCGAGGCCTCGCCATCGACGATTTCGCCGATCACCGGGACGACAGCGATTGCGGCGCCCTTCGTTTCGGGAGGGTTGGCGGCGACCCAATTGTCGAGCGGGATCGCATTATAGTCCCAGGGCCGGCTGTCGTCATAGGCGCCGCTGATTTCAGCGATGCGCCTCTGGAATGCCATCCGGCTGCCGATCCTGTCGACCAGTCCCGCGTCGAGCGACGCTTTCGAAAGGTCATTCCCGGCGGCTTTGACGAGGCTAGGCGTGTCGGCGATAAAGAGGTCGATCTTCGCCGCCGGCCGCGCCCTTTTGACGTCGCTTCTCCATTTGTCCCACAGCACCGAGGCGTAGGCAAGGTCGGCCTCTTTCGCCTCGGGTGACTGGTCGGTGCGTAAAAAGGGTTCGACGGCGCTCTTGAAGGTGCCCACGCGGTAGATGTGCGCGGTGATGCCGAGCCGGTCCATCAGTCCCTTGTAATAAAGGTGCGAGCCGCCCGGTCCCGCGAGGGCGACGCCGCCGATCGGGTCGGACCAGATTTCGCTCGCATGCGAGGCAATCTGATAGCTGTCAGTGGTGTAGGCTGTCGCGAAGGCGAGCACAGGCTTTTTCGTCGCGCGGACCTTGTCGATCGCAGCGCCAATTTCGGCGAGCGAGACCTGGCCGCCGCCAAGAAAGCGGTCGAGGTCGAGCACCACCGACGTCACTCGCTTGTCCTCAGCGGCGCTCTCGAGCGCGTGCACGACGTCGCGAACGCGATATTCCTTGAAATCCTGTCCGCCAGACAGCGCCGCAAAGGGGTCGATTTCCGCCGGCTGTTCGGTGACGATGCCGTCAAGCTCCAGGAGCAGCGCGCCCTCGCGAACCGGGAGCGCCGCGTTGGGGCGGCTCGAGAGCAGACCGAAGAGGAGCGCGAAGAACATGAGGAGGAATATGAGCGCGAGCCCGTCCTTGATCGCGACGAGGAGATGCCAGACCTTGCGCGGGAAACTTGTGGTCGATTGGGGCGCGTCGTCGCCTGGCAGCGGGCGGCGGACGGGGATGGCCCACGGGCCTTGGGGACTATTGGGCGGCGTGACGGTGCTGTCGGTCATGCCCCAGACCTAGTGACGGTGCCCATCCTTGGCAATGCACGCTTCGACCGGAGGATCATAAGGGGCCATCGGCAACGGGGGGTCCCTCCCATCAAAGCCAGCCTTCGCGGCGGTACCAGCGCACCGTTTCGGCCAGAGCGTCGCTGGTCGCGATTTCGGGCCGCCAGATCTCGGGAGGCGGCAGGGCGCCTGCGGCAACCACCCAGTCGGGATGCGCAATATAGCGCGCGCGGTCAGGGGTCAGCTTGGCGCGGCCCCGGCGGACCAGCGTGTCGAGCCGGCCGCCCGCCTTCAAGACCATGCGGGGCACAGCGAGCGTCGAGACATGGCCGCGTCCGACCGCGCGGCCGATAGCTCGCGCAAAGCTGCGATGCGACCAGCCGTTCGGATGGCCATCGTCGGGCTCGTAGGTGGCGCCGATGCTCGCGTCACGGTCGGCAAGCAGGGCAACGAGGAGGCGCGCAAGCTCATCGACATAGATCGCTGACATGCGCCCTCGGGGCGGGAGCAGCGCAATCCCGCGCCGGGCCATGCGGAAGAGGTCGAGCATCTCGGTGTCAGCGGGTCCGAAGACCGCGGGCGGACGCACGATCGTCCAGTCTAGTCCGCTCGCGCGCACAATCGTCTCGGCGCGCGCCTTCGACCAGCTATAGTCGGAAATCTCCGGTTCGCGCGCTGCAAGCGAGGAAACATGGACGAAGCGCGCGATGCCGGCGGCGCGCGCGGCGTCGATGACCTGTCCTGTCGCCAGCGCGTTTCCGGCCTCGAATGCGGCGCGCGTGGGCACGTTGACGACTCCGGCGACATGGAGCAGCGCGTCGCTGCTCGCCGCCATCGCGGCGAGCCTGTCCGGCTCATCGAGCGCGCCCTTGATCCATGTCACGCCTTCGCGTTCGGGCTGCGGGCGGCGCGTGAGCGCGCGCACGTGCCAGCCCGCCGCCAGGGCCTGGTTCAAGGTTGCGCCGCCGACGAAGCCGGTCGCGCCGGTCATCGCAAGCGTGGGCATGGTCACAACAGCACCAGATGGTCGCGGTGGACGACGGCGCTGCGGGGGGCATAGCCGAGCGCCGCCTCCTGCGCTTCACGGCCAAGACCCAATATCGCGGCGACGTCGGCCGCGGGATATTCGGAGAGACCGCGCGCGACGACGCGCCCCTCGGGGCCTGCGATGTCGAGAATGTCGCCGCGCTGGAAGTCGCCGCTCGCGCCTGTCACCCCCGCGGCGAGCAGGCTTGCCCCGCCGCCAAGCGCCTTCACCGCCCCCGCGTCGATCGAAAGCCGGCCCTTGGCGGTCAGACCGCCGGCGAGCCATGCCTTGCGGGCGCTTGCCCCTTTGTCCGCGACGAACAATGTGTGACGCGCCTCGCCCGACAGCGGCCGGGGAGTACGACCCGACGCGATGGCGAGATTTGCACCCGCAGCGCCGGCGATCCTAGCAGCCGCGATCTTCGACACCATTCCGCCCGAGCCCATGCCCGAGGCAGAGCCTGTGTCGGCCATCGCCTCGATCGCAGCGTCGATGCGGTCGACCCGCGCAACATGACGGGCGCCCTCGAGCGAGGGGTTGCGGTCGTAGAGTCCGTCTATGTCGGAGAGCAGGATGACCCCGCCTGCGCCCGCTGCCTGCGCAACACGGGCGGCGAGCCGGTCGTTGTCGCCAAAGCGGATTTCGGCGGTCGCGACGCTGTCATTTTCGTTGATGACTGGCACGACGCCCAGGCTCAGCAGCCGATCGAGCGTCGCCGCGGCGTTGAGATATCGGCGGCGATGTTCCAGATCGTCGAGGGTGACGAGCATCTGCGCGGCGGTCAGTCCCTCCGCGCCTAGCACCTCGGCCCAGACCTGGCTCAGTGCGATCTGGCCCGTGGCGGCTGCGGCCTGTGCATCTTCGAGACTGGCACGCCCGCCCTTGGCTAGTCCCAACCGCCGCGCGCCGAGCGCGATAGCGCCCGAGGAGACGACCGCGACCTGCTGGCCCTCCTTCGTCCTCGCCGCGATATCGGCGGCGATCCCCGTGAGCCACTCGCGCCGCACCGCGCCGTCGGTGTCGATGAGCAACGCCGATCCGATCTTGACGATGAGGCGTGCGCAGGAGGCGGGTGGGAACAGGCTCATGATGCCGCCGATAGCGCGCACGCGCATGGGTGCCAATGCGAATATCCGTGCCCCGCGTGCCGCATGGAAGGCAATATGTTATGCTTTCCTTCTCATCGAGCGCTTCTGGAGAGTCGCACACCCCCTTTTTCGGGAGAGGACAGATGGCGACAAGAATCGATGAAGACAGGCTCAACATGTTCGTCGGCAAGATGCTCGGCGATCTTGGCGGCGGAATGAGCGTGCCGACGGTGCGGCTGGGCTTGCGGCTCGGTCTGTTCGATGCGCTTGCGGAGGGAGCGGCGACCGCGTCCGAACTCGCGTTGCGCGCGGGCTCACTGCACGAGCGCTATGTGCGCGAATGGGCACTCGCGCAGGCGGCGAGCGGCTATATTGACTATGACGCAGCGTCGGACCGGTTCAGCCTGTCGCCCGAGCAGGCGATGGTGTTTGCCGACCGCGACAGCCCCGTGTTTCTCGCCGGCGCCTTCGACCTTATCGCGGCGATGATCGAGGCTGAACCCAAGGTTGAACGATGTTTTCGCCGCGGCACGGGCGTGCGCTGGGGCGATCATGCGGCCTGCCTGTTCTGTGCGACCGGGGCCTTTTTCCGGCCCGGCTATGTCAACAATATCGTCCAGAACTGGATTCCCGCGCTTGCTGGCGTCGAGACGAAACTGCGCCAGGGGGCGAAAGTCGCCGATGTCGGCTGCGGGGTCGGCTTTTCTACCTTGTTGATGGCCGACGCCTATCCGCAGAGCGCGTTCGTCGGGTTCGACTTCCACGCGCCGTCGATCGAAGAAGCGCGGCGTCATGCGGCCGGGCATGGCTATGGCGAACGCGTGCGGTTCGAGGTTTCTTCCGCGAAGGATATTGCGGAGGAGGGCTTCGATCTCATTACCATGTATGACTGCCTGCACGATATGGGCGACCCTCGTGGCTGCGCGGCGCATATGCGGCGCATATTGGCTCCGGGCGGCCACTGGATGATCGTCGAGCCGATCGCAGGCGACACGCCCGCCGAGAATATGAACCCGGTCGGGCGTCTTTATTACAATGCCTCGACGATGATTTGCGTGCCTACCTCGCTCGACCAGGAGGTCGGCGAGGCGCTGGGGGCGCAGGCGGGCGAGGCGCGGCTATCGAATATTATCCGCGAGGGCGGCTTCGAGACGGTACAGCGGGCGAGCGAAGGCCCGTTCAATATGGTGCTCGAGGCGCAGTGATCAGATCGGCGACCAGTCTCCGCCCGCCTCCTCGTCTTCATCCTCGCCCGGTTCGGGGTGGCCGATGGCTTCGAGAAGCTTGTCGAGGACCGCGTCCACGCCCGCGCCGCTCGCTCCCGACAGCGCCATGACGGGAAGGCCGCTTGCGGCGGCGAGCTCGGCCGAAAGGGCCGCGATCAGCTCGTCGTCGAGCGTGTCGATCTTGTTGAGCGCGACGATGACCGGCTTGTCGATGAGATCGGCGCCATAGGCCTCAAGCTCGTCGCGAACGATGCGATAGCTTGTTGCGACATCGGTATCGTTCGCATCGACGAGGTGAAGCAATACGCGGCAGCGCTCGATATGACCCAGGAAGCGGTCGCCGACTCCGGCCCCCTCGGCCGCGCCCTCGATCAGGCCCGGGATGTCGGCGATCACGAATTCCTGGCCTTTGTGGCTGACGACGCCGAGCTGCGGGCGAAGCGTGGTAAAGGCATAGGATCCCACCTTTGCCTGCGCATTGGTCACCGCGTTGATGAAGGTCGACTTGCCGGCATTGGGCAGCCCGACAAGTCCCGCGTCGGCAAGCAGCTTCAGTCGCAGCCACACCCACATTTCCTCGCCTGGCCATCCCGGCCCGTGCTGGCGGGGCGCGCGGTTGGTGCTTGTCTTGTAGCTCGCATTGCCGCGCCCGCCATCGCCGCCACGCAGGAAGACAATGCGCTCACCCGCTTTGGTGAGATCGGCGAGCAGGCTGCGTTCCTCATCGTCGGCGAGGATCTGGGTGCCGACCGGCACCTGGATGACCAGATCGGGGCCGCCCGCGCCGGTGCGGTCGCGCCCGGCGCCGGGAGAGCCGCGCTTTGCCTTGAAGTGCTGGGTGTAGCGAAAATCGATCAGCGTGTTGAGCCCGGCAACCGCCTCGAAGATCACGTCGCCGCCCTTGCCGCCATTGCCGCCGTCAGGTCCGCCATATTCGATATATTTTTCGCGCCGAAACGAAACCGCGCCGGGACCGCCGTCGCCGGACTTGATGAAAATCTTGGCTTGGTCGAGAAAGTGCATGAAAAGCTGCTTTCGGGGCGGACGCCGGAAGAGAGACGGGACATTCGTGTCGAGCCACGCCGATTGCCCCCCGCCGCGCGGCGGCCGACGGGAATCACGCCTTCGCTCGTGCGACGGAATGGAGAGATGGCGTCCTCTAGCTTGCGCAGCGGACGATTGCCAGCCTTTATCCCTCGCTCTTCCCGCCCTGCTCGGCCCAGAAGGCGGCGATACGGCCGGTGATCAGTTCGGTCGCGAGGGCGCGGGCGGTATCGCGCGGCAAGCCGAGAGCTTCGGCCATGGTGCCGCCAAGCTGCGCATCGCCCATCGCCATCAGGACGAGCGCGAGCGTATCTTCATGCATCAGGCGCTTCTCATGCGCGTCGGGCGCCATGCCGTCGATCAATCGGTGGATCGCTGCGACGATCGGGTCGAGGGCGTCGTCGTTGCCGGTCGCGGCCATCCAGGTCGCGAGCGCACCCGCGCCGCCGCTGTCAAAGGCGTCGAAGGCAAGATCGACGATCTCGCGCACATCGCGCTCGCCCGGCGGCGAGGCGGTCATTCGAGCCGCGATCGTATCGCACACCGTTTCGGCAAGATAGGCGGCGAGCGCTTTCTGGAGGCCCGCCGCGCTGCCGAAATGATGGAGAAGATTGGCGTGGGTGCGGTCGATGCGCGATGCGACGGCTTTCAGGGTGACGGCCTGCGGTCCCATCTCGATCAGGATCTGCCGCGCCGCTTCGAGCGCGACCGACCGGCTTTCCTCCGGGCTGAGCCGCTTCTTTGCAATTGACACCACTGTAAGTAATTCCTACTTATAGGCCCCTTGCGGCACCGCCGCTTACACCCCCTATTCGCCGGTGAAGAAGATATGTCCAGCCTTTCGCTCTCCCCGACTCCCGCCGATCTTTCCATTACGCCGCGCGACCGCCGCTTCGGCCGCGACGACCGGCAAGGGCGCTGGTGGCTGAACGGCGATCCCATCGCTTCGACCTTTCACACCGCCCTGTCGGTGACATTTCCCAAGGGCGAGGCGATGTTCGTCGAGGCGGTAAAGGCGCACCGCGGCGGGGTGCCCGACAAGCTCGCCCACGAAATCCGCGCCTTCACGCAGCAGGAGGTCATCCATAGCCGCGAGCATGTCGTTTTCAACCGCAAGGCGGCCGAGGCGGGCTATGACCTCTCCGAGCTCGAGGCGGATGTCGACAATGTGATGGATCTGATCCGCGAGCGTCCGCCGATCGTCAACCTGATGGCGACGATCGCGCTCGAGCATTATACCGCGATGCTCGCCGCGATCATGCTCCGGAATCCCTCGATGTACGAAGGCGCCGAACCCGAGTGGGGCGAGCTGTGGAAATGGCACGCCATCGAGGAGATCGAGCATAAGGGCGTCGCCTACGACACCTGGCTGCACGCGACGAAGGACTGGAGCCGCTGGCGGCGCTGGAAGGCCAAGTCGCTGATGATGCTCGCGGTCACCTCCCGCTTCTGGCCGAGGCGGGTCCACGGGATGAAGGTGCTGCTCGCGCAGGACGGCCTCGTCGGATGGCGCGTGACCGCGCGCATCTGGTGGTATCTGCTCGGCAAGCCGGGGATCCTGCGCAAGAGCTTCCTGCCCTGGCTTGCCTATTTCATGCCGGGCTTTCACCCGTGGAACCACGACGACCGCGCGCTGATCGCCAAATATGAAAGCGATTATGCGGACGCCGTGACGCGAACCGACGAGGTGGCGGCCGCTGCCTGACGGCGGATCGCAAGAAGGGCCGCCGAACCAACGTTTCGGCCGCTCTTGTCGTCCGCTGGCGGCGCTGATAGCGCTGCCTGATGATCGCATCTTTGCCCGTCATCGACACGCCGCGTCTGCGCCTGCGCGAGCCTCGCCTGGCCGACAAGGATGACCATATCGCGATGTGGGCTGATCCGCGCGTGACCCGCTTCATCGGGGGCGAGGCGCGCACCCCCGACGTGAGCTGGGGCAAGTTTCTCGCTGCCGCGGGGCTCTGGCCGGTGATGGGCTTTGGATATTGGGTGTTCGCCGATCGCGCTACCGACCGTCTGATCGGGATGGGCGGGCTCAGCTATTTCTGCCGCGGCATGGCCGAACTCGAACGCGTGCCCGAGGCCGGCTGGGCCCTCGACGCCGACCATTGGGGCGCAGGTTACGCGACCGAGGCGATGACTGCCGCGCTGGGCTGGGCCGACACCTGTCTGCGCGCTGCCGAGGTGCGTTCCATAATCAACAAGGGGCATGCGGCGTCGGAGCGCGTGGCAGAAAAACTTGGGTTCAGGCCTATCGGCGAGAGCGACGCGCTCGGCGAAACGGTCGCGGTCTATTCGCGGCCGCGGGGCGGCTGACCCTCCCTATGGAGCCAGAAAAGATCGCCGCTTGCCGATTTTAGCCGGTGCGCGGGGCGGTTGACTCAAGCCGGTTCCACCACCAGCACGCCGCCGTCGGCGCTGACCACCCGGACCTTCGCGCCCTCGGCCGCATCGGGGCCGCGCACGGGCCATTCGCCGTCGCCAACCTTGGCGCGGCCGCGGCCGTCCTCGATCGCCTTCGTCACCGTGAGCACCTCGCCCACCAGCCGCCCGGCACGCTGATTGAGATGCGGATCGGAAGAGGTGATCGGGTTCGCCCTCAGCCAGCGCCGCCCGCCATAGAGGGCGACGAAGGACAGAATGGCGAAGATGCCGAGCTGGAGCGGGACGCCGAACGGCAGAATCCAGACTACCACACCCGTGACGATGGCGGCGGCGCCGATCCAGATCAGGAAAAAGCCCGGAGCCACAATCTCGGCCGCAGCAAGCAGCACGCCGAGCGACAGCCACGCCCAATGCGGCTCAAGGTCGGCCAGCCATTCCGGCATGTCAGGCGCTCCCGTCGCGTTTTGAAAGGGCGTCTTTTGCGAGGTCACCGATGCCGCCCAGCGTGCCGATGAGCTGCGTTGCCTCGACCGGGAACAGGATGGTCTTGCTGTTCGGACTGGTCGCGAACTGGCTCACGGCTTCCACATATTTCTGCGCAATGAAATAGTTGATCGCCTGGGCGTTGCCGCTCGCGATCGCGTCCGAAACCATCTGAGTTGCCTTGGCTTCGGCTTCAGCCTCGCGTTCGCGCGCCTCGGCGTCGCGGAACGCGGCCTCGCGGCGACCCTCCGCCTGCAATATCTGGCCCTGCTTCTCGCCTTCGGCGCGCAGAATCTCGGAGGCCCGCATGCCTTCCGCTTCGAGGATGGCGGCGCGTTTCTCGCGCTCGGCTTTCATCTGGCGGGCCATCGCGTTCGAAATATCGGCTGGCGGACGGATGTCCTTGATCTCGACGCGCGTGATCTTCACGCCCCAAGGCGTGGTCGCGTCGTCAACAACGTGCAGCAAGCGGCTGTTGATCTCGTCACGCTTCGACAGTGTCTCGTCGAGGTCCATCGAGCCCATCACGGTCCTGAGGTTGGTGGTCGTCAGGTTCATGATCGAGAGGTAGAGGTCGCTGACCTCGTAGGCGGCCTTCGCCGCGTCGAGAACCTGAAAGAAGACGACGCCATCGACCGCGACCATCGCATTGTCCTTGGTGATGATCTCCTGCCCTGGAATATCGAGCACCTGCTCCATCATGTTCACCTTGCGTCCGACGCGGTCGAAGATCGGCATGATGAAGTTGAGGCCGGGCTGTGCGGTATGCGTGTAGCGGCCGAAGCGCTCGATCGTGTAGGCATAGCCCTGCCGGACCGGTGTCAATGCCCAGATCAGGAAGACGAGCGCCAGCACAACCAGCGTGATCGCGAAATACATAGACCATCCCCTCCCGCAAATCGTCCGTGCAAACTCTCTTCCTTATTGCGGCTATGGTGCGGTTGCGCCAGACAAAAGCGCATGACACAGGCCGAATTCGCTCCCCGCTCGCTCCTCTATGTTCCCGCCTCCAACGCGCGCGCGCTCGAAAAGGCGCATGCGCTTGCCGCCGACATGCTGATCATTGACCTTGAGGATGCGGTACCCGCGGATCGCAAGGCCGAGGCGCGGGGTGCGATGCGTGCCGCCGTGACCGCGGGATTTTCGGGCAAGCGCATCGCGGTGCGGATCAATGGCACCGGCAGTCCGCACCAGGCAGCCGACCTTGCCGCAGTGTCGGGGCTGGCGCTCGACGGACTCGTCCTTCCCAAGGTCGATGCGCCCACCGATCTCGACCCGGCGCGCGCGCTGGGGGTGCCCCTCTTCGCTATGATCGAAACGCCCGCTGCCATCTATGCGGCTCGTGCGATCGCGGCAGACCCTGCGACGCATGGACTGATCGCAGGACTGAATGATCTCGCGCATGAGCTCCGATTGCCGGATGGAGCCGGCCGAGGCGCAATGAGCCATGCGATCCAGGCGATCGTCCTTGCGGCCCGCGCCGGGGGCATCTGGTGCTTCGACGGCGTCTATAACGCGATCGACGATGCGCCGGGCTTTGTCGCCGAGGCCCGAGAGGGGCGGGCGCTGGGCTTTGATGGCAAGACGCTCATTCATCCCTCGCAGGTCGAGGCGTGCAACAGCGCCTTTGCGCCATCGGAGCGCGAGATCGCCGCTGCCGAGGCCCTGGTTGCTGCCGCGACGGGCGGGGCGCAGCGGTACGAAGGCCGGATGATCGAGGACATGCATGTCGCGGCGGCGAAGGCGCTTCTGGAGCGGGCGGACCGGGGATAATCCGTCTCGCTGGCAGCAAGGCTGAGACTCCATTCGTCGTTCGACGAACGCGCCTTGCCTCCCCAGACGGTCCATGCCATGCGGCCGGGCCATGCAGAAGACAGCCTTTCGCGCCGCCGTCGCGGCATTCGCTTTCACCGCTTTTGCGGCCCCAGCAGCCTTCGCCAAGGGGCCCGACGCTCCCGTCACCGAAGCGCAGCTCGCCGAGCATATCCGCATTCTGGCGGGCGACGCCTTCGTAGGGCGGGCGCCGGGCACGGACGGCGAGGATCGCACCATCGCTTACATCATCGGCGAATGGGCAAAGGCTGGTCTTGAAGCGGTTCCCGGCAGCGCGACCCCATGGCTGCAGCCGGTTCCGCTCGTCGAAAGCGCCGCGATTTCGGGCGATGCCAAGCTACGCGTCCACGGCCGCGATTTCGCGCTCGAGGATGACGGCATCATGCTGACGGGTCGCGACCCCTCTGTCGCGCTGAAGGACGTCCCGGCCGTGTTCGTCGGATATGGCATCGACGGCACGGGAAAGGTCGCCACCGACGTCAAGGACAAGCTCGCGATCATGCTGTTCGACAATCCGCCCTTTGGTGACAAGCCGCCGCGTTATCGCGAGCGGCGCCAGATGCTTGCGAAGGCCGGCGCGGCGGCCGTGCTGGTGGTCGCGACCGACGCTGTACCCTGGGCGCAGCTTCGCAGCGCGTTGGGCGGCAAGACGGTGCGCCCGGCCCAGGAAATGAGCGAGGGGCCCGCGATCAGCGGATTCCTATCGCTCGAAGCGGCGGACGCGCTGTTCGCGCGCGCAGGGCAGGACGGCGGTGCGCTGCGCGAGGCGGCCAAGGCGCCCGATTATCGGGGCATTTCGCTGCCCGTGACCGCCGATTTTACCGCGACCTCGGCGGTCCGCCCCTTTGTCAGCAACAATGTCGTAGCAAAGCTGCCCGGCGCGGCGCCCGACGGAAAGGCGGTGCTGTTCCTGGGTCACTGGGACCATCTTGGCATTTGCGGCCCTCAAGGAGCGGCAGACCGCATCTGCAATGGCGCGGTCGACAATGCGAGCGGGATCGCGGTGCTGATCGAGGTCGCAAAGCGGCTTTCCAGCGGGCCTCGTCCCGACCGCGACATCTATTTCCTCGCCACCACAGCTGAAGAAAAGGGCCTCCTCGGCGCCTCCTACTTCGCCGACCACCCGGTCCTTCCTCTGAGCGATATCACCGTGGCGCTCAATATCGACACGATCGCCATCTCGCCCCGGGGCACGCCGGTCGCGACGATCGGGCGCGGTCGTCCCGCCTATGACGCGATGGTGCGCGAGGTGGCGACCAGTCTTGGACGCGGGATCGACGGCGACGGCGAAGCGGACGCATTTGTTCAGCGGCAGGACGGCTGGGCGCTCGGCGCGAAAAATGTGCCCTCCTTGATGGTCGGAGGTAGCTTTTCGGATATGGGGCTGCTCGAGACGTTCCTCAGCAGCGATTATCATGGGCCGGGCGACAATTTCACCGACAAGGTACCGCTCGGCGGTGCGGCGGAGGATGCAGACCTCCACGTCGCGCTGGGGCGGGCCTTTGCCGATACCAAACGCTGGCCGGGCGGTAACCGGTAGGAAGTGCATCCCCGCCCCAGCGCAGCGAGGGCGGAGGATCCGGCAAGCCGACGATTAGGCTGCCTGCTTGGAACGCTCGCTCATTTCCTGATTGAGCATTTCGGCGAGCAGGAATGCAAGTTCCAGGCTCTGCCCCGCGTTAAGACGCGGGTCGCAGTGGGTGTGGTAGCGGTCAGCGAGATCCATCTGGGTCACGTCCATTGCGCCGCCGGTGCATTCGGTGACATTCTGACCTGTCATCTCGATATGAATGCCGCCGCCATGCGTGCCCTCCGCGCGGTGGACGGCGAAGAACCCCCTAACCTCGGCGAGGATTCGCTCGAACGGGCGCGTCTTGTACCCGGTCGAGGTCTTGATGACATTGCCGTGCATCGGATCGCATGACCAGACGACAGGATGGCCCGATTCCTTCACCGCGCGGACGAGCTTTGGCAGATGCGCCTCGATCTTGTCGTGGCCGTAGCGGGTGATCAGCGTCATGCGCCCCGGGACATGATCGGGGTTCAGCGTGTCGAGCAGACGGAGCAAGACGTCGGGCTCAAGACTGGGCCCGCACTTCATCCCGACGGGATTGCCGATGCCGCGCAGATATTCGATATGCGCCGAGCCTTCGAAACGGGTGCGGTCGCCCACCCACAGGAAATGGCCCGAGGTGTCGTACCAGCCGCCCGTCAGGCTGTCCTGCCGGGTCAGCGCCTGCTCATAGGGAAGGAGCAGCGCCTCGTGGCTGGTGTAGAAGCTGGTGCCCTTGATTTGCGGGACGGTTTCGGGCGTGACGCCGCAGGCTTCCATGAAAGCGAGCGCTTCGGAAATCCGCGCGGCGGTTTCCTGATATTTCTTCGCCCACGGGCTGCGGTCCATGAAGTCGTGCGTCCAGGCATTGACCTGATGGAGATTGGCATAGCCGCCATTTGCAAAGGCGCGCAGAAGGTTGAGCGTCGCCGCGGACTGGTTGTAGGCCTTGACCATGCGCGCCGGGTCGGGCTCGCGGCCTTTCGCCTCGAAGCCGATATCGTTGATGATGTCGCCGCGATAGCTGGGAAGCGACGTGCCGTTCACCTCCTCCATGTCGGCCGAGCGCGGCTTGGCGAACTGGCCCGCCATGCGGCCGAGCTTCACCACGGGCATTTTCGAGGCAAAGGTCAGCACCACAGCCATTTGCAGGAGGACGCGGAACGTGTCCCGGATATTGTTCGGATGGAATTCGGCAAAGCTTTCGGCGCAGTCGCCCCCCTGAAGCAGGAAGGCCTTGCCTTCCGCCACCCGCGCAAGCTCGCTTGTCAGCTCGCGTGCTTCGCCCGCGAAGACCAGCGGCGGATAGCTCGCAAGTTCGCGTTCGGCCGCTTCGAGCGCGACACCGTCAGCGTAGGTTGGAAGCTGGCGTGCTTCGTGCGAGCGCCAGCTATGCGGTTGCCATATTTTCGTCATCTCTATCGTCTTCTGCATCAAAATCCGAATCGCGCGCTGCCTTGGCGCGGACGCACCGGGGAAGCAAGAGCAAGGAAATTAGCATCCTCCGGTCGTTCACGCACCTACGCTTTTCTTGGGCGGTGAAAACTGCTAATTTGCGACTGTTTCGGCGTTTCGATGATATGTGAGCGGATCGCAGCTGCCGCGCTCGCGTTCGGCAATCGGTAACCTTATATGCATAGTGTCCTAACGAACAGGACGACGCGAAACGATACAGTTTATGGCGAATTTCAGCCCCGCCTTGCTCGGGTATGGCGCCCTGCTGCTGCTGCTGGCAACTTGCTTTGCCACGCGCGCTGAGCAAGTGCGTCTCGGCATCGCCGCCGCGGCGCTGCTTGTGCTGCCCGTCGCGGTCATCCACTCGCAGCTGGGTTATGGGCTGCTGCTGCTGGCAATTCTTGTGGTGAACGGCGTGCTTGCGACGCGCGGCCGGCTGCGCGATGCCGCAATCCGTTTCTCGCCCGAGGAGCAGACGCTTCGCACCTTGCACCTTGCTGATCTTGGCGCCGCCAGCGTCCGGCGCCTCATCGACCAGGGCCACTGGATTTCGGCAAAGCGCGGCGAGGTGCTTATTCGCGAGAATCAGGCGGCACCCAGTCTCTTCTACCTTGCCGAGGGCCGCGCGCTGATCCAGCGCGACGGGACTGAGGTGGGAACGCTTACCGACGGCGCGCTGATCGGCGAGGCGACGGTGCTCGATGGGGCTCACGCGACAGGGACTGTGACGCTGACCACCAATGCGCGGCTTTGGTTCGTTCCTGCAGCGGCGCTGCGCGCCTATCTTGCCGCCAATCGCGACATAGCAGCGGCGCTCCATCAGGGGTTTGCACGCGCGCTGCGCGGCAAGCTCGCGAGCGCCAACACGCGCATTGCCGACATGCCGCCGCTCTCCTAAAGTCGATGGATGGCACTTACTCTTTATGGAATTCCGAACTGCGACACGGTGAAGAAGGCGCGGCGCTGGCTGGACGGCGCCGGCGTTTCTTACCGCTTCCACGACTTTCGCAAGGACGGGCTCGAACCCACAAGGCTGCAGCAATGGATTGACGCAGTCGGCTGGGAAAGGCTTCTCAACAAGAGCGGGACGACCTTTCGCAAACTGCCCGACGCTGACAAGGCGGGGCTCGACGCTGCGAAGGCGAAGGCGCTGATGCTTGACCAGCCCGCGATGATCCGCCGCCCGGTCGTCGAGGCCGATGATGGTATTAGCGTCGGATTTTCCGAAAGCGATTGGCAGGCCCGCTTTGCCGCATGAAGCGCCGGCTCGCCGCTTGGCTGGCGCTCGCATCGCTTGCGGGCTGCGGCGCTGAGCCGATGGTGGCAACGCCGACACTCGACGGCCGGCCGCCGATCGTCATTGCGCATCGCGGAGCCTCGGGCGAGCGCCCCGAGCACACGCTTGCGAGCTATGAGCTGGCAATTGAGCAGGGCGCCGATTATATCGAGCCCGACCTGGTGCTGACCAGGGACGGGGTGCTTGTTGCGCGGCACGAGAATGAGATTTCGGATACCACCGACGTCGCCGCGCACGGCGAGTTTGCCGGCCGAAAGACAAGCAAGCGAATCGACGGCAAGGAGGTCACGGGCTGGTTCACCGAGGATTTCACCCTCGCTGAACTCAAGACCCTGCGCGCGAAGGAGCGCATTCCGAGTCTGCGGGGCACTGCCAACGACGGCAAATTCGAGGTTCCGACCTTCGAGGAAATTCTGGCGCTTCTCGCCCGTATCAACAAGGGGCGGGCGCACCCGGTGGGTGTTTATCCCGAAACCAAGCATCCAAGCTATTTCGCGGCCATCGGCCTGCCGCACGAAGGCCCCTTGCTCGTGCAGCTTGAGCGATATGGCTATCGCGGCCCAGACGCACCCATATTCATCCAGAGCTTCGAAGTAGGCAATCTGAAGGCGCTGCGGGCGAAGAGCGAACTTCCGCTGATCCAGCTGGTCGATGGCGAGGGCGGTCCCGCCGATGCTCCCGCCGTGACCTACGCCGAAATGGTATCGCCCCCGGGCCTCAAAGCGATCGCAGCCTATGCCAACGGGATCGGTCCGGCAAAGACGATGATCATCCCGCGCAGCGCGCTCGGGACGCTCGGCGAGGCGACGAGCCTCGTGCGCGACGCACACGCTGCGGGACTGAAGGTGCATCCCTGGACCTTCCGCCGCGAGAATTATTTTCTGCCGCTCGCCGACAAGCGCGGGATCAATCCGGCGGGCCACGGTGACCTCGAGGCCGAGATCCGCACTTACATGAAAACCGGCATTGACGGTCTGTTCAGCGACAATCCGCGCGAAGCCGTCCCGGCCGTGAGACGAGGGGAAATGCAATGACCGAGCGTGCTCTGGGCAACAGCGGTCTTTTGATCCGCCCCTTCGTGCTCGGCGGCAATGTCTTCGGGATGACCGCCGATCGGGCCGCAAGCTTTGCGGTGCTCGATCGCTTTGTCGAGCGGGGCGGCGGGATGATCGATACGGCCGACGTCTATTCGGCCTGGGTGCCGGGGAACAAGGGCGGCGAATCGGAAACCATGCTCGGCGAATGGCTGAAGGCGAGCGGCGCGCGCGATCAGATACTGATCGCGACAAAAGTCGGGAGGGCGGGCTGAAGCCTGAGCGCGTGCGCGCGGCGGTGCAGGGTTCGCTCGACCGGCTCGGCGTCGATGCGATCGACCTTTATTTTGCGCACAAGGACGATCCCGACGTGCCGCTCGATGAAGTGCTTGGCGCGTTCAGCGAACTCATCGACACAGGCACCGTAGGCGCGATCGGTGCATCTAACTATTCGGCCGCTCGGCTCGCCGAGGCGCTCGAGCTATCGGACAAGACCGGTCTGCCGCGCTTCACGGTCGTACAGCCTGAGCTCAACCTCCTCGACCGCGCCCAATATGAAGGACCCCTGCAGGCGCTGTGCACCGCCGAGGGGCTGGGGGTCATCACCTATTTCAGTCTCGCGTCGGGCTATCTGTCGGGCAAATATCGCGATGCTGCTGATCTCTCCAAGAGTCCGCGCGGTGCGCGCGTTCAGCCCTATATGACGGGGCGCGGGCCGGACGTGCTCGCAGCGATGGAACGGATCGCGGAGGAGACGGGCGCGACGCTGCCCCAGATCGCACTCGCCTGGGTGGCGGCGCAGCCTGGCGTGACCGCGCCGATCGCCAGTGCAACCAGCGTCGCGCAACTCGACGAGATCATGGCAAGCGAGGCGGTGACCCTTACGCCCGAGCAAATCGCGGCATTGACCGAGGCAGGCAGAGCCTAGTCGAGCGCGCAGCTTGCGCCGCTGATTGCGCGCTCGGTGAGGAAGCCGTCGATCGCTTCGAGCGCCGCTGCGTGCGCGGTCGCATTAAAGTCGCGGGGCGCCGCGGCGCTGCCGGGGTCATCGACCGGATGCGCGACGTCGAAGCGGTGGCCGGCGCCGGGATAGAGCTTTATGATGAACGGATATCCGGGGTTCTGGACGCGGGTAGCTGCAAGCGCTTCGAGCCGCTTCAGGGGCGCAGTGTCGTCTTGCGTACCCTGCAGCGCGAGTACCGGCATGCGCTGGGGCCAGGGTGAGCGTTGCGAGCGAACCGAGGGATAATAGACGATCGCCGCGCGAAAGCCGCTTTCGGAACCATCCGGCGTCGAGGCAAGAGTCAGCGCGCCCTCGCCGCCGCGCGACCAGCCGATCGCGAGGCCCGGGCAGCGCCGGTCAAAGCGGTGCATGGCGCGCAGACGAGCGAGCGCGTCGATCGCGATCGCCGCACGCTTCTCGCCCGCTGAGCCAGGCGGTCTCAAACGCTCGAGCGCGGCGTCGTCGTCAACAACCAGAACATCGATCCCGCGCTGGTTCAGAAAAGCGGCGAGGTCGGCATATTGATTGCCGGGTGCAAGCCTCCCGATCCCCTCGGCGCGCGGAAAGAGAATGGCCCATGGGCGGGGTTTCGTATCCGTCGCCACGGGTATCAGATGGAGATCGGCGGGGAGGGTATCGCGCGCCGCGGCCGGGGCGGCTGAGGCGGCGAGCAGGAGTGCGAGGCAGAGGAGGGACAGCGCGCGCATGAACGGGGTACCTTTCGCTATGCCGGTTTACGCCCGATTGCTGCAGCGGCCAAGCTGCGGCTTCACCTTTCCTGCCACTGGAATACGGTCTCGATCGGTTTGCCAAAGACGCGCGCGATGCGGAATGCGACCTCGAGCGAAGGTGAGTATCTGCCTTGCTCGACCGCGGCGATGGTCTGGCGCGTGACGCCGACCTTTCGTCCCAGTTCGCCCTGCGTCATCTCGCCGGCCAGAAAGCGCAGCGTCCGGATGTCATTGGTGAAAGGCGGTCTGGTCACGTCGGATTTCCTGGAGCGAGCGAGAATTTATGTTAATCAAATCTGACATGAAGTAAAAGATACACGACACAAACCGCGGAACCGCTTTTGCGCTGCAACATTAAGGTCTAAGCCGCGCGCCATGTCCACGCTCCCCAAAACGCTCACCCTCGACACCTCCACCAGCCGCGCCAATCCGACGCCGCAGCCGATGAAGCGCCTGACGGTGCCGCGGATTCGCCAGCGAAAAGGCGGTGAGCCGCTGGTTATGCTGACCGCTTACACGGTCCGCATGGCGCAGCTGCTCGACCCGCATTGCGACATGCTGCTCGTCGGCGATTCGCTCGCGCAGGTGATCTATGGCCTGCCGCACACGGTCGGGGTGACGATGGATATGATGTCGCTGCACGGCGCGGCCGTCGTGCGCGGCAGCTATCATGCTGCCGTCATCGTCGACATGCCGTTCGGCAGCTACGAAGGGAGCCCGCAGCAGGCGTTCGACAATGCCGCGCGGCTGCTCAAGGAAACGGGCGCCGCCGCCGTCAAGCTTGAGGGCGGGAAGGTGCTCGCCCCGACGATCGAGTTTCTGACCCAGCGCGGCATCCCTGTGATGGGCCATGTGGGTCTGACGCCGCAGGCGGTCAATATCCTCGGGGGCTATGGCGTGCGCGGCAAAAGCGAGGAGGAAGCGCGCTCGATTGTCGACGATGCCCTAGCGGTTGCGCAGGCCGGCGCCTTTTCCATCGTCATCGAAGGGGTACTCGAATCGATCGCGGTAGAAATCACCAACAAGGTTGCCTGTCCAACGATCGGCATCGGCGCATCGGCGCAGTGCGACGGACAGGTCCTCGTTACCGACGACATGCTCGGCATGTTTGAACGGGTCCCCAAATTCGTGAAGCGCTACCAGGACATGGCCAGCATCGTCAGCGGTGCCGTCAAGGAATATGCGGACCAGGTCAGGTCCCGTTCATTCCCGACCGAGGATCAGATCTACGCCGGCTGACGACCGCTCTGCCGCCCGGCAGGGGGCAAGTGAATCGCTTGGCCTTTTCCGGCGCCCCCGCTAAGGAGGCGGCCGGTGGGACGCGTGTGCGAAAGCCGGATGGACGAGATGGAGGTTTGATTGGCGCTGAGCCCGACCAATAATGCTGCGCTATTGCAGGAAGTCGACGAAGCCGTCCGCAAGGATCGGCTCGATTCGATCTGGACGAGTTATGGGCGCTGGATCGTCGCTGCGGTCATTGCAGCGCTCGTGGCGTTTGGCGGCTATCTTTTCTGGAACCATCAGCAGGAAACCAAGCGCGGCGAACAGGCCGAAGCGCTGCTCGCCGCCTTTGACAAGGCGAAGACCAGCCAGCCGGGTGCAGCCGCCCTCGAGCTTGACAAGCTGATCGCGGAAGGTGGGCCTGCGTATCGCGCGGCTGCGCTCGTCCAGCAGGCGAACCTCAAGGCTCAGACCGGGGACCTTAAGAGTGCCGCCGCGCTGATGGCGAAGGTAGCAAGCGACACGAAAATCGATCAGGCGCTGCGCGACCTTGCCCTGATCCGCCAGACCGCGTTTGAATATGACACGCTTAAGCCCCAGACCGTGATCGCGCGCATGAAGCCCCTTGTCGATGCAAAGGATTCAAGCTGGTTTGCCAGCGCTGCTGAGTTGAGCGCGATCGCGCATTATCAGCTCGGCCAGTTCGATCAGGCGGGCGAGCTTTATGGCCGTATCGCCAAATTGTCCGATATTCCCCAGTCCCTGCAATCACGCGCTGTGCAGATGGCGGGGATGCTGGGCGTTGATGCGGTAGCAGATCGCGCGAGCGACAGCGCCGCAGCCGAAACGAAAGGCGAAGCCGCGCCGAAGGCAGCGGCCGCGAAAAGCGAGGAAGCCAAATAGGATGAAAAGCCGGTATGTATTCTACGCGGCGCTGCTCACGCTGCCGCTGGCAGCTTGCGGCGCGCTGAAGGGCAACGGCGGGCCGAAAACCCCGACCGTCGGCGAACGCGTCTCGATCCTGTCGAATGACAATAGTGTGAAGGTCGACCCCGCGCTGGCCAGCACGGCGGTCGTGCTGCCCGAGCCGGTGGTCAATGCCGCATGGTCGCAATCGGGCGGCAATGCGTCGAAGTCGATGGGCCACCTTGCCCTCGCCGCCTCGCGCCGCCAGGTCTGGAGCGCCACAATTGCGGGCAGCACCAAGAAGCAGCGCCTCGCCTCCTCTCCCGTCGTCGCTGACAACCGCCTCTTCGTCGTCGACACCGACGCGGTGGTCACGGCCTTTAGCGCCGACACGGGCGCCAAGCTCTGGACGGTGTCGATCGGGAGCTCGGGCAAGGATTTTCAGGATTCATTGTTCGGCGGCGGCGCGGCGGTCGACGGCAATGTCGTCTATGCGACGAGCGGCGTCGGCGACGTCGCCGCGCTCAATGCGAGCGACGGATCGATCATCTGGAAGGTCAAACCCGCAGGGCCGCTGCGCGGCGCGCCGACGATTGCCTTCGGCGGCGTCTATGCGATCACGCAGGACAATCAGATCATCGCCCTCAACGCCGCCAATGGCGCGGTGCTGTGGCAGGCGACCGCTTCGCTCGAAGCCGGCAGTGTTTTCGGCGCAGCGTCGCCGGCGGCGGGCGAAGCAACGATCGTTGCGGGTTTCTCGTCGGGCGAGGTTCAGGCCTATCGGTACGAGAACGGCCGCGACCTTTGGGAAGATGCTCTTGCGCGCACGTCGATGGCGCTGTCGGTTTCGACCCTGACCGACGTCGATGCCGATCCGGTCATCGACCGGGGCCGCGTTTTCGCTCTTGGTCAGGGCGGCCGCATGGCGAGCTATGAGCTCAATACCGGCCAGCGCGCGTGGGAAATATCGATCGCGGGTATTTCGACCCCCTATGTGGTGGGTGAATGGGTCTTTGCGATGACCGACGATGCGAAGCTGCTCTGCGTCGCACGCGGATCGGGGAAGATTCGCTGGATCCAGCAACTCCAGCGCTACCGGGTCGAGACCGAAAAGAAGAAGAAAGATCCGATCCGCTGGACCGGCCCGATCCTGGCTGGCGGGCGGCTGATCGCGGTGAACAGCGAGGGGCAGCTCGCCGAATTTTCGCCGACGGACGGATCGACGCTCGCGACGAGCGAGTTCAAGACGTCGCTGTCGCAGACCCCGGTGGTCGCGAACCGGACGCTTTACATTCTCGCGGACGACGGACGCATCACCGCTTGGCGGTAACAGGGCAAGGCTGCGCGCGCGGCCGGGCCGACGGATAGGAACGAAGCATGGCGCGATCCGCGACGATCGCCATAGTCGGTCGGCCCAATGTCGGCAAATCGACGCTGTTCAACCGGCTGGTCGGCAAGCGCCTCGCGCTCGTCGATGACCAGCCGGGGGTGACGCGTGACCGGCGCGAGGGCGATGGCAAGCTGCTCGGGCTCGAGTTCCGGATCGTCGACACGGCGGGGTTCGAGGATCACGACGCCGCGACGCTGCCAGGCCGGATGCGCTTGCAGACCGAAAAGGCGGTCCGCGAGGCCAATGCGGCCCTTTTCCTGATCGATGCGCGCGCGGGCGTCACCCCGCTCGACGAAGAAATCGCGCGCTGGCTGCGCAGCGAAGACACGCCGATCATATTGTGCGCGAACAAGGCCGAAGGCAAAGCGGGCGAAGCCGGACTGATGGAGGCCTATTCGCTGGGCTTTGATACCGTCCTTGCCTTGAGCGCCGAACACGGCGATGGCCAGGTCGAGTTGTTCGATGCGCTGCGCCCCATCGTCGAACCCTTCATGGACGCTGAGGCCGAAGAGGCTGCTGCTGAAGAGGATGCGCTGGGTCCGATGAAGCTCGCGATCGTCGGACGGCCCAATGCCGGCAAGTCGACGCTGATCAACCGCATGATCGGAGAGGACCGTCTCATCACCGGGCCCGAGGCCGGGATCACCCGCGACTCGATCCGCGTGGATTGGCAGTGGGAAAAGGACGGCGAGGTTCATGAAATCCAGCTGTTCGATACCGCAGGGATGCGCAAGCGCGCCAAGGTCCAGGACAAGCTCGAGAAACTGTCGGTCGCGGACGCGCTTCATGCGGTCGATTTCGCCGAGGTTGTCGTGCTCTTGCTCGATGCGACCAAGGGGCTTGAGGCGCAGGATCTGCGCATTGCCGACCGGGTGCTGCAGGAAGGGCGCGCGCTGATCGTCGCGCTCAACAAATGGGACGTCGCTGAAAATCCCTCAGCCCTTTTCAATGGCGTGCGCGGCGCGCTCGACGACGGGCTCGCGCAGGTGAAGGGGGTCCCTGTCCTCAGCATTTCGGGCGCGACGGGGAAGGGCATCGATACGCTGGTGCGCGTCGCCTTCGAGCAGCGTGCGATCTGGACCAATCGCGTTTCGACCGCAAAGCTCAACCGCTGGTTTGAGGGGGCGGTAGCCGCCAATCCGCCACCGGCGCCGGGCGGCAAGCGGATCAAGCTGCGCTATATCACCCAGGCTCGCACGCGTCCGCCGACCTTCGTCGTCTTCGGCACCCGGACCGATGCGTTGCCGGCGAGCTATGAGCGCTATCTGGTCAATGGCATGCGCAAGGAACTGGGCTTCCAGGGCGTCCCGGTGCGTCTCAACTTCCGCAATTCGCGCAACCCCTATGATGAATGAGCCGTCCGCCGCGGCGGTGGTCGATGCGCGCGGCATGCGCTGTCCCTGGCCGGCGCTGCGTCTTTCGCGCGCGATGCGCGCCGAAAGCGAAGTCCTCTTGCTTGCCGACGATCCGCAGGCCGCGCGCGAGATTGCGGCGCTTGCGGCTCAGCACGACTGGACGGTCGAAACCGCGGGGGAGGGGTGCTGGCGGGTCGCGCGCTGATCCGTTTCGGGACATGTTGCGGGCGGGCTTTCCTGCTGTAACGGCTTTTTTACCCAAGTGGGGCATGGAGGCCGCTGGGACCAAGGACCAAATCGAGCACCAAGGAACGGAACATTGGAAGATATCCTGGTCGATTGGGATGAATTCCGCGCGACGCGCGCTCAGCTCGGCGCTGCATTTATCCGGATTCTCGGCTATTTTCGCGAGGATGGCACCAAGTCGGTCGCCGTGATCGAAGAGGCGATGCGCGCGCGCGATGCGCGCGGTCTCGTTATGCCGGCGCATACGCTGAAGAGCGAGGCCCGGCAGTTTGGCGCCGAACGGCTGGGCGAACTGGCCGAGGATATCGAGATGTTCGCACGCCGCTGCGTCGAAAGCCAGGTCAGCCCCGAAGAATATCTGCCGCGTGTCGTCGAACTGCGCCCGCTGTTCGAAAAGACACTCGCAGCGCTTGAGCGCGAGGCCAATCCGCTCGTTCAGCGCCGTCCGGCGAGCTTCGGAAACGCCGTCAGTTACTGAGCGGGCGGGCGTCGTCGCATCGGCTGCGGCGATGCGCGCGACAGGCTGCGCCACAGCCACTCGAGCGGGCCATAGTGAAACCGGTCAAGCCACGGCTTCGACCAGAGCAGCATCGCGGCCCACATGCCGAAGCAGAAGAGATAGAGCGGCGCTCGGCCCACGCTGCCGAACAGGCCGAGGCCATAGCCATAAAAGATCGTCGTCATCACGATCGAGGTCGTCAGATAGTTTGTGAAGGCCATGCGGCCCGCAGCCGCAAGCCGGGCGCGGACAGCATCGCTTACGGTGATGCGGATCAGCCACAGGATGAGCGCGGCCCAACCGAAGGTCATCATGATGTCGAAGGGGAGCGAAAGCGCTGCCGCCGATCCGAAGACCGCCACGCCGCTGAAGCCTGCCTTTGCCTGATAGACAGCAAGGCCGGCGAGCGGCGGCGCGGCGAGGAGAAATCCGGCGATGGCCCATTTCAGATAGCGCGCCGCGGGCCATTGCCCCGTCAACATGCGGGACTTGAGCAGCGCCATCCCGGCGAGCATCAGCCCCATGGTTTCCCAGAGCATCACGATCAGGCCCTCCACGGGTTTGCCCGCGGTCTCGGTGATGCGATGCGTGACGATCGCGCCGTAGCTTCCAAGATAGCGCGCAAGCTCCTTCGCATAATCGGGCGAATTCGCGCCCATCGCCGTCTCGATCTGACGCAGCGCGGTGCTAGCGCCTGCGCCGGCATCGACCGGCAGCGCGCCCGCTTGCGCCGCGAGGAGCGAGGCCCAGAGCGCGAGGAAAAGCGCTGCGCCGACCAGGAAAAAGCCGGCCGCCCACCAGGCCAGCGCCCTTGCGGAGAGGCGCCGAAAGGGGAAGAGAAGCAGGCCGCAGACGGCATAGAGAAAGAGAATGTCGCCGAACCAGATGAAATAATAGTGGGCGAGACCGAAGAGCGCGAGCCAGAGCATCCGGGCATAATGGGCACGCAGCGGGCTGCGTCCCGCAGCTTCGGCGCGTTCGATGACGAGCAAGGTGCTCGCGCCGAAGAGCATCGAGAAGAGCCCGCGCATCTTGGAGTCGACAAAGAGGAAGTTGAAGAACCATGCAGCAAGGTCGGCCCCGCCGGGCGGCCCGCCCGCAGCAGGGTTGGAATAGGCCGGGAAGGGCAGGGCAAAGGCGACGATGTTCATCGCCAATATGCCCATCACCGCGACCCCCCGGATTGCATCGAGGCTTTCGAAGCGTTGGTTCGTCGCCGCGTTCATGAGCTGCCCCTGCTGTCTTAGGGGGATGATACAGTTTAGGGCGCGCGGCGTCCAGCGCGCTGATCGAGGCTTTCCGAACCCCAAATCTGCATTTCTCCGCCCAGTGAGACCGTATTGACATTTATGTCAATAATGCTAGGTCGTACAGCGACATCGATTCCCAGCGAGACTGAAGATGACGCGCCTACCGCTTTCCCACCCCGACCGCACCGACGGCGGTTTTCGTCCGATGAAGGCGCTTCATCATTTCCGCAGGCTGATCGCCGACAAGGAAGACACCGAGCAGGTGTTTCACATCATCGACGCCCTGCGCGACAAGCGTTTCGGCCGCTCGGTAGAGCGTTTCTTCGAGACCGCGGAAGGCCAGCGCGTGCTTGCCGAACGGCCCTATTTGCCCGCGCTGCTCGACGACCATGATGCGCTTCGCCGCCTGCCCGAAGCGAGCGTCGGACGCGTCTATGTCGATTTCATGGAGCGCGAGGGTCTGACCGCGCAGGGGCTGGTCGACGAGTCGCTCAAATTCCGCCGCGGCAAGCCGAGCTATGATGACATGCTCGAAATCTATGGCGACCGGCTTCGCGACACGCACGACCTGTTCCACATCCTGACCGGCTACGGCCGCGACGCGCTCGGTGAGCAATGCGTGCTCGCCTTTTCCTACAGCCAGACGCCGAGCTGGGGGACATTGTTCATCGCGTGGGCGGGCGCGCGCGAAATTCGCAAGGGTATTGGCCGGCGCTATCCCATCTATGCCGCGGTCCGCGAGGGGCAGCGGATCGGCCGCGTCGCCGAGCAGATTGCGCACCAGAATATCGAGGCGCTGCTTGCCGAACCGCTTGCCGCCGCGCGCAAGCGACTGGGGATCCTGGAGCCGGTGGTCTACAAACAGGTTCACGCAATGATGCGCGCCGATGGTATCGATCCCTATGATCTGTTGGGGACCAAGCCCGCCGAGGCGGGCGCTGCGAAGCCCGAACTCGCGCAGGCGGCGTGACGGCGCGCCTTTATGAGCCCAATTTTTCGATCAGTGCCTGCGCAGCCGCAGGATTTCGCACCTTCGCGCCCGCGATAAAGAAGAGATAGACATCGCGGCCGCCCTGTGCCCAGTCGCGGGCCTGCTTTGCCCAACGGTCCAGCGCCTTGTCGTCATAGCCGGTTTCGACATCCTCCCGGCTCCTTTGCAACCGCGCATAGGTGAAATCCGCGGTCGGCTCGTCGATGCGCGGAAATTCATCGCTGTCGGCGAAGACGATCGCCATGTTCCGCTCGCGCGCGAGGTCGACGAAATCAGGATCGCAAAAACTCTCGTGCCGCACTTCGAGAGCGTGGCGAAGCGGCAGGCCGTCCTGCGTCTCGGGAAGCAGGTCGAGGAAGCTTGCAAAGTCGTCGCGTTCGAACCTCTTCGTTGCCATGAACTGCCACAGGATCGGTCCGAGCCGGGCGCCGAGCCGCGTCACACCCTGCGCCAGGAATTTTTCGACCGATCCTGCGGCGTCAGCGAGCCGTTTGCGATTGGTCGCAAAGCGCGATGCCTTGACGCTGAAGCGAAAGCCATCGGGTACGGCCTCCGCCCAGCTCGCGAAGGTTTCCGGCTTCTGGCTGCCATAATAGGTGCCGTTGATCTCGATTCCGGTCAAATGCTGCCCGGCGTATTCGAGCTCGCGCTTCTGGGGATGCCCGGGCGGATAGAAGGGCCCGCGCCACGGCTCATAGGTCCAGCCCCCGATTCCGACATGGATGCTCATGAGCAAAATCTCCCGGCCGCGCGACGCGGGCGCCTCACGCCAAAGCTGCGTCGGCTCCCATCAAGGTCGGGAAGAAGCCTTCGTGCGCCTCGCGCAGCTCGGCCAGCGTCACCTGATGGTCGCTTTCGGGCAGTTCGAAGACGATACGATCCTTGATCGTGCGGCCAAGCGGGTCGACCGGCACATCGGCGCGGTTCGCAGCGTCGAGGAAATCGGCAAGGCAGGTGTCGCAGACGGTGGCGAGGTAAAGGCCCTGATCCTCGCCGAAGAAGCTTTCGGCAATGCCGAATGGCTGTTCCTCGCTGACGAGGACGCCGATGTTCGACTTTAAGGCCATTTCGGCGAGTGCGACCGCGACACCGCCGTCGGAGACGTCGTGGCAGGCAGTGATCCACCCGGCATTGATGCTTGCGCGGATGAAATCTCCCGTGCGCTTCTCGGCCTTGAGGTCGACGGGTGGCGGCGGGCCCTCCTCGCGGCCATGGATCTCGCGCAGCCAGATCGACTGGCCCAGATGCCCCATGCGCTCGCCGATGGCGAGCACGATGTCGCCGGTGCGCTTGAAGCCGATTCCGACCGCCTTTGAAAGATCGTCGATGACGCCGACGCCCCCGATCGCGGGGGTGGGCAGGATGGCGCTGCCGCCGCCCGTTGCCTTCGACTCATTGTAGAGGCTGACGTTGCCCGAGACGATCGGATAGTCGAGCGCCCGGCACGCCTGGCCCATGCCCTCGAGGCAGCCCGTAATCTGGCCCATGATTTCGGGGCGCTGCGGATTGGCGAAATTGAGACAGTTGGTGATCGCGAGCGGTGTCGCGCCGACCGCCGTGATGTTGCGCCACGTCTCCGCGACAGCCTGTTTGCCGCCCTCGACGGGGTCGGCAAAGCAGTAGCGCGGGGTGCAATCGGTCGACATGGCCAGCGCGCGGTTGGTGCCGTGGATGCGGACAAGCGCGGCGTCGCCGCCGGTCTGCACCGTGTCGGCGCCGACCTGGCTGTCATACTGCTCCCAGATCCAGCGGCGGCTGGCGATGTCGGGGGTTCCCATGAGCAATTTGAGGTCGGCTGCGATGTCCTTCGTCTCGGGCACGTCGCTAAGCTCGGCAGGCTTGGGAGTCGCCACGTGCGGGCGATCGTATAGCGGTGCATCGTCGGCGAGGGGGGCGAGCGGAATGTCGCAGACGATCTCGCCCTTATGCTCCAGCACCATGCGGCCGGTATCGGTAACCGTGCCGATGACCGCGAAGTCGAGTTCCCATTTCTCGAAGATCGCCTTGGCGAAATCTTCCTTGCCGGGCTTGAGGACCATCAGCATGCGTTCCTGGCTTTCGGACAGCATCATTTCATAGGCCGTCATGCCGGTCTCGCGCTGGGGCACATCGTCCATCCTGAGGTGGATGCCGACGCCCCCCTTCGAGGCCATTTCGACCGACGAACTGGTGAGCCCGGCGGCGCCCATGTCCTGGATCGCGACGATCGCGTCCGACGCCATCAGCTCAAGGCAGGCCTCGATCAGCAGTTTCTCGGTGAAGGGGTCGCCGACCTGCACGGTCGGGCGCTTTTCCTCGGTATCCTCGCCAAAGTCCGCGCTCGCCATCGTCGCGCCATGAATGCCGTCGCGGCCGGTCTTCGAGCCGACATAGACGATCGGATTGCCGACGCCGCTCGCGGCCGAATAGAAGATCTTGTCCTGTTCGGCGACGCCAACGGTCATGGCGTTGACGAGAATATTGCCGTCATAAGCCTTGTGAAAATTGACCTCGCCGCCGACCGTGGGCACGCCCACGCAATTGCCATAACCGCCGATGCCATGGACGACGCCCGAGATCAGATGCTTCATCTTCGGATGATCAGGACGGCCGAAGCGCAGCGCATTGAGGTTCGCAACCGGGCGTGCTCCCATGGTGAAGACGTCGCGCAGAATGCCGCCGACGCCGGTCGCGGCGCCCTGATAAGGTTCGATGTAGGAGGGGTGGTTGTGGCTCTCCATCTTGAAGATCGCGGCAAGCTTCTTGCCGTCCGGTCCCGCGCCGATATCGATGACGCCAGCATTCTCGCCGGGACCGCAAATCACCCACGGTGCTTCGGTCGGGAGTTTCTTCAGATGGATGCGCGAGCTTTTGTAGCTGCAATGCTCCGACCACATGACCGAGAAAATGCCAAGTTCGACCAGGTTCGGCTCGCGCCCGAGCGCGTGGAGGACACGATCATATTCTTCCGCCGAGAGGCCGTGATCGGCCACAATCTCAGGGGTGATGGCAAAGTCGGACGGGGCTGCTGTCTGGGTCATGGCGCGCCTTTAGCCGCGCGCGCGCGATAGGAACAGACCCCATGCGCCTTTTTCAGCGCGCTGGGGTCTGTCCCGGGACCTCATTACCGCGCCGCAAGCGTGGTGGGGGCCGTATCGAGCGGCTCGACGTCGCGCAGCGGGAAGTTCACCTGCTGCGACCCGACGGTGCCGCGAACCCGGCGTTCGCCGATGCGCAGCCGGAAGCGCTTGCCGCTGCGTTCCTCGATGCCGGTGATGAGGCGCATGTCGCCCTTGCGCGTGATGCTGTAGCTGTAGATATGCCCCTCATGCTCGAACCGCTGCTTGGCATTATCCTCGGCCTGAGCGGTGGGCGCGAGCAGGGCAAGTCCGAGGGCGGCGGAGATGGTCGTCTTCATGACGCAAGTCCTTGTCTGATAAACAAAACTTGCCTTTCAGCCCCTCCTTATTGTGCGGTGCAGCATGGCTTATCGGCGGGCGAGCGGCAATTGCAAAGAATCAAAATGCAATTGCGCCCTCTGTCAGGCTGCGAGCGCGCGGCGCTCGCGCGTCGTCCACGAGGCCGCCCATGCAAGCAGCGCATAGGCGCCCAATATTGTCGCAGGGATCGCGAGCGAATAGGCATATTCCTTGGGGCCAAACCAGTCGATCGCCTGGATCAGGGCAAGCAGACCTGGAAGCATCCAGAGACGCCGATCGCCCCCCCGGCGCTCGCGGATCAGAAGCGCTGCAAAGCCGATGTCGGCGAACTACGCCGCGATGAATAAAGTGCAAAGCCCGGCAGCGCGGGGCTGCGCAGCCGCGAGGAGCGCCGGAGCGAAATGGCCGACGAACAAGGCGCGATGCCAGGGCGGCCGGAGGCGACGTCAAGCTTGACCGCAAGGGGGCGAAGAGGCCAAAGCAGGCGCCATGACGGACACGCCCGCACCTGCTGCTGCCCCTGAAATCGCCTCCATGTCGTTCGAGGCGGCGATGGGCGAGCTTGAAACCATCGTGCGGCGGCTCGAAAGCGGCGATGTCAGTCTCGAAGAATCTGTCGCGCTCTATGAACGCGGTCATGCGCTCCGTGCGCATTGCGAAGCGCGGCTCGCAGCGGCGCAGGCCCGCATCGAACAGGTCAGTCTCGGGGCGGATGGCCAGCCCGCGGGAACCGCGCCCTTCGGCGAAGCCTGAGGCCGTGACGACACGCGTCGAAGGCGGATCAGCGGCGGACGCATCGCTCGTTCATGCGGCACAGGCCGAGGTCACGGCGGGCATCGACCGGCTTTTCGACCGGCTGCTCGCCGTACCGTCCGATCCCAGGGGCCCGCTTTACGAGGCGATGCGCCACGCCGCGATCGGCGGCGGCAAGCGGCTGCGTCCGCTTCTCGTGCGCGCGGCAGGCGACCTTTACCATGTCGACCAAGCGCCGGCGCTGCGCGTCGGGGCGGCGGTCGAGGCGATGCACGTTTATTCACTGATTCACGACGATCTTCCGTGCATGGACGATGATGACATGCGCCGCGGCAAGCCGACGGTGCACAAGGCCTTTGGCGAGGCGACTGCGATTCTTGCGGGCGATTCGCTCCATGCCCTCGCCTTTGAATGGCTCGTCGATCCCGCAACCCACGCCGATCCGTTCGTGCGCGGCGAGTTGGTGCGCGAGCTCGCTCGTGCGGCCGGGCCGGCGGGCATGGCGGGCGGACAGATGATGGATCTCGCCGCCGAAACCGCCGATTTCGACCTGCCGACGGTCACGCGGCTGCAGCAACTCAAGACCGGCGCGCTGATCGCCTTTTCGGTCGAGGCAGGAGCGGTTCTTGCGCGCATCCCCGCCGAAGGACGCACGCCGCTGCGCGGCTACGCACGCGATATCGGGCTCGCCTTCCAGATCGCCGACGACATCATGGACGTCGAGGGAGATGAGGCGCTCGCCGGCAAGGCGCTGCACAAGGACGATGCCGCAGGCAAAGCGACCTTTGTCACGCTGATGGGGATAGAGCGCGCACGCGAGCAGGCGGCGCTGCTTGTCGACCAGGCGATTGCCCATCTGTCGGGATTCGGCGACGAGGCTGCGCTGTTGCGGGCCATCGCGCGCTATGTGGTGGAAAGGGACCGTTGATGCGCATTGGGGTTTATCCCGGAACGTTCGATCCGATTACGCTCGGGCACATGGACATCATCCGCCGCGGCGCGAAGCTGGTCGACAGGCTCGTGATCGGGGTGACGACAAATATCAGCAAGTCGCCGCTGTTCGATGATGAGGAGCGCATCGCGATGGTGCGTCACGAGGTCGCCGCGATCGAAGGCGATATCCGCGTCGTCGGCTTCAACTCGCTTCTGATGGACTTTGCCGAGCGCGAGGGCGCGAGCGTCATCGTCCGCGGCCTGCGCGCGGTCGCGGACTTTGAATATGAATATCAGATGGCAGGGATGAACCAGCAACTGAATGACCGGGTCGAGACGGTTTTTCTGATGGCCGATGTGGGATTGCAGCCGATCGCGTCGCGGCTGGTCAAGGAGATCGCGATCTTCGGCGGCGAGATCCACAAGTTCGTCACCCCCGCGGTGCGCGAGGCGGTCGAGCGGCGAATCGCCGAAAGGGGCTTGCGGCAGGGCGAGCCTTGACCGCAATCATTGAGCGTTCAGCTTTTTCCCGCTAGGGCGCGCAAAAACGGGGCGCAAACCGGATTCAACGATAAAGGCCGATATAGCATGATATTCCCACTCCGCCCCCTGGCCTTGACGGTGATGGCGCTCGGCCTCGCGGCTTCGGCCGTAGCGCAGGAAGCACCGCCGCCTCCGGGGCCCACGCCGGAAGAAAGCCCGGCTCCAACCGACATTCCCGAGCCGGCGCCGCCGCTCGAAACACCCCCCGCTCCGCCCGCCGAGGAGCCGGCCGCACCCGATGCAAGCGCAGCCGAGGAGACGTCGGTGGCTGCGGCGATGGCGCCCGAGCAATATCTCAACAATCCCGAATATATGCTCAACCTTGACCTTTCGACCGGCGGACGGGTGGTCATCCAGCTTTTCCCGAACGTCGCACCGGGTCATGTGGCGCGGGTCAAGGAACTCGCGCGCGCGGGCTTTTATGACGGGGTCAAGTTCCACCGCGTGATCGACGGCTTCATGGCGCAGACGGGCGATCCGACTGCGACGGGTCAGGGCGGCTCGCGGCTTCCCGACCTCAAGGCTGAATTCAACGACATGCCGCATCTGCGCGGTACGGTATCGATGGCGCGCGCCGAAAGCCCGGACAGCGCGAACAGCCAATTCTTCATCATGTTCCAGCCGCGCTTTTCGCTCGACCACCGCTATACCGTGTTCGGACGGGTTGTCTCGGGCATGCAATATGTCGACGCGATCCAGCGGGGCGAGCCGCCCGCAGTGATGTCGCGCATGGTGCAGGTGTCGGTCGCCGCCGACAACAAGCCCGTGCCTCCGGCGCCGATGCTGACCGAAGCGCAGGCGCCCGCGCTAGATATCACGGCCGACCAGCTCAACGCGCCGATCCAGTAAGCGGTCGAGGGCGCGCGATATCCCATGCGCGTCGACGCCTTCGATTTCGAGCTCCCTCCCGAGCGCATAGCGCTACGCCCCGTGCGGCCGCGCGACGCGGCGCGGATGCTCGTCGTCGAGCGCGGGGGGATCCGCGATGCCACGGTGAGCGACCTCCCCGGCGAGCTGCGGGCCGGCGACTGCCTCGTCTTCAACGATACGCGCGTCATCCCGGCCCAGCTCGAGGGGCGGCGAGGCGACGCCAAGATCGGGGCCACGCTCCACAAGCGGATCGACTTGCGCCGTTGGCAAGCCTTTGTGCGCAACGCGAAGCGGCTAAGGGTCGGCGAGAGCGTCGATTTTGGTTCGGGGGTCACGGCCGCGGCCGAAGAACGGCTGTCCGACGGCAGCTTCATCCTCGCCTTTGCCGGTGACGAGCCCGTTGAGCTGCTGCTCGAACGCGCCGGCACCATGCCGTTGCCGCCCTATATTGCCGGCAAGCGCGCGACCGACGAGGCGGACCGCCGCGACTATCAGACGATGTTCGCGCGCGAGGATGGCGCGGTCGCCGCGCCCACCGCGGCGCTCCATTTCACGCCCACGCTGCTCGATGCGCTCGCCGCCGCGGGTATCGCTTGTGAGACGCTGACGCTCCACGTGGGGGCGGGCACCTTCTTGCCGGTGAAGGCCGATAATACCGAAGATCATGTCATGCACGCCGAATGGGGCCGCATCGACGCTGCGACCGCCGATCGCCTCAACGCCGTGCGCGCCGCGGGCGGGCGCATCATCGCGGTGGGGACGACAAGTCTTCGCCTGCTCGAAAGCGCGGCGCTCGGGACCGGCCTCATCGAGCCTTTCGAGGGCGATACCGCGATCTTCATTACCCCCGGCTATCGTTTCAAGGCGATCGATGGGCTCATGACCAATTTTCATCTGCCGCGCTCGACGTTGTTCATGCTGGTCAGTGCCCTGATGGGGCTCGAGACGATGCAGGCGGCCTATGCCCACGCGATTGCGAACGGCTACCGTTTCTACAGCTATGGTGATGCAAGCCTGCTGCTTCCGCAGCGACCGGACCGCTCGGCGTGAAAGAGCCGTGCCGGCCCCGTGAATCGGGACCCGGCTAAGGCGACGAGAAGCTCAGCCGTTTCGCCAGCTTCCGGCGGGACATCACACTTCGATGACGACCTTGATGTTCTCAGGGCTAAGCTTGGCCGCCCGGGCAATGTCCTTCTTGGCCCGCGCGATGACATCCCCCAGGCATTCGCCCTCCTCGAGGCCGAGCAGCTCCGAAACGTCGGTTCCAAGTAACGCGGCAAGGGCTTCCATCCGCCCGGGCTTCGGGCGCGCTTTGCCTTGCTCCCAAGCCGAAATCGAGGGCTCGCTCACCGCCAGTTGCTTCGCCATTTGCGACTGGGTCAGTCCCCTTGCCATCCGCAATCTTTGCAGACGGGTACCGAAGCTCTCGGCGCTTCTTGGGCGCGGAGAGACGCGGGCGTCGGGACCGACAATGCTGCGAAGCTGCGCGGCGCTGAGCGTAGCAGACGTAATGGCCGTATCGAACTGACAGCCATAGATATGGGCGCTGTTCCAGATGATCCGCGCCCCGGTGGGGCCGGCGTGGGGCAGGTCGATCTCGATCCTCTCGCCGATTGCGAGCGCGACTTCGCTCTCGATCAGGAGCCCGCTTGCAGAAATATTGTGGACCTGCACCATGAGGTCATCGCCCGTCGCTTTAGCGCCGGGCAACTGAAGCCGAAGCGTGCGGCGCGGGCTTCGGGACTTGGCGCCGCGAACCTCGCCGGTCTCAATATATGCGGGAATTGCCATCGTCCTGCCTATTCGGGCAGATTGCGTTAAGAGAAGGTTACCGGCGCGACAAATGCCGTGCGGCCATATGTGCCCGCAAGGCGATGGCTGCAGCCGGCAGGATGGCTTCACAATGGAAGATTAAGCGGCGCGCCTCGAATTCGGGCCTCCCCGCAATGCTGTGCCGCACCGAGCGGCTCATCGGCAATTAACTTTTGGCTAAGTCATGCCGATTCCGCCGCGTGAACCTTATCCGCTGGCACTCTGCAAGGGGTTTAATATCGCGCCGCTGACAAACCCTCGCAGAAGACCCTCTTTTAGACGAAACAATCGGGGTTCACCTACTTTCGAGCCCACGCGCACTGGCCTCAGCTCAGACCCAGCAAAATTTAACTTTTTTTTAGTGAATGTCAGGGCGCGCAGCAAACGTCTTAGCGAGCGACAGCCCCGCTATTTTGGAATATTTTTGTACAAGTAAATCAATTATATAACGTCGTTAGAGGGGCGGGGGCAGCGCGCCGGCCTGGCCGGCGACTGTTTCGCCTTGGGACAAATGTTCTCCCGCTCGGCGCCAAGGCCGTGCTTTTGAGACTCGACTCAGACTTAACAAATTCTTAACCCCTACCGCGTCGAGCGAATCAAAACTGGTTGGCTTGGCCGGGGGGTCGCGCATCGAAGAAACTTAATGTTTCGTGTATGTTTCTGAGAAGGTGGGGAATTTCGGGATCAAGAAAATTTACTTGTATAAGTAAATTGTGAGCGTGATCAATTAAAATGCTCTAGGACCTCGTTATTCACTCCGTATTGTGCGGAATGAGTCAAATGTTATACATCAATGTCCGCGCCAGAAAGGCATTTATACTGATGGCCTCGGCGTTATCGTCGCTCGCTTTCGGGAGCTATGCTGCAAATGCGCACAGCGTGAATGGCGCGCATCAAAACTTGCAACTTAACATATCGGGGCAAATTAGCCCTAAGTGTGGGCTAAGTTTTCCCGATAACGAGGCAGATGTGGTGCTCACCGAAAGAGCGGGCACGACTTCCTTGCCCTTCGCTGTCAGTTGTAACCAGCGGATGAATGTTCAGTTGCGCTCGTTAAACGGCGGTCTTCAACACACAGAGGTTGGGCGCGCGCCCCGGTTCAACGGGTTCGCCAATTTCGTTCCGTATACGCTCACCTTTAGCATCGACTCCGAAGGTGCCCGGGACGTCTCGGCCGACAGTCGAGAAATGACATCACCTGTTCAAGGCACCGTTGGGCAAATCCCATTCGAGTCGAACGGCTCATTGACTTTGGCCTGGGCCGCCACGCCGCCGCTTCTCGGGGGCCAGTATCGCGACGTCGTCGAAATTCGCATCAGCGGATATTGACCGGCGTCCACAAAGATCTTCGGTCCGACATTCGGGCAGAAGGTAGAATGCGGCATTTATTGCCGTTGGGGAAGTGGGAGAAATCCCGAAATGAAGGAATTAACGACATGATTAAGCGTATTCTTATTGCTACCGCTGTGGTCGCTGCTGCCGCTCCGGCGATGGCTGCTGAAACCACCACCGTTAACGGTGCGACTGTCGCCTTTTCGGGTAACCGCGCGACCGTCTGCGAAGTCCGCGACTATGAAAACACCGTCCAGTTCGGCGCGCTCGGCGAATTCGGCGCGGCTACGCCCGTTAGCGACACGGCGTCGATCTACTGCAACGTGAAGTTCAATGCGTCGATCGCATCGCAGAACGGTTATCTGCGGCTCGTGACGAACGACGCAGGCGCGACCCCGATCTCGCAGTCGAACACCACTGCGACGGCGTATCAGCAGTTCGCATCGGCTCTGGATTACGGCATCACCGTTCAGGGCCTCGGCAGCGCCAACACCACGGCTATCGGTGCCTCGTCGCCGGTGAGCCTGGGTTCGAACCTGCCCCCGATCAGCGCTTCGGCTCAGCTGACCTACTCGACCGTCACCAGCTCGAAGCCTCTGCTCGGCGGTAACTATGTTGACTCGGTTACGCTGACGCTGACGCCGGTCGCGTTCTAATCGTCCAAACGACTTGAGTTCAGGCCGGGGCATTGTCCCCGGCCTGTTCGGCTTTCCGAGTGCCGGTCCCAGGGGGAAATATGAAACGTTGGTTATGCGCGATGCTGCTCGGTGCGGCTTTGATTTTGCCCCCATCGCAACCAGCGAACGCGCAATCTCTAGCTGTGGAGCCGCTGTTTATCGAAACCCAGCCTGGGCAGAGCGCAGCAATTCGCGTTCGCAACAGTTCGTCGGTGCGGCAGACGGTTGAAGTATCGATCGCGGAACGTGTCGCCGACGAAGCTGGCGAGGTCGCCCGAGTCCCGGCTGACGACGATTTCATCCTGTTTCCCCCGCAGAGCGTCATTGAACCCAATAGCGTTCAAGTGTTTCGTGCGCAGTCAATAAATCCGACACTCGACCGTTCGAAATCCTACTACATTACCGTTCGCCAGCTGCCCGTCGATCTGACGATGGACCCCGTCGCCGGCGGGGCACAACTTCAAGTCGTCTTCGCATTCGATGTAGCGATGCACACGGTACCGCGCGGAGCGGCATCAAATGCTGTCATTTCATCGGCCACGCCCACGACGACCACTATGTCGGCTGTCGCGATTGACGATCCCGCCCGTTCGCCTGATCCAGCGGTTCGAGCGAAAGAGCCGCGGATCGACGTCCCCGGGGTTGAGATCGTCCTGAGAAACGATGGAAACAAATATCTCTATCTGCATCATCTGGAATATCTGATCAGCGGCCAGACCGCGCAGGGCGAGAAAATCGACCTGCCAATTCTAAGCGAAGACGAAGTGCTGGAAGCGGTGACGATGCCGCTTGTTCTTCCGGGCGCTGCGCGCAAGTTCATCCTGCCGTTTCGCAATGGCCCGATTCTCACATCAGCGACGGTTCGCGTCCGCACGCGAGCGGGATATTAAGAACGAGCCATGGCCGGGATTTCGAGCCTTGCACACGCGCTGGAGCCGGTCCTTCTGCTCGCCGCAACTCAGCCGGCTGAGCCGGCAGCATTGGTGGCGCAAGTGCCGGACGCGCCCGCTCATTCCTCCGCTAAATCCATTTCTATTAGCCTACCCGTCACCCTGGATGGGCGCTACGTCGGTGACATCCAGATGGATATCGCGGGCGAACGCGTCACCTTTCCGGCCGAACGCTTCGTTCAGCTAATCCAGGCCGACGTGACAGCTGCTACCACAACTTCTGTCGCGCAAGCCGCCACCGCCGGTCGTTTGACGCCTATAGATGCGTCGGTGGCTGGAATGAAGGTCCGCTATGACTCTTCGTTGCAAGAGCTACAGGTCCTGACCCTCATTGAAGCGCGAAATCGTCGCCTTCTCAACGTCAGTCCTGGCGAAGGCGCCGACACGAGTCCCATCGAGACGCCCGAGCCCG
Organism: Sphingopyxis flava; assembly: GCF_900168005.1. Lineage (GTDB taxonomy): Bacteria > Pseudomonadota > Alphaproteobacteria > Sphingomonadales > Sphingomonadaceae > Sphingopyxis > Sphingopyxis flava. Next base: position 71,461 of record NZ_FUYP01000014.1, read on the forward strand.
TCTCGCTCTTTCTGAACGGCGCCATTTCCTACAGCTATATTGTGGAGGGACCGCGCGGGAGCGACCGGGGCCGCCAACCTCTCACCGGGTCACTCGAATTGGGTGGCCGCCTCTTCGGAAATGATGGCGTCGCCTTTATTACGCGGCAAGTTTACGACGAGGCTGCGGCTCATCCGTTCCGCCGAATTGAATCGCAACTGATTTACGATGATGTTGCACATCTTCTGAGGGTCACAGCAGGTGACCTTCGTAATCGCGGAACGAATCTTCAGGCGCTACCCCGCATGGCGGGGCTTTCAGTCGAGCGATTCTATGGGCTAGAGCCCACGCGCGTATTCCGCCCTATCGGACAGACCACCTTTGATCTTGAGCGCCCATCAACGGTTCAGGTGCGGGTCAACGGCCTCATTTTTCAAGAACTGTATCTCGATAGCGGTCGATACGACCTTAGGGATCTTCCTCTCAACCAGGGGTCGAACGCGATCGAACTCGTGATCCGCGACGACACCGGCCGCGAGCAGATCATCTCTCAGAATAATTTCTTCGATTTCGACTTGCTGGCGACCGGCGAGACCGATTTTTCGGCCGCCGTCGGTGTCGGCTCCGAAACGCCAAACGGCGTTATTCGTTACACCAATGATTGGATCTTCAGCGGCTTCGCGCGACACGGGTTTTCGGATAGCTTTACAGCGGGGCTTGACGCCCAAGGCGACAAGAAGGGGGGAGCCGTAGGGGCATCGGTCATCTGGGCCTCGCCAATCGGGACTTGGCGCCTCCAGGCAAGTGGGAGTCAGCGCAAAGCCATTGGCTTTGGCTATGCGGTAGGTGCAGGCTATTCCAACACCGGCTATGTCGGCCGCGACTGGAGATGGTCCCTTCGCGCCGATGCCCAATATGTCGACGACAAATTTGCAACGATCGGCGACATTGCTCTTTTGAATGGGGGGGCGATCGATCGGGCGGCTCGTACGCGTGTATCCGCAAACGCCCAAATCAACAGCGCGCGGTTGGCCTTCAATTTGTCGGCCGATTACGAAAGAATCCAGGGCGAGGGCACGCGCACAACGGCACTTGCGGGGGTGAACTATACGATAAATTCGACGTTGGCAGTGGGGGTTTTCGGACGCCATGTGAAAGCGTCCGGACAATCCAACACAGGTTTTTTCTTCCAGCTAAACTGGACACCGGGCAGAAACCGCCTCGTTCGCGGAACCTACGATACGGCGCGCCGCGAGGTGGACCTGAATTACCGCTATTCGCCTCAGCCCTATGTTGGTACGACAGCCTACGAGCTTGGTTTACGTCGCAGCGGCGAAATTGATACCGCGGAACTGAGCGGTCGCGTTGCGCATGTTTCCAACCGGTTCGAAGTGACTGCCCAGCACAATATCTTGTCGACATCGAATTTCGACAGTGACGAACGGGTACAGATCAGCCGGGCAACGCTGGCGTCGAGCCTGGTCTTGGCTGGCGGAAAGCTGTCTTTCTCCCGGCCCGTGCGTGAGGCTTTCGCGATTGTTTCACGGCATTCTACACTGGCGAGAAAACAGATCCTCATCGATCGGACCGAGAATGGCGTGCGGGCGCAAAGCGACGGTTTCGGTCCCGCGGTTATTCCCGATTTGCCGACCTACATCCGAACGTCCGCTTATGTGGACGTGGAAGATCTTCCGCCCGGATATGATATGGGATCCGGCCAATTCGGATTCAAGGCACCGCTCTATGCTGGTTATTCTCTAGAAGCGGGCTCGGCCGCTTCCGTTTCTATAATGGGCTCTGTGGTCAACAAGGAAGGCAAGCCACTCGGCTTTATCGCCGGGGAATTGCAGCGTAAGGATCGCCCGGGCGACGAACCGATCCCCGTCTTCACCAACCGGGCCGGCCGGCTCGTGGGGATCGGATTAACGCCCGGAGTTTACGTGCTGACACTTCGGACGGAACCGCAGTTTCAACAGGATATCACGATCGACGGAAACGGGGGCAACCTCGTGAACATCGGTGAGATAAGGGTAGATCAACGATGACCTCAATCCGAATTCTGACTGTCTGCGCTGCCGGATATGCCGTGATCACTCCTGCGTTTGCCGCGCCCGACAGGCCGGCGTGCGACGTCACAATACAGGAACTCGGCGAGGCCAAAGTTAACCACTATAATGCGCTAGACGGGGGGGATTATCTGGAACCGATCCGCCTCCGCCTCCGCAATAAGGGCGATGGCACATGCGTTGGAGCGGTGAAAATATCACGGATCACGGGTTCTCCGGAATTAATTGGGCCGCACGGCGGGAAATTGACCTACACGATCGTCGCCGAGAATGATCTGGGCAGAGTCGTTTACGACCCCGCAACGAATATCGGCAGCTTGATTCCGGTCTCGATCCCCGGCCGAGCGACGACCGAAATCAGTCCGCGTCTTTTCGTAAGCGGATCGCAGCCGGGACGGGCCGGTCGCTACGCGGCGACGCTCGAAGCCAGTTTTGTTCCAGCGGGCAACAATTTGGCGGCGGATGCGGCCCAATTCACCGTATCGGCGCAAGTCACTCCAAGCGTGCAGGCAAATTTCGTGGGCTCGACCAATCCGCAGCACGCACATCTGGATCTTGGCGAGCTTGCTCCCAACAAGCAGGGGTCGATCAGCCTTCAAATTCGGACAAGCAGTGAATATCAGATTTCGTTTCAGTCAGAGAATAGGGGAAATTTAAAAGGCCCGGCCGAAACGTTCATCCCCTATTCGATGACCTATGCGGGAAGGCTCATCGACCTGTCTCGAACCGACGAACAGCAGTTCAACCCTGCCGACCCCGTTCGCCCGCAAACAAATTTCATCAATGTCGTCGTAGGGCAATTCCAACGAGCCAGATCTGGAACTTACGTCGACCAGGTAACAATCACCATTTCAGCGCTTTGAAGAGCTTATTCATGAGCCTGCCGCTTTGAGCTATTCGCGCCTTGACCGACCGCATGCCATGTGAGCCGGCAATACGATCGCTAGCGACTCGGTCTCGTGGCGTCCTGATGAGGGGCTCCGCCTAACCCCGCGCAATTCAGATCAGAGGCCGGTGCCACCGCCTCTGATGCCCCGCGGTGAATAAGCCGGGCTATGGAATCAGAAGCCGATTGGTGTTATTTCGATCACCACGCTGCTAGCGAATTTTTCGGTATCGCCTGCCTCCCCGTTCGCCAACCAGAGGCTCTCAGCTCCGATGACCGGCTTTCCGTTCGGCTCGATTAGTGTCGACCCTGAGCTGGCTGCGGCAATTTTGTCGCCGAGCCCTAACATGGCGTTGGCGGAAAGGGGCTGATGGCTGAAGCGCATTTGATAACGCGTATTGCAGTATTGGTGGACGGTGCCGAGCGTAGAGACGCCCGCAACTTCGCTAACAGAAGGTGTGAACGTCATTTCGCACCGAATCGGAACGAATGCAGTTAGCATAATACGCGCGTCCGAGGCTTGTGCCGGGGCAGCCGCGGCGAAGACGGTCGTTGCGGACAAAAGCATTCGGGCAATATGCTGCTGCATCGAAGAAACCTTTCGAGTTTCCTTCTGGCACGGAGAGGTTAAAGTTCTGCTAAGCGAAACTCGGGTTGGCGCCCCCATTGCAAAGAGTGGGCCTCACCTAGTCAAATTGATGGAATGGTCCAACGCGGATCGATTTCAGGACCGGGACGACGATGCGCGCGAAATTCCGCAAGAGTTTTTAGGCACGATTGCCTCACGCACACCAAGCCGCGTGGCCGCGCCAAATCTGCATGCCCGCGCGAAGCAGCGCTGCTACTCCAAGATTATGCGGCAAGCATGGATTTTGCCGCTTCCGAGGGGCGTCTGACCTGCACCATCTATAGGTCGCCCGGTTGAGGGGGCAATATGCCCGCCGCACCGTACGGCGCGATGCTCAGCGCTCTGTTTCCTGCAGTTGGCTTGTCATCGCGAGTACCAGCGCACTCAGCTGACAGCCGAAGTTCCGGCATGCCGCAGTCCAGCGCCGCGCGACCGAGATGCCTCGCTCCTTGCCTTTTGCTGGCCGGCCCCCAGACCGTATCAATATTTGGCTGCCTTGACACGACTGCGGACTGGCAAAGATTTTGAAGGGGAACCGAAAGGGACCCGGGTCCGTTTTCCCTCGCGCAAGTCAAAGGGGACCCCGACATGGCCGAGACCAAAATCTTCGCGCGGCTAAAGGCTGACCACGATCGCCACCGCAAACTGCTGGACCAGATTGACGCCACGAAAGGCGACAGCCCAGAACGCGAGCGGCTGTTCGAGGCGTTCCGCGTCGAGGTCACCGCGCATGCCGCCTCGGAGGAAATGTCCCTCTACGCGACGATGCTGGCAAACGCGGATCTGCGCGATGAGGCGCAGCACAGCGTTTCCGAGCATAAGGAAATCGAGGATATGCTGACCGAGCTATATGAAATGGATTTTGGCTCGACCGGTTGGCTTACGCGCTTCCGCACGATGAAGGATCGCTATCTCCATCATATCGACGAGGAAGAGGAGGATATGTTCCCCGCAGCCGAGGAGGAATTATCGGACGCCAAGAAGGCGGAGCTTCTGGCGATTTTCGACAAGGAAAAGCCAAAGGAAAAGGCAAAGGCGGCCGCCGAGGAGCCTTCGAGCGAGGATGAGCGCGAGTAGGAAGGGGCCTTCCCCCCCATCTCGACTTTCGGTGCCGCCCAGCCCATAGGCGCGCGCCATGACCGACAGATTCGCTTTCCAGCTCGCCGCGACCGATGGCGCCGCGCGTACCGGCGTCATTCGCATGATGCGCGGCGAGATCCGGACGCCCGCCTTCATGCCCGTGGGCACCGCGGCGACGGTGAAGGCCATGCGTCCGGCCGAGGTGCGCGCAACCGGCGCAGACATCATTCTTGGCAACACCTATCATCTGATGCTGCGCCCAGGCGCCGAGCGAATGGCGCGCCTCGGCGGGCTGCATGGCTTCATGGGCTGGGACCGGCCGATCCTGACCGACAGCGGCGGCTATCAGGTCATGAGCCTTGCCGCGCTCACCAAGCAGAGCGAGGAAGGCGTGACGTTCAAAAGCCATCTCGACGGCTCACGCCATATGCTCACCGCTGAACGCTCGATGGAAATCCAGCGGCTGCTTGGCAGCGATATCGTGATGGCCTTCGACGAATGCCCGCCCGCAGGCGTCGACGCGAAGCGCGCCGAGGCGAGCATGGAGCGCTCGATGCGCTGGGCGGCGCGAAGCCGCGCGGGCTTCGAGGCGGGTGAGGAGCATGCCTCGCGCTCAGCGCTCTTCGGCATCCAGCAAGGATCGCTCGATGAAAAGCTGCGCGCGCGCTCGGCCGCGGCGCTCGTCGACATCGGTTTCGACGGCTATGCGATCGGCGGCCTCGCGGTCGGGGAAGGGCAGGAGGCGATGTTCGCCGTGCTCGATTTTGCGCCCGCGCAGCTCCCCGCCGACAAGCCGCGCTATCTGATGGGTGTCGGAAAGCCCGACGACCTTGTTGGCGCGGTTGCGCGGGGGGTCGACATGTTCGATTGCGTGCTGCCGACGCGGTCGGGCCGAAATGGCCAGGCGTTCACCTGGGAGGGGCCGGTCAATATTCGCAACGCGAAGCATGCCGAAGATCCGGGGCCGCTCGACGCATCGTGCGCATGCCCCGTTTGCACCACTTGGTCACGCGCCTATCTCCATCATCTCGTGCGCGCAGGCGAAATGCTGGGCGCGATGCTGATGACGGAGCATAATCTCCATTTTTACCAGGCGCTGATGCAGGCGATGCGCGATTCGATCGCGGCCGGACGCTTTTCGGCCTTCCAGGCCGACTTTGAGACCCGCTATCGGCGCTGAAGATTAGTTAAGTTTGTTGAGCAGGTCGAGCATCGACTGCGGGATCGTTTCGTCGACCGCAGACTCATACGCCCGTCGCAGGGCGAGGTTAACGTCCTGACCTTTGCGGGGAATTTTCCTTTTGGCGTCTTTCCCGGGAGCCTTTTGCTGTGGCGATCCGGCTTCAGACGACATTATTGAGGTTTCCGCTGAACATGGCGCCTTCTGCTAACCGCGCTGTCACCAAAGAGCAATGGCGCGTTTGCCGCTTTCCCATGAAACTAATTTGCGGCTAGATCGTTCCCCCACCGAGCAATTATATCGGGTGCCGGGGGAGCGGGGATGAAAATGCCTGCATTTCCGGTGCTCAAGGCGGGTTTTTGATCCCGCATCAGGAGGTTGTCTATGTCATTGGGTCAGGCGATTGCGCCGCATCTTCCCTATTTGCGGCGCTATGGCCGTGCCATTTCGGGAAGCCAGGCAAGCGGCGATGCCCTGGTGGCTCAGCTCTTGGAGACGCTGGTTGCCAATCCAGGCGCTGTCGATTCGGGCGCCGACCTTCGAATCCAGCTCTATCGCATGGTCCATGACAATTTCGGGCTCGCAAGTGCGCCGCCGCCCACCGATCCCGATGCAGCGGCCGACATCGCGATCGCCGATGCGCGTTTGAGGCGGATCCCCTCGCTTGCTCGCCAGGCGCTGCTCCTGACCGCGGTCGAGGGGTTCGGTGAGGCCGAGACGGGACGCATCATCGGACGCGACGTCGAAGATGTCCGCAAGCTGATCGCCGAGGCGCTTGAGGAGATCGACCGCCAGACGCGCGCGCGCATTCTCATCATCGAGGACGAACCCATCATCGCCATGGATATCGAGATGATCGTCCGCGATCTGGGACATGAGGTCGTCGGTGTTGCAACCACACACCGCGAAGCGGTGGCGGAGGCGCAGAAGCATCAGCCCGGCCTCGTGCTCGCCGACATCCAGCTTGCCGACAACAGCTCGGGCATCGAGGCGGTGCAGGAGATACTGAACGATCTCAAGGTGCCGGTCATCTTCATCACCGCTTTCCCCGAACGGCTGCTCACCGGTGACCGCCCCGAGCCCGCCTTCCTGCTCACCAAGCCCTATCAGCCGGCAACGCTCCGCGCGGCGGTGTCGCAGGTGCTGTTCTTCGACGAGAGCACGGTCCCCGCATAATCTTTGGTCCTCCAAGGATCATTGGGGTATCGGAAAAAGCGCGCGCGGGGTTGCTACCCGAAGTAGGTCACGCAATAGCTGCGAGCCGATGAATGCCCCCCACGCTTCCGCCCGCCAGTCGGCGCTCGACCGGCTGATCGCCAACGCGCCTTTCCTCGCGCGGCTTGCCGCACTTTATCCCGATGACGTCGCACGCTACCTCGACGAGGGATGTGACGCAGCGCTCGCGCGGCTTTCGCCGCCGCCGCTCGAAGATGATATCATGCGCGCGGTGCGCCAGTGGCGAGGGCGCATCGCGCTTCTCCTCGCGCTCGGCGATCTTGCTGGCGAGCATGACGTCGCGACGACGACGCGGCTGCTCACCGCCTTTGCCGATCAGGCGTGCGACGCCGCTCTCGCCGCCGCCTTTGCCGAGCGGGTTCCGGGCGATGCTCCGCGCGGGCTCTCGATCATCGCACTTGGCAAGCTTGGCAGCCACGAGCTCAACTATTCGTCGGACATCGACCCGATCCTGATCTTCGACCCGGAAACATTGCCGCGGCGTTCGCGCGACGATCCCGACGAGGCCGCGGTAAGGATCGCGCGGCGGATGGTCGAAATTCTGTCAGCGCGCACCGCCGACGGCCATGCGCTGCGCGTCGACCTGCGGCTTCGTCCCCATCCCGAGGTGACACCTATCGTGCTCCCGGTGAATGCGGCGATCTCATATTATGAGTCGGAAGCCCTCGCGTGGGAGCAGGCAGCTTTCATCCGCTCGCGCGCGAGTGCGGGTGACCGGGCGCTCGGCGAGACCTTCCTCGCTGCGATTCAACCCTTCATCTGGCGCCGCAGCCTCGATTTCCGGCAATTGAAGGAAATCGGGGCAATGAGCGACCGGATTCGCGACCATTTCGCGCAGGGCCAGCGGTTCGGACCTGGCTATGATTTGAAGCGCGGGCGCGGGGGGATTCGCGAGATCGAGTTTTTCGCGCAGGTTCACCAGCTCATCTACGGCGGTCGCGACCCCTCACTGCGCGCGCCCGCAACCGTCGATGCGCTCGGCGCGCTGGCAAAGGCCGGACGCATCGACGCCGATGTCGCCATGCAGCTGAAGGGGCATTATGCCACATTGCGCCGGATCGAGCACCGCCTGCAGATGATCGAGGATCAGCAGACGCATAGTTTGCCCGTCCAGCCAGGCGCACTCGATGCGGTCGCGCGGCTCGATGGTGCGGCAGACGGCGCAGCCCTTCTCACCGCGCTTGCGCCCGTGGTGACCGAGGTTGGCCAGTGCTACGACCGCCTCGTCGTCGACCGCGCGTCTGGCGGCAGTCTCCCGCGCGATGAAGGCGAGCTCGCGACGGCGCTCGTGGCGGCGGGCTTTTCATCGCCTGACGCGGCGCTTCGCACGATCGCCGAATGGCGCGGCGGCAAGCTGCGCGCGCTGCGCAGCTCCGCGGCACTCGAGGCGCTCGAGGCGGTGCTTCCCGAACTCGTCAAGGCGATCGGGGCGGCCCCCGATCCGCAGGCGACGCTGGTGCGCTTCGACACGCTCGTTTCGGGTTTGCCGAGCGCGGTGGGTTTCTTCCACCTGCTCGCCGCCCAGCCCGACCTTGCGAAGATCGCGACGCGCATCCTGTCGATTGCTCCGACGCTTGCCGACGCGCTGGGCGCGCGGGTCGAACTGATCGAGGGGCTGATCGACAAGCGTGCCTTCGATGCGCCGGCGACGAAAGCCGAACTGATCGCCGAATGGGCGCCGGGACTCGCCGGGCTCGACTATGAACGATTGCTCGACCGGGTGCGCGACCGCGTCGGCGAGCGGCGCTTTGCCTATGGGGTGCAGCTCATTGCCGGGGCAACCGATCCCCTGGCGATCGCCTGCGGCTACTCCGAGCTTGCCGAAGCGGCGCTGCAGGTGCTCGCTGACGCGACGGTGGCCGAGTTCGAAGCGGCCCACGGGCGCGTTGTGGACAGCGAGCTAGTTGTGCTTGCCCTCGGCCGGTTGGGGGGGAGGGCGCTGACACACGCATCGGATCTCGATCTCATCTATCTTTTCACCGGCGATCACCTCGCCGAATCGGATGGGCCGCGGTCGCTCGGTGCGACGAGCTATTACAACCGCCTCGCACAGCGGGTGACCGCAGCGATGTCGGTGCCGACCGCGGCGGGCAAGCTCTATGATGTCGACACAAGGCTTCGTCCGCAGGGCGCGCAGGGGCCGCTGGTGGTGACGCTCGAGAGTTTCGAACGCTACCAGCGCGAAGAGGCGTGGACCTGGGAGCATATGGCGCTGCTTCGGGCGCGCCCGGTCTATGGGTCCGACGGCGCGAAGGCGGCGGTGCAACGCATCATCGACGAGCTGCTTGCCGAGCGCCGCGAACCTGGGAGGCTCGCGCAGGACGCAGCCGAGATGCGCGACAAGATATCCCAGCACAAGCCGCCCAAAGGTCCGCTCGACATCAAGGGCGGGCCGGGCGGGCTCGTCGACCTCGAATTTGCGATGCAGGTGACGCAGCTTGCCAGCGGCCAGTGCCACGATCCCAATATCGGCTCGGCGCTGGCCTGTCTGAAAGCGAGCGGGCTCGTACCTCCCGAGGTGTGCGAGGCGCACGGCCTGCTTGCCCGAATGCTCGTGATGCTGCGGCTGACCGCCCCCCAGGGAGAGCCTGCAACGCCCGCCGCGCGGCAGCTTGTTGCGAGCGCGTGCGGTGAGCCGGGCTGGCCGCAGCTGCTTGCCGCGCATGACGCGGCGCGGCAACAGATCGCAAACTGGTGGGCCTCGATTCGCCCGCCGCAGCAGGAGACCAGCTCATGACCCTTGCCATTGGCGACGCCATTCCCGCGGTGACGCTGCACGATGCCGACGGCGCCGCGATCGACCTCAAGGCGCTGAAGGGCGCACCGCTGGTCGTTTATTTCTACCCCAAAGCCGACACGCCGGGCTGCACCGTCGAGGCGCAGGATTTCACCCGCCTTGCACCCGAATTTGCCCATCTCAATGCACAGGTCCTCGCCGTCTCGCGCGATACACCGGCGAAACTGTGCAAGTTTCGCGACAAATATGGGCTCACCGTGCGGCTCGCATCCGATGAGGACGGCAAGGTTTGCGAGGCATTCGGCACCTGGGTGGAAAAGCGGAATTACGGCCGCACCTACATGGGGATCGAACGCTCGACCTTCCTGTTCGCCGCCGACGGAAAGCTTGCAAGGGAATGGCGCAAGGTGCGGGTGAAGGGGCATGCAGACGCCGTGCTGGAGGCGGCAAAGGCGCTCTAATATGACCTCGCTCGGCGAAGCTGCGCGGGCGGCTCTGCTGACGCCCGATCCGCCGGCCAAGCGCCGCGCGGCGCGCGCGCTCGCGCGCGCGTGGCGCCGCGGCGAGCTTGATCATCGCTGCGATATCACGATGCCCGATCAGCCGGCCTGGCCTGCGGCACCCGAACTCTTGCTGCCCAGCCAGATGCCGCGCCGCCGGAAGGGCGGGTCGGAGCGCGGCCGCATCGCGATGCTCCATGCGCTCGCGCATATCGAATTCGTCGCGATCGACCTTGCGGTCGATCTCGTGGGCCGGTTTGGCGGGCAGTTTCCCCGCGCTTTCGTCGATGACTGGCTCGGCGTCGCAGCCGACGAAGCGATGCATTTCGCGCTGCTCGACCGGCGCCTGCGCGCGCTTGGCAGCCATTATGGTGCGCTTCCCGCCCACGCGGGTCTTTGGGAGGCTGCGGCGGCAACAAGCGACGATGCGCTTGCGCGTCTCGCAATCGTTCCAATGGTGCTCGAGGCGCGCGGGCTCGATGTCACGCCGGCGACGGTCGAACGCTTCCGTGCCGTGGGCGACGAGGCGTCGACGAAAATTTTATCGCGTATTTACAAGGACGAAATCCGGCATGTGCGCGCGGGCACAGTCTGGTTCGGCTGGATGTGCGACGAAAGGGGATTCAACGCCGTCGAAACGTGGCAAAGCATCGTAAAATCGCGATTTCGGGGGGATTTGAAGCCGCCGTTCAACGACTCGGCGCGCCGGGACGCCGGTTTAACGCAAGAATACTATGCGGTAGTTGCTTCGTAACCTTTGCCCATGCACCAAGGCTCCCGCGGGCAGGGAATAATCCCATCCAGGCAAACAACCGGCACCGACGGGACCAGATACCGTCGGCGACATGGCGAAGAGCGGGGTCGATACGTGCGGAACGCGACACGAACGCAAAAGTTTCATCTTGGGCTGATTTTCTTCGCGCTGGCGTCGATGGGCATGAGCGCCCCGGCCCAGGCGTTCGAAACGAGCGCCGCGGGCGTTCCGGTTCCCGACGAGCCCGACGATGAGGCCTATGACGCGGGCGTGGCGCCCTCGGTCAAGGAAGACGGCGAAGCGCGCGCGGTGTTTCAGGCGTGGAAGCGCCTCGACACCGGACTGACCGCCTCGATCGGCGTTTCGGTGCCCTCGCGCCGTCCGATCGAGCAGATGTCGTTATCCTCTTCCTACGGCATGCGTACCCACCCGATTACGGGTCGCGTCGCGCGCCACAATGGCATCGACATTCCCGCGCCGCGCGGCACTCCCATTTATGCAACCGCCGACGGCATTGTTGGCCGCGCTCAGCGTCTTGGCGGTTATGGCAATTATGTCGAGATCGCGCATGGCAATGCGATCGAGACGCGCTACGGTCACATGTCCTCTTACATTGTCCATCCCGGACAGCAGGTGAAGAAGGGCGAAATCATCGGTTACGTCGGCTCGACGGGCCGCTCGACCGGCAATCATCTGCACTATGAAGTCCGTATCGACGGCGCGCCGGTCAACCCGCTGCCCTTCGTGCGTTCGGACTCGATGGCGATCGCGGCGCTTTCGGGCGATGGCAAGCCGCTCGCGATGGGCGGTCCCGAGGAATAAGAGTTTGAGGGTCGGAGAGGAGGGGCGCCCTCCGGCCTGAAGCCGGGGCGCCCTTTTCATTTGCGCGCGAAGCCCTATCTTGCCGCCATGGCCACGCAGCTTTCCGATATCGCCCTCTCGCCCGCCGCCGCCGCCCGCGTCCGCTGGATCGCGGATCGCAAGGGCGCAGCCTTGCCCGCGCTGCGTCTTGCGGTCGATGGGGGTGGCTGTTCAGGTTTCACCTATCGTTTCGATCTTGCCGAGACGATCGAATCCGATGACATCGTCACCGAGACTGACGGGGTGAAGCTGGTCGTCGACCCCGTCAGCATCGACCTTGTGCGCGGCTGCATCGTCGATTTTGTCGATTCGCTCGGTGGATCGTCCTTCAAGGTGGAAAACCCGAACGCGGCTTCGGGCTGCGGTTGCGGATCGAGCTTCTCGATCTGACGCCTTTCCTGGCGAAACGCTTCCTGCCATAGACAGGCGATGAAAATCGCCACCTTCAACATCAACGGCATCAAGGCCAGGATGCCGCGCCTCGTCGAATGGCTTGAGGAAACCCAGCCTGACGTCGCATGCCTCCAGGAACTGAAGTCGAGTGACGAAACCATGCCGACGGCCGAAATCGAGGCGGCTGGATATGGGATGCTCTATCATGGGCAAAAGGGCTTCAACGGGGTCGCAATCCTCGCGCGGGGCAGCGAGCCGGTCGAAATCCAGCGCGGCCTCGCCGGCGAGGCGGAGGATGAGCAATCGCGCTATCTCGAAGCCGAGGTTCTGGGGCTTCGCATAGCATCGATCTATCTTCCCAATGGCAATCCGCAGCCGGGGCCCAAGTTCGACTATAAGCTGCGCTGGATGAAGCGTCTGCGCGAGCGGGCAAAGGCGCTGCTCGAGGCTGAGATCCCGACCATCCTCGCCGGTGACTATAATGTCATCCCGCACGATGATGATGTGTGGGATCCTCGCGCAATGGCAAGCGATGCGTTGATGCAGCCTGATTCGCGTGACGCCTATTTCCGCATGCTCGGCGACGGCTGGACCGACGCGATCCGCAGCCGCCACCCCGCGGGGGGTATCTGGACCTTCTGGGATTATCAGGCGGGCGGCTGGCAGCGCGACCATGGCTTTCGTATCGACCATCTGCTCTTGAGCCCTGCCGTGGCCGACCGGCTGGTCGAGGCGGGCGTCGACAAGGACCACCGCGGGCGCGAAAAGGCGAGCGATCATGCGCCGACCTGGGCGGTGCTGCGCTGAGACGCCGCTGGCCTCGGCGTGCATGGACCGCGGTCAGTCGAGCGGTTTGTCGTAGATCTGATAGACGCGATTCTCTCTCGCCTCGATGGCATCGGCAACCGCAATCATCCCCTGGTTGTCGTCGAGAACCCAGCCGATGTCGCCCTGCTGCGCCCCGAAATGGGCAACACCGTCGCGGCGAATATATTCAATCATCATGAAGGCGAGAGTGCTCGCCATGCGGCTGTTCTGCAATCGCTTGACCACGCCCATCAACGGCACGCGCAGCACGCGGCTCTTCGGCTTGCGGAGCCACCAGAGCAGCCGTGCCCAGCCGAAGGGGAGGAGCGAGCCCTCCATGTCGATAAGCAGCTCGTTGATATTGGGAAGCACAATCATGAAGGCGACGGGTTCGCCGTCGACCTCTGCGACGCGGATCAGATCTTCGAACACGAGCGGCTTGAGTTTCTTGCCGACATAGGCGACCTCGCTGTCGGTCAGAGGAACAAAGCCCCAATTGTCCGACCAGGCGTCGTTCAATATGCCCAGGATTAACCTGGCTTCGGCGTCGAAGCGACGCTTGTCGACGCGGCGGATGCGGATGCGCTCATTTTTCTCGCCGGCGGCGACGATGCGATTGACGATCGGCGGAAAGCCGCCCCTAATCGCCACCGAATAATTGATCAGCCGCTTCACGGACCGGTAGCCCGCCGCTTCGACCCATGCGCGGTAGAGCGGGCTGTTATGGCCGAGCATGATCGTCGGCGGCGTCTCGAAACCCTCGACAAGAAGCCCGGGCTCATCCCAGATCGAGATTGAGAGGGGGCCGAGCGCGCGCGTCATGCCTTGCCCGCGCAGCCAGTCCTCGGCCGCGGCAAGCAGCGCCGCGGCAGTCTCGCCATCCTCGGCCTCGAGCAGACCCCAATTGCCGGTGCCCGGCCCCATGCCCTGTTCGGCGGGCTGGGCGAGCGCAAGGTCGTCGATATGCGCCGAGATGCGCCCGACCGTCCGCCCGTCGCGCCGAGCGAGAAAAAGCTGCGCCTTGCCATGTTCGAACCAGGGGTTCTTGCCGGGGGCAAGCAGGCCATACACCTCGCCCTTGAGCGGCGGCACCCACGCGGGATCGCCGCGATTGAGGCGAAAGGCGAGCTCGACGAACTCGCGCCTGTCTGCCTTCGTCTGGACGGGAAGAACGGTGATCGGACCTGGGGTGTGCGAGGCCATGGCTGGTTTCCTGAACTGGACTTCCTATCTTTATGGGCGATGCATTAGGGCATAGCTGCGGCGCTGGCGACCTGCATTTGGCCATTTTGCTGCCACGAAATCATGGTGAAGATCCCGATATGTTTGCAACGAACACCTTTGCTGACCGGCCATCGGCCGCGCCCGCGGCGCCGCTTCCCAAGTCGGCGATCGCCGACGATATGGCGATGATCCGCGCGGCCTCGGAGCTGACGCGCGATCTCGTTGTGCCGAACGCGCGCATCTATTGGGCCGATTTCCTGGCCTCGGTTTTCATCGGCTATGCCGGTGTCGCTGCCGCGATCCTTGCGCCCTCGATCCCCTGGATGTTCGTCGCCGCGCTCGTGGCAGTGCCCGCGCTCTATCGCGCGGGCAGCTTCATTCACGAGATTACGCATATCCGCAAGAAGGCGCTCCCGGGCTTTCGGCTCTGGTGGAACATCCTCATCGGCGTGCCGCTCCTCATACCCTCCTTCATGTATGAGGGTATTCACAGCCTTCACCACAACCGTACGAAATATGGCACGGTCGAGGACCCCGAGTATCTGCCGCTCGCATTGATGAAGCCGTGGACGGTGCCGCTGTTCGTCGTTGCGGCCGCCTTTGCTCCGCTCGCGCTTGTCTTTCGTTATGCGGTCCTGACCCCGCTCTCCTTCCTGATCCCGCCGCTGCGCCGGATCGTGATGGAGCGTTATTCGGGACTGATCATCAACCCGCTGTTCCGCCGCAGGCCGCCCGAGGGCGAGTTCCGCCGCCAATGGGCATGGCAGGAAGGCGGCGCCTGGGCCTGGTCGACCTTGCTCGTCGCCGCCGCCGTCTTCGGCTGGGTGCCGCTGCGCGCGCTTCTCATCTTTGGCGGCATTGCCTCGGCGAGCATCGTGCTCAACCAGATCCGCACGCTCGTCGCGCATCTGTGGGAAAATGACGGTGAGGTACTGACCGTGACTGCTCAGTTCCTCGACAGCGTCAACGTGCCCCCGCCGGGACTGCTTCCCGAGCTCTGGGCGCCCGTGGGGCTGCGCTATCATGCGCTCCACCATCTGCTGCCCGGCGTCCCCTACCACGCGCTGCCCGAGGCGCACCGCCGCCTGAAGGAGGCGCTGCCGTCCGATTCGCAATATCACCGGGCGAACTACAAGGGGTTGCCCGGGCTGGTGGCGAAACTGGTTGCGGGGTCGGCGCGGGGCGGGGCGGCCTGAACCATTCCGAACTGGCGTCAGGGCCGTGCTCAGCGCAGCCTGGCAAGTGAGGCGATAAATTTATCCCGCGCGGCGAGGCATTTGAGCCGCCTTCTTCTAAGCCCAAATGCTGCAACGGCGAACAAGGAGCAGCAGATCAATGCAAGACCCGCGGAGCTGAGTATCGCCCGCGCGTCTTCGGCGTGACGCACGATAATCTGCGCGAAGATGATGACCGAGCCCAGCGATGTCGCCCCCCAAATGCCGAGAAGCAAGCGCTCGGCTATGTTCGAGGAAAGGCTCCTGGCTGACGGGTAACGGTCCATTTGTCGAAAGGCCTATTCTTCGGTTCGGATCAGGATCATCTCGCCGATCAGCGCGAAGAGAATGAAGGGCCCCCAGGCGGCGAGGAAAGGGGAATAGGCGCCAAGGTCGCCCATCGCGAGCGCGAAATTGTCGGCGACGAAATAGGCAAAGCCCAGCGCCATGCCGAGGATCGCACGCACGAACAGCTTTCCCGATCGCGCAAGGCCGAAGGCGGCGACCGCGCCCAGGAGCGGCATCAGAATCGCCGAAAGCGGTCCCGAAATCTTGTGCCACAAGACACCCTTCAGCGCGTCGACGGGGCGCCCGGCGGCTTCGAGGTCGTCGATCGCGCGCTTGAGCTGGAGGAAGGGAAGCTCGTCGCCATCGACCTGCGCGAGGGTAAACTGATCGGGGCGCACACCCTTTGCGGCGATGATGGTGCCGAGCTCCTCGACCGTCCCCGAGCGGCGCAGGAAGCGCTTGGCGTCGGTCAGCTCCCAGCCGCCCTCGACCGCGCGGCCGCTGTCGGCTGAGAGGATCGATGAGAGGACGCCGCCCGAGCGTTCATAGATCTTGACCCCGCGAAGCACGATCGCCGGCCCGCTGGTCTCGACCGTTTCCGCGTTGATCAGGTCGTCGCCCTCGCGCACCCAGATGTTCGAGCGCAGTCCGCTGTCGCGCGGAACCTGCGCATATTCAACCTTCTGCCAGGCGCTGAGCGCACCGGTCGCGCGCGCGACGATGCGTTCGTTGAAGCCGAAGCTGATCGCAGCCACGAGCAGCGCGGCGAGGAACAGCGGCGCCAGCACCTGATGGGCGGACATCCCCGCCGCTTTCATCGCGATGACCTCGCTGTTCTGGTTGAGCGTGATCAATGTCAGGATCGTACCGAGCAGCACCGAAAAGGGCAGGAAGGTTTCGATGATCTGCGGGATGCGGAGGCCCACATAGCGCCACACCTCGGCGTCGCCATTGCCGGCGACGGCAAGGATCTTGCCGCTCTCGCCGAGCAGATCGAGCGTCTGGAGAATGATGACGAGCGCGAAGAGGATCGCGAAGGTGCGCACGAAGAAGAGCCGCCCCATGTAGAGCGCCATCGTACGCGAGGGGAAAAAGTGGAACTGGTGCATCAGGCGAGCTTCTGCTTGCGCTGGACGAGACGAAACAGCGCCTTGACCCGCTGGCCGGCCTTTGCAGCGACGCGTTCGAGGGCGCCGATCGGCTGGCCGCCTGGAACATGCGCGAGCGTGTAATACATCCAGAAGGCAAGCGCGGCGAAAAGCAGATAGGGAACCCAAAGCGCGAGCAACGGGTCGACGGCGCCGCGCGCGCCCAGATCCTCTGCATATTGGTTGATCTTGTGCTGGGTCACGAGAATCACGATCGAGAGGAATACGCCGAGGGACGAGGTTGATCGCTTGGGCGGAATGGCAAGCGCGATCGCCAGGAGCGGAATGAGGAACATCGAGGCGACCTCGACGATGCGGAAATGGAAGTTCGCGCGCGATTCGAGCCGCGTTGTCAGCGGCTCGGTCTTGTCCTTGCCGACCACGAAGAGCTCGGGGATCGTCAGCTCGCGGTCAGCGCCGCCGCGAGTCCGGAACGCCTCGATCTTGGGCAGCGGGATCGGCAGGTCGTGGTTGTCGAAGGTCAGAACGCGCGGCACGGCAAATTTGGGCGATTCGTGGATCAGCACGCCGCTCGTGAGCCTCAGAATGATCGTGTTGGGGTCGTCGGTGGCGAGGAACTGGCCCTCGGCCGCGGTCGCCGAAACCGCCTGCCCCTCCTTATTCTCGCCGCGCACGAAAATGCCGCGCAAAGATCGTCCGTCGTTGTAGCTTTCCTCGATGCGCAGCGTCATGCGGCTGCCGAGCTTGGTGAATTCGCCGACCTTGATCGAGGCACCAAGGGCGCCCGAGCGCAACTCGAACTGCAGTCCTTCATAGGCATAGCGCGCGTAGGGCTGGATGAAGCCGACGATCGCGAGGTTGAGCAGCGCAAGCGCGAAGGCGAAGGCATAAGGGACGCGCATCAACCGCCCGAAGCTCATGCCGACCCCGCGCAGCACATCGAGTTCGCTCGATGTCGCGAGGCGGCGGAAGGCGAGGAGAATGCCGAGCATCAGCCCGATCGGAATGCCGAGCGAGAGATATTCAGGGATCAGATTGGCAAGCATCCGCCACACGACGCTGACCGGGCCGCCCTCGGTCGCGACGAAATCGAAGAGGCGCAGCATCTTTTCAAGGACCAGCAGCATCGCCGAGAGGACCAGCGTGCCGAGCATGGGGAAGAAGATGAGCCGCGCGATATAGCGGTCGATGGCGGGTATCTTGTTCAAGCTTTCGTCGCCCCATCACCATGATTTGGCCGCAAATGTTTCCGATATGCCGAGTCAAGGGCGACAGGGACCCATGTCGGCGCGCGCTTTCGCGCGGCTGGCGTGGCTATAACCTCTGGAGGTATTGAGGTCATGTCGAAAATGTTTCTCGCCGGGATACTCGCCGCCGGCACCGCAGGAGCGCTGATGGCGCCCGTCGCGGCGCAGGGCGCTACGCTGGGTCCAGCGGCCGCCCTTTGCGACAGCAATGCGACCGCCGTGCTGGTCGACGTGCGCGGATTCAAGGCGCGCACGGGGACGCTGCGCGTGCAGATCTACAATGCGGACAAAAGCTATCTTGAAAAGCGCAAGTGGCTGGAGCGCGTCGACGTTCCCGTGCGCGGCGGCGCCATGCAGGTCTGCGTGCCGGTCAAGGGCCCGGGCAATTATGTCGTGTCGGTCCGTCACGACATCAATGGCAATGGCAAGTCGGACAAGAGCGACGGCGGGGGCCTTTCGGGCAACCCCGACATGAAGCTCACCGACTTCATCTTCAAGCGCAAGCCCAAGCTGGCGCAGGTCAGCTTCGCGGTCGGCGGCTCGACCAAGCGCGTGCCGATCACGTTGAATTACGTCAACGGCCTGGCCTTCGATCCGGTCTGACGGTGGCCAGCGTCGCGCTCCTTTCCAATCCTCGCTCGACGGGCAACCGCTCGCTGCTGCCCCGAGTGCGCGAATATTGCGCGGCGCACCCCGACATATTCCACTATGAGGTCGAGGCCGTCGATCAGATCGGCGAGGCGATCCGCACCATCGCGATGGTGTCCCCGCGGGTCATTGCGATCAACGGCGGCGACGGCACCGTTCAGGCGGCGCTGACCGAGCTTTATTCAGGCGGCCATTTCGGTGGCTCGCCGCCCCCGGTGGCGGTGCTGCCCAATGGCAAGACAAATCTCATCGCGTTCGACCTCGGTGCCGAGGGCGACCCGATCAAGGCGCTCGAACGGGTCGTCGAACTGGTCGGCGATGGCCGGCTTGAGGATCATGTCATCGAACGCCAGCTCATTGCGCTCGACAGCGGCGGTGCGCGTCCGGTGCTCGGCATGTTCCTCGGCGGCGCTTATCTGGCCGACGTGATGCTCTATTGCCGCCACCGCATCTATCCGCTCGGGTTTCCGAACGGCGTGTCGCATTTCCTCGCGGCCATGCTCGCCTTTTTCTCGATCCTCTTCGGCGTAGGCGGCGGGCGGCTTCCGCCCAAGCCCGAGCCGATGACCGTGTCGCTGATCCGCCAGGGCGAGTTCAAGGGCAAGTTTTCGCTGCTCATTGTCACGACGCTCGAGAAGCTGCTGCTCAGCATCCGCACCAGCGACAAGCATGGCACCAACGGCCATATGAAGCTGCTGGCGACCGAAAGCAGTGTCGGCGCGCTCTTTCGCATGCTCGGCGCAACATGGCGCGGCACGCTGGGCCAGCGGGAGCTCGCGGGCGTTCATTTCCAGCAGGGCGACGAGATCCGTATCGAGGGCGAACGCTCGAATGTCATCCTCGACGGCGAGATTTTCGAGGCGACCGGTGGGCGGCCGATCATCCTGACCTCGACCCAGCCGGTGCCATTTCTGCGGCTTGCGGCCTGAGGGACTTCGATGGCTCCCCTGAGCGATCTCGTCCGCGACGAATTGTCGACGCCCGTCGATCCGCGCGTCGCGGCAATGGCCGCGGCGATCGCGGCACAATTTCCAGGCAGCGCGCGTGCGGTGCTTTTCTACGGCAGCTGTCTTCGGGAAACCCGGCTCGAGGGGTTGATGCTGGATTTCTACCTGATCGTCTCGAGCTATGGCGATGCCTATGCGAGGCGCTGGATGCGGCTTGCCAACCGGCTGATTCCCCCGAATGTCTTTCCGTTCCAGTCTGAGGGGCTCGTCGCCAAATATGCGGTGCTGAGCGAAGCCGATTTTGCGCGGCTGAATGGGCCTGACACGCGCAATGTATCGGTCTGGGCGCGCTTTGCGCAGCCGTCGCGGCTGGTGTGGGCGGCCGACGAGCGAGCGCGCGCGCGCGCGGTTTTAGCCGTTGCGCAGGCGGCGCCGACATTGCTTGCCGCCGCCGGACGGCGCGCGGACGAGGAGGCGCTCGCCTGGTGGCGCCGCGCCTTTTCGCTCACCTATTCGGTCGAGCTTCGCGCCGAGCGCGCGACGCGTGCGCAATCGGTCGTCGATGCCGACACCGAGCGATATGAGCGCTTCAGCGCCCCCGCGATCGCCGCAATTCCGGCGCACGCGCCGAGCGGGGGCTGGACCAGGCGGCGCATCGAGGGAAAGCTGCTCAGTATTGTACGGCTGGCCAAGGCGAGCCTCACCTACGCGGGCGGCATCGATTATCTTGCGTGGAAGATCAACCGTCATGCCGGCACAAAGATCGAGATCAAACCCTGGCAGCGGCGCTGGCCGCTGATTGCGGCGCTGACGCTTGTGCCGCGGCTGATGAAGAGCGGCGCGATCCGGTAGCGAGGCGGGGAGGGGCGGGAATTCCCGAGCGCGCGAAGCGCCGTATCTCAACTCGCGAGCCGCTGGTGCTCCTCAGCGCGCGCTTGGCTGGAGCGCCGGATCGCCTGGTCGAGCGCGCTGAGGGTGAAGGGTTTGCGCAGCACGTCATGATCGCCAAAGCTTGCCTCATCGCCGGCATCGCCGGCGAAGCCCGTGACGAACAGCACCGATAGTAGAGGCCAGCGCTGTTTGAGCCGTGCGACCATTTCGGGTCCAGTGAGCTCGGGCATCAGCACGTCAGAGAGGATAAGGTCGAAGCCGCCGTGGCTCTCGACGAGCGCCTCGGCTTCGAGCGGGTTGCAGCAGGCCACCGCCTTGTGGCCAAGCTCACCCACCGCATCGACCGTTGCGGCGAGGACGCGGTGATCGTCCTCGACCACCAGAATGTTCAGCCGGTCGGAGGGGTCGACCCGCGCAAGCGCTTCATCGCCTTTGCCCTTTTCGACCCCCGCGATCGCGGCTTCGGTAACCGGCAGCAGCATCGCGACGCTTGTGCCTTCGCCTTCGGACGAGTGGATCTGCACCTCGCCGCCCGATTGGCGGCAGAAGGCAAATACCTGGCTCATGCCGAGTCCGGTGCCCTGCCCGGCAGGCTTTGTCGTGTAGAAGGGGTCGAAGACGCGTTCGAGTACGTCCGCGGACATGCCGCAGCCGGTATCGATCACCTGCACCGCGAGCGCCGCCGCCTCGCCGCTTTCGTCGCGCGCTGTGCGGATGGTCAGCGATCCATGACCGTCCATCGCGTCACGCGCGTTGACGGCAAGATTGAGCAGGGCGTTCTCGAACTGCTGCCGGTCGATCCAGCAGGCAAGCCCTTCGGCGTTGAGGTCGAGCGTCAACGCGATGCGGTCGCCGATCGTCCGCGCGATCAGTTCGGCGAAGGAGGCGATGCATGCATCGATGTCGGTCATTTCGGGCCGCGCGGGCTCGGAGCGGGCGAAGGTCAGGAGCCGCCGCGTCAGATCGGCGGCGCGGTTCGCGCCGTCGAGCGCATTATGAATATGGCGCTCGGCCTTTTCGGGCGCCTCGCCCAGCCAGCGCTGTGCGAGTTCGAGTCCGCCGACCACCACCGCCAGCATGTTGTTGAAGTCGTGGGCGATGCCGCCGGTGAGCTGGCCGACCGCCTCCATCTTCTGCGCCTGACGCAGCTGCGCCTCGGCGGTCTCGCGCTCGGACATTTCGGCGCGCAGCGCGGTGTTCGCCTGCTCAAGCTCCGCGGTGCGGTCCTCGACCGCGGCTTCGAGCTCCATCGCACGCTCGCTTTCTGCAAACCGCTCGCGCTGCGCGAGCCGCCGTTCGCCCTCGGCGCGAAGCAGCGAGAAGGTCGCCGCGATCGCAATGATCGCGGCAGCAGCGCCGAGCAGCGAGAACATCAGGATCGCTTGGTTGAGACTGGCCCGGTCCGATGCCGCAATCCGGTTGCGCTCGGACAATCGCTCCCGTTCGTCGCGGATCAGCTGCGCGAGCAGCTTGTTGATCCGGCCGAGAGCCGGATCGTGCGCTGCTGCGTTATATTTGGAGATGGCCGCGATCGTCTGGCGATAATTGGCACTGAGCGCTGCATCGCCAAGCTGCTGCCCGCGGCGCTCGAGTTCGACGCCAAGCTGGCGCACCAGTTCAGCCTGCTCGGGGCTGTCGCGCACATTGCGCTGAAGCAGGCGCAAATATTGCATCGCGACGCCGAACTGCTGCTGATAGATGCGGCCGTCGTCCTTTTGCAGGCCGACTGCGAAGCGGCCGAGCGCTGCCTCGGCGCGCGCAAGCGCGGCATCGAGCGAGCGGGTCTGCGAAATGACCTCGAGGCTGTGCGCCTGCCAGCCGAGCGACCGATCATAGGCGTCGTTGGCGCGCATCAGGAGAAGGACGAGCGCGACGACAACCCCAGTCAGGATCGTCCCGACGCCGGTCGTCAGCCAAAAGCGCAGACGCTCCCGGCGGCTCTCGCTTTCCTGGTCGCTATCCCTCTCGAACACGCGCCTCTCTTACCTCTTCGCCCGTGTCCCGCAAAGCAGGTAAGGCCGCCGGGGCGTCGCCGTCTTTCGCTTCGCCCCGAAAATATGCCCTTTGGTCGGAAAGGGAGGTGGGTCAGCCGATAATCCCGGCGCGCTTGCCGGCGCGTTCGAAACGGGCGAGGATCTCGCCCACCTGATCGCTCGAATGCTCCGCGCACAGCGAACAGCGCAGCAGCGTCATGCCCGCGGGGGTTGCCGGGGGACGAGCGAGATTGACATAAAGTCCTTCCTCGAGCAGCGCTTCCCACATCATGGCGCCTCTCTCGAGGTCGGGCATGATGACCGCGATGATCGCCGATTGCGGCTCCTCGGTACCAAGCGTGAAGCCGAGATCGCGCAGCCCCTTGTGGAGCATCTTCGAATTTTCCCAAAGATGCGCGCGCTTGTTCGACCCGTGCATCAGCTTGCGGATGCTCGTCGCGGCGGTCGCAACGACGCTTGGCGGGAGCGACGCGGTGAAGACATAGGGGCGGCAGACGAGGCGCATGATCTCGAACTTCGGATGGTTCGACACGCAAAAGCCACCAACGGTGCCAACGCTCTTCGAAAAGGTACCGATGATGAAATCGACATCGTCGATAACGCCCTGTGCTTCGGCAACGCCGCGACCGTGCTCGCCGATGAACCCCATCGAGTGGGCCTCGTCGACCAGAACCATCGCGCCATTGTCCTTGGCGATGCGGATCATTTCCTTGAGCGGCGCGACGTCGCCGAGCATCGAATAGACGCCTTCGAGCACGACAAGCTTGCCGGCTTCGGCGGGCAGGCGCTTCAGGCGCTTTTCCAGCGCCTCGATGTCATTGTGGCGGAAGGCGACGATTTCGGCATCGCCCATCTTGCACCCGTCATAGATCGAGGCGTGACTGTCGATGTCGAGGATGACATAATCGCCCTTGCCCGCAATCGTCGAGATGATGCCGAGGTTCGCCTGATATCCGGTCGAAAAGACCATCGCATGATCCATGGCGTAGAAGTGTTTGAGCGCCTCCTCGACCTCGCGGTGGCCCTGATAGGTGCCGTTCAGCACGCGGCTGCCGGTGGTGCCGCTGCCGAATTTGTCGAGCGCATCCTTGCCCGCAGCAATCACGTCCTCGTCGAACGTCATGCCCATATAATTATAGGTGCCAAGCAGGATGGTCTCGCGCCCGTTGCAGATCGCGACGGTTGGTGAGAGCACCTTTTCCATCACCAGGCTGAAGGGGTCGGTGACACCCGTCGCGAGCAGATCCGCGCGCTGCTGGATCAGCGGATCGAATTTGGAAAAAAGATCGGTCATATCGATGTCCAAGGGACCGCTCGCCCCAGCGCTTGCGCGGCGCGAGCGGTGAAGAGAGGGTCAGCCCTGCAGCTTTTCCACCGCCGCGACGAGCTG
Organism: Sphingopyxis flava; assembly: GCF_900168005.1. Lineage (GTDB taxonomy): Bacteria > Pseudomonadota > Alphaproteobacteria > Sphingomonadales > Sphingomonadaceae > Sphingopyxis > Sphingopyxis flava. Next base: position 95,520 of record NZ_FUYP01000014.1, read on the forward strand.
GCCGACATTCTCGATCTCGGCCTGCTGGTTCATGCTGATGATGATGTCGAACGTGTCTTCGACCTCGGCGACGAAATCCATCACAGTGAGACTGTCCCACTCGAGGTCGCCGGCAAAGGTGGTGGCGTCGGTCAGCTCAACGCCCTTCTTGTTGAAGGGCTCGATGAGGCCGTGGATCTGGTCGGTAAGGGGGGTGCTCATGGGGGTGCGTCCCGAAAAGGTGAAGTTTGCGCGCGGGAATGCCGCGCTTGCCTCCGCTTGGCAAGCGATTGCTGCGGCAATCGGGCAGCATCTTGCCGATATGCGTCGAACATGCCAGTCATGGGCCGGGTCGGGACTGGGGATGACCGATGGACGATAAGGCGAAGTATAGCACGGCATCGCGCCCGGGGGCGGGCGCATTTCCGCCCAATGCGGTGCACCTTGCGCGCACCAGCCAGCAGATGACGATGCAATTGTCGCAAATGGCCGACCAGAAGGCGTCGATCCTGATGGGCGCGACCTTCGTCGTCTTCACCCTGGCGGTCGGGCAGGCACGCGCCGGCGTGGGGGCCTTTGCGATGCCGCTGACGATTCTCGCGACCTTTTCCTTCCTGTCCGCGCTTCTCGCGGTCTCCGCGGTCCTGCCGCGCGTCGGACGCGCTCCGCCGGCGCTGGTCAGGGACGGAAAGGATCACAGCAACATCCTCTTTTTCGGCCGCTTTGCCGAGATGGAAGAGGATGAATTCATCGCGGCGGTGAAGGCGCGGATGCGGTCGGAAGAGGATCTTTACGAAAGCATGCTGCGCGACGCCTATCAAAATGGCCTCATCCTGGCGCGGCGCAAATACCGTTTTCTTGGCCATGCCTACCGGCTGTTCGTCGTCGGCTTGACGCTGACCTTTCTCGCCTTTGCCTATGAGATGATGCTCGCCTGGACAGGGTGAGGGCGAGCGGGGCCCTTCGGCGGTGAGCCTCTCCTGCGCGGGCAGCGAGACTCCTCGCGCCCTGCGTTTCGGGGGCGGGAGGATAGCGAGGTGCCCAGCCCCTGTTGCCATTTTGCCACCTCCGCCCCCGAAACGCCGGGCTGCGCACGCGCCCGCTATTGAACGGCTCTGGCTGCCCGCCTATCCGGGCCGGCTATGCGTCAGCAGGCCCACCCCTTGACCGCGGACGTCCCGCGCAGCCTGCGCGCCGAATTCGGCGCGACGCTGGCGCTTGCCTGGCCGCTTGCCGCGGCGAACCTCTTGCAGATGATGGTGCATGCGATCGACGTCATTTTTGTCGCACGGCTCGGCGACGCCGAGCTTGCCGCCTCTTCGCTCGGCGTGTCGATCTTCGGCCTGCTTGTGTGGACGACGACGGGGCTCGTGGGAGCATCGGCGCCGCTGATCGCGGCTGAACTCGGGCGCCGCAAACATGCAGTGCGCGAGGTGCGGCGCACCGTGCGCATGGCGCTATGGCTGAGCGTGCTCACCTCGATCGCGGCCATGGGCATCTGCGCCGCGGGCGGGCCGATCATGATTGCGACCGGCCAGGCGCGCGATACCTCCGAGCATGCCGCGAGCTTCCTCCTCATTTTGATGTGGGGGATGTTCCCGATGGTTGCGGCGAGCGTTTTGCGCATCTTTGTGTCGGCGCTCGGCCGGCCCAAGATCGCCACCGCCATCACCTTCCTCGCGCTCGGGGTCAATGCGCTCGGCAACTGGTCGCTTGTCTTCGGTCATCTCGGGCTGCCCGCGCTCGGCCTCCACGGTTCGGCGCTCTCGAGCGTGATCACGAGCACGGTCATGCTGCTTGCCTATGTGGTGGTCATTCAGCTCGACCGGCAGCTGCGCCGCTATCATCTGTTCGGCAATTGGTGGCGGTCCGAATGGGCGCGCTTTTTCGAGATCGTGCGTATCGGCGCGCCGATCGGGCTGATCATTCTTGCCGAGGCGGGGCTGTTCACCGGCGCCGCCTTCCTGATGGGACGTATCGGCGAGGTCGAACTTGCAGGTCACACGATTGCGCTGCAGGTCGCCGCGCTCGCCTTCCAGATCCCCTTCGGCGTCGCGCAGGCGGCGACGATCCGCGTGGGCCTTTCCTATGGTGCGCGCGATCCGCACGGCATCGCGCTGGCGGGGCGGGCGTCGCTGATCCTCGGCATCGGCTTCATGACCCTGACCGCGGCGACGATGTGGCTCTTCCCACGGCTCGTCTTGTCGATCTATGTCGATGTCGACGCGGCGCGTAACGCCGCGCTCGTGAGCTATGCGATGCAGTTCCTCGTCGTCGCCGCCGCCTTCCAGCTGTTCGACGGCGCCCAGACGGTCGCTGCGGGCGTATTGCGCGGCCTCCAGGACACGCGCGTCCCGATGATCATCGCGGTGTGCGGCTATTGGTTTGCAGGCTATGGCACCGCCATCTATCTTGGCTTCTGGACTCCGCTCGCCGGCGTCGGCATCTGGATCGGCCTTGCAGTAGGGCTCGTCGTCGTTGCCGGGCTGCTGCTTGCGCGCTGGCGGCTGCGGGCGCGATTGGGTCTTCTCCCCGCCTGACGAAAAAAAAGCCAAAAAAGAATCTCGCCCAACGCTTGACGGGCTGCGCCCATCGACCCATATGGCCGCCTGTTAGCACTCTCCTCAGGTGAGTGCTAAACTGAGATCCATTGCATATCTGGAGGACATCCATGCAATTTCGTCCGTTGCACGACCGCGTGCTCGTTCGCCGCATCGAAGCTGAAGAAAAGACGGCCGGCGGCATCATCATTCCCGATACCGCCAAAGAAAAGCCGCAGGAAGGCGAAGTTGTCGCCGTGGGCACCGGCATCAAGGCTGAAGACGGCAAGATCACGCCGCTCGACGTCAAGGCGGGCGACCGCATCCTGTTCGGCAAATGGTCGGGCACCGAAGTCAAGGTCGATGGCGAAGAGCTGTTGATCATGAAGGAATCGGACATTCTCGGCGTTCTCGCCTGAACCTTTTCGCCTGACCTGGCGAAATCCCGATTTCAGTGTGAAGTCTCGCAGTTTTCTGCGGAATCGAAAGGAAGCATAAATGGCTGCCAAGGACGTTAAATTCAGCCGTGACGCCCGCGAGCGCATTCTGCGCGGCGTCGACACCCTCGCCGATGCGGTGAAGGTTACCCTCGGCCCCAAGGGCCGCAACGTCGTCATCGACAAGAGCTTCGGCGCGCCGCGCATCACCAAGGACGGTGTGACCGTCGCCAAGGAAATCGAACTCAAGGACAAGTTCGAGAATATGGGCGCGCAGATGCTGCGCGAAGTGGCGAGCAAGGCCAATGACAAGGCCGGCGACGGCACCACCACCGCGACCGTTCTCGCGCAGGCGATCGTTCGCGAAGGCATGAAGTCGGTTGCGGCCGGCATGAACCCGATGGACCTGAAGCGCGGCATCGACCTTGCCGTCACCAAGGTCGTGGAGACGATCAAGGCGCAGTCGAAGGCTGTGCAGGGCTCGTCCGAAATCGCCCAGGTCGGCATCATCTCGGCGAACGGCGACAAGGAAGTCGGCGAGAAGATCGCCGAGGCGATGGAAAAGGTCGGCAAGGAAGGCGTGATCACCGTCGAGGAAGCCAAGGGCCTCGATTTCGAGCTGGATGTCGTCGAAGGCATGCAGTTCGACCGCGGCTATCTGTCGCCCTATTTCATCACCAATCCGGAAAAGATGCTCGTCGAGCTGGCTGATCCGTACATCCTGATCTTCGAGAAGAAGCTGTCGAACCTCCAGTCGATGCTGCCGATCCTCGAGGCGGTTGTGCAGTCGGGCCGCCCGCTGCTGATCATCGCCGAGGACATCGAAGGCGAAGCGCTGGCGACCCTCGTCGTCAACCGCCTGCGCGGTGGCCTCAAGGTCGCGGCGGTCAAGGCTCCGGGCTTCGGCGATCGTCGCAAGGCGATGCTGCAGGACATCGCGATCCTGACCAAGGGCGAGATGATCAGCGAAGACCTCGGCATCAAGCTTGAGAATGTCACGCTGAGCATGCTCGGCCAGGCCAAGCGCGTCACCATCGACAAGGACAACACCACGATCGTCGACGGTGCGGGCGAAGCCGATGCGATCAAGGGCCGCGTCGAGCAGATCCGTGCGCAGATCGAAACCACGACGTCGGATTACGACCGTGAAAAGCTGCAGGAACGTCTGGCGAAGCTCGCCGGCGGTGTTGCGGTGATCAAGGTCGGCGGCGCGTCGGAGGTCGAGGTGAAGGAACGCAAGGATCGCGTCGATGACGCGCTCCACGCGACCCGCGCTGCCGTCGAGGAAGGCATTGTTCCGGGTGGCGGCACCGCGCTCCTCTATGCGACCAAGGCACTCGACGGGCTTTCGGGCGAAAATGAAGACCAGACCCGCGGCGTCGACATCATCCGTCGCGCGCTGCAGGCTCCGGTCCGCCAGATCGCCGAGAACGCGGGCTTCGACGGCGCCGTCGTCGCGGGCAAGCTGTTCGATCAGCAGGACTCCAACCACGGCTTCAACGCCGCGACGGACACCTATGAGGATCTGGTCAAGGCCGGTGTCATCGACCCGACCAAGGTCGTGCGCACCGCGCTTCAGGACGCTGCGTCGGTCGCAGGCCTGCTCATCACCACCGAAGCCGCGGTGAGCGAGCTGCCTGAAGACAAGCCGGCGATGCCGATGGGCGGCGGCGGTATGGGCGGCATGGGCGGCATGGATTTCTAAGGTCCGCCGTCACCGCTCAGCGCAAGCTGACAGCGAAGGGCCGGGGAGGAAACTCTCCGGCCCTTCTTGATTTACAAAAAGAGCCTCAAGCGCACGGTGTCATCCCTTGCGGCGTCCCGCAAACGGCAGGATCGCCCGGTAGGCCTCTACCCCCGGCGCCCCGCCGATCGTCACACCTTGTGTCAGCAGCCAGTAATGCCGCACAATCTCCGCCTGCTGTTCGAGCCCGTAGCGGTGGAGCGGCCATCCGGGCTTCAGGCTGTAATGATAGGTTGCAAAGGGGTGCCGCATAAGCACCAGGTACCAGCGGCCACGCGTCTGCGCCTGCCAGACATGCGTCATCTCGTGGATGAAAAGCCCTTGAAGCGACTGGGGCGCGGCGCTGAAATCCTCTGCATAAAGGTCGCCGTGCGGATGAAAGTGAAGCGCCCCCATCGGTGCCATCACGACGCGCCGCGGCTGGAAGAAAGCCCATTTGTGGTGGCACACGCGCACTCGCCTATAGTCGATCGCGTCGCCGAACACGCTCTGGGCGAGCACGATCTCGCCTTCCGTCAAGCTGCGCGACGGCCCCGCCATGCGCCGCTATTTCTTCGCTGCGTCTGCCGTGCCTTCGCCAGCTGCCTTGCCGGCGCCGCCCATGTCCATCGCGCCATGATCCATCGCCGCACCGCTGCTATCGCCTCTTTGCGGCGCCTGCCGGATCGTGAGGTCGAAGAGGATGCGTTCATTATTATTGTTCGAGAAAACGAAGATCATCGGCAGCTTGCCTGCTCGCACCGCGGCTCCATTGATATTCCAGATCATCAGATGTCTGCCGCCGGGCTTGAATTCGAGCTCGCCCTTGGCGGGCACCGGCGCGCTGCGCAGCGGCTTCATCGACACGATGCCATTTTCCTTGACGGTTTCGTGCATCTCGACGCGCTGGGCAAGGTCCGAGCTCACGGCCATCAACTCGACATCGCGGGGACCGCCCTTGATGGTGAAATAGCCCGCCGCAGGGCGATCCGGGGTCGCGCCCATTTCGATATAGCCGCTTGCGACGTGCAGCACCGGCCCCTGACCGAGATTCTCGCCGCATCCCGAAAGGGACAGGGCGGCGGCGGCAAGAGCGGTGATTGCGAAGGGCTTCATCGGGAGACTCCGGGTCTGGCTGAAATTTGCCTGTCACCGATAAGCCGTCAAAGCCCTTGTGCCAAGGATTAGCGCACCTATATCGCGCCCAGAAACCCCGCATGGGATCAACGACGGGCGTGCCTTTTCAGGGCGCCGCAAAAACAACAAGGACGTGTATATTATGGCCAAAGTGATCGGGATCGACCTCGGCACCACCAACAGCTGCGTCGCGGTGATGGAAGGCGGAAAGCCCAAGGTCATTGACAATGTGGAAGGCGCGCGCACGACGCCGTCGATCGTCGCCTTTGCCAAGGACGGCGAGCGGCTGATCGGCCAGCCGGCGAAGCGCCAGGCAGTGACCAATCCCGAAAATACCGTTTTCGCGGTGAAGCGCCTGATCGGCCGCCGCTTCGACGATCCCATGACGAAGAAGGACATGGAACTCGTCCCCTATAATATCGTCAAGGGCAACAATGGCGACGCTTGGGTGAAGGCGGGCGGCGAGGATTATTCGCCTTCGCAGATCAGCGCGTTCATCCTTCAGAAGATGAAGGAAACGGCCGAGGCTTATCTCGGTGAAAAGGTCGAGCAGGCGGTCATCACCGTTCCCGCTTACTTCAACGACGCCCAGCGCCAGGCGACCAAGGACGCGGGCAAGATCGCAGGCCTCGAAGTGCTTCGCATCATCAACGAGCCGACCGCGGCCGCGCTTGCTTACGGCCTCGACAAGCAAGACAACAAGACCATCGCCGTCTATGACCTTGGCGGCGGCACCTTCGACATCTCGATCCTCGAAGTCGGCGACGGCGTGTTCGAGGTGAAATCGACCAACGGCGACACCTTCCTCGGCGGTGAAGACTTCGACAGCAAGCTGGTCGAATTTCTGGCCGACACCTTCAAGAAGGACGAGGGCATCGACCTGCGGGGCGACAAGCTCGCGCTGCAGCGGCTGAAGGAAGCTGCAGAAAAGGCGAAGATCGAACTGTCCTCGGCAGCGACCACCGAAGTCAACCTGCCCTTCATCACCGCCGACGCCAACGGGCCGAAGCATCTGGTCAAGACGATCACCCGCGCGGATCTTGAAAAGCTGGTCGAGGAACTGGTGAAGCGCACGCTCGAACCCTGCAAGAAGGCGATCAAGGACGCCGGCGTCGGCGCCAGCGAGATCGATGAGGTCGTGCTCGTCGGCGGCATGACCCGCATGCCGCGCGTGCGCGAGGTCGTGAAGGACTTCTTCGGCAAGGAGCCGCACACCGGTGTGAACCCCGACGAAGTCGTCGCCATTGGCGCTGCGATTCAGGCGGGCGTGCTGCAGGGCGACGTCAAGGACGTGCTGCTGCTCGATGTGACCCCGCTCAGCCTCGGTATCGAGACGCTGGGCGGCGTGTTTACGCGCATGATAGACCGGAACACGACGATCCCGACCAAGAAGAGCCAGGTCTACTCGACCGCGGACGACAATCAGTCCGCGGTGACGATCCGCGTCTTCCAGGGCGAGCGCGAAATGGCGGCGGACAACAAGCTTCTGGGCCAGTTCGACCTTGTCGGCATCCCGCCGGCGCCGCGCGGCGTGCCGCAGATCGAGGTCACATTCGACATCGATGCCAACGGCATCGTGTCGGTCCACGCCAAGGACAAGGGCACCGGCAAGGAGCAGCAGATCAAGATCCAGGCCTCGGGCGGGCTTTCGGACGCGGACATCGAGCAGATGGTCAAGGACGCTGAGCAGTTCGCCGAAGAGGACAAGAAGCGTCGCGAGGCGGCTGAGGCGAAGAACAATGCCGAAAGCCTGATCCACTCGACCGAACGCCAGCTTGAAGAGCATGGCGACAAGGTCGATGCAGCGCTGAAGGGCGAGATTGAGGCTGCGCTCGCCGAAGCCAAGACCGCGGTCGATGGCGGTGACCCCGCCGCCATGACCGAAAAGGCCCAGGCACTTGCGCAGGTGGCCATGAAGCTCGGCCAGGCGATCTACGAGAAGGAGCAGCAGGCCGCCGCGTCGCCCGGCGCCGAGGCTGGCGAGACCAAGGCCGACGAAGATGTCGTCGACGCCGAATTCTCGGAAGTCGAGGACGACAAGAAGTAAGGATGACCTTCAACCGTCATGCCGGCGGAAGCTGGCATCGCTCTCGGATCCCGCTTCGCCGGACCGGTAGCGACCCCGGCCTTGGCCGGGGTGACGGGTTGAAGTAGGGGCTTTTGAGAATGTCGCTCGACATCGATTATTATGAACTGCTGGAAGTTGATCGCACCGCTGACAACAGGGCGCTGAAGGCCGCCTACCGCAAGCTCGCCATGCAATATCACCCGGACAAGAACCCCGGGTGCAGCGATAGCGAGGCGCGCTTCAAGGCCATCAACGAAGCCTATGACTGCCTGAAAGACCCGCAAAAGCGGGCGGCCTATGACCGTTTCGGCAAGGCGGGTGTCCAGGGCGGCGCGAACGGCTTTGGCGGTGGGGCCGATTTCGGTGACATTGGCGACATTTTTGAATCGATCTTCGGATCGGCGTTCGGCGGCCGCCAGCAGCAGCGTGGTCCCGCGCGCGGTGCTGACCTGCGCTACGACATGGAAATCCGGCTCGAGGACGCCTTCACCGGCTGCACCCGCGAAATCCAGGTCGACGTTGCTGCGCGCTGCGACGCCTGCGACGGCTCCGGCGCCAAGCCGGGTACGTCCACCCATCGCTGCGGAACCTGCGGCGGTCACGGCAAGGTGAGGGCCCAGCAGGGTTTCTTCATGGTCGAGCGCACTTGTCCCGCCTGTCAGGGAGCGGGCGAGGTCATCGCGGACCCCTGCACCAGCTGTCATGGCGAAGGCCGCGTCGATCGGCGCAAGACGCTGACCGTCAACATTCCGGCCGGCGTGGACGAGGGGACGCGCATTCGCCTGTCGGGCGAGGGGGAAAGCGGTGCGCGCGGCGCAGCTCCCGGGGACCTCTACATCTTTCTTCACATGGCGCGGCACCGGGTTTTCGAGCGCGAAGGAACGACGCTGTTCACGCGCGCCCCGATCAGCTTCACGACCGCAGCGCTCGGCGGCGAGATCAGCATTCCTGGGCTCGACGGCAGCCGGCACGACATCCGCATCCCCGCAGGCATCCAGTCGGGCAAGCAGCTACGCCAGCGCGGGGCGGGCATGCCCGTGCTCAATGGCCGCGGCCACGGCGACCTTGTGGTCCAGATCGATGTCGAGACGCCGACCAAGCTCAGTGCCAAGCAGAAGGAACTGCTCCAGGCATTCCGCGAAACCGAGACGGGCGAGGAATGCCCGGCGAGCCAGGGCTTTTTCGGCCGCATCAAGGAAATGTGGGAAGATCTGACGGATTAAGCCGTCGCGCACGTCACCCAGTCGCCCCTTGCTCTTCCCGCAATGGGGGAACAGGGCCGATCTCTTCCCTGAGCTTGGCGATCAGCGCCTCGACCTGCGGCAGCCGCTTTTCCTCTTCGTCGAGGATCGCATGGAAAGCCTGCCGCTTGAGGTTCGCGAGCGCCTCGCCGCTCAGCGCCCCGTCGCCGGTAACGCTCGAGGCCACGATGTCGATCAGCCGGTCGGCGCCGTGGAGCCGGCCCCATAGATAGTCGTTCTCCCGGTAGGCCCGGCTGAAGAAGGCGCCGAAGCTGTTGAACTCGATCCCCTTGAGCATCGCGGCGGCGCCGCCGGTACGGATCGCGGTCGCATCGGAAGGGGAAATGCGGTCGACCTTGATCGGGTCGAATTCATCGAACCCCTCGCCCTGCAGCAGCGGCAGCGTCGCGATGTCGTAGAACGGGTATCCAAGATAGGCGAGCAGCATCGTCCGTCGGTCGTCCTTGGGGAGCGCGCCCAGCGCTTTGGCAAGAAGCACATCGGCCTCGCCATCGACCGCGACGAGGTCTCGCCGGTCGGCAATCGCGTCGATCCATGCGCCGAGCCCCGCATCGGCGGGGATGTCCAGGTCGCCAAGCCAGCTGTCACCCTCGCGCTCCAGATAGAAGCCGAGCGCGGCAAAGATCGCCTCACGCATGGCTTCGCACGCGGGGTCGCGCTCGTCGCGCTTCGCTTCGACCGCGGTGTCGAGCTCGCGCGCCAGAAAGCGCAGGCGGCGGATGCGGAAGCCAATGTCGTGGTTGCGAAAGAAGTCGATCGCGTCCCGGCTTGCCCCCGCGCCCTTCTTGCCCGAAATCCGGTCGAGCCCGCGCGCGCGCACCTCGTCCCACAAGGCCTGGCGGCGGTTGGCGCGGTGCACGGCGCCCTCGGCCGGGGCCAGTCGGTCGATCACGCGCGCCAACTCCTCGACGATCGCCGACAGCTTGAGATGTCCGTAGGGCGCATAGGCAAAGCCCGCGCGCGACGCCGCTTCGGTCTGCGCCCTGGTGCGCCACTTGTCGAGCCGCGCCGGGGTCGGTGTTCCTAAAAAGAAGGTGGTGCCGAAGAGTGCTGCGACCTGTTCCTCGACCTCCACCTTCATCGCGTCGACAATATGCTGCATGCGGCGGATGCGCCGCGACATCGCCTCAATCGCCTCGACATTGTCGCGGATCGGCTGCTCGCGAGGAATTTCGGACAGCGCGCCGAGGATGGTTGTCAGAAAGCCCGGCAGCTTCTTCTCCTCGCCTTCGACCGCGTCGCCGTGGCGGTTGAAACTGATCGAGCGATAATCGGGTTTGGGATCGATATAGACGAAGCGCCGGTCAATCTCGCGCCGCGCAGGCCGCTGCTTCAGCGCCGCGATGGCCGGCCGGAAGGGTGCGTTCGCGAGCACTGATCCGTCGATCAGCACCCGGTCGGCGGGATCGGCTTCATCGCTTTGCGGGAGCTGGACGCGGATGAAATCAGCGCGGTCGGGCCAGGCGATGCCCCGCTTTTCAAGAACGGCGTCGATCTCGCGCAGCGTAAAGGGCGGGAAGGCGCCGGGGAAACTCGCCGTCGCGCGCGCTGCCGCGGCGAGGCCGGCGACGTCGTCAAGGCGCTTGCCCGCGCGGCCGTCGTGCCGGAAATGGATGACGAGCCGGTGTTCCTGCTCGGTCACGCGCGTCGGGCTGTTGAGCGCTAGCGGCATGCTGTGCCCGGCAAAGTCGGTCACCGATACAAAAAGGTCCACCGGCTGCCCCGCCGGGACCAGTGCGGGCCCGCGCGGTCCGCCATCCATCGCGTCGAAGGCATCGAGGATCAGGTTGGAGAACGTCTCGCCGCCGAAGGGCGGCTCGAACCAGCGGGCGCGCACGAAGCGCGACAGTTTGGCGCGCACTTCCTCTTGCGCCGCGCCGCCGACGGTGCGGTCGATGACGTTGCCGCGCCGCTTCATCGCCCATCCGGCGATTGGCACCGCCCAGAATTTCGTCGCTGCCGAAAGTGGCCGTGCATCGGGGTCGAGCAGCCGGTCAACGTCGGCGTCGGTCAGCCATAATTCGGTGAGGGGGTCGAGCGACTGCCCGGTGGCGAGCGCGCGTGCGAGGAAAACGCCGTTGATGCCGCCCGCACTCGCGCCTGCGACAATGTCTGCGAGAACGCGCAGGCGGATATTGCTGCCTGCAAGAATGTCCGCAAGAAGGTCGCGATAGACGCGTCCCGATCCCTCGGCTGTCTCGCCATCATGAAAGGCGCGCGAGGCTGCGGCGAGCCGCCATACTTCCTTGGTGATGCCGTGCATATATACGGCAAGGCTGATGCCGCCATAGCATATCAGGGCGAAACGCAGTTCCTTTTCCCGCATGTTGAGGCTGATAGCGCGCTTTGGGGGGCGGCGTCACCCTCAACCCCGCAACGCTGCCTCCATCCGGGCGGCCGCGGCGTCATAGACGCGCGCTTTCAATCCGTCGGTGACCGCGGCCGGCGCGCGATCGGGGTGGCCGCCAGCAAAGGGCGGGGCGGGGTCATATTCGATGGCGAGCTGGATCGCCTGCGCCGCCGCCTCGCCGCGAAGCCTGGCGATCAGGGTGAGGGCGAAATCGAGTCCCGAGGTTACGCCGCCCGCGGTCACGATATTGCCGTCCTCGACGATGCGCCCCGGGGCGGGCTCTGCGCCGACAAGGGGCAAGAGCTGGGTATAGGCCCAGTGCGTCGTCGCGCGCTTGCCGCCGAGCAGCCCGGCGCGGCCGAGGAGGAAAGCGCCGGTGCACACGCTTGTAATCCATGCAGCGCCCGCGGCCTGCCGGATGAGGAATTCTATCGTGGCAGGGTCGGCGATCGCATCTGCCACACCGTGACCTCCCGGGACGCACAGAATGTCCGCTTGCGGCGCATCGCCGAAGTCATGCGTCGGGAGAATCGCAAAGCCACTATCGGTCGCGATCGGATCGAGCTTGGCCGCTGCGCCAGCGAGCCGGGCGCCCGGCATCCGGCTGAGCGCCTGCGCGGGCGCGGTAAAATCGAGCTGGGTGATGCCAGGAAACAGCGCGAAGACGATCGTGACGGCCTCGCTCATCGCGCGGATTCTCCGGCGGCCTGGTCGTGCCCCGCGAGCGGCGGGGGATCGCGGCTTTCGAGCATTTCAGCCGCCTGGTCGAGCGCCTTCGCCTCGCTGACCGTTACACCGCCGGGGCCGGGTTCATTCTCGGTGCGGCTGCATGCCGATGCCGATATGAGCAAGAGGGCTAGCAGAAATGTCCGCGCCGTCCTCCAAGCCATTGTCTGCCTCCCAAGAAAAAGGGCCCCATTCCATGCGGAATGGAGCCCCATTTTCGGATCACGCGCCGCAGCGCACGGGTCCCGATTACTGCTTGTCGTTGGCTTCCGCCTTCGCCGTCTCTTCGGCGACCTTGTCGCCGGCAGCAGCAGCAGCATCACCAGCAGCGTTCACCGTGCCTTCGATGGCGTTGCCGGCGTCGCTCGCAGCCGCGGCGGTCGCGTCGGCAGCGTCAGCTGCGCCTTCGGCAACGGCATCACCGGCGGCGGCAGCGTCGTCCGCAACCGCGGCGCCCGCTTCCGACGTTTCCTCCTGCGCCTTTTCCGAGCAGGCAGCGAGGCTGAAGGCCGCGGCGGCCATCGACGCGATGATGAACTTGCGCATGTAAATTCCTTTCGAATGCCATGGCGGCCGGTCCCGTCCGCCAGGCGCACAGGATTAACCCCAGATGAAGCGCTTGGCAACTGCGCTGCACGACTTCGCCAGGGGAATCGCTTCAGGTTAACGCGGTGTCTTTGGTGAGGAGTTTTTGGAGGTAGTCTGGGTTGAGATTGGCGAGTTTTCGGCGGACCTTGAGG
>NZ_FUYP01000028.1 GCF_900168005.1 Sphingopyxis flava
ACCAGGAATATGCCGAAGCGGCACGTCACCAAATCGCGGAAACACGAGATCCTACGATGCCATGCGGCATAATCCGGGTTACGGCATTATGAACCTTATGCCGATATCGGCATAAAGGGCACTGGACAGGCCACGGCAGCCGCCTCGACCGCGATCAGAAGGGTGGGTTTGGCTCAGAGGCGTATGCGAAGGAGGAGCTTGTCGCCGAGATGGCCAGTGCTTTCACTTGCGCGTCGCTCGGAATCGCCCCGACCGTTCGGCATGCGGACTATATCGGATCATGGCTCTCGGTGCTGCGGAACGACGAGAAGGCGATCTTCCGCGCCGCTAGTCAGGCGAGCAAGGCGAGCGACTATCTCATGACTTTTGCGAGAGGCGAGCAATGAAGCGCCGCAATCTCTCGACCGTCACTGCGGATGCCGAAGGCCGGATGGGGCATGCGCGTGCCTGGATGAACGAGCGGCTAGGCGATATTCTGCTCGCGATCCGCTTCGACAAGACCCCCTATGACGAACTCGCCAGGCGGCATGGCATTACCGTCGAGGAGGTCACCGAAGATTTTGCGCGCGCGCTCGGCATCTGGTCCATGCGCGGCTGCCCTGGCTCGTCTAGCCATGGCTTTGATCCCAAGCGGGCCGGATGGGCTTGCCATCCGGCCCGGCGCCTTTCAGGGTGGCCTCATGCTAACCGGCCTTGATCATCTCCCGCCAGCCAAGCAGCGCGAGCTTGCCGAGGTGGTGCGCATCCTGTTCGAGGAGTTTGCCGCCGCGCATGCGCGCGGCAATGCCGACTGGAACCGGAAGGGCCGCATTCTTAAAATTCTGCTCTACGGCAGCTATGGCCGCGGCGACTGGGTCGATGATCCGATCGGCGGATATCACTCCGACTATGACATCCTCGTCGTGGTCAATTATGACCGGCTCACCGAGTTCGAGCATTGGTCAGCGGCCGAGGACCGCCTGATGCGCGCGTTCACGATCGCGAAGACGCTGACCGCGCCGGTGAGCTTCATCGTCCATTCGCTGAAGGACGTGAACGCGCAGCTCGAGCGCGGGCGGCCATTCTTCGTCGATATCGTCGAGCAGGGGATCGCGCTCTACGAGGCCGAAGGGTTCGAGTTCGTGCAGCCGCGCAACCTGCCGCCTGAGGAAGCGCGGGTCGAGGCGGAGAAGTATTTCGAGGAGTGGTTTGCCACTGCAGGCGAGTTTCGCGCAGGAGCTGAATTCCACCGCGAACGCGGCGGCGCTAAAGTCGCGGCGTTCAATTATCACCAAGCGGTTGAGCGCTATTATCATTGCTTGCTCTTGTCGCTCTCGCTTCACAGTCCCAAGTCGCACCGGCTCAATTTCCTCCGCTCGCAGTGCGAGCAGATCGCCCCCGCGCTCATCGAAGCCTGGCCGCGCGACAACAAGTTCAGCCGCCGCTGCTTCGAGCTGCTGCGCCTCGCATATGTCCAGGCGAGATATTCGCCTCAATTCAAGATCAGCGCCGAGGAACTGAGCTGGATCGGCGAGCGCGTCGCCGTGCTCGAGCGCCTCGTCGAGACGATTTGCCGCGAGCATCTCGCGGCGTTGGGCGGCCCCGAGTAAAGGTTGGATGAAGCGCTTTCGCGCCATCCCTCCTGCCGTCCAAGCTTTAGCAGCATCACCCCCCTCTATCTTTAGGGGAGCGCCTCTCGGTGTGCTGGGCAAATAACAGGAAAACAATCCCCCTCGTCGCAGCCCCAAGACCAGCGGTTACAGCAACGTGGCGACGTCCAGTTCCGGCGGCCAACCTTAAAGCCGTTTGAGCAGGCGTTCGACGCTGCGGTGGCCGTCACCGCGTTCCTTGCCCGCGATGTCGGCTTCGAGCGCATCGCGAATCTTTTCGATCTCGACGTCGGTCAGATGCTCGATCCCGACGAATTCGACGCGTGCCGTATCCAATGCGCGCAGAATCTCGTCGAGCTTGGCCTGCATCGCCGCGCCGTCGCGGTTCTGGCTGTTCTGAATCAGAAATACCGCGAGAAAGGTAAGTACGGTCGTCGCCGTGTTTACGATAAGCTGCCACGTATCTGAGAATTGCAGAATCGGGCCGCTCGCTGCCCAGACGATGATGAAGGCGACCGCGACGATGAAGGTCGCAGGCTCACCCATCAGCCGGGCACATCTCGAGGCGATCCGGGTGAATATGCGATTCATGCTGTCCTCCATCGATTTGCGGGCGATGCGGAGACCCGGCAATCGTCCGATCCGCTAACGCCGATGCCGCAACTTCGCTCCCTCAAGAAGGAGCGATCGCAACCTTCGCTGTCGCGTGCCGTTTCGTCGCAATGAACCAAATCACGCAGCATGGCGAAGGGCAGGGCAGGCGCACTGCCACAACCACACCCGCCGAAGATATTGATTATCGGGCCGCCGAGCTTGCGCGTCTTCTTGCGGAGTGCAAACTCTCCTTCGCGACCGCAGAGAGCTGCACCGGCGGTCAGCTCGCAGCCGTCCTCGCGGGCGACGCGGTGCTGGGCCCCCATCTTGAGCGGGGATTCGTCGTGTATTCCGCGGATGCCAAATGCGAATTGCTCGGCGTCGGTCGTGATGATGTGGAGCGATGCGAGGCCGTTAATTCGGACGTTGCAGCGGCGATGGCGGAAGGGGCACTTAAGAATAGCCGTGCCGATGTGGCGATTGCCATCACCGGCTTTTGCGGCCCCCGCCAAGGCGACGAAGAGGTGGGACTTGTCCATTTGGCCTCAGCGGATCGCGCGGGACGACTCGTTCAGCGCGAATGTCATTTTGGAGAGCTTGGACGGCGGCGGGTGCTCGATAGCGCGGTCGCCGCGGCATTAGGGATGATGATCGATGCGGCCAATGACAGCGCGAGGAACCGTTAGCGCTGACCGGAAACGGGGCGAGCCATGCTGCAAGAAAATTGCTCGCAAGATATGACCGACGCTTTGAAGGCGTCGATCGCGAAGACGGCGCCGACATTGCCCCGTAACATTCGGCTGAGCGCAGCTCCCCTCGCAAGGAGAGGTTCGGCGATGGATATGCCGGCCTTTATCATGGATCGGCACGCGCTTGCCGCGGACGTAATACGGCCAGAGCGCAGGGTAAATTGCGCCCTTTGAACGTGAGAAGCTGACGTCGCTACATCGTAACGGTTTGTGCAGGGGGCAGCCCGCCGTCTTTGGCCATCGCCATCAGCTCTTCCTTGCGCGCGAGGATCCGCTCGCCGAGCGCCTCCAGATCGGCGCCGGATGCGCGCGCCTGCTGGAACATGTTGTCGTGGCGTTTCTCTTCCTCGCGGACATGGTGCGCGATCTCCTCCTTGAGGACGGTGATGCGCGCGTCGAAGAACTCATCATCGGGCGTACTGGCTTCAATCGCATTGATCAGGGTTTTCGCCCCGTCATGCTCGACAAAGGCCTCATAGTAGAGATCGTCCTCAATCTTGCCGCGCAGCGCGGGATAGAAAATCTCTTCCTCGACCTGTGCATGAATCTTCAGTTCGGTGCAGATTTCACGGGCAAGGCTCGCCTTGCGGCTCGCGCTCGATGCGCGTTCGAAGTCTTCGAACAAGCCCTCCACCTTGCGATGATCAGCGGCGAGAATGTGCGTGGCATCGATATCAATCGTCGTCGGCATGCGATGGCGCTCCTTATCGGATGAATATTTCATCGACGCCGACCGGCGTCATACGGTTCCAAATCATGCCAGCCATCGCGGAGGATTTTTCGCTTTTCGCAACATGGGTTAGAAAAGGAGGGATTCGGATGTTTGGCGGGCGATTTCGGCGCAACTCCGGGACCTTCTGCCGCGTATTTCGAAGGCTGAGTTGGTACTGGAACTGGAAGGCCCGTTATGAAATATGACGTCGAAGACAGGTTTTTCCCGCACTATGCCGACGCGGAAGTCGGCCCGACGCTTTCTTCCTTCTCGTCATCGCCCCCCCTCACGCGCCGGATTGCCCTTGTCGGTTGTTTCCGGCCCCGGCGCTGCGGAATTGCGACCTATACCGCTGACATCTTCGATCATCTCACGTGCGAGCATCCTGACATCGGAATCGATGTCTATGCACTGCGCGCCCATCCCGCGGATCCGCGCGATACCGATGTCGCCTGCGTCATCGAGGCCGAGGATCCCGCCTCCTACCGCGCCGCGGCGCACGCGATTAATCGAAGCGGCGTCGATGCCGTCTGGATTCAGCATGAATTCGGAATATTCGGCGGAATTGCGGGCGCGATGCTGCTCGATCTCGTCGAGCGTATCGCAGCGCCGCTCATCGTCACTTTTCATACCGTGCTCGCCTCCCCAAGCGCGGAGCAGCGGCGAATCATGGATGGGCTCGTCGCGCGGGCCTCGCGGCTGATGGTGATGAGCGATTATGGCCGCCAGGTCCTGATCGAGACTTATGGCGCGTCCGCGGACGCGGTCACCCTCATCGAACATGGGACCCCGGTCCGACCCTTTTGCGAGAAGTCCCCGCTTCGAACCGAGCTCGGCATCGGCGACCGGCCCATACTCTCGACCTTCGGATTGCTCGGGCCGGGAAAGGGGCTTGAAACTGCGATCCGCGCCTTGCCCGCGATTGCCGAGCGGCATCCCGACATTTTGTATCGCATCGTCGGCGCGACCCACCCCAATCTGATCGCAGCCGAGGGGGAGGCCTATCGGGAAAGCCTTCAGGCGCTTGCCGAGGATCTCGGGGTCGGCGCCAACATCGGGTGGGACAACCGCTTTTTGGAGACCGAAGAGCTTCTCGACCAGATCGAGCTTTGCGACATCTATCTTGCCCCCTATCCCAACCTCGCCCAGGTGACCTCGGGCACCCTCTCTTATGCCGTCGCGCTTGGCCGCGCGGTCATATCGACCCCCTTCGTTCACGCCCGCGAATTGCTTTCAAACGACGTCGGTCTCCTGGTGCCGCAAGGCGACAGTATGGCTATCGCCGATGCGGTCCTCGGGCTCCTCGAATCGGCCGACAAACGCCGCGCGCTGCAGCGCCGTGCCTATGAGCGCGGAAGGCGCACTGCCTGGCCCCAGATCGTCGACCAGTGCGCCGCGCTTCTTGACATGGCGATTATGGAGCCGCCCCGTATCTCCGCGACCCGGCGCACGGCCCCTTCGCTCTCGGGGGTTGCGGACATGTGCGACGATGTCGGTATCCTGCAGCACGGGCGCGGTGTGGTGCCCGATCGTGATCACGGCTATTGCATCGACGACGTTGCCCGGGCGCTCATTCTCGTGAACAGCCTTGGCGGCCAGATCGCGTCTGAATGGGAAAGCCGGGCGATATGCTTTGCCGCCTTCATCCAGCACGCTTGGAATCCGGATGAAGGGGCTTTCAGAAATTTCATGTCCTACGATCGCCGCTGGCTCGAAGATCGCGGCTCCGACGACAGCAATGGACGCGCCATTTGGGCGCTCGGCCATTGTGCCGCGCGCGCGCGCTCGAACGAGCTTGCCGGATGGGCGCGCGACTGGTTCGACCGCTCGGCCTGCGCTGTCGCCGAGGTGCGTAGCCCGCGCGCGGTTGCCTTCGCAATGCTCGGGGCAGCCGAAGTTCTTGGCCGTTTCCCGTCGGATGCGGCGGCAAGTGAAATATTGGGATGCGGCGCTGCCTATCTGGAAAAGCTTCGCAGTCATTCGGCGCGAGACGATTGGGATTGGTTCGAGCCGACGCTGGCCTATGACAATGCACGCTTGTCCGAGGCGCTGCTGCGCGCTGGCACTCTTCTCAAGGTTGCTGCCTGGAAGGAGGCCGGGCTTAAAACACTAGGTTGGCTGTGCGAGCAGCAGACAGCTGCGACGGGCTGCTTTCGGCCCGTGGGGTCGGAGGGCTTTGGCCGGTCCCACGACCTGCTGCCCTTCGATCAGCAGCCGCTTGAGGCCTGGGCAACGATTGCTGCCTGCGGCGCTGCCCTTGCCGCAAGGCACGACGAGCGCTGGCGGCGCTATGCCGAGGCGGCCTGGTACTGGTTTTTCGGTGCCAATGACCGCGGCGAAGCGCTGGCAAGCACGGAGACCGGTCGCTGCCATGACGGGCTGACGCCTCGGGGCATCAATCGGAATGTGGGCGCTGAATCCACTCTGGCATTTCACCTTGCTTATCAGGCGATGGACGCCCTAATCTGGCCGAGGGGGGCCAGGAAGGACGTCGGCTTCGTTCATGCTGATATGCAGACCTGATCATACGCCGCTGCGCATTCTTCGGGAAAAGCTGCACGCGGACCCCGCGCGCGTCGTCTTGCGTCCGTTTCACCTCGCCTGGCAGGCGAGCGTGTCCGAGCCCTCGCGCGCGGCGCAACTCGTCCAGGACATTTTAAAGCTTGACGATGATCAGGCGGAGGCCGAGCTCGACCTTATCTGGAAGGATTTTTCCGAACGCCACTGGCAGATCGGCCGAATATTCGATGAGCGCTTCGCCGAGATTGCCGAAGATGTGGAACTTGCTGCAGGATCGGTCTCGCCCGTCAAGAAGCGGCTGATCGGCGCCTATTTCTGCCACGAATACAGCTATGCCGCCGCAGCGCTGATGAACCCCAGCGTGGTGCCGCATCCCGACCAGACCGGCCTCGACCCTGACCAGCAGCGCTTTGTGATGTCGCTACGCGCGGTCGGAGAAGGGCATATCAGTTCGGTTGCCTTTCGCGAGGGGATTATCGGGCCCGGGGGCGACTTTCGGCTTTGGCCGCAGTCGGGACCGGCGATGGCGGGCGTCGTCGACGACCGCCATCATATGGGGCCTGAGGGCGCGGTGACGGTGCATCGCCAGCCCGACAGCGCGATCTCGAACAGCGTGCTGTTTCCCGTCACCGAGGCGCAGCGCAACGGGCTCGAGGACCTGCGCCTCGTCCAGTTTACCCATGACGATGGCGGGTGCGAATATATTGGAACCTACACCGCCTATTCAGGGCGCGAGATTCGCTCAGAGATGCTGCGGACGAGCGATTTCACGCGCTTCTGCCTCGAACCGCTCATGGGACGGGCGGCGCGCAACAAGGGCATGGCGCTGTTCCCGAGAAAGATCGGAGGCCGCTATCTGATGGTCGGGCGGCAAGACGGCAAGAATGTTACGCTACTTGCCTCGGACACGCTCAATAGATGGGACGATGAGGGCACGATGCTGCTGCGCCCCGCCTTTCCATGGGAATTTGTCCAGATGGGCAATTGCGGTAGCCCGATCGAGTGCGACGAAGGCTGGATATTGCTTACCCACGGTGTCGGTGCGATGCGCAAATACAGTCTTGGCGCGGCGCTGCTTGACCGGGACGATCCGTCAAAGGTGATCGGGCGTACCGCCTGCCCGATCCTTTCCGCGGCGGAAAGCGATCGCGAGGGCTATGTTCCCAATGTGGTCTACACTTGCGGGGCGATGCGCGTCGGCCACGAGCTGTTCATTCCCTACGGCATTTCGGACAGCGCGATCGGGTTTGCGGTCACCGGGATCGACGATCTGCTGAGCCTGATGATCTGACGCGTCAGCCTGTCTGCTGTCCGCGGTGGAGGTAGATATCCGAATAGCTGGCGATGCCGCGCAGCACGTTGACATCGCCGATGACAAGCTTCCGGCCTTGCCGGATGATTCCGCCTGCATCCTCCAGCGACCTCAGCGTTCGATTGATATGGACCGGCGTCAGGCCGAGAAGGTCGGCGAGCTGTTCCTGGGTGATCGGCACGTCGACCCGCTCCGGCGGCTCGACCGTCGTGACGTGCAGGCGATAGACGAGCTCGCACAGGAAGTGCGCAAGGCGGGAGAGCGCGTTGCGCCGGCCGATGTTGAGAAGCCATTCGCGCCCGATCGACGCCTCGATCAATATGTCGACGAGGAGCGCGCGGGCGATGGTGCCTCGCGCCCTTACCAGTTGTTCAAGAGCCTTGATGGGGACGATGGCAATGTCGGCGACGGTCAGCGCCTGGAGATTGTGGTCTGCAACCCGCAGAAACAGCGACTGCAGGTCGAGCGCATCGCCGGGCATCTTCAGCGCCACGATCTGGCGTCCCCCATCGGCGGCGAACTTGTGCCGATAGGCGAGGCCTGAAAGGAGCAGCGGGCAGACCTCGGAGCGCTCGCCTTCGCGAAGAATATAATCGCCCGCGTCAAGGCGCCGGGGGGTGAATGGTAGCAGCCGCAGCGCCTGCTGATCGTCAGGCGCGAGTGCGCTGTGGCTCAAGAGCTTGCGGACGAATATGTCCAGCCCTTGGTTCGCGGGCAGGTCATTTGCAATATCGGGTGTGAGCGCAAGCCTGTCTGGACGCACAGCAACTCCTTTCGCCCGGGGAACGCCGTCACCCGCCTTTTCGTTGCAGGCGGCTGTGCAACACCGCTCCGGCTCACGCGTTGGACTGGCGAGGGGACTGAAGGAGCCAACTCATGTCCGATACAGTTCCACGCGGCCCATTGGGTGATGCCCGACCCGACACGCCGCATGCCGATACGCGCGGCGATGGTCCGCAGCCACCCGAGAAGGTCGAGGACCGCGAGAATGTCGGCACGGTCCGGCCGGAAGACTATCCCAGGAATGCACGCGACGCGGGCGACGTGACCGGCGCTTCCAATCGCGGCCGCCGACGCAGCCAAGCGAGCGGCGCGGTTAGCGGAAGCGGCGCCGGTGCAGGGGGCGGCGGTAACCCTGAAGACTTTGATTCCGATGCGCAGGGCGGCGGCGGGGGAAAAATGCTTCGTACGGATCACGGTCCAAAAGTCGGGGCAGATGCTCCCCAGGGCGGAAGCCGCTGACTGGCGCCGTCGAAACCGGAGCCCGCTGCGCGCCGGACGGGGCGAGGCAAAGCTGTTTCCGCTCCAGCCTCGTCAGGCTTCACGCTCTCGCCGGGGCTCCACGCGCATCAGCGATACGGCGGCGCGGCGGGGCTGGCTCAGCATATAATGGACCGCGACCGCAATATCTTCAGCGCGGAGCATTCGTTCCTCTGCGATGAGCTTTTTCTGCGCTTCGGGAGGATAATCCGGATATTGAAAGTCGGCGCCCGTAAAGCCGGGTTCGATGAGGCCCACCTTGATATCCTGCTCTGCCAGTTCTTTCCGAAAAGCAGGAACGAAGCCCTCTATCCCCGCTTTCGCGGCAACATAAAGCGAGCTTCCTGGCGGGGTTGATACCGCCGACATCGAACCGATGAGGATGATGTCGCTACCCGCGTGCATCCGCCGGGCCGCTTCCTGTGCGCAGAGGAGATATGCGGTGAAATCGGTCGCGATCTGATAGCGCGCCTCGCTTTCACCCGCGTCGGCGAGGGCGTCGGCAGGGATCGCTGCATTGATAACGGAGATGTCGATCTCCTTCAGGAACTCCGTCGCCGCCTCGAAGAACCGATCGACATCATCCGGAATCGAAAGATCAAGAGCGATGCCATCGCCTTCGCCGACTTCGGCAATGCGCTGCAGGGCGTCTTCAAGGTGCTCAGGGGTCCGGCCGCAGATAAAAACCTTGACGCCATAACTAGCTAGCAGCACCGCGATCGCCCGGCCGATGCCGGTCGTGCCGCCGGTGACAATCGCCGACCGGCCCTTAAGATCCGGCAGGAAGGTGTGAGCGTCATTTTCGTCGATCATAAGCATCTTTCTGAAGCGTGTCGTTCAGCACATCGACCCCTATCGAGGTCACTGCGTTCCGAGACGCTCAGGCTCAGACCTGACTTATTTGAGATTTCACAACCTGGATCAATGCGGCGCTCTTTGCCGATCCCGACCAGGGGTTTGATGCTCCGCCGGCAAGCGCTTTCACGCTAGTGCGTGCACCCTATGAGTGGATTAAGTTCGCAGGACCATTAAATATCTCCTGTCCGGGAACTTCTCCATTCCCTTGGCGTCGGTGTCCTATCAAGCAAGGGAGACCGAACATGATCCATCCGCGCATGGCAGGGCTCGCCGCCGCCATTCTCCTCGCCGGCTGTAACAGCCCCGATGCCACAACGCCGAAGGAGGCCGCCGACGGGACGATGCCCGGCGAGGTAAGCCCGCCCGTCGGCACGGCTGGCGCCGCGACCACCGACCCGCAGAACTTCGCCAACCGAATGGCCGCGAGCGACCAGTTTGAAATCGATTCGGCCAAGGTGGCGCAAGACAAGGCGAAATCGAAAGAGCTCCGCGATTTTGCAGCCAAGATGATATCGGATCACACCGCATCGAGCGCAAAGCTGAAGACCGCTGCCGCCGCCGAGGGATTGACGCTTGCCGTCAATCCAACGTCGCAGCAGGGAGCCGATCTTGCGGCCCTGCGCGCGGCGGGCGACAATTTCGATAGTCTTTATCTTGATCAGCAACGCAAGGCGCATGAGGCTGCATTGGCCGAGCTGCGTGGCTTTGCCCAGACAGGGACCCAGGGAGCGCTTCGCGACTTTGCAAGTTCCACCGCGCCCGTTGTCGACGGACACCTGAAGATGCTTCGTGAAATAAAGGTCCCGGCAGGGGGCTCAGGCGCAGCCCGGTGAAGCAGGCTCCCTGCCGCGGGCGCTCTCAGCAAGGCCTGCAGGGCCGCTCTCGTGGTCCCCGTCCCGCCGCGCGATGAGAAGAGCGGGCGGCCTAACATGGGTCAAGGACTTGCCGATCTTCGCGGTTCAGTCTGATGGTCAGGGAAAAGGTTCGTCTCCATGCCGTTTCGTGAAATTCTCAACAGGCTGATGACGCCCGGCGAGCGGGTGCTATGGGAGGCATGTCTTGCGCGAAACGCCTGCGATTATCGCAAAGGCGAAGATATGGTGCGTGAGGGGGAGCATCCCCGCGTGCTTCATGTCGTCCTGTCTGGCTGGGTGCAGAAATATAAGGAGCTTCCCGATGGGCGCCGCCAGATTCTCGCCATCTACATGCCAGGGCAGCTTTGCGATCTGGATTTATTTACCGTCGCGCGCTCCGACCATTCGCTCGCGGCGGTGCGCGCCGCGAGCGTGGCGGAAATATCGCGTCCCGACGCCTGCGCGCTACTGCGCCGCTGCCCCAATATCACACAGATATTCTGCTGGAGCGAACTTGTGGCGGCGGCTGTGCAGCGCGAATGGATGATTAGCCTCGGGCAGCGACATGCGCTGGAGCGGGTCGCGCATCTGCTCTGCGAGATCTACGTGCGTCAGCGTGGAGCGCCCAATCCCGATGATGGCGAGTGCGATTTCTTTCTTACCCAATGGCAGATTGCCGAAGCAACCGGGCTCACTCAGGTACATGTTAACCGCACCGTACAGGAGCTTCGGCGGCGATGCGGGGTTGAACTTGGCCGATTGCGCTTGCGCGTTCCCGATTTTGCCGGGCTCAGCACAATTGCTGCCTTCAATCCCAATTATCTCCATTTCGGCGAGGCCGGTGCCGGGGTCGACCGTGTCGCGCCGCTGTTTGAGACCGCGGATGTGCCGGTCTTTGCAGGCTTTCCCACCGACGGCGACCGCGCGGCTCCGCTTGGACTTCTGTCCTGATCGCCAACTTTTTTTCGTTATCGCGGGGGATACAGGCACATATGCAAATGGCGGTGCGCCTCTAGCGCGTGAGCTGCGCGCTCGTCTGCGCCCATTCGGCGAGGGGGCCTTGCCGCTTGATAGATTTGAGACATACGACCGACGCCAGACGGTGAACGCCCGGAAGCTTCGAAAGATCGTGCCGCAGCAGTTCATCAAGATGGTGCACGGATCGCGCATAAACCTTGAGCATATAGTCGCTGTCGCCCGCTGTTGTGTGGCACTCGACGACCGCAGGATGCGCGAGGACTGCGGTCTCGAACTCAAGATGTGCATCGAGATTTATCCGCACCTCGACGAAGCTTTGGACTTCGAGCCCGAGCGCGAAAGGGTCGAGCGACGCGGCATAGCCGGCAATAACCCCCAGCTTCTCAAGATTGCGTACCCGCGACCAGCAGGGGGATTTGGAGAGACCCACCTTTTCGCCAAGGTCGGCGAAGGATGCTCGCCCGTCTTCTTCGAGCGCGGCAATGATTTTCCAGTCCAGCCTGTCCATTTCCTTGCCACCAGTCTGTTCTGCCGTACCCTCGATGGCGCCTTCATTTCTGGTCGAATGCCGCATCTGCGAAGAACAATAGCTTCAATGCATCTCCATTTGAAGAACGATTAACGCTGTCGCGCCTCGAGGGGCCTTCAATTGCGGACAATGTTTTTCGCAGCCTGCCCTATCGTTTTGCTGTTGGGAGAGAGAGGTGCCGGCAAGCCACATCTATGATGCGCCGCCCGAAGGGGCGGCTGCCGACTGGACGATCGACCAGGACTGGGCGTCCTTCACATTCAAGCAGCATGAAACGTGGCGGACGCTTTTTCATCAGCAAAGCGCCGCGCTCGCGCGCTACGCGTGCCGTGATTTCCTGAAGGGTTTAAAGCTGCTTGGGCACATCGCGCGGGGAATACCCGATTTTGCCGACCTCAACCGCCGTCTTGGGCCTGCAACCGGATGGGAGGTCGTCGCGGTGCCCGGCTGGATCCCGAACCGGCCATTTTTCGAGCATCTTGCGAACCGGCGCTTTCCTGCCGCCAATTTCCTCAGGCCTCCCGAGCGGATCGGCTATAGCGAAGAGCCCGATATGTTCCACGACATATTCGGCCATGTCCCCATGCTCATCAATCCTGCGTTTTCGCAGTTTCTCGTCGCCTATGGCGAGGCGGGACTGCGCGCAGAAAAGCTGGGCGCTGCCGATTTTCTCGGGCGGCTCTGGCTTTATACGACCGAGTTCGGGCTGGTGGTTGAAGAGGGCGAGCTGCGCGCGTTCGGAGGCGGGCTCTTGTCAAGTTATGCCGAGTGCGTGGCCGCGCTGACCTCGCCCGCGCCGCGCCGCGTCTGGCTCGATATCGAGCGCGTGATGCGGACCCAATATCATTTCGACCGATTCCAGCACATCTATTTCGTGGTCGAAGGGTTCGTTCACTTGCTCCGCGCAACCGAGGAGGCGGATTTCGCGGGCATTTACAGAAATATCTCGGGCGAACCCGCGCTTCAGCCCGAAGATGGCTTTCGCGGTGACCGGGTCTATGATGGTCCTCTCCAGCCGGTCCGGCGGGGACCGGCCTTCATGAAACGGAAGCCGCGGCGATGATCAGGCAGACAAAGGACGGCCATACCGACGTCTTCGAGACCGAGATCGATGGCGAGACCATCGAGTGGGACAATGGTCTCACCTACGCGCGTCACATTCAAACCGAGCAACTTCTCTCGGCGCAGGTGCCCGTGTCGGACAAGCCTGATGAAATGCTCTTCATTATCATGCATCAGACGATGGAGCTGTGGATCAAGCTGGTGCTCCACGAGGTCCAGCTGGTCGCGGACGCGATCCGCGCCGACGAACTGCCGCGGGCAGGCAAGGGGCTCGACCGCATCGCAACGATCCAGCGCCACATGATCCACAGCTGGGAAGTGCTCGCGACGCTGACCCCGCATGACTTCCTTACTTTTCGCGGCTTCCTGCGCCGCGCCTCGGGGTTCCAGTCGCGGCAATATCGCGAGCTTGAATATCGCCTCGGCAACAAGCGCGGCGAGATGATGGTCGTGCACAAGGATGACGCAGGTGCGATGGAGCGGCTGCGCGCGGCCCTCGAAGCGCCCTCGCTCTATGATGAGCTTCTCCGGCTGCTCGCGCGGCGCGGCTTTGCTATTCCCCCGAGCCATCTGGAGCGCGACTGGACGCAGCCTTATGAACCTTCGGAGGCGGTGGAGAAGGCGTGGCGCGCGATTTATACCGACGTCGAGCGCTATTGGGATCTCTACACGTTCGCGGAGAAGATCACTGCGCTCGAATATTATTTCCAGGAATGGCGCTTCAAGCACATGAAGACCGTGGCAAGGGTCATCGGTCACAAACCCGGCACGGGCGGCTCGTCGGGAGTCAATTATCTGGTCAAAGCGCTCAGCCTCAGCTTCTTTCCCGAACTCTGGTCGATGCGCACCGAGCTGATCGCGCCGCGCGAAGGCGGAGACTATGCGACGGAATGTCCCGCATGAGCAGGCTGTGGGACATTTCGCAGCCGCTTCACCCTGACCTGCCCGTGTGGCCTGGCGAGCCGCCCTTTGCGATCACGCGCCATGCGGTGATCGGCGAGGGCTGTCCGGTCAATGTGGGCGCGATCTCGACGCCGCTCCACGCCGGAACACATGGCGATGCGCCGTTCCACTATGCCAATGACGGCGCGTCGTCGGCCGAGTGCGACCTTGAACCCTATATCGGTCCGTGCGTGCTTCTCGACGTGCGTCACGCACAAGGCCGGGTCGAGGTCGGCGATGTCGACTGGGACGCGCTTCACGGCGCAACCCGCGTGTTGCTGCGCACCTACGAGCATTTCCCCCACGAGGCGTGGGATAGCGATTTCACCGCGGTCGCCAGCGAGGTGATCACGCGGCTGGGGGCATTGGGAGTGCGATTGATTGGCACCGATGCCGCCTCGCTCGATCCTGAACAGTCGAAGACGCTCGACGCGCATCGCGCGGTCAAGGCGGCCGACATGCGCATATTGGAGGGCCTTGTTCTCGATGACGTGCCCCCCGGACGTTACGAGCTCATCGCGTTGCCGCTCCGCATCGTGGGCGCTGACGCGAGCCCGGTGCGTGCAGTTCTGAAAGACGCTGCATGACCGATGCCCTTCTGGCCGACGTTGCAAAGCTTGATGCGGCCGATCCGCTCGCCGGATTTCGCGACCGCTTTCATCTGCGCGACGGGCTCATCTATCTCGACGGTAATTCGCTCGGCGCCCTGCCCAGGTCGACCGCGCGCCGGCTCGCCCGCGTCGTGACAGAGGAATGGGGGGAGGGTCTGATCATGTCGTGGCTCGGCGCGGACTGGTCGAGGGCGCCGCAGCGGATCGGCGACAAGATCGCCCGCCTGCTCGGAGCGGCGCGAGGCGAGATCATCGCGACCGACTCGACGTCGGTGAATATCTTCAAGGCGCTGACCGCGGCGCTGTCGCTGCGGCCAGGGCGTAGCAAGCTGCTCTCCGAGGCAGGCAATTTTCCCACCGACCTTTATATGATGCAAGGCGTCGAGGCCTTTTTGGGCGGACGCGTGAGGGCAGTGGCGGCCGAGCCCGACGCCGTGCTCGAGGCGCTCGATCATGATGTGGCGGCGCTGCTCCTCACCCAGGTTCACTACAAGTCGGGACGCATCCGCGACATGGCAGACGTGACGCGTAAGGCCCACGCTGCCGGCGCGCTCGTCATCTGGGATTTAAGCCACAGCGCCGGGGCGATCCCTGTCGATCTCAATGGCGCCCACGCCGATTTCGCAATCGGCTGCGGCTACAAGTTTCTTAATGGCGGACCCGGCGCACCCGCCTATTTGTTTGCCGCGGCGAGGCATCAGACGGCGACACCCGTGCTTTCGGGCTGGTTCGGCCATGCACGGCCGTTTGCCTTCGAGGAGGTTTACGAGCCCGCGCGCGGCATAGAGCGATTCCTCTGCGGCACGCCGCCGGTGCTGGGGCTCGCTGCGCTCGAGGCGGGGGTCGAGCTGATGCTTGAGGCCGATATGGCTGAGCTGCGCCGAAAGTCCCTGGCGCTCGGGGACCTCTTTATGGAGCGCATGGAACCGCTCTGCGCTCGCTACGGCTTTACGCTGGTAAGCGAGCGCGAACCGGCGCTGCGCGGCAGTCAGGTCGCCTATGCCCACCCCAAGGGCTACCAGATCGTCCAGGCGCTCAAGGCGTGCGACGTCATTGCGGACTTTCGCGCGCCCGACGTGCTGCGCTTCGGGCTGACGCCGCTGTACCTGCGCTACCGCGACATCGTCGAGACGGTCGAGCGGCTCGAAAAGGTCTGCGCGACCAAGGCCTGGGCCAGGGGCGAATATCAAGTGCGCGCGGCGGTGACATGAGCGAGCCCTCCACGCCTTTTCTGCCCAAGTCGAGAGTGGCGGCCGTGCAGGCGGCGCCGGTTTTCCTCGATCCGGCCGCGACAGTCGACAAGGCCTGCTCGCTGATCGCAGAGGCAGCCGGGCGCGGCGCGAGGCTTGTCGCCTTTCCTGAGGTGTTCGTCGCCGGCTATCCCTATTGGAACTGGCTGATGACGCCGATCGAGGGAGCCGAATGGCACCAACGCCTCTACCGCTCCGCCGTTCTCGCAGAAGGGCCCGAGGTCGCGGCGCTGTGCGCGGCGGCGCGCGATCATGATTGCACGGTGGTGATCGGGGTGAACGAGCGCGATCCCTTCAGCGTCGGCACCATCTACAATACGAACCTTGTCATTGGCGCCGATGGCAGCCTGCTTGGACGCCACCGAAAGCTCGTTCCCACCTGGGCCGAGAAACTGAGCTGGGCGGGCGGCGATGGCAGCTCGATCCGCGTTTACGAAACGCCCGTCGGCCGGCTCGGGACGCTGGCCTGCGGCGAGAACACCAATACGCTGGCACGCTTTGCGCTGTTGTCGCAGGGCGAGCTCGTGCATGTCGCCAATTACATCGCACTTCCTGTGGCACCTGCTTCCTATGACATGGCCGAGGCGATCCGCATCCGCGCGATCGCGCACAGTTTCGAGGGCAAGATCTTCACCATCACGGCCTGTTCGGCGGTGAGCGAGGAAATCATCGCGGCAATGTCGGAGGGGCGACCCGGCAACCGCGAACTGCTTTCGCGCCCCAACAGCGCCTTTTCGGGCATTATCGACCCGCACGGCCAGGTGATGGGCGAGGCACTGATTGATGATGAAGGCATCGTCTATGCCGACATCGACCTTGGCGAGTGTGTCAGGCCCAAGCTGATGCACGACATCATCGGCGGCTATAATCGCTTCGACATCTTCAACCTGACGGTCGACCGCACGCCGCGCGCATCGGCATATTTTATCGATGAAGTCCAATCTCCAGGTTCCAGTGAGGAGGCGCCGTGATGACAGCCAAGGCGATCGTCGATCCCCGTGACAATGTCCTCGGGCGAGCGCGCGTCACCGATACAACTGAGCTTGAAATATTCTATGGCGAGCTTGCGAAGCGCAATGCTGGCGCATTTTGGAAACGGGCCAATGCCATCGAGCCGTGGGAGCCCGAGACGCGCTATCGCCCGACGTTGTGGCGCTATGCCCATATGCGCGACATGTGTCTGCGCGCGATCGAGCTGGTCAAACCCGACGAAGCGGGACGACGCGTCGTCACCCTCCTCAACGACAGCGATGCAGGGCGGGAGAATACGGCGGTGTGCGGCTGGCTGTTCAGCGGCATGCAGGCGATGCGACCGGGAGAGATTACCCCTGCGCACAAGCACACCGCCTCGGCGCACCGGTTCATCATGGAAGGGAAGGGCGCCTATACCGTCGTCGATGGCCATCCGATCACTCTTGGCGTCAATGATTATGTTTTGACCCCCAATGGCTGCTGGCACGATCATGGGGTCGATGCCGAAGGTGAGGTGTCGATCTGGCAGGACGGGCTCGACATTCCGCTGATGAACTGTCTAGAGACCAATTTCTATGCGGTTTATGATGCGCCTGCACAGGCCGCCGCCTTCCCGGTCAACGATCTGCCGCAAAGCTATGGCGGCGCGGGGCTGCGGCCCGAAGGCATTGCGGCGTGGGACAAGGCCTATTCGCCGGTGATGGTCTATCGCTGGGATGCCGTGCGCGACGCGCTGCGCAACCTTGCAGAAGTATCCGAAGGATCGCCTTTCGATGGCCATATGATGCGCTATGCGAACCCGCTGACTGGCGGCTGGGCCCTTCAGACCATGGGCGCTCATATGCAGCGGCTCCCAGGGGGTTTTCGCGGCAAGGCGCATCGGCATACCGGCAACGTCATCTATAATGTTGCAGGCGGGCAGGGCTATTCGATCATTGGCGGCCAGCGTTTTGACTGGCAGACGCACGATATCTTCTGCGTGCCGGCGTGGACGTGGCACGAGCATGTCAACCTCGATCCTGTCGACGAGGCATTTCTTTTCTCCTTCAACGACTTTCCCGTGATGGAGGCGCTCGGCGTTCGGATCGAGGATGTTTTCAAGGATAATGACGGACGTCAAATATGCGCTTTGTGACCTATCGCACGCTCGAGATCGAACCGCGCCTCGGCCTTCTTCACGCCGGGCTGGTGGTCGATGTCGAATATTTTGGCGCGGCGATCGGGCATGACCTTCCCTCGACGATGCTCGATTTCATCGATCTGGGTCCGGTGGCCCTGCGCTTCCTCGAGGAGAGCTTGGCCAGCGGCACGAGCGCGGATTTCGTCGGCACCTCGCTTCCGGAAGGCAATGTCGCGCTCCTCGCGCCGATCCCGCGTCCGCGCAAGAATATCTTCGGCATCGGTCTCAATTACACCGAGCATGTGGCCGAATCGGCCCGCAGCCTCGACACGTCGGGCGAATTGCCGCAGCAACCCGTGATTTTCTCCAAGCCGCCCACCGCGGTCGCTGCGTGGAATGATCCCATCGGTCATAATGGCAGAGTGACAAGGCAGCTCGACTGGGAGACCGAGCTTGCCGTCGTCATCGGCCAGACGGCGCGCCGCGTCGCTGAGGCGCGCGCGCTCGATCACGTCTTTGGCTATACCGTCATCAACGACGTCTCGGCACGCGATTGCCGCCGCGCGGGACAGTGGATCGTATCTAAGGGTCAGGACAGTTTCGCGCCGATGGGGCCCTGCATCGTCACCGCCGACGAGATCGGCGATCCCCAGGATCTCACGCTCAAGACACGCGTCAACGGTGTTGAAAAGCAGAACGGCAACACGCGCTTCATGCTCTTTAACGTCGCGCAGCTGATAGCCGAGATTTCGAGCGTGATGACGCTCGAACCCGGTGACATCATCGCAACTGGCACTCCTGCCGGCGTCGGCGCCGGTCGCGACCCGCAGGAGTTCCTGTGGCCAGGTGACATCGTCGAATGCGAGATCGAGAAAATCGGCATGTTGCGCAACCCCGTGGTCGCTGTCTGAGCGCCCTCGCTTGCCCCCATATGAACGGGACGGGGCTTATGCGACAATTTGCGACAATTTTCCCTCTCCGCGGCAAGAGACTGGGACAAGTCGACCCTAGAAGGCTTTCATCGGGACCCGGCTCTCCCCCTTCTCGCGAGGGTCCCCTGACAGGAGTTCGTGACGTGAAGAAGATGACGATTTTGACATTGGGCGCGGCGCTGATCGCCGCACCTGCGCTGGCCGCCCCTGGCGAGCGCGGCATGGGCGATGCCGAGGGCAACCGTGTGCTGACCCGCGCCGAGGCGCAGACGGGCGCAGCGAACATGTTCGCCAAGATGGACATCAACAAGGACGGCAAGCTCGATGCAGCCGACCAGGCAGCGCGCCAGGCCGCGATGCAGGCGAAGCGCTTCGCCGCGCTCGACGCCAATTCGGACGGCAGCATCAGCAAGACCGAGTGGGACCAGCATAATTCACGCCGTGAGGCCAAGCGCGCCGAAAGGAAGGAAAAGCGTAGTGCCGAGGCTAGCGAGGCCGGTGAGGGCAAGCGCGGCCTGCGCGGCCTGCACGGCAAGCGGGGCGGTCATCACGGCATGCGAGGCCATCAGGGCATGATGATGAAGGCCGACACCAACGGCGACAAGGCGATCAGTCAAGCCGAGTTCGAGGCTGCTGCGCTCGCGCGCTTTGACCGGCTCGATACAAACAAGGACGGCCAGGTGACGGCCGAAGAACGCCGGGCCCAGCGCGCGGCATGGAAGGCAAAGCGGGGGCAGCGCGCCGCTGCTCCGGCCTCCGAATAATTTGGCCGAAGACCGGCTGAAGGCAGGCTTTCCTCTTCTCCCTGGCATTGCCTTTGCGCCTGGTCCCTGCCAGCACGGTATCGCCCACCGGCCCCCGCGGCCGGTGGGCGAACCGGTATCCAAAGCAGGGTTATGATGACCGATAGCGACGCGCCCCGCATTCTGTTGATCGACGATGAACCGTCGATCCGCGAGCCGCTTGGCGAGTATCTTGCAGCCCAGGGCTTCGCCGTCAGCGATGCGGCGAGTGCAGCGGAAGCCCGTTCGATCCTGCGTGCCAAGAGCATCGACCTTGTCGTCAGCGACATCATGATGCCGGGCGAAGATGGACTCTCGCTGACCCGGCATCTGCGCGAGACCAGCAGCATCCCCGTGATCCTGCTCACGGCGCGCGCCGAGGACACCGAGCGGATCATCGGGCTTGAAATCGGGGCCGATGATTATGTCGTCAAACCTTTCAATCCACGCGAACTGGTCGCGCGCATCCGGACAGTGCTGCGCCGCACGCAGCAGGGCGGCCGCGCCCTCGACCCGGGCGGTACGAGCTACGCCTTCGGGCCTTGGGTCCTGCGCGAAGTCGAGCGCGTGCTTGTGAATGAGGCGGGTGAGGAAGTGACGCTCTCTTCGGGCGAATATCACCTGCTCCGCGCGCTGGTACGCCATCCGCGGCAGGTGATGAGCCGCGACCGCCTGCTCGACATGGTGCGGGGCCGCGAGGCCGATATTTTTGACCGCGCGATCGACAATCTGGTGAGCCGCCTGCGCAAGAAGATCGAAGAAGACCCCGCGCGACCGCAGTTCGTGAAGACGGTGTGGGGCGGCGGCTACACGCTGGCGTGCGAGGTCAGGCGGCTGGGCCCCGCATCATGACGCTGCGCCTGTGGCCCAAGAGCCTGATCGGTCAGCTTGTCTTTGCCGTGGCGGTCACGCTGTTCGTCGCCCAGGCGATCAACTTTGCGCTCCTGGTCCGCGGGCAGAAACAGCAGCAGCTTGCCCATGGCGGCGGTATGGCGGTGGCGCGGATCATCGATGCGGTCGAACGGGACCGGCGCGGCGAGCGCGAGGCGCGGGGTCATGCGGGCGAGGGGCGCGAGCGCGTCCAGCGGCTTCGCATTTCGGGGGCGCCGCCGAGCGTGCCGCCTCATGCCGTTCCGCGTCCCGATCTTGCTCGATATGTCGGAGGGCTGATGGCCGAGGCCGAAGTGCAGGCGGATTCGGTGGAGGCATGGGCCCTCCCACCGCGAAACCTCCGCCGACGCGCCAATTTTCCCGGGCAAACAGTCATCGTCGTTGCGAAAGTAGGCGCCCAATTTTATGCCGTTCGCAGCCGCATTCCGGCGGGAGGCAATCGCCTGCAGGGCTTCCTGCTGTGGCAGACGCTCTCGCTCTATCTCTTGCTCCTCATTCCAATTCTCGTGATTGCATGGCGCGCAGCGGCGCCGCTGCGCGGCTTGACGCGCGCAGCGCGGGCCAACCCGGCGCAGCGCGATGCCGAGCCGCTCGCCGAGGCAGGCCCCTCGGACGTGCGTGACCTTATCGGTGCCTTTAACGCCTATCGGGCGCGGATCGCGGCGATGCTCGCGGACAAGGACCGGATGCTCGGTGCGGTTGGGCACGATCTGCGCACGCCGCTTGCGAGCCTTCGCGTGCGCGTCGAGCAGGTCGACGATGCTTTGCTGCGCGACAAGATGATTGCCTCGATCGAGGAAATGACGGCGATGCTCGCCGATATTCTGGCGCTCGCGCGCGCGGGAGCGGGGACCGATGCCCGCGAACGCGTCGCGCTTGACGGGCTCGTTACCGATCTTGTCGCCGACTACCGCGAGCAGGGTCTCGATGTCATCGTGGAAAGCGCGGTCGACGCCGCCGTCACGGCCCGGCCCCTGTTGCTGCGCCGGGCGCTTCGCAATCTGGTCGACAATGCGGTCGCCTACGGCGTTCGCGCCCGCCTGTCGGTTGGCGCGGCCGATGGTTGGGCGCGGATTACCGTGTCAGACGATGGTCCAGGTCTCACCGACGAGCAGATTCGCACGCTCGTCGAACCCTTCGCGCGCGGCGAGGAGTCGCGCAACCGGGCGACCGGCGGCGCGGGTCTTGGGCTCTCCATCGCGCGCGAGATCGCGCAAGGCGAGGGCGGAAGCTTGACGCTTGCCAACCGTGCGGGCGGCGGCCTCGATGCGGTGATCACCTTGCCGGCCGCTTGAGTTCAGCCCCCAGATTGGAGGGAAGATGAACGTCAAGCGTAAATCGCGATGGCCTGGCTTCCGCTGAGAACCGGCTCACCCGCGCGGTTCCACAGCATCATGTCCTGCACCGAGAGGCCGGCGCGCGCATAGCCCGTCTTTGCCGACAGGAGCCACCAGCCGCCCTCGGTGCGCGGGGTTGCGGTCAGCATGTTGACCGTCCAGTTCATCGAACTGATAGGGCCAAACTCGGTGAACAGCGCCATCGCGGCGGGAGGTAGCGCATCGCCCATTGCAAGGAGGGCGACCGCCGGGTGACAGGCGGGTTCCTCGACAAAGCGAACCCAGGTCAGATATTCGCCGACGTCGCTCCTCCACGCGAAGCGCGGGCCGGTGGTCGGGCGCATGTCGAAATGCCGGGTGAAGGCCGGCCGGACCTTATGGTCGGGGACCGGTGCGAGCGTTTCCGGGTCCGGGGCCTCGGGCATTGTCAGCCGGTTGTGGTCGAGGTGACTTGGCCGGTCGGGCGAGAAGGCGAAAACCGCAGCCGTCCCGAAGCCCGAGGCGCTCGTAACCCCTGCATCGACGAACAGGCTCGATTTCGACTGGCGCAGCACGCGCGTTTCGATGGTGCAGTCGCCGCCCACCGGCCCGACAAAGCTGATCTGCGCATAGCGCAGCGGAGCCTCGCTCGGATGGATCGCCATCGTGCCGGCGAGCGCGAGCGCTGAACTGATCCCGCCATAGGCCGTGCGGCCTTGCATCCAGCCTTCATCGATATGGGCCCTGGCGCGGCCATCCTCCACCTTCAGTGTGGCAAGAAGCGTGTCGAGAGCAGACAGGGAGGGGCGGTCAGTCATGGGAGGGCTCTTCTTTGATGGCTCATCGTGCCTTGCCGGGACGAGGGTTTGCGCTGCGCCTCGACGCATCGGGCAAGTCCGAAACAAGCGATGGGACTGGCGGTCAATCCTCGATCTGGAAAGTCAAACCGGCCTCGCGCGTCAGCCGGCCGATGAGCAGCTCACCCAATAGCGCGCCGGGTGTCCAAACACCGCCTTCGCCCTTGCTTTCGAGCAATGCCATAGCTGTTTCTGCGAGCATTTTTGAAGTGGAGCCATAGCCCGGGTCGCGGTCGCCCTGAACGCTTGCCCGGACCTCGCGGCCGTCTGGATACTCGCCGATGAAGAGAATGTCGTAAAAGCCTTGTTCGCGCTGTTCCTTGCTCGGGCCCTCGCCAGGTTTCAGCTTCGCGTCGCCGAAGGGATTGGCTTTCGCCATCGCCTCGGCCATCGCCTTGCCGGCATCGCCGATCGTTGTCATCACCATCTCGTCATAGACGAGGTCCTTCCCCCAGATATGACCGAGGAGGAAATTGGTGCGGTGGACATTCTTGGTGTTGATCGGCGCCATCACGAATGGCGCCGTCCAGGTCCCCGCCGCGGGATCATATTCGGGGATGAGGCCGGTTGGTTGATGCGGTCCCTCGAACCCGGGGGTAAGGGCAAAGGATGACTGGAGGAGAAGCGCGAGCGAAGGCTTTTTGGCAACAGCCCTCAAGGTTTCGCTGAGGCTCGCGATAGTGCCGCCCGAGGCGCCGCCTTGCATCTTGCGCACCCGGCCCTTGACGCGCGGTGCGGGGATGCCGTGGCGCTTCACCGCCTCCGCCTGCAGGAACAGCACACCAAGGTCGAACGGGATCGAATCGAACCCGCAGCTGAAGGTGATGCGTGCACCCGACTGCTGAGCGGCCGCCTGATGCGTGTCGATCATCTCGCGCATCCAACCCGGCTCGCCGCACAGATCCGCGTAGGCGGTTCCTTGGCGAACGCAGGCGGCGACGAGTGCGCTGCCGTAGAGCTGATAGGGACCGACGGTCGTCAGGATGACGCGAGTGCGCGCTGCCATCGCATCGAGGCTTTGTGGGTCGCCCGCGTCGGCGATGACCAGCGGCGTGTTGCCGGGCGCGCCGATCAGCTCGCGCACTTCGGCGAGCTTGCCCGCGCTGCGCCCCGCCATCGCCCATTTGGGCGCGTCTCCTCTCCCTGCGTAATGCGCGGCAAGATATTCCGCAACGAGCCGCCCGGTGAATCCCGTGGCGCCATAGACGATGATGTCGAACTCGCGCGTGTCCGCCATGGGAGCCTCCCTTTACGTAAACGTTAAGTGGAGGCTAGCGCAGGCCGAAAGAGATGCCAAGCGCGAAGCGTCATCGACGCCAGAAAGGACGCTTTTCCACGATGACGGCGGATTCGCCGGCCATCTCGGCGCGGCCTTCTGCGCGCGCGGCGCGCAGCTCAGCTTCGCTGGCGCGGCGTTCGGCCTCATATTTTGCATGCTCGTCGCGCCGGCGCTGGCGAAGGGCGTCATAGCTCCAGCGCGTATGACCATAGCCGAAGAGGCAAAGCAGGCCGCCGGCGATTGCAAGATTCTTCATGGCGGCCATTGCCTGCACCGGGTCGGTGAACTCGCGGTGGAAGAAGAGGATGGTGAGGAGCACGAAGACCGCAAGGAGGATCGACCACAGCCGCGTGGCGACCCCGAAGATGAGGCACAAGGCCGCGAGAAGCTCGAATAAGCCCGTCGGCACAGCGAGGGCGCCGGGAAGCCCTGCGGCGGCAATCATTGCATGGGTGTCCGACACATGGATCAGCTTGCTGATCCCGGAGACGAGGAAAATGACGGCGATGAACAGGCGGCCGAAGAAGACGGCGATCATGGACATGGGGGATCCTCCGTTTTTCGCGCCCCGTCCGCTTGTGCGAAGGACGCTCGGGACGCCGGGAGGTTCCGCCTGTTGACGGGGGCGAGGAGATCAGAGCTTTGGCTGCCGTCGGCCCGCCCGTTCAGAGCTTTGGCAGGGTCACGCCCTTCTGCCCCATATATTTTCCTGCCCGATCGGCATAGCTCGTCTCGCATGGCTCATTGCCCTGGAGGAACAGAAACTGGCACGCGCCCTCGTTCGCATAGATCTTGGCCGGAAGCGGGGTGGTGTTCGAAAATTCGAGCGTCACATGGCCTTCCCAGCCGGGCTCGAGTGGGGTCACGTTCACGATGATCCCGCAGCGTGCGTAAGTCGATTTGCCGAGGCAGATGACAAGGATGTCGCGAGGGATACGAAAATATTCTACCGTGCGGGCGAGTGCGAAACTGTTTGGCGGGATGATGCAGACGTCGGTTTCGCGGTCCACGAAACTGTTCGATGCAAAATCCTTGGGGTCGACGACGGCGCTGTCGACATTGGTAAAGATCTTGAATTCGGGCGCGACGCGCGCGTCATAGCCGTAGGAAGAGAGCCCGTAGCTGATGCAACCGTCGCGGCGCTGCGCCTCGACGAACGGCTCGATCATGCCCTGCGTCCGGGCGGCTTGGCGAATCCATTTGTCGGAAAGAATGGCCATGGTTTCTCTTGTCGGCACGGCGCGCGTTGCGCAAGCGGTCAGTCAGCGATGAGCCCGAGATCCTTGGGGCCGAAGGCTGCGGGCAAGAGTTCGCTCAGCCTATAGCTCTTCACGGTGCGGCCATCGGCTGAGGCGCAGTGGACGGCGATGTCCTTTTTCGAACGTTCCGCAGCTTCGTTCAATATCTGCCGGCACCGGCCGCAGGGGTGGACCGGGTCGCTCCCAAGCAGCGCATCGCCCTCCGCTCGTCCTCCGATAATCGCGACCGCGCTAAGCCGGTCGAGCCAGCCTTCGTTGGCGATCTTGGCGATCGCGGCGGTTTCGGCGCACAGCGTCAGGCCATAGCTTGCATTTTCGACATTCGCGCCGGTGACGACATCGCCATTGTCGAGGAGCAGCGCGGCGCCCACTTGAAAGCCCGAATAGGGGGCGTAAGCGCGGGCTGCGGCGTCGCGTGCGGCGGCGATCAGAGCGTCGCGGGCTTCATGGTCACTCATCACTCAATCCTTCGGCGCGGACGACGTTCCAGCCGACGGTACCACGAGCGCCCGACAACCGCACATAGTCATTGGCCTGCCACATCGCCCAGGGATGAGCGCCATAATCGGGGGTGAAGAAATTGCGGCGCAGCCATGTGGTGCGCGCGATCCCGCTTGTCACCTTGTAGTCGGCCTCCAGCTTCGGACCGGGCGCGATCAGGCTGCGCTTGCCCATATGCGCCTCGATCTGGGCAAGGAAGGTCGCAAGTTCGCTCAACAGCAGCGCGCGCGTGGGCCGGTCGGGGCACCGATTGTCATAGTCGAGCCAGACGGCCGCCGGCAGTGCATCGATCCTTCGCGGTACCTGGCGAATGAAATTCGCAGCCTGATCCGTCGCAAGCCTGCAAAGATCGTAGCGATGGATTGGCCCTGTGCGCATCCCTGCTTCGCGCGCTGCGGCCATGTTGCGCGCATACATGGGGTCGACCCGGCGGTCGCCGTCGGTCGCAAAAATATAAGCAAAGTCCGCGCCCGCGGCCTTGATCGATCCCCAGTGCACGTCGCCGTTGTCCGCGTCGATCGTGACCCCCTGCAGCGGATATCTCTCGCGTGGCGGGGTCCAGCGCGCCGCCCACCAGAGGGCGAGCCCGATCGCGAGCAGGATAAGCGCAGCGAGCGCGAGCGTGCGGCGCAGCCAGTGCAGAATCGCCCCGCGCCAATTTCGCCGAGGCTTGGCCCGCCCCTTGCGCCTCGTGAATGTCGCCCCCATTGCCACCCGTCAGCCCTTGATATGGAGAACGCAAATCAGCGTGAAGAGCCGTCTTGCGGTATCGAAATCGACCGCGATCTTGCCGTCGAGGCGGTCCATCAGCATCTCGGCCGCCTCATTGTGCAGCGCGCGCCGCGCCATGTCGACCGTCTCAATCTGCTGCGCGGTCGCCGTCTTGATGGCCTGATAATAGCTGTCGCAAATGGCGAAATAATCGCGGATCGGGCGGCGGAACCGCCCAAGTCCGAGGATAATCGCCTCGAGCGCAGATCCGTCCTCGCGGCTGATTTCGAAGATCAGCCGCCCTTCCTCGACCCGCAGCCGCAGCCGGTAGGGCCCGGCATAACCGTCGGGATGTCCACGCTGAGGGACAAATTTATTATCTTCAATAAGGTCGAAAATCGCGACCCGGCGCTCCTGCTCGACATCGGGGTTGCGCCAGACGATCGAACTCTCGTCGAGCTCGACCGAAATGATGCGCTGCTTCGAGGGGTCGAGATCGGTCATGCCGGTTGTGCTTCTACTTGGCGCGCAGCGAAGGGCAAGGGCGACTTATTCACAGCATTCCACAGTTATGATAGACTTGAGAATATCGCCGGTTGCGCTGCAGCGACCAGCAAAGCATGAAGACCCTATGCCCGAGCTTGCCCTCATTCCCGCCCCGGCTTCGTCCGGGGACGACCGTCAATTGCCGCGCAATGTCGAGGCTGAAGCGGCTTTTCTGGGCGCGATTCTGATCGACAATCGCGTCGTCGAGGATTTGCCCGTCCAGCTCACCCCTGCACATTTCTTCGAGCCGCTTCATGGCCGCATTTTCGCGCAGGCGATGGCGCTGATCGAGCGCAACAGCATTGCCACACCCGTTACGCTCAAGCCCTATTTCGAAAATGACGAGGCGATGAAGGCAGTCGGCGGGGTCGGCTACCTTGCGCAGCTCACCGGGAGCGGTGCGGGACTGATCGGTGCGCGCGACTTTGCACGGCAGATATACGACCTTGCGCTGCTGCGCGAGCTGGTCGATGTCGGCCGCACGCTGGTCGACAGCGCGCTGGATACCAGCGAAAGCGTCGATCCGCAGGCGCAGATCGAAGAGGCCGAGACCGCGCTTTATCGCGTAGCGGGCGGCGAAGCCGAGATGGGCTCGGTGAAGAGCTTCAGCGCTGCGAGCCTCACAGCGCTCCAAGCGGCCGAACGCGCGCTCAATTCCGGCGGACATTTGTCGGGTATCACCACCGGTATCAGCAGCATGAACGCCAAGATCGGCGGC
Source organism: Sphingopyxis flava (assembly GCF_900168005.1). Classification (GTDB taxonomy): domain Bacteria; phylum Pseudomonadota; class Alphaproteobacteria; order Sphingomonadales; family Sphingomonadaceae; genus Sphingopyxis; species Sphingopyxis flava. The sequence goes on from NZ_FUYP01000028.1 coordinate 27,705, forward strand.
ATGCACAACAGCGATCTGATGATTCTTGCGGGTCGTCCGGGCATGGGCAAAACGTCGCTGGCGACCAATATCGCCTATAACGCCGCCGAGCGATATCGCCGCGACGACGAAGACGGCATTCCACCTGAAAAGAATATGGGCGCAAAGGTCGCTTTCTTCAGCCTCGAAATGTCGGCTGACCAGCTCGCGACGCGCGTTCTTGCCGAGCAGTCGGGCGTATCGGGCGAGGCATTGCGCATGGGCAAGATCAGCAAGGATCAGTTCCAGCAGCTAAGCCGCGCTGCGCAGCAACTTCAAACCCTGCCCTTATACATCGACGACACACCCGGCTTGACGATCGCCGGCCTGCGCACCCGCGCGCGCCGGCTTCAGCGGCGTCACGGCATCGGCTTCATCGTGGTCGACTATCTTCAGCTTCTTCAAGGATCCTCGCGAAGCGGTGACAACCGCGTGCAGGAGATTTCGGAAATCTCACGTGGTCTCAAGACGTTGGCTAAAGAACTTAATGTGCCCGTGATGGCGTTATCGCAGCTCAGCCGTCAGGTTGAGAGCCGTGAAGACAAGCGCCCGCAGCTCTCGGACCTTCGCGAGTCCGGCTCGATCGAGCAGGACGCAGACATGGTGCTTTTCGTATTTCGCGAAGATTATTATGTCGCGGCGCGCGAACCCAAGCGTCCGGTTGAAGGCGACGATGTCAAGATCCACGCAGCGCACGAGGAATGGGCGGCCGAGATGGAGCGGGTATTCGGGCTCGCCGAAGTGATCGTCGCCAAATCGCGTCACGGCTCGACTGGCAAAATTCGCCTGCACTTCGACGCCAAGACGACGAAATTCAGCGATCTGGCCGACGAAAGCCAGGCCTATGCCGACTATGAGTAGGCATTCCTCCGATCGAAAGCTAAGCGTCGTCCTTGCGACTGTGATTAAAAGGCCGGATCGTTCGCGGGGTCTTCGGCGAGCGGGGTCACGGCCTCGTGGATGCCGCATTCTGTCTTGTCCCAGCCGCGCCAACGGCCCGCACGCGGGTCCTCGCCGGGCTTGACCTTCGAGGTGCACGGCGAGCAGCCAATCGAAGGATAGCCTTGTGCCTCGAGCGGATGACGCGGAAGCTTGTGCGCCTCGAAATAGGCATCAAGATCCTCGCGCGTCCAGTTCGCGAGCGGATTGAACTTCAGCCGTCCGCTGCTCCCATCGAGCTCGAAGCGGGGCAGGCCTTGACGGGTGGACGACTGAAAGCCCTTGCGGCCCGTGATGGAGGCGTCGTAAGCGGTCAGCGCCTTTTCGAGCGGCTTGACCTTGCGTATCTCGCAGCAACCGTCGGGGTCATAAGACCAGCGCAGTTCGGTCGCGTCCTTCTTCGCAAGCTCTTCTGTATCGGGGGTCAGGTTGACGACGTTGAGACCGAGGCGCGCCGCCAGCTCGTCGCGATAAGCGAGCGTTTTAGGGAAATGTTTGCCCGTGTCGAGGAACAATATCGGGATGTCGGGCGCGATCTGCGTCACCAGATGGAGCAGCACCGCGCTTTCGGCGCCAAAGCTCGAGACGATCGCTGTATCGCCGATCAGTCCCGCTCCAAGCACGCTTGCCACCGCTTCCGCTGCGTCCTGACCGCGGAAGAGATTGTTGAGGCGGATGACGTCGGCTTGGGTGAAGCGCGGCGCCACATTTATCCGGTCGCGATGTCGTTCTTCCCCCTTGTCGCCGCTCGCAGCGCGCGCCGCCGAGACATCTGCCGGTCGGGGGTGACCATGAGCAGCCTCGACTTCGCTCGATGCGAACGGGATCTTGGAGGTGTCAGCCATGCCGGAGCTTCCAGATCGGCACAGCGCCGTCGGCGGCGTGCTGATAGACATGCGGATATCGGCTGAGCGCGGCGTCAACATCGGCGCGGTTCAGCCCCGCCTGCGGGGCAAAGCTGTCAAAACCGCAGCGGCGCATGAAGAAGACGAGATCGACGAGCACATCGCCTTCGGCACGGATTTCGCCCTCATAGCCCGCCTCGCGCAAGATTCGCGCTGAGGTAAAGCAGCGGCCATCGCGAAAGCGCGGGATCCCGATCTCAACCAGTTTCACCCTCGAAAGATGGGGGATCAGTCGGCGCGGATCGTCGCCCGCCTCGATCCGCACCGCGCTTGCGCTATCCTGCGCCAGGAAAGCATCGAGCGAGACCGCGGGTTCCTCGACCGGATCGTCGTTCCGGAAACGCAGAGCCTCAGCCATAAATAGCCTCCTTGAAGGCGTCGAAGCCGACGCGACGATAGGTATCGAGGAAACGTTCGCCCTCGGTGCGATGACTGCGGTAGCATTCGATCGCGCGCTCGACGGCATCGACCACGCCGTCTTCGTCGAAACCGGGTCCGGTAATCTTGGCCTGCGTGGTATCCTCCGCGCCCGACCCCCCAAGCAGCAGCTGGTAATTCTCGGTGCCTTTGCGATCGACGCCGAGAATGCCGATATGCCCCGCATGGTGGTGACCGCAGGCGTTGATGCAGCCCGAGATCTTGATCTTGAGCTCGCCGAGGTCGCGCTGGCGGTCGAGGTCGGCGAACCGCTGCTGGATCTTCTGCGCGACCGGAATCGATCGTGCGTTGGCAAGGGTGCAATAATCGAGCCCGGGGCAGGCGATAACGTCGGTCACAAGATCGAGGTTGGCGTCCGCGAGCCCTGCATCGCGCAACGCTTCCCAAACCGCGTAAAGATCAACCTTGCGGACGTGCGGCAGGACAAGATTTTGCGCATGCGTCACGCGGACATCGTCAAAACTGTAGCGCTCGGCGAGGCCGGCGACGATCTCCATCTGCTCGGCGGTGATATCGCCGCCGATGCCGCCGATCGGCTTCAGGCTGATATTCGCGATCGCATATCCCGGCGCCTTGTGCGCGATCACCTGCTGATCGACCCAGATCGCAAAATCGGGGTCGGCTCGGTCAATCTCATCGGCTAGGCCGGTTTCAAACGGGGGCGGCGCGAAATGGGCCGCGATCCGGTCATATTCGGCCTGCGGAAAGTCCGTTCCGAGCGTCAGGAAATGCTGGAACTCTTCCTCGACCTGGCGGCGGAACTCCTCCTCGCCGAGGTCATGGACCAGTATCTTCATCCGCTGCTTGTGGATATTGTCACGGCGCGCGTGATGGTTCCAGACGCGCAGGATCGCCTGGATATAGGAGAAAATCTGCGACGCGGGGCAAAAGTCACGAATCTTGTAAGCGATGAAGGGTGTGCGCCCCATGCCGCCGCCTGCGTAGACTTCAAAGCCCTCCTCGCCCTTGTCGTTGCGTACGATACGCAGCGCACAGTCGTGCCAGCGCAGCGCCGCACGGTCGGCGGCGGAGGAGATGACCGCGATCTTGAACTTGCGCGGCAGGTAGCTGAATTCGGGATGAAAGGTTGTCGCCTGCCGCAAGAGCTCTGCCCACGGACGCGGGTCGCAGATCTCGTCAGCGGCGGCGCCCGCATATTGGTCGGCCGAAATATTGCGGATGCTTTCGCCGCTGGTCTGGATCGCATGCATCTCGACCGTCGCGAGCTCGGCAAGAATGTCGGGCGCCTCTTCAAGCTTGATCCAGTGATACTGGAGATTCTGGCGCGTGGTGAAATGCCCGTAGCCACGGTCATATTTGCGCGCGATTTCCGCAAGCTTGCGAAGTTGGCTCGAATTGAGCGTGCCGTAGGGAATGGCGACGCGCAGCATATAGGCATGAAGCTGCAGATAGAGACCATTTTTGAGCCGGAGCGGCTTGAACTGGTCGTCATTCATCTCGCCCGCGATGCGGCGGCGGGTCTGGTCGCGGAATTCCTCAACGCGCGCGTCGACCATCGCCTGATCATATTGGTCATATTTATACATGTCAGATCACCCAGTCGCCGGCCGCCGGATCGGCGGGTTTCAGTGTCAGGTCGGGGCGGACCGTCGGCCCAAGGGCACGGATGCGGTCCTTGATATGGGAAGGGCGCGGCCCGTCCGGCGTATTCTCGGCGGTGATAATATAGCCGCCGTTCACCCGGCGCGCGCCGTCCTCGGCGGCGAGGATCGCCTCGCCCTGATCGCCGACGTCGACGGCGTCCTCGACATGGCGCGACCAGCCGCGGCCGGTCCACCAGATCACAGCGCCCGATTTCAGGTCGTTGCCCGTCAAAAGCTGCATGAAAAATCCCTCGTTGAAGTCGTGAAGGCCGCGGCGCCGAGGCAGTCGAGCGCGTCGGCGCGCGCCGCTACCTTGCCCACGACGATGAGCGCAGGGCTCTTGACCGCTTCGCGTTCCACAAGGTCGCCGAGGTCGGTCAGCAGCGTGCGAAGCACCCGCGCATCGGCTGCGGTGCCGCGCTCGATCACCGCAACCGGCAGTCCAGGCGAGACCCCGTCGGTAATCAGCTTGTCGGCGATCGCCGATGCCGTTGCGAGCCCCATGTAAATGACAAGCGTGCGGCCGTGCCCGGCGAGCCCTGACCAGTTCTGGTCCGTCAGATCCTTGCACTGCCCCGCAACGAAGCTTACGGCGCTTGCGTCGGCGCGGTGGGTGAGAGGGAGGCCGGCCTGGGCGGCACAGCCCGCCGCTGCAGTGATGCCAGGGACAACCTCGCAATCGATGCCCGCTTCGCGCGCAGCGTCAAGCTCCTCACCGCCGCGCCCGAAAATGAAGGGATCGCCGCCCTTCAGGCGAACCACCTGCTTGCCGGCGCGCGCCTCGCGAACGAGCAGCTCGTTGATCTTCTCCTGCCGCATCGAGTGACGGCTGCGCTGTTTGGCGACGCTGACCCGTTCCACATCGGGCGGGATCAAGGCGAGCACATCGTCGCTGACAAGCCCGTCATGAACGACGAGATCGGCGCGTGTGAGCAGTCGGGCGGCACGCAGCGTCAGCAGGTCGGGATCGCCGGGACCGGCGCCGACGAGCCACAGCTTGCCTGCAAGCGGAGGAGTCTTTTCCATGCCGCGTAGATGAGCGGCGGGCGTCCATATGGCAAAGCAGGCTTTTTTGATGCCGGTGAAGGTAAAATTGCGCCCACGATCGTCCGCAAAGCAGACCCGGTGCCGGCGCCCGCAGATCGAGAGCGCAGCGCAGACTAGGGATCGCCTCCATGCCGGAAGCTGGTTACAGAAACCCCTTGCGGATCAATGGGGGTTTGCCATCCTGCGTATCGCGCAGTCCCACCCCGATCGAGGCGCGAAGCGCGTCGCTTTCGCTGCTCGCGACCGGGTAGGCGCAATAGTCGGCGGCATAGAAGGCGCTGGGGCGATGATTGCCCGAGAGGCCGATGCCTCCGAAAGGAGCGGCGGAAGAGGCCCCGTTGGTGGGGCGGTTCCAATTGATAACGCCGGCACGTGCGTTCGCCCAGAATTGGTCGTAAAGCTGTGGTGTCCCGCCGATCAGCGCGGCGGAAAGTCCAAAGGCCGTGTTGTTGGCCTCCGCGATCGCGGCCTCGAAGCTTTCGACGCGGATGACCTGCAGCAACGGCCCAAACAGCTCGATATCGGGGCGCTCGGCCATGGCGGTGACGTCGATGATACCGGGCGTCAGAAAGGGGCGGCCTGCCTGCGGCCGCGTCATGTGGCGGATGACCTGGCCGCCGCTCGACATCAGGACGAGGAAGCTCTCAGTCAGGCCGTCCGCCGCCTCATTGTCGATCACCGGTCCCATATAGGGTGCGGGATCGGCGTGCGGATGATCGACGATCAACCGATTCGCGAGCGACTTCACTTCTTCGAGCAACCCGTCGGCCAGGGCGTCCTTGATGATCAGCCGGCGGGCATTGGTGCAGCGCTGCCCCGCGCTCAGAAAGGCCGACTGGACGACGAGAATGGCGGCGGCGCGAAGATCGGCGGTGTCCCAGACCACAATGGGGTTATTGCCCCCCATTTCGAGCGCAAGCATCTTGCCGGGCGTTGAGGCGAACTGGCGGCTGAGGGCAAGCCCGGTGCGTGCCGAGCCGGTAAAGAGCAGCCCGTCGATCCCCTCGTGCGAAGCGAGCTCTCTTCCCGTCGCAGGGCCTCCGATCACCAGGCGCAGCACCTCATTGGGGACGCCCGCGCTATGGAAGAGTTCGACAAGTTTCGCGCCGGTCGCCGGGGTTTTTTCGGACGGCTTGAACAGAACCGAATTGCCCGCGAGCAGCGCGGGTGTGATATGGCCGTTGGGCAGGTGTGCCGGGAAATTATAGGGGCCGAGCACGGCCAGCGCGCCGTGCGGTTTGTGGCGCACCGCGTTGCGCAGCCCCATCGCGCCCTCGATGCGGCGGTTCGGGGTGCGCTCGGCATAGGCCTTTACCGAAATGTCGACCTTGTTTGCGACCGATTCGACCTCGGTGCGCGCTTCCCAGAGGGGCTTGCCCGTTTCACGCGCGATCAGATCGGCGAGCGTCTCGGCCTCCGCTTTCACCCGGTCGGCGAACCGGCGGAGCGCTTCGGCGCGAAAGGTGACGGCCTGTGCCGCCCAGGCGGGCCATGCACGGCGGGCAATCTCGACCTCGTCGTCGACGCGGCTGACGGGCCCGCGCCATAGGCTTTCGCCGGTCGCGGGTTCGAAAGAAAGCAGCTCTTCGCTCATGGTCGCTCGCCTCTTATCGGTGAAAGCGAGTGGCGGCAACCGCGCCGACCGCGATGCACCGCTTGCACGGCGCCGCCGGGTTGGCGATAGACGGCGTCTGGAAACGCGCAAAAAGGGGACGGGCCATTTCGGTCGAGCAGGACATCCGGGCCGCAGGGCGCGACTGGACAGATCATTTCTGGATGTCCGCCGACGGCATCCGGTTGCACGCCCGCGTCTATGCCCGCCCCGGGGAAGCCGGGGACGCGCCGCCCATACTCTGCATGCCCGGTCTTGCGCGCAATGCCCGCGACTTCGAGGCGCTCGCGCCGCACCTTGCGAAGACGCGCAGAACCATCGTTGTCGAGTTTCGCGGCCGCGGTGAAAGCGCCTATGCCAAGGATCCTATGACCTACGTCCCGCCGATCTATGTCGAGGATGTTTCGCTGCTCTTGGATGAGCTCCAGATTGGCCGCTTTGCGACAATCGGCACATCGCTCGGCGGGCTGGTATCGATTCTGATGGCGGCCAGCATGCCCGGGCGGCTCGTCGGCGCCGTCCTCAACGACGTCGGCCCCGAACTCGAAGCGAAGGGGCTCGAACGCATCCGCGACTATATCGGGGCCGGCGGCAGCCAGCCGACATGGGTCCATGCGGCGCGCGCCTTGGCGCAACTCAATTCGACCGTGTATCCCGATTATGGTCTTCACGACTGGCTGCGCCTCACCAAACGCACCCATCGGCTGACGCCTGAGGGGCGGATCGTCACGGATTATGACAAGCAGATCGCGGCCCCGCTGCGCCTGCCAGCGCCCGAGCAGCCAGTCGACCTGTGGCCGGCCTACCGGGCCTTCGGCGACATTCCGGTGCTGGTGCTGCGCGGCGCGCTTTCGGACATTCTGGCAAGGCGGGCGGCAGCGAAGATGGCCAGGATGCTGCCGCGCGCGCGGGTCGTTGAAGTGCCCGGCGTCGGGCACGCGCCGACGATGGACGAACCCGCCGCCGTTGCGGCGGTCGATGCTTGGCTCGCGGACCTGCCCGCATCGTGACCGGCCGCGAGCACCCGGTCCGCATCCTGCACCTCCATTCGAGCTTCTCGCTCGGCGGCAAGGAAGCGCGCGCGGTGCGCCTGATGAACCTCATGGGAGATCGTGCGCAGCATGTGATCCTCTCGGCAATGCCCGGCGCGCTCGGCGCGCGCGACGCGATCGCGCCGGGGATAAAGGTGAATTTCCCGCACGATGCGCCGCCGCTTTACGGCAAGCCGTCGCTCGCCCGCTACCGCGACCTGGCTGCCTATATGCAGCACTTCGACCTCGTTCTCAGCTATAATTGGGGGGCGATGGACGCAGTTATGGCGCGCCGCGTCTTTGCGCCGTTTATGCGCTTGCCGCCGCTCGTTCACCATGAGGACGGGTTCAACGAGGATGAGAGCGTCCAGCGCAACTGGAAGCGCAATGCGTTTCGCCGTCTCGCGCTCCCGGCTACAGAGGCGCTGGTCGTGCCGTCGGTTCTGCTCCAAAAGATCGCCGCCGCCGAATGGAAGATGAGTGCGCGCACGCGGCTGATCCGCAACGGGATAGACGTGTCTGCCTATTCTCGAAGTCCGACCATGCTGATCCCCGGCCTCGTGCGGCGTGCGGGCGAGGTCGTGATCGGCACGGTTGCCGGCCTGCGCAAGGTCAAGGATTTGCCGCGGCTCGTTCGCGCAGTGGCAATTCTGCCGCCGCATGTGAGACTGGTAATCGTTGGCGAGGGTCCCGAGCGCGCGGCGATTGCCGCCGAGGCGGTGGCCTGCGGCATGCAGGATCGGCTCGTCATGCCCGGCTTCATGCCCGAGCCAGCGCGCTGGATCGGCCATTTCGACCTGCTTGCCCTGTCCTCGCTTAGCGAACAGGCACCGATTGCAGTAATCGAAGCGATGGCGGCGGGCCTTCCGGTCATCAGCCCCGATGTCGGCGACGTCGCAGCGATGGTGGCGCACGAAAACCGGCCGTTCATCCCGGGCGATGAAGCGGCGTTTCGCGCCGCACTGCTGAGGCTGGCAGACGATGGAGCGCTTCGCGCGGCCCTTGGCGCGGCGAACCGGCGCGCGGCCGCAGAAGGATTTGACGAATCAATGATGGTCGATTCCTATGAAAGGCTCTATGCTCGCTCGCTTGAAGGCTATGGTCTTTTCAGCGGACGCTGGATGGGGATCGATTGACAAAGAGGACCGTCTTCCGCTTACGGAAACGGTAGGGGTCGGCTCGCGGGTGCGCAGCCGGCGGACAGAAAGAGGTTCTGAAGTGTTCAAAGGTTTGAAGCCCATCGTCTACGGCGGACGCGAAGTCTGGCCGCTGGTCGAGGGTGGCAAGGGCGTATCGGCGACCAATCATCGGTCGAGCGGCGCTTGGGCCGCGGCAGGCGGCATCGGCACTGTGTCGGCCGTGAACGCCGACAGCTATGATGCCGAAGGCAAGATCATCCCGCAAATCTATCGCGCCCTGACACGGCGTGATCGACACGACGAACTTGTGAGCTATGCGATCGACGGTGCGGTCGAGCAGGTGAAGCGCGCCTACGACATTGCAAGCGGCAAAGGCGCCATCAACATCAACGTGCTTTGGGAAATGGGCGGCGCGCAGCGCGTGCTCGAAGGTGTGCTCGAAAGGACGAAGGGGCTCGTCACCGGCGTCACCTGCGGGGCAGGCATGCCTTATAAATTGAGCGAGATCGCGGCGCGGCATAATGTTCATTATCTGCCGATCATTTCGTCGGCGCGCGCGTTTCGTGCGCTGTGGAAGCGAGCCTATCACAAGGTTGCCAACCTCATGGCAGCGGTCGTCTACGAGGATCCCTGGCTCGCCGGCGGACATAATGGTCTATCGAATGCCGAGGACCCGCTGGTCCCCGAGGATCCCTATCCGCGCGTCAAGGCGCTGCGCGACACGATGCGCGCCGAGGGAATTGCAGACGATGTGCCGATCGTGATGGCAGGCGGCGTCTGGTACCTGCGCGACTGGGAGCATTGGATCGGCAATCCGGAGCTTGGCCAGATCGCCTTCCAATATGGGACGCGGCCGCTGCTGACCGAAGAAAGCCCGATCCCGCAGGCATGGAAAGACCGCCTCCGCACCCTCGACGAAGGCGACGTGCTGCTTCACCGCTTCTCGCCCACGGGATTTTATTCCAGCGCGGTGCGAAACCCCTTCTTGCGCGATCTCGAGATGCGCTCGGAACGCCAGATTCCCTATTCAAAGCAGGAGGCGGGCGACCATATCGTTCAGCTCGATGTCGGGGTGAAGGGCAAGAATTTCTGGGTTACGCCCCACGATCGCGCCCGCGCGCGGGACTGGGTGGCCGAGGGATATAGCGAAGCCTTGAAGACCCCCGACAACACGGTGGTCTTTGTGACCGAGGACGACAAGGCGATGATCCGCAAGGATCAGGCTGATTGCATGGGATGCCTCTCGCACTGCGGCTTTTCATCGTGGAAGGACCATGATGATTATTCGACCGGCTATCTCGCCGACCCTCGCAGCTTCTGCATCCAGAAAACGCTGCAGGACATCGCGCACGGCGGCGACACCGAACAGAATCTGATGTTTGCAGGTCATGCCGCGTTCAACTTCAAGACCGACCCCTTCTATTCGAACAACTTCACCCCAACGGTGAAGCAGCTGGTCGACCGGATTTTGACGGGGGATTAATTCTGATACCTCGTCTCAGCGCAAGCCGGGACGATGGATGTCAGACCCATCCCTCCAGCACCTGGTCCGGCGGCCGGTGGCCGTCGCTCCAGGCGCGGATGTTGGCGATGACTTTTTCGCCCGATGCCTCGCGTCCTTCGATTGTCGCTGACGCGAGGTGCGGAAGGAGAACGGCGTTGTCGAGCGCGAGCAATTCGGGGTCGACTACCGGCTCCTGCGCATAGACGTCGAGGCCCGCGCCCGCGATCCGGCGGCTCTTGAGCGCCGCGATCAGCGCCTTTTCGTCGACGATCTCCCCGCGCGCGGTGTTGATGAGGTAGGCGGTCGGCTTCATTGCCGCAATGCGCGCGGCGTTCACCATTTCGTGCGTTTCGCTGGTGTGCGGGCAGTGGATTGTGACCACGTCACTGATGCGAAGCAGCGTGTCGATACTCGCATGATAGCTCGCGCCGAGTTCCTGCTCGACTTCGGCGGGCAGGCGTTTGCGGTTATGATAGTGAATCGAAAGGCCAAAGGCGCGGGCGCGGCGGGCGACCGCCAGCCCGATGCGACCCATGCCGATGATGCCGAGCAATTTGCCTCCAACGCGGTGGCCCAGCATCGTGCTGGGCGCCCAGCCCTCCCACTTGCCCGAGCGCATCAGCTTTTCGCCTTCCGCGAGCCGGCGAGGGACGCTGAGGATCAGCGCCATTGTCATGTCCGCGGTGTCTTCGGTGAAGACCCCCGGCGTGTTCGAGACCATGATGCCTTTCGCGCGCGCCGCGGCAAGATCGATATGGTCGACCCCGGCTCCGAAATTGGCGATCAGCCTGAGCCGCTCCCCGGCGGCGTCGAGAATTTCAGCGGTAATATTGTCGGTCACCGTCGGCACCAGGACGTCGCAATCCGCGACGGCGGCTTTCAGCGCCTCGACCGAAAAGGCGCGGTCGTGCGCCGATAGCACGACCTCGAACAGCTCAGCCATGCGCGCCTCAACGTGCGGCATGAGCTGGCGGGTGACGATGACGCGCGGGCGTTTGGGGCGAGGCGAATCGAGCATGGCCGCCGATAGAGCGCGGCCGCCGCCGGGGGTCAAGAGGCCGCGGCCGCGAAGGCAGGGCGATCGCATTTGACCGAGGATGGTTTTGGGGAAGGCGTTGGACCATCCGGAGCGTTTGCGTTTTCTCCTGATGGAGATTTCGGGTTTGGCGGTTCGCAGGACATTGAGGGCGAGCTTGCGCAAGGTTGCGAGATTTTCGGGGGCATGGTCCTTTCGGCTGCGGCGCGGCCGGCTGGCGTGTCGAACGAGCGCCGCAATGTCTTGCCGTCGATGGCGGCAACGCCGGCACCCGCTTCGCCAAGAGCGGTCAGAAACTGCTCGAAGCAGCGTGCAAAGGCTGCCGAATCCAGCTGCCGGAAAATCCGGGAGAAGCTGTCATGGCTGGGAACCCCATTCTCAAGGCGCAGAAATTCCCGGAACAGATCCTCGCGATCCACCGCGAAATCCGCAAAATCCGAACAACTCTCCGCCCCGCAAATCGACGCCGTCAGCGCCATCGTCAGCACTTCCAGCAGATCGTGACGCCGCGCGTTGCCCGTTCGCGGATCGCGAAGATCATCAAACGCCGCGGCAAACCAGGACATGGATATCCTCCTCCTTATTGCGGAGGACACCCAAAGAATCCCTATCAACTCATCGCGCTACTATATTTTTCAAATGCGATTCGCCTGGGCGGGTTGGCTTGAGCGTCACTGGCTCAAAAGCCTACGCGACGACCGACACCAAATGTCGGCACTTATTGACAAGTGCCGACATTTTGTATCATCAAGGCCGCATGAACGTAGCAGCAACCCTGTCAGACAAGGCTATTGCCATTGCCCGTTCGCGCGGGATCGCGCGGGCGCGGGATTTCCGCGAAGCGGGCATCCCGCCGGCGAGCATCGCGCGCCTGTGCGAACAGGGGCAGCTCGTCCGGCTTGCGCGCGGGCTGTATCAGCTCGCCGACGCCGAGGACATTGACGCGGCGCATAGCCTCGCCGAAGCCGCGCGGCTCGCACCGCACGGCGTCATCGCGCTCCTGTCCGCGCTGCAATATCATGGACTGACCACGCAGCTCCCACACACAGTCTGGATCTGCTTCCATCACAAGGCGCGAATTCCGCGAACGCTGCCCTTCCGCATCGAAACGGTGCGTGCGTCGGGTGAAGCCTTTGAAGCGGGCCGCATGACGGCCGAAATCGAAGGCGTCGCCGTGCCGATCTACGATCCGGCCAAAACCATCGTCGATTGCTTTAAGTATCGCAGCCGGGTTGGTCTCGACGTGGCGATCGAGGCACTGCGCGACGGTCTGCGTCGGCGCAAGGCGACTCATGCCGATCTCCGACGCTACGCCACGATCTGCCGCGTCCAGAACGTCATGCGTCCCTACTTGGAAAGCCTGTCGTGACGAAGCCGCCGCAGAAGCGCGATATGGCGGTGTCGGTCCGCCAACGCCTGCTCGACCAGGCGCGCGCCTCCGGTCAGGACTTTCAGCGCCTCCTTGTCCGCTACGGCATCGAACGGCTGTTGTATCGTCTGTCCCGAACGAATGCGCGCAACCGCTATGTCCTGAAAGGCGCGATGTTGTTCGCCGCATGGGCGGATGCGCCGTTCCGGGCCACCGGCGACCTCGACCTGCTAGGCTTCGGGGACGATGATGTGGACGCAGCGCGAACGATCTTCGCGGACCTTTGTCGCTTGGAACCGGACACCGACGCATCGGCGGATGGCCTGATCTTCGTCGCGGACAGCGTGAAGGTTGAACGCACGCGCGAGGATGAAGATTATCGCGGCCTGCATGTCCGGCTCGAAGCGTGCCTGAAGAGCACACGCATCCCCATCCTGATCGACATTGGCTTTGGCGATCCGGTCCACCCCGCGCCGCTCGATCTCGACTATCCGCGCCTCATCCCCGATCTGCCCCCCGCGCATATCCGGGCCTATCCCGCGGAAAGCGTGATCGCGGAGAAGTTCGATGCGATGGTCCGCTTCGATGCCGACACGACGCGGCTCAAGGATCATTACGACATATGGGCGATCACCGAGACATTCCCCTTCGATGCGGGAACGCTGCTCGAAGCGGTGCGCCGGACGCTCAATGCGCGCGCTAGGCCGATCCCGGTCAACTGGCCCGCCGGCCTGACTCCGGAATTCGGGAAGCGGCCGGACAAGCTCGCTCAATGGCGAGCCTTCCTCAATCGCGCCGCGCCGACGCTGGAGCCGCCGTCCTTTCCCGAACTGATCGACCGACTACGGCTTTTCCTCGGTCCCGTTATGCACGAACTGTCGGCGGCCGAAGGGGGCGGACAGCTTCACTGGTTCCCCGGTCGTGGATGGAATCAACTATAAGAACCGAGCAGCAAACTAGCCAGGCTGCCCGTTGTTAGTCAGTCGAATGCCCTAACGGCATTCATCGATCAAGTTGTAGAGCTTGTCATTGCCGTCTGCCCGGCGTCATCCATCTCCCTAGCCGGGTGCAGCCGGAACCCGCAGACAAAAATCGTGAAGATCAGCGCGCGAAAGGTCGGCGCATAGCCGCTGCCAAAGGAAAGTTGATGAACACGTCATCGGTCGACGTCCCCGCTTGGTCGCCAAGCCTATTTCTTTCGGCTGATGCTCCTGACGGCAGCATTGGTCTCCTTGATCGAGATCGACGCGCCCTTGCTCGAGGCCGGAAACAGAATGAAGCAGCCGGTCGCGGCACTGTCTGGCAGTGCAGGGCATCGGCGGTGACAAGCTGGCCCGTGAGATGCGGGCATTCCAGAAGCGCTCTTGCGGCAAGGATTTCGCTGTCGCCTTCCCCCGGACGGAAGCTTTCCTGGCCGATGACGGTGCGTGTCCACGAGGCAAAGGCCGTCACCACCGCCAGCGGCGATCGGCCGGCTGCCGTGTCGAACGAGCGCCGCAGTGTCTTGCCGTCGATGGCGACAACACCGGCACCCGCTTCGCCAAGAGCGGTCAGAAACTGCTCGAAGCAGCGTGCAAAGGCTGCCGGATCCAGCAGCCGGAAAATCCGGGAGAAGGTGTCATGGCTGGGAACCCCATTCTCAAGGCGCAGAAATTCCCGGAACAGATCCTCGCGATCCACCGCGAAATCCGCAAAATCCGAACAACTCTCCGCCCCGCAAATCGACGCCGTCAGCGCCATCGTCAGCACTTCCAGCAGATCGTGACGCCGCGCGTTGCCCGTTCGCGGATCGCGAAGATCATCAAACGCCGCGGCAAACCAGGACATGGATATCCTCCTTACTGTGAAGGACACCCAAAGAATCCATATCAACTCATCGCGCTACTATATTTTTCAAATGCGATTCCGCTGGCCGCGAAGGGCTGTGGACGACGGGTCGTTTGCACGCTGCGGCCGGTTGATAATCTATGCCGATTTTGACAAGGGTTGGCCATGACCAGCCGAAGATTTGCCCTGATTTCGCTCAGTCTTGCCGTCATCGGCCCCGCCGCTGCTCAGTCGTCCAGTCCCGAGCTGCCCTATTGGGCCTCGATCAGCGTCGATGAGGCACGGATGCGAAAGGGGCCGTCGCCCGACGTGCCGGTGATCTGGGAATATCGGCGCCGCGACCTCCCAGTGAAGGTGATTGCGCGACATGAAAACTGGCGCAAGGTCGAGGATCCCGACGGCACGCGGGGCTGGATGGCTGCGCGCCTTTTGAGCCGCACGCGAACCGCGATCGTCACCGGCGGGGTGCGTCCGATGCGCCAGTCGCCCGATCCTGCAGCAGCGGTCTCCTATCGCGCCGAGGCCGGCGTGGTGGGGCGCATCACCGATTGCAAGAAGGGCTGGTGCCTGTTCGACGTCAAGGGGAAGCGCGGCTGGATCGAAGCCGACCATATCTGGGGCGACTGATGCCCCCTGCAGCAGTGCGCAGGAGAGTGCCGGACGGTCGCCTGTCCGGCCCTCATACTGTCTCCTCGCTCAGCGCCGGCGGAAGTGGTTATAATAGACTTTGATCACCTTGCCGCTGCGCACGTTGACCAGCAGCAGGTCATTATAGTGTCGGACATAGGCGATATTTCGTCCCGCCTTAGGCAGGCCCCAGCGACTGTCGTAATTTAACCGGTAGGCCGGTGCGTAGTAGGTGGGCCGCAGCGTCGATCCAATCCGGAACTGCCGATATTTGAATGGTGCGCGCCAGTTCTGATAGCGATTATCGCGGCGCCAGTCGCGCAAATCCTCGCGATATTCCTTGCGCGCTTCGCGCAGATCGCGCTGCTGCTTGCGCACGTCGCGCGCGTCGCCGTGACGTATGGCCTGACGTACGTCGCGCTTCTGCTCGCGGATCTCCTGGCGGTCACGGCGAAGCTCACCGGTCTGTGCCTGTGCCGCCGCGGGTGCCATCATCGCGACAATCAGGCCGGCGGTGAGAAATTTCATCTTCTTCATATTGCCAATCCTTTGCATCCGTCAGGGGGAGGGGATCTGCCCGATGACTGAGAAAGGAATAGGCGGCCCGATTTGAACGGCGTTGGAATGCCGCGTTTATATTCGGGTCAGGAGTGTCGCAATGTGTCGCGACTTTGTCGCAGCGCCATGGGGCCCGCAGCCCTATCTGACAAGGCGCACCCGCGCTTCTCCCCCCGGAAACCTCTGCGGCCCATATCCGCTCGTTCTTCGCGGTAATCACATAGATCGGCCTGCGCGCTGCAAAGACCGAGAAGATGTGGATTTCGGTGGGAATCGGGTCGAGCAGATGCGAAACAACAAGCGTCTCTGCTCCCTTGTCGACGGGCAGCTCAAGGCAAGCGTTGGTGAAAATGCGCTCGGCAATAATCCTGCCATGCTTCACCTCGGCGCGATAATGACCACCGAGCGGAATGCTGCTCGTCTGCGTCTGGGGGGTCAACAAATAGACAAGATCGGCGCCGGCCGTTCCCGCATGAGGCAAAATGACGCGGTTGAATGGCCGGTCGGCGCATTGCATCTTCCCTTCGGAGGAAACAGCATCCGACGCAGCGACGAGCCGTGCTTCCTCGGCGGAAAGTCGATCGTCGCCTTCGATGCGCAGTCTTGCGTCCTCGACCTTCGTTTTGCCAATCCACACCGGGAAAAAGATAGCGCGGTGAGGGGAGCCGGGATCCCCCCGTATAATGGGTCACCCGCTAGCTCTCGCCCTCGGGCGTGAGCACCCAGCCGCGGATCGTCTCCAATGTCGCCTCGGGCACCGCTGCCAAGAGCGCGTCGGTCGTGGGCCAGGCGGCCTGATCATATGTGTAAAGACTTTGGGCCGGGCTGCCCGCCGTCTGAACGGCTTCTGCGTCGTTGGCTGACATGGGTGCGGGCAAAACCTCGCCTGGCTTCGCCTGCACGGGCGTCGCGGCCGCCGCGGCGCCAGCGAGTGCAGGAGTAAGCCCGCGTATCAAACCAGCTCGATGGCGACTGCGGTCGCTTCGCCGCCACCGATGCAAAGGCTCGCGATGCCCCGCGTCTTGCCGTGGCGTTGCAGCGCGGCGATCAGCGTCGTGATGATGCGGGTGCCGCTCGCCCCGATGGGATGGCCGAGCGCCGTCGCGCCCCCGTGCACATTGATCTTGTCGCGCGGGATGCCAAGATCGTGCATGGCAAACATCGCAACGCAGGCGAAAGCCTCATTGATTTCGAACAGGTCAACATCGCCGATCGTCCAGCTCGCCTTGGCCAGGACCTTGTTGATCGCGCCGATCGGAGCGATGGTGAAATCCTTGGGATCCTGTGCATGCGCGGCATGCGCTACGAGCTTGGCGACCGGTCTTTTGCCCTTAGCCTCGGCGACCGATTGCCGCGTCAGAACAACTGCGGCGGCACCGTCCGAAATCGAGCTGCTGGTTGCGGCGGTAATGGTGCCGTCCTTGGCAAAGGCCGGCTTCAGCGTCGGGATCTTGTCGGGCATCGCCTTGCCCGGCGCTTCATCGGTATCGACAACGACATCACCCTTTCGACCGGCGATGGTCACTGGCGCAATTTCGCTCGCAAAAGCGCCGTCGGCGATCGCCGCCTTGGCGCGGCCAAGCGACTCCAGCGTGTACTCATCCTGCGCCTCGCGGCTGAGCTGATAGGCGTCGGCCGTATCCTGCGCGAAGGTGCCCATTGCGCGTCCCGCTTCATAGGCGTCCTCGAGCCCGTCGAGAAACATATGGTCATAAGCGGTGTCATGCCCGATGCGCGCGCCCGAGCGGTGCTTCTTGAGGAGGTATGGCGCGTTGGTCATCGATTCCATGCCGCCTGCGACGACGAGGTCGATGCTGCCCGCTGCAAGCGCCTCGGCGCCCATGATCACGGTCTGCATCCCCGAACCGCACACCTTGTTGACGGTGGTGGCCTGAACCGACTTGGGAAGGCCCGCCTTGATCGCAGCTTGCCGCGCCGGAGCCTGGCCGAGCCCGGCGGGCAGCACGCAGCCCATGTAGATGCGTTCGATGTCGTCGCCCTTGACGCCCGCGCGCTCGACCGCAGCCTTGACCGCGGTGGCGCCCAGATCGGTCGCGCTCGCGTCCGACAACGCGCCCTGCATGCTTCCCATTGGGGTGCGGGCATAGGAGAGGAAAACGACGGGATCGGTGGCGGTCATGGATTAAGACTCCGTAGGGGAAAGAAGGTCTGAGGTTGAATTAGCCGAAATGCTGCACCTGCGAAAGAGGGGAGGGGCAAGCGGGCAGGGGAATCGCTTCAGGTTAACACGGTGTCTTTGGTGAGGAGTTTTTGGAGGTAGTCTGGGTAGAGATTGGCGAGTCTTCGCCGGACCTTGATGCTGTGCTTATCGTCCTGAGCGCGCA
>NZ_FUYP01000020.1 GCF_900168005.1 Sphingopyxis flava
TGCGCGCTCAGGACGATAAGCACAGCATCAAGGTCCGGCGAAGACTCGCCAATCTCTACCCAGACTACCTCCAAAAACTCCTCACCAAAGACACCTCGTTAACCTGAAGCGATTCCCCTGCCGCCCAGCTCGCGGCACCGAACGCCGCAACCCGCGCGTGCGCAGAGCGTTGACCTGTCGCGGGGCCGGGGCCAAGGGATATTTGAAACATGACGGTGCATCGCCTATGTTGACACTGAAACCTATTCTCGCCGCATTGGACCTTTGCCCGTGACCGCTTTTTCGATTGTTCTGCTCGCCATGATCGCCGCCTTTCTCGGCATGCGGCTCTATTCGGTCCTCGGCAAGCGGACCGGGCATGAGCAGGAGCCGGTACTGCCGCGCCGCGACGAACGCGCCGCACCTGCGCCCCTGCGTCTTGACGATGCCGACGCACTCGCTGTCTCGCAAGGCACAGCCGCCGATCCCTCGAAGCTCGTTTACGAACCCGCAGCCGAATCCGGGCTGCGTGCCTTGCTTGCCAGCGACCGCCATTTCGATGCCGGTCGCTTCCTCGAGGGCGCCGAGGCGGCCTACCGGATGATTCTCGAAGCCTATTGGGGCGGCGATCGCGAGACGCTCCGCGACCTTTGCGACGACGATAGTTATCAGGCTTTTGTCGACGCGATCGAGGCGCGCGAGGCCCGCGGCGAACGCCTCGAAAACCGCCTCGTCAGTATCGATTCGGCGAAGATTACCGCAGTTTCTGTCCAGCGCGGCGAGGCACGCATCACCGTGCGTTATCAGGCTGGGATCAGTGCCGTGACGCGCGATGCCGAAGGCCGGATGATCGCAGGCTCGATGAGCGACGCGGCGCAGACCGACGATTTGTGGACCTTCCGCCGTACGATCGGCAGCCGCGATCCCAATTGGTTGCTCGACGAAGCCGAATCGGCCTGACGTCTGTGCCGGATATCGCGAGGGGCCGTGCGCGGCGCACGCCGCTTCTCTCTGTTTGCCTCGTTGCGGCCCTGCCCTTGCTGTCGGCCTGTGCCTCGCTGATCCCGGAGCCTCCCGCCTCCCCATCGGAGCCCCCGCCGGTGCTGGCGGATACGCCCCGCCCCTATACACCGCGCCCATCGACTGCGCCGGAGGCTGCAGCACCGCCCATTCCGGCGACCCCCAATCCGACTCTTCCTGCGCCCCCGCTGCCCGAGGGGGCGGCCACCGCCGCCGCTGCAGGGGTCGTCCCGGGCCCCGAATATAACGAACTCGGCATCAGGCCGGAACAGGCGGCGAACGCCCTTAAGGCCTTCCGTATTAGCTGCCCTTCGGTCCAGCGTCGCATAGATGCGAGCGGCCTGACGCAGCCCGGCGAATGGGCCGAGAGCTGCGCCGCGGCAGAAAGCTGGCCCGATCGGGACGCTGGCAATTTCTTCAGCCGCTATTTTGGCACCGTGCAGGTCGGCAACGGCGCCGCTTTCGTTACCGGCTATTTCGAACCGGAGATCGCAGCGTCACGAACGAAGCAGCCGGGTTATGACGTCCCGATCTATCGGCGACCCGCCGATCTGATCGATGTCGACCTGGGTCTCTTTTCGCAGGCGCTCCAGGGCAAGAAGATCCGCGGGCGCGTCGAAGACAGCCGTTTTGTTCCTTATTACGATCGCGCGGAAATCGAACGCGGTGCGCTCGAAGGCCGCGGGCTCGAAATCGCCTGGGCGGCGGACGCTGCGGAATTCTTCTTCCTCCAGGTGCAAGGTTCGGGACGACTGCGGCTTCCTGACGGCAGCATCGTGCGCATCGGCTACGACAGCCAGAACGGCCGCGACTATGTCGGCATCGGCAAGCTATTGCGCGATAGGGGTGAACTTCAGCCCGGACAGGCGTCGATGCAGGGCATTCTCGACTATCTGCGCGCCGACCCTGTGCGCGGCGCCGCGGTGATGAACGAAAACCCAAGCTGGGTCTTCTTTCGCGAGCTGACCGGCCCCGGCCCGCTTGGCGCGCTCGGGGTGCCGGTGACGGGGCGTGTCAGCCTTGCCGCCGATCCCAAATATGTGCCGCTCGGCGCCCCCGTGTTCCTCTCGCTCGATCGCGCGGAACCCAATGGCTTATGGATCGCGCAGGACACCGGTGGGGCGATCAAGGGAGCCAACCGCTTCGACAGCTTTTGGGGTGCGGGTGAGGAAGCGCGCGCGCTTGCTGGGGGCATGTCGGCTCGCGGCTCGGCGCTCCTCCTCCTGCCCCGCACCAGCGTCGCGCGGCTCATGCCGCAAGGTCTTTGACGGTGCCGCGCCGGCTCGACCCTGACGAAGCCGCGCTGTGGATGAAGGTCGCCGCGACGGTGCGACCGCTCGCCAAGGGTCCGGCCATTATTCTGCCGACGACTCCGCCGACCGGGCGCTCGCCCCGCCCCGCATCGCGCGCCCCGACCATCCCTGCGGCACCGCGGCAACCGTCGCCCCTGCCTCCGCCGCGGCGTAGCCATCAGACGGCGACGCTCGACAGCCACTGGGAGCGGCGGCTCCGCAAGGGCCATGTCCGGCCTGACTTGAGCATCGATCTTCACGGCCACACGCTTGCCTCGGCGCAGGCGCTGCTCAACGAGGCGATCGGTCGCGGACTGGGCCGTAGCGCAAGGGTGTTGCTGGTCGTCGCTGGACGGCTGCGTCCGGGTGCCGAGCGCCTGCCGCCGATGCACGGGGAACCACGCCCCCGCGGCGCGATTCGCGCATCGCTCGCCGACTGGCTCGCCGCCTCGCCTTACGCCGAACAGATTGTTGCCCTGCGCCCTGCGCACATTAGCCATGGCGGCGCGGGGGCGGTCTATGTGATCTTGCGACGCGGGCGCGGCGACGAGGCTTAGAGGAAAGCCCGCATCAAAATCCCGTGATAAATGGCGGTCAGCTGATGCAGATCCTCGACAGCTACCGCCTCGTCGAGCTTGTGCATCGTCGCGTTGGTCAAACCGAACTCGACCACGGGACAGATCGCATGAAGGAAGCGCGCGTCGGACGTGCCCCCGGTTGTCGACAGTTCGGGCAGAAGATCGGTCTCGGCATGGATTGCCTCGGCGATCAGCGACGATAGCTCGCCAGGGGGGGTCAGAAAGGCTTCGCCCGAGATCTTGCCTACGACCTTTGCGCCGGGTTCGACATCGTGCGCGATACGCTCGATCATCTGAATCAGCTCAGCGCCCTGATGTTGATCGTTGAAACGGATCGACAGCCGTGCCCGCGCCGAGGCGGGGATGACGTTGGTCGCGCCGTTGCCGACGTCAATGTCCGTGAACTCAATGTTTGACGGCTGGAACCATTCAGTTCCCTCATCGAGCGTCACCGTGTCGATCGCGGCGAGGATCCGCACCAGTTTGGGGATCGGATTGTCGGCAAGGTGGGGATAGGCGACATGCCCCTGCGTACCCGGCACGTCGATCCAGATATTGACCGACCCCCGCCGCCCGATCTTGACCGTGTCGCCGAGCCGCTGCGCCGAAGTCGGCTCGCCAACGAGGATCATGTCGGGGCGGACGCCGCGTGCGTCCATATGCTCGATGAGCGCCCGGGTCCCAAATGCCGCGGGCCCTTCCTCGTCGCCGGTGATGATCAGGCTGATTGTGCCGGCCTCGGGCGGAGTCACGGCAGCGGCCGCGACGAAAGCCGCAATTGCCCCTTTCATGTCGACGGCGCCGCGCCCGTAGAGCGATTCGCCGCGCACCTCGGGGACGAAGGCATCGCCGCTCCACCCGACCCCCGGCGGCACGACGTCAACATGTCCGGCAAAGCCGAAATGGACGGGTCCCTTGCCTGGCCTGACGGCTAGCAGATTTTCGACCGGGCCATCGGGTTCGATCCCGTCGATGAAACGCTCGACGGTGAAGCCGAGTGGGGTCAGCGCACTTTCCAGCACATCGAAGACCGCGCCGGTCGCGGGGGTGACGCTGGGGACGGCGATCAGCGCTTTTGCAAGATCAAGGGGGTCGATGCCATGGGCCATGCCGCTTCCTTACCCGTTCACGCCATGCCAAGTCGAGGCTTTGCATTGCGCCCCTTCTGTGCAAACAAAGCGAGAACAGAGAAAGGCCATTCACATGCCCAAGGTCGACCTTGACGCCATACCGCAGACCAACGCCACCGGCTATCCCGCACCTTACGACAAGGCGGTCGAGGGGCGCTGGTACCGCCGCCTCGCCCCTGCTACGGGTCTTTCCGATTTTTCCGCAAGCCATGTTGTCCTCAAGCCGGGGGCCTGGTCGTCGCAGCGTCACTGGCACAATGGCGAGGACGAAATGCTGGTGATGATCGCAGGGGAGGCGGTGCTGATCGAGGACGACGGACGCACCCCGATGCGCCCAGGCGATATCACGGTCTGGCCCAAAGGCAGCACCAACGGTCATCACCTGATCAATGAATCGGATACCGACTGCGTCTTCGTGGCGCTCGGTGGCGGCAAGAAATACGACATCGGCGGGGGCTATTCGGACATCGACATGCTCTTCACGCCCGACGGCTATACGCACAAGGATGGCACGCCTTATCCCGTAAAGCGGCTGCCCTAGCTCTCTGCAGGTCCCTCGAACGCCTCGATCACCCAATCCTCGGCCTGTGCGCCGCCGATCCATTCCTGCATGTGCGGGTGACTGATCACCGCTTGGCAATAGGGCAGCGCGAAACGCGGGAGCGGAATCGAATAGGTGATGAAGCGAGTGACAACGGGCGCGAACATCATATCGGCGGCAGACCAGTCGCCGAACAGAAAATCGCCCTCGCCCCCAAAGCGCGCGCGCGCCTCGGCCCAGATCTGCATGATGCGCACGACGTCCGCCTGCACGTCGGGAGCAAGCTCGGCCGCGGGATAGATGCGTCGAATGTTCATGCTGTGGCTGCGGCGGAGCGCTGCAAAACTCGAGTGCATTTCGGCCGCCATCGACCGCGCCATGGCTCGCGCTGCCATATCCTCGGGCCAGTATCCGCGCGCGCCTTGCGTCTTTTCGTTCAGATAATCGACAATGGCGAGGCTGTCCCACACGACGATATCGTCGCCGTCCCACAAAATCGGCACCTTGCCCCCCGAGGGCGCGAACTCGTCGCCCTCACGGCGGTTTGACCAATGCTCGTCGTACAGCGGGACGGTGACCTCCTCGAACGCCAGCCCACTGTGTTTTGCGGCGAGCCAGCCGCGCAGGCTCCAGCTCGAATAGGCCTTGTTGCCGAGGAAAAGTTTCATGGGATCTCCCGATTCCTCACCCGCTTGCTGGAGGACAGACTTTTCGTCAACTCTCCACCGCTTCGAGCACGGCGGTCCTGAGTTCGGCGATCCCCATGCCCTTTTCGCTGCTCGTTGCAATCACGTCGGGATGAGCAGCGGGGTGTCTGCGCGCCTCAGCCTCGGTCGCGGCGTGAATCGCGGCGAGGTCGCTCGCCTTGGCCTTGTCAGCCTTGGTGAGGACGAGGCGATAGCTGACCGCTGCAACGTCGAGCATCTCGAACATTTCGCGGTCGACGTCCTTGATCCCGTGGCGGCTGTCGATGAGGACGAGCGTGCGTTTCAGCACTTGCCGCCCACGGAGGTAATCATTGACGAGAAAGCGCCATTTCCTGACGACATCCTTGGGCGCCTTGGCAAATCCATAACCTGGCATGTCGACGAGCCGGAGCACGAGCGGATCGCCCACGTCGAAATAGTTAAGTTCCTGCGTCCGCCCCGGGGTCACCGACGTTCGCGCAAGCCCATTGCGGTTTGTCAGTGCGTTGAGCAGCGACGACTTGCCGACGTTTGATCGCCCGGCAAAGGCTATTTCGGGCACCGAAGGTTGCGGCAGATGCTGGAGCGCGGGGGCCGATTTCAGAAAGGTGATCGGCCCTGCGAACAATTTGCGCGCTCGTTCAGGACGGTCGGTCGCGGCACTCTCATCCATCATGGGTTCCCCGATGACCGCTCACTTGGCAGGTGCCGCTTTCAGCGCAGGGAATTTGCGGTACATCCACTGCTGCTGGCCGATCGACAGGATGTTGTTGGTGATCCAGTAAAGCAGCAGTCCGGCTGCGAACGGCGCCATGATGAACATGAACAGCCACGGCATGATCTTGAACACCTGCTGCTGCACCGGGTCGGTCGCCTGCGGGTTCAGGCGGAACTGCAGCCACATGGTGACGCCCAGGATCAGCGCGAGCACGCCGATCGACAGGATCGACGGCGGCGTAAAGGGGAGCAGCCCGAACAGGTTGAGGATGTGCAACGGGTCGGGGGCCGACAGATCCTTGATCCACAGGATGAACGGCTGGTGCCGCATCTCGATCGTCAGCATCAGCACCTTGTAGAGCGCATAGAAGATCGGAATCTGGAGAAGGATCGGTAGACAGCCCGCGAGCGGATTGATCTTCTCGTCCTTATAGAGCTTCATCAGCTCCTGCTGCATCTTCGGCTTGTCGTCCTTGTAGCGCTCCTGCAGCGCCTTCATCTTTGGCTGGACGAGGCGCATCTGCGCCATGGACGAAAATTGCCGGTTGGCGATCGGGAACATCAGCACGCGGATGATTAGCGTCAGCATCATAATCGCGAGGCCGAAATTGCCGACCTGCTTGAACAGCCAGTCGAGCAGCTTGAAAATCGGCACCTCGAAAAACTCGAACCAGCCCCAGTCGATTGCGTTCGACAGGCGCGTGATTCCCTGGTCGTTCTCGTAGCTCTGAAGCGTCGAGACTTCCTTCGCGCCCGCGAAGATGCGGCTTGTGGTCGTCACCTGCTTGCCGGGGGCAATCTGGCGAAAGTCGCGCGCGAACAAGGTCTGATAATTGTTCGTGGCGGGCGAGCTCATCGCCGCGGTCACGCGCTCGCCCTTCGCAGGGATGATCGCGGCCAACCAATATTTGTCCGTGAAGCCGAGCCAGCCAGCCGAACTGTAGCGCACGGTGCGGTTCGGTGCTTCCTCGAGATCGTCATAATCCGTGTCGAACACCGATTTACCGTCGAGATAGCCGGTCGGCCCAACGTGGATCGTCATGCTGTCCTGCTCGTGCGGATCGGTCGGTTTGCCGAGCCGGTCGATCAGCGCATAGCTGCTCGCGCTGACAGCTGCCGGCCCCATGTTGGCGATCGTCTGCTTTGCGGTGATCAGATAATGATCGTCGATACGGTATTCGATGCGAAAGGTCTGGCCGGTGCGGTTCGTCCAGCTCAGCGTTACAGGCGTCGCCGGGGTCAGCTTGGTGCCGTTCGCTGTCCACATTGTTGAAGCGCCGGGAACGGCAATGTCCTGCGCCGACCAGCCAATGCTGGCGAAATAGGCGGCCTGGGTCCCCCCCGGTGCGAACAGGCGCACCGGCGGTGCGTCTTTGTCGATCGTCTGGCGGTACTTGGTCAACGTGATGTCGTCGATGCGCGCGCCGACAAGGTTGATCGACCCCGAAAGCGCGGGCGTCTCTATCGGAATGCGGTTCCCCTCGGCGAGCACTGCCTCGACCGGGCGAATCGTCTGCGCGGCGGGTACGGCGGGCGCTGCGGCGGGTACGGGCAGAGCGTTCGGCTGTCCCTGTGTCGGAGGCGTGACGGCTGGTGCCGCGCCGTCGCTTCCGGCGACCGTCGTGGTTACGTCGGGCTTGGCCGGCGTCGGGAAAAAGCGGTCGGCGACGAAATTCCACCCCAGCAGGATGGCTGCCGACAACAAAATCGCCGCGATCAGGTTACGCTTGTCGTCCACGCTCTTCGGTCTCTCTTCGTCTCAAAATGTCGGTATTCGGCCGTTACGGAACCGGGTCATGGCCATTCCCGCCCCAAGGGTGGCAGCGCAATAGCCGCTTTGTTGCCAACCAGCCACCCTTGATCGCACCGTGGCGCTGGAGGGCGATAATCGCATATTCGCTGCACGAGGGCGCATATCGACACGTCGGCGGCAGGAGGCGCGACGGACCGAGTTGCCATGCGCGCGCGATCAGGATGAACAGGCGGGCGATCATCATAAAATCCCTGAAGACTGCCGAAATTCAAACCGGCTGCCCGCGCAGCCCTCGCCGTAACCGCCAGCCTGGATCGGAGTAAGTGCGCGGGGACCGCTCATTGCGCCAACTTCTTTGCAGCCCGCTTCAGAGCCGACGCGAGATGCTCGCCCAATTCGGCAAAGACGATGTCGTTGCCGCCAGGGCGGCCGATCAGCACATGATCGGCGCCCGCGATTCCTGCTTCGGGCAGCGCGGCGCGCGCGAGGGCGCGCAGCCGGCGCTTCATCCGGTTGCGGATGACGGCATTGCCGACCTTCTTGCTGACAGTATAGCCGATGCCGATGTCGGCATCCGCGTCGCTGCGCGGACGGACGAGCAGGACAAAGCCGGGCATGGGAAAGCGAAGGCCGCGATTTGCGGCCAGAAATTCGCTACGTTTGGTAAGGGTTCGCACCAGCATTGCTGGCGCCGAAGCGTCGGCGCTTAGGCCGACAGCTTCTTGCGGCCGCGCGCGCGGCGGGCGGCCAGAACCTTGCGGCCGCCGACGGTGGCCTTGCGGGCGCGGAAGCCGTGACGGCGCTTGCGCACGAGGCGGCTCGGTTGATAGGTGCGCTTCATCGCGAAATCCCCAAAATCTCTTCAATCGTTGCAACGAAAAAGGGCCGCCAATCGCAGGCGGCCGCCAATGGGGGCGCGGATAAGCGAGAGTCGGCGCAAAGTCAATCGCCATTGGACGCCTTTTCCAGCGCCTCGCGCGCGCGGCGCCGCGCCGCGCTCGCCCGGCGCATGATGCGGTCGGTCCATGCGGCATAGCGCGGATGGCGCCGCTGGAAGCGCGCATAGACGCGCTTGGCCCAGGGGCTGTTCTGCAAGCTGAGCATCAACCCGGCGGGAAAGAGAATGATGAAACCGGGTCCCGGCAGCGGGCCGAGGATCGGCGCCGCAACGATCAGCAGAAGGCCGAGGAGGAACAGCCCGAAGCGCACCTGCGCGTTTGACCGCAATCGCTGATAAAGGCTCGGCTTCCCCATGCGCTGCGATGTGGGAAGGCGCAGGGCGTGTTGCAAGGCTAAGGCAGTGCGCATTTCCGGCCATTCAGCCCTCTAGCCCCGGCTTGAGCGCCAGCGAGGATCTGCGCGGAATCAATCCAGCGCTACGAAACGCGCCATGTCGCCTCGGGTCAGATAGCGGACATCATCGAAGGGGGTGCTGTTGGTGAGCGCGTAGAAGGCGCGCGCCTTCGCCTCGTCCATTCCCATCTCGCGATAGTAAGCGAGATACTCGGCGTGGACCGGGTCGCTCGCGGGATAATCATTCGCCTGCCGTCCATCCTCGTCCACCCAGCTATGCACCCCGAATTCCGCATTGGCAGCAGCGCGGCGCCGGACACCCGCGAGCCACAGCTCGACCGCGCCCGACCGCACCGAACCCCCGGCCGGCACTACCGTCTCCAGCCTCGCGCGGCGGATCGCGCGGGCGAGAGTCAAATTCGCCTCCTCGTCGAGGCTCCCGGGACAGTCGATCATTTCGATCTTCTTGAGCCCCGGAAAGGCGGAAAGCATTGCGGCGAACTGACGCGGCGTCGCTGCGGTCACATCGCCGGCCATCTGCGCCGTTTCGTCGTCGGTCACCGCGAAAGGCCCGAAATGCGCTTTTGCAGGGCCGAGCGTAGAGACCGCGGGCGCGGGCGCATAGCGCCGCGTCACGCCCCTATCTGGCTCGAGGGCGAGCGCGCCGTCGTCGAGCAGCGAAGGGGCATTGCCGATGCCTTCCTCGTCGTCGGGCCCGATCTCGTCCTCATAGGTCCAGGTGACGGTCGTCGTGACCGTGACGAACGGCCGCGCCTGCGCCGGGGCGAAGGCGATCAAAGCCGAGAAACCTGCGACGATAAGCGTGCGAGCGAGGGCAGCCGACGTAACCATGCCGCCACCTTCACGCGCGCGCGGCTAGCAAAGGGCAAACAGGCGCGGTCAGCGCCGCATTAACTGTACTGCGGGACAGGGTGGACGATCAGTCGCGGTCGGGCGCCCCGAGCGGGAAATAGGCGCGGTAGGGCCGCGCATCATCGACGCAGCGCTTCACGGACGGATATGCGAGAAGCCTCGCCCGATAGCCGCACAGATTTTCGTAATGCTCGGGAATCCGGTACAGCCAGTCGGCGTAGAAAAGCGACGGCGCGGCCGCGCAATCGGCGAGGGTGAAGCCATAGGGTGTTGCCCATCCGCCGCCAGCGAGTTCCTTGTCGAGCCAACCATAGACGTTCTCCAGCGCCGCCTCGCACTCGGTTCGGATCGCGGGGACATGCGCTTCGGGCCCGCGTAGCGCGTCGGCGACCACCGCCTGCATCTTGTTCATCACATGAAGGTCGAAGATACGGTCGAAGAAGCGCACTCTCAGTGCAGCCTCGAACCCCTCCGGGATCATCCGCGGTTCGGGAATGAGGTGATCGAGATATTCGATGATGATCGACGATTCGAACACCGGAACCCCGTCATGCACGATCAGCGGGAATTGGCCCACCGGCCAATGGGCCTTAAGTTCGGGCATATGCGCGGGAAATTCAGGGTCAACCGATCGGTAATCGAAGGGGATGTCCTTCTCGTAGAGCGCGATCAGAGCTTTCCAGGTGTAGGAGGAAAAGGGGTGGCCATAGAAGATCAGCATCGAGGAGTTTCCGTGTTGCGTGCAAGCCAGGCGATCGGCCAGCCGACGAGCAGGACGTGGGGAAGGATGAGCAAGGCGGTTTTTGCGAGATCCTCCGGCGGGAATGGCGATCCGAAGCGGAGTGGCAGCACGATGGCGTTCATCACCAGATAGAGAAGCAGCCCATAGAGCGTGCCACCAATCCACCAGGACAGGTCGGCGAGCGCGGGCCAGCGGCGGACCGCGGCAAACCACGCCGCGACCATCCCCGCCATAATCGCGAAATGGACGCCGAGTCCGGTGACCGCGCCCACCGGGCCCCAGCCGCTTGCGCCCCGAAAGGGACCGCTCGCAACGCCGCGCAGCATGCCCCCGACACTGCCCCCGGCCATCAGCGTCAGCCCAGCGGCATAGGCGATGTCGAGCGTTCCGGCGATCAGCCAAGCGCGCACGGCCGCGCGTCGCTGTCGGGCTCTCAAGCGGCGTTCACCGCGGCTTCGATGGCGGCGATGTCGATCTTCTTCATCTTCAACATCGCCTCGAACGCGCGCTTTGCCACAGCCTTGTCACTGCCCATCGTCGCATCGGTCAGTGCGCGCGGGGTGATCTGCCACGACACGCCCCATTTGTCCTTGCACCATCCGCACGCACTTTCCTCGCCGCCGTTCCCGACGATTGCATCCCAGAGCCGGTCGGTTTCCTCCTGCGTGTCCGTGTGGACCTGAAAGGAGAAGGATTCATTATGCTTGAAGATGGGCGGGCCGTTGATCCCGATGCACGATGTGCCGAGCAGCGTGAAGTCGACCGCCAGCACCTCGCCCGCCTTGTTGCCCGGCGTGTCGACCGGCGCGTGGTGCACCGCGTCCACGCTGCTGTTGCTGAAGGTCGCGGCATAAAAGGCGGCCGCTTCCTCGGCATCGCCTTCGTACCACAGGCACAGCGTCATGGGGTTGCGGCTCATTATCCTTCTCCTTTCAAAGGCGCGCCGATCGACCAGAGGTGTCCGAACGGGTCGCGGACCTGCGCATAGCGATCGCCCCAGAACATATCCTCGGGGGCCATGACCGATGTGGCGCCGGCTTCGATCGCGCGGTCGTACCAGCGATCGGCGTCGTCGACCTGCAGGTGCAGCACTGTGCCTGCAGGCTCCGGCGCAGGGCCGCCCGAATATTCGGGAAAATCGTCGTGCATCATCAGCGACGCGCCGTTGATATGGAGATGCGCGTGCATCAGTCGCTCGCCATCGTCGGCGGGCACGCGGGTTACTTCGGCGGCGCCGAATGCCTTGGCGTAAAAGGCGATTGCGTCGGCGGCCCGTTTGTCGCGGATGGTGAGATGCGGTGTCAGGCCGCCGGTCGGCGGGTGGTTTGCGGGGATTGTCATCGTCTCTCTCCTCTTGCGATCCCCTCCCCTTCAGGAGAGGGGCTGAATGGGGCCTGGTGCCGTGGTCCGACGAGGCCGAACGCCGCCCCCTGCGGGTCGCGCCCGTTCATTGCGAACTCGCCGCCCGGAATTTCCATTGCTTCGCTGATGGTCGTACCGCCATTTGCCGTCACCGCGGCGGCGGCGCGGTCGATGTCGTCGACGCCGATATAATAGGACCACATCGACGCGGGGGCACCGGGAACGAGCCTCATGATGGCGCCAATTCCAACCTCGCCCGCTTGCACGAAGCGATAAGGGCCCATCTCGCCCATGTCGAACGCGCCCTCCTGCCTCCAGTCGAAATGCTTTCGATAAAATGCAATTGCGGCCTCGGGGTCACTCGTCATCAGTTCGTTCCAACGCACATGCTGCGCCTCGGTCGGCGAGAAGGCGTCGCTGTCCATATCCTCCATCCCGGCGGGCGGGATCGGGTTCATGACATAAAAGGCCGCGCCCTGCGGGTCGGACAGCATCGCGATGCGCCCAACGGGCAGATCGGTAGCGAGCATGTGCACCGCGCCGCCGTCAGCGGTGATCGAGGCGATGGTCGCGTCGACATCGGGGGTATAGAGATAACCCATCCACGCGGGCCGTGCGCCGCCAGCGAGCATGTCGGCGCTCAAACCGAGCACACCGCCGGCATTCCCGCCGTCGCTTCGTGCGATCATGCGATAGTCGACGCCGCTCGCCGCGGGATCCGCATGCGTTGCGATCGTCCAGCCGACAACCGCGCCGTAAAAGCGCGCCGCCGCATCGGGATCGCTCGTCATCAACTCGTACCAGATGAAGCTGCCCTTGGGATTGGTCATCGTCTCACTCCTCGAACCAGGTTCAATAGGTTACGCTGGGGAAGAAATTACCCCGCCCCTCGGGCGTCATGTCGAGCAAGCCCCAGAGCGGATCCACAAGATCAGCTGCGCGGTGGTGCTGACCGGGATCCTCGGGCGCGTAGGCCATTTCGCTCGCCCAATGATGGCGGATGAAGTCGCCGTCCTTGCAGAAGATGTTGAAGATCGTCTCGTCCCAATCCTCGCCCTCGCCCATGCCACGCTCGGCGCGTTTCGCGGTGCTCAACCGCCGCGTGTCGCCAAAATATGCGGCCGAATAGCGGCCCTCGATATCGGACAGGAAGCGAAGGTGCGGCCAGCGCCGCTCCTTTGCCCAGGCTTCGAGCCGGGCGATCGGCGACTTGGCGACGATATAGAGCGGCGCGCGCTGCCCGACGTGCCGCGCGCTGCCGTCGATCGCGTCGAGCAGATGGGTACAGCCGGAGCATGGCTCGTCCCGCTCAGGCCCGAACATGAAGCTGTAGAGGATGATCGTGGGCTGCTCGCCAAACAGATGGGACAGCCGGACCGTTTCGGGGCGCTGGTGCGCGCCGACCTGCTCGAAGGCATAATCTTCCGGTATCGCGCCGCCGGGCGGTAGAGCCCGTCGCTGCGCCGCGACGGCTTCGATCTGTCGCCGCAACGCGATCTCGGCATCGAGCAGCGCGGCGCGCGCTTCGCGATAGTCCCTGCTCTCATTCGGGAAGGCCAGATGCTCCATCGTCTTGCTCCTGTCTTCCTCGCTGCGGCGAAGGGGCGGGAATCGATTCCCTCACGCGTCCAGAATGGGCGTGAAACCCCCATAGATCATGCGCTTACCGTCGAAGGTCTGGTCGTTCGGGTCGTGCTGCATCCGTTCGTCGGCCATGATCTTTTCCCAGCCCAGGACGCGCGCCTCCTTGGTCGGCCATTCGACCCAGCTGAAGACGGGCGTCTCGCCCTTCTCGAGGTGTACCGCGCGCTTGAAATCCGTGACCTTGCCGTCATGGACATCATCGCCCCAGCATTCGAGAACGCGCGTTGCGCCATGATCTAGGAAGACCACCGCCACCTTGTCCGCCATTGCGCGGTAGGCGTCCTTGTTAGCGTCGGGCACCGCGACGAGGAAGCCGTCGGTATAGCCCATCGATCCGCCGAGGCCTTCATCGACGATCGACTCGAAACCCGAGACGATCATTCGCTGCCCGTCGAAGGGCATGGATTGCCCCAGGTCCTGCATCCGGGGATCGCTCATCATCTTGGCATTCGCCGCGTCGCGCGTCGCGCGGTCGGGATATTCGAACCAGCTGAAGACGATCTCCTCGCCCTCCTTCGCCTGCACCGCGGTGCGGAAATCGTTGAGCTTGCCGGCGGGGACGTCGTCACCCCATGTTTCGACGTGGCGGCGCACGCCGAATTCCTTGAACAACGCCACAGCGTCGGCAGCGTGCTTGCGATAGTCCTCCTTGCTGGCGCTCGGCACGGCAAGGACAAATCCTTCCACATAGGTCATCGTCTCTCTCCTCCTTTGTTCGTTACGTTCCTCCTTTTGGGAGGAGGGCTCATCTATTCCCCACTGGTCCTGCTTCCTCTCGGAACGCTGCGAGCTGCGCCTTCAGCGCGCGGTCGAAGGCCGGGCGGTCGAGGCAGCGCGCGAGATAGGCCTCGAGCGCCCGATGTTCGGCGATCGCGCCGCTTGCGATGCCCTCGCGCAGCACCGTCGCCATCGCAATGTCGGCGACGCTGAAATCTCCGGCCAGATAGGGCCGATCGCCCAGCGCCTCGGCCAGCTTGCCGAAGCGCTGCTGGATGAACTCCATCAACGCCGGTCGGCGAAGCTTCGCCCATTCCTCTTCCGCGGCGAACAGGTCGACGTTCGACAGTTCGAACATCAAGGGCTCGACGCTGTTATAGGCCGCGAAGAGCCAGCTGATGACGGTTGCGCGGCCCTGCGGGTCGCGCGGAAGCAACGCTTCGTCCTTTTCGGCAAGGTGGAGGAGGATCGCGCCGCTTTCGAACAGGCGCACTTCGCCGTCGCGCAGGACGGGAACCTGGCCCCACGGCTGGTCGCGATAATGTTCGGGTGGGCGGTTGACGGCGCTGATCAGATGCTCGGCATAGTCGATCCCCATTTCCTCGCACGCCCAGCGAGGACGCAGGTCGCGAACGAAGCCGCGCGCAAAGTCGGGAACCCAATCAAAAGCGGTGATCTGGATGGGGGCGTTCGGGTTTACGGACATGGATCCTCTCCTTGGACCGTGAGTTTGCCGGGCTCTCGTTGCTCAGAAAAATTCGGCGGGCAGCGGGGGCGTGGTGTCGTCGAGAAAGGGGGTGACCATCGCGGCGATTGTCGCCGCCTCGGCCATCACGCCGATGTGCGAGGTGCCGGGCAGGATCGCGAGCCGTGCCTTGGGCGCCTCGGTCATGAAGCCTTCGACCACGGGCTTCTTGTCGCCGCCTCCGCGCAGCTTGAACAGCTTGATGGCATGGTCGAAGGTCACGCCGTCGGCATCGCCCAGGATGATCATCGTCTTGCCGGGAATTGCGCGGATCTGCTCGTCGCTGAAACCGAAGGATGTCGAATCGAGATGCTTGATTGCCGCGACAAGCTTCGGAAAGGCCTCAGAGGTCGGGGACATGGCGCGATAGGCTTTCTCCATCGGAGATCCCGCGAGCTCCTCGGGTGTCATTTTGGCAATGCCGGAGAGGACTTCGGGATGCCAGCCGTCGAGGCTCGTCGTGC
The DNA here is from genome assembly GCF_900168005.1 of Sphingopyxis flava. GTDB lineage: Bacteria > Pseudomonadota > Alphaproteobacteria > Sphingomonadales > Sphingomonadaceae > Sphingopyxis > Sphingopyxis flava. The sequence continues at coordinate 15,537 of NZ_FUYP01000020.1, forward strand.
CCGACAGGATCACTTGCTTGCCGATGCGGTCGGGATGACGGACCGCGAGCGCGACCGCGGTGCTGCCGCCCATCGAATATCCAAGCACGTCCGCGCGCGCGACCTTCAGTTCGGCAAGCAGCGCCGCGGCGTCGTCGGCCATCGTCTCATAGCTAATGGGGCCGCCCACGTCGCCGGTGCGGCCGTGGCCGCGCGCATCGAGCGTGATGACCGGACGCGTCGCAGTAAAGCGATCGACCAGCGGCTTCATCGCCTCGCCCGACATGAAAGCGCCGTGAAGGATGAGGAGCGGCGCGGTGTCGGAGGCGAGATCGCCATGTACCGCATAATGGAGCCTGACGCCGTTGACCTCGGCAGCGCCGGGCTTCGCCGGGACAGCCATGGCTCCCGGCGCGGTTCCCTGGGCGGGCTGGGCGTGGGCGGGTGCGGCGGCGGCGGCGAGCAGCAGCGCGGGGACAAGCGCGACGGTGCGGCACAGCGTCGCAAGGGGGGAAGCACGAAAAGGCATGAGACTCTCCTTTTATCTTTGACGAAGCCGTGCGCGACGACCCTTGGCCAGGTCAGTCCGCGGCCGCGTGCAGCGGAATCAGGCGGCGCAGCGCGGGGCTCCGCAGCCACAGCCCGCACCACAGCAGGACGCCAAGATAGGCGCCGAACAGGGTGTGGCTCGCCAGCGGGCTGTCGATCCGCAAATGGGTGGCGATCGCAACGCCCAGATAGCCGGTGATCAGGATCGCGCCTATCATCGCCGTGCGCGGCCAGATATGAAGAACAGTCGGGATCAGGAGCAACAAGCCGAGCGTGCGCATTGTCGCGACGTCAAGCCGCCATCCGAGGCCCGGAGGGCTGTGATCGATGGCGAATTGCGGCGCGATCAGCTTGGTTCCGCAATCGACAAGAAGAAAGGCGATAACGAGTCCGCTGAGGATGCGTCCCGCAATCAGCGCCTCGCGGGAGGGAAGGGAGGTCGACATCATGGTTTCGCTCCTGCTCCCGCGATCAGGCGGCGACTTCGGGCGGTGTGGCCTCGCCGCTCGCGACGGCGGGATCCATCCAGAAGGGCCCCCAAACGTGGCCATCAGGGTCCAAGAGGTCGCGGCCATACATGAAGCCATGATCCTGCACCGGATTGACGTCGGCGGTGCCGCCGCTTGCGGCCGCCGCATCGATCATCGCGTCAACCGCCTCGCGGCTTTCCATCGCCAGCGCCAGCGAGACCTCGCTCGACGTCGTGGGCGGGATCGGACGGTTGGTGAAGCTCTTCCACTTGTCATGGCTGAGGATCATGAGGAAGATGCTCTCCGACCAGACCATCGCGGCTGCGGTGTCGTCGGTGAATCGCGGTTCGTTGGTAAAGCCGAGCGCGGTGTAGAAGGCCTTCGACTTTTCAAGATCGGCGACCGGCAGGTTGACGAAAATCATCTTGAGGGCATCGGTCATGGGGGAATCCTCTCTCTCTTCTCTATTTCTCATCCTCTGCTGAACAGCATGAGGATGTAACGCTTCAGGTGGGTGACGCTGTCGCGCGCTATGGCGGCGTCGTTCGTGGTCTTCGCCATGATGAACGCGCCCTGGAGCACCGCCTGGACATGGCGCGCGAGGCTCATCGCGCCGACGCCGTGCGAAATGCCGTGGCGCGCGATCGCCGCCTCGATGTCGGGGGTCAGCGCTTCGCAATAGGCGGTAATGCTCGCCTCGCACGCAGCGCGGATCGCGTCGTTCGTCGCATAGGCTTCCTGCACCATCGTTCCGACAAAGCAGGTGAAATCCTCGACCGGGCCGTCGAGCATGGCGAGGCGGAAGTCGATATGGCCAAGCAATCGGTCGAGCGGATCGCCGAGCTTTGTGTGCGGGGGCAATTCGAACATTGGCCGCGCGCGCTCGGTCCAGCCTTCGGCCGCGGCGACCGCCAGCGCGTCTTTCGACGCGAAATGGTGGAAGAAGGCGCCCTTCGTGACGCCTGCCACCGCGCAAATCTCGTCAACCGTCGTGGCGGCATAGCCCTTGCGCCGCACCGTCTGGTGCGCTGCGGCGATAAGCTTGTCGCGCGCGGACCCTCGCGCGGCCCGTCCGCGCGAGGGGGCGCCGCCGCCCGCCGAGGGGACTATGCGGGCGGCGGCAGCGGCACCGCGTGCGGCGCGGCGCGGGGGCTTGGATGGAATCGGGGGGCTCTCGTTTGTCGGCATGCGAATCAACATACCGACTAGTTGGTATGGTGTCAATGCCCGTGCATTGCCCTGGGGCGCCGCTAGAAAATCCGAGATAGGAAAAGGACGCGCGCCTTGATTTCAGACGCCGGTCTGATGGTAAAAATGGATCAGGCGTGCGGGCGCAGACGGTCGGCAATCAATCGTCGGCCGCCCGGATTTCGTCGCATCGTTCGATGTCGCGGCCGATCGATGCCCCTAAGGCTATGACCGGATCAAGCGCATTCGCGCTTCTGCCCGCCCGCACAAAACGGCTCCGAATTGGGCCATTAATCCCGGCTCGGGGATCGGAGTGGGGCTCGCGGGCCTAGGTCGTCGCGTCCGAAGGCGGCCGAGCAATGGCAGGCAGGGCCGCACGCAAATGTGCGCAACAGCGCTCGCGGGCCCTTTCCAAAGGCGCGCTTCAGATTCCGCTCACGGCCGGTTTGTTCTCCACCACCTCAAGCGGTGGCGGGGCCTTCACCGCAGCGGGCGCGGCGCCATGGCGGCGGTGCGAGAGCTTGCCGTCGACCTTGCCGCCATTCTCGATCGTGATCGTTTCATAGACCACGTCGCCCGTGATCCGCGCGCTCGCGTGGATGACCAGGGTCTTGGCCTCGATCGACCCGTCGAGCAGGCCCGCAATCTTCGCGGTCTCGGCGATGATTGCGCCCTTGATCTCGCTCGCCTCGCCCTGGACGAGATTTGCGCATTTGAGATCGCCCTCGATTTTGCCGTCGACGTGAAGATCGACACTTGCGGCTACGTTGCCCGTAATGACCACGTCCGATCCGATGATCGAGAAGGTCGTGTGACGGGCTCCGGTCGCCATCTTAGCGGGCTGCGGCGGTGCCGGCACGGGCGCGGGCGAGGGCGCCGACACGTTGTCGGGCGTCGGCTTTGACTTCGAGAACATCGGCTTTGGCCTCCAGGAAGCGGCGCGGATTGACCGCGACGCCGTTCAAACGAACTTCGAAATGCAGGTGGCTGCCGGTTGAGCGGCCGGTCGAGCCCATTCGGGCGATCTGCTGACCCGCGCCGACGCGCGCACCAACGGCGGTGTCGAAACCGGACAGGTGGGCGTAGCGCGTCATAATGCCCTGCCCGTGATCGACTTCGACGACATTGCCATAACCCGAGCGGCGACCGACGAACGCAACCTTGCCCGGCGCTGCAGCGAGAATCGGAGTGCCGAGCGGACCGGGGAAATCGAGGCCCGCGTGCATGGCGCTCGCGCCGGTGAACGGGTCGTGACGATAGCCATAACTCGAAGAAAGCATCAGCACGTGCGCGGGCTGGCCCGAGGGAATGGCGACGAGGGTACGTTCGAGCACCTCCATCCGGAACAGCGCACCTTCGAGCGCGGCGAAGCTCTTGCCAAGCGCGCCCGCGCGGCCGATTCGCCCCCGCCACGGGATGAAGGGACCGCCCTGTCCGGTGCTCGCCTTCTTCACGAGCGATTGGGGGTCGAGGCCGAGCTTGGCGACGGCATCGCCCGCCTTGCTCGCGCGCGCGTTCACCGCGGCGAGCAGGCGTGCCGAAAAAGCCTCCTGCCGTGCTTCGATCTGAGCCAGCGCCTGCGCCTCGGGCGGCAGCCGCGGGTCGAGAGCGCTGGTTTTCAGCGGGTGGGCATCCTTGCCGGCCGCATCAGACCCATCGGCCTTCGCATCAGCCGGAAGCGGCTCGGCGCCAAAGTAAGTTTCTTGCCAATCCTCAAGCTGCGCCTGCCGCTCGTCGAGGTCGGCTGCGATTTCGGCGACCCGATCGCGATATTGGGCAATGCGCGCTTCGCTCGCAGCGGCGGCCGCTTCCTTGCGCGCGACTTCGGCGCGTTCGCCTGCGGTAAGAATCTGATTGACGAAAACGGTCAGCGTGGCTCCCGCCCAGACGAGGAGAACGGCCCCGGCGATCAGCGCGACGCGCTTTTGCCAGACAGCGCTCACGCGCAGGAAACGGACATGTCCGTGGGTGCGAACGAAAATTTCATGGTCCTGGAACAGCGCATTGAACCGCTGGCGCCAATGGCGCAGGCCCGTCGATAGCGAAGACAAGTAACGACCCCGTCTTTTATTTTGGTGGAGCCCTCCGCCCCGGCATGGAGGGCCCTTTAACAGCGGTGTCAGTCCAGCGCGAATCTTCGCACCCCGACTCAAGCCGAATCGAAAGGGGGACGCGATGAATCGTGAAACACTGCCAGAATGGTGGCTTTTCCGCCGAAAACATCTTCGGCGAATCACGGCTAGCGCCATGAGCGACGGGGGTCATAGTTATCGTTGACGGCTTGCTTACCATTTGCAGCTAGGCGGAACGGGTGACGCATATGCCTCCCCTTTCCGCAGCGATCGCGGCGGCGGACACCGGCGCGCCGACCCGCAAGTTGCGACCGCGTTCCGCGGTGAGCGCGGGCGTCGGCATCGTTGGGCTGATCGGCCTATTCTCCTATCTGCTGCTCGCGCGTCATGCCCCCGAAATTGCGACCCTTCTCGGGATCGACTGGGCCGGGCGGGGGAGGATGGATGGTCCGGTTTCGGCGGTTGCGAGCGTCCTCGCATGCGGTCTTCCGATGGTGCTCTGGTCGCTGTTCGTCGATAAGGTGCATCGCAATCCCTCGACCGGGATCGACTGGTCGCTGCGCCGTCCGTGGCGCGAGACGCTCGATATCAGCCTGACCAAGCTTGCTGGGCTCTGGGCCACCTGGGGTCTGATCGCGCTCGGTTATGCAACGATGCGCTTCTACTGGTCGGGGCAGTATGAATTCTCGATGGGGCTGCTCGCGCGCGTCGCCCCGTGGCTCCTGCTGGCATCGGTTCCCTACATGATCTGGCTTGACCGCCGCCTCCTCGAACCGCGGGACGGTTGCTACGCCTTCGGCCGCTGGCTGCTCGTACCCGGCGCGCGCGTCGAGAGCCGCGCGATTGGTCATCATTTCCGCGCCTGGGCGGTAAAGGGCTTTTTCACCGCCTTCATGCTGTCGATCGTCCCTGGCAATTTCGCCTCACTGGTTTCGGTCGAGATGAGCGAGGTGCTGGCCAATCCCTACATGACGGGGCTGTGGGCGATCAATCTTCTCTACCTGGTCGACGTCCACATCGCGACCGTCGGCTATATCCTGACGCTTAGGCCGCTCGACGCGCATATCCGCACGGCCAACCCCTATGGCATGGCGTGGGTTGCCGCGCTCATCTGCTATCCGCCCTTCATCCTGATGAACGGCGGGCCGCTCGATTATCAGGTGGGCGGCGCCGACTGGGGTTATTGGCTCGCGGGTCATGATGCGCTGATGGGGGCGTGGGGCGCCGCGCTCGTTTTTCTGATCGGCATCTATGCCTGGGCCACAATGGCGTTCGGAATCCGCTTTTCGAACCTCACCCACCGCGGCGTGATCACCCACGGCCCCTATGCGCTGACGCGCCACCCCGCCTATATTTCAAAGAATCTAAGCTGGTGGGTCGGGTCGCTCCCATTTCTCGTCACCAGCGGCAGCTGGGTCGAGGGTGCACGCAATACCGCGCTCCTCGCGCTGGTCAGCGGCGTTTATTACTGGCGCGCCAAGACCGAGGAGAAGCACCTGCTCGCTGATCCCGCCTATCAGGCCTATTGGAACTGGGCGCAGGCCAACGCGCTGATACCGCGGCTTTTTGCAAAGCTGAGCGGACGGAAAGCACCGCTGATCCGGCTCGAGCCCGATCCGCGCGTGGGGCCGGTCGCCTGACGAAAGGCCGCCCGAAGGGGGACCTCAGCTCCCCAAAAAGCCGGAATTGGTGGTCTTGCGCGACCCGAATTGCGCCGTTACGGGACTCCTCGTCTTCGAAACTGGCGGGCTGTCGCCCGCCAAGTCGAAGGCCAAAGGAGAAAAACGTCGATGAAATCCCCTCTTGCGGCGTCGTTTGGCGCCTTGTTGTTGCTGGCCGGTTGCTCGGGCCAGGCCCAGACCGAAACCAAAGCCCCCGAAACCAAGACCGCGGTTGACGAAACGAAACTGCCCGAAACCGGCGGCGGCGAACCGATCGAACTGAGCGCGATCGAAAAGGGCGAACTCCTTCGCCTCGACGGCGACCATGAATGCAGCTTCACCATTGCGGGCCAGTCGGGTCCTGCACTCGTCGCCCGTGCCAGCACTGGCGAGGACGAACTTGCATCGGGCGCGTACAAGATCGGCGGCAAGGTCCTTCGCGTCGCGGGTTCGGGCGGCTTCAAGGCGCTCGAAAAAGGCATGGAGCTCTCGGGCCCTGGCATGAAGCTCGCAGTCAAGCCGGGCGAAGGCGGTCAGCCAGCAACGCTTCTCGCGCAGCGCACCTATGGCGGCGAACGCAGCTTCGAAGGCGCGTGGGCCTGTCAAGCCTGACCTTTAACGCCTAGGAGAAGGCAGGCTCGCGAACACGGATAAGTCCGGTCGAGCGCATGGTCATCACCGGCTCGTCGTGCTGGTTGAAGACGGTGAGCTTCGTCTGGAACAGTCCCATCTCGGGCCGGCTCTTTGACCGCCGCTTGCTCAGCACCTCGTTCTCGCAGCGAAGTGTGTCGCCGGGATAGACGGGTTTCAGCCAACGAAGCTCGTCGATCCCGGGCGAGCCGAGGCCCGCCTGCTCGCGCAGCTGCATGTGGTCGACCAGCATCCGCATCGTCATGGAAGCGGTATGCCATCCGCTCGCCGAGAGCCGCCCGAAATGCGTTAGGGCGGCGGCCGCATCGTCGAGGTGGAAGGGCTGCGGGTCGAACTGGCCCGCGAAGTCGATCACCTCCTCGCGCGTGACCTGCTTGCTTCCGAAGCGCTCGATCGCGCCGACCTCGATATCTTCATAATAGAGCATGGGGTTCTATGGGGCTCCCGGGCCGCTGAAGGCAAGCGCGCTAGCGCTCGATCCGCCTTGCAAGAGCGCCCGTTGCGTCGCTAGGCAGCGGTGTAGTGCCGATCAACTTCATCAGGAGCGGATAGACCTCGATATTGTCGATGGTGCCAACATCGCCCTTCAGACCCGTGTTGGTCGCGACAAAGAGCGCGAGCATCTCGGGATCCTGATTGTCATAGCCATGGGCGCCGCCCGCGATGGGCCATTCGGGTTCGCCCGCAATGATCGACCAGCCGGGCTCAGCGATGCAGATGATCGCCGCGACGCGGGGGTTGCGACCGTAGTGGAGCCGCGCGGGGAGATTTTCGCGGCGGTGGCACACCATATGATCATGGGGTTTCAGCAGTGCTGCGAACACGCGCTCGTCGGTCCCCGCTGCGGGTTCGATTGCGGCATAAGGACCGGTCTCGACCGCGTTGATACTGGGCAGGTCTATGAGATCGGCAAGCTGGATCACTCGCGAGGCGTCAACCGCACGCATTCCGTGATCAGCGACGACCAGCAGGCGCGCGGGCTGCCCCATTGTATCGAGCCCCCGCGTCAGCTCGCCGATCCGGGCGTCGACATCGGCGATCGCGGTATTGACCTCGTCGCTGTCGGGACCGAAGCGATGCCCCGCGGTATCGACAATGTCGAAATAGAGCGTGACGAGGGCGGGACGTATCGCCGCCGGCCGGCGCATCCAGTCGAGCACGGTGTTCACGCGCTGAACGTCCCGCACATTCTGGTCGAAGCGGAACCAGTCGCGCGGCCGGGCGCCATGGATGTCGACCTCGCTACCGGGCCAGAACATCGTTGCGCTGCGAACGCCCGCCTTTTCGGCCGTGACCCATGCCGGCTCGGCCTCATCCCACCAGAATCGGTCGAGCGACTGCTTGGCATCTCCAAGGCTAAATATCTGGCCGGGGCGGCGCGGGTCGATCATCCGGTTGCCGACGATGCCGTTGGTGTCGGGCCGCTTTCCGGTAACAATCGCATAATGGTTGGGAAAGGTTTTGGTTGGAAAAGATGGGCGTAGCCTGCCGTGCGCGCCCTCGGCAGCAAGCCGCGAAAGGTTCGGCGTGAGGCCGCGGCCCAGATAATCGGCGCGGAACCCATCGATCGAGATGAGAATGGTGACGGGCGGCCGCTCGCCGCTGTCCTCGGCCGGAAGCGGCGCGGCGGCAAGGACGAGGAAGGCGAGAATCAGCGAGGCAATTCGAGTCAGGGTCATGCCGCCAGAATGGGCGGATGACGGGGCGGCAACAAGTCGTGTGTCGCCGCCAGGGGGCGATGGTCGGAAATTTCCTTGCAATTTCAGCAGGCGGATGGTGCATCCGGTTTCAATCGCAACCAAGGGGAAGCCAGGAATGAAAAAGACATTGGTCGCCATGATGATGGCGGGGGCGGCGCTCGTCGCCGTGCCGGCAGGCGCGCAGAAGGGCGACGACGCCATCGGCATCATCGATCAGGGCATGAACCACAGCCAGGTGATGCTTATCGCGCAGGAGATGACCGACGGGCTCGGCCCGCGTCTCACCAATTCGCCGGGGATGCGCCGCGCCGAGCAATGGGCGATCGACAAATTCAACAGCTGGGGTCTCTCCAACGTTCGCCGCGACGGTTTCGAATTCGGCCGCGGGTGGGAAATCGTTTCGGTCAGCGCGCGCATGACGAGCCCGCGCCCGCTCGCGCTCACGGCTATCCCCGTCGCGTGGACCCCGCCGACCAATGGCGCAATCGCTGCGCCGATCGTCGTCGCGCCGATGTCGAAGGAAGAGAATTTCGCCGAATGGCGCGGCAAGCTTGCGGGCAAGATCGTGCTCATTTCGCTTCCCGGTGAAGGCAGCGAGCCCGACAAGCCGGCGTTCCGGCGCCTCGGCGGCGAGGATTTCGAAAAGCTCGAGGCTTTTCGCCAGCCCAAATACGACCCGGAGGCGCTGAATCGCCGCCTCGAGCGCGTTACCTTTCCCGAAAAGCTCGACGCCTTCCTGAAGGCCGAGGGTGCGCTCGCCTGGGTGCGCCAGTCTTATCGTGACGGCATGCTGGTGCACGGCGAGGGCTATAATTACCGCGCGGGCCATACGCTGAGCCTGCCGGGGATCGAACTCGCCGCGGAGGATTATCGTCGCCTTGCGCGCCTCGCCAAATCGGGTCCGGCGCCTCAGCTCGAAATCGACAGCAATGTCCGCTTCGACGACAGCGACACCAAGGCCTATAACATCATCGCCGACATTCCCGGCACCGACCCCAAGGCGGGCTATGTGATGGCGGGTGCCCATTTCGATAGCTGGGCTGCTGCCGACGGGGCGAGCGACAATGCCGCGGGGAGCGCGGTGGTGATGGAGGCGGCGCGGATCATCAAGGCGCTCGGCGTCCGGCCAAGGCGTACTATCCGGTTCGTGCTGTGGAGCGGCGAGGAGCAGGGGCTGCTTGGCAGCCTTTCCTATGTCGACAAATATCTCGCCACGCGCCCTGGTCCTGCGGAGGGCGAGGACGGCAACCTTCTCTATTATGGCTGGCCGAACCGCTATCCGATCACCCCGAGGGCCGGTTACGACGACCTTAAGGCCTATTTCAACATGGACAATGGTTCGGGCAAGCTGCGCGGCATCTATGCCGAAGGCAATGTCGCCGCGGTGCCGCTGCTCAAGGAGTGGCTTGCGCCATATGCGAGCCTTGGCGCGGGGCGCGTCGTCGCCGCCAACACCAGCGGCACCGACCATGTCTTCATGCAGTCGGTCGGCATCCCGGCCTTTCAGTTTATCCAGGACCCGCTCGACTATCGATCGCGCACCCACCACAGCAATGCTGACACCTACGACCATCTGAAGGCCGAGGATTTGCGTCAGGCGTCGGTGGTAATGGCGGGCATGCTCCTCGCCTCGGCAAACAGCGACAAGACGCTGCCGCGCTTCCCGGTGCCGAGCCAGCCCTCGCCCTATGATCCGTTCAAATATAAGGATCCGAATGAGTAAGGCTCTTGTGCCTTGGTCCGATGGTCATTGCGATCGCGTCGAAGCATTGCAGAGCAGCGACAAACTCTCTGGATTGCTTCCTTGGGGCGCTTGCCCGCAATGACGGGTGCGAGAGGGCGAGCCATCATTCAGAACCGCTTCTGCTTTCGCCCCTCCGGGCGAAGCCGAGCCGCGAAGGGGGATGGCGACTCCGGATAAGACGCGCCCGCTGGGATCTTGAAATCTACGCCGACATCTTGATGCCGGCGACGCCATTTTCGATCACCCCCGTCGCGCGCCTCGAGAGGGTGTTCACGGGGGTCGACACCTTGTCGACGACCATGAAGTGGGTCTGCCACGCCTCGCGCCCCACCTCGCAGACCATGTAGCCGCGCTGGTCGTTGGCGAATTTGAGTTCGGGGTTGCGCGCCAGCCACTCGTCCGTGCCGGGCCGCTTGTCGCTCCCGTCGCCGCCGCTCGAAATCGAAGTGCCGACGAACTCGCCCGCGACGACCTTGTCCTTGAGGATCAGGTCGCCGCAGAAATTCTGATGCTCGTCGCCGGTCAGCACGACCGCGTTGTTGACGCCGCCGAGGCGCGCCAGCATCCGCTCGCGCGGCGCCTCATAGCCCGCCCAGCTGTCGAGGTTCAGGATCTTCTGCTTCTCGCCCGGAAAGCGCCGCCGGTCGAGCGACATCATCGTCACCTGCTGCGCAATCGCGTTCCACCTCGCCCCGCCTTCTCCGAGATTTTTGGCGAGCCACGCCTCCTGCGCCTTCCCCAACACCTGCGCGTTTTTGTCGAAGACGCCGGGACAGGCGGGCTTGAAGCCGTCACCGCACGGCTGGTCGTCGCGATACTGCCGCGTGTCGAGGAGCTGCATCGACACGAGATTTCCGTACCGCAGCTCGCGGTTGAGCGCGACCATGCCGCCGCGCGGCAAGAGCGCGCGGCGCACCGGCATATGCTCGTACCACGCCTGCATCGCTGCCTGCTTCTTGAGCATGAAGACCTCGGGCGGGGGCGCGTCGGGGTCTTCGGCGTCGAGCCCCAGCTTCCAATTGTCGCGGTCCGATACCCAGTCGTTGCGGATCTCATGGTCGTCGAAGCTCGACAGAAAAGCGTGGCTGGACCGCGCCGCCTGCAGGTCGATGTCGCCGAGCTGCTGGCTGTAGGCGGTGCGGAAATCGGACAGGTCTATGAGGTTGCGCAGCGCGTTCTTGCGCACCGGCCGGCTGGGGAGTCCGTCGGTGAACAGATAGTCCTGGCTATATTCATAGATGAAATCGCCATAATGATAGACGAAGGCCAGATCCTCGCGGGCCAGATGGCGGTAGGCGCCAAAGAAGCCCGATTCGAAATGCTGACAGCCGCAGACGCCGAATTTCAGCGTGTCGACGCTCGCGCCGACCGCGGGAAGCGTGCGCGCGCGGCCGCGCAGGCTGCGCTCGCCCGCGGCGGTGAAGCGGTAATAATAGGGGCGGTCGGACTTGAGCCCCCCGACCTCGACATGGACGCTGTGCGCGAGTTCGGGATGCGCAAGCTCGGTTCCCTTCGCCACCACGTCGCGAAAACCGCCATCGCTCGCAACCTCCCACTCGACCGGCACCGGCGCGAGCGGCATGCCGCCGTGCGGCGCCATCGGCTCAGGGGCGAGCCGGGTCCAGATGACGAAGCCGTCGCTCGACGGATCGCCCGCCGCGACGCCCAGGCTGAAGGGAAAATCGCGGAACAGCCCGCCCTCGGCGCGCAGGATCGCGGGCGCCGACAGGCCGGCGAGGGTTGCGGTGGCGAGGAAGTGACGGCGGCTGACCATGGGGGCTCCTGCAGGCTGGCGCCGAAGCGTCGACTCGGCACCGAGCGGCATAGCCGAGCGCGAACGGGATGCCCATTGCCTGCATCGCGGCGGCTGCTTTGTCGCTTGCCACGGGGACGTGCGTCTGAAAGACTTTCGCATCGCCGGGTTGAGGGGGGGGAAAGCGATGAAGAAGCCATCTGAAAGGACCAGTGCGTTCGCCTTCGCGGCGGCTCTGGCGGTTGCTGCCGTGCCGGCGACCATGCTTCCTGCAGCGGCGCTCGCAGCGAGCGCTTCGGCGCAGGAAAGCACGGCGGCCCAGCAACGGGCGGCCGCCGAACGGCTGCTCGCGTCGCTGAATCGTCAGACGGGCACGATCCCGATCGACGTCGCAAAGGCCGATCTCGTTCTTGGCGACCGTTATTATTTCGTCGGCCCCGACCAGTCGCGCTCGATCCTCGTCGATATCTGGCGCAATCCGCCAGAAGCCGCCGACAATGTGCTCGGCATGGTCTTTCCGAAGGGCAAGAGCTTCGTCGACGACAGCTGGTCGGCGGTGATCACCTTCGAACGCTCGGGCTATGTCTCCGACGAGGATGCCAAGACGATCGATTATGACGCCCTGCTCGCCGACATGAGGAAAAGCGACGAGGAGCAGGCCGACAGCGTCCGCGCACAGGGTTATCCCGCGGGCATCGTCCAGCGCTGGGCGCAGGCGCCGACCTATGACGCCGCGAAGCACTCGCTCGTCTGGGCGCGCGATATCAAATTCGATGGCTCCTCCGAAGATGCACTCAACTACGACATCCGTCTGCTCGGCCGCTCGGGCGTGCTGAGCATGAACATCATCGCCGGGATGAGCCAGCTCGGCGAGGTGCACGAAGCCGCAAGGACCTTTGCGCAGGTCGCCAGTTTCCGCGCGGGGGCGCGCTATGCCGACTTCGATCCGTCGATGGACGAAAAGGCCGAATATGGGCTCGCCGGACTCGTTGCGGCGGGCGCGGGTGCAGCGGTCGCGAAGAAGGTCGGGCTGCTCGCTATTCTCGCCAAGTTCGGCAAGCTGATCTTCATTGCGATCATCGGGGCTTTCGTCGTGCTGCGCAATCGCATCGGCCGCCTCTTCGGGCGCCACCCGACGCTCGAAGCGTGGGAATGGGAAGCGCCCGCGACGGCCGCCGAGGATGATCGAAAAGCGTAGCAGATAATCCTTTGGCCGATCGAGCTTCGGCGGGGGCATCCATCGTCATTGCTTCGCTTCGCCTCCATGACGAAAGCCTATAGTCCGAGCGACAGCCGCGCGAACAGCGTCGCGCCCACGGGCGTCTTGCCATAGGCGGCTTCGAGCGCGTCGGGCTTGGCGAACGCCGCCACGCTGCCGCCCAGCGCGAGGTTCAGCGGGCCGGTCAGCGGGATGCGATAGGCATAGCCCGCCTGGAATTTGGTCACGCGGAAGGCGACGTCGTGCAGCGGGTCGGCATGGTCCGGAAACAGCTCGTCGTTCCGCACATTCTCGACCCGCGCGAACAGGCTGTGATGCCTGTCGATGTCCCAGTTGGCCTCGGCGAGCCATGCGGTCAGCGTGCCCCCCGGGTCGCGGTTCTTGGCGCTGAACGCCGCCATCGCCGACAGGCCCTTGCCGTTCGCGAACTGGACGCTCGCGGTGGTGCGATGCTCGTTCTCGCCCGCGTGCAGCGCCTCGGGCTCCTTCAGCCGCGCATGGCTCAGCTGAACCGCCCATTCGGGGGAGGGCGTCCATGTCCCGCGAACCGCCCAGCTGTCGAAGCGCGGGCTTTCGATGCCCCAGCGCTCTTCGTCGGGCTCGCGCCCGGTGAACAGCGAGGCTTCGAGCTGCACCTGCGGCGTCTGATAGCCGAGCGTCGCGACGCCATAGGTGATGTGCGTCGAATCGAACCAGTGATGGGTGATCGGCGCCTCGGGATTATAGCGCGCGCTGCCGCGGTGCATGAAGGCGCTGGGGCCGATCGCGGGCTCGCCGACCGGACCGCCGTAGAGGAACAGCCGGCCATTGTCGCCGACATCGACGTCGACCCGCGCCGCAAGCTCCATGAACAGATCGTGCGGATGCTGGCGGTCGACGAGCGGCACGCCCCCCGCGGATTCGCCTGCCGCGAACAAATTGGGATAGCCGCGGTTCGCCATCAGCGGTTCGAGGCTCATCATCGACTTGAACTGGACGCGCCCCCAGCCGGTGTCCTTTTCGGCGGACAGCATCAGCATCGACTGGACATAGGCCTTGTCGCCGCCGCGCGGCCCCGACTGGTCGGTATAGACGCCCCAGGCAAAGCCATGCGCCATCAGCATCCAGTCGTCGCCCGGCATCAGGTGGAGGCCGCTGTGCCCGCCCTCGTTGCCGGGAAGCCGCGACGTGCCGGACCCTTCGGCGGACGGGAGGGCCGCGTCCTGCTTCATCGCATAATGCCCCATCGCCGCATGGTCCATCGTGCCCGCGTCGTCCTGCGCATCGGGCTCGGGGGTCGGTTCGGGGCTCGCCGCCGGCATCGCGTGACCGGCGTGCGCCCCATGATTCTGCGCCGTGGCAGCCAAGGGGGTGAGGGCGAGCGCCGCAGCCCCCGCCAGCAGAGAGGTTTTCAGCATCATTCAGTCCCGTAGCAGCGAAAAGGGCGCGGCGGTCAAAACCATATCCGCATCATCCACACCGCCATCGCGATCATCATCAGATTCTCGGTCAGCGAGACGAAGCCCAGCGGCACCCTGCTGCTGCCGCCGACGCAGGCGCATTTGATCGCGCGCCGGTCGATATAGACCGCCTTCACCACCGACACCGCGCCGACGGTACCGATGAACAGCGCGACCGGGATCGACAGCCACGGCAGCGCGTGCGCGGTCATCAGCACGCCCGCCAGCCCCTCGGCAAAGGGATAGAGGCTCGCATAGGGCACCCAGCGGCGCGCGAGCAGGTCATAGTTCAGGAACATGGTCGCGAACCTGTCGACGTCCTGCAGCTTGAGCAGCGCGAGGACGATCATGCTGAACGAGATGAACCATTCGGCAGCCCGGAAGGTGAAAGCCTGGCCCTCGACCGCGAAGCTGGCGGCGAGCGCCATCAGCGCGGTCATCGCGAACAGCGCGATGACCGGCGTGTAGCTCGCCCTGTCGGGGTCGGCGACTTTCAGCCCGAAATGGCGGCGCAGATCGTCGTAGCCGCCGATCCGCACGCCGTCGATGAAGGTCTGCGGTGTCGTCTTGACGCCCTGTTCGGCCTTGAAGGCGTCGGTCTCCTCGCGCGTCGTCAACCAGCGGTCGTCGACCGCAAAGCCGCGGCTTTTCAGGAGATGCTTCGCCTTCAGGCCAAAGGGGCAGATATGGTCGGGCATGACCATGCGATAGAGGATTGCCTGTTTCATGCTGTCCCTATAGCGTCTGTACCATGGTACGGAGTCAAGCGATGTCGTTCACTATCGGGAAACTGGCTGCCGCAGGCGGGGTCGGGGTCGAAACGATCCGCTATTACCAGCGGCGCGGCCTCATCGGGACACCGGCGCGAAGCGGCGGCATCCGCCGCTATGACGACAACGATCTCCGGCGCCTGAAGTTCATCCGCGCGGCGCAGGCGGCGGGCTTCACGCTCGACGAGATTTCCGAACTGCTCGTGCTGGAGGAAAGCGACGACCGCGCCCGCGTCCGCACGCTGGCGCGCCAGCGAATCGCCGCGCTCGACGAAAAGATCGCCCAGATGTCTGAAGCCCGCGCCGCCCTCGCCCGCCTTGCCGATCAATGCGCGGCAAGCGACAAGGGGCCGTGCCCGATACTGGCGGCGTTCGAGCAGTAGAGCACCGGCCCTCGCGCCCGAAGTCCTCCCACGGCTTCGCCGCAGGGAGGCAAATTAGGAAATCAACCGTCGCGAGAGCGCCCGATTTCCTCTCCCGCAAAAACCCGAATCAACTATGCAGGAAGTGCATCACGTCGCCGTCCTGCACGACGTAGGCCTTGCCCTCGGCGCGCAGCTTGCCCGCCTCGCGCGCCTTGGCTTCGCCGCCGAGTGCGACATAGTCCTCAAACGCGATCGTTTCGGCGCGGATGAAGCCCTTCTGGAAATCGCTGTGGATCTCGCCCGCCGCCTCGGGTGCGGTCGCGCCCTTATGCACGGTCCATGCGCGCGCTTCCTTCGGTCCGACGGTGAAGAAGGTCAGCAGGTGGAGCAGCTCGTACCCGGCGCGGATCACGCGCGCGAGGCCGGTTTCGTGCAGCCCCATTTCCTCGAGGAACATCATGCGCTCGGCGGCGTCCATGCCGACGAGCTCGCTCTCGATCGCCGCGGAGACGATGACCGCCTGCGCGCCCTCGGCCTTGGCCCGCGCGAAGACGGCTTCGCTGTGGGCGTTGCCGGTGGCGGCACTCGCCTCCTCGACGTTGCAGACATAGAGGACGGGCTTGGTGGTGAGGAGCTGCGCCTGTTTCAGGATCCGCTCTTCCTCGACGTCCTTGGGCTCGGTCAGCCGCGCGGGCTTGCCGGCGCGAAGCAGATCGAGCGCCTGGCCGAGGACCGAGGCCGCAGCCTTGGCTTCCTTGTCGCCGCCGGTCGCCTTCTTCTGAAAGGCCGGGACGCGCTTTTCGAGGCTTTCAAGATCGGCGAGCAGCAATTCGGTCTCGACCGTCTCGGCGTCTGCAACCGGATCGACCTTGTTCTCGACAT
This sequence comes from Sphingopyxis flava, assembly GCF_900168005.1. Taxonomy (GTDB): domain Bacteria; phylum Pseudomonadota; class Alphaproteobacteria; order Sphingomonadales; family Sphingomonadaceae; genus Sphingopyxis; species Sphingopyxis flava. The sequence continues at coordinate 31,979 of NZ_FUYP01000020.1, forward strand.
GCTGGATGTCGTCGTCCTCGAAACAGCGCAGGACGTGGACGATGGCATCGACCTCTCGAATATTGCCGAGGAACTGGTTGCCCAGCCCCTCGCCCTTCGACGCGCCGCGCACCAGCCCCGCGATATCGACGAAGGCGAGCTGGGTCGGGATGATCTTCTGGCTGCCCGCGATGGCGGCGAGCTTTTCGAGCCGGTCGTCGGGCACCGCGACATTGCCGATATTTGGCTCGATCGTGCAGAAGGGATAATTGGCCGCCTGCGCCGCCTGTGTCTCGGTCAGCGCGTTGAACAGGGTGGACTTGCCCACATTGGGCAGCCCGACGATCCCGCATTTGAAACCCATGAAATCATCCGATCGATCTGGAAACAGGCCAGCCCCTTAGCGAGGGGGGGCGGCCATTTCCAGATGCGATGGAACTTCGCCCCTTTGCCGTCGGCGATGCGCGTGTCTCCCCGCCCGTGGCGTCCGCGTTGCGGTGGGTTCATCCACTGCGGGCTAGGGCGGGAAAATGGGCTCACTCGCCAACCCCCTTCTGTCGCGGCCGATGGCCGGCCTGCTGATGCTGCTCGCGCTCACCGGCGCATCGCGGTTCGAGGCGGCGGTGCTCGACGAACTCAACGCGATGCGCGCCGATCCGGGCGAGTATAGCGAGCGGCTGCTCGACTATCGCGACCGGATCGACGGGCTGATCGTCTATGGCGAAGACGGCGAAGCGGACGTCCGGACCCGCGAAGGCGTGCGCCCCGTCGACGAGGCTATCACGGCTCTGCGCCGCGCCGGTCCGCTGCCGGAGCTGCGCGAAGGGCGGCTGCTCGCGCTGGCGGCGGCCGACCATGTCGCCGCGCAATCGCGCTCGGGGGAGGTTGGGCATTATTCGCGCGGCCGCAATCCGCCCGCGCGGCTCGTGGCGCGCGGCGGGGGCCGCTATGTCAGCGAGGTCATCACCTACGGCCACGGCGACCCCGAATCGGTGATCCGCCAATTGCTCGTCGACGATGGCGTTCCGGGGCGCGGCCACCGTTTCGAGCTGCTGTCGGCGCGCTATCGCTATGCGGGGGTCGCCTGCGGCCCGCATCCTGAATGGCGGAGCATGTGCGTCATCGAGCTTTCCGAAACCCCCGACGGCAGCGCGCCGCCGCCGCCCCGGCGCAGCCCCGCGGCGCCCTAGGCGCGCCGCCGGGTTTCGCTACGTCAGCCACCGGGCGAAGACCTTAACCGGCTGCCATTCCCAATCGAGGCGTTCGTAGAGTGCCGCTGCGGGGTTGCCGTCGCGCACCATCAGCTCGACCTTCGGACAGCCGCGTTCGCGCAGCCAGTCGCACGCCGCATCGAGCAGGCGCCGCGCGATCCCGGTGCCGCGGCAGTCGGGCAGCACGCCGAGATAATAGATCCAGCCGCGATGGCCGTCGAAGCCAGCCATGACCGTGCCGACGATCGCCGCATCATTTTCGGCGACAAGAATCGTCGCGGCGTCATGGCCCAGCGCGCGTGCGAAATCGGCGCGCGGCTCGTTCCACGGGCGCGTCAGCCCGCACGCCTGCCAGATCCCGATCGCGGCTTCGGCGTCGCCCGCCGTGGCGGGGCGCAGCAGGATCACGGCTGCAGCCTCAGCGCGAGATCATTCTGGAACCGCACATCGTCGCCCTCGGCGAGCCACGGCGCCTCTGCGGCGATGGCACCCAGAAGGTCGGTCAGCGGTTCGACCTCGCTCTTGTGGTAATTGCCCAGCACATGGCCGGTCACCCGGTCCTTGTGCCCCGGATGGCCGATGCCGATCCGCACGCGGCGGAAATCGTCTCCGATGTGCGCGATCATGCTGCGGATGCCGTTATGCCCCGCCGCGCCGCCGCCGCGCTTCACCTTGACCTTCATCGGGGCGAGGTCGAGTTCGTCATAGAAAGCGGTGAGGTCCTGCGGCGTCAGCTTGTAGAAATCCATTGCAGCGCGCACGCTGCGACCGCTTTCGTTCATGAAGGTTGCGGGTTTGAGGATCAGGACGCGTTCGCGGCCGATGCGGCCGTCCTGCAGCCAGCCCTGGAATTTCTTCGCAGGCGCACCAAAGCCGTGCATGTCGGCGATGACGTCGACCGCCATGAAGCCGACATTGTGGCGGTGCATCGCATATTGAGGCCCGGGATTACCGAGGCCGACCCAGAGCTGCATGATATTGCCTTTCCCGGGGTCCGGAAAAAGCCCCCTCCCTCAGCAGGGAAGGGGCCTCGTCCGATTGGATCAGGCTTCGTCGCCGCCTTCGGCTTCGCCTTCACCCGCATCCTTCGTCGTGTCGCCGTCGCTCGACTTGAGCGCCGACGGGGCAACGATGGTGGCGATGGTGAAATCGCGGTCGGTGATCGCGCTTTCGGCGCCCTGGGGCAGCGTGACATTGCTGATATGGATCGAATCGCCAACGTCGAAGCCGGTAACGTCGATCACGATCTCGTCGGGAATCTTGTCCGCTTCGCAGACGAGTTCCAGTTCGTGGCGAACGATGTTCAGCACGCCGCCGCGCTTCAGGCCCGGCGAGGCGTCTTCGTTCTGGAAGATGACCGGAACCGCGACCTGAACCTTGGCATCCTTGGCGATGCGCAGGAAGTCGGCGTGGATCGGGCGATCCTTGACCGGGTGAAAAGCGACGTCCTTCGGCAGCGTACGGATCGTCTTGCCGCCGACCTCGATCATCACAACCGAGTTCATGAAGTGACCCGTCATCAGCTGCTTCATCAGCAGCTTTTCCTCGATGTGGATCATCAGGGGTTCTTCTTTGCCGCCATAGACAACGGCGGGGACCCGGCCCTCACGACGCAGTTCGCGCGAGGCTCCCTTGCCTCCGCGTTCACGCGTCTCGGCCGACAGCACCAGCTGGTCGCTCATCATTTTTCTCCGAAACAGATTGCACAGTCCGCCACGCCTCCAGGGATGACCATGGCGGAAGCGCGGGCGCATAGCGGGCGCCGCGCGAAATTGCAAGGGCAGGTCCGAAGAAGCGCGCCGGCGCAGGCCCTCAGAAGCTGAGTTCGTCGTAGATATTCGACAGGTCGTGCGCCCACGGCCCTTCGTAACGGTCGAGCAGGTCGTGCGCGGGGGACTTGCCGCTCTTGGCGATGCGGCGGAGCGGTTCGAGGAAGCCGACTTCATTATCGCCCATCGAATTGACCTCGCCGCGCGCTGCAAGACCTGCCGCCGCAATGTCGAGCACCTTGTGCGCAAGGTCGCCGACGGTGCCGCCGCCGGGTGCGGGGGCGTCGAGGCCGTCCCGCGGCACCGCATCGCGCAGCATCTGCTGCTCCTCGATGGTCCATCCCTTCACCAGATCCCAGGCGGCGTCGAGCGCGCTCTGGTCGTAGAGCAGCCCGACCCAAAGGGCCGGAAGCGCGCAGATGCGGTTCCACGGCCCGCCGTCGGCGCCGCGCATTTCGAGGAAGCTCTTCAAACGCACCTCGGGGAAGGCGGTCGAAAGATGGTCGGTCCAGTCGGAAAGCCGCGGCAACTCGCCGGGGAGTGCAGGCAGTTCGCCCTCCAGGAAGTCGCGGAAGCTCTGCCCCGCAGCGTCGATATATTGGCCGTCGCGGAAGACGAAATACATCGGGACGTCGAGCATATAGTCGACATAGCGGTCATAGCCGAAGCCGTCCTCGAACACGAAGGGAAGCATGCCCGTGCGTGCGGGGTCGGTGTCTGTCCAGATGTGGCTGCGGTACGACATATAGCCGTTGGGCTTCCCCTCGGTGAAGGGTGAGGAAGCAAAGAGCGCGGTCGCGAGCGGCTGAAGCGCCAGGCTGACGCGGAACTTCTGCACCATGTCGACCTCGCTCTTGTAATCGAGGTTGGTCTGGATCGTGCAGGTGCGCAGCATCATGTCGAGGCCCATGCTGCCGACGCGCGGCATATGGTCGAGCATGATCCTGTAACGGCCCTTGGGCATGACCGGCAGCTCGGCGCGCGTCTTGTCGGGCCACATGCCGAGGCCGAGGAAGCCGAGGCCGAGTTCGGCGCCGACCTCCTTCACCTGCTTCAGATGCCGGCCGGTTTCGGCGCAGGTCTGGTGGAGATTTTCGAGCGGCGCACCCGAAAGCTCCAATTGCCCCGCGGGTTCGAGGCTGACCGTGCCGTCGCTGCCGGCGAGCGCGATGACGTGGCCGCCCTCGATCACCGGCTCCCAGCCGAAGCGGGTGAGCGCCATCAAAAGGTCGCGGATGCCCCCGGGCTCGTCGTAAGACGGGGCGCTATGGTCGCTGGTGCGATAGACGAATTTCTCGTGCTCGGTGCCGATGCGCCACATCTCGCGAGGCTTTTCGCCCTTCGCCATGGGGGCCGCGAGCTGGTCGCGGCTTTCGATGATGGGATCGTTTCGATCTGAAACCTGCCGCGTGCTCATGCGCGAGCATTTAGGGTGCGTCGAGCGATCTGACCAGTGGGTGATTGCATCACGGGTCCGGGCCGCTCGTGCCCCAATCGCCATAGGCTGCCATCCAGATGCCGGTTGCGGCGATGGCAGCGGTTTCTGCGCGCAGAATGCGGGGACCGAGCGCGATACGGCGTACCGCGGGATGCGCTAGCAGCGCTTCGCGCTCCCGGTCGGTGAAGCCTCCCTCGGGTCCCGTGAGGATCGCGGCTGGAGCGGGCGCGCCGGCATCGGTCAGCGGAATACCCCCCGCCTCGTCGGCGAAGAGAAGTGTGCGTTCCGCGGGCCAGTCTTTCAGGAGCTGCGGCAGTTTCACAGGCTCGGCGAGTTCGGGGAGTGCGGTGCGGCCGCATTGCTCGCATGCTTCCACGATCTGCGCCTCGATCCGCTCGCGCTTGACGCGCTCGACGATAGTACGCTCGGTGATGACCGGTTGCAGACGCGCGACGCCGAGCTCGGTTGCCTTCTCGATGATCCAGTCGAGGCGTGCCTTCTTGACCGGCGCGAAGCAGAGCCAGAGGTCGGGCACGCGTTCGAGCGGGCGCGTCTGACGCTCGATCCGGACGGTCAGCGTGCGTTTTCCCGTCTCGGCGATGCTGGCGAGCCATTCGCCGCTGCGATTGTCGAAAAGGAGCAGCGGATCGCCCGTCTTTGCGCGCATGACGTGCAGCAGATAATGCGCCGCCGTCCCGTCGATCGCCAGCGCGCTTTCCGCACCGAGGGGCTGATCGATGAACAGACGGGGCGTACTGGCGGGCGGCCAGGCTGGTGTGGCGGGCATAGCGCGCGGAATAGCCGATGCGCGCCGCTTTGCCCAGTCGGCGTGGCGGCGCGCCTTTTGTTTCGATTCGGAGCGGAATCGTGCGTGATCGATGGTTCCAGCCCGCATCCGATTAGCCTTTTGGTAAGCAGTTCGGGCTTAGGTGCACGATACCAGCCGCGCATCTGAGTGGACCGCGTGCCTGGTCCTTGGGGGGTGATTGAGGCGATGCGAGGGACCACCACCATTCGTCGTTTCCAAAAGGGCGCGAGCAGGCTGCTTCGCGACCAGCGCGGCAACGCCATGTTCCTGACGGCCGCGGCGGTTGTGCCGCTGATTGGCTTCGTCGGTTCTGCGGTCGATATCGGGCGCGCCTATATGGCCGAGCTGCGCCTTCAGCAGGCGTGCGACGCGGGCGTGCTCGCCGGCCGCCGCGCGATGGCGGGCGGCACCTATGATTCGGCCGCCCAGGCGGAAGCCGACAAGATGTTCAATTTCAATTATCCGGCCAACAGCTACGGCAGTCACAATATCGGCTTCGCGTCGCAGGCGTCGGGTAATTCGGACGTCACCGGCACCGCCAGCGCCGTTCTGCCGACTGCGCTGATGCACATATTCGGCAAGACCCAGTTCGACCTCACCGTCAACTGCACGGCGAAGCTCGAGATTTCCAACGTCGACGTGATGCTGGTGCTCGACGTGACGGGTTCGATGTCGCGCGCCAACGGCAGCGATACTGTCACCAAGATTGAGGGGCTGCGCACCGCGGCGATCGACTTCTTCGGAACGTTGACGGATGCTGACATAGGCGACGGACGGCTACGATTCGGGGTCGTTCCATACAGCTCATCGGTCAATGTCGGCGCCATCCTGATGGCAAAAAATCCAGACTGGTTGTCGGATAAGGTCAAGCTGCCGACGCGCAAGGCGGTGTTCCGCAAGGAATATGCCGATCCGACGACCGACGTTTCCGACGAATATTCGGACGGGCCCATCACGACCGATCGCGACTGGACGACCGAACGAGGCAGTGTGTCGGGCATACGGAACTCGTCGGACTGCGCAGCGCTCGTTCCCGACACGGACAGCCCGCGTCCAAGCGGGTCGCCCGACTATAACCGCACCGGCGTTTATGAAAGCGGCGACACGCGCGTCACGACTTATCGGACCGAGCAGGATTACATCTATCGCGGCCAGCAACAATATGTGTGGTCGAATAACAAGTGCAGGCTGCGCTACAAGAACTCCTATTTCACGCGGACCTATACCACCACGGTGACCGAAACGAAGACGGACGTGTTCGACAACAGATACCAATATATCGATTTCACATTCGACGTCAGCCGGGCGAAACTCGGCGAAGCACTGAAGTCGGATACGGGCGATCGTGGGACCGACATTTCGACCTATTGGGAAGGCTGCATCATCGAGCGTTATACCACGCCGTTTGGTCCTACCGAGACTGCGCCCGCTGACGCCTATGACATGGACATCGACATGGAGCCGACCAATGTCGGTGACGACTCCGATGACACCAAATGGAAGCTGTTCCTGCCCGCAGTCACCTTCGATCGCGGTCAGAGAGGCGAGTTCACCTCGTCGAGCGACTATAAAAATTTTGCTGAAAAGGGTGGCGACTATGCCGCCTGCCCGGTGCCGGCGATGAATCTGACCGTGATGACCAAGGATGACGCCGACACCTTTGCCAACTATATCAATTCGCTGCAGCCCAAGGGTTATACCTATCACGACGCCGGCATGGCGTGGGGCGCGCGGCTGATGTCACCTACCGGTCTGTTCAAGAGCGAGAATGCCACCGCCGACAATGGCCGGCCAATCAGCCGGCACATTATTTTCATGACCGATGGCGACATGATGACGCCGCGGTCCAACCTGTCGCATCAAGGCAATGAATCGACGATGCAGCGGATCGGCGCGACCAGCGATGACAATGCGATTTCGCGCCATAACAACCGTTTCGTCCAGCTTTGCAGGGCTGCGCGCGACCGCGGCATCACCATCTGGGTCGTCTCCTTCGGGGTCGGCAGCAACGCCAATCTTAACAAATGCGCATCCTCGGGGCAGGCTTATGAAGCCGATGATTCGGAAGAGCTGAACGAGAATTTCCAGTCGATCGCGCGCCAGATTTCCAAGCTGAGGCTGTCGCAGTGATACGGGTGACTGCCCTTCTGCGTCGTCTGTACTGCGATGGTCGAGCGGTTGCGATGGTCGAGTTCGCGCTGACGGCACCCCTCTTCATGCTCGTCCTTATGGGTATATTTGACTATTCGTGGCAGATGTACGCACAGCAGGTGCTGCAAGGCGCGGTCAGCGAAGCCGGACGAGATTCAACGCTCGAAACCTTCGCGGACGACCAGACTGTGCTCGACACGCGCGTTCGCGAACAGGTGCTGCGCGTGTTCGGGGAGGCCGATGTACAATTCAGCCGCAAAGCTTATGACCAGTTCAGTCAGGTCGGTGTCGAGGAGCGCTATACCGACGCCAACGGCAACGGCAGCTATGACGCTGGCGAATGCTATGACGACAGTAATGGCAACGGCCGCTGGGATCCCGATCGCGGGCGCACCGGCAATGGCGGTGCGGATGATATCGTCCTCTACACCGTCTCGATGACGTACGACCGCGTCCTCCCCGTGTGGCGGATGCTCGGCCAGCCACAGTCGGTGACCTTGTCCTATACGACGGTGCTTCGCAACCAGCCGTTCGCCTCGGGCTCGGACGCCGCGCCGGACAGCTGCCCATGACCGCCCGCGCTCACCTTCGGCGCCGATTTCGCGCCCTAGTCGCACAATTCGCGCGGAACGTTCGGGCGGCCGTCATCATCGAAATGGCGTTCGCCATTCCCTTTCTGGTGTTGCTAGGCTTCGGAGGGCTCGAGATCGCCAATCTGACGCTCACCCATACGCGCATCAGCCAGCTCGGGCTCAACACCGCCGACAACGCCTCCCGCATTGCCGCAGGCAGCAATCTGGCGCAGCCGCAGGTGCGTGAAGCCGACATCAACGATGTGTTCGCGGGGGTCGAGAAACAGGCCGGCAATCTGCATTTCGAACAGCACGGCCGAATCATTCTGTCGAGTCTCGAGCGCAACAGCGACGGCGGGCAATGGATCCACTGGCAGCGATGCTACGGCGACCTCAATGTCGATTCAAGCTATGGGACGGAGGGCGACGGGCAAAGCGGGACCGACTTTCCGGGCATGGGCCCTGAGGGTGCAGAGGTCACCGCGGCGGCGGGGACGGCGGTGATGTTCGTCGAGGTTGTTTATGAATATCAGCCGCTTCTCTACGGCAAGTGGCTCGGCACCAGGACGATCCGGTCGACGGCTGCGTTCAACATCCGCGAAGCGCGCGACTTGAGCCAAGTCTACAATCCCTCGCCCGCGGCGACTAAGTCGAGCTGTTCCTGACGACCGCTGTCTGGCGCCAATCAGGCATTTATCACGAGCGCGTCGGCTGCTATCGCCCACCACGATGACCGCGGCGCATCCTCCCGACAGCCAGCACCAGGGATTCCTGGCCCTGCTTCCCGCCGCGATGCGGCCCTATGCTTTGCTCGCGCGCTTCGATCGCCCGATCGGCTGGTGGCTCCTCTATTGGCCCTGCGCCTGGGGGCTTGCACTCGGCGGCGGTGCGCAGAGCCACTGGCCGCTCTTCTTCTGGATGCTCCTTGGCGCGATTGTCATGCGCGGCGCTGGCTGCGTCTATAACGACATCGTGGACCGCAACCTCGACGCAAAGGTTGCGCGAACCGCGTCGCGTCCGGTTGCGAGCGGAGCGGTGTCGGTCCGAAATGCGCTCTTGTGGACGCTCTTGCTGTCGCTTGTCGGACTGGTTGTGCTGCTGCAACTGCCCCGGCCTGCGCAGATCGTCGCAGTTATGAGCCTTGCGCTGGTCGCCGCCTACCCCTTCATGAAGCGGATCACCTGGTGGCCCCAGGCGTGGCTGGGCCTGGTGTTCAGCTGGGGTGCGCTGGTCGGCTGGATTGCAGTCGGCGGGGGCGATGGTCTCGCGCTTCCATTGCTCTACGCGGGATCAATCGCGTGGGTGATCGGCTATGATACCATCTACGCGCTGCAGGATATCGAAGATGACGCGCTCGTCGGTGTGAAGTCGAGTGCACGCGCGATGGGAACGCAGGTACGCTCCGGGGTCGCGCTTTGCTACGCGACTGCGCTGCTCTTGTGGGCAGGGGCGCTGTGGAGTGTGCGTCCCGACCCGCTTGTGTTCGTCGCGCTGGTGCCCACTGCGCTGCACCTGACGGGGCAGGTCGCGACGCTCGAGCCCGCGAGCGGCGCCGACGCACTGGCAAAATTCCGCAGCAACCGCTTCGCAGGGCTGCTCATATTCGCCGCGATGCTGGTGGTGGGAAGCGCAGGCTAGCCTATTCGGCCGCGAGCAATTCCTCAGCGCCGCCGAGGTCGACCGAGACAAGCCGGCTGACGCCCCTTTCGATCATCGTTACCCCGAACAAGCGGTGCATGCGCGCCATCGTCACCGCATTGTGCGTGACAATGAGGTAGCGGGTGTTGGTCTCGCGGCTCATTCGGTCGAGGAGGTCGCAGAAACGCTCGATATTCGCATCGTCAAGCGGCGCATCAACCTCGTCGAGGACACAGATCGGCGCCGGGTTTGTAAGGAAGAGGCCAAAGATCAGTGCCACCGCGGTCAGCGCCTGTTCGCCGCCTGAAAGCAGGGTGAGCGTGCCAAGGCGCTTGCCGGGCGGCTGCGCCATGATTTCGAGACCGGCCTCGAGCGGATCGTCGGAATCGACGAGTTCGAGATGCGCCTGTCCACCGTTGAACAATGTGGTGAAAAGGCGCTGGAAATGGGCGTTCACCGCCTCGAATGCAGCGAGGAGACGGACGCGGCCTTCGCGGTTCAGATTGCCGATCGAACCGCGAAGGCGATTCACTGCCTGCTGCAGTTCCTCGATTTCCGCGGCATTTTTCTCGCGTTCGATATCGAGTTCTGCAAGCTCGTCTGCCGCCACCAGATTGACCGGACCCAGCCGCTCGCGATCGGCGATCAGCCGGTCGTGCTGAGCCGATTCGGCCCCCGCATCCCCGACGCTGTCGCTCTCGAAACCCGCCTTTTGGGGCAAGAGCGGGGGGGGACATTCGAAGCGCTCGCCTGACAGTCGGCCCATTTCGACGCGGCGGAGTTCGGCGTTCTCGGACCGCGCGACCGCCCCGGCGCGGGTCTCGCGCGCCGTGGCGACGCGCTCGCGAATGGTGGTGAGCGCGGTCTCGGCTTCGCGCAGTGCCGCTTCGGCCTCGCGCTCGCGCAACTCGGCTTCGGCGACCTTCTCGCGCAGCGCCGACTGCTGTGCCTCGGCGGCATCGCGGTCGGCGGCAAGCTTGCCGGGAAGGCTGGCAAGCTTTTCGGCCTCGGTCGCGAGCGCGCCTGCACGCTTGTCCATGTCGGCGACGCGGCGCGCGGCCTCGCCTGCGCGGGCCTTCCAGCTCTTGATCTCGGCGCTGACGACTGCCTGACGTTCGCTGAGCGCTGCGAGCGCGCGGTCATGGTCGGCAAGCGCTCCCTGCGCCGCGTTGGCGTCGCTTCGTGCCCGTTCGGCATCGGCCTCGGCGCCGTCGAGGGCAGCACGAGCGATCGTCTCGTCGGGGAGCGCTGCGAGCGCCGCCTCATGCGCTGCGAGCTGCTCTTCCGCCTCCTTGGCGGCCGCCGCGATCTCGGCGAGGCGACCAGCGAACAAGGCGGCAGCATCGCGGTGGCGGTCGAGCGCCGCCTGTGCCTGATCCGCCGCGCGCAGCGCGCCGCGCCGCGCCTCATCAGCGTCGGCGAGCGCCTTGCGCGCCGCCGCTGCCGCCTCGGTGCGCGCTGCGAGCGTCGCGGCGGCCCTCTCGCGCCGGGTGCGCAGTTCCTCGACGCCAAGTTCGACCTCCGGCCGCTGCGCGGCGAGGGCATCGAGGCGGTTCTGCCGCTGCAACCGTTCGCTCGCGGTCGCGCCGTCGCCGCGGGTCACGAAGCCGTCCCAGCGGCGCATCACGCCGCCCAGCGTCACGAGACGCTGGCCGACGGCGAGCGGCTGACCCGTGTCGCCTTCGGCGACCGCAACCTGGGAAAGACGGCGCGCGAGCGCCGGCGGTGCATCGACGAACTCGGCGAGCGCGCGAGTGCCCGTTGCAAGGAGCGGATCATTTTTGCTGGCATCGGCACCGCGCCAACTGCGCGCCGCATCGGCGTCGGTCCCGGCGTCGAGATCGTCGCCCAGCGCGGCGGCGAGCGCGGCTTCGTAACCCGGCTTCACCTTGATCCGGTCGAGAATCCGGTCGGCGTCGCTGCGCGCGGCGGCGAGCGCGCGCTGCAGCGTTTCGGCCTCGCCTTCAAGCGCAGCGAGCGCGGCGCGTGCCTCGGCAAGACCGGCGTCGACCGCTGCGAGGTCGGTGGTGGCAGCTTCGCGGTCCGCCTCGGCCTCGGCGAGCGCGGTTTCGGCTTCTGCGATCGCGGCCTCGGCGCGCGCGGCGGCGCGCGCGCGCTCCTCGACGTCCGCGGCAAGCGCAGCGCTTTCCCCGAGGGCCGCGACGTCAGCCTCGACGCGCGCGCCTTCGCTCGCAATCCGCCGCACTGCCGCTTCGGCGCTGTCACGGGCGCCCAGCGCGACGCGCCGGTCAGCGGCCTCGCTCGCGGCCTTGGCGCGCGCCTGCGCGAGCGCGACCTCGGCATCGCGCAGCCGCGCCTGCGCAGCCTGATGCGCCTCGACGAGCGCGGCCTTGCCGGCGTCGTGCGCGGCGATGCGCTGCGCGAGGTCCTTGCTCTCGGCATCGAGCGCGGTCAGGGCATCGTGCGCGTCGCGCGCGAGTTCGCCCTCGCGCTCGCGGTCATCGGCGAGCCGCGCCTGCTGCGCCGTCAGATCGTCGATCCTCTGGCGCGCCGCGCGTTCCTCGCCGGCCAGGCGAACCTGCGTCGCGGTCGCCTCGGCGAGGGCATCGCGCTGGGCTTGCGCGTCGGCGCGTGCAGATCCTACCCGTGTCGCGACCTCGGTCTGCGCGCGCGACAGCGTTTCCAGCTCCTCCTGCGCCGCCCTCACCGCCGCTTCGGCGGCGTCGGCATCGCGGCGCGCCTGATCGGCGGCGGCGGCGGCGTCGCGCCAACGCGCGTAGATCAGCCGTGCTTCGGCGCCGCGGATCTCGTCGCTCAGCTTGCGATAACGTTCAGCAGCGCGAGCCTGGCGGCGGAGCGCGTTTGCGCGCACCTCCATGTCTGCGACGATCTCCGACAGACGCGAAAGATTTGTCTCGGTGGCGCGCAGCTTCTGCTCGGCGTCCTTGCGGCGCACGTGGAGACCGGCGATACCCGCAGCCTCTTCCAGCATCGCGCGGCGATCGGTCGGCTTGGCGGCGATAACGTTGGCAATCTTGCCCTGACTGACGAGCGCAGGGCTGTGCGCGCCGGTCGCTGCATCGGCAAAGATAAGCGCGACGTCCTTTGCGCGCACGTCGCGGCCATTGGCACGATAGGCGCTACCCGCGCCGCGTTCGATGCGGCGAATGATCTCGAGCTCGCGCCCCTCGCTCGCGTCGGAGAGACCGGCGACAAGCGCGCCTTCGGTATCGCAATGGATCGCAACCTCGGCAAAGTCGCGTGCCGGGCGCGACGAGGTGCCGGCGAAGATCACATCTTCCATGCCGCCGCCGCGCATCGACTTGGGACTCGATTCGCCCATCACCCAGCGAATCGCTTCCAGAAGGTTCGACTTGCCGCAGCCATTGGGGCCAACGACGCCCGTCAGCCCGGGCTCGATGCGCAATTCGGTGGGTTCGACGAAGCTTTTGAATCCCGTCAGGCGCAGCCGCTTTATCTGCACGAAGAGCTCCCGTGCAGATCACCGAATTGCAGGCTGTGCAACGATTGCGTCACATATCCCCCTAAAGCGCCGTCATGCCGTGCAGGCGGGGGAGTCGCAAGGGGCTTGAGACGGGAAAGCCCCCTCCCCGTGCGGGGAGGGAAGAGCGGTCAGCGCGCACCCATGATGCGCAGGCGGTCGCGAAGCAGGGGCCAGGAGGTGATGCCCTCGGCGACCTGGCCGTTGATCACGAAGGTTGGCGTACCCTGAAGGTTGTACTGCTGCTGCGCGGCGCTCGTGCTGTCCTCCAGCTTCTTGATGCCATCGAGGTTGGCAAGGCAGGCGTTCACCTGTTCACCGGTCATGCCGCGCGACTGGAAGAACGCGTCGAGCTTCACGGCCTTGGCGATCTGCTGGAAACGCACCGCAGGCGCCGATTTCATCGCCGCCTCGAAGCCTTGCGGATTGGCCTGTGCGGCTTCGAAAATCTGCGCCTGCGAGGCGAAGGTGCTTTGAGTCAAAGGAAAATAGCGTTCGGGCGGCGCGCAATGGGTGATTGCGGCAGCGGTGAGGTCGACGCCGTCGCGCACAAAGTTGCGCAGTTCGAGGCTGACGCGGCCCGTGTCGATGAAGTCGCGCTTCAGTTCGTCATGGCTCTCCGCCGCGAAATCGGCGCAGTGCGGGCAGGTCAGCGACGCGAATTCGATGATTTTGATCGGCGCATCGGGGTTGCCCATCACATGCCCGCCCTCGGGGCTGACGGCCACCACGTCGGACCAGCTCTTGCCTTCAGGAGCAGCGACCTTTGCGATCACCTCCTGTTCCTTGGCTGGGTCGGTCTTGCTGTCGCCGCAAGCGGCGAGCGCGAAGGCGCCGAGCGAGGCGAGGAGCGCAATGCGCAGCGTGGGCAAGGTCTTGGGCACGGTCTTCTCCGTCTGATTGTATTGGGGTTGTCTTACTTCTGCTTGAGCGCGGCGTCGAGGATCGGTTTGAGATCGGCCCAGTGGCCGACTTCGACCCTGCGGCCGTTGACGAAAAAGGTCGGCGTCCCCTCAACCTTGTCGGCGTTCGCCCCGATGGTGGTCATCCCCATCAGCTCGGCCTCGGCGACCCCGCTCGCGAGGCAGCTATTGAGCTGCGTAGGCGTATAGCCGCGCGCGCGCATCAGCACGTCGAGCCCGGTGTCGGCGGCCATCCGCCGCGTCCGCTCGCCAAGCGAGCCTTGATACCACGGCGCCTGCTGCGCCTGCGTCATCTTCGCTGCCTTGCCGAGCCATGCAGCCTGCGCGGCGAAGATCGCCTGGTGATCGGCGGCGAACGCCTTGGGTCCGCCGCAGCGCGCGAGCATCGCCGCGGTCATGTCGAGCGGATCGCGAATGAGGTTGCGATATTCAAACAGGACAAGCCCCGTGTCGATATATTGGGTCTTGAGAGGAACTCCCGCTTCCTTTGCAAATTCGGCGCAATGCGAGCAGGTGTAGCTGAAATATTCGACCAGCTTCACCTTCGCCTGCGGATTGCCGATGCTATAGGCGCCGATCCCACTTTCGGTGACCGTTGCCGACCAGCGCGGGCCCGTGGGTTTGGCCGGCGCGGCACCGACAAGCAGCGCAAGCGCGGCGGCGGAGAGCGCTGCGACGGCGGCGCGGCGGGGCAGCGATGCGATGGCAATAGCGAACATGGTCGAGCCGGTCTTTCTATCAACTGATCCGCGGCAGCTTTGGCGGCGCGGCGAGCCCCGCGGCCATGCGTTCGAGCACGGTTCGAAGCTCGGGATCGCCGATGTCGCGAAGACTGTCCCCCAGTTCGGCGGGTACGGGCTTCAGCATTGCGGGCGGCTGAACGGGCGCCCGCGGCACTATTTGGCCATGCGTCATGCGCACCTGCGCGATGGCGGCATATCCAAAGAAGCGATTGACGGCGGAGATGATGTCGGGCGCGACATGCTGGAGCATCGGCGCATGCGCACCGCTGATCGTCAGGTGGAGGGTGCCGCCCGCCTTCTGCCCGGCAGGAAAGCGAATCATCGCAGGCTGGGTAACGTCGGCCAGCTTTGCGCCGACGATCTCGCGCCAGCGGCTGACCACCGACGACTGGATAAAGCCGAATTTCCGAAACGCGGTGCGTCCAATTTCGGGGACGAGGTCGGAAATCGCGCGAGCCTCGCCGCCGCGCGGTCGCTCATAGGGGCGCGCGGTCGCCTTCGCCTTTGCGCTCCTTTTCGCCTTCGCCGCCTTGGCGGGGGGGCCTTCGCTGCCAGCATTCGCCATGGGCGCCGCCATGCCACAGTCGGGGGGTGAGCGTCCAGATGAGGCGGAAGAAGGAAGGCCCAGAAAAAGCGAATAGGCCACCGGTGCGTCGCGCCGCCCCCCGAAAAATCGCTTTCCTAGATTGGACCCCCGTGCCAGCCTCGCGGCATGACTCCCCCGCTCCCCCCGGTTTCGCTTGCGCCTCTTCTTCAGCCCTCGTGCCCGCATTTGGCGAGGGATATTATGGCACCGGCCGTGCGGGACCAGTTTGGCACCTGCGAGCGCACGGCAGGCGACGGCGATAATGCGCACCCGGGCAGGGCCGATCCGCACGCGTGCTGGGTGGGTCTGCTCGTTGAAGGGCGGAGCTACGGGCGATGACCAATGGCGCCGCATCCGCGGCGCGCGACTTCGCGCATCGCTTGCTCGCCTGGTATGATCGCGCGGCACGGCGCCTGCCGTGGCGCGTGCCACCGGGTAGCAGCGCGATGCCCGATCCCTATCGCGTCTGGATGGCGGAGATCATGCTCCAGCAGACAACGGTCGCCGCGGTCGCAGGCTACTTCGAGCGCTTTACCGCGCGCTGGCCCACCGTGGCCGATTTGGCAGCCGCCGACGATGCTGACGTCATGGCGGCGTGGGCGGGGCTCGGCTATTATGCCCGGGCGCGCAATCTGCTCGCCTGCGCGCGTGCCGTTGTAACTGAGCATCGCGGGCGGTTTCCCGAGACCGAGGCCGGCCTTCGCGCGCTGCCCGGGGTCGGCGATTATACCGCCGCCGCGGTTGCAGCGATTGCCTTTGGCCGTCCGGCGGTGGTGGTCGATGCCAATATCGAGCGCGTGATCGCGCGCCACAGGCTCATCGAAACCCCGCTCCCCGCTGCAAAGCGCGAGATCAAGGCCGCACTCGCGCCGCTGGTGCCGGACGATCGTCCGGGCGACTTCGCCCAAGGCCTGATGGACCTCGGCGCGACCATCTGCACGCCGCGAAGCCCTGCCTGCTCGCTCTGCCCGGTGATGGACGATTGCCGCGCGCGTAGCTGCGCCGACCTCGAACGGCTGCCGGTAAAGCCGCCGAAAAAGGCTAAGCCGCAGCGTTACGGCGTTGCGCATTGGATCGAGCGCGACGAGCGCATCTGGCTCATTCGGCGCCCGGCCAAGGGTATGCTAGGCGGAATGCGCGCGCTCCCGGGCGGAGAATGGTGCGCGACGCCGCCTCCCGAGTCGGGCATTGCGCGGGTCGACCATAGCTTTACCCATTTCGACTTGCGCCTCACCCTGGTGCGCGGCGAATGGCCAGACGAAGCCACCGATGCCGCAGCGGAAGGCGAATGGTGGCCGCTCTCGGCGCTTGACGCGGCGGGCTTGCCGACGCTCTATCGCAAGCTGATCGACAGGCTGCGGGAGGTGAAGGAATGAACATGATGGTGACGCGCCGCGCGCTGCTCGGCGGAATGGCTCTGAGCGGCGCCGCCGCGCTCCTGCCCGCAACGGCGTGGGGCTTTCGGGCTGACGGGGCGAGCCTCTATCCTGCGACCAATGCCTTCATAAAGGGCTTCGTCGACCGCCGCGAGCTTGCGAGCACGCTCGCCTGCGTCGGCAAGGGGCAGGAGGAGGCGCTGAGTTTCGGCTACGGCACGCAGGCGATGGATTCGGCCAGACCGGTAGGCCCCGACACGCTGTGGCGGCTCTATTCGATGACCAAGCCTGTTACCGCGATTGCGGCGATGCTGTTGATCGAGGACGGCAAGATGGGACTTGACCAGCCGATCGCCGACTTCCTCCCCGCCTTCAAGGCAATGAAGGTGCAGAATGTGCCCGACGGATCAATCACCGAGGTGCATCCGGCGAAAACGCAGATCACCGTTCGCCACCTTCTTACCCACACCGCTGGGCTCGGCTACAACATCATCCAGAAGGGGCCGATCAAGGCGGCCTATGACGCCGCGGGCATCGTGGGCGGCCAGGTGAGCCGCCTGCCGATCCCCGGCCTCGCGCCCGTCACCGCGGCGCCCAGCCTTGCCGCCTTTGCCGACCGGCTTGCTGAACTTCCCTTGGTCTACGAACCCGGCACGCGCTGGAGCTATTCGGTCAGCCTCGACCTTACAGGGCGGCTGGTCGAGGTCGTGTCGGGCCAGCCCTTCGACGCCTTCCTCAAGACGCGCATCTTCGATCCGCTCGGCATGAAGAGCACTTGGTTCCAGGTGCCAGCGAGCGAGGTGCATCGGCTGACAACCAACTATGCGCCGGTCGGGGGTATACTGATCCCGATGGATCCCGCGACGAGCTCGATCTACCTCGACAAGCCGCCCTATCCATTCGGCGGCGGTGGGCTGGTATCGAGCGCGCGCGACTATGACCGCTTCCTTGCAATGCTGCTTGGCGAAGGCGAGACTGGCGGTGTGCGTATCATGAAGACGGAAACCGCGCGGCTGGCGATGTCGAACCTCATCGATGACGCGGTCGACCGCAAGGGCACCTTCATCGAGGGTGAAGGTTTCGGCGCCGGTGGGCGCGTGTCGCTCCCGACCTCGGCTACCGGCGAGGGGCTTTACGGATGGGCGGGCGCGGCGGGTACGGTCGGGTTCGTCGACCGCGTGCGGGGTTACCGTGTTGGCGGCTACACCCAATATATGCCCTCCGACGCCCTCCCCTTCCAGTCCGGCTTTGCCAAGGCCTTCTATCAGGATGCATTGCGCTGATGGTCATGCCGCTCGGATTCACAGGGGCGAGGCTCGATCGCGCCGACCAGGTGCGCGTCGATGCGGAACGCTTTGCAGCCGCAATGGCGGATCCGCGCGCCTTGTGCCTTGTACTTGACGGTATTGATCCGATTCCCGGCGAGCGCGGGGGCCTTCGATGGGAGCCCTTCGATCTTGCCGATGATCGGGCGGTGATCCTGCTCGGCATCGACGAAGCCGGGGTCCCGCATTTCGTGCGCGAGCCCGGGCCCGGGCAGCGCATCGATGCGCGCTCGCGCACCGTGATGCGGCTGCTGCCGCTCCTGTCGGCCGAGGAAGCGGCGCTCTATGGCGGCGCGCGCAGCCTCGTCGACTGGCACGCGCGGCACCGCTTCTGCGCGGTTTGCGGCGCGCCGACCTCCCTGTTCCGGGGCGGTTGGGGGCGGCAATGCAGGACCTGCGGGGCCGAGCATTTCCCCCGCGTCGACCCGGTTGTGATCATGCTTGCCGAGTTTGAAGAGCGCGTGCTCGTCGGCCGCCAGCCGGGCTTTCAACCCGGTTTCTTCTCCGCGCTCGCCGGTTTTGTGGAGCCGGGCGAGTCGCTCGAAGAAGCGGTTGCCCGCGAATTGTTCGAAGAAGCGGGGATTCGTGTGACCGACGTCTCCTATGTCGCAAGCCAGCCCTGGCCCTTCCCTTCCTCGCTGATGATCGGTTGCCGCGCCCGCGCGCTGGGCCCTGCGCTGACGCTCGACACGACCGAGATCGAGGCTGCGATGTGGGTCGATCGCGTGGAGGTCCGCGCAGCGCTCGCGGGGGACATGGGCGCCCCCTTCATAGCCCCGCCCCCGCTCGCCATTGCGCGGCATCTGCTGGAGGATTGGGCAGGGTAGGGCCGGTCACGTCAAGGCCGGCACCAGCCGCGCGCGCGGAGCTTCGCGAAGCCTTCTCTTTCTTCCATTCTCGTCAGGAGGAAGGCCTTTCGGAACGCTCAGGGCGAACAGGCCTCAAAAGAGGGGCGCCTAAAGCCGCCGGCCGGTGATCCGGCTGATTTCCTTTGCCACCATCGACTCGACCATGGCCGGCAAATGGGTGTCGAGCCATTGTTTGAGCATCGGGCGCAGCGCCTCCAGCACCACTTCTTCGACGGTGCGGCCACCCGGGGCGGGCGCGGCGGGGGCGGGCGCAGCGGGAGCGGGCGCAGTGATTGCGGCGCTCAGCGCGCTGAGCGACTGGCGTGCGGCGTCGGCGCTTTCGGAAGAAACGAGCTCTTCGTCGGTCACCGCGGCCGCGGCCGCGGCGTCATCGGCTTCTTCCTCGGCGAGGTCGAGGATGTCGTCGGCGGGGCTGGGCGCGCGCGCGGATCCGGGCGCCTCGTCCCGCGCGATCACGCGCCGGATCGACGACAAAATATCCTCCATCGACGGTTCTCGCGACAGGTCGCCCATATATGTCCCTTCCGGCGCGCCCCTCACGGGCGGTTAACCATCTCTTACCGGGCGGGGAGGAACCTTGCCAAGCCCTATTGTTGGAGCGCGGGGTCAACCGGGCCGATCAGGGGATTGGTGCCCTCGGGCACGCTGGCATCGGCTGCGGCGACGTTGCGCGTGTCGGTTGCCTGCTGCTGCGGCGCAGGATCGTCGGCCCAATCCCAGATCTGGCCCTTCACGCGCGCATAATTGGCGGCGGGATCATAGAGCGGGCCTCCCTCGATGCCGAGGTCGCGTGCCTCCGCCTTGCCCATCGCTGCGAGAACAGAGAAGGCGGCAACATAGCTATTGCGCTTCGCCGAGACGAGCTGGACCTGTGTGTTGAGATATTCCTGCTCGGCGTTGAGGATGTCGAGGATCGAGCGCGTGCCGACACTGTTCTCTGCACGCACACCCTCAAGCGACAGCGCATTGGCGCTCACCGCCTGCTGCGTCGCTGCAATCACGCGCTCGTTCGCCTGCCACGCGGCATAGGCGCCGCGGGTCTGGGCAATGACGTCGCGTTCGGTCGCTACATAGGTCTCGATCGCTTGGCTCGAGCGCGACTGCGCCTGGCGGACCTGTGCCGAAGGACGTCCCCCCTGGAAGACCGGGATGGTCAGTGAGACGCCCGCCGCCGCGCTCGACGTTTCCTGCGACACGCCGACGCCGGGAACCCCGCTCGACAGCGAGCCGAGGAAATTGTTGTAGCCGCCGCCGAGCGTCGCCGACAATTTGGGCGCCCGGCTGGCTTTCGCGGTGCCGATGTCGGCGCGCGATGCGTTGACCAGCTGATTCGCCGCCTCGATGTCAGGGTTATTGGCGAGCGCAATCGCGACCGCATCCTCCGCGGTCGCCGGCAGGTTCGGGAGCGGCGGAGGCGGCTGAAGGTCGACCGGTGCCTCGCCGACAAGCCGGATATAGGCCTCGCGGCTGGCGATGAGATTCGCCTCGGCGGTGCGCAAATCGCCCTCGGCAAGCGCGAGGCGCGCCTCCGACTGAGCAACATCGGTGCGCGTCAGGTCACCGATTTCGAATCGGTCGCTCGTCGCCTGCAAATTGGTCCGCAGGACGGAGACATTGTTCTGGTTGAGCTGGACGATCGCCATGTCGCGCAGCACGTCCATATAAGCGCCGACGACCTGCGCGAAGACGCTCGCCTCGGTTGCGCGTAGATCAGCCTGGCCCGCCTCGACGCGATATTTGGCTGCCCTCACCGCATTGCGGACCGCGCCGCCCTGATAGATGGGGACCGATAGCTGCGCGCCGGCACTGACGGAGCGCGCGGGCGACGAGAAGCTGTTGCCCGGGATAACGATATTCTCGGTATAGTCGGTGCTCGTGCCGATGCTCGGGAGGCCGAAGCTCTTCTCGATGGGCACATTTTCGTCGTTCGCCCGCTGACCCGCACGGGCAGCGGTCAGCGTCGGATTATTCTCATATGCCTTTGCGAGCGCCCCCTGCAGCGTTTCGGCCTTGGCGGCAGAGGCCATCATCAGAGCGCTGACCGCCAGGCCGGCGAGCCAGCGGCTGCGGGGCAATCTGTGGTCTGGATCGTGCATGATCGTTTCAGCCTGATGAAATGGGAGAGAAAGTTTTTTAGAACCGGAACCCGGCAGGCGCCTCGAAGCCGGGCAAGGGCGCAACGTCCATGTCGGCAAAGGGGCGCAGCGCGACGATACCGCCCGCCTTGACGCCCTGAACCAGGCGGACAACCGCACCTTCGCGCCGGGCCGCGACGAGCTTGCCGCCTTCGGCAAGTTGATCGGCGATCGCATCGGGCAGAATCTCGATTGCGCCGTCGATGATGATGCGGTCGAACGGGGCGCCATCGGGGACTCCGGCCGAAAGCGGGCCTTCGATCCAGCGGATGGCATCCGAAGCCGTCGCTTTGCGTCCCGCTGCGATCAGTGCGGCATCCTCTTCGAGCGCGTGAACTTCCGCGCCGAGGCGGGCGAGCAGGGCCGCGCCATAGCCTGTCGCGGCGCCGATGAGCAGAACGCGGGCGCCGGGGCGAATCGCTGCCTCGACGAGCATCCGGCCGGTGACGAGCGGAGCATTCAGGTAGCGCCCGCCGCCAAGGTCGATCGCGCGGTCTATATAGGCGACGCTCGCGAGCGCTGCGGGCACATGCGCCTCGCGCGGCTCCGCGGCCATTGCAGCCACGACGGCGGGGTCAATGACGTCGTTGGTCCGAAGCTGGCTGTCGATCATCGCCGAGCGCATCTCGGCCGCGCTGATATCGCTCAATTGGGTTGCCATGCCTGCCATCCGATTCCTGGAGTTTCAACCTCGCGGCGCAGCTCTAGCCGAAGCTGTGCTGTATTGCAATAGTAATACAGCCATGCTGCCCGCACCGCCGCCGCGCATAGCGGCGCGGAAGAACGCCGCCAACCCCGGATCGCGATAATCGCGGCGGGTCAGGCGAATCCTTGACAAGGCGGCGAAAGGCCCCCACTAGCGCAACCCGTCCAACACCCGGCCGTCCGCTCGTGCGGCAACGGCAGTTCGGCGCGAGGCCCGATGGCGGAGTGGTGACGCAGCGGACTGCAAATCCGTATACGCCGGTTCGATTCCGGCTCGGGCCTCCAGTACCCTGTCAGCAGATGCGTGCTGATGGTTGAAAAAACCGGCTCTTCCCCGTGAACGGGGGATGAGGGTGGATCAGACCCGATTGATGACGCCATTCCAACCGCAAAGAGCGAGCACGCGCAAGCGGTAGTTGTGAAAGTTTCGGAAGCCGAACGCGCGGCGCGAGATCATCTCCATCTTTGTGTGAAAGCCCTCGGTGATTCCATTGTTCCTGGAAAAGCGCCACATGCGGGCGACGGGCTCGAGCCAGCTGGTCAGGGTATCGGCGAGGGACTTGAGGGGGCTGGCGGCGAACTGATCGATCAGCCTGAGCAGGTCGGGGATAAG
>NZ_FUYP01000088.1 GCF_900168005.1 Sphingopyxis flava
GAGGTGACGACGTAGCGGATATCCATGCCGAGCGTGCTGGCCTCGATCCGGGCGACGACACGGCGCTGGCATTTCCAGCTTTTCGCCCCGTAGCGTAAGCGCTGTTTTCCTCCCACCTTGTTCGACTGCGTGATTGCGGCAGAGACGGTGGCATGGACGATGACGCGCTAACGACTGCACTGGACATCCGCACTGAAGGTAGGCGGGAGCCGGTTCGGCGGCTCGAGGTTTTCAGCAACATGGCGGGGCGGCGCCGAGCATGGAGCCTCGAGCAGAAGTTGGCGATCGTTGCCGAGGCGGAACATTGCGATAATCTTTCGGCGCTTGCCCGACGACACGATATTCGCACGTCACAGCTCTACACCTGGCGCCGCGAGCTACGCTATGCATGCCAGGCGCAGAAGAAGGTGCAGGACGCTGTGCCGCAGTTTGTCCCGATCGTTGCCGATGCCCCTGTGCGAACGGACATAGCGATTGAGATCGACATCGACGGTGCCGTCGTGCGCATTTCGGCGATGGCGAACGCGGATCTGGCGGCGGCGGTCGTCAAAGCCCTTCGGCCGGTGCGATGATCGGGCCCGGAGCCGGCGCGCGCGTGATGGTCGCAACGCGTCCCGTTGATTTTCGTAAAGGACCGGACGCTCTCGCCGCGCTGATCGGAGCCGACTATGGCGGCGACCCCTATTCCGGGGTGGTCTACGTGTTCCGGGCGAAGCGATCGGACCGGGTGAAGCTGCTGTGGTGGGATGGAACGGGTCTGTGCCTGATGGCCAAGAGGCTCGAGTCCGGCGGGTTCAAATGGCCCGGTATCGCGGACGGTGTCATGCGCCTGTCGGCCGCCCAGCTCGGTGCTTTGATCGAGAGGCTTGACTGGCGGCGCGTCCATGGAGGCCGGCGGCCGATTGCCCCGCAGATTGCCGGTTGACGCGGCTTTCGCGAGCTGATTCACTGCGTCCATGCTCCTCGAAGCGGACCTCCCTGATGATGTTGAAGCGCTTCGCGCGCTCGTCCTCGAACAGGCCCGCGAGCTTGATGTCCTCAAGACATTCAAGGCTGAAGTCGAGCGGCTGAGAGCGATCATCGACGCCCTGCAGCGGCATCGTTTCGGCCGGCGTTCAGAACAGCTTGATCCCGATCAGCTGCAACTGGGTCTCGAGGAAGTCGAGACGGCCCTAGCCGCGGCCGAGCTTGCGCGGGACAAGGCGAGCCACAAGCCGACAGAGCGGCCCCGCAAGATCAACCGCGGGGCTCTGCCGGCCCATCTTGAACGCATCGAACAGATCGTCGACGTCACCGACAAGGGCTGTCCCTGCTGCGGCGGCGCGCTCCACCAGATCGGCGAAGATGTCTCCGAACGCCTCGACGTCGTGCCGACGACGTTCCGCGTGCTGGTGACACGCCGGCCGCGCTATGGCTGCCGTGCCTGCGAAGGCGCGGTTGTGCAGGCCAAGGCTCCCGCACGGATTGTCGAGAGCGGCCTTCCGACCGAAGCGCTGATCGCGCAGGTAATGGTCGCTAAATACGCCGATCACGTCCCACTTTACCGGCAGGCGCAGATTTACGCCCGCCAAGGCATCGAGCTTGATCGATCGACCCTTGCAGACTGGGTCGGCAGGGCGGCATGGTATCTGCGTCCCCTGCGCGATCATATCCTCGAACGGCTCCGACGATCGGAACGGTTGTTCGCCGACGAGACGACCGCACCGGTACTCGATCCCGGGCGCGGACGGACCAAGACCGGGCAGCTATGGGCCTATGCACGCGATGATCGACCATGGGGCGGCGACGCTCCCCCGATGGTGGCCTATGTCTATGCAGCCGACCGCAAGAGCGAACGGCCGGGCACGCATCTCGGTGACTTTGCCGGCACCCTCCAGGTCGATGGTTATGGTGGCTACACCGCACTTGCGCGGCGCAGCGACCAGATCCGTCTCGCCTTTTGCTGGGCGCATGTCCGCCGCAAATTTTACGACCTCGCCGACACCTCGCCGGTCGCTACCGAGATATTGCGCCGTATCGCTGCGCTCTATGCCATCGAGGCCGAGGCGCGCGGCGCGCCCGCTGAACAGCGCCGCCAGCTGCGCAATGAACGCAGCCGCGCGATTGTCGATGATCTGCACCGCTATCTCGACGCTCGAAGCCGCCAGGTCAGTGCCAAGAGCAAGCTCGGCGAAACCATGCGCTACGCCCTCACGCGTTGGGAAGGGCTCTCGCGCTTTCTCGATGATGGTCGCGTCGACCTCGACAGCAACGTCGTCGAGCGCGCAATCCGCCCGATCGCGCTCAATCGCAAAAACGCCCTGTTCGCGGGATCCGACGAAGGCGGCGACAACTGGGCGGTAATCGCAACCCTCATCGAGAACTGCAAACTCTCGGGTCTCAATCCGCACAGCTGGTTGACCGAAACGCTCACAAAGCTCGCCAATGGATATCCCGCCAACAACGTTCGCGAGCTCATGCCGTGGGCTCAGGTGGGCTGACAACAGCGCTTACCCCGTAGCGGGTCTGGGCATAATTTCGCAGGACCACGTGCTGTTCCTCGGCCCGCTTGACCGCGCAGGCATCGGCAATCTTCACGATCTGTGGA
>NZ_FUYP01000008.1 GCF_900168005.1 Sphingopyxis flava
ACAACTACCGCTTGCGCGTGCTCGCTCTTTGCGGTTGGAATGGCGTCATCAATCGGGTCTGATCCACCCTCATCCCCCGTTCACGGGGAAGAGCCCGCGTTCGGCTTCCGAAACTTTCACAACTACCGCTTGCGCGTGCTCGCTCTTTGCGGTTGGAATGGCGTCATCAATCGGGTCTGATCCACCCTCATCCCCCGTTCACGGGGAAGAGCCTGATTTTGTTACCATTCCTGGAGCGGGCGAAGGGATTCGAACCCTCGACCCCAACCTTGGCAAGGTTGTGCTCTACCCCTGAGCTACGCCCGCTCTGGCGGCTGGCGACCGGGTGGGTGCCAGCGGGTGAGGCGCGCGATTAGCACCGGCTTTTGGAGTCGGCAAGCCCTCATTGTGCTTTTCGTGTCTCGAAGGCGCGAAGGGTTGGCATTGACGCCTCAATTCCCACATAAGCGAGCGAACCGCATAGCAAGGGAGCAATCACATCGTGGCCACACTTGGTCTGAACCCGCAGGAAAAGGAAGCGGTCGAGGCATTCCGCCGCGACGTCGTCGAGCCCTCGATGAAGAAGCTCGTCATCCTCGATTTCTGGGCGGAATGGTGCGGCCCGTGCAAACAGCTCGCGCCGATCCTTGAAAAGGTCGCGGCTGATTACGCCGACAAGGGCGTCATGCTTGCGAAGGTCGATGTCGATGCGAATCGCTTCATCGCGGGGCAGTTTCAGGTCCAGTCGATCCCGACCGTCTATGCAATTTTTCAGGGGCAGCCCGTCGCAAATCTCACCAATGCTCGGACCGAAAGCCAGCTGAAGTCGGTCCTCGACCAGCTTCTCGCGCAGCTTCCCATCGAGAGCGATGCGAGCGCCCGCGCGGTCGAGATTGCGCCTTTGATCGAAATGGGCGAAAATGTCCTCGCCGAGGGCGACGGCCCGCGCGCGGCGAGCATCTTCACGCAAATCCTCGACATGGCGCCCGATAATGCCGCGGCGCATGGCGGGCTCATCCGCTCGCTCCTTGCGGCGGGCGAGGCCGAGGCGGCGCAGGCCGCCCTCGATGCCGTTCCCGACGCGCTTTCTGGCGACCCCGCGATTGCGCAGGCGAAGAGCGCGGTAGCGCTCGCCGCCGATGCGCCCGATGCGAGCGAACTTGCAGCGCTCGAAGCCGCGGTCGCGGCGAATGGCGAGGATCACCAGGCGCGCTTTGACCTTGCCGTCGCTCAGATTGGCGCAGGGCAGCGCGACGCGGCCGCTGACAATCTGCTCGGCATCGTCGAGGCCGACCGCGAGTGGCAGGAGGGCGCCGCACGCACCAAGCTGCTCGAACTCTTCGAAGCCGTGGGGCTTGAAGATCCCTGGGTTGCGGCGCAGCGCCGCCGCTTGTCGCTCATTCTGTTCGGCTGATGAGCGAGGCTGCGCCCCTGACCATCCAGCGGATCGCGATCTTTCCGCTGCCCGGTGCAGTGCTGTTTCCGGGGCTGCACCTGCCGCTCCATATCTTCGAGCCGCGCTACAAGGCGATGGTGCAGGAAGTGCTGGCACGCGACCGTCAGATTGGAATGATCCAGCCGCGGCAGATTGCGGGCGAGGAAAGCCGCGAGCCGCCGGCTCTCTACGATGTCGGGTGCGTCGGACGCATCGTCGATGTCGAGGCGCTCGAAGAGGGCCGCTTCAACCTGATTCTCGAGGGCGTCGCGCGGTTCCGCGTGCGCCGCGAGCTCGACGTCACCACGCCCTTTCGCCAGGTCGAGGCCGAGATCGAGACCGAGGTCGAAACCGATGCCGTCCTGTCGAGCATCGAACGCGCCAGCCTCGAACGCGAAGCGAAGCGCTTTGCGGCGCGGCAGGGCTATGTTGTCGACTGGGATTCGGTCGGTCAGCTCGACGATGCGACGCTCGTCAACGGTATCGCACAGGTCGCCCCTTTCGATGCGGCGGCGAAACAGGCGCTGCTCGAAGCGACGCCGATCGAGGCGCGTGCCGAGCTCGTTATCCAGCTCATGCAGTTTTTCGGCCGCTTCGACGGCGACGACGGGCGCGCGACGCTTCAATAGTCGGGCAGCATCGCCCGCGCCGCTGCCCGCTGACCTAAATTTCCGCCCCCGCGAGCAGCCGGGGAAGGTCGCCCGATTCGCCCCTCGCTTCGTCCATGAAGAAGCGCTTGAGCGTGGGTAGCCGCTGCACCGCGCCCAGCCCCGCGCGCCGGACGGCCGAGGCGGCACGCCCGGGGACACCGAAGAGGCGGGTCAGACCATCGGTTGCAAGACTGACCATCAGATTGTCGAGCCCGCGCCAGTGCTGGTAACGCGCGAGGAGAGCCGCGTCGCCGAGGTCGAGCCCGAGCCGCGCGCCGTCGACGAGTACTTCGGCGAGCGCTGCGACGTCGCGAAGGCCAAGGTTGAGCCCTTGCCCCGCAATCGGATGGATGCCGTGCGCTGCGTCGCCGACGAGCGCGATCCGGTCGGTCACGATCTTTGCGCTGTGGTGGAAACCGAGCGGATAGGTCATCCGCGGCGCCACCAGCTCCATGCTGCCAAGCAGGCCGCCAGCGCGCTTTTCGAGCTCGGCGATGAACCCCCTGTCCCCCAGCTTGGCAAAGGCGGGTCCTTCTTTTTCCGAAACCGTCCAGACAAAGGCCGAGCGGTGCCGCCCCACGGCATCGTCGACGAGCGGGAGCAGGGCAAAGGGGCCTGAGGGGAAGAAGATTTCATGCGCGACATGATCGTGCGGGCGGGCGTGCGCGACCGCGCCGATCATCGCGTGATGATGATAGGACCAGCTCGCGATGCTGAACCCAGCTTCGTCGCGCGTCGGCGAGCGGCGTCCCTCAGCAACGATGAGGAGCGGCGCAGCGAGGCGCTTGTCGTCTGCGAGCGTCAGTGTGACGCCGTGGGCATCGACCGCCCGCGCGGTGACCTTCGCGGGCATGTGGAGCCGGACAAGGGGCGCATCGGCAATCGCGGCGGCGAGCGCGACGCGGAGCTCGCGATTCTCGATCATCATGCCAAGCGCCGGGTCGTCGCCGCGGGTCACGAAATCGAGTTCGCCCGCCTGCCCGCCGTCGCTGACCTTGATCGCGCGGATCGCGCAGCCATGACCTGCGAGCCGGTCGGCGAGCCCCAGTACCTTGAACATCTGCCATGTCGCACTCGCGATCGCCGAGGCACGGCCGTCAAAGCCGGGCGCGATCGTTGCCACAGGGTCGGCAGGATCGACGACCTGCGAGGAGAGGCCGTGATGCGCAAGCGCGAGGGCGAGCGTTTGACCGACAAGGCCACCGCCCGAGATCAGGACATCGCTGCGCTGCGTTTCGGTCATGAATGCGCCCTAGCCCGCCAGGACGCCCTTGGGAAGCGGGGAGGCGGGCCGAGCCGCGCTTGACGGCGAGTCCGGCGCATGCGCATATCGCCGGGACCAACTGCATTGGGGACCGATTTCGCATGGCAAGCCGCAAGGCCGCGACCGCAAAGGCCGATTGGCGCACCGTATTCCGCGCGAGCATCGCTCGCTCGCTGGTTATCGGAGCGGCGGCGGCGCTCGCTCTGTTCACCCTGTTCTTGACCCTGGCGCTCATCACGCACGACAGCACAGATGCCGCGATTCACACTGCGGCGGGCGGCAATCCCTCGAACTGGATGGGAAATGCGGGAGCGTGGTTTGCCGACCTCCTGCTGTTTGTTGGCGGCGTTCCTGTCGTGCTGCTGTTGCCGCTTTTGGGGATCATGGCATGGCGGCTCTGGGCCGGAACGCCGCAGCCCTATTGGAAGCGCCAGCTCTTCTTCATGCTCGTTGCCATTTCGCTCGTCGGGCTAGGCGCGCAGCTTTGGGCACCCGACAGCGACGCGCCGCTTCCCGCGGGCTGGGGCGGCATCGTCCCGCTGATTCTTGGAAATGCCCTCGCGCCGCTGTTCGACCGCGCGGGCGAGCCGGCCGCCGCCTTGATCCGCATCGCGGCCATCCTGCTCTTCCTCATCGTGGGGCTCTGGCTCGCCGAGCGCGCCTTGCGGCTCGAAAAAGGGTGGGCGAGCCGCTTGCGTCTCCCGGAAGCCGAGAGCAGGAGCACGGCCGTTCCCGCGACCGCTCAATCGCCGGCAGAACGCACGCCGAACCTCATGGACCGCGTCGTGCGCCCGCGTCCGCGCGCCGAGCCGAGCGACCGCGCGCCGCCCGAGATTGCGGAGCCCGTGCAGCGTTCGCAGCCTTCCAAGCCCAAGGCGAAGCCCCAGACCGAGCTCTTCACCCACTATCAGCTCCCGTCGATCGACCTGCTCGCCGCGCCGCCCGAAGGTCCCTCGGGACAGATCGACAAGGCGGGGCTCGAACGCAACGCGCGGCTACTCGAATCGGTCCTCGAGGATTTCCAGGTCAAGGGCGTCATCACCGCGGTTCGCCCGGGCCCGGTCGTCACTATGTACGAGCTTGAACCTGCGCCGGGCACGAAGGCGAGCCGCGTGTCGAACCTTGCCGACGACATCGCGCGCAACATGTCGGCGCTATCGGCGCGCATCGCGCCGATCCCGGGCCGCACCGTCATCGGCATCGAGCTGCCCAACGCGCACCGCGAGCCCGTCGTGCTCCAGGAAATGATTGGCAGCCAGCTCTTCCAGGATCAGACGGGGGCGCTTCCGATCATCCTTGGGAAGAATATCAGCGGCGATCCCGTCATCGCCGACCTTGCGCCGATGCCGCACCTGCTGATTGCGGGCACGACCGGATCGGGCAAGTCGGTCGGTCTCAATGCGATGATCCTCTCGCTTCTCTATCGTCTCGGCCCTGACCAGGTGAAGATGATCATGATCGACCCCAAGATGCTGGAACTCAGCGTCTATGACGGTATCCCCCATCTCCTTGCTCCCGTGGTCACCGAGCCCAAGAAGGCGATCCGTGCGCTCAAATGGGCGGTCGAGCAGATGGAGGACCGTTACCGGATGATGTCATCGCTGTCGGTCCGCAACCTTGCAGGCTACAACGACAAGGTCCGCGCCGCGCTCGCCAAGGGCAAATCGCTCGGACGCCGCGTCCAGACCGGCTATGATCCCGACACCGGCCAGCCGGTCTATGAGGAAGAAACACTCGACTATCAGCCGCTGCCGCAGATCGTCGTTGTCGTCGACGAGCTTGCCGACCTCATGATGACCGCGGGCAAGGAGGTCGAGTTCCTGATCCAGCGGCTGGCGCAGAAGGCGCGCGCCGCGGGCATCCACCTCATCCTCGCAACGCAGCGTCCGTCGGTGGACGTCATCACCGGCGTCATCAAGGCGAATTTGCCGACCCGCATCAGCTTCAACGTCACCTCGAAGATCGACAGCCGTACGATCCTCGGCGAAGCGGGCGCCGAACAGCTGCTTGGCAAGGGCGACATGCTCTACGTGCCCGGCGGCAAGCAGATTACACGCATCCACGGTCCCTTCGTCTCCGACGACGAGGTGCGTGCGGTCGCCGATCACTGGCGCGGACAAGGCCAGCCCGACTATGTCGAAAGCGTGACCGAGGATCCCGAGGACGGCGGTTTCGCGATGGAGGGCGCGCCCGCCGGCGGCGACAGCGCCGAGGACCGCATGTATGCAAAGGCATGCCAGATCGTCGTCGACAGTCAGAAGGCGTCGACGAGCTGGCTCCAGCGCCAATTGCGCATCGGTTACAACAGCGCGGCGCGGCTCATCGAACGGATGGAAGACGAAGGCCTCGTGAGCCCGCCCAATCATGTCGGGCGGCGCGACGTGCTGACCGACCAATATGGCCAGCCGCGCTGACGGGGGAGGGGAACCAACAGCGGTTTCGCGGCTTGAACCTCTCCCAACGCCGGGTTCAGCGCGCATTCAAAGCCGCAAGAGCATCTCCGGCACGACAGAGCCATTAAAACGAGAGTCCCCATGAACCTGACCCCTTCCCGCAAAAGCCTGGCCCGCATCGCCGCCTGGACGCTCGCGCCCTCCGCGGCCGCGGGGCTCATCTTTGCAGCCCCCGTTCTTGCTGAGGCGCCGAGCGCGCTCGCCGCGGTGCAGGCGCACCTTAAGAACACGAGTTCGATGACCGCCGATTTCGTCCAGACCGACCGCAAAGGCCAGCGCCTCAGCGGTACGTTGACCCTGAAGCGTCCGGGCAAGATCCGCTTCCAATATCAAAAGGGCGTGCCCTTGCTCATCGTCGGCGACGGCAGGCGTCTGACGATGATCGATTATGAGGTGAAGCAGGTGCAAAGCTGGCCGGTGAAGAATTCGCCGCTCGGCGCGCTGCTCGATCCCGACCGCGATCTCAGCAAATATGCCAAAGTCCTGCCAACCGGGAGTGACGGGGTGATCAGCGTCGAGGTCAAGGATCCCAAGCGCCCCGAATATGGTACGATCACAATGGTGTTCCTGCGCGATGGCAGCGCCCCGGGCGGGCTGCGCCTGCGCGGCTGGGTCGCGCTCGACTCGCAGAACAACCGCACCCGGATCGATCTCAGCAACCAAAAGTTCAACGTCGCGGTCGCCGATTCCGCCTTCCGCTGGACCGACCCGCGGCCGAAGACCCGCGGGCGCTGACTGCTTCGGCTCTGCGATCTTTGTACCGACGCCGGTCCCCCCAAAAGTGGGGCCGGCGTTCGACGAATGACACGCTGAAGCCGACGAACGGTCGTCGGACAGCCTGCGGGCGGCTCTCGTTCAGCTTGGCGACAGGCAAAGCGGGCTATTGAAACTCTCGAAGGCGCCGACACGGTCCCCGGCTTTGGGTTTCCCCCTGTTGCCCCACCCGGACGGCCAGGTGTCTTCACTCAAGAGCGTGACGAACGCTGACCTTGAACCCCCGTTCCACCGCCCCTGGGACGGGGGTTTATGATTCGCGTCCTCGCGCGTTGCAGCGCCATTGCGAAGGCCGACCCGCGCCGATAGAGCCGACGGCATGACAAGTATCGCGTCCTGGAACATCAACAGCGTCCGCGCTCGTCTCGGCATCGTCGAGAAATTCTTGCGCGAGGAAGCACCTGACATCCTCTGCCTTCAGGAAACCAAGGTCGAATGTGGCCTGTTTCCCAAGGCGATGTTCGAGGCGCTCGGCTACACCCACATCGTTACCAACGGCCAGCGCATGCATCACGGCGTCGCGATCGTCAGCCGGGTGCCCCTTGCTGATGTGCGCCAATATGACTGGCAGGCGAATGGCGAGGCGCGCCATGTCGGGGTGACGCTCCCGTCGGGCGTGCGGCTCGACAATGTCTATATTCCCGCGGGCGGCGACATTCCCGACCGCAATCTCAATCCAAAATTCGGGCAGAAGCTCGACTTTTTCGGCCGCATGACCGAATGGGCGGGAGCGCTCGCGGGGGCGCCGACCGTGCTCACGGGCGATTTCAACGTCGCGCCGCTCGAAAGCGATGTTTGGAACCACAAGGCGCTGCTCGACGTGGTCAGCCATACGCCGATCGAGGTCGATACGCTGGCGCGGCTTCAGGCAGCGGCCGACTGGGTCGATCTCGGCCGTCACTTCATCGCGCCGCCGACCCCGCTCTATACCTGGTGGAGCTACCGGGCGAAGGACTGGGAGGCGTCGAACCGCGGCCGCCGCCTCGATCATATGTGGGTGACGCCTGCGCTCAAGGAGCAGGCGATGGCGCACCGCGTTGTCCAGCCTGCGCGAAGCTGGGAGCGACCCTCGGACCATATTCCGCTGGTGACGGAGTTTTCCTTTTGAGCGACGCGGCCGGCGAGGGCGCCCGCCGGGCGGCGCGCGCGATCGACGCGCTGCGCCGCGGCTGGCCGCTGCGCGTCGCGGCTCCTGACGGCGCGCTCGATCTGCTGGCGGTCGAGAGCGCGCGCGATGCAGCGCTTACCGGATTCGCGAGCCGCGACGTGCTGCTTTCGGGCGAGCGCGCCGTAACCTTGAAGCTCACCAATCAGCGCGCGGCGGCAACGCCCGGGCCGGTGCGACTCGCAGGCGCGGCGGCGAGTGTCGCCGAGGCGCTCGCGATCGCCGACCCGGCGCTCGATCTTGCGCATCCTTTCAAGGGTCCGTTTCGCACCGTAGCGACCGGCGGCGAGGCCGCCGCGGCCGCCGCGATGACGATGGCGCGCCACGCGGGACTTCTTCCTGCCTTCTTCGTCCGGGAAGCGGTGGGCGCGGCCGAAACCGAATGCGCTGCAGAGGATGTGGCGATGCTGCTCGATCCCGCGCGGCTCGAGATTGCCGCGCGGGCCCGGTTGCCCGTCGAGACCAGCGAGACGGGCGAAATTGTCGCCTTCCGCAGTCCGGAAGAAGCGTCGGATCATGTCGCGCTCGTGATCGGACAGCGCGACGGTCGCCCCCCGGTCGTGCGGCTCCACAGCGAGTGCCTGACCGGCGACGTCTTCGGCAGTCTCAAATGCGATTGCGGACCGCAGCTTCACGCCGCGCTCCACGCGATGGCCGATGCGCCGTGGGGCGTGCTCCTATATCTGCGGCAAGAAGGGCGCGGAATCGGTCTCGTCAACAAGCTGCGCGCCTACGCTCTCCAGGACCAGGGCCATGATACGGTCGATGCCAATCTTCGCCTCGGCTTTCCCGTCGAGGCGCGCGATTTCGCGATCGCGGCGCGAATGCTTGAACTCCTCAACATTCCGCGCATCCGATTGATGACGAATAACCCGGAAAAGGTCGCGCGGCTCGAGCGAGAAGACATCGCGGTCATCGAGCGGATTCCGCTCGCCCTGCCGACAAATCCGCATAACGCGCAATATCTCGCCACGAAGCGCGACCGGACGGGGCATCAACTTTAAAAAGGCGCGCGATCGCGCGCCAACGCGCGCTACTCGCTACGGCGCACCCTGGCGGGAAAACGGTCTTGGCTTGCCGGCTTAATGGACGAACCGCGCAACCACGTCGCGATAGCTGCGGCTGACCTTCACCTGCGCTCCCGAACCCAGGATGAGGAAGCATTCGCCGTTGGTGTGCGGCTTGACCTGCTTGACCTGGCTCAGATTGACGATCGTCGAGCGATGAACGCGCTGGAAGTTGCGCGGGTCGAGCCTTTTTTCGAGGTCCTTCATCGTCTCGCGAAGGATCAGGCTGTTATCGGCGGTATAGATGCACATATAGTCGCCCGCAGCGTCGATGCGTTCGATGCTGTCGACGTCGACGCGAAAAATCTGCCCGCGGTCCTTGATGTTGATCATCTTCTCGTAGCGGTCGGCCGCGTGCGCATCGGGGGCCGCCTCGCCCTCGAATTCCTCGGCCGCCTCGGGTGCCACCTCGGCGAGAACGCTTTTCAGCCGCTCGACTTCGGCCACGCCGCGCTTCTCGGCGAGGCGCTGGCGCACGCGGTCCAATGCATCGGCGAGCCGTTCGGTCTCCACGGGCTTGACCAGATAATCGACCGCCTGCGCCTCGAAGGCACGTATGGCATGGTCGGAGTAGGCGGTGACGAACACGACAAGCGGGGGTTCGACCTCCATCAGCCCCTGGATCACCGAAAAGCCGTCAAACCCCGGCATCTGGATGTCGAGGAAGACAAGGTCGGGCTTGTGGGTTTTGATCTTGCGGATGGCCTCGCGGCCATTCTGGGCGGTGTCGACCACCTCGACATCCGGATGCGCTTCGAGCCGCAGCTGCAGGCCCTGGGTCGCCAATTTTTCATCATCCACGAGGATGGTTCTAATCGTCATGTCTGTCCGGTTCCAATCGTCGCTTGTCCATCGGGCTGAAACGGAAATTCGATTCGGACCGTGAAGCCGCCATCGGCGCCGGATTGCGCCTCGAACCGCTGCTGGTCACCGAAAGCCTGTGCGAGCCGGTCCCTGATATTGGCTAAACCCACACCCGTCGATTCCGTTGCATTCCCTGTCGTGGGGTCGCCGCCCCCCGCTGACAATCCCGCCCCCGTGTCGGACACGGTAATCCGGACGTTTTCACCGGCAAGCTGCGCCGAAATGGTAATATCGGCGCCTTCTTCCTGCGGCGTTACTGCATATTTGATCGCATTTTCGATAAGGGGCTGGAGTAAGAGCGAGGGCAATCGCGCGCGCGCGACCGCTGGATCGATCGCAAAATGCGGGCGCAGCCGGTCCTCGAAGCGCATCTTCTCGATGTCGAGATAGAGCTTCAGCGTTTCGATCTCCTGCGCCAGCGTCACCTGCGCGGTCGGTTCGTTGGCGAGCGTATAGCGCAAGAAGGCGGACAGCCGCGACAGCATCGCGTTCGCAGGCCCCGCCTGCTTTAGAAGCACGAGAGTCGAAATGCTGTTGAGCGTGTTGAACAGGAAATGCGGGTTGAGCTGGTAGCGCAGCATCGCAAGCTGCGCTGAGGCCGCCTGCGTCTCGAGACGGAGCACGCGGTCATTCTGTTCTTCAAGCTGGAGAAAATAGTTGATTGCAAAATAGAGCGCCGACCAGGCGGCGAGCGATGTCGCATCGACATAGACGAGCGCGAGCAAAAGCCCCGTCAGGCCCGACTCGCTCTTGGGGTTGACGACTTGCAGAACCCAGGCATCGATGAAGGCCCAAAGCGCTGCTGCGACCGCCATCAATCCGAAGCTTGCGCTCCACATCAGAATTGGCGGCCGGTTGATAAGAGCGCGATAACAGACCGACAGGAGCAACGTCAGCGAGAATCCGGTGATTGCCGAGACAACCACGGGAACGAGGAAGGAGACCGATTGTCCTCCGGCGAGCCCCGAAACGCCGCGCAGGCCGAGCCACGCGACCCAGCCCAGAATCTGGAGGTTCCAAAAGGCGCGGACCTTGTTGCCGAAAAAGGGGCCCGGCGAGGTCAATCCGAAGAATGGCATGGAGACGGCTCGCGTTACCCTGCTTCAGCGGCCCGGCGCGGACCGCCGGACAACGTCCGCGATCATTCCGCCGCGACCGGCGTCATGCGGTCGCTGCGCACGCGCGCCTGACCGAGAGGTTGCAGTTCCGAGCGGTGCTTCCAGACGAGTTCCTTGTAGCCAAGCGGGCGCCCGTCGTGCGCGGTAATCGTGACGGGGCCGATCGGCTGTTCGTCGCGCACATCGACAAGCACCGGAGTGGACGGCACGCCCGCACCCCATTTCTCGCCCCACTGGCGCAGCGCGATCATTGCCGGTAGCAGTTCGATGCCCTTTTCGGTGAGCTGGTAGTGCACCTTGCGCCGATCTTCGGCCATCACCTCGCGCGCCATGATGCCATGGTCGACCAGCCGCGACAGCCGGTTCGAGAGGATGTTGCGCGCAATGCCGAGTTCCTGCTGGAACTCCTCGAAATGATGGACGCCGTTGAAAGCGGCGCGAAGGATCATGAACGACCATCGTTCGCCCATCGCCTCGAGCGCGAGCGGCAGTGCGCAATTGCCGCCATCGAGATCATTCAACACTTCGCGTAATTTTCCCATGGGCCAAGCCCTAACCCATTTCCGCTTCAACGCCAAAAATTTTGTCATCGGCCCCTACGGCGTGCGCGCGGCTCGGGGCCTTATCGCGCGCCCACATCGCTTCCAACGATGTTAACCAAGGCAGCGTATGCGAGGGAGATGCACGGGGGCCAAGTTTCGCATTGCATTTGGAGCGCGAGCGACGACATTGGAAGCGATGCTCAGGCAGTATGAACTTGTCGAGCGCGTTCGCGCTTATGATCCCGACGTCGACGAGGCGTTGCTCAACCGTGCCTACGTCTTCACAGTCCAGAAGCACGGTAGCCAGAAGCGTGCCTCGGGCGACCCCTATTTCAGCCATCCTGTCGAAGTTGCAGGAATTTTGACCGACCTTCATCTCGACAGCGAAACGATCGTGACGGCGCTTCTTCACGATACGCTCGAGGATACGCTGACGACGCCTGAGGAGATCGAGCGGCTGTTCGGCGGCGACGTCGGACGCCTTGTCGACGGGGTGACCAAGCTCAGCAAGATCGAGGCACAGACCGAGAATGAGCGGGCGGCGGAGAATCTGCGCAAATTCCTGCTCGCCATGTCGGACGACATTCGCGTCTTGCTGGTCAAACTTGCCGACCGGCTGCACAATATGCGCACGCTCCATTTCATCAAGAATCCGGAAAAGCGCCGCCGCATCGCCAAGGAGACGATGGATATCTATGCCCCGCTCGCCGAGCGGATCGGCATGTATGAATATATGCGTGAGATGCAGCTTCTTGCCTTCCGCGAGCTCGAGCCCGAAGCCTATGCCACAATTACCGGCCGCCTTGCTAAGCTGACCGCTGGCGGCAAGGACAAGGTTGCGGCGATCAGCCGCGAATTCAAGGAGCTGCTCGCGAAGAACGGCATCGACGCCGAGGTCTCGGGACGAGAGAAGCACCCCTATTCGATCTGGCGCAAGATGCAGGAGCGCCACGTCAGCTTCGAGCAGGTCACCGACATTATCGCCTTTCGCATCGTGACCCCAACCGATGCCGATTGCTATGCGGCGCTCGGCCTCATTCATCGCAAGTGGAAAATGGTCCCCGGCCGCTTTAAGGATTATATCTCGACGCCGAAGCGCAACGGCTACAAGTCACTCCACACGACAATCATGCATCAGCAGAATATGCGGATCGAAATTCAGATCCGCAGCGTCGACATGCACCAGCAGTCCGAGTTCGGGCTGGCCGCGCATTGGGCCTATAAGCAGGGAGGCTCGGCGCCCGATGGACAGGCGGGGTGGATCCGCGACCTGCTCGAAATCCTCGAACAGACGCATGATCCCGACGAGTTTCTGGAAAACACGCGCATTGCGATGTACCAGGACCGGATCTTCGCCTTCACCCCCAAGGGCGTGCTGCACCAGCTTCCCAAGGGCGCAACGCCCGTCGACTTTGCCTATGCCGTTCACACCGGGCTTGGCGATCGAACCGTCGGCGCCAAGGTCAATGGAAGGCTCGTGCCGCTGCGCACGCAGCTCGCCAACGGCGACACGGTCGAGATCCTCTCGTCAGACAAGCAGGTGCCCCAGCCTGCCTGGCTCGGCTTTGCGGTCACCGGCAAGGCGCGCGCCGCGATCCGGCGCCATGTGCGCTCAAAGGAAAAGGTCGAGCTCGCCGCGCTTGGGCGCAAGATGTACGACGAGATTGCCCGCCGTCTTCCCGGCAAGATCGGCGACAAGGCGCGCGCGGCCGCAATCGAACGGCTGAAGCTTGAAGACGACACCGCGCTCTATGTCGCCATCGGCAAGCGGCAGCTAAGCGACAATGCAGTGCTCGAGGCGCTGGTGCCCGGTATCACCGCCGAGATGAAGTCCAAGCCCGGCAAGCTCAGGCAGGGGGCGGCGGTGTCGATCGAGGGGCTGACCCCCGGCGTCGCCTACAGGCTCGCCGATTGCTGCCACCCGGTGCCCGGCGACCGTATCGTCGGCCTTGCGCGACCGGACGAGGGGATCGAGGTACATGTCATCGACTGCCCGAGCCTCGCCGACGGGGTCGACGCCGACTGGATCGACCTGCGCTGGCAGGAAGACAGCGAGGGCGGCAATGCTCGCCTGTGCGTCGTCATCCTCAACGAGCCCGGAACGCTCGCGGAAATGTCGGGCATTCTTGCCGCCAACTCGGCGAATATCACCAATCTGCGTCTCTCGAATCGCGAAGGCG
Source organism: Sphingopyxis flava (assembly GCF_900168005.1). GTDB lineage: Bacteria > Pseudomonadota > Alphaproteobacteria > Sphingomonadales > Sphingomonadaceae > Sphingopyxis > Sphingopyxis flava. The sequence continues at coordinate 13,492 of NZ_FUYP01000008.1, forward strand.
ATTTTCATACTTATGACATTGTCGTCGAGGTCCGCGACGTTCACCATGTCATGCGCATCCTCTCGGCGCTGCGCGCGTCAGACCAGGTCGTGCAGGCCGAACGGCTCTAGAATGTTTTCAAGTCAGGTGGAATCCCCGACGACCTGGAAAACACGGTAAAACACGTCTCTAGAGTGCCGGTTTTGATTCAATCAAAACCGAACGCACTCGAGCCCCCGGCGCCTTCAATGCAGAGGAGCGCCGGGGCCCCGTCGTTCAGGACGAGGATCAGTCGGGATATTTGAGCGGCGGTCGCCAGCCGCTTTGATCGACCGCATCGCTGACCTTGTAGACCAGGCCTTTGCTGTTGAGGAACAGCTTCTCCATCTCGGGCCGGGTGAAGGGCCGCGAGCCGATGCGGCCGAAGATCGCGAGCTGCCCGCCCGTCTCGTCGACCGCGCGGTCGCGGTCGAGCCCCTTGGAGAGCGATAGCGCGGGCGCGGGCGTTTTTGCCCAGGCGATGAGCTCGGGTGTCGGCTTGGGTGAAAAGCCGTAGAGACCCGGATTGTCGGGGCTGGTGAGCTGGAGCACCTTGATACCGTTTCGCCCGTCCGCAACATAGGCGAAGAGCGAGGCATTGGTGGTTGCGACGATCACATCCTCGGCATCGATCATCGTGCCGCCGAAGGTCAGCGGGGGCGCCGCGATGGGCGTCGCGGGACGCGTGACGTCGACGATGACCAGCCCGTCCGCTTTCGCTGCCACATACATGAAGGTTCGTGCAAGATAGAGTTTGCGTGCATCCGCGAGCCGTACCGTCCCCGAGGGCACCGGCACCGGCTGGTCCATATGGGTGATGTCGAACAGCTTCACGCCCTCGGCATCGGTGACCCAGAGATAGCGGAACTGCACCGCGCTCGCCCGCGCGTCGGTAAGCGGCAGCCGCGCGGTGATCTTCGGCTCGAGCGGGACCGAGAGATCGACCACGACGAGACCGGTCTCGGCGGTGATATAGGCATAATTGCCCGCGAGCGTGATGTGCTGCGCGCCCGCGAGCATATTGTCGGGGTTCCAGGTCAGCGCGCGGGTGAGCCGGTTGTTGCGGAACTCGCCGTCAGCGAGCGTCTCGACATCGACGAGGATGAGGCCTTCGACGCTGTCGGTGATCACCGCATAGCGATAGATGGGATGCAGTGCCTGCTCCTCATTTTCCGGGAAATTCTTCCGGATAAACTCGTTGCGCGCCATGCTGATCGGTTGATTTGTGCCGATCGCCATGCAGGTTGCATTCTTCGTCTTGACGTGCGTGTCGTGCCCCAGCGGCGAGAAGGGAGCGCGAACGATGCGTTCGGAGAAGCCCTTGTTGCCGATCGAGGCGACGTCATAGACGCGAAAGCCGCCCTTGCCTTCGGCGACGAACATATATTCCCCGCGCTGCTGGAGGCAGTTTACCCGCCCGCTCGTTCCCTGAACGAAATTGTGGAATTCCTCGAGCGACCGGCTTTCGCCCGACCCCTTCTTGTCGAAGGTCTTGCCGCGCACCCAATTTTTGAGCTCACGGCCATTCTGTTCGACATGCAATTTCCAGTAGTCGGGATAGGCATAGCGCTGGAGATAGCTGCCGATCACCGCCTGCGGCTCCTCCCATTCGGTGACGCGCGTCGCCTGGAAGCCATCCTCGAGCCCCGACCAGACATTGAGGCCGACGAAATTGACGAAATTGGTGCCCAGAAGAAGAAGCTGGGACATGATCGCATTATTGTCGTCGGCCGCTGACAGGTGGCAGTCGGTGCATTGCTTGGTTTCGCTGCGCCGCACCGTGTGCGGGAAGTGCGGCGCGAAAGCCTGGCTTGAAAAGCCCGCGGCGGAAATCGGCGCCTGCTGCACATAGATGCGCTCGCGGTTGATGTTCGTCGACGACAGGACGAGCGCCGAAGACGAGCGGATCGGCGCGATGATGCCGCGCGGATTGCCGTCGGCGTCGGGCTCGCCCGGCTTGGTGAGCATGTGCCGGCCGAGCTGGAACATTTCGTCGCGCGCCACCTGCGGGTTGTAGGTGGCGAAATTGCGCGTCTCTTCCCCCTCGAAATGGTGCATCTTCGTCTTCCAGTTCGCCTCGATAGGCAAATGGCAGCCGCCGCAGCTCGTGGTCCATGACAGGTGGCAGGTAAAGCAGGCCATGCGCTCGTCGCCGTGCGCGCGGTTCTCGCGCGCGATGCCCGGCCCCCAGGCGAAGCTGCCGTCGTCGGCGCCCGAGCGCGACATCAGCTTGGCGCGCGCCGCCTTGGCGTTGAAATGGGGCCCCGGCGTCACCGCCTGCTTGACGAGGCTGACCTGCCATTCGAGCTTGGGGTCGACGATCGAACGCTGAATGAGCCCGGTGACCTCGCCATCATCGCCATATTGGAATTCGAAGCGCCGCCGCCCGTCGGGGTTGCGCAGCAAGGCAAGGTTGGTTCCCTGCGGCCGCGCTGCGACGTTCGAGGTCAAAAGGTTGGGCAGCGCATCCGCGGTGCCGTGGCAGTCCTTGCAGCCGATCTCGACCGCGTTTGCGACCTCGCCTTGAATATAGCCATTGCCGTGGCTGTCCTGCGCGAAGTGGCAATCGGCGCACTGCATCCCTTTTTCGGCGTGGATGTCCATCATATGGACGGTCTTGCCGGGGTTGAGACCCGGGGGAACGAACTTGCCCTCGACCCCCGGCCTTTCCGGATCGGCGCTCGCAAGGCAGAGATCGCGCTGCCGCACATCGCTGTAATGCGCGCAGCTCTTGCGCCATTTCTCGGGGTCACTGGGGTCGATGATATGCGCGCTATCGGTGCCGTAAGTCGCCATATTCCCCTCGGCATCGAGCAGATTGCCGCTGCGGTCGCGCTTGAAGACGCCGCGAAAATTCCAGCCGTGGCCGTGATAGTCCGCGAACTGAGTGTCCTTGTTGCTCGCGTTGACGTCATAGACGTCGCGCAGGAATTCGACATCGGACCACAGGCCGCGCGGGCTTGCTCCTTCGGGATTGCGCTCAAGCGTCCGGTGCACTTCAGCGGCGGTCGGATAGCGCTGCTGCTTGTAGGTCTTGCGATACTCCTCGTCGCTCATCCCCGGCGGACGCGGCGCACTGTTCTCGGGTCCCGGCCACAGCTGCGGGGCGTCCGATTCATAGTCCCACATCGTGTATCCAAGGTAGGAGTTCAGGAAGATGTTGGGCTGGTGCATGTGGCAATTCATGCACTGGGCGGTCGGAATCGCACGGGTGAAAGCGTGGATGATCGGATGACCCGATTCGCCGCGCGGCTTCACCGGCGCCCCCTCCGCGGCATCCGCGGGGTCAATGAGGGCGCCGTGCCCCTCTGCGGAAGGCGCATGCGCGGCCGCTTTGGCGTGCCCGCTGCCGTGGCCGCCGTCGTCCGGCTTCCATGTCTTGCCTGCGATCGCAGGATCGACCGTTGCGGTCTCGCCGTCGCGGCCGAAGGCGGCATAGGTCAGGCTGTGCCGCGGCTCGCGGTCGTTGGCGTAGATGACATGGCAGCCCGCGCAGCCCGACTGGCGATAGTCGCCGGGCTGGTCGTTGGTCCCCATGAACCACATATAGGGATCGTTGAGCCGCGTCTTGTGGATGTTGAGCACCGCGATCGCGATGCGCAGCCCAGTGCCCGGGCCGCGGTTCGACTGCTTGAGGTCGGGACGTCCGGGCTCTTCAAGCCGCTGGATGCTTCCGGTCGGATTGGGCAGGCCGATCTCGGGGAACTGCGTGTTGATGTTGCGTCCGCCGCGTTCGAAGACGCGAAACACGTCGCTCGGCGGCATCACGCTCCAACGCGGCAGCGGATAGAGCCGCGCGAGCGCGCCGCGCTTTGTCTCGCTGTCGGAGAGGATCTTCTCTGACGCAAAACTCGGCTTGCACGCCTCCTTATACTCTTCTGCGCTCAGCAAAGAGGAGGGGGAGAGGAGGCACGCCGGCTCGCCGGTCCGCGTATAGGCTTCGCCGAAGATCGACTTCTTGAAGGGAACGATGCCATTGTTATAGGCGCCGCCCGCCCAGAACATCGCTGCGGTCGACATCAAGGAACGCTCGGCGGCCTCGATGATCTCGAGGTGACACGCGCCGCAGGCCTCGCGCGCGACCCGGTAGTCGCTCGGATTGACGAAGCGGATATATTCGGGCGCTTCCTTGTTGAGGAGCGTGTAGCTCCGCTTCGGGTTCGCCGACGTCTCCCCCCACGCGCCGGGAAGCGTTGGCTGCGGATGCGCGCGCTTCATCACCGCCTTGTTCGAGGGGGCCTCATAGCCGAGCTTCGGGTCGCCAAATTCGCGCGCGTCCCCGCCGTGGCAGTCGGTGCAGCCGAGCCGGACCGCGGGGGTTGCGTGCATCGTGGGCCGATCGGTGCGGACATGGCAGCTGTAACAGCCTTCCGACTTTGCCATCATCTCGGCCTCGCTCTGCTCGCGCGGTGCAGGCGGGGTGAAGCGATATTCGACCTTGACCGGCTTTTCCTCTTCGGATGCGCGGACCATTTGCGCGGCAAAGGCCAGCGACATCAGCAGGAAGGCGGCGAAGGCGAAGAGCTTGCGGTGCATGGCCTAGAAACTCAAAATCATGTTGGCGAGGATCGACACATAAATGTCGTCCCGCTGCTTGTTATCGAACAGATCCTTGAACCCCGCGCCGGGGACCAGAACCGCCGCGCTCAGCCGTCCGACGATGTTCTGCGTGGCCTTGGGCCGCCAGATGCCGGCGAGCGAAAGATCCCAGCCGATATCCTTGGGGATCGAGCCCTCGCTGCGCAGCACCTGGAGGCTCGATGTATTTTCGAACCAGAGATGGTTGAGGTTGGCGCTGACGCGCACTTGCGGCGAAAGGTCGAAATCGCCGCCCGCGCCGACCAGGATCGTGCCCGGATTGTTGAAGTTCGACTGGCCCTCTTCTTTCGAGGAGCGCAGCGAGTTCAATAGGCCGTTGCGGCCGCTGATCGAAATGACGCGCCCGCCGCCTGCAAAAGGGATGGTCTGGCGGATCCAGTAGCTGGTGTCGGCGCCCGCGAAGATCGGATTTTCGAAGATCGCGTCGAACCCGCCCTCGGTGCGATTATAAGGATCGCCATCTCCGCTTGCGTAAAGCCCCGACAGGCGAAAGCGCATCCAGTCCTGGTCGTAGCTGAGCTCGGCTGCCGCGAATCCGGCGCGAATCTTCGCAGGCTCGCTCGTGAAGAAACTGTTCCGGTCCTTTCCGAGCGCAGCATAAAGGCTCGTGGTCAGGTTGAGCCGGCCGATCCGGCCGTCGGCGCTGTAGCCAAGATAGACGACATCATAGTCGCGCCCGCGCAGATCGCCGAGAAGCGCCGGGCGCACGGGAAAGCCGTTGTGGTCGATCTGGACGTCGTTCTTTTCGCGGTTGATGTTCCAAGTGGCGCTGAGCTGGCTGGTGAGGCCGACGAAAGGGAAGTCCTGCCGATAGACATTGGCGGTCAGGATGAAATCGTCGCGCGGCGTCTGGGCGATATCGTTGAGGCCGCTGTTGGTGTCCTTTTCGAGCCGCCAGAAGGCCGCCAGATTATACTGGAAGCGATTGTTGTCGCGATTGCCGAAATAGCGAATTCCGAGCTGGCTGTCGTTGAACAGGAACCCGCGGAAATCGCTCTGAAAGGGCTGGATGCCGACGCGGATCGAGTGAAAGTCGTAGCGGTCGCTGTCATTGCCCAGATGCTTGTCGATAAAGGCTTCCTGCACCCCGACGAAATGGTCGAAGCGATGGCTCTTCTTCGACGGGCGCACGTCGACCACGCGCCTTTCGGGCACGTCGACATAGTTGATATTATAGGCAAGCGTCAGGCGATATTCGACGTCGGGAGGCTTGAAGGCGGTCGAGCCCTTGATCAGCGCAAAGCCGCCGATGAACGTCTGCGCCGCAACGAAGCTGCGATTCTTGCCGAACACGTCGAGGCTGCCGGGGCGCGCCGTCGTCTGGACGCCGTTGGGGATCGGAAAGGTCCGCGGCTCGAACACGCTGTCCGATATGAGATTGGCAACGAAGAACCAGTCGTCGCCCTTGATCGGGAGCCACCTCACCTTGCTGCGGTCGATCGGCCGATCGCCCTTCAATGTGTTCTGGTGATAAGGGTCGAACCAGCGCTCCTTGACCACGCCCAGCGTCTCGATCAGTCGCCAGCGGTCAGGGATGGGGAGCTGGTCCTCGATTCCGGGAAAGGTCTCGGGCGGGGGCGGGCGAAGCGCCCCTTCGTTGTCCTGGGTCAGCCGGTCGGGAAGAATGGGGTTATAGCCCGGCCGGCGGCGACCATCGAGGATCTGGCCGACGAGGTCATCGCCGACCGCCTCCTGCCAGTCGGCCGGCGGTGGCGGCGGCGCCAGTTCGTCGAGCGAAGGCTCGCCAGCCGCCGGCTGCTCGGCAGCGGGAAGCGGCGCGGGCGCGGGCACCTCGCCCGGAGCACCCTGCGCCGCAAGGCTTGCGATCAGTGGCCAAAGGCTGCTTCCCCCCGTCATCGCCTAGAGCCCATCGCAGACATTTTGCTGCGCCGTGTCGAGGAAAGGCGCGAACGGACAGCTGATGTAACGCAGCCGGACCGTCGCCCCATCCTGGAGCCTGACGACGATGCGGTCGGCGCGCAGTTCTCCCGGCGCGTTGCCGATGCCGCCCGTCCTTGCCCCGCCGTTGTGGGCGCCAAGGAAGCTGATCATATCGTCCTGGTCGATACCGTCGCCCGAGACGCCAATGCCCCCGACGAGGCGGTTGCCGCGATAGATGGGAACCGATCCGGGGAAGATCTGAATGCCGTTCTGCAACCGGTTGTGCCCCGGTGCGACGTCGGGAAGCGTCGTGCAGCGCTGCGGCGTGTCCGTCGCGCTGGCGCCCGACACATAAGCGAGATGCTGGCCGAGATTGCCGATGATCAGCGCCGACTGCAGCCCGGTCGAGAAGGGGTTGAACTGCGCAATCGGGCGCGACAGGGGGCCGTGCGGGCGCCCGACTTCGCCATCGGGAAAATAGGGGCGCGACAAATTGCCGCCCGAGCGGTCGGCGAAGGCAACCTTGCCCGTCAGCGCCGATGGATCATTGAGGAAGCTGCGCAGCGCGGGGACGAACTGGCGTACATCGGCGCTGGCGTTCGCCGACAGCTCAGCGCCTGCCTGTGCGGCCGAGAAGAAAGTCGCGGTCCGCGCCTTTTGCAGGCTGACGTCGGCGCCGAATATCGGCGCATCGGGCGACCGCACGATGCCGAGAATCTCGCCGTGGGTGTCGACGATGCTGATCGTGACCTGCGCGCGGCTGTCGAGCGGGCGGCGGATCTGCGCGCGGGCGCGGCTCATCACGCCGAAGGCTTCCTCGAGGAGTGCCCGCACCTCGGCGGCGGTCAGCGGCGCGCTGTTCGACGCGCCGTCGGTACCGCTGCGGATCGGAAAGCGGTTTGCGCCGCTGCCATTGGTCAGGACAAACGCGTCGCGGTTCGAAAATTCGCTTGGCATCGAGGGGCGGACGCCCGACGCCTCGCTTCCATAGGCGGTCCCCGCGATCACCGCGGCGTTGGCATAGCCGGTGACGGCGATCAGGCTTCCCGCGCTGCCGTTGAGGCTCGCAAAGCTCGCGCCGCCGCCCGTCATCAGCCCTGCATAAGTCGCATCCGAAAAGCGCAGGCTCGTCCCGTCGACGGTAATCTTGTCGGCCGTAATGCTCGCCGGCGCCTCGAAGCCGCGCGTGCCCGCAAGCGCGATAAGCTCCTCGGCGTCATTGTCGATGTCGAGGATATTGGGATCGCTCCCGTAATCGCCGTCGCCCATCACGCCAATGCCGCCGACAAGCACGCCATTCTTGTAGAGCGGCAGTCCCCCGGGGTCCGCGGCGAGACCGAGCGGCGAGCGCTTCGGGCCGATCAGCGCCGCAGCGCCCGCGGCGCCGAAGCGCGATGCGAAGTCGCTGCACGGAAGCTGACTGAACTGCACACCGAACAGGGGCCCGCTTTCAAGGCCGACCGTCGTCGGCGCAGGCGGGAAATGCTCCTGAACGATCTGGCTCGCGGTCCGCGTCGAAAAGGCGTTGCCGCCGCTCGACAGATAGGCTCCCGTTATTGCTTTCGCGATCGCACCCGCCTCGGCAGGGAAAGTCACATTCTGCGCGTCGATGCTCGCGCCATTCGGCGCCGCCGAGGTCGTTGCGGTCGCGCGCGCGCCGTTCATGCGGAAGACGGCAAGGACATTCCCCACGCGGTCGGTGACCGCGATCATCGAGGGAAGGCTGCGCGCCTGTGCTTCGGCAATGGCATTTGCGAGAATCTGCTGCACCTCGGCGACGCTCAGCGATGCGGCAGCAGGCGGCGTATAAAGTCCGCCGGTCGGCGCCGGGGTGGGCGTCGGCGCGGGGCTCGGCGTCGGGGTGCCGCCGCTGCCGCCGCCGCCGCCGCCGCACGAGGCGAGGAGAAGCGCACCAAGCGCGGCAAAAGCGGTCGAGCGAAAGAGGGAAGAGCGCGTCTGCATGAGCGTCACCGCAGGGCCTGGATCGCGCGCACCGCGCGGCCGAGTGCGGCCTGGAAATCATTGGGTTTGTAGGCGTTGGGGTCCTTGACCGCCGCATAGGCGCGGTCGAGATCGGCCCGGATTCCCGCCGCAGCGCCCACCGTCACGCGTCCCGACGACACCATCGACCCAAGCAAGGTGTCGACCCCCATCACCGCCTGCGATGATCCTGCATAGTCGGTGAAGCGGTCGCTTATCGTCTTTGCCGCGATCGCATCGACGAGCGCGAAGGCGTCGGTGCCCGAAAAGCTGCGCGACGCGAAGGCTGCTTTGAGCGCTGCGACCGTCTGGGCAAGCTCGCCGGCCGCAGCGAGGGCGCTCGGCCGGTCGGTGGCAAGCGCGCGGTGGAAGGCGGCGCTGCGCGCGCTGAGCTGCTCGGCAAGTCCGGGCGCAGCGAGGCGCGCTGCCGCCGACAACATGATCAGATTCTCGTCATTATAGGGCGGCATGCCCTCGGGAAGGCCGGGGCGTCCCGGGTTGGCGAGGCTCGTCTTCACGGGCTTTGCCTGGTCGTAGATGCGGCGGTGGCAGCTATGGCAGTCGAGAAAATAGAATTCGGGGAAGACCCCCTCGGTCCCGCGCTTCGACTGGAAGAGCGTGAGGCTGCGCTCAAGCGCGGTCGCCTGTCCCACCGCCCACATCTGGACATGGTCCGTGCGCCTGCCGGCTGCGCCGAATTTGCGCCAGCCATAATCGCTATCTTCATCATGGTGCGCCTGAAGCGCCGAGAAGAGATCGAGCTCGAACGAAATGCGCGGATGCCCCGCCGCCATGATACGGTGGGTGACGAACTGTCCCTCGCCCGCCGATCCGAAATGGCAGTCGACGCAGACGCCCGCGCGGACCACGGGGTCCTCGAGCTTGCGCAGGCCTGCACGAAGGTTCGCAAGATGCTTTTCGCGCATTTCCGCACCGGGATCGGGGTTGGGGCCCACCCCGGCGTAATGCGTGGCGATCCAGCCGCCGGCGGGGCCATGACACGTCTCGCAGCTCACCCCGTCGGCGAGCGGCGCGCTGCCGCGGCTTGCCGTGGCATCGCTGTGGCAGCCAAGGCACATCGCGGCGCGGCTCGGGTCGCCGATACCGAGATTGCGCGCGATGAACTGGCTGCGGCTGTTCGAGAGGACGGCCCAGGCGCGGCTGTGCGCGCCCCCGGGGGTCGAGGGCTCCTGCCATTTCATGAGCTCGTCCTGGCGCACGACGGTGCCGTCGCCCTCCATCCGGCCGTGACAGGTGGAGCCGGCGCACGAGGCAACGCCGAGGAACCGCCCGCCGCTCTCGCCCTGCGAGCGCGCCGGCGGCGCTGCGATAAGAGCTGCGAGCGCGAGGCCCGCGAGCATCAGCGCAAAGCCCGCCAATGCCGCCCAAGGCCGATCGCCGCGCCCCTGTCCAGCGTGCGTCGTCATCCGCAACCGTCCCCTTTTTTCCTCGCCCGGGGCTTTTGCCCTCAAGCGGCCTCTTACACCACCCCGAACGCCAGCATCGCGTCGGCCACTTTCTTGAAGCCCGCGATATTGGCACCCTTCACATAATCGACATAACCCTTGCCCTGATCGCCATAGGTCAGGCAGCGCGAATGTATGCCGGCCATGATGTCTTTCAGCATCTGTTGCAGCTCGTCTTCGCTCCAGCTGCGCCGCGCGCTGTTCTGGCTCATTTCAAGACCCGACACCGCAACGCCCCCCGCATTCGCCGCCTTGCCCGGCGCGTACATGAGCTTCGCATCGCGGAAAATGTGAGCGCCTGCAAGGTCGGTTGGCATGTTGGCGCCCTCGCTGACTGCGATACAGCCGTTCTGGACGAGCGTTTTGGCATCCTCGCCATTGAGCTCGTTCTGCGTCGCGCAGGGCAGGGCAACGTCGCAGGGCACGCCCCACGGCGTCTTTCCGGGCACGAAAGTCGCCGATTTGAACTCGCTGACATAATCCTCGATCCGGCCGCGACGGTGGGTCTTGTGCGCCTTCACCCAGTCGATCTTCTCCTGCGTGATGCCATCGGGATCATGAATGAAGCCGCCCGAATCGGAAAGGGTGAGCACCTTGCCGCCCAATTGGACGACCTTCTCGGCCGCGTGCGTTGCAACATTGCCCGAACCTGAAATGACGGCATTCTTGCCAACGAGGTCCTGGTCTTTGGCCGCCAGCATGTCGGCAAGGAAATAAACCGCACCATAGCCCGTCGCCTCGGTCCGGATCAGCGAACCGCCCCATTCGAGGCCCTTGCCGGTGAGTACCCCGGTAAATTCGTTGGTGATCCGCTTATACTGGCCGAACATGAAGCCGATCTCGCGTCCCCCGACGCCGATATCCCCCGCGGGCACGTCGATGTCGGCGCCGATGTGGCGATAAAGCTCGGTCATGAAGCTCTGGCAGAAGCGCATGATCTCGCGAACGCTCTTGCCCTTGGGGTTGAAGTTCGACCCGCCCTTGCCGCCGCCCATGGGGAGGCCAGTCAGCGCATTCTTGAAGGTCTGCTCGAACGCGAGGAACTTGAGCACGCTCTCCGTGACGCTCGGGTGGAAGCGGATGCCCCCCTTATAGGGACCGATCGCATTGTTATTCTGGACGCGCCAGCCACGCTGGACGCGGATATGGCCATTGTCATCTTCCCAGCAGACGCGAAACGACACGACCCGGTCGGGTTCGGCGATGCGGCGCAATATCTGCTGCGAATGATATTCTTCCTTGTCGGCGATGAAGTCGAAAATATCCTCGGCGACTTCCTGCACCGCCTGGACGAACTCGTTCTGCCCCGGATTGCGCTTCTTCACGCCCTCCATGAACGTCGGAAAATCGACGTGATCCGAAACTGCCATGCACCCCTCTCCCTTCTTGTTCAAACCGGGAAAATTGGTGCGACCCCATTGTTTTACGAAATTGTCGTTGACCGACCTTGCCCGATAAAGGCTACACCATCAGCGCGCAATGACAAGAGCCAGCAACGCTGCCGGCAGCTTTTCCATTCGCGATGCGGAAAGGGGCAAAAATGAGTGAGACCAAGGGGCTGTCGGGTACCAACCGCGCGATATTGATCGCCGCCTTCGTGCTGCTCGCCGCGGCGGTCGGCTATGCGATGTGGCGCGATGCAGACGCGCCGCCGCCCCGTGCCGAGGCTGGCGCCGAGGCGCCTGCCGATACAATCGGCGCGCTGGAGGATCGCACCCGGCGCGAGCCCCAGAGCACCGAGGCGTGGACGATGCTGGGCGCCGCGCGCTTCGATATGGGCGATTTTGCAGGCGCGGTCGCGGCCTATGAAAAGGCGGTGGCGCTCGCCCCTGAAAGGGCCCCCATCTGGTCGGCGCTCGGCGAGGCGCGGGTGATGGCGAGCGAGCGCGACCCCTTGCCGGCCGCGGCGCGTGAGGCGTTCGACAAGGCGATCGCGCTCGATGCAAAGGATCCGCGCGCGCGCTATTTCATGGCGGTGAAGAAGGATATTGGGGGCGATCACAAGGGCGCAATCGACGACTGGTTTGCGCTGCTCGCCGACACGCCGCAAGGCGCGCCGTGGGAGGCAGATCTTCGCCGCACAATCGAGCAGGTCGGCGCCATCCACAAGATCGAGGTCGCAGACCGGCTCGCACGGACGCAGGCGCGGCCCTTGACGCCCGACGAGCTTCCCGTCGCCGCGCGCGCGATCCCCGGCCCGAGCCGCGCCGAAATGGAGGCCGCCGCGCAGCTTCCCAAGGGCCAGCAGGATGCGATGATCGCGGGCATGGTCGACGGGCTCGAGGCGAAGCTGAAGGCGAGCCCTGGCGATGTCGACCGCTGGATCATGCTGATGCGCAGCCGCATGACGCTGGGCGAGACCGGAAAGGCTGCGCAGGCGCTCAAGGACGCGATCGCCGCCAATCCGGACGCGGCCGCGCGGCTGAAGGCGCAGGCGGGACTGCTCGGGGTGCCGGGGGCGTAGGCGCTACGTCCGCGCGCCCCCCGCGTCCCCTAGAATTTGACGCTCACCCCTGCCGTGATGCGCCGGTCGGTGAGGCCCTGGAAGCAGAGCAGCGCCTTGTTGTTCACGCAATATTGGTTCTGATCGCCGCGCAAGAGGTTGATCCCCTCGACCCCGACATTGATGTGGCCGTTGATGTCGTAGTTGATGCTGGCGTTAAGCTGGCCGCGGGCGCCATTGATCAGCGGCAGGCCGAAGAAGAAGGGGTCGGTCGATACATAGCTGGATCGCCACGTATAGCGCAGCCGCGCGTTGAGCCCGTATTTATCGTAGAAGAGCGTCGCGTTATACGCATATTTCGACAGGTTCGCGAGGCTGATCAGGTCCTGCGCGCCGGGGTGTCCGAGCTGGGTAAAGACGGTGCGCGGGCCGTCCGCCTCGCGATACTCGCGCGCCGAGCCGCCGGTCTTCTGGTAGGTGAAGTTGCCGATGAGCCCGAAGCCCGAGGCGAAGCCCAGCACATCCTCCCACGCCGACAAGTCATGCTGAAAGGCGATTTCGATGCCGGTCTGCGTCGTGGTGCCGGGAACATTGAAGGTCGAGCTGCGCGGGACGCAGATGCCGACACCCTGAACGGGATTGTTGATGTTGCGGTTGGCGATCGGATTGTAGATGCCGCCGCCGGGGCAGGAGGGATCGATCGAGATGTTGAGATTGCCATCGGCGTCGAGATTGGGAGCCGGGTCCTCCTGCCGCTGCGCGAACAAATTGGTGCGGCTCTTGTGAAAGAGGCCGACGCTGATCAGACTTGATGGCGCGAAATAATATTCTCCCGAAAGGTCGAACGACCACACCGCTTCGGGGACGAGGTCCGGATTGCCGACCGCAACCGGCGTGTTGGGGCCAGTGCTGAACGAATAGGAGGTCGACAGCGTGTCGAAATTCGGGCGGCGGATGTCGCGCGAAATGCCGGCGCGCACGAGGAACGTGTCAGCGGGCTCGAGGACGAGGCTGAGCCGCGGGAGCAGGAAGCTGTAATGGCTCTTCGCGACGATTTGCCCGGTGACCTCGCCATTGGCGATATTGTTGCCGATCGATGCGAGGCTGGTGCGCAACCACCGGACGCCGACATTGCCGCGCAGCGGCATGCCCGCGATGTCGCCTTCCATATTGGCCTGGAAATAGGCAGCGTTCGTTGTTTCCTTGATCTTGAAGAAGCCGGAAAAGGATTCGGTCGGCGTTTCGAGCGTTGCGACCGGTGGACCCTGGGTGGCCGCGGCATTGCCCGCGGCGATCGCTTCGTTGAGCGCGTCGAGCACGCGCGCTGGATCGCGGAATGCGAGCCCGCCATCGATGAGGAGAAAGTCGCCGAAATATAGATCGCGTCCGTCGGCCGCGTTGAAATTGCTCGGGCCCGGAATGAGGATGTCCGAGAATAGATCGCCCGATGGGCGGTTCCACGCATTGGTGGTGTGGGTCAGGCTGACGTTGCGGGAGAATTCATTATTCTCGGCCGACGTCCGGTTCCAGCGATAGCCGACGTCGACCGAGGTCACGAACGGGTTGAGGTCGCTCGTGTCATAGTGGAAGTCGAGCCGGCCGGCGCGCTCCTGATTGTCGGTCGTGTTCGCCCCCTGCGCCACCTGCTGCAGCCGGTAATTGGCGGGGTCGAGCAATTGCGCGGTCGTCGGCGCGAAGGGGCTCGAGTGGTCGATGCCGAATTGCAGCGTGCCACCCCGCAGATCGAACGCCAGCGGCACGCCATTGTCGAGGCTTCGCCCGATGACGGGCTGGGGGCCGTTCGGGTTGATGAAGTCGAGCGTGGTCGAGAAGTTCGGGAACCTGGATTTCGACGTCGACAGCGACACCTCGGCGCGCACGCTGAGCTTGTCGCTCGCGTCCCACCGGGTGCCGAAATCGAACACGCGGCTCTTTGTCACACGCGCCCCTGTGTCGCTCGACATGCGCATATTGGGATCGATCAAGGTGCCGGTCGAGCCCCCGATGCCGATCGTGCCCGCGACCGCAGCTTCGACCGAACCGAGATTGACCGGGCCGTCCGGGCCGTCGAGGCTGCCGAAGTCGACCGTCTCGAACGCGGTGTTGTTCATCGCATCGACGACCGAGGGGGTCGCGGTGCCCGAAATCTGGACCCGGTGGCTTTCCTGCGCGCGCCGCTGGTTGTTGAGCGTCGCGTCGAAATAGAGCTTAAGATTGTCGGCCGGCTTCCACTCGATTGCGGCGGTGCCGTTGTAGGTTTCATATTCGTAATTCTCGAGCCCCTGCTGAAGGAACTGGATGCGCAGGAAAGGAAAGGCCTCCGCGCTCGGCCCCGATCCCGGGAGAACGACGGCGTCGCGGTCGACGCGCGGCTTGAAGGCGGCGACGTCCTGGCGCGCGTAGCTACCGCTCAGGACAAGGCCGATCTCGCCGATCCCCGTGTCCCAATTGTTGCCGACGGTGGCGGAGAGCCGCGGCAGGGTGGATTTTGCAAGGTCGCTATTCTCCATCTGCGCGCGCGCCGCGATCAGCGGCCCCTGCAGGTCGAGCGGGCGGATCGTGCGAAGGTTGATCGTGCCGCCGACCGATCCTTCGATTGTCTGCGCCGCCGGCACCTTGACCACCTCGACCGACGCGATCAGCGACGCTGGCAGATCCTCGAAGCTGATCCCCGACCGCCCCGCGCCCGACCCCACGGTCGAGACGCCATTGATCTCGACGCGGTTGGCATCGGTGCCGCGGATCTGCACCGCATTGCCGACGCCCGCCTGCCGGGTGATCTGGACCCCCGTGACATTTTCGAGCACTTCGGCGAGATTCTGGTCGGGCAGCTTGCCGATATCCTCAGCCTGGATAACCTCGACCAGATTATTTGCGTCGCGCTTTTCGGCCAGGGCGTTTTGAAGCGAGCTGCGGATGCCGGTGACGACGATCGCGTCGCCTTCGCTTTCGTCGGCCGCGGCCTCCTGCGCCTTGAGCGGCGCGGCCATCATGACCAGTGCCGTGCTCGCGAGCAGTCCTCCAAGCACATGCGAACGCGCTGCGGTTACCCCTGTCCCCACCCGTTTCATCGACTCGCTCCCTCCCAGTTCTGCTTATGGTGGGGGACGCTGAATTGGTCTGCATTAAATGTCAACCAATGATTCAGACCAAGAACGCAGATAGTCGGCGATAAGTGGTAGGACAAAGCATCATACCAATTTGCGCGCGGGGGGAGCGGGTAGCCTTCACAAAAATCATCCTTCCCCAGAGCAAGCTCAAAGGGGGAAGGCGCCGGGGAAGGGGAACGAAGGGGCCGTCAGAAATCGGGCAGCACCTGCTTGGCAAAGCCCCAGCCCTTGAGCTCGGCGCTCGCGGCGCGGGTGAGAAGTTCCTCAGCGTCGCCGATGGTCCAGCGGCCCGGGCTTGCGATGTCGGCAAGCGCATCCCACCCGATCGGGGCGGCGACGGGCGCGCCCTCGCGTGCACGCGCCGAATAGGGCATGATCGCGGTGCTGCCGCGCTGGTTGCGCAGATAATCGATGAAGATCTTTCCCTTGCGCTTTGCCTTGCTCATCGTGGCGACATAGCGATCGGGCTCGGCGAGGCTCAGCGCTTCGGCGAAACGCTTCGAGAAGTCCTTGTGCTTCTCCCAGCTATGCCCGGGCTCGAGCGGCACCACGACGTGGATGCCCTTTCCGCCGGAGAGCATGGCGAAGCTGACAAGACCGATGTCTGCGAGCTGGCGGCGAAGGTCGGCCGCGGCCTTCTTCACATTGGCAAAGTCGAGCCCCTCGTCGGGGTCGAGGTCAAAGACCATGCGATCGGGTGCCTCGAGCGTGTCGACATGGCTGTCCCAGCCATGAAACTCGATCGTTCCCATCTGGACGCAGGCGAGGATACCTTCTGCATCCTCGACGTAAAGATAATCCTCGTGCCCGCCATCCTTCTCGCGGATCGGAACATGATGGACATGGTCGCCGAAGCTTCCCGCGTCATGCTTCTGGAAGAAGCATTTTTTTGCCCGTCCCTGCGGACAGCGCACGAGACTGACGGGGCGCCGTGCCATGTGCGGCAGCATGACGGGCGCGACGGCTGCATAATAGTCGGCGAGATCTCCCTTTGTCGCCTTGGCCTCGGGAAAGATCACACGCTCGCGGTTGCTGATCACGATTTCGCTTTCGGGCGCGGGAGCTGCCTGCGGTGTCTCGGGGGTCACGTCCTTTGCCTCCTTGTCGTGGCGCAAGCCCAGAAAACTTGCGTGGCGCACCGAACCGCTTGCGGTGAATTCGGCAAAGGCGATTTCGGCGACGAGGTCGGGCTTCAGCCATCGAACATGGCGCGCTGCAGCCTTGTCAACGGCGAGCGGCGCGCTCTTGCGTTCGCGCCGTGCAAACTGCTTCGCAAGCTCGGCCATGGCCTTGGTGTCGAAGCCCGTGCCGACATTGCCCTTGTAGACAAGTTCGTCACCCTCACGCTGCGCGAGCAGCAGCGAGGAGAAGGGGCGCTGCTTCGTCGACGAGGGCTTCCAGCCTACGATGATGAATTCCTGCCGCCTGGTGCATTTCACCTTGACCCAGTTTTTCGTGCGGCGGCCGGAATAGGCAGCGTCTGCGCGCTTTGAGATAATGCCTTCCTGTCCTGCCCGGCACATCGCGCGGTAGAGGGTTTCGCCTGCCCCGATCATATGGTCCGCGACCGCGATCGGGGGGCTCGCATCGCGCAGCAGCGCCTCAAGCCGTTCCTTGCGTTCCAGATTGCCAAGGTTCGCAAGCGACCTTCCGCCTTCTTCGAGCAGATCGAATGCGAAGAAGCGAAGCTCCGTCTGCTCGTCCTGCGCGCCGTGACCACGCTTCAGCACGGCCTGAAGCGACGAGAAGTCGGGGTTGCCATCCTTGCCATAGGCGACGATCTCGCCGTCGATCAGGCACGGCGGCAGGTCGAGCGCGGCAAGATGGCGCACGAGGGGCGCGAATTTGTCGGTCCAGTCGAGCCCGTTTCGCGTGTAGACGTGCACTTCGCGGCCCGCCGCTGCGATCTCGGCTCTATAGCCATCGAATTTGATCTCGTGCATCCAGCCGTTTCCCGCCGGCACCGCATCGACCAGCGTTGCAAGCTGCAGCGGACGAAATTTGGGGGGCTTGGCGGGCCTTGCTTTCGCCTTTGGCCGAGCGACCTTTTTGTTATGCGCCGCGGCCGCCTTCATCTTCTTCGCAAAGGCCGCGCCTTTGGCCCCCTCAAGCGATTGTTCGCCGCCCTCGTCGCTTGCGATCTCGGCCATCGTGCGTCCCGTGAGCACGCTGGTAAGGTGGCGGCCGGTCAGATCGTCGCTTCCGCCGGCTTCGGCATCCTTAACCTTGCGCAGGAGCCAATTCTCACGCTTCTCGCCAGGGCGCGGTTTCATGCGGACGAGCAGCCACTCGCCCTTCATTCGCTCCCCGTCGAGGACGAAGTGCAGGTGGCCCTTTTCGATGTCTTTCGCGCTCTTCCCCTCGACCGGCGCCCAGCTACCACTATCCCACAGCATCACCGTGCCGCCGCCATATTCGCCCTTCGGAATCACGCCCTCGAATTGGGCATAAGCCATCGGATGATCCTCGGTACGCACGGCAAGGCGCTTGTCGTCAGGGTTGGCGCTCGGCCCCCTCGTTACCGCCCAGCTCTTGAGCACGCCGTCGGCTTCGAGGCGAAAGTCATAGTGGAGGCGCGTGGCATCATGCTTCTGGACGATGAAGCGGTGGCCGGCACCTTTTTCGACCTTGCCCGCAGGTTCGGGGGTGAGCGCGAAATCGCGCTTGGCGTTGTAAGAGGCGAGGGGGTCTGCGCGTGCCATCTTACGCCCGCTTTTTTGCGGCCGCCTTCTTGGCGGGAGCCTTCTTTGCCGGTTCCTTCCTGGCGGCCTTGTCGGGCGCGCTCTTCCTGCCCTCGACCGACGCCTTGAGGGCGGCCATCAGATCGATGACATTCGACCCGCGGTCAATCCCCGCCGGTTCCTCGACGTCCTCCAGCACCTTCTTGCCCTTGGCCTTCGCCTTCTTGGCGATCACGCGTTTCAGCGCGTCGACATAATGATTGTGATAATCGGACGCATCGAACTTGCCGCTCTTCTTGTCGATCAGGGTTTCGGCAAGGTCGAGCAGGTCTGCGTCGGGCTTTCCATTGCCGACGTCGCGAAAATAATTGGCAGCCTTGTTCACTTCGTCGGCGTAGCGCAGAACCTCGAGCACCAGTCCGCGCCCGCAGGGACGCAGGCCAACAAGCTGTTCCTGCCCGCGCACCGAGAGCTGGCCGAGCCCCACCTTCTTCGTGCGCCGCAGCGCCTCGCGAAGGACGATATAGGCTTCCTCGGCCAGCTCATCGGCGGGCACCACATAATAGGGTTTTGCATAATAGAGGATGTCGATGTCGCTCGCGTCGACGAATTGGACGAGTTCGAGAGTGCGCTTGCTCTCGAGCTTGACCGCCTCGATCTCCTCATCTTCAAGAAGGACATAATTTCCCTTCGAGGTCTCATAGCCCTTGATGATGTCGTCGGTGTCGATCGCGCCAATTCCGGGCACGATTTTCTCATAGCGGATCGGCTTGCCGCTCGGCTCGTGAATCTGGCGGAAGCTGATGCCCGCGCCCGATTTGGTCGCGGGATAGATTTCGACGGGGATCGACACCAGCGCGAGCCGGATTTGCCCCTTCCAGTAGGCGCGTGCGGCCATCGAGAGTCCTTTCGCTGCTTGCATCTCAAATGATCGGCGCGCCAGCAGGTTCCGATGCCATGCGCTGCGCCGACTTAACGCTCTTTTCATGCAGCTGCGCGAAGATGCGGACCTTCGCATCGCGGGAAAATTTATGTCGTTCGTCCACGAACTGCGCCGATTGCGCGCTGAGCATGCCGATATCTTGCGGCTCGCGCGCGCCCTCCTCGGCTTGCTCGGTGCACCCACCGCGCCGCCATCGGCCGTGATCGAGCCGATCCGCGAACAGCTGCGCGGCACCTTGCGGCGGCATCTGAAATGCGAAGACTGGGCCCTCTATCCGCGGCTACGGGCGACCGGCGAGGCGGCAGCGGCCGATCTTGCACGCGAATTTGCAGGCACAATGGGCCATGTCGCGGATGATTGTGACGATTATGAACGGCGCTGGCCGCCTCCTCGGGTCGCGGCGCAGTGGGACCAGTTTTGCGTAGAAAGCACCGCGATATTGGGAGCGATCACCGCGCGCATCGAACGCGAGGATCGCGAACTGTATCCTGTGCTCGACCAGCTCGCCGGCGCTGCGCTTCCAGCTTCGCGATGAAGAAGCCGTCGCGTGCGCTTCCCGGCGCGGCGCACGGCCCTCTTGATTTGCACTTGCCGCTCGCCTAGCCGCGCCGGGCAAGCCGGAGATTTTTTGAGATGACCGATACCCCGCCCGACCGCCTGTCGACCAATCCCAGGTCGCCCCATTTCGACATGGAGGTGCTCCAGCGCGGCATCGGCATCCGATTCAAGGGCAAGGAACGCACCGACGTCGAGGAATATTCGATCTCGGAAGGATGGATCCGCGTCGCTGCTGGCAAGTCGAAGGATCGCTTTGGTCAGCCGATGACGATCAAGCTTTCGGGCGAGGTCGAGGCCTGGTTCGAGGACGGGGCTGCGGAAAAGGGCGACGAAGGCTGACGCGCTCCCCGTTGCAGGCGGTCGCTTGCAACGCGTCGACTTACGGCATCAGTTGCTGAGCGAGGCTGCGACCAGGTCGAGCCCGTTGCCAGGTTTCCAGTCATTCTTCGCCCACACCGGAGCGTTGAAACTGCCCGGTGCACCCGAAGGGCCGTTGGGATAGATAAAACCCTGTACCGGGTTGGCGCGCAGGCCAAGGTCTCCGATCGGCGCGTACCAGACGCGTACCATGCTCCAGTCGCCCGCATCGCTGACGTCGACGACGCGGACATTGCGCTCGATCTGGCCGCGCCGGCCGTTGATCGGCGACCAGTTTGCATGGCTGATGAGGATTTCGCGGTCGTTCAAAATCGTCTCGACCACCGCGACATGCCCCATGGGCATGCTGCGCGTGCCGGCGAATGCCATGACGGCGCCCTTGCGGGGTTCCTGGCCGCGATCATAATCGCCCGCAGCTTGCGCCCACCAAGTCTTCGCATTGCCGCGAATCTCGACGCCCGATTCGGCGCGGGCGAAGGCAACGCACTGAAGATATTCGCGAGCCGCGCTCGGAACGCTCGTCATCAGACCGGTGAGCAACATCACCGATGCAGCGGCGGCACCGAAAAAGCGGCGAACGATCATGAGATGCGACCCCCCATTGGCTTGTCATCAAGCGTTGAGGCTGATGTGCGCGAAGCGGCCGGACGGGACCAGCATCCAGCGATGAAATGCGATATTGCTGCGGCAAGCTGCGGAACCTTTTGGTAAGGATTTCCGCTCGTCGCGCGGGCCCCGCGGCTCGTCGCTCCCTTTGCGCCTTCAGGCCGCGGCGCTGGAGCGCGGTTCAGGAGCCCTGAAGAGGGTGAGCACCTCGCCCGCGGGCATCGGGCGGCCGTAGTAATAGCCCTGGATATTGCTGCAGCCAAGGCTGCGGATCGTTTCCACCTCGCGCTCGGTCTCGGCGCCTTCTGCCGTGGTTGCCATGCCGAGGCTGTCGGCGAGCGCGACGACGGCGCGGATGATCGCGATCGACTCGGTGTGCCCCTTGGCGGCGCCGACGACGAAGGTCCGATCGACCTTGATCGTCGAAAATTGTGTCTTGCGAAGATAGCCGAGCGATGAATAGCCGGTCCCGAAATCGTCGAGGCTGAGACGGATGCCGAGCGCGATGAGCTGGTCGAGCAATTGGGCCGCGCCCCCGCCGTCGCGCAGGAACACGCTTTCGGTCACCTCGATCTCGAGCCTTTGGGGTGGAAGACCGCTCTGAGCGAGCGCGGAGACGACGAGCGAGGCAAAATTGGGGTCGGTAAGCTGTTCGGCCGAAACGTTGATCGCGACCTTCAGGTTCGAGGGCCAGCGCATCGCCTCGGCGCAGGCATTGCGCAGCACCCATTCGCCGATCGGCGCGATCAGCCGGCTGTCCTCGGCAAGCGGGATGAAGCGGGCAGGCGAGACGTTTCCGAGCGTCTGGTTGTTCCAGCGGATGAGCGCCTCGAACCCGTTGAGCGTGCCATCTTCCGCTGTTACCACGGGCTGATAGTAAAGCTCGAATTCGCGGCGCTCGAGCGCGCCGCGCAATTCCTGCTCCATCACCCGCCGCTCCTCCGCCTGCGCGTGGAGCGAAGCCACATAGGGGGCGACGACATTGCCGCCCTTGTCCTTCGACTTGTACAGCGCAAGGTCGGCGTTGCGGGTGAGCGTTTCGACCGTCGCGCCGTCGTGCGGGCCCATCGCATAACCGATGCTCGCGCCGACGAAGAGTTGATGATTGTCGACGACATAAGGACGGCTCAGAACCGCGATGATCCGATGCGCGATCGCTTCGGCCTCGGCTGCGGAGCTGACGTCGTGGAGCACCACCGCGAACTCGTCTCCGCCGAGCCGGCCGCAGGTCATGTCGCTGCCCATCAGGCTCTTGAGCCGGGTCGCAACCTGCGCGAGCAGCTGGTCGCCGATCGGGTGGCCGAGCGTATCATTGACTGCCTTGAAGCGGTCGAGGTCGATCATCATGAGCGCGCAGCGGGCTTTCATGCCCTGAGCATGCGCGAGCGCGCGACCGAGGTCTTCGTGCAGGCTCAGCCGGTTGGGAAGGCCCGTGAGGTTGTCGAAACGGGCCATGCGGGCGATCTGCTCGGCCGATGCGCGCTGTTCGGTAACGTCGGAACCGACCCCGCGGAAACCGAGAAACTTGCTCTGATCATCGAGCCTCGGCGACGCGGAGAGTTCCCACCAGTGCGGCTTGCCGCCGATCGTCACCGGGACGATCAGGTTGGAAAAGCTTTCGCGTCTTTTCAGGCGTTCGGCCAGATCGTGAAGGCTCTTGGGAAAGTCGCCGGTTTCCCAGGCATCGCCTGCAAGCGCCTGAAGCAGCGGCATGCCTTCGAGGGCATCGGGCGACGCACCGAATGCAAAGGCGAGGCGCGGGGAGACGTGAACGAGGCGCCGGCTGTTATCGGTCTGCCACAGCCAGTCGGCCGATGTTTCCTCGAATTCGCGCAGCAGCAGGCTGACCGTTTCGGTCTTCTCGTGCAGCGTCTCTTCTGCCCGGCGAAAGCGGATGTGGTTTTGCGCGAAGCGGACGCAGAAGCCGCAAAGAAGGAGCCCCGCAACGAGCGCGATCACGGCGAGTTGCGGCGCTCCGGCGAGCACCAGCGCCGCCGCAGCGGACAGGCTGACGGGCAGGATGAAAAGCGCGCATGCGAGCGGAAGGCTGTGCGCGACCATCGCGAGAGTCAGCATCATCAGCAATGCGATCGGCCAGAGCGACAGGACATGTCCGAGCGTTGGCGATACACCCTCGAACCAGAAGGGAGCCGACCAGAGAAGCGCCGAATAGAGGGCGTGGCGGTGACAGAGCCGGAAGATCGAGGCGCTCGAGAGTTTTGGATCTCCGAGCGGCAGAACGGCAAAGGAGCGACTGGACCAGAGGCTGAACAGCAGCGCGGTCGTCAGCCAGCCGCCCGCAAGACCCCAGGGCAGGCGAGTCACCATGGTGAAGGCAGCGACGAGCGCCATGCCGATGCCCATCCACAGCCGCAGCTTCCCCTTGCCGCGGAGCGGAGCGAGCTGAAGCTGGCGCAGGTCACCGCCATCCTCGTTTCTCGGGCTCAGTCCCATCAGGGCGCGGGCGGAAACATCGTCGGCCGGTTTATGGTCGGTTAGCAGGCTCGTCACAAAGCCCGTCATAACGGCGCAGGGTTACCCGATGGTAACCGCGGCCGCGCTCCCCGGGAGCAATCTGTGCCGCTGCGGGACGAAAAGGCGAGGGCGTGCCGGGGCGGTGAACCTCCCCTCGAGCGCAGCGAACCAATTTGGGCCATCGGCGGCGGTAAGCTATGCCGATGGCCGGATGCGAGCCCGCGGCCTCGAGATCGTCGCATGAAGGATCGGAGGAGGGGGCCTCTACGCCGCGACCGCGAAGGGCTGGATTTCGCCGGCAAGATATTGCGCACGCGCCTTCGACCGACTGAGCTTGCCCGAACTCGTGCGCGGAAGCGTGCGCGGCGGGATGAGTTCGACAAGGCAGTTCATGCCGGTGATCGCCCGGACGCGGTCGCGAATCGTCTCGCGCAGCGCAAGGCGCTCGGCCTCGTCGCTCGTGCGGCACTGGACGAGCACCGCGGGTGTCTCCTCGCCGCCCGGCGCGGTAATTGCGAAGGCGGCGATGTCGCCCGACTTGAAGCCGGGAAGCTGCTCGACCGCCCATTCGATGTCCTGCGGCCAGTGATTCTTGCCATTGATGATGATCATGTCCTTGGCGCGGCCCACGACATAGACATAGCCGTCCGACAGATAGCCCATGTCGCCCGTGTCGAGCCATCCGTCCGACATGCACGCGGCGGTCGCCTCGGGGTCGCGGTAATAGCCGGTCATCAGCGACGGGCCCGTGCACCAGATCTTGCCGACCGTCTGGTCAGGAAGAATGTTTCCGGCCTCGTCGCGTACCTCGATTACCATATCCTTGACGGCCTTGCCGCAGTTGACGATCGCGCGGTAGCGGGTCGGCCGCCCGGCGTCGCCAGTGCCGCCCGACAGCTCGGTCTCCTCGACCAGTTCAACCACGATGCCTTCGCCCGGCGGCATGATGCTGACCGCGAGCGTTGCCTCGGCAAGGCCATAGCTCGGCAGGAAGGCACTCGCCTTGAAGCCGGCTTCGCCAAAGGCGTCGACGAAGCTCTGCATCACGTCGGGGCGGATCATGTCGGCGCCATTGCCGGCGACGCGCCAGCGCGAAAGGTCGAAACGCTCGGCGACATTGGTCTGGCTGGAAATGCGCCGCGCGCAGATGTCATAGCCGAAGGTCGGCGAATAGCTGAGGGTCGTGCCCTGGTTCCGGCTGATCAGATCGAGCCAGGCGAGCGGTCGCCGCGCGAAATCTTCGGTCTTGAGATAGTCGACCGACACCTGGTTCGCGACCGGCGACAGGAAGCAGCCGACAAGGCCCATATCATGATACCAGGGGAGCCACGACACGCATCGGTCGCTGTCCTGCAACTGCATGCCATGCGCGTGCGCTGACAGATTGTTGAGGAGCGCGGCATGGGTCACCGCAACGCCGTGCGGAAAGCGCGTCGAGCCGCTGCTGTACTGAAGATAGCAGGTGGCATCGGGCTTCTGCTCCGGCAGATCCGCGACGGGGGCCGCGCGGTTCTCGAATTCGCTCCAGTCGGCGGGGGTGACTCCCTTCGCCTCGGCCGCTTCGGTCGCCATCGCCGCAATCTCGGGCGGGAAGAAAAGCATGGCCGGGTCGCAGCTTGAAAGCTGCACGGTGAGCTGGCCGACATAGGATTCGCGGCCGCCGAAGCTGGTCGGCAGCGGCAGCGGGACCGGCCATGCTCCCGCGTAGATGGTGCCAAAGAAGAGCGCGGCGAATTCGGGGCCGGTTTCCGCGATCAGCGCGATGCGGTCGCCCGGCTTGATGCCCGCGGCAATGAGCCGATAGGCGGCGCGCTTCGCATCTTCCTTGAGCTCGCGATAGCTGTAGGCGCGAACGAGCTTGCCGCGCGGATCGTGAAAATTCAGTCCGCGCGTGCCCGCGGCAGCGTAATCAAGTGCTTCGCCCACGGTCGAAAAGTCCGAGAAGCGGCGCGGCTGCGCGCATTCGGTGGGCGTGGGGACGCGTTCGTCCGCGGCGACGTTATTTTTTTCTGTCATAGGAGGTGCACAGTCCCGGGAAGCGGGGCGCGGGGCAACAAGCATCTCATCTTTCGGACCCATGACGCGCTCGGCGATCCCTTGCAAGTGGAACAAATCGGCCCTTTTCGGACCTTGTTGATCCGATATGGCGGCGCTGGTCGTTCTCAATCGGGCTTGACTGTGGCATAAACATGGCATGGGCCATGGCCACGTTCGATCCGTCCGACCGCGAAAACCCCTCGACGCCGCCCGGCTCGACGAGCTGGCGCTCGCCTATGTGGCGCGATTCGCGACCAGCCGGGCAAAGCTCGCGCGCTATCTTGCTCGAAAGATACGCGAATCGGACTGGAACGACGCAGCAGATGCCATGACGTCATGCGATGCGGCGGTTGCGAAGATGGAGCGGCTGGGTTTCGTTGACGACCAGCAATATGCTGCGATGCGCGGCGCCGCCATGACGCGTCGCGGCCTCGGCGAGCGCCGGGTGAGGGCGCAGCTGCGGGTCGACGGGATCGGCGAGGGTGACGCCGGGGAGGCGATCGAGAATGCAAAAATGGCGGCGCTCACGGCGGCGCTGGGCTTTGCGCGGCGGCGAAGGCTGGGCCCTTATGCCGGCGCCCGCGCGAGCGACCCCGCGCTGCGCGAGCGACAGGTCGCGGCTTTTGTCCGCGCCGGTCACTCGCCCAGCCTCGCGCGGCACATCCTCGCGATCGGTCCGGGCGACGAGGCGGCGCTGGCAGCGCTGGACGAGGCCGCGAGGCTCGATTAGGACCTGTGCCCTTTCTGGCAAAAGGAAGTGCCGATGCGCGTGATCTTGACCGCTCTTGCTCTGACGATGGCGATGCCGATGGCGGCGTGCGCCCGCGACAGCGACGCCCAGTCCGAAAGCACAGCGACGATTCCGCTGACAATCGAGGCGGGGGGCAAGACGCACAGTTTCAACGTCGAGGTCGCGCGCACCAGCGAGGAGCAGGCTCGCGGGCTGATGTTCCGAACCAGCCTTCCCGCCGACGGAGGCATGATCTTTCCCTTCCCGAAGCCCCGCGTCGCAAGCTTCTGGATGAAGAACACGCTGATTCCGCTCGACATGATCTTCATCCGATCTGACGGCAGCATCGACCGGATCGCCGAGAATACGATTCCCGAATCGCTCGATCCGGTGGTCAGCGGAGGGGAGGTTGCGGCCGTGCTCGAACTTGCCGGCGGCACCGCGGCGAAGATCGGCCTCGACGAGGAGGCAAGGGTCAGCTGGAAGGATCGTTGAGATCGGCGCATAAACGGCCCCTTCGCACCCTTTCGCGCTTGCGAAGCGCACGGCCTTGCCTGTAAACGCCGCAGCCATGAGCATCTTGGGCAAGATTTTCACCTGGTGGGACGGCGCGACCGTCGGCACATTATGGAATAGCTGGCGCACCGGCGAGAAGGTCGGCGAGGACGCGCTCGGCAACCGTTATTACCGCTCGCGCGACGGCAAGCGGCGCTGGGTCATCTACAAGGGGTCGAACGACGCGAGCCGCGTGCCGCCCGAATGGCACGGCTGGCTGCATCGCACGTTCGACGAACTGCCAGCCGAAGTGCTGCCCGCGCCGCGCGCGTGGCAGAAGGAGCCGACGCCGAACCTGACCGGAAGCCTCGGCGCCTATCGCCCCCAGGGTGCGCTCGAGCGCGGGGGACGCCGCGCAGCAGCGACCGGCGATTATGAGGCCTGGCGGCCCGGCGCCGAGTGAGAGCCGCGATGCCGCGCCCGCTCGTTCCCGCGCTTCTCCTGGCGCTGACGATTCCGGCGCTCGCGGGATGCGACCGGGCGAGCGACAAGCGTGGCGGCGAGGCCAAGACCGGCGAGATTGTGCGCTCCGAAGAAGTGCCGCAGGAAGTCGGCGGCATCGAAGGCGCGACCCCGATGGCCGAGCGCGCCGCGGTGCTGGGCCTGCTCAACAAGCGAAACGGGCTGGTGCGCGAGCTTGAGATGAAACCGGGCGATACGGCGCGCGTCGGCCGCGCGATCGTGCGCCTTCGGGCCTGCGAACAGACTGCCCCCTGGGAGGATCCGCCGGAAACCGGCGCCTTCGTTCAACTGAGCGTGCAGGATCAGCGGGACGACAAATGGTATCGTGTCTTTTCGGGCTGGATCTTCAAGGAACGGCCTGAACGCAACATCATCCAGCACCCCATCTTCGACGTTTATGTCAAAAGCTGCGCGATGACATATCCCGGCGGCGAGCCCGTCGCACCCTCGGCATCCAAAGCCGCATCGCCGGCCGCGCCCAAGGCGTCGAGCGCTCCCCAGTCGCCGGCGACGAATGGCGGTGAGGGAAGCTCAGCCCCGGCGGCAGCTGCGCCGCCTGCTCCTGCTCCGTCCGCGCCCGACAGCACCGAATAGAGCCGCGCAAGATAATCGGCCTGCGGGATTTCGATCGCGCCGAGACTTGCAAGATGGGGCGTGATGAACTGGCAATCGAGCAATTGCCAGCCGCCCGCGCGTAGCCGGGCGACAAGATGCGCGAGCGCGACCTTCGAGGCATCGCGGGCCCGGCTGACCATCGATTCGCCGAAGAAGGCGCGCCCCAGGGACACGCCATAAAGCCCTCCTGCAAGCTCGCCATCCAGCCAGCATTCGACGCTGTGGGCATGACCGAGCCGGAACAATCGCTCGTAGCTCGCCTTGATCACCGGATTGATCCACGTCGTCGGCCGGTCAGGCGCGGGCTCGGCGCAGAGCGCGAGCATCTCGCTGAAAACCCTGTCGGTGGTGACGCGAAACCGGTCGGCGCAGATCACCTTTTTGAGGCTGCGCGACAGGCGAAAGCCGTCGAGCGGCAGAATCGCGCGCAACCGCGGCTCGACCCAATGGACCGACGGGTCGTCGGCCCCATCGGCCATCGGGAACAGCCCCTGCGCATAGGCACTAAGGAGCAGCGCGGGGTCGATCGTTTCCTGGTGCCGTGTCAGTTTGCAGGCTTCACGAATTTGAGGGTCATGCGGTCGGATTCGCCGATCGCGAGATAGGTGTCGCGGCCGACCTCCTTCTGGTTCAGCGTCGGAGGCAGCGTCCAGACCCCGCCCGGATAATCGTGCGTATCCTTGGGGTTGGCGTTGATCTCGCTTTCGCCCGCGAGCTTGAAGCCCGCCGCTTCGGCGAAGCCCACGATCGAGGAACGCTTCATATAGCCGCTTTTCTCCTCGAGCGCGGAATCCATCGTCTCGGGCAGCCGATGCTCGACCACGCCAAGCGTGCCGCCGGGTTTCAGCATCGCAAAAATCTGCCGGAATGCCTCGGCGGTGTTGTCGCTGCCGGAAAAGCGCCAGTTGTGGACGTTGCGGAAAGTCAGCACGACGTCCGCGCTGCCGTCGGGCACCTTCGTTCCGTCCTTGTGCGGGAATTCAGCTAGCTGGATCCTGCCATAGAGCTCGGGTCTTTCGGCCTTCCACGTCTCGACTGTCTTGAGCCGTCCTGCAGGGGCTGCCGCATAGAGGGTGCCGCCCCCCGTTTTTGCGAGCGGGGCGAGGATTTCGGTATACCAGCCCCCGCCTGGCCACAGTTCGACGATCGTGTGGCCCGGCCTTACGCCGAAAAAGCCAAGCGTTTCGGCAGGGTGGCGGTATGCGTCGCGCGCGATGTTTGCAGCCGTGCGGCTCGGCGCCGCGACAGCGGCTGCGATCGCGCCTTCGCCCTTTTCCGTCTTTTCTTGCGCTGCCGCGCCTCCTGCGAGTCCGCCGCACGCGGCGCAGGCTGCGATCAGAAGGGCACTTGCAACAGAAGGGAAATGACGCATATCCGCACCTCTCGGCTGGGGCGGACCGGCCGGGCCGGCTCCGCTCGGGAGCGGTCATAGTGCGAAGGGAGCGGGATCAATGCAAGTGTCCATGCTGTCGGTCAGCATCGGCGCTGCTGCGCTGTTCGGTTTTGCTGAAATCGCCGATTGGCGCCGCCGCAATCGCCGCGACGTCGACAATGTCGGCTTCATGCCGTGGCGCGGCATCGCGCTCGCCTCGGCCGCGGTCGCGCTGCTCAGCGCCGCGGTGTGGCTTCATCAGGGATGATCGCCCCCGCCCGCGGGAATGCCTGGCTGCTTTATCGGATCAGAGACACGCCTCGAGGAACGGCTGGTCGAAGCCGAACTGGCGCGCCTTTTCCAGCGTATAGGGACGCAGGCCCATCGAGCGATATTCGCCGACGATCTTGCCGTCCTTGTCCTCGTCCAGATATTCGAACTTGAACAATTCCTGGGTGACGATGACGTCGCCTTCCATGCCGATCACTTCGGTCACGTTGGTGACGCGGCGCGACCCGTCGCGCAGGCGCTTGATCTGGACGATCAGGTCGACCGAATCGGCGATCTGCTTCGAGATCGCTTCCTTCGGGATCTTGATGTCGCCCATCAGCACCATATTTTCCATACGGCCGAGGCATTCGCGCGGGCTGTTCGAGTGGAGCGTACACATCGACCCGTCGTGACCCGTGTTCATCGCGGCGAGGAGGTCGAAACATTCGGCGCCGCGAACCTCGCCCATGATGATGCGGTCGGGACGCATACGCAGCGCGTTCTTGACGAGGTCACCCATATGGATCGCCCCATTGCCTTCGAGGTTCGCGGGACGCGTTTCGAGCGGCAGCCAGTGCGGCTGCTGCAGGCGAAGCTCGGCCGCGTCCTCGATCGTCAGCACGCGTTCGCCGGGGTCGATCATCTTGGAGAGGGCGTTGAGCATGGTGGTTTTACCCGAACCCGTGCCGCCCGAGATGACGATATTGAAACGGCTGGCGCCTGCAATCTTCAGCGCGGTGCACATCTTCTGGCTCATTGCGCCCCATTGGCAGAGCATGTCGAGCGTGATCGGCTTGGCCGAGAATTTGCGGATCGAGATGGCCGTACCGCGCAAGCTGAGCGGCGGCACGATGACGTTGACGCGGCTGCCGTCCTTGAGGCGGGCGTCAGCGAGCGGGGTGGTCTGGTCGACGCGGCGGCCGACCTGGTTGCAGATGCGCTGCGCGATCTGGAAGAGATGCTGCTCGTCGCGGAACTGGATGGGTGCGAGGACGAGCTGGCCCTTGCGCTCGACATAGGTCTGGTAGGGACCATTGACCATGATGTCGCTGATGTCGGGGTCGGCGAGCAATTCTTCAAGCGGGCCGAAGCCAAGCAGTTCATCGACGAGCACCTTTTCGAGGGCGAACTGCTCGCGGCGGTTGAGCGTGATGCGAAGCTCGGCGAGAACTTCGAGGATGATCGGGCGAAATTCTTCGGTCAGCTCGTCCTTCGACAGCGTCGCCGCGGCTTCCGGGTCAACGCGTTCGAGCAGGCGCGGGAGCACCTGTTCCTTGATCTTGTGAACCGACGCTTCGAAACCCTGCAGCTTTTCGGGCTCCATCGCCTCGGCGCTCGAGCGCTGATTCAGGCGGTCCATCGCCTCGAGTTCGGGAGTAAGCGGACTCGACAGAGGCTCGGCGATCGGCGCGGTATCGAGCGCGGGGAACTGGCCGCCGCCGACGGCGCCCCCCTGCATCGGTTTGGCTACGCCAAAGGCGGGGCGGCCTGCTGTTCCCGGTCGGCGTCCGAATGCACTCATCGTTTCACCTTGCTTCGCTTTGGTCTCAAGCGGGGATTGCTGCGCTATTCGCAAGCGAACCCTCATCAGCCAGGGTGAATAGGACGGAAACTTTGATATTCTCCTAATGCCGTTCCAGGACACACCGGGCGGAGGAGGGGAATAAGGATGCAAATCATCATCTCGGGACTGGCGGCCTTGCTTTGCGCGTTCCCGCTTGCCGCCGCCGATTCACCTGAAATGCCCCGCTGGATGACGGGAGCGTGGGAACAGAACCGGTCCGACGGGCAATGGTCCGACGAATATTGGACCCCGCCGCGCGGCGGCCTCATGATCGGCGCGGCCCGCATCGGCAAGGGCAATAAGGCGGAGGTCTTCGAACATATGCGGATCATTCAAAGGGATGACGGCACGCTCGTCTTCCTTGTGCAGCCCTTCGGGCGTCCCGCGGCGGAATTTCCCATGGTCGCCGCGGGCGAGAGGATGATCGACTTCGCAAACGCTGCGCATGATTATCCGCAGCGCATCCGCTATTGGCGCGAGGGCGACCGATTGAAGGCGCGCATTTCGCGGATGGACGACAGCGATGCGCAGGAATGGGACTATGGCCGGATGGACGTCGCGAAGTAGCAACGCTGTGCCCCGGTTGCGCGTCGATCTGAGATTTCCGCGCCGGCCGCGAGGATAGCGCTCCCGCGCGCGCCCGGCCCGGCAGGTTCCAAAGGGCCGGATGGGGGCAGCTTTCCCGATTTGCGGAGGGCCGCAGGCAATGCCAAATTCGGCCCCGGCCAAAGAAAAGGGGGCCCAGGAGCCCCCCTTAAAGCCGATGATGCCGAGCGGCGTCAGGCCGCGATATGCTCAGCGAGCACGGTCAGCCCCGTCTCATTGACTTCGGCGAAGCCGCCTTCGACCTCGATTGTTTCGGGCTCGGCGCCACTGGTGGCATAGATGGTCAGCGGACCGTTGCGCAGCGTCGCCATGAAGGGCGCGTGGCCTTCGAGCACCGAGAAATCGCCCTCGCTGCCAGGCACGGTGACCATATAGACGTCGCTCGACCGCTCGAGGCGGGCAGGGGTGACGAGTTCGAACTTCAGGCCCATGATCTGTCCTTCAACCCCTCCCCCCGAGGGGAGGGGCAATGATTATGCGTCTTCGGCGAGCTTCGCAGCCTTGGCGACCGCTTCGTCGATCCCGCCGACCATATAGAATGCCGCTTCGGGCAGGTGGTCATATTCGCCGTCGACGACTGCCTTGAACGACTTCACCGTGTCTTCGATCGCCACGAACTTGCCGGGGATGCCGGTGAAGACTTCGGCGACGTGGAAGGGCTGCGACAGAAAGCGCTGGATCTTGCGTGCGCGGGCGACGACAAGCTTATCTTCTTCCGAAAGCTCGTCCATGCCGAGGATCGCGATGATGTCCTGGAGCGACTTGTACTTCTGCAGCGTCTCCTGAACGCGGCGGGCGGTCTCATAATGCTCCTGACCGACGACGGCGGGCGTCAGCACGCGCGAGGTCGAATCGAGCGGGTCGACGGCCGGATAGATGCCAAGCTCCGAAATCGCGCGGCTCAGCGTCGTCGTCGCGTCGAGGTGGGCGAACGAGGTCGCCGGCGCCGGGTCGGTCAAGTCGTCCGCGGGAACGTAAATGGCCTGCACCGAGGTGATCGAGCCCTTGGTGGTCGAGGTAATGCGTTCCTGCAGCGCGCCCATGTCGGTCGACAGGGTCGGCTGATAGCCCACCGCCGAGGGAATACGGCCGAGCAGCGCCGACACTTCCGAACCCGCCTGAGTGAAGCGGAAGATATTGTCGACGAAGAAGAGCACATCCTGCCCTTCTTGGTCGCGGAAATATTCGGCCATGGTGAGGCCCGACAGCGCGACGCGGGCGCGCGCACCCGGGGGCTCGTTCATCTGGCCGAACACCAGCGCCACCTTCGACCCGTCGGGGGTCGGGTTGCCGTCGGCATCCTTGGCGATAACGCCGGCGTCGAGGAATTCATGATAGAGGTCATTGCCTTCACGCGTGCGTTCACCGACGCCCGCGAACACCGAGACGCCGCCGTGACCCTTGGCGATATTGTTGATCAGTTCCTGGATGAGGACGGTCTTGCCGACGCCAGCACCGCCGAAAAGGCCGATCTTGCCGCCCTTGGCATAGGGGGCGATCAGGTCGATGACCTTGATGCCGGTGACGAGGATCGAGGCTTCGGTCGACTGGTCGACGAACTCGGGAGCCTTGGCGTGGATCGGCGCCTTCATGTCGCTGTTGACGGGGCCGCGCTCATCGATCGGGTCGCCAATGACGTTGAGAATGCGGCCAAGCGTCTGCGGACCGACGGGGACCGAAATCTGCGCGCCGGTATCGATCACGGGCTGGCCGCGGGTCAGGCCGTCGGTGGCGTCCATCGCGATGGTGCGAACGGTGTTCTCGCCGAGGTGCTGCGCGACTTCGAGGACGAGGCGGCTGCCGTTGTTGTCGGTTTCGAGCGCGTTCAAGATCGCCGGGAGCGGGCCGGTGAACTGAACGTCGACGACGGCGCCGATGACCTGCGCGACGCGGCCCGTGGCGGTGCCGGCGGGCGCAGCCGTCTTGGCTGCTGCGGCCTTCTTCGGCGCGGCGGCCTTGGGCGCGGCCGCCTTCTTGGCGGGAGCCTTCTTCTCGGGGGCAGGTGCGGTTGCCATGGTCTTCTTCCTTGGGTTGATCGGTTAGAGCGCTTCGGCGCCCGCGATGATTTCGATGAGTTCGGTGGTGATCGCCGCCTGACGCGTGCGGTTGTAAACGATCGTCAGCTTGTTGATCAGTTCGCCTGCGTTGCGCGTCGCATTGTCCATAGCGGTCATCGACGCACCCTGCTCGGAGGCAGCGTTTTCAAGGAGACCCTTGAAGATCTGGATCGTGACGTTGCGCGGCAGGAGGTCGGCGAGAATCGCTTCCTCGTCGGGCTCATATTCGACCGCGGCGCCGCTGGACGCCGGCGCTTCGGCGGGCGGAGGAACCGGGATCATCTGCTGCCCGGTGGCGATCTGAAGCAGCGCGGAGCGGAACTTCGAATAGAAGAGGTGCGCGACATCGAAGGCACCGGCTTCATAAAGCTCCATCACCTTCGCCGAGATTTCGTTCGCCTGTTCAAAGCCGATGTCGCGGATGCCCGTCGTCTCATATTGCTCGATGATCTGGCCGGGGAAAAGGCGCGCGATCACCGGGCGGCCCTTGCGGCCGACGAGGTAAAACAGCACCTTCTTGCCCTCGGCCTGCAGTTCGAGGGCTTTGTCGCGCGCAGCCTTGACGATGTTCGAGTTGAACGCGCCGGCCAGGCCACGGTCGCTGTTAAGCACGACGAGCAGGTGCGTGTCGCTCTTTCCGGTGCCCGCGAGCAGCTTCGGCGCCGAATCCGAGCCGCCGACCTTCGATGCGAGGCTCGCGACAACGCCTTCGAGGCGCTCGGCATAGGGGCGCGCGGCCTCGGCCGCGGCCTGAGCCTTGCGCAGCTTTGCTGCGGCGACCATTTTCTTGGCCTTGGTGATCTTCTGGGTCGACTTGACCGAGACGATGCGCCCTTTGAGTTCCTTAAGCGATGCCATTACGGCCCCTCTTGTTCGTCAGCCCGGCGCGGTTGGCCGGGCTCACGGTCACTTGGCTTACGCGAAAATCTTGGCGAAGGCGTCGAGCGCCTCGACGAGACCCTTCTTGGCATCGTCGCCAAGATCCTTGCTGTCGCGGATCGCCTTCAGCACCTGCGGATGGTCGCTGCGCAGATAGGCGAGCATCGCCTGTTCGTAGCGCGACACGTCGCCGGTGGCGACATTGTCGAGATAGCCATTGGTGCCGGCGAAGATCGACGCGGTCTGCTCCTCGAACGGCATCGGCTGGAACTGCGGCTGCTTCAAGAGCTGCGTCAGGCGCGCGCCGCGGTTGAGCAGCTTCTGCGTCGACGCGTCGAGATCCGACCCGAACTGCGCGAAGGCTTCCATTTCGCGATACTGGGCGAGCTCGAGCTTGATCGACCCCGACACTTTCTTCATGGCCTTGGTCTGCGCGGCCGAACCAACGCGGCTCACCGACAGGCCGACGTTGATCGCCGGGCGGATACCCGCGTTGAAGAGGTTGGTTTCGAGGAAGATCTGGCCGTCGGTGATCGAAATCACGTTGGTCGGAATATAGGCCGAAACGTCGCCTGCCTGCGTCTCGATGATCGGCAGCGCCGTCAGCGAGCCCGCGCCATTGTCTTCGTTCATCTTCGCAGCGCGCTCAAGGAGGCGGCTGTGGAGATAGAAGACGTCGCCTGGATAGGCCTCGCGGCCCGGCGGACGGCGGAGCAGAAGCGACATCTGGCGATAGGCGACCGCCTGCTTCGAGAGGTCGTCATAGACGATCACGGCGTGCATGCCGTTGTCACGGAAAAATTCGCCCATCGTGCAGCCGGTGTAAGGCGCGAGGAACTGGAGCGGCGCGGGTTCCGACGCGGTCGCGGCGACCACGATCGAATATTCCATCGCGCCATTCTCTTCGAGCTGGCGGACGATCTGCGCGACGGTCGAGCGCTTCTGGCCGACGGCGACGTAGATGCAATAGAGCTTCTTGCTCTCATCGTCGCCCTTGTTCGCTTCCTTCTGGTTGATGAAGGTGTCGATCGCGACGGCAGTCTTGCCGGTCTGGCGGTCGCCGATGATCAGCTCGCGCTGGCCGCGACCGACGGGAACGAGGGCGTCGAGGGCCTTGAGGCCGGTCTGGACGGGTTCGTGAACCGATGTCCGCGGAATGATGCCGGGGGCCTTCACTTCGACGCGCATGCGCTTTTCGGCGACGATCGGGCCCTTGCCGTCGATCGGATTGCCAAGGCCATCGACGACGCGCCCGAGCAGGCCCTTGCCGACGGGAACGTCGACGATGGTGCCCGTGCGCTTCACGGTGTCGCCTTCCTTGATTTCGGCGTCCGAGCCGAAGATCACGATGCCGACATTGTCGGCTTCGAGGTTCAGGGCCATGCCCTTCACACCATTGGCGAACTCGACCATTTCACCGGCCTGGACATTGTCGAGGCCGTGGACGCGGGCGATGCCGTCGCCGACCGAGAGCACCGAACCGATTTCGCTGACCGTGGCGTCGGTCCCGAAATTGGCGATCTGGTCCTTGATGACCTTGCTGATTTCAGCGGCGCGGATTTCCATTATTCAGCCTTTCATCGCA
Organism: Sphingopyxis flava; assembly: GCF_900168005.1. GTDB lineage: Bacteria > Pseudomonadota > Alphaproteobacteria > Sphingomonadales > Sphingomonadaceae > Sphingopyxis > Sphingopyxis flava. Next base: position 49,362 of record NZ_FUYP01000008.1, read on the forward strand.
GTCGCGAAGCTATTGAGACGGGTACGGATGCTGCCGTCGATCAGCTGGCTGCCCAGCTGGACGACGAGGCCGCCGAGAATGGCGGGGTCGACGGTCGTTGCGATGCTGACATCGCGGCCGACACGAGTCTTGAGATTGGCGGCGAGCGCCTTGAGCTGTTCTGCGCTCAACGGATGCGCACTGGTGACCTTGGCCGTTACCTCACCGCGGTGCGCCGCAACGATCGCGTCGAAAGCGTCGATCATGCCAGCAAGATCGGAGAGGCGGCGGTTCTGGGCGAGCACGCCCAGAAAATTGGTCGTCAGCGAATCGAGCTGCATTGCCTTGGCGACGGCGGCGACGGCCTTCGCCGCGTCGCTGCGGCTGACCACCGGGCTTGCCGCAAGCGCGGCGAGATCAGACGAATCGGCGAGGCCCTGGCGCAGCGCTGCGAGGCTCTTCTGAACGCTGTCGATGGCGTCGGATTCGCGCGCCAGATCGAACAGCGCGCTGGCATAGCGACCCGTAAGGCCCGCCGTGATGTTGCCCTGAATGCCGCCGGAATTCTCCACGCGCAAAAGTCCTTCTCTACGATCCCGAGGGGGATGGCTGCGCGGATTTACATGGTCTCCGAAGAGGCCCCCGCTGCACAGTCGCGGCGCGCGTAGCAACGATTTTGTTGCAATGCAAGGTGGGGCGAAAGGAATCACGCCGGCGTTCCGGGCCCGGTTCTTTCCGCCCTGTGCGGCTGTGCCCTGCGCGCTTGTCGAAGGGCACAGCTTTCTCCACAAAGGAGGAGAAAGAACAGCCTTGGTTCCCGAGGAACAGCGCGAAGAGGAAAGAGTGATGGGCGAGATGATCCGCATGACGATGGACGACGGGGCGGAAATTGCCGTTTATCACGCCCGGCCGGAAGGCGGCCGCCGCGCAGGCCTGGTGCTGATCCAGGAAATCTTCGGGGTCACCGACCATATTCGCGAGCTGTGCGACGAATATGCCGCCGACGGCTATGAGGTCCTCTCGCCCGCGCTCTTCGATCGCGAGCATCCGGGGTTCGAAAGCGACTATTCGGGGCCGCAGTTCGAAAGAGCGGTGGAACTCGCGCGTCAGCTTCATCCCTTCGAGCAGAGCCTGAAGGATGCGCAAAGCTGCATCGACGCGCTCAAAGGGAAAGGTCCGGTCTTCATCACCGGCTATTGCTATGGCGGGTCGGTCGCGTGGCGGATGGCGCAGATCAGCCCCGACCTCGGCGCCGCTTCGGCCTATTATGGCAGCCTCGTGCCGACGCAATTTGCCAGCGAGGCGCCGCGGTGTGCAGCGATTGCGCATTTCGGCCGGTACGATGCGGGAATTCCCATGGATGGGGTCGAGGCCCTGATCGCAAAGAACCATCCGACCGCGCAGGTCTTTGTCTATGAAGCAGGGCACGGCTTCAACAGCGACCGCCGCAAGGATTATCACGAGCCAAGCGCAGAGCTCGCGCGCGAGCGGACGCTCATGCTGTTCAAGGCGTGCGGCGGTTAGGAACCCGCGCTATTTTTCGGCCGCTGCCTGCTTTGCCGCGGCTCCAGCAAGTCTCTGGCAGCCATAGACCAGCCGCTCGTTCGGGGTCGGGGGCAGCGTGCTCCTGATCGCTTCCTGCTGGGTGGCGAAAGCGGCGAGCGCTTCGGAATCGGCGGTGCAGCCCTTGATCGTCGCACCCGAGCGAATTTCGCGTGCCTTGGCCATGGTCTCGGCGTCGAGCAGATAGCGCTCGACGCGATAGTCCTGCCCGGCGGTGTCAATCGAGGCGATGGTGACCGTCGCTTCTTCATTCGGAACGAGGATGCGCTGCCAGCGCCCGTCGGCGCCTTGCGTATATTGGGTCCGCTCGTTGACGCATCCGCCCTCGCCGAGCGTGACCGGCACGTCGTCGGTCGATGACACGGTAATACGGCTGCGGTTCGGTTCGATCGTGCAGAGAAAACTGCCCTCAGCGAGCTTAGGCGCTGCGGGCGTCAGCGTCTCGTCTGCCGCCGCATCGTGGGCAATTTCCGCATAGGCGTCGGGGCGGGTCAAGAACAGGATTGCCGCAAGGAGGATCAGCGCTGCGCCTCCGCCGCCCGCGATCTTCGCCTCGCGCCGTTTCTGTTGGCTGTAAAAGAGCAGGCCAGCGCCAGCACCGAGGGCGCCAAGGACGAATAGAACGCCGGCAAGCGCGATACGATTCTCGCGCGCGGCGAGCGCGTCCTCATTTGCACGCTGCAGGCGGAGTTGGCGCTCGAGCTGGGCTGCCGCCGCCTTTGCGGCATTGGCTTCCGCCGCGGCGCGCGCTTCCGCCTCCATGGCGGCGCGATCGCGCTCGGAGGCTTCGGCCAATGAAAGACAGGAGGTGCCCACGCTCGCATAGTCCTGCTGGGCGTCGGCGAGGAACCGCGCGATCTCGCGCACCGATATCGCAAAAGCGAAGGGCGAATCGCCGTCGTCGGCCCGTGTGATGAAGGTGTTGATGCCCACGACACGCCCGCACTGGTCGACGAGCGGCCCGCCTGAATTGCCTCGCGAGATTTTCGCGGTGTGGACGAGCGTCGCAATACCGTCGACGCTCTGGGTATTCGACAGATTGCCCTCGCTGCGCACCGGCGTGCGCGGCGTTATATAGTCTGCGGCGCTGCGCGCGGTCGCAAGGTCCACATTGCCAGGATAGCCCAATGCGACGACGTCGGTGCCCGAATCGAGCGGCCCGGTGTAGATCGCGGCCGACGGCACGCGCCCCTCGGTCATCTGTATCAGCGCGAGGTCGCGCTTGGTGTCGATCGCGATGAGCTTGCCGGCATAGCTTTTCTGCCCCTCCGACGGGACGATGCCGAGCGCGACATTCTGCGGATATTTTGCGGCCGATTCCACGACATGCGCATTGGTCAGAATCCGCGTCGGAGTGATGGCGATGCCGCTCCCATGACCAAATCCGACCACCTCCCCCTCAACCATCGCCACGGTGACGACGCGCACGACGCTGCGCGAGACCGCACTGATATCGTCGGCTGCATGCGCCGGGAGGGTGAGGGCGAAAAGGGCGAGGAAAAGGGCGATGAGGCGGGTCATGACGGGGCAGATTAGAGACGCGCGCTTTGAACGCAAGCATCGGGACGCGCGGGAGCGCTGCATCATGGCAGGCGGGCGCGAGCCCATCGAGAGGAGAATGTCATGACCTACATCATTACCGGTCTCGCCCCTGAGCCCTTTGCACCGCTGTTCACCATGAATGACGCCGACCTTGCGGCGCGCGGCGCGCGCCGGATCATCGCGCAGAGCGATCGAGCCTATCCCTGCCGGGTCAGCCTCGAGGATGCCCGGGCCGGGGAGACGCTGCTTCTGCTTCACCACGTCCACCACGATGTCGCGACGCCCTATCGCAGCGCCTTTGCCATTTATGTCCGGCAGGGTGTCGCCGCGACGCGCTGGCGCGATGCACCGCCACCGGTCTTCGAAGCTCGCATGCTTTCGCTTCGCGCGTTCGACCGCGAGGGTATGCTGCGAACGGCGCGGCTCGCCCAGCCGGGCGACGGCGACGGCGCAATCCGCGCCCTGTTCGCCGATCCTGCTACCGCCTATATCGATGCGCATAACGCCGCTTATGGCTGTTTCGCCGCGCGGATCGAAAGGGACGAACCATGAGCTTCGCTGCGATGACCGAGGAGGAGTGCTGGGCTGCGATGCGGCGCCGGGACAAGGCCTATGACGGGCGCTTCATCGTCGGGGTTCTCACCACCGGCATCTACTGCCGGCCGAGCTGCGGTGCGCGCCAGCCCTTGCGGGCAAACGTCCGATTCTTCGCCGACGGCGCCGGCGCGCGCGGCGCGGGGCTGCGCCCCTGCAAGCGCTGCCTGCCCGACGATGTCGGGCGTGACGAAGCGGCTGTGCTCGCAGCGATCGCAGCGATCAAGGACAGCGAGGAGCCGCTTGCGCTCGCCGACCTTGCGCAGCGCACCGGCTATTCGGCGACGCATTTCCAGCGTGTCTTTACCCGTCAGACAGGCCTGTCGCCCGCTGCCTATGCCCGGGCGCTGCGCGACGAGCGCGCCCGCGCGGCGCTCAGCGACACAAGGCGGGTGACCGACGCCATCTATGACGCGGGCTTTTCGGGTCCATCACGCTTTTACGGACAGATGGAAGGACGCATGGGGATGCCGGCTTCGGCCTGGGTGAGCGGCGGCAAGGGCACGACGATCCATTGGGCAATCGTGCCGACGAGCCTCGGCGACATGCTCGTTGCTGCAACCGACAAGGGTGTGTGCCGCCTGTCGTTTGCTGAAGGGCGCGATGCGCTCGAAAGCCGCTTTCCCGCCGCAACACTGGTCGAGGGGGGCGCCGAATTCGCGGTGCTGCTGAAAGAAGTCGTCGATGCCGTCGAAACCCCCGCGCAAGGCTTCGACCACATCCCCATCGACGTAAAGGGCACGGCCTTCCAGGAAGCGGTATGGCGCGAGCTTCGGAAAATACCGGCGGGCGAGACGCGCAGCTATGCCGAGATCGCCGCGGCGGTCGGCAAACCCGGTGCCGTGCGCGCGGCGGGAAGCGCCAATGGCGCTAACAATGTTGCAATACTCATCCCCTGTCACCGCGTCGTGCGCAGCAATGGGTCCTTGGGCGGCTATGCCTATGGGCTCGAAATCAAGGAAGAGCTTTTGAGAAGGGAAGCGAAATGACCGACAGTATTGCTCAATTTCGCGCGCTGCACGTGCCCGGCGACCCGCTGATTCTTGTCAACATCTGGGACGCGGGAAGCGCAAAGGCGGTTGCGAGCGCGGGCGCGAAGGCCATTGCGACCGGCAGCTTTGGTGTTGCGGGCGCGCAGGGGCGCGCAGACGGGGAGGATTTTCCGATCGAGGATGTGTTCGAAAATCTCGCGCGCATATTGTCGGTCATCGACCTGCCCGTCACCATCGACATGGAGTCGGGTTACGGCGCCGACCCGGCCGCTGTCGGCGCCTCGATCGGCCGTGCGCGCGCAGCGGGCGCGGCGGGGATCAACATGGAAGACCGGCTGCCTGGCACGAACGCGTTGCTGCCGCTCGGCGAGGCCGCCGCGCGCTATCGCGCGGCGGCCGATACCGGTCTGTTCGTCAATGCCCGCTGCGACATGTTTCGTGGGGCTGATGCGGCGAAGGATGGCGGCGCGCTGGTTGCCGCGACGCTCGAGCGCGCACGCGCCTATGCCGATGCCGGGGCGAGCGGTCTTTTCGTCCCCTTCCTCGCCGAGGCGAAGTGCATCGGCGCGATCTGCGAAGGCTCACCGCTTCCGGTGAACATCTTGCGCAGCAAGGCCGGCCCGACGCACAAGAAACTTGCCGAGCTCGGGGTTGCGCGGATCAGCCACGGTCATCAGCCCTGGGCGGCGGCAATGGCATGGCTCACCGGGCAGGCGGAAAAGATAATGGGCGGCGGCGAGCCGGACTATTGATCGAGGTGTGTGCGCGTCGCAACGCCGCTTGCTCTGAGCGCGCCGAAAATCCCCTTTCTTTCGCGCAAAGGTGAAGGGAGAATATTGGCAAGCTCAATCAGACTCTATCGGGATCAAGGCGCTCTTGCCCCGGCCGGCCGCGCCGCAGCATAAATTTCCTTCGCGATAGTCTTCAGAAGCGCCATCCGGTCGCGGCCCTCGGCATAGAGGTCGAAATGGGTGCGGCCGGGGACAAAGCGGAACGATGAATTCGCGCCGAGCCGGCCGAGCACGGCTTTGAGGCGGCGGGCGGGACCATCGAGGTAGAAGGTGTCGGCGCCGCCCACGATGAGGTGGATTTTCCCATCGAGGTCAGGCCGGAGCCGCGCCCGATCGCGTTCGACGATATGCGCGATGTCATATTCTCGCGCCAATAAGCCGAGGTCTAACCGCCGTGCGAGCGCTGTAAAATTTGGTCTGCCAGGTCAGCCCTACTTTTCGCCCTCGTCTTCCGCTTTCTTGAAGATCTGGGCCATCTTGGCCCGCGCGTCATCGAGGTTTCCGTCGTCGATGGCCTTCACCACTTCGAGCGGCAAATTCTCATTCTCACCTTCATGACCCCGAAAGGCGATCGGCGCGATGACCGTGCGCGCGAGGTCGCCTTTACCGTCGTCGAGGAGTTGGCGGGTCATGAGCAGGCGATACTGCGGATCGAAAGATGCTTCCGGATAGACTTGTTCGAGCGCCGTGATGGCCGGTGCCGGGATCGGCTCTCCGGCTTGGCGGAACGACATATAATAGCCGATCGCCGGGCGCGGATCGAGTTGGTCAAGGTGACGCGCCTTGATGTAATAGGGCCGTGCCTCGGCATAAGCCTTCTTGTCGGTCTTGCCTCTGCCCATGAAGACCTGGGCCTTGAGGAGATAAGCGGCCGACGATTCAGGGTCGATTTTGAGCGCCCGGTCTGCAGCTGCCTCGGCAGCGTCCCAGTTGCGCGCGTCGATCTGCGCCTCGCCGACCCAGAGCTGCGCCGGCAGACTGTCGGAATAGACCGCGTCCTTGCCCCCCATGTCGCGCGCGACGTCGCGCGCCTCCTTGCGGTCGACCCCGCGCTGCGAGCGCATATGATGACGGATCAGTGCTTCTTCCGCCGAGGTCAGCCGGCGGATCGCCACCTTAGGTTCGACATAATCGCCTGGCTTCACATCATAGCCGAGGAAGGGGCCGCGCTTGTAACGGCGCACCTCTTTTTGCAGCGCTTCAAGGTCGCCGAAGATGCGCCTGGCGGCAGTCAGGCTGTCCTCGCCGCTGTTGAGCGCTTTGAGATAAGCGACAAGCTGTCCCTTCCGCTCGGGGGCAAAGTTCAGATAGTGCGAGAGGAGCCAGCCGAAAGTGTAGGACTGATACTGCTGCATGCCGCTCAGCGTCGCCTTGGTGTCGAACAGGCGGCTGAGCGGGACGTCGGGCAGATAGTCGAGCGCGGCGCCGCGAGCCTGCGGGACGTCGCCGACGTGAAAGCTGCCGTCGTCCATGAAACGGATCGTGCTGTAGAGCTCGGCAATGCCCTCCGTGTACCAATGCGGATAGGCGGTGCTGAAATTCGAGAGCATGAAATGGTGCGTATATTCGTGGAGCAGCACCGTCTTGATGTCGAGGCGCGGCCCCTGCTCGATACCCTTGCTCGTCGCGATGCGTTCGCGGGCCGGGACGAAGGCAACCGGATTGCCTGCGCGAGGGATATAGAAGCCAGCGATGCCCGATCCTGGCGCCCGGGCAAAAACCGCAATATTGTCCGTGTCACCCGTTCGGTACACCTTCACGCGGTTTGCCACGCCGATTTCGGGGCCGGGAACGGGCATGCCCTGGAGGGTGCGCAGCGCATTGTCGAAGCGTTCGAGCAGGACCGCGAACTTTTCGGCATCGCGCTGACTGCTTTCCGAATAGACGACGAAGTGGGAGGTCGTCGCTTCCCACCATTCGGCTCGCGCCGCCGGGCTCGCCAGCATCGCCAGCATCGCCGCCACCGCGCCGAGAAGCCGCGCAGCTCCCCGCATCCATGCTGTCCCCGTCACCCTTCTTTCCCCCTATTGGTTCCTTAAAAGGCCCAGCATAGCGGGCGCCTTGGCGCCTTCAAGTCCTTGGGTTCAAACGAAGCTGTAGGGGTCGACGTCGATTGCCAGCCGCGCCTTTGCGGGCCAGTCGATGCGCGCCACCCAGTCGCGGATCGTCCCTTGCAGGTCGAAGCTGCGCGGGGCGTGGAGGAGGAGGCGGAAGCGGTGGCGCCCGCGGAGCATGGCGAGCGGGGCGGGGGCTGGGCCATAGATGGCGAGACCGTCCGCGACCGGCGCTTTCTGCCCGAGACGCTGCGCGACGCCGCGCGCGACATCGATATCCTCCGATGAGATGACGAGCGCAGCAAAGCGGCCATAGGGCGGCGCTCCTGCCTGCCGGCGGGAGGCTGCCTCGGCGGCATAAAAGCCTTCGCGATCGTTGGCGACGAGCGCTGCCATGACTGGCGCGTCGGGGACGCGCGTCTGGATCAGCACCTCGCCGGGCTTGACCCCGCGTCCGGCTCGCCCCGCGACCTGCGCGATCTGCTGAAATGTTCGCTCGGAGGCGCGAAGGTCGCCGCCGTCGAGCCCCAGGTCGGCATCGACCACCCCGACGAGCGTCAGATTGGGGAAATGATAGCCTTTGGTGACGAGCTGCGTGCCGATGATGATGTCGATCAGTCCGCCCTCGACATTGGCCACAAATTCCGCAGCCTTGGCAGGCGACCAGAGCGTGTCCGACGTGACGATCGCAGTGCGCGCCTCGGGAAAGCGCAGCGTCACCTCGTCGGCGACGCGCTCGACCCCGGGGCCGCAGGCAACCAGGCTGTCCTCATCCTCGCATTCGGGGCAGAGTCGCGGCGGCGGCATGACATGCCCGCAATGATGGCAGGCGAGGCGGTGGACGAGGCGATGCTCGACCATCCACGCGGTGCAGTTCGGGCACTGGATGCGGTGCCCGCAGGTCCGGCAAAGTGTGAGCGGCGCAAAGCCGCGGCGATTGAGGAACAAGAGGCTCTGTTCGCCCTTGTGGAGCCGGTCGGCGAGAGCATCGACGAGCGGCGGGGCGAGCCAGCGGCCGCGATCGGGCGGATCCTGCCGCATGTCGATGGCCGCAAGGTCGGGCAGCATCGCGCCACCGTAGCGCGCGGGCAGGATGATGTGGCGATAGCGCCCCGCCTCGACCTGCGCGAGGCTCTCGAGCGCGGGGGTCGCGCTCGCAAGGATCACGGGCAGCGCCTCAAAATGCCCGCGCATCACGGCGACGTCGCGCGCATGGTAATGAACGCCATCCTCCTGCTTGAAGCTGGTCTCATGCGCTTCGTCGACGACGATCAGGCCGAGATCTGCATAAGGCAGGAAGAGCGCCGAGCGGGCACCGACCACGATCTTCGCCTCGCCGCGGGCTATGGCGTGCCACGCGCGGCGGCGTTCGGTCGAGCGCAGGCCGGAGTGCCAGGCGACAGGCTCGCAGCCGAAGCGCGCGGCAAAGCGCGTCAGCATCGGTTCGGTCAGCGCGATCTCGGGGAGGAGGACGAGCGCCTGCTTCCCCGCTTCGACCGCGGCGGCGATCGCCTCCATATAGACCTCGGTCTTGCCCGACCCCGTGACTCCGTCAAGGAGCAAGGTCTCGAAGATCGCGGCGGTCACGGCGTCGCGAAGCTGGCTCGCGGCCGCGGCCTGTTCGGCAGAAAGGTCGGGCGGACCAAAGTCGGGGTCGGGTTCGGGGTAGGGCGCGTCGGCTGACACGCTCACGGCTTCGAGCGCGCCCGCCTGTACCAGCCCGCGGATAACGGCCTCGCTGACGTCGGCAAGCGCTGCGAGTTCGCGCACGAGCCCTTGCCGCGCGCCGATCTTTTCGAGCGCAACAATGCGCTGCGGCGTCATGCGCGCGGGCAGCTCGCCCGTCGCGCGATACTCGACGATGGGGCGCCGCGCGTCGGCAAAGGCGGCGCCGGGCAGGACCATGCGCAGGACCGCGCCAGGCGGCGCGAGATAATAGTCGCTCGTCCATTCAACGAGCCGCCGCAAGGGCGCTGGCACGGGGGGGACGGGCACAATCTCGTAGAGGTTGCGCAGTCGGTTGTCGCCCACCGGCTCGGGCGCGCCGAAGCTTTCATCTTCCCACACTACGCCGCCCATCCGCCGCGGACCGAGCGGCGCGACGACGACGCTGCCGAGCGGGGCATCGCTCCCCTGCGGGACGCGATAGTCGAGCGGACCGAGGGCGGCGGTGAGAAGGAGAACGCGGGCGCGGGTCATGGGCTGGGGAGGATATAGGCCTGCGGGAAAAATTGGAAAGCGGTGAGGGTTGCCCGCAAGAGATTGCACGGGTCGATGACCTGACCCGCCCTATGGCTGCGACGTCCAGGCGATCAAGTTTCGCTATTGGCGTATGCTCGCGGTTTCGTCCGGTTTTGGCCTTCTTGCTGTCGACGCGCTTTGGAATGGGGGCGAAGGGGCGGTGCAGGCTGGCGTCCTTTGCCGGATTCCCTGAGCCTGCCGCTCATCGTCTGCCTTTCGCGCGACCAGGCCGGACGGCAGCTATTGGGGCGACGCCGGTCGTCCCGCTCGCTTCTGAGCGTTGGATATTTTATATGGGACTCGCAGCGCCTCCAGCGCTTGAACTCCCAGGGATCGTTGGCGGCCTCTCAGCACAAGGCCATCATGTCGAAGCGAGCGCCGCCGTTTCCACCATCCGCTTTGCGGGTTTCGGCCGCTTGAACCAGAAGGTCCAGACCGCGAAGCTGCCGAGCATGGTCAGCGACAGGCCCGAGACTGTGAGCACCACCCGCCAGAAAAGTCCGCCGACCTTGCCGGCGTGGAGCGGATAGGCCTTGTTGAACGCTTGCGCGCCGGGCGCCATGGCCAGCGCGTCACGCGCACCTAGGACCTCGCCGGTCGCCGCGTCAAACCACAAGGTCGTGCGCCCATTGGGCAGCCATTCGGCTGGCTGCCGCATCCGCAGGCTTATCGGCTCGCCCGCCTTGCGGGGCAGGCTGAGAATACGGAATTCGGCGCCTGGAAAGCGCCGCTGCGCCTCGGCGAGCATCGCGGCATAGTCTGGCTTCGCGGCGAGCGGCCCGCTTTCATATTTGGGCGGCTCCATCGATCTTACCGTTTCGGCGACGGAGCCGAAGGGCGAGACCATCGCCATCGCGAAGGGGCGGAAGATCATCATGGTGCCGGTGACGATCGACAGCAGGAGGAGCGGCGCGACGACGACGCCGAGGTCGCGGTGATGGGTGACGATCGCTGCGCGGCTCATCCGCTTGGGCCACAGCCGAAAGCGAAAAGTTTTGCGCGTGCGCCACCAGAGGATCAGCCCCGAGACCAGGAAGAAGAGACCGCACAGACCCGCCGTTCCGATCACCCATTCGCCGCTGTCGCCCGCGAAGAGATGGTGGTGGAAGTCGAAGATCCACAGCTCGGGCCGTTCCCACTGGCTCGCCCAGCGCGCCATGACCTCGCCCGACTGGTCGGCGTAAAAGCCTGCGCCTTCGCCGAACCGGAAGCGCCCCTGATGCAGCCCGAAGCCGTCGCGGGCATAGATGACGCCCTGCGGCGTCCCGGGCAGCGCCATGATCGCCTCGGTCGCCGCGGTGACGCTGGCAAGGTCACTGCGCAGCGGATCGCCGGCATGCTCAACGCCGATCCACGCATCCTTGTGAAGCAGGATTGTGCCCGACAGGCCGAGCAGCGCCAGCACGAGGCCGATCAGGCCTCCCGTCCAGCGGTGCAGCGTGTCGAGCAGCTTCATCATCTAGAAGCGGGTATCCCATCCCAGGGTGAAGGTGCGCCCGCGCCCTGCAAAATTGAAGAAATTGTCCGTCGGGCGCTGGGTGTCGCTCGCATAGCTGATATACTGCTCGTCGAACAGATTCTGCACCGCGAGGCTGATGCCGCCGAAACCCGTCTGATAGCGAACGAAGGCGTCGGTGAGCGTATAGCCCTCGAAGTCATTTCGCGGGTCGCGGTTCGGCCCGCGGAAGCTGCGCGAGAGATAGAATTGCGTCTGCACCCGCGCCGACAGCGGTCCGCTCGCGTAGGACGCGGCGAGGTTCAGCCGATCGGGCGAAATGTTCGCGCCGTCGAGGTCGGTGTCGACCACACCGTCCTGATCCTCATCGAAGCGGCCCTTGATATGGGCATAGCCTCCCGAGACGGTGAGTCCGTCGATCGGCAGCTTGATTGCAAGGTTGAGCTCAAGTCCCTGGATCTCGACGCGCTGGCGCACGACGTCGAAAATGCCGTCGGGGCGAGCGATCAGCAGCTGCCCCTTGGTGCTGGTCGACCAGAAATAGGTCGCGCTGGCGTCGAGCGGCCCGCGCTTCACCTCGACCCCGATCTCGCGATTGTTCGAAACGACCGGCGCGATGTCGAGATAATTGTCGATATCGACCCCGGCTACCTTCACCGCCCGGGTGATGCGGCCGATGTCGGGGACCGTATAACCCTCGGCGTAGCTCGCGTAGGCTCGAATGCCCGCGAGCGGCTCGACGATGACGCCGCCGTTGAGCAGTACGTCGTCAAAGCTCGGACTGCCGCCCGCGACATCTACGCCGCCATAGGTCGGAAGACCGCACGGCCCGCTCGGCACCGCAGGCGGTGCGGGGCAGGCGACAAAGGTGTTGGCGGCGAGCGTGTGATAATCGCCGATCTTGATCTTCACATTCTCATAGCGCGCCCCGCCGGCGAGCCGCAGCGCGCCGTCCAGCAGCTTGAGATTGGCCTGACCGAAGGGGGCAAAGCTTCGAAATTCGCTCGGTGGGACCCAGGTGCGGCCAGTTGTGATCAATCTTTGTTCGGTCGTGTCCCACAGGGCGTCGAAACCCGCGATCAGCGTCAGCGCCTCAAGGCCCGGCACCACGCGCTCATAGCTCAGTTTGCCGCCAATCTTCCGGCTGCGGTTTTGCGACTGGTCGAGCAGGGTCCCCACCGTCCCGATCGCTGGATCCTGGAAACTCGCGATCGGAGCAGGCTCGCCGCCGAAGGTGTCGCGGCTGCGGTTCCAGAAGATCTGGCTGATGAAGTTGCCGCCGCCAAGGTCGGTGTCGGTCAGCGACAGCGCGACGCTTTCGGTGCGATTGGTCGCCGGGATGCCGGGTGGCGAGCCGGGCTCTGCGCTCGTCGGCAGTCCGCCAGGCTTGTTGCCTGCAACAGGGGCGTAATCGCCATCGCCTTCGAGCTCGAAACGGCTCGCGATCAGGTCGAGCCGCATCGTATCGGTCACCGCATAACCGAAGCGTCCGAAGAGCGAGAGCGCTTTTGAATCCATTGTTTCGCCCTGCGTCAGGTTGATGCCGACCGGACGGCCTTCGCCGTCACGGAACAGCCCGCGCAGTTCGTAAGCCGCGCCGACCGAGGCGTCGAAGCGACCCGCCTTGTACTGGACGAGGCCGGCAAGCTTGCCGCCCATGCCGGCATCGGAAAACGCATTGTCCGCCGTTCCCTGCAGCAGCGCGCGACCCGATACGCCTTCCTTGGTCGGGGCGCCGACGGTGACCTGATTGACGATGCCGCCGGTGCCACCGATTCCCTGCAGCGCATTCGACCCGAAGATGACCTCGACCCGGTCGATAAAAAAGCCGTCGATCGTGAAGCCGTCGCGGCTGCCGTCGCGCAGCGGTGTCGACTGCGGGATGCCGTTGATCGCATAGAGCGGCGAGCGCCCGCGCAGCGTCTCGCCCGCGCCCGACAGTTTCTGCCGGGTCGGGGAAAAGCTGGGGACCAGCGTCGCTACTGCGTCGGTAACAGACCCCGAGATGGCGATCTGCTGGTCGAGCGCTTCCTTGTCGATGACGTCGACGGTGAGCGGGAGCGCATTGGCCGGCAGGATCGAGCGCGCCGCGGTAACGACGATATTGTCTGCGTCGCTCGCCGCCAACGCACTTGTGCCGTCCTGCGCATAGGCGGGGGAGGAAAGCGCGGGGCACATGAGCGCAGCAAGAGCCAATTTGCGATTCATTCTCATCTCCTGTTCGCTTGGCCGCTAATGCGAGCGATTTGCAGATGCAAGAGCTTTCGCGCGGGCGCGGGGGTTCTTGGCAGCATTCTCGTCCTTGCGTCTTGGGGGGGCCAATTGGCGAAAGGCGCGACCATCACGGCGCGACCTTCCAACCCCTGACGGGCCAGCGGCATTCGCGCCGGGGACCGCCCCTGCCTTTTCCAATTAATCCTAGCCAAGCCCACGGCGTTCATTCTATGTTCCGCGCATGACCCTTGTCTCGCTGCTCGCTGCCCTCGTCGCTCTTGCTGTCGGCGCCCTCATCGGATGGCTCTTTGCGGCGCGCCAGACGGGAGGGCTCAAGGCCGAGCGTGACGGACTTGCCGAGCGCTTCAAGGCCGCGGTGACCGACCTTGCGGCGGAGGCTGAGGCGCGCAAGGCGGCGGACCTCCAGCTTTCGGCGCTTCTCGCTGAGCAGAAGGCGCGCGATGCCGCACATGATGCGCAGATCGCCCAGCTCAAGGATGCGCAGGCAGCGCTGAGCGCGCAGTTCCGCGAAGTCGGGCAGGTGATGCTCGGCGAGGCGCAAAAGGCGTTTCTCGAACGCGCCGACCAGCGCTTCCGGCAGAGCGAGGAAAGCGCGGGCCAGACGCTGAAGTCGCTGCTCCAGCCGGTCCACGAGCGGCTCGCGCGCTATGAGGAGGCCGTAAGCAAGGTCGAGGCAGACCGACGCGATGCCTTCGGTTTGCTTCACGGTCAGATCGCGGCGATGCGCGAGGGTACCGAACGCGTATCAAGCGAGGCGGCGAAACTCGTCAACGCGCTGCGCAACGCCCCCAAGGCGCGCGGTCGCTGGGGCGAGCAGCAGCTACGCAATGTGCTCGAGAGCTGCGGTCTGTCCGAACGTGCCGATTTCCAGACCGAGGTCAGCGTGACCGATGGCGATGGCGGGCGGCTTCGTCCCGATGTCGTGGTCAAGGTGCCGGGCGGGCAGAGCCTCGTCATCGACGCGAAGGTTTCGCTCAACGCTTATCAGGATGCGTTCGGCGCGGTCGATGAGAGCGAAAGGGCGGCGCATCTCGCAGCGCATGCCGCCGCGATGAAGGCGCATGTCAACACACTGGGCGCCAAGGCTTATTGGAGCCAGTTCGACGACACCCCCGATTATGTGGTGATGTTCGTTCCCGGCGAGCATTTCCTCGCCGCGGCGCTCGACCATGATGCCGACCTTTGGGACTATGCGTTCGAGCGCAAGGTCCTGCTCGCGACGCCGACCAACCTCATCGCGATTGCGCGCACCGTGGCGGCGGTATGGCGGCAGGAAAAGCTCGCGGGACAGGCGCGCGAGATCGCGGCGCTCGGCAAGGAGCTATACGCGAGGATGGCTACAATGGGCGCGCATATCGCGCGCGTCGGCAAGAATCTCGATCAGGCGACGGGTGCGTACAATGCCTTCGTCGGCAGTTTTGAATCGCAGGTGCTCACGCAGGCAAAGCGCTTCGAGGCGCTCGATGTCGAAACCGGCGGCAAGGAGATTCCGGCATTGCCCGTCGCCGAACAGGCGGCGCGGCCGCTCGCCAAGCTTTCGGCAGCGCCGAGCGCGGTCAATGACGGCGAGTAGAGCCGCGTCAGATTGCCCGCTTGAGCACCGCACTTTGTCCATCGGCGCCGGTCAGAATCAGCGTGCCGTCGGAGGGAAATTCGAGCCGTACCGGTCCTGCCAGCAGCGCAAAGAAGCTGCTCTCCTGCGTCATCGCTGCGCCGGGACAGGCCATTTTTGTCGCCATCAGCGGGCCGGCGCGCAGCGTCGTGCCGTCGCTAGTATAGGTTCCTGAAAAGCGGTTGCAGCCCGCGCTGCCGCTGAGCCTCGTCTCCTCGAAGGCGAGCGAGGCCACCCGGCCGCCGGCCACGGAAACCCCGCCGATCGAGACGAAGGTCCAACTGGTTCCCGCGAGCGCCTCGGGCGCAAGGATGCCGCCGCCGCAGCCCTTTACCGTCTTCCCGTCGGCGCTGACCGTCACCGTGTCGCGGTAGCGGCGCTCGCTCATCCCGTCGCTGCATTCGGCATGGGTGATGTCGACCGCGAGGCGCTTGCCGGTATAGCGCTCGCCATTGAAGCCCGGCCGTGCGCCGGGGTTCGGCTCTAATATCTTGGTGTCGCCATAGTCGCCGGTATAGTTGAGGAGGCCCGGCGTGATCTCGAGCGTCCATCCGGGCTCGGTGCCGAGCGCCATATAGGATTCAGGCTGCGCATCCGGCGTCTGGGGCGGAATCGCGGTGCACGCCGCGAGTCCGAGCGGCAGGGCGAACAGGGACGGAAATCGGATCATCGAACGGCCTTTCTTCTTCGTCACCCTGAAACAGCTTCAGTCGAGCGAGGTTCCTGGAAGGCGCCGAATGTCCGGATCCTGAATGTCAACGTCGCCGCTGGTTCAGAACCTCATAGGCCATCACCGCGCCCGCAACCGCGGCGTTGAGGCTGTCGGCCTTGCCCATCATCGGCATCTTCACGCGCACGTCGGCCGCGGCAGCATAAGCTTCGGGCAACCCTTGGGACTCATTGCCGATCAGGATGAAGGTCGGCGCTGCATAGCGCACCGCCTGATAATCCTTGGTGTCCTTGCCCAGCCATGTCGCGACCAGTTCGCCCGGGCCGGCCCGCAGCCAGGCGAGAAAATCGTCCCAGTGCGTCTGCACGAGCCGCTGGGTGAAGATCGCCCCCATGCTCGCGCGCACCGCCTCGACCGCATAGGGATCGGTCGATTCGTCGAGCAGGATCAGCCCGCCGGCGCCGACCGCATCGCCAGTGCGCAGCATCGTGCCGAGATTGCCCGGATCGCGCAGCCGCTCAGCGACGAGCCAGATCGGCGCGGCAGCCCGGTCAAGATCGCCGAGGCGCGTTTTCGGCTCCGCGTAGATGCCCACAACCGTCTGCGGATTGTCCTTACCCGACAATTTGGAGAGGATGGCCGGCGTCGTGTCGATCACCTCTCCGCCGCCTGCCAGCGTCGCCTCGACAAGCGCCTTGGCGAGCGGATGCCCCGCCGCGCCCTCGTCAGCAAGAAACAGCCATTGCGGCAGCACCCCCGCCTCGCGCGCCTCGGTCGCGATGCGCAGCCCTTCGGCGAGGAACAGCCCCTCGGCGCGGCGATGCCGCTTCTCGCGCAGCAGCCGCATTCGCTTGACGAGCGGGTTCGAAAGACTTTCGATCCGGGAACGGCGAGCGGTCGCCATGGGTCAATCCTCGCCGAAGCTGTCCTTGACCAGCCCGACGAGCTTGAGCAGCGCCGCGTCGGCACCATGCCCTTTCGTGTGGATGGTGATCGAATCGCCTTTTGCTGCGCCAAGCATCATGAGCCCCATGATCGAGGTGCCGTTGACGCGGTTTCCGCCCTTTTCGACCTCAACGGTGACACTTTCGGGCAGGCGGCTGACAAAGGTGACGAATTTGGCGCTGGCGCGCGCATGAAGACCGCGCTGGTTGGTGATTTCGACGGTCTCCGACAATTCGCTCAAAGGCCCACTCCCAGCATTTCCGACGCGACCGAAATATATTTCTGTCCGGCCTCGCGCGCCGCGATGACCGCGGGGCGCAAGTCCATCGTCTTGCGCGCACTCTCGAGCCGGATCAACATCGGCAGGTTCACGCCCGCGATCACTTCGGTTCTTCCCGCTTCGAGCAGGCTGATCGCGAGATTGGACGGGGTTCCGCCAAACAGATCGGTCAGCATGATGACGCCGCGGCCGCCGTCGACGGCGCGGATCGCCTCGGCAATCTCCTGGCGGCGCATCTCCATATTGTCGTTGGGACCGATGCATACGGTCGCCACAGCGCGCTGCGGACCGACGACATGCTCCATCGCGGTGACCATCTCTTCGGCGAGGCGGCCGTGCGTGACGAGAACCATTCCGATGAGCGGCAATGCTTTATCGCTGGGCATGCAGTCTGGGACCCTTATGCTTTACCGCCGGATGCGGGCGGGGGCTTGCCCTCAAGCCCATCTTGCGGGGCCGAGTCAAGGTTGCGATGGAGGAGATTGGGGGCGTGGCCAGCAGCGCGTAGCGTCCCGGCGACGCGCTCTGCGACATGCACGGACCGGTGCCGCCCGCCGGTGCAGCCGAAAGCAATCGTGACATAGCTTTTCCCTTCGGCGCGGTAGCGCGGCAGCAAGGTGAGCAACAAGGTCTCGATCTGCTGAACCGTCGTCTCATAGGCGGGGTCGGCTGCGACATAGGCGGAGACGTCGGCATCGAGGCCGGTGCCGGGCCGCAGCTTCGGGTCCCAGTGCGGATTGCGCAGATAGCGCATATCGAACACCAGGTCGGCATTGCGCGGAAGTCCGCGGGCGAAGCCGAAGCTCATCACGGTCAGCGACGGCTCGTCGTCGCCTGTATCGGCGAAGCGCTGGCGAATCTCCTGCTGGAGATCGTTGCTGCTGTAATTGGTCGTGTCGACGACATGCTCGGCCCAGCGGCGGAGGGATTCCATCATCTCGCGCTCGCGCGCGATGCCGTCGGCTGCGGGACGGTCTTCGGCGAGCGGATGGCGCCGCCGCGTCTCGGAGAAGCGGCGTTCGAGTTCGGCGCCGGCGCAGTCGAGGAACAGCGTCTGGATGTCGCGGCCGCCCGCCTCCCGCAATTCCTTGATCCGTTTGACAAGTCGCGCGGGCTTGAAGCCGCGGCTTCGGCTGTCGATACCGACCGCGATCGGTCTTGCCGCCTCGCTCGGTTTGACGGGAGCTTCGATCAACGGCTCGAGCAGCGAGAGCGGCAGATTGTCGACAACCTCCCACCCCAGATCCTCGAGCACCCTGAGCACAGTCGATTTGCCTGCGCCCGACAGGCCAGTGACGAGGAGGAGGCGCGGCTCGGCGGCAGGGAGGGTAACGGTCATGCCGCCTCGAGCCGGTCGAGCGCGAGCAGCACCTTTGCCGGTGCCGAAGCCTCAAATGCCGAGAGCGTCACCGCGGGAAGAGGATTCCCCGCCACAGTCTCGATCTGGTTAGTCGGGGGCATGCGTTCATAGCGTTCGGCGAGCCGCACCGCGAGCGCCAGCGGCACCGGCGCTGTCCAGGGTTGCTCGACGATGCCAAGGCCGCGCACTTCCATCTTGCCGGCCAATTCGGCAGGCGGGCGGCACCAGAGCCGGCCGCGGTCGAACCAGACGTCGCAGCGGTCGTCGGCGACCAGCCGCGCTCCCCGATCGATCAGCCGCAGCGCGAGATCGGACTTGCCGCGTCCCGAGGGGCCGAGCAGCAGAATTCCCCGGCTGCCAGCCGCAACGCAGCTCGCGTGGATATTGGAGATAAGAGGGGCGGTCCGGCTCGAAAGCATGCATCGAGGCTTACCGGCGCGCGCACCGCGCCGCAAGGCGGATGGCTAGGCCGCCCCGCCTTCTTCCGCCGCGGGAAGGGTGATGAGCAGGCTCGCCCCGGGCTTGCCGTCATCGCGGTCGCCCGCGGCGATCGTTCCGCCATGTCCCTCGACGATGGTGCGTGCGATTGCGAGGCCAAGCCCGCTGTGACGGCCGAAAGCTTCGCCATTGGGGCGTTCGCTATGGAAACGGCGGAAAATTGCCTCGCGCTGCGCGGGCTCGATGCCTGGGCCGTCATCATCGACGCCGATATGCACCTCTTGCCCCAGCCGCGTCGCCCGTACGCAGACGAGCCCGTCCGGAGGCGAGAAGCTGATCGCATTGTCGATAATATTGTCGATCGCGCGTTCGAGCCGATGGCCATCGCCCATCACCGTTGCCGTGCCCTTGCGCGGGCGGGCGAACGCGATGCGCGGCTGCGGCTTCTCTCCCTGCTCGGCGCGGGCGGCGCGCGCGGCCAGCATCGATTCGATCATGAGTCCGACGTCGATCGGCTCGAAAAGGGTGCGCGACAATTGCGCGTCGATCCGGCTCGCGTCGCTGATATCGCTGACCAACCGGTCAAGCCGGCGCACATCCTCGTCCGCGATCGCGAGAAGCTGCGCGCGCTGTTCGTCGGTCTTGACGCGGCCAAGTCCTTCGATCGCCGAACGCACCGAGGCGATCGGGTTCTTGAGCTCATGTGTCACGTCGGCGGCGAAATGCTCACCGGCGTCGATGCGCTCGCGAAGCGCTTGCGTCATGTCGCTGAGCGCTCGGGCAAGCGTGCCGATTTCGTCGCGGCGGCTCGGCAGGCGAGGAACCACCACTTCACGCGCGCGGCCGAGGCGGACCCGCACCGCGGCGCGCGCGAGGCGGCGCAATGGGCGCACGATCGTGCGCGCAAGGAAAAGCGAGAGAAGGACCGAGGCGATCAGAACCATCGCGAGCACGACCGCGAGGCGAAAGCGCTCGGCGCGCACAGTCCGCGTGATGTCGCGGGCATTGACCGTCATCAGCATCACTTCGGGGGCCTCAAGATCGACGACGCGCGTTGCGCTGAGCAGCGGGGTGCGCTCGGGGGCGTAACGGAATCGGCTGGTGCCCTCACCGCTTTGCTGCGTCTCCTTTACTTCGGGCCAAGCGGCGGCGCGGTCGGTCGCGGGCTCTTCGAACTCCGGATATGCGGGGGCACCGACGATCCAGTCTATGCCGCGGTCCATCGCGCGCGCCGCATCGCGCTTCCATGGCTGCAGGTCGGGATCGCGCAGCGTGTAGGTCGGCGGGCCATGCGCGAAACTGTCGTAAAGCTTGCGCCCATCGGGCGCATAGAAGCGCAGCCGCGATTCCGTCGCGCGCGTGAATTCACCGATCAGTCTCTCGCGCTGGTCGGGCCGCGCGGCTTCGAGCGCGCTATCGAGCAACGCAAGCTGATCCTCCATCACGGCGATCCGCGTGTCGACGAGGCGGCTGCGATAGGTGTCGAGATAGAAGAAACCGCCGGCGAGCAAAGCAACCGCGAGAATGTTGACCACCAGGATGCGCGTCGTCAGCGACCAGCGCGCCGACCAGACGAGCTGCAGGTCCTCGGCCGCGGCTGCGCGATTGTCAGCCCTCGTCAGCAAAGCGGTATCCCGCGCCATAGAGGGTCGCGATGGCATCGAAATCGGGGTCGACCTCGCGGAATTTGCGGCGCAGACGCTTGATATGGCTGTCGATCGTGCGATCGTCGATATAGACATCGTCCTGATAGGCCGCGTCCATCAGCTGGTTGCGACTGCGTACGATTCCGGGGCGGCTGGCAAGCGTTTCGAGGATCAGGAATTCCGTGACGGTGAGTGTTACATCCTTGCCGTCCCAAGCCACCTTGTGCCGCGCCGGGTCCATCGTCAGCCGCCCGCGCGTGATGGGTTCGGCGACTGCCTCGTCCTCCTCGCTCGGCGCGCTCCGGTTAAGCTCGACGCGGCGAAGGATCGCGCGAATGCGCGCGATCACCAGGCGCTGGGAAAAGGGCTTGGCGATATAGTCGTCTGCCCCCATGGCAAGCCCCAGTGCCTCGTCTATTTCGTCATCCTTGCTGGTGAGGAAGATAACGGGAAGCTGACTCTTCTCGCGCAGGCGGCGCAAAAGTTCAAGACCGTCCATACGCGGCATCTTAATGTCGAAAACCGCAAGGTCGGGCGGGTTGTCGATCAGGGGCTTCAGCGCCGCCTCGCCGTCCGAATAGACGCGCGTCACAAAGCCTTCGGCCTGCAACGCGATCGACAGGGACTGGAGAATGTTGCGGTCGTCGTCGACCAGCGCGATGGTTGCCGTCATGCTCTTTCCATTGGGGCGGGACCCGCATGCTCGATTAGCCGATCCCGCACCCACCGACAACTGCGCCCGCGCGTCACCGGTTCCCTTGCGGCGCACTCGTCGTGCCTCGGGCACGGGTCCCGCTTTAATCTTTGACCTCATGGGCCATCGCCGCTAACGCGACCGGGAATTTTCGGAATCGGCGTCACCGTCGGCACCCATCACGATGCGGGCCTGCCCTTTTGCGCGGCGGGCGTTGCATAGGTATGCAAGGGTCCGGCGAAGTAGGGAAAGGCCAGGACATGACCAAGGTGGTGATCGGTAGCGAAGCCGTCGAGACGCGTGCGGACGTGGCCGAAAACTGGGGCACGGCGCAGCTTGTCGAGGAAGCAGTGCGTCATGGCGAAGGGCTCCTCGCCAAGGACGGCCCGCTCGTTGTTGCGACGGGCAAGCACACGGGTCGCAGCGCCAAGGACAAGTTCATCGTCCAGGACGAAGAGACGCGCGACACCATCTGGTGGGGCAAGACCAACGTTGCGATGACTCCGGATCATTTTGCCGCTCTCAAGGCCGATTTCCTCGCCTATCTCGCGGACCGTCCGCGCCTTTATCGTCAACAGCTGTTCGGCGGCTCGCAGCCCGAGCATCGCGTGGGCGTGCAGGTCATTACCGAGCTTGCCTGGCACAGCCAGTTCATCCGCACCCTGCTTTGCCGCCCGACCGCAGCCGAGCTCGCGGCGTTTGCAGCGGAATATACGATTATCGACCTGCCAAGCTTTCGTGCTGACCCTGCGAAGCATGGCACGCGGACGGAAACCGTCGTCGCGGTCAATTTCACCGAGAAGCTCGTGCTGATTGGCGGAACGGCCTACGCCGGCGAGATGAAGAAGTCGGTCTTCGGCATCCTCAACTATCTGCTGCCCGTGAAAGGTGTGATGCCGATGCACTGCTCGGCGAACATTGGTCCGAAGGGCGATACGGCGGTTTTCTTCGGCCTGAGCGGGACCGGCAAGACGACGTTGTCGGCCGACGCTTCGCGCACGCTGATCGGTGACGACGAGCATGGCTGGTCGGACACGGCCGTCTTCAATTTTGAAGGCGGCTGCTATGCCAAGATGATCCGCCTCTCGCCCGAGGCAGAACCTGAAATTTTCGCGACCACCAAGCGTTTCGGCACCGTGCTTGAGAATGTCGTGATCGACCCCGAAACGCGCGAACTCGATTTCGACGACGCGAGCCTGGCCGAGAACAGCCGCGGCTCCTACCCCATCGACTTCATCCCGAATGCGTCGCCGGAAAATATGGGACCGGTGCCGCAGAATATCATCATGCTCACCGCCGATGCCTATGGCGTGCTGCCGCCGATCGCGAAGCTCACTCCCGACCAGGCGATGTATCACTTCCTCTCAGGCTATACGGCGCGCGTTGCCGGCACCGAGATCGGCGTGACCGAGCCCGAGGCGACCTTCTCGACCTGCTTCGGCGCCCCCTTCATGCCGCGCCATCCTTCGGTCTACGGAAATCTGCTGAAGGAGCGGATTGCAAAGGGCGGCGTCCAGTGCTGGCTTGTCAATACGGGCTGGACTGGCGGCATGGCGACGATGGATGGCATTGCGCGCATGCCGATCAAGGCGACGCGTGCGCTGCTCAACGCTGCGCTCGACGGCAGCCTGAACGATGCCGAGTTCCGCAAGGACCCGAATTTCGGCTTCCTCGTGCCCGTCGCGGTACCGGGTGTCGATTCCGCGCTGCTCGATCCGCGCGAGGCCTGGGCCGACAAGGCGGCCCATGACCGCACGGCCGAGGCGCTGGTGCAGCAATTCATCGATAATTTCGCGCAATTTGCGGACCATGTCGATGAGGGCGTCCGCCAGGCCGCCCCTCGCGCAGCCGTCGCAGCCTGATCGCGCCCGGTGCTTCCGGGTGGCCCATCACCCGGAAGGAGCCGGACGATGACGACCCGATTTTCACCGCGCCTTTTCGAGCGCGACCTTGACATCCGCATGCTCGGTGAGGGGCTGCTCGCCTGCACGTTGCCGCGCGAGGCTTGGACGCATGAGGCGCATCTGGCCGCGTGCCTGTGGCTCCTGACCGAACGCCCCGACATCGACTTCGATAAAGAAATCGCGGGGCTTATCCGCCGTTTCAACGAAAGTGTCGGCGGCATAAACGACGACCAGAATGGCTATCACGACAGCATCACGCGCGCCTTTGTCGCCGGCGTGCGTCAGTTCCTGTCCGAGACTCCCGAAACCGGACTGGTCGCGCGCGTCAACGCGCTGCTGCTCTCGGACGTCGGGCGGCGCGACTGGCCGCTGCGCTTCTACAGTCCAGATCGTCTCTTCTCGGTTGAAGCGCGGCGCGGGTTCGTCGAACCCGATCTGGCGCCGCTGCCCCGCTTTAATCGCGGGCATGGCGGCGGCGCGCTCGCACTGACGCGATGATCAGCTCCTCCCGCTCGCGATATATTCATCGACATTTTTCGCCAGCACGTCGAGCGGGACGTTGCCGCCCTCGACGACCACATTGTTGAAATCGCGCAGATCGTATTTCGCGCCGAGTGCTGCCTGCGCGCGCGCGCGCTGGCGGACGATTTCGCTATGCCCGACCTTGTATCCGCACGCCTGGCCCGCCCAGCTGCAATAGCGGTCCACTTCGCTTGCGACTTCGAGCGGGTTCGATCCGTTGCGCTCGACAAAGAAGCGGACGCCTTCCTCTCGCGTCCAGCGTTTTGCGTGGAGACCCGTGTCGACGACGAGGCGGCACGCCCGGAACGCCAGCGACTGGAGATAGCCGAGCCGGCCCACCTCGAAATCATCATAAAGCCCAAGCTCGTCGGCGAGCTGCTCAGCGTAGAGCGCCCAGCCTTCGGAATAGGCGTTGAACGCGAGCATCGAGCGGATCAGCGGCATCTGGTTCGCATATTCGCCCTGCCAGACATGCCCCGGAATGGCCTCGTGCATCGCAAGATCCGGGAGTGAATATTTGCTGTGAAGGTCGGTCGTGCGCAGGTTGATCCAGAATTTGCCGGGAATGCTCCCGTCGATCGATCCCGCGCCGCCATAGGCGGCAGGCGCGCCGGGCTCCTCGCCGATCGGCAGGCGCTTCACCTCGACATTGCCCTTCACCAGCGTCCGGAAGGCGCGCGGCAGCTCGGCGCGAATCTTGCCGAGCCAGGTCTGGATATAGGCCTTGATCTCCTCGCGTCCCTTGTCCCCTTCGGGGAACTTGTAGCGCGGGTCCTGCGCCAGCGCGTTCATCCGTGCGCCGACCGGGCCGTCGCTATAGCCGAGCTTCTTGAGGATCGGGTCCATCCGCCCGTGAAGCTCGGCAAGCTGGTCGAGGCCCATCTGGTGCACCTCGTCGGGGGTCATGCGGGTGGTGGTCGAGGCGCGCAGCCCCCACGCATACCATTCCTCGCCGCCGGGCCGCGCCCAGAGGCCCGCATCCATCGTCGCCTTGGGCCGCTGCGCGCGCATCTCGGCGATTTGCCGCTCAAGTGCGGGCACGACCGCGCTCTTGACGATCCGCTCGGCGCGCAAACCCCAGTCTCCCCCAATCTTCAACGCCGCGGTCCGCTGCGCAAGGCTGTCGACCAGTTCGCCGCCAGCGCGCGCATCGGCAAGGCTCGCGTCCATCTGCTTGAGCGCCGCGTCGATAAGGAAGGCGGGCGCGATCAGGCCCTGCGCCCCGGCCGCCTTCAGTCGCTCGGTCTCGCCGTCGAGCGCGGCGGGATAGGCGTGGAGCCGCGCAAGATAGGCCTCGGCGTCGGCGGCGTTTCTGAGCGGATGATCGCTGCCGAGAAAGCGGGGGATATCGAGATAGGCGCCGACATTCTGGATCACGACATAGGGCGTGTTGCGCCAGCCCCCGACCGCGACGTCGCCATAGGGCAGCGCAAAGCCATCGAGTGCGACGCTGTAGGCGCTGTCGACCACCGCGAGGCTGGTGCGCGTCGCATGATCGAGGCCGCTCGTGTCCAGGGCGCGCACGCGCGCGAGGTCGGCCTTGAGGGTCGTAGCGAGCGCGGCGACGCCGGCGGGGGAGCGGTCGGACAATTGCCCGCGCATGTGCGCGCGATCGCCGGTGTCGATGCCAAGCGCGGTCGCGCCCTCGGGCGCGTGGGCAAGGAGATTGTCCGCGACCGAATCGAGAAGCTGCTCCGCCTCGCTCTTCGGTGCCTGCTGCAGCGCAGCGGCGGGGCGCGCGACGGTAAGCGTCGCGGCCCCGGCGCCGAGCGCAGCGAGCGTCTGGCGGCGGCTTACGGGCGTAAAAAGCGGATATTGCACTGGCGGCTCCCTGCGACTTTGTTTCTTCTGAAACCTGTCTAAGGCGGGCGCCGCGCCGGTCAATGGGCCTGCCAACCATCCTCCCGGGGGACCGTGGTGAGCGAACGCCGGACGGCGGTGAAGCGACTATGGGCTTTGCCCCTTCAATTCCGCGCGAGACCGCTGGCGCTTCCCCATGCCCCCGCACGGGGAAGCCTGCCCTTTGTCAATCTGTCAGTTCGGCCGGCACCTTGCCGCCGTTCGCCGCGAGTTCGCGCATTACAGCCTTGTGCAGCCAGATATTCATCTCGGCGCTGCCGTTGAGCTCACCGGTATAACCGAGCTCCTGCGCCAATTCTTTGCGATTCTGAAGACTGGGGTCGATCTCGAGCAGCTTCATCAGGTCGACGATCGACGTGCGCCAGTTGAGCGTCTGGGTCGCATAGGCGTTCTGTGCGGTCAGGATTGCTTCGACGTCGACCTCGCTTATCGGCGTCGGCGCGGCGGGAACCGGCTGCGGGGCCGCGGGGGCGGCCGTTGCGGCTGGAGCAGCCGCCCCCTCGGCGGCGGCAGCCTTCTTGCCGAAAATCGCGTCCTTGATCTTGCCGAAAATGCTCATGATGGGGACTCCCTCTCCTCATGCGACCGCAGCGGGTCGCTTGCGTGCAGATCGGCACCGGCAGACAAAAGGAGAATGAACGGCTCCCCGCCCGCCCGTGCACTGCTATACCAACCCTTGTCGGCGCTGTTCGATCCGCGCCCCAGACGGAGAATATTCATGAACCTCACCGACATTTTGCAGCAGGCCGGCGGCCTTGAATCGATGGCGAAGGAGCTGGGCGTCTCGCCCGGCGTCGCGCAGCAGGGCGCCGACGCGCTGCTCCCCGCAATTCTCGGCGGGTTCAAGAAGCAGATACAGGGTGGGGGCCTTGAAGGGCTCGGCGGTCTGATCGGCCAGCTCGGCGGCGGGGGACTGCTCGATTCGGTGCTCGGGTCGCAGCCGACTCCGGTCGGGCAGGGCAATGAGGTGCTAGGCCAGATCTTCGGGTCCAAGGACATCAGTCGCACCGTCGCGGGTGATGCAGCGGCGAAGACCGGCCTCGACGCCGGGCTTCTCAAGAAGATGCTCCCGATGCTCGCGATGATGGTCGCAGGCTATATGGCAAAGCAGGGCGGCCAATCTCCCGGCGGCGGACTGGGCGGCATGCTCGGCAATGTCCTCGGAGGACTTGTGGGAGGGGGCAGCAGCGCGCCCGCGGCAGGCGGACTCGCGGGTAGCCTTGGAGGCCTCGGCAAGCTCATCGACATGAACGGCGACGGCAATCCGCTCGACGACATCTTGGGCATGGCGGGAAAGATGCGCGGCTAGGGTGCGAGGCGCCCGCTACTTCCGCCGGATGGGAAGAGGGGTTAGGCCGCCTCCAGTCGCCAATCGCTGCGAAGCCTATCGGGCCACCGCGCGGCGCGCGGCATGGCGACGGCCCCTTCGTCGCCGTCGCCATCGGTGCCCGGTGCCGCGATGTCCCGGGCATATTCGATTGTCGGAGCGGCCTCGCCGCGGGCAAGGCTAGCGCGCAGCGGCCGCCGCCCGGTCTGCCGGAAGCCGAGCTTGCGTAGCACGGCGCCCGAGGCTGGATTGTCGGCGAAATGGGAGGCCATGAGCCGGCTTATGCCGAGCGTATGCGCGAGGTCGACCATGTGCCGCCCCGCTTCGGTCGCATAGCCAAGCCCCCAATAGGGACGCGCCACCCAGTAGCCGAGCTCGAACTCGCCGCTTTCGGTCCGGTCCATCCCGACACCGCCGATCAGGCGCGGCGCACTTGCGGTGCGCTGGAGCATCAGGAAGCGGCTCGGGTGGCCTTCGGTCCAGCCCGCCAGAAACGCGCGGGCATCCTCTTCATGATAGGGCCAGGGCGCCCGAGCGAGGTTCCTCGCAATCGCCTCTTCGCCGATCGCGCGCGCAAGCGCAGGGGCATCCTCGTGCCAACCGGGCCGCAGCAAGAGCCTGTCGGTGCGTGCAAACATGTTCGTCACTCCCATTGGGGGTCGCTCTGGCGTCAGATGGTGACGCTTTGACGACAGCCGATATGCGAGGGAGATGATCGGATCCTTTTTTGCGCCCTGCGCCAAGCGGCGGATAGCGGGCAAGAAAAAAGGGAGTCCGGGGGCGACCCGTCTCCCTCTTTTCGAACCTGGTTTCCGCTTGGGCGGAAAGGGCGGCTCCGGGTCGTCCCTGGCGGACGACCTCGGTGAAAGTCGTCCCTTATTCGGCGGCGTCTGCCATGCAGTCGACCGACACATATTTGCGGCCAAGCTTGCCCTCGTGGAATCGGACGCGGCCGTCGGCAGTGGCAAACAGCGTGTGGTCCTTGCCCATCCCGACGTTGACGCCCGGATAGACCTTGGTGCCGCGCTGACGCACGATAATGTTGCCGCCGATCACTTCCTGACCGCCGAACTTCTTCACGCCAAGGCGACGGCCGGCTGAGTCGCGACCGTTGCGCGAGGAACCGCCTGCTTTCTTATGTGCCATGACTGATGCTCCTTAATCTCTTGGGCCGAGCCGCGGGATCGCGCTCAGGCGTCCTTCTTGGGGGCCGCCTTCTTGGCAGCGGGTTTCTTGGCCGGCGCGGCCTTCTCGGTCGCGGCGTCCTTCTTGGGAGCAGCCACCTGCTTCGGAGCGGCTTCCTTCGCAGGCGCAGCCTTGGCTTCGGCCGCCGGGGCAGCCTCTTCCTTCTTGGGCGCCGCTTCCTTCTTCGGAGCCGCCTTCTTGGCGTCGCCCACGGCGAGGATGCGCAGCAGCGTCAGCGACTGGCGGTGACCGTTGCGACGGCGGTAATTGTGCCGACGGCGCTTCTTGAAGACGATGACCTTTTCGCCGCGCGTCTGGGCGATGATCTCAGCCGAGACGGTCAGGCCCTTGGCGTCCTTCACTTCGCCGCCGTCGCCGGCCAGCAGGACGTCGCCCAGCGACACGGTGTCACCGGCTTCACCTTCGATCTTCTCGACGGCGATCTTGTCTCCAGCGGCGACGCGATACTGCTTGCCGCCCGTGCGCACGATTGCGAACATGGTCTTCCATCCAATCAGAAACTAAAGCACCCGCGCTGCCAGTTGCCCGCCGAAGCAGGCGATTTTTCCGGCATGCGGGAAAGTCAGCGCCACTAGCGGCCAAGCCCGATGCTGTCAACCGCATATTTCCGCGTTTTTCGGGCTTTCGGCCATCCCGCTTTCAGTCCTGCGCGTCCTTCCCCCGATTCGGCTTGCCGCCCGCGCCCGCGGCCCATATCAGGAGCGGCAATGACGCGCATCCCCCATATGCTTCCCGCGGCGATCGCGGCCTCGCTGTCGCTGTCGGCCTGCGCCACCGCGCAGGAAGGCCAGGCGCCCTCGCTCGCCAAGCGGCCGGTCGAGGGGCGATTCGATGTCGCGCCGCCCGCGGTCGTCGTGGCGCCTCCGGGGCCGCTGCCCACTGATCTTGCAGGACGGCTCGCTCGTTGGGAATCGGATGCCGTCGAGGCGCAGCGGGCTTTCGCCGCGGAGCGCGGCGTCACTGCACCCCTGGTCTCCGCGGCCGCGGGTTCGGGGGTTTCGAGCGAAGCGTGGGTGGTCGCGCAGCAGGCGATCTCGCGCCTCATTGCAGCGCGCGCTCCGCTCACCGGTGCGCTTGCCGAGATCGACCGTCTCTATATCGACCGCAGCGTCGAGGGGGCGATTGACGGCTTGCCCGACATCTATGCGCTGCGCGAGCGGCTCGCCGACATGGCGTCGGCGCAGAACGCGGTGATAGAGGCGCTTGAGGCCCAGCTGCCCGAGCAATAGGCGCATCGCGCCCTGCAACAAATGCGGCCGCGCGGGGCCGTTGATCGCTTGCGCTTCGGATATTGCCGGGCCGCCAGGGGCGCGGCGCCGTGCTATTGATTGAGCCCATGCTTCTTCAGGGCGTGGCGGATCTGGTCGTAACTGAGCCCCAGTGCCTCCGCTGCGACCTTCTGATTGTAGCGGCAGCGCGCCATCGTATCGGCGAGGATCTGCCGCTCATAGCTGTCGACCGCTGCGCGAAGGTCGCTGACGGGCCCGAAGGGCGGCGCGGCGGGAGCCGCGGGGGAGGGGGCGGGTGCAGATGCGGGCGCCGCGCCCTCCTTTTGCCTTGGGCGGTGGGCGGGCTGCCAGGGGCTTGCGAACGGGTCGAAGCTCAGCGCGTCGACGGGCCTTGCAGGATCGGGCCAGCGATAGATAGCACGTTCGATTACGTTCCGAAGCTCGCGAACATTGCCCGGCCAGTCGTGACCCTCCATCTGCGCGAGTGCGCGCGGGCCGAAGCCGGGCCATTCCTCCCACCCGAGCACCGCCGCCATGCGCTGCCCGAAATAGGTTGCAAGCACCTCAATGTCGCCCTCGCGGGCGCGCAAGGGGGGCAGGGTGATGACCTCGAACGACAAGCGGTCGAGCAGGTCTGCGCGAAAGCGGTTCTCCTCGACAAGCGCCGGAAGATGCTCATTGGTCGCCGCGACAATGCGCACGTCGACGCGGATCGGGCGCGATGAGCCAACGCGGGTTACCTCGCCATATTCGACCGCGCGGAGCAGCCGCTCCTGCGCCGCCATCGACATTGTCGCAAGCTCGTCGAGGAACAATGTTCCGCCGTCCGCCTCTTCGAAGCGCCCGGCGCGACTGCGCGCCGCCCCGGTGAAAGCGCCAGCCTCGTGCCCGAACAGCTCCGATTCGATCAGCGTCTCGGGCATCGCTGCGCAATTCATGATCAGATAGGGTTTGTCCCAGCGCGCCGACAGGCGGTGGAGGCGCTCGGCGATCAATTCCTTGCCGG
This sequence comes from Sphingopyxis flava, assembly GCF_900168005.1. GTDB lineage: Bacteria > Pseudomonadota > Alphaproteobacteria > Sphingomonadales > Sphingomonadaceae > Sphingopyxis > Sphingopyxis flava. The sequence goes on from NZ_FUYP01000008.1 coordinate 79,508, forward strand.
TGCCGCGCTCGCCGATGACGAGCACTGGACGGTCGAGCGCGGCAGCCTGGCTCGCGCGTTCGACCGCATCTTGAAAGGCCGCCGATTGGCCGATGAACTGCGTCTCGCGCTCCATTCCCAATGATTGGCAAAATTTCCCGCTCGTTGGCAAGGCAAATCGTGCGCGGACCGGCACCGGAGAGAATATTCGGAGTTTTTCCGGCCTTCTGGCCAATTGGCACACCCCCTGCATATCGATTGCCGAACCGGCACGACGGTGTGTCGGAGCAGCGAGAACAGGAAGGTTGACCCATGAAAACGACGTTTGCCCAAGCCGCTACTTTCGCGCTCAGCGCGGTCGGAGCATTGGCCATCCTCGTGGGCGTGATCGACCAGCCGCAAATCGCCTTCAGCGCCGGACACCCCGTCGGCGTCCTGGCGGTGACCGCTGCAGCGTCCCCGGCGGTCAGTCCTTTGGCCTGACCGGCTCTGGTGCCGGGGCACTCTCCCCCTTGCCCCGCCCCGGCACCAGCATTTTTCAAGGTCTCAAGAGTTTCGACAGGAGTTAGTAAAATGGGTATTTTCTCACGGACCCGCGATATCATTGCCGCCAACGTCACCGACCTGCTCGACCGCGCGGAGGATCCCGAAAAGATGATCCGCCAGATCATCTTCGAGATGAACGAGACGCTGGTCGAAGTTCGCGCCTCGGCCGCGCGCACGATCGCGGACCAGAAGGAGATGCGCCGTCATATCGCCAAGCTCGAAGGCCTGCAGGATAGCTGGAAGGAAAAGGCGGAGCTCGCGCTGTCGAAGGACCGCGAAGACCTCGCGACCGCGGCGCTGATCGAAAAGCAGAAGGCCGGCGACATGGCCGAGCGGCTGAAGGCCGAGATTGCCGTCCTCGACGATTCGCTGAAGGGATATGAGGCCGACATCGCCAAGTTGCAGAAGAAGCTTTCGGAGGCGCGGGCGCGCCAGGCGAGCGTTGTGAACCGCCTCGAAAGCGCGGAGAACCGCTACAAGCTGCGCGAAATGACCAACGGCGACCGTGTCGAAGATGCCTTCTCGCGCTTTGAAATGCTCGAACGCCGCGTCGACGAAGCCGAGGGCCGTGCGGAAGCGCTGGGCCTGGGCTACAAGAAGTCGCTCGATGACGAAATCGCCGAGCTGCAGGCAGCTGACAAGGTCGCCGACGAACTCGCCGCGCTCAAGGCTGCGCAGGGCAAGAAATAAGGAGCCCGACCGATGGAAGACATCATCATCGTCCCGATCGTCATCGGTACGCTCTTCCTCGGTCTGCCTTGGCTGATCCTCCACTACATCACCAAGTGGAAACAGGCCAAGACGCTGACCGGCGAGGACGAGCAACTGCTCGACGAACTCTACGACACGGCCCGGAGGCTCGAGAACCGCCTCCATACCGTGGAACGCATCATCAGCGCCGACCATCCCGACTTCCGCCCCGCGGTGCGCAGCGATGAGGACCTGGCGCAGCTCGAAAATACAAACAGGAGGAACTGAGATGTCTGCCAGCCGCACGAAATTCTATCTCGACAAGCAGAACGCCAAATGGAGCGGCGTGTGCGCAGGGATCGCGGACTATAGCGGCGTCGATGTCCTCTGGGTTCGCGTCGGCGCGGTCCTCCTGACGCTGATGGGTGGCTTCCCCTGGACGCTCATCGCCTACTGGATGGTCGCCTGGATGGGAACGCCCAAACCCTTCGCTCTCTATGGCTCGAATGAAGAAGCAAAATTCTGGCAGGGCGTGCGCTCGAACCCCAGCGCGTCGACACGCGACATCCGCTCGCGCTTCCGCGACATCGACCGCCGGCTCGCCGACATCGAGCTTTATTACACCAGCCACAACCGTCGCCTCGCCGACGAGATCGACGCGCTGCGCTGAGCGCAAGCGCGGGTCAGGGAGAAGAGACATGAGCATCGGTGCCCCTGCCTTCATCCTCGCAATCGTCGCCATGTCGATGATCGGATGGATGGCGACGACTTGGATGCGCGCGAAGCACGGCTATCCGGTCGAGAATGAATGGGGCGGCACGGTTCATCGAACCGCCCCCGACACTGATCGAAAAATCACGCTTCTTGAAAGCGATAATGCCAAGCTAGCCGACCAGATCACGCGGCTCGAAGACCGGATTTCGGTGCTCGAGCGCATCGCGACAGAAGCGAACGGCGGCGCGGCCCAGCTCGCCGACCAGATCGAACGGCTGCGTTGAGAGCTATGAGAGAGGATGGGATATGAACGCATTGACGGTCATCGGCGCCATTGCCCCGATCGTGACAATCATCACGGTAGTGGCGATCGGCGGCTGGGTCTTCACCACCTGGCTTCGCATCAAGAACGGTTATCCGCTCGACGGGGCCTGGGGGCAGGCGGTTTACCCCAAGACCAGCGACGAGACGGTCGAGCGCGTCAAACTGCTCAGCCAGGAAAATGCCCAGCTTCGCGCCGAGCTAGGCTCGGTCAAGGACCGGCTGGCGGTGATCGAGCGCATCGTGACCGATGAAAGCCACCGCGTGGCGAGCGAAATCGAGGCGCTGCGGCGCCCGGCGAACTGAGGAGATAGACGATGAACGGCACCTTTGTCCTCGGCTTCTTCTTCATCGTCGTCGGCATCCCGGTGATCTTCGGCATCGCCGCCGACATGTACAAGAGACACCTGAAATTCAAGGAACGGCAACTGACGGCGATCACCCATGAAGCCGCGGAAAGGGCGGCCCAATATGCGGCCCAGACCCAGCGGCTTGAGGAACGCGTCCGCGTCCTCGAACGCATCGTGACCGACAAGGGCATCGACGTCGCCGACGAAATCGAAAGGCTGCGCGACGCGCCGCTCAACTGAAAAACAACAAGAATCAGGCGAAAGGATCTTCCCCATGAACCCCTTTGAAATGGTCATCGGCATCGTCCTCATCGTGACGATCGGCAGCATCGTCCGCGCGAAGTACGGCGTGCGGCGCGACCATCGCGGCGGCGAGTATTTCGTCGGCCAGGACACTGCCGAGACCAAGGCGCTGCAGGCCGAGATCCGCGCGCTCAAGGAGCGCATCCAGGTTCTCGAACGCATCGCCACCGATCACAACCGGGCCGCCACCCTCGACGAAGAGATCGAGAAACTGCGCGACCGGTCTCTCCCGTAACGCGACGAAGAAGGAGCCGACCCATGGCCGCCATAACGTCCGACATCAGCATAAATCTCATCACTGCCGCGATTGCGCTGAGCGCGCTCACCATCATCAGCCTTGTCGCGCTGCGCGGCTGGCGCGACTGGATCCAGCTCAAGCGCGAGGAACTCGCCGCGGGCCGCGCCCCGGCGCAGGAGGCGAGCACACAGCATGCCGGATCGCGCATCGAGATCGCCGACCTTAAGGAACGGCTGCGCAAGCTTGAGGCCATCGCTGCTGGCGTAGATCTTTAGGAGCTCGCAGGATCGTCCGTACCAGGCGAAGGCGAGGCGCCGGCAGCCAGCCGCTCTGTCCACCGCCTGCCGCGCCTTCGTCCAGCCCGCATCGCGAAATGCCGGGGCTATCTTCCCACCGGACGTCAAATCTGCCACTGCCGCGCCTATGCGCAGCCTCTCCGACATTTTCGACGAATATGATTTCCTCGACGGCGACGATCGCTATCGCCTCCTGATCGAACTGGGGCGCGAGCTCGAACCGATGCCCGATGCGCTCAAGACCGACGCGACGCTGGTGCGGGGCTGCTCGGCGAGCGTCTGGGTCTATCCGGTGCCGCGCGACGATGGCCGGCTCCACTTTCTCGCCGACAGCAATGCCGCGATCACCAAGGGCATTGTCGCGCTGGTCCTCGCCGCGGTGCAGGACAAGCCCGCGTCCGAAGTCGCCGGCATGGACATCGCCGCCGCGCTCGCCCCCTTTGAGCTTACACGCCAGCTTTCGTCGAACCGCACCCAGGGCGTGCCCAACATGATCGCGCTGGTTCAGGATACCGCCCGCCGCCTCTCGAGCTGACCGCGCGGCCGGGTGCCCGGCCGAGCCGCTGTCCCAACGAAAAAGGGCGGCCCCGCAGGACCGCCCTTCGTCTTGTCGCTGGCGCCGCGGGCTCAATCGCTCGCGGGCTGAAGGTTCACCGCCGCGAATTTGCCGCGGTCGTCGACCTCGATGTCAAAGGCAACGCGGTCGCCCTCTTCGAGGCCCGCCATGCCGGCGCGCTGCACCGCGCTGATGTGGACAAAGGCGTCCGCCTGCCCATCGTCGCGCGCAATGAAGCCGAAGCCCTTCGTCGTGTTGAAGAATTTGACTGTGCCCGAAGTGCGCTCGCCGGTCAGCTGACGCCGGCCGCGCGCACCGCCGGGGCGATCCTCGCGCTGACGCGGCGAGAAGTCCTCGACCGGTAGCGGTTCGCCTTCGATCTTGAGGTCGATCGCCGACACCTTGCCGTTGCGTTCGACGAGCGTGAAGGCAAGCGGCTGCCCCGAGGCAAGGCCCTGCAGACCGGCCTGCTCGACTGCGCTGATATGCACGAACACATCTTCGCCGCCATCGTCGCGGGCGACGAAGCCGAAGCCCTTCGAGGGATTGAAGAATTTGACCGTGCCCTGGCCCTCGCCGACAACCTGCGCCGGCATGCCGCCGCCGCGTCCACCGCCGAAGCCGCCGCGATCGCCGCCGCCGAAGCCGCCACGATCACCGCCGAAGCCCCCGCGGTCGCTATAGCCGCCGCTGCGGTCGCCATAACCGCCGCGCGGGCCGCCGAAGCTATCGCCGCCGTAAGGCGACGGTTCGAAGCTGTCGAAATTTCCGAAATCATCGCGCTTACCGCGTCCCCGATGGCCACGGCGATCCTTGTTGAAACTCATTGCTTAGTAGTCGCTTTCGGTTCGTCCACGCCCTATTGAACCGGCTCCTTGCGCCGGACGGGGACGCAGTTCACCACAGGCACAGACTCGCCCCGTGCCACCAAGGGCGCAATATATAACCTATAAGGGCGGCTTCTGCGAACAGAAAATTCAAGGATACTGTGGCGTCTTTGCCACGCTTGAACGTGGCGCGACGCCGTTCCTCGCTGTTGGGGAAAACCAGTCATTGAGCGGCGGGGCAACAGGCTCTAAGGCGAGGCGATGAGCGTATATTTTCACGAAGAGGACCTGCCCGAAGGCGTATTGGGGCCGGGCCCGGTCGCGATCGACACCGAAACAATGGGTTTGAACCCGCTGCGCGACCGGCTGTGTCTCGTCCAGATCAGTGACGGAACGGGCGACGAGCATCTCGTCCGCTTCGGTCCTGGCAGCGCTTATGACGCGCCGGTGCTCAAAGCCATCCTGACCGACCCAGAGCGGCTGAAGCTTTTTCATTTCGCGCGATTCGACATTGCTGCGCTCCAGCATGCGCTCGGGGTCGTCACTGCACCCGTCTACTGCACGAAGATCGCCTCGAAGCTGGTGCGCACCTACACCGACCGCCACGGGCTCAAGGAACTCGTCCGCGAACTGCTCGGCCAGGAAGTGTCGAAGCAGCAGCAGTCGAGCGACTGGGGCGCTGCGGTCCTGAGCGAGGCGCAGCGCGATTATGCCGCGAGCGATGTGCGCTTCCTCCACGCGATGAAGGAGGTGCTTGATGCGCGGCTCGCGCGCGAAGGCCGCACGCATCTGGCGCAAGCCTGCTTCGATTTCCTGCCGACGCGCGCCGCGCTCGACCTTGCGGGCTGGCCCGAGGTCGATATTTTCTCGCACAGCTAGGGAGCGAACCGGAAAGCGACGATGTCCGAACGTGCCGAACTCGACCGGACGATGCGGCAATTGTGGGCGGCCAAGGGGTCGAGCCACGACAGGGTCGTGCGTATCCTGCGCGTGGGCTTGCCGCTCGTTATCGGGGTGGTGGCCGCGGTGCTCGTCTTTTCCCCATTTACGCAGCGCAGCGAGGTGAGCTTTCTGCTCGCGAAGGACAAGGTCGAGGTCGCGAAGGAGCGGATGCGCGTCACCCGCGCCGAATATCGGGGCCAGGATGGCAAGGGCCAGCCTTTCGCGCTGATCGCGGGAAGCGCGGTGCAGAAATCAAGCGCCGAGCCGATCGTGCGGATGACGGACCTGTCGGGTGCGATCCGGCTCGAGGACGGCCCGGCGACGATCGCGGCCAAGCAGAGCCTTTACAACATGGACACTGAAAAGGTCCTTGTCCCTGGCGAAGTGCTGGTGAAAAGCGCCGACGGCTATCGCATCGTTGCCGACGGCGTGGCGTTCGACCTCAAGAATCGCAGCCTCGCGGGCAGCAGCGGAGTCCAAGGTGCGTTGAACATCGGGCAATTTTCGGCCAACCAGCTTTATGCCGACCTCGATACGCGGATTGTGCGCCTGTCGGGCAATGCGCGGCTGCGGATCAATCAGGGAGTGATCAGATGAACCGCCCACCCGCGCCGCGCGCCTTTGGCTGGAAGAGCCTGGCGCTCGCAGGCGCCAGCTTCGCGGCGACCAGCCTTGCGATCCTCGCCACGGGCGGCGGCGCGCCGGCCCATGCCCAGGCGCTCGCCAATCACAACAGTAATGCGCCTGTGGATTTTGCCGCCAATGTTATCGAGGTGCAGGACCGGTCCGACCGCGTCGTTATCTCGGGCAATGTGCGGGTGACACAGGCGGGGATGACCCTGACCGCGCAGCGAATGACCGTGGCCTACACCCGTGCGGGGGGCACTGACGTCAACAGGCTCGACGCCTCGGGCGGGGTTACCGTGACCAAGGGTGACGAGACCGCGAAGGGAAACGTCGCCATTTATGACCTGGAGCGGCGCTTGATCACCATGGTCGGCAATGTCGAGCTGCGCCAGGGAGCGAACCGCCTGTCGGGCGGGCGGATGGTGATCGACCTCAATTCAGGGCGCGCTACCGTCGATGGGCGCGGCGCGGCGCGCGGACCCGATGGAAATCCCGTGCAAGGCGGCACCGGCGGGCGGGTGACGGGCACGTTCACCGTACCGCAGCGCACGAGCCAATAGCGGCAATAGAGCGGTAACCAATCCGTTAAACCGGGACGAAACCATGCGCTCTGAATATCGCGGCAGGGACCAGATTCACCGCGGCGGGCCGGGGGGCGACGCCGCTTAGCGAGGTTTGCCCCTCATGCGTCTGTTCGCTCCCCTTGTCCCGCCCCGCCGTCCGAGCTTTGGCCGCCGCCAGGCTCCTCATCCCCAACCGCCTGTCCTTGCCGGACCCGATGCGGAGGCGCGGCGGCTGATCGATCGCATTCTGCGGCACGCGGGCAAGCGCGAGAGGCGGTAGGCGGCCGGCATCCACGCGTCGGCCGACATACCATAATCCATGCAGCCTACCCGGCGCCGGGTGCGCTCCTAAGGTCAAGCGCGGTCCTGTTTGACCGCGCCGGCTTGGCGTTCGGCTCCTCAGCTCCTACATGGCGTCTCCATGCCGCCCGACACCTCCACTTCCGCCGATGCGGCACGCGAACCGCCTGTTCTGGCGACGCTGAAGCGTTTCCTGCCCTATCTGTGGCCGGCCGGGCACCGCGAGCACAAGATCCGCATCATCCTCGCTGCAACGATCGTGCTCGCGTCGAAGGGCGTGCAGCTTTCAATGGGTTTTCTCTATGGCGCTGCGATCGACCGCATGGCGCCCGGGATGGAGGAAGGCGCCGCGCTCGCGATCGGCCTCGTGCTCGCCTATGCCGGCGCGCGCTTTGCCGGGGTGCTGTTCGATAATCTGCGCAATGTCGTGTTCGAGCGCGTCGGTCAGGACGCGACGCGCGAGCTGGCAATCGCGACCTTCACGCACCTCCATGCCCTGAGCCTGCGGTTTCATCTCGCGCGCCGAACGGGCGAGGTTACGAAGGTGATCGAGCGGGGGACCAAGAGCATCGATACGATGCTCTATTTCCTCCTGTTCAATATCGCGCCGACACTGATCGAACTGGTCGCGGTATTGGTCATCTTCTGGAGCAAGTTCAGCCTGGGACTCGCGGGTGCGACGGCGCTGATGGTGGTCGTCTACATCGGCTTTACGCGGCGCGTGACCGACTGGCGCAACGCGCTGCGCACCCGGATGAACGACCTCGACACACTGACCGTCGGGCGCAGTGTCGACAGCCTGCTCAATTACGAGACAGTCAAATATTTTGGCGCCGAGGAGCGCGAGGCGGCGCGCTATCGCGACGTCGCCGACCAATATGCACGTGCCGCGGTGAAGAGCGAGAACAGCCTCGCCTGGCTCAACATCGGGCAGAGCCTGATCACCAACGCCGCGATGGCGGGGGCTATGGCCTATACAGTGTGGGGCTGGTCGAAGGGGCAGTTCGCGGTCGGCGACGTCGTGCTGGTGAACACGCTGCTCGCCCAGCTTTTCCGCCCGCTCGATATGCTCGGCATGGTGTACCGGATCATCCGCCAGGGGCTGATCGATATGGAGGCGATGTTCCGCCTGATCGACACGCCGCCCGAAATCCGTGATGCCGAGGGCGCCCCGCCGCTGGCTATCAATGGCGGCGCGGTGATTTTCGAGAATGTGGTCTTCGGCTATGAGAGCGACCGGACGATCCTGAACGGCGTGAGCTTTGCGGTGGGCGCGGGCGAGACGCTGGCGATCGTCGGACCCTCGGGGGCAGGCAAGTCGACGATCGCGCGGCTGCTCTTTCGCTTTTATGACCCGCAGGGCGGGCGGATCCTGATCGACGGGCAGGACATCAAGGCGGTGACGCAGGCAAGCCTGCGCGCGGGGATCGGTATCGTTCCGCAGGATACGGTGCTGTTCAACGATTCCATCGGCTACAACATCGCCTATGGCTGCGCCGATGCGAGCGTCGACGAGATTACTGCGGCGGCGGAGGGCGCTGCGATCGACGGCTTCATTGCGCTCCTGCCGCAAGGCTATGAGACCGAGGTCGGCGAGCGCGGGCTCAAGCTGTCGGGGGGCGAGAAGCAGCGCGTCGCGATCGCACGGACACTCCTCAAAAACCCGCCGATCCTGATCCTCGATGAAGCAACGAGCGCGCTCGACAGCCGCACCGAGGCGGCGATCCAGGCGACGCTCGAGCGCATCGCGGAGCGGCGCACGACGCTGGTGATCGCGCATCGCCTGTCGACGGTGGTGAATGCCGACCGGATCATCGTGCTGGAAAGGGGCCGGGTCGCCGAAACGGGTACGCACGAACAGCTGCTCGCCATGCGCGGCCTCTACGCCGACATGTGGGCGCGTCAGCAGGCGGAGAAGGAAGAGGGGACGGTGTAGGGGGAGTCGCAGGGAGCGAGCCTCCGCAACCCCGCCGAGCAGCCGGCCGTGCCGTGCAGAAAAAAAAGGGCGCGGGAGCTGCCTCCCGCGCCCTGATCTTTTCGGTGAGGCCGCGGCTTAGAAGCCGACGACGATCGAGCCGATGAACGTGCGCGGCGCGCCGATCTGCACGAAGGGGGCCGAGTTGGTCGCCAGCTGACCGTCGAAACCGCCGACATAGAGCTTGTCGAACAGATTGGAGACGTTGAACTGGAAGTAGGTCTTGTCGCCGAGACCCGCCCATTCGAGCCCAAGGCGCGCGTCAAGATCGACCAGCGTATAAGCCGGCGTCTTCGCGCCATAGACATCCACTCCGCCGATCGTCAGCGGGAGATTCTGGTCGTTCACATAGCGCGGACCGGTCCGCTTGACCTGCGCGCCGAGCTGGATCGGGCCCAGCTCGCCCTGGACGCGGCCGCCGAAGGTGTAGACCGGCGCACCCGATTCGCGTTTGCCAGCGGTCGGCGCATAGATCGGGTCGCCGTTGCCGTCGATGCCGTTCAGCACGTCGTCCTTGATCTTCGACTTCAGGTACGAACCGAAAGCATAGATCGAGAATTCGGGAATCGGACGATAGGAGATGCTGCCGTCGATGCCATATTTGTCCACGCGACCGAGGTTGCGATAGACGTTGCGTTCAGTCTCAGGGTCAAACGAGGAGGCGAGACGATCATTGAAGATCGTGTACCACAGTCCAACCTGCGCCTGGATCTGGCTGCTGCTGTAGCGCACACCCGCGTCGAAATTGTCGGTCGTTTCCGGGGCCGGATTCGCCGACGGCGTGTTCGCCGGGAAGTAGAAGGCGTTGTAGAGGTTGTCGGTGCCGGGGACCTGAACGCCCTTCGAATAGTTGGCAAAGATGCTGAAAGCATCGGTCAGGTCATAGGTCAGGCCGACGTTCGGCGTGAACTTGTTGTATTTGCGAACGCGGCGCTGCGGGCCCTGCGTATCAAAGGTCACACCCGCGACCGTCTGGGTCGGGTTGGCTGCGAGCCAGGCTTCGAGGCCGTCGGTGTTGGTGCCGAAGCATTCGACAAAGCCGGTCACGCTTGAGGTGGCGCAATAATTTGTCAGGTCGCGCTTGAACATCTTGTATGCACCGCCGACCTGAATGGTCAGCGCGCCGAACTCGCCGCGATATTCACCGCCGAACATGTTCAGCATGGCGATCGACTTGCGGTCGCGCTTTTGCAGGACATGGCCGTCGACATCGGTCAGCGGATCGTTGACCGGGAAGACGTCGATCGGCGAGCCATCGAGCTTGAGGAAGCCCGTCTGACCGGTCTGGCGGTGGCTGGCGCGATCGAAGCTATAGAAGACGCGGAAGGTATTGCTGTCATCGAGCTCGTAACGGAGGCCGGCGATGACGCCAATGCGGTCGGTCTGCGTTTGGCTGGGCGCCAGGACGCGGACGGTGTCGAGAATGTCGCCATCGCCATTGAGATCGCGGCCATAATAGGGCGAGCCCGACATGTAGCCGGTCTGCAGCGAGACGCCCGCTCCAGGATCGACGTCGCGGAAACCTTCGTTTCCGGTCGCGGTGCCGCCGCCGTTCGCCTTCACATATTGATAGCTCGGGTCAATCGTCAGCACGAGGCCGTCCGACAGGGTGAAGCGCGAGTTGATGCGGATGTTGCCGGTGTTCGACGGGTTGAAGCGTTCGTCGAAGGTCGAACCGCAGCTGTTAGCCGTGTCACGAACGCCCGGAGTCGCTACCGTGTTGATCTGGCAGCGCGCGATCCCGTAATCGCGTTCGTCTTTCGTCTGCGGGAAGCCAGCCGGAACGTCGCGGTCATTGCGCAGCGCGACCGAACCGAAGAAGTTGTTGCGGTTCTGGTTGTAATGGCCCGAGATCGCGACGAAGTCGCCATTGTCGCCGATCGGCTGATAGATTTTGGCATTATACTGCTGCTTGTTAATCTGCCCCTTGTGCGACGGGACACCGGGCAGATCGACATTGCCGAATACCGTATCGTTGGTCGCGCTGCTGGCGGAGAAAAAGGCGCGCGTACCCCAGGGGGTGAAGACGCCGGTGTCCACCATTCCGAAGACGCGGAAGAAGCTGAAGTCGCCGGCCGAACCGACCAGCTTGACGCCAAACTCCTCGCCCGGGTTGCGGGTGCGGTAGTTGACGGTGGAACCCGAAGCCGCGGCGGTCGGGCTGTCGACGTCGGTCGAACCCAGGTTGACGTTCACCTGTTCGATCAGCTCGGGGTCGAGCTGCTGGTTCGAGTAGAGCGCATAGTTACCCGAGTCGTTGAGCGGAATACCGTCGAACGTCTGGTTGATGCGGGTATTGTCGAAGCCGCGGATCGTCATCTTGCCGCCGGCCGATCCAAACGGGTCGTTGTTCTGGAAGCTGACGCCAGGAAGCTGATTGATGATGTCGTTGACGGTCTGGCCCGGCGCCTGATGCGCGATGAATTCCTGCGTCAGAACGGCCTTCGCCTTGGTCGTGTCGGGCGCGACAACGCCCGCCACGCCCTGGTTCGCACGCGAACCGGTGACGACGATCTCGTTTTCGAAGTCCTGCGAACCCGTCGACTGTGCAAAGGCGGGCGAGGAAAGCAACGCGACGGGAAGCAGCGCGCAGCTAGCGGCGAGCGAATGACGAAATTTCATTTCAGAATGTCCCCTTGGTGGATGGCTGGCCGTAGCGTGCAACAGGCACGCGATAACCTGGCCGGGCCCCTGACGCCCCTCTATGGCATGATTGTGACAGTGCAACCCCGCCGCTGGCCTCCCGCGAACAGGACGCGGCGGAAAAGCGCGGTTTTTCCGTTACAATGACGGGGAAGCTATCCGCCGAAGGGGGCGTTTTTTCGGCAACTGTTGCTGCAATGCAACATTGCGCCAGGGCGACTCGGCCTAACCCCCATTCCCTCGTTCGAGGGTCAGATAAGCGGGTGAGGCAGCTCTTCCTCAGCGCGCCGTCCCGTTCAGGCGGCGTCGCCGGCTTCCTTCGCCTTGTCGGCATAGACGCGCACCGGCTGCTTGCGACCCTCGACGACATCCTTGTCGACGACGATCTCGACCACGTCGGTGAGGTCGGGTAGATCGAACATGGTGTCGAGCAGGATCGCCTCGACGATCGAGCGAAGACCGCGCGCACCCGTTTTGCGTTCGATCGCCTTCTTGGCGACCGCGACCAGCGCGTCGTCGGTAAAGGTCAGCGCGACCTCCTCGAGGTCGAAAAGCTTCTTGTACTGCTTCACCAGCGCATTCTTGGGCTCGCCCAGAATCTTGACCAGCGCGTCAACGTCGAGATCCTCGAGCGTCGCGATGACGGGCAAGCGCCCGACGAATTCGGGGATCAGACCGAATTTGAGAAGATCCTCAGGCTCGATCTGCTTCAGCACTTCGCCCGCGCGGCGCTCGTCAGGCCCCGCGACATGCGCGCCGAAGCCGATCGACTTGCCCTGCAGGCGGTCGCCGATGATCTTTTCGAGGCCGGCAAAGGCGCCGCCCGCGATGAAGAGGATGTTCGTCGTGTCGACCTGCAGAAATTCCTGTTGCGGATGCTTGCGGCCGCCCTGCGGGGGAACGCTCGCGGTCGTGCCTTCCATCAGCTTCAAAAGCGCCTGCTGCACGCCCTCGCCCGACACGTCGCGGGTTATCGAGGGATTTTCGGCCTTGCGGCTGATCTTGTCGATCTCGTCGATATAGACGATGCCGCGCTGCGCCTTTTCGACATTATAGTCAGAGGCCTGGAGCAGCTTGAGGATGATATTCTCGACATCTTCGCCGACATAGCCCGCTTCGGTGAGCGTCGTCGCGTCGGCCATGGTGAAGGGCACGTCGAGAAAGCGCGCGAGCGTCTGCGCGAGCAGCGTCTTGCCGCTGCCCGTCGGGCCGACGAGCAGAATGTTGGATTTGGCAAGCTCGACATCATCGCCGCGCCCCGAGTTGGCGAGCCGCTTGTAATGGTTGTGCACCGCGACCGACAGGACGCGCTTGGCCGTGTTCTGTCCGATCACATAGGCGTCGAGATGCTGGCAGATTTCCAGCGGCGTCGGCACCGCGCCATCCTTGCGCGCGGCGACTGCGCCCTTGATCTCTTCGCGGATGATGTCGTTGCACAGCTCGACGCATTCGTCGCAGATGAACACGGTCGGCCCGGCAATCAGCTTGCGGACTTCGTGCTGCGACTTGCCGCAGAAGGAGCAGTAGAGAGTGCTCTTGCTGTCCGAGCCGCTCAATTTCGTCATAAAACTTCCTTTGGCCGACGCCGAAATGAGCGCCAGCGCCTATATCCTAGCCCCCGTCCATCCAATTACAATATGGCAATTGGCTGACTTGCAGACAATGTTCCGACCCGGATCCCATCATGGGGCAGGGCGGCGAAAGACGCGTCAAGAAACGCGGTTACCGCAATCTTGTCGCGTCCACCGATCAGGGCGTGGGGCCTTCGCTCAGCTCGCTCGGAGTCTCCGCGTCGGGCATGCCGGGACGGCGGTCGAATACCTGGTCGACGATGCCGAATTCCTTGGCCTCGTCAGCCTCGAGGAAAGTGTCGCGATCCATCGCTTTCTCGATCTCTTTCAGAGACTTGCCGGTATATTTCACATAGAGATCGTTCATCCGCTTGCGAATGCGCAGAATTTCCTTGGCCTGAATCTCGATGTCCGATGCCATGCCGCGCGCGCCGCCCGAGGGCTGGTGCACCATCACACGCGCGTTCGCCAGCGCAACGCGCATGCCGGGCTCGCCGGCTGCAAGCAGGAAGCTGCCCATCGACGCTGCCTGGCCGATACATACCGTACCGACGCGCGGGCGGATATATTGCATCGTATCGTGGATCGCCATGCCCGCCGTGACGACGCCGCCCGGCGAGTTGATGTACATATAAATGTCCTTTTTCGGATTTTCCGATTCGAGGAACAAAAGCTGGGCGACGATCAGCGAGGCCATCTGGTCTTCCACCTCGCCGGTCACGAAGACGATCCTTTCGCGCAGCAGACGGGAAAAGATGTCAAAGCTGCGTTCGCCGCGGCTCGTCTGTTCGACGACAACGGGAACAAGGGCGGCGAGCGGATCGATCATTGGAATTCTGTCCTTATATTTGCCGGGCTGTCCGGTCCAAAACCGGCGGGTGGCCCTTCCACGCTTTACATCGGCGGCAATGCCCAGCGTTTCAAGGGGGCAAAATCGCCGCGGCTGCCTCAAACAGAAAAGGGCGGGAAGCACCCGCCCCGATCCACCTTTTCACATCGGCTGAGAATCAATCGCCCTCGCCAGGCTCGGGAGAGAAGAATTTTTCAAATTTCCCATCGACGCCCTTATATTCATCGGCGTCGGCGGGGCTGTCCTTCTTGGTCGTGATGTTCGGCCATTCGGCGCTGAACTTGCTGTTGACCTCGAGCCATTTCTCGAGCCCGCTTTCGGTGTCGGGCAAGATTGCCTCGGCCGGGCATTCGGGTTCGCAGACGCCGCAGTCGATGCACTCGTTGGGGTTGATGACGAGCATATTCTCGCCCTCATAGAAACAGTCGACCGGACAGACCTCGACGCAGTCCATATATTTGCAGCGGATGCAGGCGTCGGTGACGACGTAGGTCATGGGTAACGGCTCCCTTATCGCGGCGCGCCGGCGCCGTTCGACTGTACTGATTCCCCGCCTCTATGCCGCGTGGCGGCGGCGCGTCAACGCTTTCGGGCAGTTGCGAATCACTTTCACTCCATAGGCTCGTCGGAGGCGTCGCGGCTAACAGCTTTTCCTTCGCCGCTGATAGCCGCGCTGGGGGGCGAAGGGGTCTCGGGGCCAAGTCGCAGATAATGCGCCTGCGCTTCGCTCGCGGGGCCCCGCCGTCCGGGAAGCGAGAGGAGGCGCAGCACCTCGATCCGTTCACCAACCGGAAGGACGAGCGTCTGGCCTGCGTGCACGGCGCACGACGCGCGCGTTACGCGCCGGCCATCAAGGCGGATATGTCCCGCTGCTATCAGAGCCTGGGCAAGGCTGCGCGAGCGCGCAAAGCGCAAATACCACAGCAGCTTGTCGAGCCTCATGCTTCCTGCCGCGCCAGGGCTCGCCATCAATCCTCCCGGGCGCCTGCAAGCAGGTCTGCCAGTCCCGCGAAGGGACTGTGGGGCGAGGGGCCCCGCCGCGCTGTGCGGTCGCCGCGCGCGGCCCGCGAGCCCGTGTGGGGAGCCTTGCCGCTTTTGCCTTTTTTCGCGCGGGGAGCCTTCTCGGAGCGCGGCACCTGCGTTTTGGGCGCGCCCGGGCGCGGCTCTGCGCCCTTGCGACGATGACGGGGACTGCGCCGCTTTTCGCCGCTGCGCCGCCCGAGCCAGCGCCAGCGCTCGAGCGCAGGATCGCCGACGCTGCGGAATCCGAAGCTGCCGAGCAGCGCACGCCGCGCGTCGGCATCAAGACCAAGCGAGGTGGCGAGCGCGGGGTCGATCGCGAAGCCCGGTAGCGCTTCGGCCTGGGCTTCGCTTTCCTCGGGCGCGTCGTTGTCGTGGTGCGGCTCGCCGCCGGCAATGGGCGCGGTCGGCGGCGCGGCGGCCTGCATCCGCGCGGCATGGGCCTGGCGCGCGAGCTTTTCGGCCATGTCGATGCGCAGCCATCCCGTCGCGCAGCGCCGAAAGCCGGCGAGGCGCAAGCCCTCGGGGCTGCCGTGCTTCTGGATGACTGCGCCATGGGGAGGAAGTTCGGGCATCGCGCTGCCCTGCTGCGCGGCCGCAAGCGCGGCGCGCCAACGCACCGCTTCGGGTTTCAGGAGCTGCGGATGAAAGATGTCGAGCGAGCCGATGGTCAGGCCGAGCTTGCGAAGTTGAGGCCGCTCCTCGGCGCTCATCGCGGTGAGCTGTTCATCGACGACGGCGCGTTCGACGAGTCCGCTGCCGTCAGCCATGGCCGCGAGCAAGGCGCGGACGCGCGGCGGCGTGAACAGGTCGCTCGCCGCCGCGCCCATGGCGGCGAGCGGTGCCGCGTGGCGCGCGAGCTGTTCAGCGACGAAGGTCTGCAGTCGCTCGGCGATCGCCTGCACCTGGGGCGGCTCGAGCCGGCGTAGCGCCGGTTCCAGGAGAATCGCGGGCTGAACGAGCGTTGTGCCCTTGGCGAGCGTCGCGATGACGTCGCCATGCCACGCAATCCGTGGCGGGGCGCCCGCTTCGCTGATCAGCGTCAGCGCGCTCCCATCGCCTTCGGCAAGCGCGGCCGCGCGCCGCGCGAGTTCGCCCCGCAGATGTTTCTCCGCGGCCGCGAGCAGCAACCGGTGATCGCTCGCCCGCGCCTGCGCATCGACCTTGAACTGGAATCCGGCGAGGGTCCCGATCGGCTCGCCGTCGACTGCAACTGTGCCGTCGGCGCCAACCGCGACCGGCAGCGCGGTGTGACGCTGCCCGGCATCGCGAATGAGAAGCGCAAGCCGGCGGTCGACAAAGCGCTGCGCCAGCGCGGCATGCAGCGCGTCGGACAGGCGCGTCTCGAGATCCTGCGTCTGCGCTGTCCAGCCTGCCGCGTCCGCGATCCAGTCGCCGCGCTGCGCGATGAAGCAGAGCGTGCGTACTGCGGCAATGCGGCTCGCAAGCTGATCGATATCACCCTCCACATCGTCGAGCCGTGCCAGCCGCCGCGCGAACCAGTCGGGGTCAATCATCCCGTTGCCGCTTGTCCGCCACTGCCAGAGCTTCAACACCGTGCGGCTGTGGTGCTCCGGGCCCAACTGTTCAAAATCGGGGAGGCCGCATGCATCCCATAGCCGTGCGACTGCCTCCGTATCGTTGGCGCGCGCGATAACTTCGATGTCGCCCGCAAGGTGCTTCAGCACCGCAAGGTCGACCGCCTCGGGTGCCGCGCGCAGCGCCGGATGGGCTGGCGGGCGGCCGAGGTCCGCTATCAGCCGGTCGAGCGAGTCGAAGCGAGGGCTGGGCTCGCGCCAGAACAGGCTCGCCAGCGGTGGGAAATGATGTCCCTCGATCGCGGCGATTTCCTCGGGCATCATGCCGCCCTGCGGCAGGCCGATGGTGCCGAAGCTCCCGTCCTGCTGGTGCCGCCCCGCGCGGCCCGCGATCTGGGCCATCTCGGCGATCGTCAGCCGGCGGACGCGGCGGCCGTCGAATTTCTGCAGGCTCGCAAAGGCGACGTGAGTGACATCGAGGTTGAGGCCCATGCCGATCGCATCGGTCGCGACGAGATAGTCGACCTCGCCCGCCTCGAACATTGCGACCTGGGCGTTGCGCGTTCGGGGACTGAGCGCGCCCATCACCACCGCCGCGCCCCCTGCAAAGCGGCGCAGCATCTCGGCGATCGCATAGACTTCATCGGCAGAAAAGGCGACGATCGCCGATCGCTTGGGTAGCCGCGAAAGCTTCATCGGCCCGGCGTAGCTGAGCGTCGAGAAGCGGGGGCGGGTGATGATCTCGGCCTCGGGCACCAGATCGCGAACGAGCCCGGTAATGCTCGCCGATCCCAGGATCATCGTTTCCTCGCGCCCTCGAGCCCGCAGCATCCGGTCGGTGAAAACATGTCCGCGCTCGGGGTCGGCGCCCAGTTGCGCCTCGTCGATGCCGACGAAGGCGACGTCGCGTTCGACAGGCAGCGCTTCCATCGTCCCGAGCAGATAGCGCGCGCCCGCGGGCATGATTCGCTCTTCCCCCGTGACAAGTCCGACCTGGCCAGCGCCCTTGATCGCGACAACGCGGTCATAAACCTCGCGTGCAAGCAGGCGCAACGGGAAGCCCATCATGCCGCTCGCATGGGCGGTCAGGCGCTCGACCGCCAAATGGGTTTTGCCGGTGTTGGTGGGGCCAAGGACGGCCTTGACCGGATGGGACGAGGGAGATGGCATATTCTTGTCGCGTGATGCTGGCATGGGCGGCCCGGCGGCGCAACCGTCGATCGCACGGAGGGCAGCCTTTTTCCGAACATGAGCCCAGAAGTCGCGCTCCTGCGCATCAACGTGCCCGCGCCACGGTTCGCCGCAGCGGCAGGCGCCATAACCCCCGTTAAATTGACTTTAACGGCCTTTATTTACAAAAACCGGCGCAGAATTTTCATCGATGGCCGCTGCGAAAGGGCAGCGCCGTCGAGCGGGGGTAATATCTTGTTTCAGCGCCATGAGCCCATCGCGGGGATGTCCGGCAACGCCGCCGCGCTCGCGTTGTCGCAGGCGCTTCCCCTGCAAAAGGGACATGGCGGCGCCGAGCCGCCGCTGACATGGCGCGAGCGGCTCGCCCAGCTCGATCTCGTCCCCGACCTCGGCGCCGATATCGGATCGGCCGAATGGTGGCGAGGTTTCGCCACGCTTGCGCTGCTTTGCGGCAGCGCGATCGCGACCTTCCCCGGAATCCAGCCGCTCGGCGTGGGCGGAGCGCCCGTCCTCGACGCCGCCGATTTCAACGAAGCGCGCGCGCAGATGATCGTGCCGCTCGCGCTCGGCGCCGACACCGGCCGCCACATGGCCGCGACCGATGCGGTTCGCCCGCTTGCCCAGACCCCCGAGCGGCCGCAAATCGAGCTCACCGCGACGCTAGGCAGGGGAGACAGCTTTGCCCGTCTGCTCGAACGTTCGGGCGTGGGCAGCACCGAGGCGCAGGCGCTGGCCAGCCAGGTGGCGAGCGCGGTGCCGCTCGCCGATATTGCACCTGGGACACGCATCGACCTGATCCTCGGCCGCCGCGCGATGCGGACCATGCCACGCCCCGTCGAGGCGCTCGCGATGCGCGCGCGCTTCGATCTGCGGATCGAAATGGAACGGGAGGGCGACCGGCTGGTGATGCGCCGCATTCCGATCGCGGTCGACGCGACGCCGCTGCGTATCCGCGGCCGTGTGGGAGACAGCCTCTATCGCTCGGCCCGCGCCGCGGGCGCGCCGCCGGAGGCGATTCAGTCCTATTTGCGCGTCATCAGCCGCGAGATGCCGGTAAGGGCGATCCGCGCCTCAGACGAATATGACATCATCGTCGAGCATCGGCGCGCCGAGACCGGGGAGAGCGAGAGCGGCAAGCTGCTTTACGCAGGGCTTTGGCGCGGCGGGAAGCCGAAACTGTCGATGCTCGAATGGACCAAGGAAGGGCGAAGGCAGTGGTTCGAGGCCTCGGGTGTCGGGCAGCAGCGCGGCGGCATGGTGCGTCCGACGCACGGCCGCGTCACCTCGTCCTTCGGCATGCGCCGGCACCCGATCCTCGGATACCGGCGCATGCACAGCGGCATCGATTTCGGCGGCGGATACGGCGCGCCCATCTATGCCGTGAGTGACGGCGTCGTCACCACGGCGGGCCGTAACCGGGGTTACGGCAATTATGTGAAGCTCAATCACGGCGGCGGCCTTGGCACCGGCTATGGCCACATGAGCCGTATCGCGGTGCGCGCGGGCCAACATGTCCGCCGCGGACAGGTGATCGGTTATATTGGCAGTACTGGCCTGTCGACGGGGCCGCACCTTCACTATGAGCTCTACCGCAACGGTCATGCGGTGAATCCCGCATCGGTAAGCTTCGTCACCAGGGCGCAGCTCGAAGGCAAGGAGCTCGCCGATTTCCGCGCGCGCATCCGCCAGCTCACCGACGTAGCCCCTGGCGCGGCGCTGACGCCGATCGCGCCGAGGCAGATCGAAGGGCCCAAACTCGGGAGCCTCGCCGACGTGGCGTCGAAACGGGCCGGCGGGGGGATTTAGTCGATCATCGCCCCCGCAAGCGCGGATGATCCGGCGACCAATATCCCTTTTCACTGCCGGCAAAGCGCGGCTATGCACGCGCGATGACTCACGCCGCATTCCCCGACCTGCGCCTTCGCCGCATCCGCCGCACGGGCTGGAGCCGCGCCATGGTGCGCGAGACGCAGATTTCGCCCGCCAATCTCATCTGGCCGCTCTTTGTCTGCGCAGGTGAGCGCACCGAAGAGCCGGTCGCGAGCCTTCCCGGCGTGTCGCGCTGGTCGGTCGATCTGCTCGTCGAGCGCGCGCGGGATGCGGTAGATGCCGGCATCCCCTGTCTTGCACTTTTTCCCTATACCGAGGCAGATCGCCGCAGCGAGAACGGCGCCGAGGCGCTGAACCCCGACAATCTGATGTGCCGCGCGACCGCGGCAATCAAGGATGCGCTGGGCGACGCGATCGGCGTCCTTACCGACGTCGCGCTCGACCCCTATACCAGCCACGGACAGGACGGGCTGCTCGATGACGCGGGCTATGTGGTCAACGACCCGACGGTCGAAGTGCTGGTTGGGCAGGCCCTCAACCAGGCGCGCGCAGGCGCCGACATCATCGCACCCAGCGACATGATGGACGGCCGCGTCGGCGCGATCCGCAGAGCGCTCGAAGCGGAGGGCTTCGGCAATATCCAGATCATGAGCTACGCCGCCAAATATGCCTCGGCCTTCTATGGTCCGTTTCGCGACGCCGTCGGCTCGCGCGGGCTCCTGAAGGGCGACAAGAAGACCTATCAGATGGACCCTGCCAATGCTGAGGAGGCGCTGCGTGAAGTGGCCCAGGACCTCGCCGAGGGCGCTGACAGCGTGATGGTCAAGCCGGGGCTTCCCTATCTCGACATCGTCCGGCTGGTGAAGGAGCATTTCGCGGTTCCGGTCTACGCCTACCAGGTATCGGGCGAATATGCGATGATCGAGGCCGCGGTGGCCGCGGGAGCCGGGGAACGCGACGCGCTCGTTCTTGAAACCCTGCTTGCGTTCCGCCGCGCCGGCGCTTCGGCTGTGCTCAGCTATCACGCGCTCCACGCGGCGCGGCTGCTCGGCGCATGATCGAGATCCAGGGGCTGACCATGCGGGCGGCGCGTCGCAAAGGCATCGCGCCCATCCAGCAAATCTGCATCGACCCTGGCGGCACCGCGACCTTGGGGCTCAAGCGAGCCCGCACGCATCGCTCGCGTGCGCATGTCCATTATTTTCGACACCGCGCCGCGCGGGAGGCGGCGTGACCGCTTCGC
The DNA here is from genome assembly GCF_900168005.1 of Sphingopyxis flava. GTDB lineage: Bacteria > Pseudomonadota > Alphaproteobacteria > Sphingomonadales > Sphingomonadaceae > Sphingopyxis > Sphingopyxis flava. The sequence continues at coordinate 100,621 of NZ_FUYP01000008.1, forward strand.
CGCACCGTTGGCTGTTCGTGCTGACGATTCTCGTCGGCAGCTTTCTGCTTTTTCTCGTCCAGCCGATGGTGGCGCGCATGGTACTGCCGCGGCTCGGCGGCGCGCCGATGGTGTGGAACAGCGCAATGCTGGTCTATCAGGCGCTGCTGCTCGGCGGCTATGCCTATGCGCACTGGCTTGGGCGCTTCGCGGTGCGGCGGCAAGCCGCGATTCACATTGCGCTGCTGCTCGTTGCATCCCTCTGGTTGCCGATCGGAATCGCCCAGATCGCACCGCCCGCGCCGGGGCAGGAGGTGCTATGGGTGCCGTTGCTGCTCACCGCGTCGATCGGCCCCGTCTTCTTCGTTGTCGCGGCGCAGGCGCCGTTGATGCAACGCTGGTTCGCACTCGATAGCCGCTCGGGCGATCCCTACATTCTCTACGCCGCCTCCAACCTCGGCAGCTTTGCCGGTCTGATTTCCTATCCCGCGCTGGTGGAGCCGGCGATGCCGCTTGACGCGCAAAGCCTCGGCTGGGCGGCCGGATATGCGTTGCTTTTCCTGCTTGTCGCCGGGAGTGCCGCGGCACGCTGGCGCGGCGCGGCAGCCACCTTTCATGGCGTGGAAGCGCCTCGCGAACCGCGCCCTGCACTCAGGCGGCAGATCCATTGGCTGCTGATCGCTGCGGTTCCCTCGGGGCTGATGCTGTCGACGACGACGCACCTCACGACGGATATCGTCGCGATGCCGCTGCTCTGGGTTCTCCCGCTAGGCCTTTACCTTCTGAGCTTCGTCATCGCCTTTTCCACTCTCGACGGGGTCAAACAGATCTTCGCGACAATTGCCCCGGCGCTTCTTCTGATTACGGGCGGACAGGCGCTCCTCAGCACCGGCGGCGGGACGATGCTGCTCGCGCTGATGAGCCTTGTCATGCTCTTCGTCGTCGCGACTGCACTGCATGGCTATCTCCACCATCTGCGCCCCGCGCCCGAGCATCTGACGCTCTTCTATCTGGTCATGTCGGCCGGCGGCGTGCTCGGCGGTGCCTTTGCCGCGCTCGCTGCGCCGCTGCTCTTCAACTGGGTGTACGAGCATCCGGTTCTGGTCCTCGCCGCCGCCGCATTGCTTCCGCTGCCTGCACTGCTGCCGTGGGATCATTGGCTGAAGATTGCGCGGCCCACCCCTTATGTCGCAGCGCTCCTGCTTCTTGCCGTCTTCGCCTCCTGGCAGCTCGCGTCTGCCTGGGACGGCACCCTTGGCGGAATGAGCTGGGTGTGGGCGGGGCTGCTCCTGGCGATCGGCCTGCTCGTGATCGCATGGCGCTGGGCTTATATTCCGGTCCTGATCCTGCTCATGCTCGGGATCGGCGGCCTCGACACGCTGGAAAAAGGCCGGCATGGCATGCGCGTGCGCAGCTATTTTGGTGTGTACACCGTTACCGACGATCGCGTGCACCAGCAGCGCCGCCTTGCGCATGGCACGACCCTCCACGGACTCCAGCGCACCGACCCCGAGCATCGGCTCGAACCGACAACCTACTACGGCCCCCAATCAGGGGTCGGCTTGGCGCTGGGCGCCGCTGCCCGGCTCGCCGGACCCAATGCGTCGGTCGGCATCGTCGGTCTCGGCGCGGGAACCTTATCCTGCTATCGCCGGGCGGGGCAGCGCTGGACGATTTTCGAGATCGACCCGGTGATGGTCAGCATCGCCCGCGATCCCGCCAAATTCACCTTCCTGTCCCGCTGTGCGGGAGACACGCCGATCATCATCGGTGATGCGCGCCTGGAAATTGCCAAGCAACCCTCCGGACGCTTCGATATCCTCGTGATCGACGCCTTCTCGTCCGATGCGATCCCGCTTCACCTGCTGACGAAGGAAGCGATCGGCATCTACGCCCGCGCGCTCAAACCCGACGGCATTCTCGTCATTCATATCTCGAACCGCTTCTTTGATCTTGAACCCGTGCTCGCGACGGAGGCAAAGGCGCGTGGGTGGGCGGCGGCGATTCGCATGGACCCGGCGGGGCACGACGATAGCTACAGCGCGCTCACTGCTTCGAACTGGGTCGCGCTCACCGCGAGGAAAGAGCGTATGGATCAGTTGACCGGCGGTCTCAGACCGCGCGACGAAGCGCAGGAAGACGGCGCCTGGGTGCCTCTGGAGGGGCGGGCGCATTTCGATCGCTGGACCGACGATTATGCCTCGACGCTGCCCGTCCTGCTCTGGAAACATCTTATCGGAGGCCGCGAATGACCCGCAGCGACATTTCTATCATCAGCGTGAATGGCAAGACGCCGCGGATCGATCCCAGCGCCTTCATTGCCCCCGGGTGCCGCATCATTGGCGATGTAGAAATCGGGCCAGATGTCAGCATCTGGTACAATTGCGTGCTGCGCGCCGATGTCAGCCACATCCGCGTGGGAGCGCGGAGCAATATCCAGGATGGCAGCATTGTCCACTGCGACGGCCCGATGCCCCATCGCCCGGACGGCTATCCGACGATCATCGGCGAAGATGTGCTCATCGGTCATCTCGCGATGGTGCACGGCTGCACACTCGCCGACCGAGCATTCGTCGGATTGAAGGCGACGGTGATGAACGGCTGCCACATCGGAAGTGACGCGATGCTTGCAGCGGGCGCGCTCTTGACCGAGCATAAGGAAATCCCCTCGCGCGAGCTATGGGCAGGAGCGCCCGCGCGCCGGGTACGCGAGATCGACGACGCGCAGGCCGCAGGGATGCAAGCCGGCGTTGCGCATTATGTGCTTAACGGACGGATGCACAAGGCCGCGATCGAAGAGCGTTGAAACGCCGCCCTTCCAGCGGCGAGAGTTATTTTGCTTCGCTTTCGGACACCGCAAGGCCGTTCTTCATCATCACCGGTAATTGGGTCAGCGTGAAGAGGAAGGATAGCGCGGTGACGCCCCAGACCTTGATCGTCAGCCAGAGGTCGAAGCTCATCTCGCCCGCCTGGATCAATTCGTACATGACGTGATTGGCGATGCCGAGCGCTGCAAAGAAGAGGCCCCAGTTTCGCGAAAGCGCAAGCCAACCCTTTTCGGTCACGCCCTCGAGCGCCGACTGCAGCAGATATTTGAGCATCGGCTTCTTGAAGAACCATCCGCCGAGGAGCAAGGCCGCGAAACCGGCGTAGATGATCGTCGGCTTCATCACGATGAAGCGCTCGTCGTGAAACCAGACGGTCAGCGCCCCGAAGCCGAGAACGAGGATGCCTGACATCCACAGCATCGGCGAAATTTTGCCGAGTTTCCATTTCGACACCGCCATCGCGATGACGATCGCGACCATGAAGGCGAGCGTGCCCTTGATCGCGCCCGCCGTCGCCGCGAAGGCGCCCTCGCCGCCCGAGGTGAATTTATAGGTGATGAAGAAGATGAGCAGCGGCCCGAAATCGATCGCGAAGTTGAGCCAGCCATGCTTGGCAGGCGGCGGTGCGGGCACCGTCTCCGGGCCGGCGGGCAGTTGGTCGAAAGTCTCGCTCATCGGATATTTCCTGCAATAATGCCCGCGATCTCATCGGCATCGAAGGGCCGGAGGTCGTCAATCGTCTCGCCGATCCCGATCGCGTGGATCGGCAGGCCGTGGCGCTCGGCCGCGGCGACGAGCACGCCGCCGCGCGCCGTGCCATCGAGCTTGGTCATCACAAGACCCGTTACGCCTGCCACCTCGCGGAACACGTCGATCTGCGAAAGCGCATTCTGTCCCGTCGTCGCGTCGAGCACCAGAACGACGTCGTGCGGCGCCGCCGGATTGAGGCGGCCCAAGACGCGCTTGATCTTGGCAAGCTCGTCCATGAGCTCGCGCTTGTTCTGAAGCCTTCCCGCGGTATCGACGATGAGCACGTCGATGCCGGTCGCTGTTGCCTGCTTGACGGCGTCGAAAACGATGCCCGCGGCGTCACCGCCCTCAGCTCCCGCCATGATCGGCACCCCAAGCCGCTCGGCCCAGACTCTCAGCTGCCCGATCGCGGCGGCGCGGAAGGTGTCGCCCGCGACGAGCATGACCCCATAATCCTGCTCCTGAAAGAGATGCGCAAGCTTGGCGATCGTCGTGGTCTTGCCCGAGCCGTTGACGCCGATCACCAATATGACCTGCGGGCGCGGAAAGGCGTCGATCTCCAGCGGTTCGGCGACCGGGCGGAGCACGGCAGCAATCTCACCGGCGACGATCTTCCTCAATTGTTCGACATCGCCCTCGCCCGCGTCGCGCCGCTCGGCAAGGCGGTCGCGGATACGCGCCGCCATCCCGGGCCCAAGGTCGGCGGTGATCAACGCCTCCTCGATCCGGTCGAGATCCTCGTCGTCGAGCCGCGACTTGCCGGTGAGACCAGCGAGATTCTCGCCGAGCCGCTCCGACGTCCGCTTGAGACCGCCGAATAGCCGCTCGCTCCAGCTTGCGCCGCTCATGCCGCGATCCTTTCGGCGATCATCCGCTCGCCGTCTCGCGCGGAGAGGCGCACCGGAACGATGCTTCCCGGCGCCGCAGGGGCGACGAGGGCGAGCGCGGCGAATGTCTCGCCATGTCCGGTTAGACCATCGCGCTCGACGAGCATCGATGCCCGGAGGCCTTTTTGAGCATCCATCCACGCATGACGCCGCCGCGCATTGGCTTCGCGCAGGATCGCTGCGCGCTCGCGCGCCACGGCGCGGGGAACTTGCGGCATGCGCGCGGCGGGGGTTCCGGCACGCGGGCTGTAAGGAAAAATATGGCCAAAGACGATGTCGGCCTCGTCGATCAGGGCCAGGCTGTTGGCGAACATCTCGTCATCCTCGGTGGGAAATCCGGCGATCAGGTCGGCGCCAATCGCAATGTCGGGCCGCGCGGTCTTGAGGCGTTCGACCAGACGCACTGCATCGGCGCGGCGGTGGCGGCGCTTCATTCGCGTGAGCACCATATCGTCGCCGGCCTGCAGCGACAGATGGACGTGAGGCATCACCCGCCTTTCCTCGGTGATCAGCGCGAAAAGAGCGTCGTCGAGGCGGTGAGGATCAAGCGACGAGAGGCGCAGGCGCTCGACGGGCAGCTCCAGCAGTGCCGCGACCAGCGCAGCGAGGCTGGTGCCAATATCGTCGCCATAGCTTGCAAGATCCACCCCCGTCAGCACGATCTCGCGCTGGCCGCGCTCGAGCGCCGTGCGGGCGGCATCGACTACGGCTTCGACCGACGAGGAGCGCGCGGTGCCGCGGGCGAGCACGGTGGCGCAAAAGGTACAGCTGTGCGAGCAGCCGGTCTGCACGCCCAGGAAGGCGCGGGCGTGATCGGCGCCAGAGAGGGCTGGGGTGTACCCGTTCTTTGTCTGGTCGAGGGCAAGAGGCTGATGAAGAGTGTCGGCTTTCACGCCCGGTTGGGGCGCGCTGGCGGCACGATAGCTCGCGGCGAGGTTCTTGGCGTCGTTGGCAACCACCCTTGCGCCCATGTCCGCAAAGCGCTGCCCCTCGAGCTCGGCGGCGCACCCCGTGACCACGACATGGGCGCCGGGCCGCTCCCGCAGTGCGCGGCGCACGGCCTGCCGTACCTGTCGCAGCGCTTCCTCGGTCACGGCGCAGCTGTTGAAGACGATCGTGTCGCCCGCATCTGCACGCGTCGCGGCGACGCGCACGGCCTCACCCTCGGCGATGTTGAGCCGGCACCCGAAATTGACGACATCGACGCATCCGGCAGCGCTCATCCGAAGCGCGCCCAGTCAGTTTCGCCCTCGAACACGCGCGTCGCGGCGCCGCTCATCACGATCGGCTCGCCTTCCGCCCAGCGGATCACGAGATCGCCGCCGGGCAGCGAAATGGTGACTGGGGACTGGACAAGGCCGGCGCGGATCGCGGCGACCGCGGTGGCGCAGGCGCCGGTTCCGCACGCCTGTGTCAGCCCGACCCCGCGCTCCCAGACGCGCAGCTGCAGCTGATTTTCGCCATCGAGGCTCGCGACGTTGACGTTGACGCGTTCGGGAAACAGGGGGTCGGTCTCGATCCGGGGTCCAAGGTCAGCGAGCGGGACCGCATCGGCTTCGGGAACAAAGAAGATAATATGCGGATTGCCGACATTGACCGCGGCGCCATGCTCAAGCTCGTCCCAAGCAACGGGCATGTCACGCGTATCCATCGGCATTGCGAGCGGGATCTGCTCCCAATCGAAGGCGGGTTCGCCCAGCGTCACCTCGGCGCCGCCATCGGCCGGGCTGACACGCAGCATGCCGCCCAGCGTCTCGATCACGGCAGCCTTTCCGATCAGCGTCGCGACGCAGCGCGTCGCATTGCCGCACGCCTCCACCTCGCCGCCGTCGGCGTTGAAGATACGCATCTTCAGATCGGCCTTCTCGGACGGCTCGAGCAGGATCAGCTGGTCGCAGCCGATACCATGGCGCCTGTCGGCGATCGCATGCGCGCGCGCCGCCGTCATCTCGACGGGGCATATCCGCGCATCGATGACGACAAAGTCGTTGCCGAGGCCATGCATTTTGGTGAAGCGATCCGCCATGTTCGCGCATGTAAGGGCGCGCAGGCGGGAAGTCTAGCGAGGCGGGACGGGCAGCCTCGTCTGCTTACGATATCGGGCGCGACGTGCCTACGCCGACTTGCGCAGCGGTGCGCTCTCGCCGTCGGGGGCGTTCCGGGCTTTGAGCGGCGTCCGCAGGAGCCCGCGCTCGGCGAGCATTTCGGCGGTGTCGACGGCCGACATCGCGCGGCCGTAATGCCAGCCCTGGCCCTTGGCGCAGCCGAGCCGCGTCAACTCGGTCGCGGTTGCAGAATCCTCGACCCCCTCGGCGGTGATCGGCATGCCGAGGCTTTCGCCGAGGCGGACGATTGCAACGACAATCGCCTGCGCATCGGCGCTTCCGCGCATCGCCGCGACGAAGCTCTTGTCGATCTTGATCCGGTCGAACGGCAGCGCACGCAGATGCGACAGCGAACTATAGCCGGTACCAAAGTCGTCGAGTGCGAGCGAAACGCCCTGATTCTTGAGGCTGGTGACGATCGAGCGCACCAAGGCAAGATTCTCAAACAAGGAACTTTCGGTGATCTCGACTTCGAGCTGACCTGCCGGAAATCCTGTTTCGGCGAGGAGCTTGGTCAGCTTCTGGCTGAACCAGGGGTCTTTCAGTTGCTGGGGCGAGATGTTGACGGCCAGCACGATCGACGGGTCCCAGCCCTTGGCAATCTCCATGGCGGCGCGAATGACGCGTAGCGACAGTTCGCCGATCAACCCGCTTTCCTCGGCAATGGGGATGAACCGTTCGGGCGGGATCATGCCGTGCTCGGGCGAATCCCACCGCATCAGCATCTCGAAGCCGACGAGCCGCCCGCTCGCGATGTCGACTTGCGGTTCGAAATGGGGAACGAATTCGCCGCGCGGCATGCCGTTGCGGATGCCTGTCTCAATCTGATTGCGGGCCTGCATGGCCATTTCCATGCCGGGTTCGAACCAGATGTGGCGATGCCGGCCCTTCTCCTTGCCGTGATACATGGCGATGTCGGCCTGGCGCACGAGCATTTCCATCGTCACATTTTGTCCGGTCGCAAGAGCGATGCCGAGCGAACTGCCGATCCGGATCCGCTGGCCTTCATATTCGACCGGCTCTTCGAGCGCGGCCACGAGCGCTGCGGCCAATGCATCGATCTGGTGCCGCGCGGCGGGTTCGAACGCAATCATTGCGACGAACTCGTCGCCGCCAAGCCGCGCCTTGGTCGCGTTCGGGGGCAGGATCGCGGTGATCCGCTCGGCAGCGACCTGCAGCACATGATCGCCTGCGACATGGCCGTGGATGTCGTTCACCCTCTTGAAATGATCAAGGTCGAGGAGCAGCAAGGCGACATGGCGCCTTTCGGCAGCCGCTGCGGCGACCAGCGAGGGACCGGCGGCGAGCAGCGCACGCCGATTGAGATAGCCTGTTAAGGGGTCGGTATCGGCAAGGAAACGCGCCCGCTTCTCGGCAAGGGTGCGCTCACGAATTTCGCGGTTGAGATCATCGTAGCGGCGCCAGCCAAACAGGATCAGCGCGATATTGAGGATCAGCGTTGCCGCGAGCACCCGATCGGTGCCGCCACCCGCTCCCGCAAGCGCGCGCACCACCGATTGCATCACATTACTGCCCGTGCCGACGAACAGCAGGATGGCGGCGATGACGATGCCGCCCGCGACGATGTCGCGCTTGGCCCCCTCGCTGCGATCCCATTCTTTCGGCACGATCGTTTCGGCTCTCATTGCTATGTCCCCACAGTCGCACCTCCTTGCACCCCAAGCGGTGAAATTTGCGTTAAGTGAGGGCCCGGCGGCGCTCCATGGGCTTGCGACACGCAGGATTGCGCAGACTTGCCTTCTTGCCCGCTTTCCCTTAAAGGCGCCCCGTTCGGCCGCATCTTGCGGGCGGGCATATCGACATCCGCGACGGGAAAATCTGTCCACGGATAGCCGCTGGTTGGCGAGGTTTCGCTCACCGGCGTCTTTTGCGTTGCGGCCTGTCAGAAGGGATTTTGGGCCACATGTTCGACAGTCTGAGCAATCGGCTTGGCGATGTTTTCGGGAAGCTCCGCGGCCGCGGCGCGCTGACCGAGGCCGATGTGCGCGCCGCGATGCGCGAAGTTCGAATCGCGCTTCTCGAGGCCGATGTCGCGCTCCCTGTCGTGCGCAGTTTCGTCGACCAGGTGACCGAACTCGCCATCGGCCAGAATGTCCTGCGTTCGGTCACACCGGGTCAGCAGGTGGTCAAGATCGTCAGCGACGCGCTGACCGAAATGCTTGGCTCTGAAACCGCCGAGCTTGACCTCAATGTCACGCCGCCCGCGGTCATCATGATGGTGGGTCTGCAGGGGTCGGGTAAGACGACCACCACCGCGAAGATCGCGAAGCGCCTGAAGGACAAGGAGCGCAAGAAGGTGCTGATGGCGTCGCTAGACGTCAATCGCCCTGCCGCGCAGGAGCAACTCGCAGTTCTCGGTCAGCAGATCGACGTCGCGACTCTTCCGATCATCGCCGGGCAGCAGCCGGTCGAGATCGCGCAGCGCGCGATGCAGGCCGCGAAGCTGCAGGGCTTCGATGTGCTGATTCTCGATACCGCGGGCCGCCTCCACGTCGACCAGCAGCTGATGGACGAGATGCAAGCGGTGTCGCGCGCAGCGAATCCTGCCGAGACCTTGCTCGTCGTCGATAGCCTGACCGGCCAGGATGCGGTGCAGGTCGCGCAGCGCTTTACCGACCAGGTGCCGCTAACCGGCGTCGTGCTCACCCGCATGGATGGCGATGCGCGCGGCGGCGCTGCGCTCTCGATGCGCGCGGTCACCGGCAAGCCGATCAAGTTCGCGGGCACGGGTGAAAAACTCGACGGTCTTGAACTCTTCCAGCCCTCGCGCATCGCGGGCCGCATCCTCGGAATGGGCGATGTCGTCAGCCTCGTCGAGCGCGCTGCCGAGACGATCCAGGCCGAAGAGGCCGAGGCGATGGCGAAGAAGATGGCGAAGGGTCAGTTCGACCTCGACGATCTTCGCACGCAATTGAACCAGATGCGCCGCATGGGCGGCCTTGGCGCGCTCGCGGCCATGATCCCCGGTCTCAAGAAAGCGCAGGCCGCGATGGCGCAGAGCGGTGCCGACGACAAGATGCTCGTCCACTTCGATGCGATCATGGGCTCGATGACTCCCAAGGAGCGCGCAAAGCCCGAAATCATCAACGCCAAGCGCAAGATCCGCATCGCCAACGGGTCGGGGACCAGCGTGCAGCAGGTGAACAAGGTGTTGAAGATGCACCAGGAAATGTCCACCGCGATGAAGCGCATCCGCAAGATGGGCGGGCTCAAGGGGCTCGGTGCGCTGTTCGGCAAGGGCGGCGGCATTCCTGGAATGCCGGGCCTTGGAGGCGGGGGACTAGGCGGCGGCGGGGGCATGGGCAGCCTGCCCGGTCTCGGCGGCGGAGCGATCCCACCCGATCTCGCTAACCTGATGAATAAAAAGAAATAACCCAAGACAACCGAGTTCAGACTAGAAGGATATTATCATGGCTACCTCTATTCGCCTTTCGCGCGGCGGTTCGAAAAAGCGCCCCTATTACAAGATCGTCGTCGCCGACTCGCGCAGCCCGCGCGACGGCCGCTTCATTGAGCGCATTGGCAGCTACAACCCGCTGCTCGGCAAGGACAATCCCGAGCGCGTGAAGCTCGACACCGAGCGCGCTGCCCACTGGCTCTCGGTGGGCGCGCAGCCGACCGACCGCGTCGCCCGCTTCCTCGACGCTGCAGGCATCAAGGAACGCGCCGCGCGCAACAACCCCAAGAAGGGTGAGCCGGGCGAAAAGGCCAAGGAACGCGCCGAAGAGAAGGCTGCGAAGCTGGCCGAGGCCGAAGAGGCTGCGAAGGAAGCCGCCGCCGCTCCCGCTGAAGAAGCTGCTGCTCCCGAAGCCGCCGAGTCCGACGCGACCGGGTCGGTGAAGAGCGAGGAGACCGCTGAAGCCGTTGCCGACGCCGTGGCTGAAGACGTCCCGGCCGAAGCGACCGCCGAGGACGCGGCTGCGATCGCCGAGGAAGTCGCCGAAGGCGGCCCGGTGGCCGAAGACGCTGGCGAAGAAAAGGCCGAAGGCTAAGCCTTGGCGCATCGCGACCGCCCTGTCACCCTCGCCGCCATCGCCGGCGCGCATGGGGTGCGGGGTGAGGTGCGCCTCAAACTGTTTGGGGAAGGCGCGGACGCCTTGCGCGCCTTTTCCACGTTCGACGCCGGTGAGCGCAAGCTGACGCTGGAAGCGGTTCGACCCGCGAACCAGGGCGCGGTTGCGCGCTTTGGCGAAATCACCGACCGCGCGGCGGCCGAGGCGCTGCGCGGGACGCTGCTCACCGTGCCGCGCTCGGCGCTACCGCCGCTTGGCCCCGGCGAATATTATCATCACGACCTGATCGGCCTTGCCTGCACCTCGACCGAGGGCGAGGCGCTGGGCATTGTGGTCGGGGTCGAGAATTTCGGGGCCGGCGACATCCTCGAGGTCGAGCGGCCGGCGGAGCCCGGCAAGAAGCCGAAGCGCTTCATGGTGCCGATGACCCCGCAAGCGGTGCCCGAATGGAGCGACGCGGGGATCATCGTCGCCGCGGCTTTCGCCGAATAGGTCTTTCGTTCGATAGCGGTTGGACGGAAATCCCGCCGCAAGGGGGAGCGGCCGGCGTGCGGCGCGCGCAGCGGCACGGTCGACGGGATTTCCGTCCGTCTCAGTGCGCCCCGGCGCAGGGCTTGGAGCTGGTCACGGGGCGTGCGCTGCGGCCGCGCCAGTCGCGCCACGCCTGCGCAATTTTTCCGAAGCCGCGGTCGAGGTCGGCGCTGAAACGGCCGTGGTTTTCTTCCCAGCCGCGCATCCACATTTCGTCGAGCATCGATTGTCTCCTGCTGCGTGATGGCCTCTGAATGCGCCTCGCGCGGCAAATGGGCCAACAAAAGCTTTGCGGGATATCATAAGGCTGGCTTATAGAGTGCCGATGTCCAGACTGCCGCCTCTTGCCGCCATCCGGGCCTTTGAAGCTGCTGGAAGACTGGAGAATTTCTCGCGCGCTGCCGAAGAGCTCGGGATGACGCAGGCCGCGGTGAGCTATCAGATCCGCCAATTGGAAGACCGGCTCGGTCATGCGCTCTTCGTGCGGGAAAAGGGCCGGGTGCGGCTGTCCGAGACGGGGCAACGGCTGCTCCCTGCGATCCGCGCCGCCTTCGCCTCGATGGGCGATGCCTTCGCGTCGCTCGACAGCGACGAGGCCGAGGTGCTGACGATCAACGCCGCGACCAGCTTCGGGGGAACGTGGCTCAGCGCCCGGATCGGCAGCTTCCAGCTGCAATATCCCGACCTCGCGGTGCGCATGGCGATGAGCAATGTGCTTGTGGATTTCGATGCATCGAATGTCGACGTCGCAATTCGCATTGGCGGGGGGCATTGGCCGGGTCTGCGCGCCGATTTCCTGATGCGCCAATATCTGGCCCCCATCGCTTCGCCCGCCTTCATCGCGGAGCATGACATCCGCGAGCCGGCCGACCTCCTGCGCGTCCAGCGGCTCGCCCCGAACGACAGCTGGTGGGCCGACTGGTTCGCCGCCGCGGGGGTCGCGACGCCCCCGGCTCCATCGCGGCGCGGGATCGAGCTCGACAGCCAGCTGCAGGAGGCGAGCGCCGTGCAGGCGGGGTTCGGCGTCGCGATGATGACGCCGCTCTACTGGCGGGCCGAACTCGCGAGCGGGCGCCTCGTACAGCCCTTCGACACCCTCTATGTGTCGGAGGCGTCGGGCATGTGGCTCGTCCACCGCGAAAACCGGGTCGGCGTGCGCAAGATCGAACGCTTCCGCGAATGGCTGCACGCCGAGATCGAGAAGGATCGCCACATCCTGCCCGAGGCGCTATGGCGGCCGCTGCCATGATGCGAGTGGGCTTCGGCGGCGGAGCCAAGAAAGGACTGCCAGCGATGTCAGATATCTCGTTTCTCACCCTGCTGCTGGGATCCGCGATCTCGTCCGGAATAGTGGGCTATGGTCTCGCCAACTTCCGCCCTCGCTGGTCGAAACGACGCATTGTGCATCTGTCGGCCTCACTTGTTCCGGGACCCTTGGTTACGCTCCTCGCCTTCGCATTTCTTCATTCGTTCATCGCGGGCCTGAGGGCGCCCGGGAGATGCGGGATCGATGTCTGCGGCATGCTGATGGCAGGCTCGACGATAGGGCTCGTGGCCGTGCTGTTATCGTTCGGTGCGGCCGCTCTTATTGCTTCTCTTATTATTGGGCGCAGGCACCCATGACCTTCACCGCCGTTCCCCTGACGCTTTATCCCGACATGTTTCCCGGGCCTCTGGGCCACAGCATGGCGGGGCGCGCGCTCGAGAGCGGGACATGGGCGTGCGCGCCGGTGCAGATCCGCGACTTTGCCATCGACCGGCACCGCACCGTCGACGATACGCCCGCGGGCGGCGGCGCGGGGATGGTGCTGAAGGCCGACGTGCTGGGCCGCGCGATCGACCATGCGGTCGCCGCGCATCCGGGGCTGCCCCTGCTCGCGATGACGCCGCGCGGCGCCCCCGTCACCCAGGCGCGGGTGCGCAGTCTCGCGGCGGGTCCCGGGGCGATCATCCTCTGCGGCCGGTTCGAGGGGTTCGACGAGCGGATTTTCGACGCGCGCCCTATCGAGCAGCTGTCGATGGGCGACATAGTCCTGTCGGGCGGAGAGATGGCGGCGCTGCTGCTTCTCGACGCTTGCATTCGGCTGCTTCCCGGCGTAATGGGCGCGGCTTCTAGCGGAGACGACGAATCGTTCGAGAACGGTCTGATCGAATATCCGCATTATACCCGACCTGCTACATGGGAAGGGCGCACGATCCCCGAAGTGCTGCGATCGGGGGATCATGCGAAGATCGCCGCCTGGCGGAAACAAAGGGCGGAGGAAGACACACGGTTACGCAGGCCGGACCTTTGGGAGCGCCATGAGGGCGCTCGGGACCGACCTGCCTCTGGCGCGCGGCAACAGAAGAAGGACTAGGGGCCATGAACCTCATCCAGACGATTGAAGCCGAAGAAATCGCCAAGGCTGGCAAAGACATTCCGACCTTCCGTCCCGGCGACACGCTGCGTGTCGGCGTGCGCGTCGTCGAAGGCGAACGCACCCGCGTTCAGAATTTCGAGGGCGTGTGCATCGCGCGCTCGAACAAGGGCATGGGCTCGAACTTCACCGTGCGCAAACTGTCGTTCGGTGAGGGCGTCGAGCGCGTTTTCCCGCTCTATTCGCCGAACATCGACAGCATTACCGTCGTCCGCAAGGGCGCCGTCCGTCGTGCAAAGCTCTACTATCTGCGGGGCCGCACCGGTAAATCGGCGCGTATTGCGGAGCGCCGCGATTACCGGTCGGAAGCCGGCGAAGGCTAAGGAGAGCTTTCTCCCGACAAAGCCGAAACAGCTTTCCAAAACGACCGGTTCCGCCAAAGCGCGAAACCGGTCGTTTTTCGTTTCAGACACCAGCATCAAAGGACAAATTCATGGGTTACCGGATCGTCGTCGCGGGTGCGACGGGCAACGTCGGACGCGAAGTCCTCGCCATTCTCGCCGAGCGTGAATTTCCGATCGCCGAACTCGCCGCCGTTGCCTCGTCGCGCAGCCAGGGCGAAGCGGTCGAGATCGGCGACACGGGGCGCACCGTGAAATGCCAGAATATCGAGAATTTCGATTGGAACGGCTGGGACATGGCGATCTTCGCCATCGGCAGCGACGCGACCGCCATCTATGCGCCCAAAGCAGCCGCGGCAGGCTGCGTCGTGATCGACAATTCGTCGCTTTACCGGATGGACCCCGATGTGCCGCTGATCGTGCCCGAGGTGAACCCCGATGCGATCGACGGCTACAAGGCGCGCAACATTATCGCGAACCCCAATTGCTCGACCGCGCAGATGGTCGTCGCGCTGAAGCCGCTTCACGACGCCGCGACCATCAAGCGCGTCGTCGTCTCGACCTATCAGTCGGTGTCGGGCGCCGGCAAGGCCGGCATGGACGAACTTTGGAACCAGACGCGCCAGATCTTTGTCGGCGACGAGAAGGACGTGCAGAAGTTCACCAAGCAGATCGCTTTCAACGTCATCCCCCACATCGATAAATTCCTCGACGATGGCTCGACCAAAGAGGAATGGAAGATGGTCGTCGAAACGAAGAAGATCCTCGACCCCAAAATCAAGGTCACCGCGACCTGCGTGCGCGTGCCGGTGTTCGTCGGTCACTCCGAGGCGATCAATATCGAACTCGAGGATGAGCTGTCGGCCGAGGAGGCGCAGCGCATTCTGCGCGAGGCTCCCGGCGTCGTGCTTCACGACAAGCGCGAGGATGGCGGCTACACCACCCCGGTCGAATGCGTCGGCGATTTTGCGACCTTCATCAGCCGCGTCCGCGAGGACGCGACGATCGAAAACGGCCTCAATCTCTGGTGCGTCAGCGACAATCTTCGAAAGGGTGCGGCGCTGAACGCGGTGCAGATCGCCGAATTGCTCGGCCGCCGGCACCTCAAGAAGGGGTAGGCTCCTGACCGCTCTTTCCGAAGAGACGAGGCTATTTTGCTGCATCGAGACTCCTGAGCGAGGCACGATCGATGGCCTCCCTGCCGCCCAGCGGTGGGGAGGCTGCAGCCCGCAGGGTTGATCAGGGCGCGCGCGGGGGCGCTGCCCCCTTGCATCCTCTCTGCCGCGGCTTCGCGGCGGGCCGCAAGCCAGGGGCATTGCCGCGGGGTGGACATGCCAAACGTCGCAGCCAATGCGCCCTGCTCGCCGCCAGTGCGTCACGCGGCACCAGGGGGAGATTTGGACCCGCCACCGCTTTGCTGATAGGCTGCGGCACGATGGAGAGCTTCACGCCCTACGCGCCGCTTAATGTTCCCAAGCCCTTTGGGGAAGCGATCTGGACCGTCGATGGGCCCGAAATCCGCATGGATTATGCCTTCGGCTCGATTCCCTTCCCGACGCGAATGACGGTTGTACGGCTCGCTGACGGCGGTCTTTGGCTTCATTCGCCGATTGAGCCAGACGATGCGCTGTTCGCCGCGGTCGACCTGCTGGGGCCCGTGACGTGGCTCGTCGCACCCAACAGCATCCATTACTGGTACGTCGCCGACTGGCAGCAGCGCTATCCCCGCGCGAGGACCGCCGCGGTGCCGAGGCTCGCTGAAAGGGCCAAACGCCCCTTCCGGGTCGATGCGGTGCTGGAGGGTGGCGCGCCGTGGCCGCGTGAAGAGATCGCCTTGGTGCTGGTCCCTGGCACCGCGGTCAACGAGGCGGTCTTCTTTCACACCGCATCGCGCACAGTGATCCTCGCCGACCTGATCGAGAATTTCGAGCCGGCGCGCGTGCGTCATCGGCTCTATCGATGGTTGATCCGCCTTTCAGGGGCCGCCGCGCCGCACGGTAGGGCGCCGATCGACCTTCGTGTGACATTCTGGCCCAAACGGCGCGCCGTACGCGCAGCGGTCGCGTCGATCCTCGCCTGGCCCTGCGAGCGCATCATCATGGCGCACGGTCTGCCCCATGCCTCGAACGGCGCCTCCGAGCTGCGCCGGGCGCTGAACTGGGCACGGTGACATCGTCCGCCGCCGCTTCGCCGCAGATAGGACGGTCGCCGGACCCCTCCGTCAATGCCCCATATCCGCTGCCGACGCCTTCGGAGCACCGCGCGCAGGCGGGCGCAGCAGCATGACGAGCGGTACCGAGAGCAAGGTCACCCACATCATTGCCCAGAAATCGTCGATATAGGCGACCATCGCCGCCTGCCGGTTGATCTCCGCGTTCACCATGGCCATCGCGCTCGCGCCGAGCGCGCCAAGGCGGTCGGAGGTCGAGGGGTCGATCAGCGGGACTGCGCTGCTCGTGATATGCGCGGCCAAATCCTCATGGCTGCGCTGGGTATTCGCGCCGAGCAGCGTCGTCACCACCGAAATGCCCACCGACGCACCGACGCTGCGCACAAGATTGAGCAAGCTTGCAGCGTCGGTGCGGTGAGCGGGTGACAGCGTTGCGAAGGCCATGGTGTTGAGCGGGATGAAGATCAGCCCCATGCCGAGCCCTTGAACCAGCCCGCTGACCACGACCGGCCAGGCGCCCATCATCAGCGACCATTGGCTCATCTGGTAAAGCGAGTAGGCAGCGATCAGCAACCCCGAGCCGACCAGCCAGCGTGCGTCGATCCGCCCCAGCAACTGTCCGGCAATCCACATGCTGATAAAGATACCGATGCCCCGCACCGCGAGCACCCAGCCTGTATCGATCACCGGCCAACCGAACAACCGCTGGAGCATCGGCGGAAGCAGCGCCATCGATGAGAACATGACGATGCCGCTCACCACCATGAAGCCGAGCGCGATGAGCAGGTTGCGGTCGGCGAGCATCTTGCGGTCGAACAGCGTGTTGCGCCCCGTCAGGAGGTGAACGAGGAAGATCCACAAACAGGCGGCGGCGACGCCGGCCTCGATCCAGATCTCGGCACTGTCGAACCAGTCCTTCTGCGCCCCGCGGTCGAGCATCAGCTGTAGCGCGGCGAGCCCGAGGGCGAGCATCGAGAAACCGAACAGGTCGAACTTGCGGTCGAGACGCGGTGTCGCGGGCAGCAGCGCCCACATGAGCGCAAGCGTTGCGAGCCCCACCGGCAGATTGACGTAAAACACCCAGCGCCAGTTGGCCGCTTCGGTCAGCCAGCCGCCCAAGATCGGCCCCATGATCGGACCAACCATGATCCCCATGCCCCAGATCGACATCGCGCGCGCGTGGCGCTCGGGCGGATTGATATCGAGCATCACCGATTGCGACAGCGGGCCAATGAAGGCGGCGCTGACTCCTTGAAGGAAGCGGAAGGCCACCATTTGCTCGAGGTTCTGGGCCGCCCCGCAGGCCATCGACGTGATGATGAAGCCGATGACCGAGGCTAGGAAGAGATTGCGGCGCCCGATGCGGTCGGCAAGCCAGCCGGTGATCGGCATTGCGATTGCCGAGGCTATGATATAGCTCGTCAGAACCCAATTCACCGTCTCGCTTGTTGCGCCGAGGCTCGACTGCATATGCGGAATGGCGACATTGGCGATCGTCGTGTCGAGGATCTGCATCACCGAGGCGCCCATGACCGCAACGGTCAGCAGGCCGCGGTAGCGGACCTGCTCGTGGAGCGGCCGATCTGCGTGGACGCGGGTCGCTGCGGGCGCGCTGCGGCGGGAAAAGGCGCGGCTGGCCATGGTCGCGGCCGCCGTCTACTTGCAGCCGCCCGACGTGATCACCTTTACCTCGCTCGACAGGCCGGCGATCATCGCACGCCTTGGCACTTCGTCGAACGCGATGTGAACGGGGACGCGCTGGGTCACCTTGACCCAGTTGCCGGTCGCATTCTGAGCGGGCAGCACCGAAAATTCGCTCCCGGTTCCGGCCCCGATCGTCTGGACATGGCCGCGTACGACGAGCCCCGGATAGGCGTCGAAGCGCATTTCGGCCGGCTGACCGATGCACATGTCAGCAAGGTCGGTTTCCTTGAAATTGGCCTCGACCCATGGATGCGCTGTGTCGACCAAGGTGACCGCGGGCAGCCCCGCCACCATCATTTGCCCGACCTGTAACCGATCCGACTCGGCAACCCGGCCCGCGCTTGGCGCGCGCACCTCCGTGCGGCCCAGATCGACCTCGGCCTGCGCGCGCTGGACGCGCGCGGCCTCGACCTGCGGATTGGTGCCGCTCGCGCCTGTCGCGAGTTTGGCGCGGGCTTCGGCCGCGTCGGCTCGGGCCTGAGCCAGACGTGCACGCGCCTGTTCGACCGCGTGCTTCGCGGCGTCATAGGCAGCCTTGGTTGTGAACCCCTTGTCCATGAGCGCCGCTTGCCGCTGGAAATTGGCCTCGGCAAAGGCGATATCTTCCTGGGCCGCCTTGATACTGACCTGCGTTGCAGCGAGGCTGGCCGACAGATTGCCGACATCGACCTTTGCCGCGTCGATTGCAGCGCCCGCCTGCGCGACCGTCAATTTATAAGGGCGCCTGTCGATACGGAAGATCAGGTCTCCTGCTTTCACCTCCTGACCCTCGCGCACGGCGACTTCGGTGATCAGCCCGCCGACTTCGGCCGCGATCGACACCTTGTCCATCTGGACATAGGCGTTGTCGGTCGACACCGACCCGCCGCTCGCAAGCCACCAGACGCCGCCCGCGATCGCGAGCGCCGCGGGCACGCCGAACATCAGTGCGCGCGCATGCCAGCTCGGTTTCGCATCGCTTTCGGGAAGGGCGGGTGCGGAAATTGCGGGCGGCACCGGATCGGCCTTCGGGGCGGCACGAGGCGGCTTGGCCTCTTCGGCCTTGGGACGGGATGGGGAGAGCTGGGTCATTCTGCGGCCTCTGCTTGGGTCTCGTTGTGCGCGTCGCGACGCGACAGGTTGCACCGGATGCGCCCGACGAGCGCGATCAGTTGTTCCCGTTCGGCATCGTTCAGTCCGTCGGTGGCTTCCTCGTTCAGCCGGTTCGTCGTCTGGCGCATGACGTCGAGAAGATCGCGCGCGCGGGGTGTGAGGTGGAGCCGCCAGGCGCGCCGGTCGGCGGGGTCGGCGCGGCGCTCGACGAGCCCCGCCTCCGCCAGCCGGTCGACCATGCGCGAGAGGGTGATCGGCTCGACCTCGATCAATTCGGCGAGCGGGCCCTGCCGGATGCCCTCGTGCCGCTTCAGATAGCTGATCAGCCGCCATTGGAGCGCGGTTACCCCGCTGCCCTTCGTGCGCGCGTTGAACGCCCGGCGGAACAGCCGCGCGGTATCGTTCATCAGGAAACCGATCGTCTCGTTCATGGCAGGGCATATAATAGCAATTGCTATAATGGGCAACAGAATGCCCGGCGCTTCTGACACTGCGCTGCGATGACCTTCTCTTCCGGAGCAAGGTGCTCCGACACTTGCGCCCGGCCGCAATATGGGCAGGATACCGCCATGACTCTCACTGCCGACCTCTTCTGGTCCTTTCGATCGCCCTATTCCTATCTTGCAATCGGCCGCTATCGCGCGCTCGCTGCGAGCCATGCGCTCGACATCAATTTGCGTCCCGTCTATCCGCTCGCGATCCGCCAGCCCGACTTTTTCGAGCGCAACCATCCTAACTGGCTGAGCTACACGATGCGCGACATGATCCGCGTCGCGCAGTTCCACGGCATCCCCTTCGGGCCGCCACGGCCCGACCCCATTGTCCAGAATGTGAAGACGCGGGAGATTGCTGCCGAGCAGCCCTATATCTATCGCCTCACCCGGCTCGGCCAGGCGGCCTCGCGCCGCGGCAAGAGTCTCGCCTTCTGTGATGAGGCGGCGCAGCTCATCTGGGGCGGAGTGCAGAATTGGCATCTTGGCGACCATCTCGCTGGCGCCGCAAAACGCGCGGGGCTCGACCTCGCCGAACTCGATGCAGAAGCCGAGCGCGACGCTGAGGCGCTCGATACGGAAATCGCCGCCAACCAGCTGGCGCTCGAAATTGCCGGCCACTGGGGCGTGCCGACGCTCGTTTTCGACGGCGAGCCCTTCTTCGGGCAGGATCGCATCGACATGGCGCGCTGGCGTATGGAGCAGAAGGGGCTGGAGGCTCGCTCCGGCTGACTCGTGCCTTGCGCCGCCGCCCCGTCGGCGCCTAGTAACGCTCCATGGCGATAGAAGCACGATTTTTCGAGGCGCGCGACGGCGTGCAGCTGGCGTGGCGCGAAACGGGCGAGGGGGCACCGGTGGTGCTGCTCCACGGCCTCTTTTCGAGCGCGGAGGTCAACTGGATCAAGTTCGGAACTGCCGAGCGCGTTGCGGCCGAGGGCTTTCGGGTGATCATGCCAGACCTTCGTGTCCATGGATCGAGCGCCGCGCCGCACGATGTCGGACATTTTCCGCCCGACGTGCTCGTCGACGACCTAGAAGACCTGGTCGCCCATCTTGGTCTTTCCGATTTCGACCTCGGAGGCTTCTCGCTCGGCGCCCGGACCAGCGTGCGCGCCGTCCTCGCCGGGATGTCGCCCAGGCGGCTGATTCTCGGGGGGATGGGACTTGCGGGGCTCGCCGGGTGGAAGCGCCGCGGGGAGTTCTTCAAACGCGTGATCGCCGAATATGAAAGCGCGAAGCGCGGGGACGATGTCTGGTTGTCGGTCCAGTTCATGAAGACGATGAAGGTCGACCGCATCGCCGCTGGGCATTTGCTCGACAGCTTCACCGACACGGCCCCCGATGCGCTCGCGGCGCTGACGATGCCGGTTCTCGTTGTGTGCGGCGACAAGGACCATGACAATGGCTCGGCCGAGGAACTCGTCGCGGCGCTGGCCGATGCGCGGCTTGCGATGATCCCGGGCACGCACATGTCGAGCGTGACCGAGCCCGCGCTCGGCGAGGCGATTGCTCGCTTCCTGGCCACCGCTTGACCCGACTGGCCGTGCGGTCCAGACTGGCGGCCATCGCGCCAGAGAGCGCCATGATCATCCAGAGGACGCACTCCATGAAAGCCATGATTTCGACCCTGTCGCTTGCGATATCGCTTGCTTTTGCCGCAAGTCCGGCAATGGCCCAGGACGCTACGCCTGCCGCGGCAGAGACAGCGCGCGCCACTGCTCCCACCGCCGCCGATGCCGATGCATTCATCGCCGCCGCAGAGAAGGATCTCTTCGACTATTCGGTCGAGGCGAGCCAGGTGAACTGGGTCAATTACAACTTCATCACCGAAGACACCGATGCAATGGCCGCGAGGATCAACGCCATCGGTACAAAAAAAGCGGTCAAATATGCGCTTGAAGCTGCCAAATATCGGAATGTGCCGGGGCTGAGCGCCGATACGAAGCGCAAGCTCGACATTTTGCGCAACGGCATCGTGCTGCCGGCTCCGACGACGGAGGGCGCCGCGGCCGAGCTCAACCGGATCGCGACCCACCTCTCGTCGCAATATGGCAAGGGCAAGGGGGCGCTCGACGGAAAGCCGATATCGGGCTCCGACATCGAGGCCGAGATGGGCAATCTCGAGCATACGCCGGCCCAGTTCGCGGAGATGTGGACGAGCTGGCACGACAATGTTGGTGCGCCAATGAAGGACGATTATGCCAAGATGGTCGGCATTGCCAATGAGGGCGCAAAGGAACTGGGCTTCAGCGACGTCGGTGCGATGTGGCGCTCGGGCTATGACATGCCTCCCGAGGAATTTGCGAAGACGACCGAGCGGCTCTGGCAGGAAGTGAAGCCGCTCTACATGGCGCTCCATACCTATGTCCGCTGGAAGCTGAACGAGAAATATGGTGACGCGGTGCAGCCCAGGACGGGTCCGATCCGCGCCGACCTGCTCGGCAACATGTGGGCGCAGGAATGGGGCAATATCTATCCGCTCGTTGCGCCCGCAGGCTCGGGGGACCTCGGCTACGACATCGGCGATCTGCTGAAGGCCCAGGGCAAGACGCCGCTCGACATGGTGAAGGCCGGCGAGAATTTCTATTCCTCGCTCGGCTTCGCGCCGCTACCCGAAACCTTCTGGAAGCGCAGCCTGTTCGTGAAGCCCGCCGACCGCGAGGTCGTGTGCCACGCCTCGGCATGGAACATCGACAACAAGGACGACATCCGCATCAAGATGTGCACCAAGGTGAATTCGGACGATTTCGTCACGATCCACCACGAGCTGGGCCACAATTATTACCAGCGCGCGTACAACAAGCAGCCTTTCCTCTATCTGAATGGCGCCAATGATGGCTTCCATGAGGCGATCGGCGATTTCGTCGCGCTGTCGATCACCCCGCAATATCTGGTCGACATCGGCTTGCTCGATAAGGCGCAGGTACCGGGTGCCGACAAGGATATTGGCCTATTGTTGCGGCAGGCAATGGACAAGGTTGCCTTCTTGCCCTTTGGCTTGCTGGTCGACCGGTGGCGTTGGGGCGTGTTCGACGGGACGATCCAGCCCGCCGATTACAACAAGGCCTGGACCGACCTGCGCCAGCAGTATCAGGGCATCGTCCCGCCCGGCGAACGGCCGGCCGATGCCTTCGACCCGGGCGCCAAATATCATATCCCCGGCAATACCCCTTATTCGCGCTATTTCCTCGCACGCATCCTGCAGTTCCAATTCTATCAGGCGGCGTGCAAGCAGGCAGGCTGGAAGGGGCCGCTCCACCGCTGCTCCTTCTATGGCAACAAGGCCGTCGGCGCGAAGCTCAATGCGATGCTCGAGATGGGTGCGTCGAAGCCCTGGCCCGACGCGCTCGAAGCGTTTACGGGAAGCCGCGAGATGTCGGGCAAGGCGATGGCCGCCTATTTCGCGCCGCTCAAGACGTGGCTCGACGGACAGAATAAGGGCAAGCCGTCCGGCTGGTAATCGGGAAAGCCTGTCACGAATGGGGCTGGAGGGGCGACTCTTTCGCCCCTTTTTCCTGGCAACAGGGAAGGGGTCAACTTTTCCCGTCACTTGGCTTCCACTGCCCGCTTGAACCGCGCCAGACGCGATGCCGCCGCGGCGGCGTAGGGGCCGATCCAGCGATCGTGGATGTCGTGGATCGGCATCGCGTTGAGGTGGTTCCAGCGCTCGCGGCCGCGCCGCTCGGCGATCACGAGTCCTGCCTCTTCGAGCACTTTGACATGCTGCATGACGGTGCAGCGGTCGATGTCTGGAAAATGCGCGCACAATGTGCCGGTGGTGAGCGGCTGATCCTTAAGGTCGTCCAGAATCTGGCGCCGCACCGCATGCGCGAGCGCTTTGAAGACGCGGTCGTAATCATCGTGGATTGACATGTTATAAATTTATAACATAATTGGCGCCGACTCAAGTGGAGAGCGACGATGGAGCTGAAATTCCGAGTGGCGGCCCGGATCGCAAAGCCGGTGCACGAGGTGTTCGAGGCGGTGGCAGATCCCGCCAAGCTTTCACACTATTTCACGACCGGCGGCGCAAAAGGGCGGCTCGAGACCGGCGCCACGGTCGAGTGGGACTTTCATGACTTTCCCGGCGCCTTTCCCGTCTATGTGATCAAGGTCGTTCCCGACGAGAAAATCATTCTCGAATGGCAGGCGAACGAAGGCGAAGCGCCCAATGTCGAAGGCGGCGAGCTTGTCGATGCCGATTACCGCACGCGGGTCACGATGCGCTTCCAGGAGTTGGACGATGGCCGTACCCTCGTCGAGATCACAGAGGAAGGCTGGCGCGAGAACCAGGGGGCGCTCAGCGCCTCATATGGCAATTGCCAAGGCTGGTCGCAAATGCTCTGCGCGCTCAAGGCGTGGATGGAGCATGGCATCAATTTGCGCGAGGGCATGTACATATAAGCGGCCCTTCCCGCCATGGGCGGGAAGGGCCGAGGTTAATGGCAAATCTTTGAGTCCTGGCGGCTTTAAATGCCGTCGACGGCCTTGCTGACGAGAATGTTCACCGCGACGCGGCGGTTCTGAGCCTTCCCTTCCGCTGTGCTGTTATCCGCCGCCGGATCGGCCTCGGCCATACCAGTCGGTGTCAGCATCCGGTAAGGCTTCCACCCGCAGGCTTGCTGGAGGTGATTGACGACGCGCGCCGCGCGCTTTTCGCTAAGCACCTGGTTGAACTCCTGGCTACCCGTCGAGTCGGTATAGCCGACAACGAGCAGCAACGCATTGTCCATCGCCTCGGCCTGGCTCGCTGCGGCGCAAAGATCGGCCTTGGCCTGTTCCGACAGAACAGCCTTGCCGGTATCGAAGTTCACATTTGTCGTGCCCTTCACATTATACTGGTCGATGTCGCCCACCCGGCCACGCAGCGCCTCGGTCGCGGCCTCCTGGGCGGTGAAACGCTGATTGGTGCCAGTGTGGATCATCGAGGCCGTACGAAGATCCTTGTTCTTAAGAGCGATCTTGCTTGCGACCAAGCCGCCTTCCCACTGTAGCGTTTCGACGCTGACCGGCAAACCGTTGAGCAGCGCATCCGCGGCAAGCTTGTCGCTGTCGAGGCCAAGGAAACCGCCACTGCTCTTGATCTTCGTGCCTTCGGCAAGGGCGATCGTGGTATTGGTCCCATCGGCGCCTGTAACCTGCATCGCCCCGTCGCTGCGCGCAGAGATGATGCCTTCGACTTCGGGGCCTTTGGCCATTTGAGACAGATCGGGCATGAGCTGTCCGTTGACGATCACATTGTCGCTGGCGGGCGCCCCCTGCTCCTGCGCCGCGAGGCTGATCGATGCTGTTCCTGCCAGCATCGCCAGCAGCATCATCCTCGAACTTTTGGAAACCGCTCCCATACACTACTCCTTCAAACGCGTTAGGTAGGGTCCCGCAGTTCATATGGCCCCTTCCGGCACAGAATTACGCGCAGACGGAGCAGGGGTTGCGCAGATCGTCGACCGCCTTGCACGGCTTGGCTAATCTGGAAAACAGGCAAAAAACGCATGAATCCGAGGGATTCAGAAGATTAATCGGGCAATATTCAGGCGTTACGCGCCATCAGTCCGCCGTCGACCGGTATGATAGCGCCTGTGATGTAACTGGAGGCAGGAAGCACGAGGCTGAGCGTCACATGCGCGACTTCTTCGGGCTCGCCATAGCGGCGAAGCGCCGTGCGGCGCCGGGCAAAGACGGCCTTGTCTGCTTCTGGAACCGCGTCGGTCATGCCGGTGCGGATCGGACCGGGGCAGATGCAATTGACTGTGATCCCCTCCTTGCCGAGATCCACCGCGAGCCCGCGGGTCAGCCCTGTGACGCCGGTCTTTGCGGCAACATAAGGGGTGTCTCCCGGCGTTGCGCCGAGCCCCTCGGTTGAAGCGATGTTGACGATGCGTGCGGCGTCGCTTTGCCGCAGGAACGGCAGCGCGGCGCGCACCATGCGCTGATGCGCGGTCAGCATCACTGCGATCGCGCGGTGCCAGACCGCCTCATATTCCTCGCCGGCGTCGAGCGAGGCAAAGCTCGAGACGCCGGCATTGTTGATCAAAATGTCAATGCGGCCGAAATGCGCCGCAACCTCGCTGACCACGCGCTCGATCGCCGCGCTGTCGGCGACGTCCAGCGCGAAGGCGCGTGCATCGCATCCGGCCTCGCCTGCGACGGCTTCGCATGCGGCGAGATCGAGATCGGTGACCGCGACCTTTGCTCCCTCGCTCGCGAGCAGCAGCGCGGTCGCACGGCCCATTCCGCTCGCAGCGCCCGTGACGATCGCGACGCGCCCCGCGACCGAGCGCGAGAGGACAGGCGCGCTCGTCATCGGAATGGCGGTTCGTTGAACGCGCGCAGTTTGCGGCTATGGAGCTTGGCGCCTTCGTCACGCATCATTTCGCACGCGCGGATGCCGATCTGAAGATGCGCTGCGATGGCTTCCTCGTAGAAGCGGTTAGCCTGTCCCGGTAGTTTGAGTTCCCCGTGAAGCGGCTTGTCGCTGACGCACAGCAAGGTGCCGTACGGGACACGGAAGCGGTAGCCCTGCGCGGCGATCGTCGCCGATTCCATGTCGATGCCGATCGCGCGCGATTGCGAGAAGCGCAGCGCGCTGTCGGTGTAGCGCAGTTCCCAATTGCGGTCGTCGGTCGTGACAACGGTCCCCGTGCGCATGCGCTTCTTGAGGTCGGCGCCGCTCGCCCCCGAAACCACTCCTGCCGCGCTCGCGAGCGCTTGCTGCACTTCGGCGATCGGCGGGATGGGGATTTCAGGGGGAAGAACGCTGTCGAGGATATGGTCGTCGCGCAGATAGGCGTGGGCGAGAACATAGTCGCCGATGCGCTGGCTGGGGCGCAGTCCGCCGCAGTGGCCGATCATCAGCCATGCTTCGGGCCGCAGGACAGCGAGATGGTCGCAGATCGTCTTCGCGTTCGACGGGCCGACGCCGATGTTGACGAGCGTGATGCCGCCGCCGTCGGGCGCAATGAGGTGATAGGCCGGCATCTGGTGCCGCCGCCATGCACTGTCGGCAACGAGGGCGCTCGCGTTGACGCCCTTCTGGTCGACATAGAGCCCCGCCGCGCCCGCGAGCGCGGTGTAGCGCCCCTGGCCGACCTGCGCACCGGCCCATGCGACGAACTCGTCGACATAGCGGTGATAGTTGGTGAACAGGATATAGCGCTGGAAATGCTCGGGCGCGGTGCCGGTGTAGTGGCGCAGGCGCGCGAGGCTGAAGTCGGTGCGCAGCGCATCGAAGAGCGCAAGCGGCTGGTCCGCAGCGGGGTCCTGACCGAACAGGCCGTCAGCGAGTTCGTCGCCGATGTCGGCAAGCTCGGTCGTCGGGAAGTGACGCGCGAGCTCGAGCGGAGTGACGTTCCCCATATCCGACCCGTCGCTCGCGTCGAGCACGTAGGGAAAGGGGATCTGCTGGCCGGTGCGCGTGACTTCAAGCGTGAGGTCGTAGTGGCGCGCGAGCAGGGTGAGCTGGTCGTGCAGATAATCGGCAAAGAGGTCGGGGCGCGTCACCGTGGTAACATAGGTACCGGCACGCTCGAACTGTCCGAAGGCAAGGTTATGGGCTTTCTGTCCTGCACGCTGCTCTCCCGTCGTGGTCAGGCGCAGCGCCGGATAGTCGAACAGCCCCGTCGAGGCGGCGTCGGCTGGAGGGAGCGTTCCATCGCGAACATAGGCGGCGATCGCAGATTTGAGTGCGGATACCGATGCCCTGAAGCGGTTCGCGAGCTCATCGAGGATTTCCTCGGCACGGGCGGTGGGATCGGAAGTTTCAGAGGTCTGCGATGAGGATGTCATCGCGACGCTGTTGCACGAAATTGTGACAAAAGGGAAGGGCTGGGCAGTGGATTCTCCCGGCATCGCAAAGGCCGGGGAAAAGGGCGTAAGGGGTCGGCGGAAGGGGGCTCGCGGCGCTACGCCGCAAGCTCCCTTCCAAAGCCTTCAGGTTAATCCCCCATGCCCGGCGCACAGGAGATCAGGCCTTACAGCTGCTCGAGCATATGGTCCGCGCTCGACACCTTGAATTCGCCCGGTGCTTCGACATTGAGCTGCTCGACCACGCCGTCATTGACGATCATCGAAAAGCGCTGGCCGCGGGTCCCCATGCCGAACGCCTTACCGTCCATCGTGAGGCCCACCGCCTTGGCGAAGTCGCCGTTACCGTCCGCGAGCATGGTGATCTGCTCGGCTCCGCCGGCCTTGCCCCAGGCGCCAAGGACGAAGGCGTCATTGACGGCGGTGCAGGCGATCTCGTCGATGCCTTTCGCTTTCAATTCCTCTGCCTTCTCGACAAAGCCCGGCAAATGCTTGGCCGAGCAGGTCGGCGTAAAGGCACCCGGTACCGAAAAGAGCGCGACCTTGCGGCCCTTGAAATATTCCGCAGCACTCACCTGCTCGGGACCATTTTCGGTCACCTTCACCAGCGTGGCTTCGGGGAGCTTGTCTCCGGTCGCGATCGTCATCTCGGCATCCTTTCATCGAGGGAATATGGGAGGCCGAGAGATTGGGGCGCGGCGGTGCGGTGTCAAGCGGGCCGGGTTAATTAGCGATAGGGCGGCGTCTCCTCAAACTCCTCGAACCAGGGGTAATCCTTGGCGACGCTCGCTGTGAAGTGAGGCGCGCGCTTTTCAAGGAAGCTGGTGACGCCTTCGGCGGCATCCGGGCTGCGGCCACGGGCGAATATGGCGCGGCTGTCCCAGCGATGGGCGCTCATCGGGTGCGGGGCGCCGAGCATGCGCCACAGCATGTGTCGGGTGAGTGCGACCGAGACGGGGGCGCTGTCTGCGGTCATTTCATGGGCTTTTGCGATCGCAGCGTCGATGAGTTCGCCCGGGGTGTGGACCGACTGGACAAGGCCTTTTTCATGCGCCTCGGCAGCCGGGATCAGGCGGCCCGAGAAGCACCAGTCAACCGCGGTCTGGATGCCGACGAGGCGCGGCAGGAACCAGCTCGAGGCCGCCTCGGGGACAATGCCGCGGCGGGCGAAAACAAAGCCATAGCGTGCAGTATCGCTGGCGAGCCGCGCGTCCATTGACAAGGTCATCGTCGCGCCGATGCCGACCGCTGCCCCGTTAATTGCGCCGAGCACCGGCTTTTTCGCATCGAAAATCCGCATCGATACGCGCCCGCCCGAATCGCGGATCAGCGGATGCGACCAGTCGATCGTGCCATCCTCAGCGACGGGGCTTGCCGGCATGCCATCGGGCAGGGTTGCCATCTTGTCGGTGCGCTTGTCGTAATCGAAGGTGGCGGCGCCTTCGCCCAGATCAGCACCCGCGCAATAGGCCTTCTCGCCCGAACCCGTGAAGATCACCGCGCGCACCGCGTCGTCCGCGTCGCACTCGTCGAGCGCGGCGACGATTTCCTGCATCATCTGGGTGGTAAAGGCATTCATCCGGTCCGGTCGGTGCAGCGTCAGCATTGCGATGCCCTCGTGGCGATCGAGGCGAATCTGCTCGTAGCTCATCAATCTTTCTCCTTGGCTGCGCTCAAGGTTGCAGGCGCCAAAAGGCGAAGGCAAGCTCTAGTTGACGTAAACGTAAGGAAGGGCTTCCGTGATGGCGCGGGATCGTGGGCGACGCCGGGGATGACGTGCCGCGACTTTGCCGCTATAGCGCCCCGCATCGCCCCGGCGCCGCGGTTCGTCCTGAGTCGCTTCCGCCGGGGTCATTCATTTGGTTCCGACAGAAAGTCCCAAGCCATGGCCCGTCGCCGCCAGATCTACGAAGGCAAAGCCAAGATCCTCTACGAAGGTCCCGAACCAGGCACGCTGATCCAGTATTTCAAGGATGACGCGACCGCGTTCAACGCGCAGAAGCGCGGGACAATCAACGGCAAGGGCGTGCTCAACAACCGGATCTCGGAGCATGTCTTCACGCTACTCGGCAACATCGGCGTGCCGACGCACTTCATCCGCCGCCTCAACATGCGCGAGCAGTTGATCCGGCAGGTCGAAATCGTGCCGATCGAGGTGATCGTGCGCAATGTTGCCGCTGGCACATTGTCGAAACGGCTCGGGATCGAAGAGGGGACCCAGCTTCCCCGCACGCTGATCGAATATTGTTACAAGGACGACGCGCTCGGCGATCCGCTGGTCGCCGAGGAGCATATCGCCTGCTTCAACTGGTGCAGCCAGGACGAGCTTCACGACATTCAGGACATGGCGATCCGCATCAATGACTTCATGAGCGGCATGTTCGCCGCGGTCGGCATTCGCCTCATCGACTTCAAGCTCGAATTCGGGCGCCTGTGGGATGGGGATTATAGCCGCATTATCCTCGCTGACGAAATCAGCCCCGACGGCTGCCGCCTGTGGGACATGACCACGAACGAAAAGCTCGACAAGGATCGCTTCCGCCGTGACCTTGGCGGCGAAGTCGAAGCCTATCAGGAGGTTGCGCGCCGGCTCGGCCTGCTGCCCGAGGGCGGCGACAATGCCGTGCTCGACCTCGAGACGCACCGCAAGAAAAAGGGAAGCTGACGCCGCGGGTGGGCGGGCCTCAAGCGTCGGCACCGATCGATCGGGTAAGTCGTCCGTCGAAAGTGGCAGCCGACCGGCTTGACCCCAAGTGCTGACGTCGCCAGATCCTTCCGCATGACGTCTTTTTTCCTGCGCCGCACTGCGGCCGCGCTGCTCCCGATTCTTCTGATCGCGGCCGCGGGCGGCTCGGCAACTGTCCTCGCCCGCGATTCCGCTGCTGCCACGGCTCCAGTCAATCCCCAGACCGATGCCGCTCGGGCCTGGAACTTTGCCGCAAGCGACTTGGCGGTTGACCCCAACATCATCTTCGGCGTTCTGCCCAACGGAATGAAATATGCGCTGCTGAAAAATGGCACGCCCAAAAACAGCGTGATCATCCGGATGCGTGTCAACGTCGGCAGTTTTGCCGAAGCCGACGACCAGCGCGGGCTCGCCCATTTCATCGAGCATATGGCCTTCAATGGCTCGACCCATGTCCCCGAGGGCGAAATGATCAAGCTGCTCGAGCGTAAGGGTCTGGCCTTCGGCGCCGACACCAATGCTTCCACCGGCTTTGACCAGACGGTCTACAAGCTCGACTTGCCCGGCGCCTCGGATGATCTCATCGACACCGGGCTGATGCTCATGCGCGAGACCGCGAGCGAGCTGACCATCGATCCCGAGGCGGTCAACCGCGAACGCGGCGTCATCCTCTCCGAGCGCCGCGCCCGCGATACCTACCAGCTGCGCAGTCTGGTCGATCAGTTCGCTTTCGCCATGCCGGCAATGACAGTCGCGCAGCGCCTTCCGATCGGCACTGAAGACGTGATCCGGACCGCGCCCGCCGAGCGCCTTCGTGATCTTTATGATGGCTATTATCGGCCCGAGCGCGCAACGCTCGTCATGGTTGGCGATTTCGACCCGGCCGCGGTGGAGGCCAAGATCAAGGCGCGCTTTGCCGATTGGCAGGGGCGCGGGCCCGCCGGCCCCGACCCTGATATCGGGACAATCGATTTTGCGCGCCCCTCGGCTGCCGACGATTTCGTCGACCCGGCGATAGCGGATGCGGTGACGATCGGGGCGTTCAAGCCCTGGATCGACGAACCCGACAGCAA
The DNA here is from genome assembly GCF_900168005.1 of Sphingopyxis flava. Taxonomy (GTDB): domain Bacteria; phylum Pseudomonadota; class Alphaproteobacteria; order Sphingomonadales; family Sphingomonadaceae; genus Sphingopyxis; species Sphingopyxis flava. The sequence continues at coordinate 131,512 of NZ_FUYP01000008.1, forward strand.
GGCGAAACGCACGCGCAAATTTGCCGAGGATATCGGCGAGGCGATTGTCAGCCGCCGTCTCGCCAAAATCGCCCTGCGCGAGGATTCGCCGATTCTCAGCGGCTATTTCAGCGATACCGAGGGATGGAAGCGCTTCGACCTCGTCACTGTTGGTGCGGTCGCCAAGCAAGGCGCGTGGAAGGACGCGCTGGCGCTCATCGAGCAGGAATATCGCCGCGCCGTCGAGCATGGATTTACGCAGGCCGAGGTCGATGAGCAGATAGCGATCCGGCGCACTTCGCTGCGCAACGCGGTCGCGGGGGTGGATACACGGCGCAGCGAGAGTTTGGCGGATCTACTTGTCGCCGCGGCGGACGGTGATTTCGTCATCGTGCGCCCCGAGGCCACGCAGGCATTGTTCGAGGCGGCCGTGCCGTCACTCGACGCGGCCGCGGTCGCAGCTGCGTTCCGCAAGCGCGTCGAGGGGCTCAGCGCTCCGCTCGTGCGCGTGACCAGCAAAACGCCGATCGAGGACGGGCCGGATGCGATCCTTGCCGAGCTCAAGGCTTCGCAAGAGGTGGCTGTTTCTGCGCCTGCGGCCGCCGAGAGCCTTGCCTTTGCCTATACCGCTTTTGGAACACCGGGCCGGATCGTGTCGGACGAGCGGATCGATGATCTCGGCATCCGGCGGGTCCGCTTCGCCAATAATGTGATGCTGAACATCAAGACGACCGATTTCCAGAAGGACAAGGTCTGGATCTCGCTGCGCGTCGACGGCGGAACGCTGCTCGCGACGCGTGACGACCCGACGAAGGTGGCGCTCGCGGGGTCGCTCAGCATCGGCGGGCTTGAAGCGCACAGTTTCGATGAGCTGCGCACGATCTTTGCTGGAAAGACGGTCGCCCCCAGTTTCGGCGCGGACATCGATGCGTTTGGCGGCAAGGCGCAGACTTCGCCTACCGACTTCCGCGCGCAGGCACAGCTGATGGCGGCTTATGTCACCCATCCCGGCTACCGGGCCGATGGCCTTGCGCTGATCCGCCGGGTGCTCCCGCAGCAATATGCCGCGAACGATGCGACTCCCGCCGCGGTGATGGGACGCGACGTCGGCGGGATTTTGGCGGACGGCGATCCGCGCGCCGAAACGCCGCCGCTCGACGCGCTGATGACGCGCGACTGGGAGCAACTGAGGCCCGTCATCGCCGACAGCCTGGCGCACGGCGCGATCGAAATCGGGGTCGTCGGCGATATCGACGAGGCGGCCGCAATCGAAGCAATAGCGGCGAGCTTCGGTGCGCTGCCCGAACGCCGCGCGGCCTTCGACCCGCGCGAGAGCGCGCGCGTGCGGCACTTTGCGGCCGATCGCAGCGAACGCACGCTGATCCACAAGGGACCAGCCGACCAGGCCGAGCTGCGGGTCTACTGGACCGCACGCGACGACAGCGACCTTGCCGAGGCGATGCGGCTCAACCTGCTCGCGCGGGTGATGCAGCTCAAGCTTACCGAAGAGCTTCGCGAACGGCTCGGCGAAACCTACAGCCCCGGCGCGGGCGTTTCGCTGTCCGATGAATTTCCCGGCTACGGCCATCTCTTCGCATCGAGCAATGTCGATTATAAGGATCTCGCGACCACCCGCGCTGCGATCTTTGCCATTGCGAAGGAACTGCGCGAAGCGCCCGTTGATGCTGACCTTCTCGATCGCGCGCGGCGGCCGCTGGTCGAGGCAATGACCAGGGCGCGGCGGGAGAACAGCTATTGGCTGAATTATGTCGCCGAAGCGACGAGCCACCCCGCGCGGCTCGAGCGCAGCCGCCGTGCGATCGCCGAGGTCGAGGCCGCGAGCGCCGCGGACCTCCAGGCGCTCGCCCGGCGATATCTGGTCGACGAGACGGCGCTGGTGATCAAGGCGGTGAGCGACAAGGTGGGACGTTGAGAGACGGGACAGCTTCAATCGGCCTCAAAGACGCTGGACCCGATCCCTGCGCACGTCCATGATAGGGGAATGGATACTGCTCCGACCTGGTTCACCGGCCAGCTGCTCCTCGCGCTGCCGGGCATTGGCGATCCCCGCTTCGAGCATTCGGTGATTGCGATGATCAGCCATGACGAAGAGGGCGCAATGGGGATCGGCGTTGCCGACCCGATCGGTGGGATGACGGTTGGTGCTGTGCTCGACCAGCTCGAGATTGCCCATGAGGATCCGCTCGACGCGCCGGTGTTTCTGGGCGGGCCGGTCGAGCCGTCCCGCGGCTTTGTGCTGCACAGCCGCGACTGGGGCGGCGAAGGCGCGGTGCAGGTCTCGGACCGCTGGATGATATCGAGCTCGCACGACATCTTGCGCGCGATCGCTAGGGGAAGCGGACCCGCGCGCTGGCTGGTCGCGCTCGGCTACGCGGGATGGTCGTCCGGCCAGCTTGAGGATGAAATGGTGCGCCACGGCTGGCACGTCACGCCGGGCAGCGATGCACTTCTTTTCGACACGCCGCCCGACCGGCGTTGGCAGGCGGCCTTTGCAGAGGCGGGGGTCGACGCCCGGCTGCTGACCACAGAAGGTGGGGAGGCGTAGCGCGGCGCCCAGATGGGCGCACGGCCCTTGCGATATAAAGAAAAGTTTATATTTGATCGCGCGAGCGCTTTGGGCTAGGGCGCGCAACATAATTGCGCCGCCGCGTCCGCGCGTCCGCGCCCGCCTGACAGGAGAAACGACGTGGCCACTCTCGCCGCCGACACCCGTGACTATGTGATCGCCGACATCCGCCTGGCCGACTTCGGCCGCAAGGAAATCGCGATCGCCGAAACAGAAATGCCGGGCCTGATGGCGCTGCGCGCCGAATATGGCGCATCGCAGCCGCTGAAGGGCGCGCGGATCACGGGCTCGCTTCATATGACGATCCAGACCGCGGTGCTCATCGAGACGCTGAAGGCGCTCGGCGCCGAGGTACGCTGGGCCACGTGCAACATCTTTTCGACGCAGGACCATGCTGCCGCTGCGATCGCTGCGGGCGGAACGCCGGTGTTCGCGGTAAAGGGCGAAAGCCTCGCCGATTATTGGGATTATGTCGGCCGCATCTTCGACTGGGGCGACGAAACCGCCAACATCATTCTCGACGATGGCGGCGACGCCACCATGTTCGCGCTTTGGGGCGCGAAGATCGAGGCGGGCGCAACCCTCCCCGCGCCGGAGAATGAGGAAGAGGTCGAGTTCCAGCGCGCGCTCAAGGCGTTCGTCGCGGCGAACCCCGGCTATCTGACCAAGACGGTGAAGGCGCTGAAGGGTGTGTCGGAAGAAACGACCACGGGTGTCCACCGTCTCTACGAGATTGCGAAGAAGGGCGAGCTGCCCTTCCCGGCGATCAACGTCAACGACAGCGTCACCAAATCGAAGTTCGACAATCTTTACGGCTGCAAGGAATCGCTGGTCGACGCGATCCGCCGTGCCACCGACGTCATGCTGGCGGGCAAGGTCGCCGCGGTCGCCGGCTTCGGCGACGTGGGCAAAGGTTCGGCCGCTTCGCTGCGCAACGGCGGCGCGCGCGTGCTCGTCACCGAAATCGACCCGATCTGTGCGCTTCAGGCGGCGATGGAAGGCTATGAGGTCGTGACGATGGACGAAGCCGTCCAGCGCGCCGACATCTTCGTCACCGCGACCGGCAATGCCGACGTCATCACCGCCGAGCATATGGCCGCGATGAAGCCGATGAGCATCGTGTGCAACATCGGCCATTTCGACAGCGAGATCCAGATTGCGGCGCTCGCCAACTATAAGTGGACTGAAGTGAAGCCGGGCACCGACCTCGTCGAATTCCCCGACGGCAAGCAGATCATCGTGCTTGCCAAGGGGCGCCTCGTGAATCTCGGATGCGCCACCGGCCACCCGTCGTTCGTCATGTCGTCGAGCTTCACCAATCAGGTGCTCGCGCAGATCGAGCTTTTCACGAAGGGCGACCAGTACAAGAACGAAGTCTATGTCCTGCCCAAGCATCTCGATGAAAAGGTCGCGGCGCTCCACCTTGAAAAGCTCGGGGTGAAGCTGAGCAAGCTCACACAAAAGCAGGCCGACTATATTGGCGTTCCGGTCGAGGGGCCCTTCAAGCCCGATCATTACCGCTATTGATAGAGCGCTTCGCGCGAAACCGACGGGTTAAGAGGGCGCCGGGGTTTTCCGGCGCCCTTCCTGTTCGGCCAGATCTCCCAGCGCATCGCGGAGCGGTCCCAGCCATTCGGCATAAGGACGCCAGACCTCCATTCCGTCGCGGTTGAGCGGGCGGCGTACCTGCTCGCTCGACGGGGTGCGCACGACGCGGTCGAGCTTGTGGAACTCGAGGATCGCAGGATCCCATTCGAGCCCCAGATGGGCGAGCGCTGGCCGCAGCTGCGCTTCGGGGTCGGCGACGAGGGCGGCATAGTCGATATGGTGGACGAGCCCCGGCGCAACGCGGCCGAGGTGCGTCATCAGCCGCACATAATCGACATAGCATTGCCCGATGTCGCGGAGCGCAAAGGAGGAGGCGTGGGCGCGCGAGAAGCTCTGCGTGAAATTGGAGAAGCAGCAGTCCATCGCCGGGCGGCGGATGTCGAGGAATTTCGCCTGCGGCAATATCTTGCGCAGGAACATGATGTTGCTCCAGTTGTGCGGGAGCTTGTCGATGAAATAGCGCTTGCCGGACTTGCGATGGAATGCTGCGCGGCGGAGATAATCCTCGCCCATCGCTGCTGCCTGATCGGGGTGCAGCCCCGCGATCAGCTGAGGTACGGTGACGGGACCGCGCCGCGTCGCCATCTCCATGACGCTACGCAGAATTGCGGGCGCATAGGGAAGTTCGCCCACCGGTTCGATGTCAGCGTGACTGCCGAGCATCTGTTCGAGCAAGGTCGAGCCCGAGCGCGGGAGGCTGACGATGAAAACCGGTACGCTGTCACCCGCCGGCGCATCGGGCAGAGCGGCGATGAAATCGCGCGTGACGACGCGTTCGAGCTCGGCGATTTCTTCGGTCAGCTCCTTTGCATCATAGCCGATGCTTTCGGCGCGCTGGCGGTTGGCCTCGCGATAATGTTCGAAAGCCTCTGCGTAACGCTTCCGGTCGTGAAAGGCGCGCGCAAGCGCAAAATGGAGGGGCGAGCTGTTGCGTTCGTCGATCGCGACTTTCAGGCCCTTTTGCATCATCTCGATGTCGGCGTCCGTGAAGACGCGGCTCTTGATGCTCGCAAGCCCCCACCAGGCTTCGCCGCATTCATAGTCGATCTCGGCCGCATTGCGATAAGCTGCGATCGCATCGTCGACGCGTCCTGCGGCGCGCAGATTGTGCCCGTAGGAGATCCAGAAATGGGGGCGGTCAGGATAGAGCGTGACCAGCGTTTCAAGGATTGCGCGCGCCTCGTCGTTGCGGCCGAGCTTGTCGAGGGTCAGTCCATGCAAGGCGGAGATCGTCGGATCCTCGTCTTCGCGGGCCAGCGCCTCGAACATGGCGCGCGCTTCGTCGAGCCGCTCCTGCTGGTTGAGGACCGAGGCGAGGTTGCGGCGCACCTCGAACTGGTTGGCTCCGCGCAGGATCGCGCGGCGAAGAAATTGCTCCGCTTGAACGAGCCCGCCGAGGAGCATCGCAAACTCGCCCAGCTTGGCAAGACCCTGAGGCTCGTCCGGATGCCGGCGCAGATGTTCAATGATGCGCTGCGCGGCCGCGTCCAGCTTTCCGGCCGTAGCGAGCTCGTCGGCTTGGGTTAGCGCCGGATAGGTGGTCACCGTTCCGCGCGCGTTGGTCGCATTCACTGCATTGCTCCCGATCTACGCATAGCCCAGCAAGGCGCGAAGCCCTGGGACGTGATAGTCGACCAGCGCCCGATGGCGCGGACCAAGCGCGTCAGGGAATTCGACCGACACGCCGGTCAGATTTTCCCGCGCCGTGCCGCTTTGCTTGCGGTCGGCGCCGATGCGCACGCGCTCCTTCCAGTCGCTCGGCCGCTCGATACCGCACGCCTCGAACAAGGAGGCGAAGAATTGATCGGCTTCGGGCGTATCGAGCGCTGCGATATGCCGCACCATATCTTCGAATTTGACCGCATGGACCCGGGCGCCGAGCCAGGCGGCGGCGTTCATCTCGTATATGTCGCGCAGCGATGGCGCCTTTCCGGGCAGCCCGAAGATCATCATCGTCAGCAATTCATCGGCGGTCAGCGCCCCCGATTTCAGATGATCCATATTGCTCGCGAATTGTTCGGAGACGAAGAAGCGCGCCCGCGCGATCACCCAGTCATAAGGGTCGCGGTAAAGGAGGATGCGCCGGGCGCTTGCCGTCTCGATCGCCGATGCGTCAGCAAGGAAAAGGTGGCCCCAGCTCAGCATAGGACGCGCGGGGTCGAACGCGCTGCGGTGTTGCTGCAGATTGGCCCATTGGATGAAGTCGCGCGCATATTGCTGCTCGACGGGAACGAACATGCGCATGATGTTGCGCAGCAGGTGGCTGCCGCTCTTGGGAACGCTGTTGAGGAATATGGGCTCGCGCAGCGGCTCCTGCACGAAGCGGCGATTGGCTTCGTCGAGCGTGTCGGCCTTGACGAGGACGGTCGGCATGACCGCGATGCTCCTTAAATGAAACGGGGCGGCATGTTGCCATGCCGCCCCCCCGCCTCATCTGTCAAATCGATCAGAATTTGCTCTTGATGTTCAGGAAGGCGCGTCGCCCCGTGAACGGATATTGCGACGCCACGATCACAGGACCGAGCGTTGAAATCTGTCCGCCGTTCAGCACCGACACGCGCGGCGGGCGGGTGTCGAACAGGTTGGCGATACCGAAGGTGATCTCGAACCGTTCTGCGATCTCCTGCGATACCGAGACATTGTGATAGAAGGTAGCCGGTGCCGTGAGCTTCGGGCAATAGCGACCGCGCAGCGAGGAATTGATGCACGGGTCATCGCCATTGCGATCCAGAAAATCCTGCACATCGGAGGTGCCCCCAATGACGTTCATTCCGTAGAAGAGACTGAACCCACCGTTGGTTTCCCAGGTTGCGCGGAAATCGCCGACCCATTTCGGGGAACCAGCCTCGCCGTTGCTTGAGGTCGTCGGCGAGCTCGGGAGGAGCTGGAACGAATCCTTCGTCTGCCAGGTCATTCCTGCCGTAAACGAAAGCCGCCCCATCTTTCCGAGATCGTGACGCATGTTAAGTTCGACATCGACGCCGGCATTGCGCTGGCTTGCGATGTTGACGAACTGATCGAAGACATCGGTGATATTATACTCGGTCGTCGATCCGGCAGGACTGCGAACAAAAAGATCGCATAGCGGTTCACTCGCAAAATTATCCGAATCATAGCAGCCCGAGACAATGTTGACGGCACCGAGCTGCGTGATTTCGCCCTTCACCCGAATATCGAAATAATCGACCGCGAGGTTGAATGTCGTATCCGGAAGGAAATCAAACTTCGGCGTCAGTATCGTCCCGACGACCCAGGCCCTCGACGTTTCCGACTTGAGGATGCCCAGACCCCCCTGCGAGACCGACGTGCCGGTGATGCTGCCCCCCGGATAGGTGCCGGGAATACCGTCGGCGGCACAATTGTCTGCGACACGCTGCGACGTGGTACCACGATCCAGGCCGAGCTGCCAATTAATGCAGGGGTCGATATCGCGCTGAGCGACAAAGCTCGTCTCATCGGCGAGGAATTGTTCGAACAGCGCGGGAGCCCGGAACGAAGTTCCGTAGCTTCCGCGGAATCGCAGCCAGTCGTTGAGCGCCCAGTTCAGACCGAGCTTGTACGTCCAATTGCCATTGTCGCTAGCCGATACGCCGTCCGAAGCCCGAGTGGCCTTTACGCTGGTAAGGCGCGCGGCAGCCGAGAAAGTCAGTTCGTCGAAGAATGGCTTGTTCGCTAGCAGCGGAACGTTGATTTCGGCGAAGGCTTCTTTCGTCAGGCTCTTACCGGCGGTAATCCCTGACGCGGTCGAGCCCCAAACATTGCTGTGGAATTCATCGCAGATGTAGCGGCGATCGATAGGCGCCAGATCGGCATCATCCTGACAGGCCGCAGCGTCAGCGTTGGGGTCGTAATAGGGGTTCTTCGAGAAAGTGAGTGAACCCGGAGTGTCGTTGATACGGTCCTGCCGAACATTGACGCCGAACGCAATGCCTACTGGCCCAGCGGGCAATTCGAACAAGCTGCCCGATACCGTACCTTCCAGCGTTTTTTGCGTATAGACGGTTTTGCCTTCTTCCCAATCGAAGATGAAATCGACTTGCTCGGGCGTCAATTCACCGCGGAGGAAATAAGGATCCGCCCAGGGGAGGTCGATGCACTGCTTGCCCGAAAACGGCAGAACGGTGCCCACGCAGGAAGAGCTCTGGAAATATCCGGCGTCATATACATCCTGCAGGATCTGCTCGCTGCGATAGCGTCCAACGCTCTTGCTGTACTGCCCGTAGACTTCCCAGCGCCAGTTACTGCCGAAATTCCCACGAAGGCCGGCTACACCGCGATAATAGTCCACTTTCTGGCTGTTGTCGGCATGATTGGTGATTGCCGTCGGACTCAGGAAATTGAGACCCGTCCAGCCCGGCGCCCAGATGGTACCCGTGCCGTAGAGGTTGCCCGTGCCATAGGGATCGCCGGTGAAACCAAAGTTCCAGAACTGGCGCCAGCCATTCTGATAGGTTTTGCGGCGATTGAAGAGAAACTCGCCGAACATTTCGACGTCATCCGTGAGCTCGTAAGACCCCTCGGCATAGCCGGTGATTAATGTGGTCTTCGGGATGATCGTCTGCTCTTCGACGAAAGGATGGTAAGCATTCTGGATCGCCAGCGAGGCCGTATTGTAACCCGTCGGGAACCAGCCGGCAGGCATGCCGAAGTCACCGAAATAAGACGGTGCGCCATAAGTCGGCACGCCCAGCGTCTCCCCGGGATACTGATATTGCATCAGGACCGTGGGGCCCCGGGTGGATCCGGCCGGGGGCGGGGAGGTGTTAAGACCGGTATCGGGCCCACCCGGGCCATCCAGCTGGAGGTTGTTGATCAGATTATAGGTCCAGACATGACCCCAGCGCAAATCCTCGCACTTGTACTTGCCAGTGCGCGGGTCGATCAAATCGGCGCGGCTCCCGTCTTCCCTGAAGGTATAGGCTTCCGGGCAGGCGAGATAGCTGCGGTCGCCCCGGCTCAGTTCCTTGACATGGGTATAGTCCCCCGCAACCAGAATGTGGCCGCGGCTGAACTTTTTGCCCCACACGGCATTGAGGCGATATTCTTCGCCGCCGCCGTCAAACGGAACCGACGTGTTGAGATTGAGTTCCAGACCGTCGACGTCGGTCTTGGTCTTGATGTTGACCACGCCGGCAACAGCGTCCGAGCCATAAACCGACGAAGCGCCCGTTTTCAGGATTTCGACGCTCCCCGCAATCGCGGCGGGAAGGACGTTGAGGTCAAACGACGACACGCCGCCGCGGGTGCCCGCGGGACCCGCACGGCGACCGTTGAGGAGCACGAGAGTGCGGTTGGCGCCGAGGCCGCGAAGGTCGATCGTCTGCGCGCCCGGGCCGCCGTTGGTGACGAAGTTCGAGGAGATCGCAGCGGTGATCTGGGTGGAGCCAGCGGCGACCGGCGAACTCTGAAGCGTCGAGGCGAGGTCGAACTTGCCTTCCTTCTGTGCGACGCCCGGATCGATGACGGTGATCGGGTCGGGGCTGTTGAACGGCGTCACGGTGGCGATGCGCGAGCCCGTTACGACGATCGAATCCTCGGGACTGGCCGGTGCCGGCGCGGCGTCCTCGGACTGTGCGAAGGCCGGCGTCGCGAGCATAACGGCCATCGCCGACACGCTTGCCAAACCTAGATTCCGCCGCAGACGCGGCGCGGCGCTCTTCACATTAATCATATTGATATTTCCCCGGTTTTTCATCAAGGCCGCATTCTTGCCAATTCGGCCTTACCAAATCGTCAAATCCGCCAGGCGTCTTTTGCGCCCTTGAATTTGCCATAAGGGCGAGCGTTCCAAAGCTTTTGCGGCAAGTCAAGCGCGATAAGGCGGACATTCGCCCTTTCCCCGGCGCCTGTGGCAGAACTGCCGCAGTCGGCCAAGCGGCGCCCGGTTGCGACCGGTCGCTTCAAGCGCGCAGCGGCGAATGATTGAATCGCCCTTAGACAGTCGATAGGGCGAGCACATGTCCATTGCACGAGAGCCTGTCTTATCGCCCATCGGGGCACGGCGCCGATGACGCAGACCCCGGGGGCGGTGTTCGCGCTGGGCCTCTTCGCGGCACTGTGGTTGCTCGCGGGTCTCTGGGCGGTCGGACGCGGGATTGCGATGCAGCGGCGATCGGCCTTCGTCGCTGCACAAACCGAGCGTCTCGCGAGCCTCGTCGAGGCCTCGCCCTATCTGCCCGTGGTCGTGCGCGCCGACTGGCGGATCGAGGCGAGCGAGCGGCTCGGACGCTGGCTGGGACTCGACCGCGACCCGCGCAATTTCGACGAACTTGCGGGAATCGAACAAGGCCTTGATCGAGACGGGCTCGAGGCGCTGCGCCAGGCGATCCTGGGCGCGCAGCGCGGCGCGCGCGTCTTCACGTTGAGCCTTCGGCCGCAGGGCGGCAGCCGAACACTCATTATTCAAGGCTCGGCCGCTCCCGTCGCGATCGGTGGGCCGGGCTGTGTTCTCTTGTGGCTGAGCGATGCGACCGAGGGGGAGCAGGCGCTCGCCGATATGCGCCGTGAGCGAAATGAAGCGATGGCGGCGTTCGAAGCATTGTCCGGGCTGATCGAGGCGGCGCCCTTTCCGATGTGGTTCCGCGATACCGATTTGCGTCTCGCGCTCGTCAACCGCGCCTATGTCCGCGCGGTCGAGGCGGGGAGCGCGGCGGCGGTGATCGAGGGCGGCGTCGAGCTTTGCGAGCCGGTCGCAGGGGTGAGCGCGGCCGATGCCGCCGACGAGGCGCGCACGGCGGGCACAGCGCAGACGCGCACGGTGCCGGTGACGCTCGAGGGCGAGCGGCGTATCATGCGCGTCGTCGACGTACCGCTCGCGCCCGAGGGCGGGCACCCGATCGGGGTCGCGGGCTATGCGATCGACGTGCAGGAGCTTGAAAGCGAACGCGGCGCGCACCGCCGCTTTGCCGACGCGCAGCGCGAGCTGCTCGACCGACTGTCAGCCGCGGTTGCACAGTTCGGTCCCGATCAGGGGCTCGTCTTTGCCAACCAGCCCTTCCGACGCTTGTTCGATGTCGATGCCGATGCGATCGCCGATGCGACGCCCTTTGCGCGTCTGCTCGATGCGTGGCGCGAAGAGGGGCGCGTGCCCGAGGTGCGCGACTATCCCGAATGGCGCGAAAGCCATGTCGGCTGGTTTGCGAGCGCCGGAGCGAGCGAGGAAGAGTGGTTGCTGCGCGACGGCACCCATCTGCGTGTAGTTGCGCAGCCGACCCCAGACGGCGGGCTTCTGCTCATTGCCGAAGATCGCACCGAACAGGTGCAGCTTGCGGGGGCGCGCGACACGCTGCTGCGCGTCCGCACCGCGACCTTCGACAATCTTTTCGAGGCGATCGCGGTCTTTGCGCCCGACGGCCGCCTCCACCTTTGGAACCAGCGTTTCCGCCGCCTGTGGGGGGTCGATGAGGCAAGGCTCGCGGCGCATCCGCGCGTCGATGTGCTGATGAGCGGGCTCGCCGATCGGCTGGCGAAGCCGAACCAGATCAGCATCGTCCAGGAGGTGATCCGTGCCGCGACGCTCGAGCGGACGCAGCGCGCCGGGCAGATCCGTTTCGGCGACGGACGCCATTTCGATTTCGCCTCGATCCCGCTGCCCGACGGCAATGCGCTTCTCATCATGCTCGATGTCACGGACAGCCGGCGGATCGAGAGCGCGCTGCGCGAACGCAACGAGGCGCTGGAGGCTGCCGACAAGGTCAAGACCGCCTTCTTGTCGCGAATGAGCTACGAGCTGCGCACGCCGCTGACCTCGATCGGCGGCTATGGCGAGATGTTGCAAGCAGGCTATGCCGGTAAGCTCGACCCGCAACAGCAAAGCTATGTCGATGCGATTATGGAGTCGGTCGCCGTGCTCGGGCGTCAGATCGACAATGTGCTCGACCTCGCGCAGGGCGAGGCAGGAACGCTCGCGATCGAGCGCGCGGCGGTCGACGTGCGGGGGCTCCTCGGCCAGGCACTCGCCGACGTGAAGCCGCTGGCTGACGCCGAAGGCATCGAGCTGGTTGACAATATCTCCGTCGATCTCGGCACGATCGAGGGTGATGCGCTGCGCCTCTCGCGGCTTGTCGCCGGGCTCCTCGACAATGCCGTGCGCTTTACCGCGCCGACGCGCCGGACGGGCGGGCGCGTCCTGCTGCATGCCGAGGGCGACCCGCGCGGGGTCGACATCGTTGTGTCCGACAATGGACCGGGCCTGCCCGAGGCGGTCGCGGCGGTAACGCGGGGCGAGCGGGCGGGGACGCCGAGCGGCGGAATCGGCCTTGCGCTCGCGCGCCAGCTCGTCGCCGCACATGGCGGTACGATGGAGGTGCTGAGCGAAAAGGGCCAGGGGACGCTGGTGCGCATCAGCTTGCCGCGCGGAGCATGAGCGATTTTTCGTGCCGCTACGACCTGTCCGACGCCGAGCGCATTGGCGGCGCGATCGGCGCGGCGCTGATCCCTGGCGATGTCGTGCTGCTGTCGGGCGATCTCGGCGCAGGCAAAACGACGCTCGCGCGTGCGATGCTGAAGGCGCGGGGGTTGGTAGGCGAGGCGCCCAGTCCCACCTTCGCTATCGTCCAGCCCTATACCCCGCCCGAAGTTGACCTCGCGATCGCGCACGTCGATCTCTACCGGATCGAGGATGCAAGCGAGCTCATCGAACTCGGACTTGACGAATATCTCTATGACGGTGCGCTGCTGATCGAATGGCCCGAACGATTGGGGGCGAGGGGGTGGCTCAGCGCGCTGACGCTGACGATTTCGGGGAGCGGCGACGCGCGCGTCTTGACAGCCGATGTGCCGCGGGCTTGGGAGGCGCGATGGCCGCTTTGATGATTCCGCCCGCCCATGCGCCCACCTTTCTTGCCGCGCATGGCTGGGGCGATGCGCAGATCCTGCCGCTCGCCGGTGACGCCTCGTTCCGCCGATATTTCCGGGTCGTCGACAAGAGCCGGCAGGCGGTACTGATGGACGCGCCGCCGCCCCACGAGGACCCCCGGCCATTCATCGCGGTCGCCGAATATCTGTGCGGCCTTGGTCTGAGCGCGCCGACAATCATCGCGCGCGATCTCGATAAGGGCTTGTTGCTGATCGAGGATTTCGGCGACGTGCGACTGCGCGAGACTGTCGACGATGAGACCGGCAGGGAAGCGGAGTATTACGCCGGAGTGACCGATCTGCTTGTCCATCTCCACGCGTGCCCGGCGATGGAGGGATTGCCGGTGCACGGTCTTGAGCAGTGGCTCGACGAGGTCATGCTGTTCACCGACTGGTACTGTCCTGCGCTCGATCTCGAGGTCGATCGTGACGGCTTTCGCGCTGCGTGGGAAGCGGTGCTGACGCCGCTCGAAAAGGATGGCCTTCGCCGCGTCACGGTCCTGCGCGATTTCCACGCGGAGAATATCATGCTGGTCGAGGGCCGCGACGGGATCGCGCATTTCGGACTGCTCGATTTTCAGGACGCCCTGCTTGGCCACCCCGCTTATGACCTCGCCTCGGTGCTCGAAGATGCGCGGCGCGATGTGTCGACAGCCGTCGAGGCCGCGATGCTCGATCGCTATGTCGCGGCAACGGGCGAGGGCGAGGCTTATCGGCGCGCATATTGGGCGCTTGCCGCGCAGCGCAACACGCGCATCCTTGGCGTCTTCGTCCGGCTGTGGAAGCGTGACGGAAAAGCGGGCTACCGCCAGTTTCAGCCGCGCATGTGGGCGTTGCTCGAGCGCGACCTCGCGGCGCCGGCACTCGCGGCTGTGCGGCAATGGTTCGACGCCAATGTACCGCCCGAGAAGCGGGCGAGGGCCTGGCTGGAGTCCCAAGCGTGAGTGCGAAGATCGAAAGCGCGATGGTGATGGCGGCGGGGCTCGGCAAGCGGATGCGGCCGCTGACCGCGGCGCGGCCCAAGCCCCTCGTGCGCGTCGCGGGCAAAGCGTTGATCGATCACAGCCTCGACCGGATCGAGGCTGCGGGAATTCCTCACGTCGTCGTCAATGTCCACTATCTCGCGGACGCGCTCGAGGCGCATCTGGCGGCGCAAAAGCGGCGGTTCACCATCGCCATTTCAGACGAGCGCGATCAGCTCCTCGAAACGGGCGGCGGGATGGTGAAGGCGCTGCCATTGCTCACCGGTGATCCTATCCTGATCGTCAACAGCGACAATATCTGGACCGACGGGCCGGAGGACAGCATCTGCCACCTTGCGCATCATTGGGATGGTGAGAGGATGGACGCGCTGCTGCTGCTGATCCGCCAGGCGAGCGCGAGGGGACACAGCGGCCAGGGCGATTTTCACATGGACGGCGCCGGACGGCTGACGCGCCGGAAGCCCGGACGCGTTGCGCCCTTCGTCTACACGGGCATCCAGCTGATTTCGCCCCGGCTGCTGGCCGGCGCGCCCGAAGGTCCTTTTTCAACCAACATTCTCTGGAACCGCGCGATTGCGGCGCAGCGGCTTTTCGGCGTTTCGCACATGGGGCAATGGTTCGATGTCGGCACGCCCGCGAGCATCGCGCCGACCGAAGCGGCGCTGAGCGAGGTTTGATATCGCGTCATCGCCATTGTGCGCGGCGAGGGTCGGCTGCAAAGCAACGCTTGCGTAAACCGCTGCGGATTGCTTCGCTGCGCTCGCGATGACGTCGGTGAAATCTAAACCCACCCTCTATTCCATCCCGGTCTACCGTGCCTTCGCCGATGCGCTCGCCGCCGGGCTGCTCGCGCGCTTCGCCGACGGTGCGTTGGGGCTCGCCGAGGGGCTGATCCTCTTGCCGAGCAACCGCGCGCGCAGCGCTGTACAGGCGGCGTTTGTCCGCGCGGGCGGGCAGGGGCTGCTGATGCCGCGGCTCGCGGTGATTGGCGATGCCGATCTCGACGAGTCGGTCGGGCTCGCGCTCGACGGGCTGGACGAGGATCCGATCGCGCCGGCGATCGAGCCGCTGCGCCGCCGCTTGCTGCTTGCGGAGCTGATCGAGCGTCACACGCCCATCGGCGAAAGCGCGATCACGGGCGCTGCCGCGTTCCAGCTCGCCGATGGGCTCGCGCGGGTCATCGACCAGCTTTGCTATGAGGAGGTCCCACCTGCTGCCCTGGTCGATCTCGACCTCGGTGCATTGGCCGAGCATTGGCAGACCTCGCTCGAGCGGCTTCGCTTGCTTGTCGACCATTGGCCCGCGGTGCTCGCGCGAACGGGCAGCATCGACCGGGCCGATCGCCGCAACCGGCTGCTGGACAGGGTCGCCGCCGGGTGGCGCGCCGCACCGCCTGCCCGCTTTACGGTCGCGGCGGGGATCACGACCGCGGCGCCAGCCATCGCGCGCCTCTTGCGGACGGTTGCCGAGCTTGATCGCGGCATGGTCGTGCTGCCGGGGCTCGACCAGGAGATGGCGGCGGAGGAGTGGGAGGCGCTCGGACCGACGCGGCCCGATCCCGACAGAAATGCGCGGCCGCTCGAAACTCATCCCCAATATCATCTCAAGCTGCTCCTCGACCGTATCGGGGCAAGCCGCGAGGAGGTCATGCTGTGGGAGGCGACCTCGTCGTTCGATGGCCCGCCCGCCCGCTCGCCTTTTGTCTCGCTGATCTTCGCGCCCGCCGATTACACGGCGCAGTGGCAGGCCGCTGGAGACCTGTCGGAGGCGACCGTCGGGATTTCGGGCGCACTATTTGCCGATGACGGGCAGGAGGCGCAGGGCATCGCTCTGCTGATGCGCGAGGCGCTGGAAACACCGGGGCGCACTGCGGCCCTGGTCACGCCCGACCGCGGCCTGGCCGAGCGCGTCGCGGCAGCGCTCGCGCGCTGGGGCATCGCGGTCGACGATAGCGCGGGCCAGCCCTTGTCGCGCACCCCGCCTGGGGCGCTGCTCTTGCTGCTCGCCGAGCTCGCGGCGGCATTCGATCCCGTCGCCCTCGTCTCGCTGCTTGGTCACCCGCTGGTGAAAGGGAGCCTGGGGCGGAGCCAATGGCTTGATCAGGTCCGGCGCCTCGATCTCATGCTGCGCGAGCCAGGGCTGCAGCCGGGCTGGATCGGCGTGAGTGCGCGTATCGCAGAGCGCGCCGCCGACCCCGCGGCGCGCGGGCACGGGCTTGCGGTGCAACTCCAACCTTGGTGGGAGAAGGTCAGGGTTGCGCTGGGGTCCGCGCTTGCGCCCTTCGCGTCGGGTCCGACGTCGCCCGCGGCGCTGCTGGCTGCGCTCCAGACCGCGCTTGAAGCGCTCGCCGGCGATGCTGCCTGGACGGGCTCCGCGGGGCGGATGCTCGCAGGGCTGTTCGACGAGTGGGCGCTCGCACGCGGCGATGGGCCGGCGTTCGTCGACCCGGCTGATTTCGCGGAGATGCTCGGACAATTGCTCGGGCAGACCAGCGTGCGGCCACCCTATGGCGGGCATCCGCGTCTCTTTATCTGGGGATTGCTCGAAGCGCGGCTGCAGCGCGCCGACCTGATGATTCTCGGCGGGCTCGACGAAGGGCGCTGGCCCGCAGCGACCCAGCCCGACCCGTGGCTCGCGCCTGGTATCCGCCGCCTGCTTGGGCTGCCGGCGCCCGAGCGGCAACAGGGGATGGCGGCCCATGATTTCGCGGGCGCCCTCGGCGCAAGCGATATCGTGGTGACCCGGGCCGAGCGCAGCGGCGGCGATCCAGCGGTCGCCTCGCGCTTCTGGCTGCGGCTGCTGGCACTCGCGGGCGAAATCCCCGAACCCAGGCCCGGCGGGGTGCCGCTCACCCGGCTCGCTGCCGAGCTTGACGCGCCCCCCGGCGATCCGCAGCCGGTGCCGCGTCCCGCCCCGCGGCCCGCTGCAGCCGATCGGCCGCGCCGGATCAGTGTCACTGCGGTCGATCGGCTCGCGCGCGATCCTTTCGCTTACTATGCGCATGCGATGCTCGGCCTCGCCGCGCTCGATCCGTTGAGCGCCGCGCCCGACCCGCGCTGGCGCGGGACGCGCGTGCATAAGCTTTTCGAAGATTGGGTGCGCGGCGGTGCGACGGCGGAGGGGTTCGAGGCCCAGCTCAGCGCGCTCGCCGCCGACCCGGCGCTCGACGCGCTCGATCGGGCCTTCTGGTTGCCGCGGATGGAGCCGGCGCTGCGCTGGGCGGCTGCCCGGATCACGGGCGCGGACGGGCGGGTGCCCGTCGGGGTCGAAGCGCGCGGCGAGGTCGCGGCGGATGGAATCATGCTCCACGGGAAGGCTGATCGCATTGACCGCGACGCTGAAGGGCAGCTTGCCATCGTCGACTATAAGTCGGGCGGCGCGCCGAGCGCCAAGGCCGCGTTCGAGAAGCTCGATAATCAGCTCGGTCTGCTTGGCCTGATCGCCGAACGGGGCGGGTTTGACGGTTTGCCGGCGGCGCGAGTGGCGGCGCTTGAATATTGGAGCCTGCGTCCCGACCGGCACGCCGAAGGCGCCGGGAAAATTTCCTGTAGCTATGGACCGCGCAGCGGTCTCAAGAGCGCGGAGGACGCGGTCCGCCACGCGGCCGACGCTCTGGCAGAGCTTGCCGGCCGCTTCCTCCTCGGCGATGCGCCCTTCGTGCCGGGCGAGGCGGCAGCTTATGGCGATTATGACCAGCTGATGCGCCGCGATGAATGGTTCGGGCGCGGGGAGAGCGAGTGATGAGCAAGTTCGCCGGTCTCGCCCGGCTCGACCCGCGACAGGGCGCCGCCGCCGACCCACAAAGCCATGTCTGGCTCGGCGCGTCGGCAGGAACGGGCAAAACGCAGGTGCTCTCGGCACGCGTCCTCAGGCTGATGCTCGAGGGCATCTCGCCCGAGGCCATCCTGTGCATCACCTTCACCAAGGCCGGCGCCGCTGAAATGGCGCACCGTATCCACGAAAGGCTCGCGGCCTGGGTGCGGATGGACGACGGCGATCTGCGGCTTGACCTTCATGCGCTCGGGCTCGACTGGAGTCAGCCGGGGCTGATCCAGCGCGCGCGGTCGCTGTTCGCGACGGTGATCGATAGCCCTGCCGGCGCGATCCGGGTCCAGACGATCCACAGCTTTTGCCAGACCCTGCTCGCGAGCTTCCCGCTCGAGGCCAAGCTGCTCCCCGGTTTTCGCGCGATCGAGGAGGACGAGGCCGAGACGCTGAAGCGGCAGGTGCTCGCCGACCTCCTCGAGGGTGGCGAGGGTGGGACGGGGCTTCGCGACGCCGCAGCGATGCTGTCGCGGCGGCTGGGCCCGGATGCTGCGCTGGCCTTTCTGTCGCGCTGCGCCGCGGCGTTCGGCGGGCCGCGCGCGCTCTTGCCGCCCGCGGCGCACGACCTCCGCGCGGCCTTCGATCTGCCGGCGGGCGAACCCGATGCGTGGGTCCGCGAGCAGCTGGCTGCGGGCGTGATCGCCGATGCCGACATCAAGGAGGTCGCGGCGAGCGGCGCGGCTTGGGGGACGCAGCGCGGGCTTGATTGCTCTGACGTGATGGTCGGCTGGCTGACGGGCGATGCCGATGCGCGCGCCGCGATGCTCCGCAAACTCATCGCCTGCTTCCTGACGGGCAAGGGAGATCTGCGCGCCGATTTCGCGGGCGAGAAGGGCAAGATGAAGGATTCCCTCGACGCGGCGACGCGGATCGTCGAGGCAGGACAGGCTCTGCTCGGCACCGCCACCGCAATGCGCGTCGCCGACGAGCTCGCGGCCGCGTGGAGGCTGGGGAGCCGCTTTGCCGAAGCTTATGCGCTCGCCAAACGCGAGGCGGGGCTGGCCGATTTCGACGATCTGATCAGCCTTGCGGGCGCGCTGCTGCGCGTCAGTCAGTTCGGTGAATGGGTGCGCTTCAAGCTCGACCAGCGCACCGACCATATATTGGTCGACGAGGCGCAGGACACCAATATGCGCCAGTGGGGGATAGTCCACTCGCTCGCCGAGGAGTTTTTCGCGGGCAGCGGCGCGAAGGACGAGCGCATCCGTACCCTCTTCACGGTCGGGGACCGCAAGCAGGCGATTTTCGGTTTTCAGGGCACCGATCCTGGTGCCTTCGCCCAGGCAAAGCAGTTGTTCCAATTGCTTGCCGAAGAGACGCCGAATCCGCTGCAAGAGGTCGACCTCGTTTCCAATTACCGCTCGACCCCTGCTGTCTTGCAGGTCGCGGACGCCTGGCTGGAAGCGGGCGGCACCCGGCTGATGGGCCTCGACGGCGCGGAGCCGCCCCACCGACCGTTCCGCGAGGCGCATGCGGGCCAGGTCGAGCTGTGGGCGCCCCTCCCCGTGGGTAAGGCGCTCGACGCCGAAGCCGAGGAGCCTGGCGAGGACGAGAGCGGCGAAGGCAGCGCTCCCGCGTCCGATCCTGCCTCGATGCGCCTTGCTCGTGCGATCGCCGACGAGGTCCAAGGGTGGATCAAGCACGGCAAGGACGGCCGCCCGGTCGTGCCGGGCGACGTCATGATCCTCGTGCGGCGGCGGCGCGATCTTGCGGCGCGAATTGTCGCGCGGCTGCAGGCGCTTCACGTCCCCGTTGCGGGCGTCGATCGCTTCGCGCTGACCCAACCGCTCGCGGTGCAGGATCTGATGGCAGCGATGCGCTTTGCGGTGCAGCCGCTCGACGATCTCAACCTTGCCGCGCTGCTTGTCTCGCCGCTGATCGGGTGGACGCAGGACGAACTTTACCAGCGGACCCGCAACCGCGGCCGCGCGGCGATCTGGGAGCATCTGCGAAAGGTCGAGAGCGACGTTCCCGCCGCCACGATGGAAGCGCTGCGCCACCTCCTTGGCATGGCCGATTTCACGACGCCCTTCCGCTTTCTGGAAACCGTGCTGTCGGGGCCGATCGACGGAAGGCGCAAGCTTTATGCGCGGCTGGGGCGCGAGGCGCGTGATCCGATCGACGAGCTTTTGAACCAGGCGCTCAAGTTCGAGACGCGCGAGACAGTTTCCTTGCTCGGTTTTCTGACCGCGGTGTCGGGCAGCGGCGCCGACATCAAGCGCCAGACCGAGGCGCGCAGCGATGTGGTGCGCGTGATGACGGTGCACGGTTCGAAGGGGCTGCAGGCCCCCATCGTCATCCTCGCCGATGCGACCGACGACGCGGCGATCGGCCGCCGGCCGTTCCATGTCGACGTCGCGGGATGGGAGAAGCTGCCCGTCTTCGCGCTCCCTGCCGACGAGCGGCATGGCGCGCTCGCCGAGGCCTATCGGAAGGAAGCGGAGGCCGCGGTCGAGGAACATTGGCGTCTTTTCTACGTGGCAATGACGCGCGCCGAGGAAATATTGGTCGTCGCGGGGGTCACGAAGAAGCCCGACCATAGCGTCCCAGAGACGAGCTGGCACGCCGCCGTCGAGAATATTCTCACCAACATGGGATGTGATTGGGAAGAGGCAGGACAGCACTGGCGCAAGCGCCGTGTCCATCGCGCTAACCGGGGTAAATGGGCGCGGCGCGAGAAGGCTGCAAAGGCCGCGCCGCCGCCGCTCATCTTCCCACCATGGGCGCACGCCCCGGCGCCTGAGGAGGCACGCCCGCCCCGCCCGCTCGCGCCTTCTGCCCTTGGCGAAGACGATGTCGCGCTCCCGCCGCAGGGGACGGTGCGCGCCGATGCTGTGACGCGAGGGCTGTTGCTCCACGCCTTGTTCGAACGGCTGCCCCCGCTTGCTCACGACAGGCGCCGCGCGGCGGCGCTGCGCTGGCTCGCCCGGCAGGCGCCGGAGCTCGGCGCCGCGGCGCGCGAAGCGATGGCCGATGAAGTGCTGGCGGTGCTTCGCGATCCGGCACACGCCGCGCTGTTCGGGCCCGGGAGCCTTGCCGAAGTGCCCCTGTCGGCAGTGGTCGATGGCGGGCTGGTCGTCACCGGGATCGTCGACCGGCTCCTCGTCACCGAGGAGACGGTGACCGTGATCGATTATAAGACCGGGCGGCAGGTGCCCGAAGGCGCGGCCGATGTCGCGCCCGCCTACCTGCGCCAGATGGCGGCCTATCGCGATGCGCTTCGCGTGATCTTTCCCGGTCGGCGGGTCCGATCGGCGTTGCTCTATACCGCGGCACCCAAGCTGATCGAACTTGGCGACGCGATCCTCGACGCGCACAAGCCCGCCTTGCCGGCCGCCAAGTCGAATTTGTCCCCCGCGGGGCTTGAGCCGGGACAACCGACTGCCTAGCTTGGATGCCAAGAGGGAATTCAGGAGTAAGAAAATGGGTACCAAAGCGATCACTGACGACAGCTTTCAGGCCGATGTGCTGGACAGCGACACGCCGGTTCTCGTCGATTTCTGGGCCGAATGGTGCGGTCCCTGCAAGATGATCGGCCCTGCCCTTGAGGAAATCTCGGATGAACTCGACGGAAAGGTCGTGATCGCCAAGCTCAACATCGACGATCACCCCAATGCCCCTGCCAAATATGGCGTACGCGGCATTCCGACAATGATCCTCTTCAAGAATGGCGAGATCGCCGAGACCAAGGTCGGCGCGGCCCCGAAAAGCGCCCTCAAGGGCTGGCTGGAAGGCGCGCTGTAAAGCGAAATCCCCGGCGCGGGATCGTCGCGCCGGGGCACCTCTGCCTTACTCGCACCAATAGTAATGCCGCTCTGGTTCGTCGAAACCGACCCGATTTAAGGCAGCAATTGCGGAAACCTTTGCCCTGAGCCGCAGGGGCACGGATCCAGATGACCAAGTTTTTCGAGCGGTTCCTTCCCGCCGCGGACGAAACGGTGTCCCCGTTTTACCCGCGTTTCGGAAGGATAGCCTTTAGGCCGTTTCGAGCTGATCCCGAAAGCACGGCAGATCGGTGAAGGCTTCGTGGCTTGCCATGACAGCCTCCTCTGGTCGGCGCGCAGGGTTGAGCGCCGCGGCGCCCTACCAAATCAGGCTCAGCTGCGATAGTCCGCGTTGATACTGATATATCCATGCGTGAGGTCGCACGTCCAAACGGTCGCGCGCCCCTCGCCGAGCCCCAGGTCGGCGCCGATACGGATATCCTGGCCTTTGAGATGCGCCGCAACAGGCGCCTCGTCATAGCCATCCACGGGCAAGCCCTCCTTTGCGACCCAATGATCGCCGAAACGGATCGCGAGCCGGTCGCGGTCCGCGGGCTCGCCCGCCTTGCCCACCGCCATCACGACGCGCCCCCAATTGGCGTCCTCGCCCGCAATCGCGGTCTTGACGAGCGGCGAGTTGGCAATGGCGAGCGCGACGCGTTTGGCGCTGTCGTCGCTGACCGCGCCCGTTACCTGCACCTCGATGAATTTCGACGCGCCTTCGCCGTCGCGGACGACTTGATGCGCAAGGTCGAGCGCGACCGCGCGGAGCGCGGCATAGAGTGCGTCGGCCCCCGCATCGTCCCATGAGGTGAGGGCGGGATTGCCCGCCTGTCCGGTGGCGAACAGCAGCACCGTGTCGCTGGTCGAGGTGTCGCTGTCGACGGTGATGCTGTTGAAGCTGCCGCCGGTCGCCTGGGTCAGCATCTCCTGTAGCAGTCCGGGCGCGACCGCGGCGTTGGTGAAGATATAACCGAGCATCGTCGCCATGTCGGGGGCGATCATCCCCGATCCCTTGACGATTCCCGCGACGTGGACCGTGCGGTCGCCGATAACCGCGCTCGCGGCCGCGCCCTTGGCAAAGGTGTCGGTGGTCCCGATTGTCTCGGCTGCTGCCTCCCACGAGCAGGGCGCGGCGGTCAACGCCGCGGCGACGCCCTCGCGTGCCTTGTCCTTGGGCAGCGGCACGCCGATGACGCCCGTTGAACTGACGAAGACCTCGCTCGCGTCGCAGCCCAGATGCGCCGCGACCTGTGCCATGATCTGCTCCACCGCCTCGCGCCCGCGATAGCCGGTGAAAGCATTGCTGTTGCCCGCGTTGACGATCAGTGCGCGGCCATTTCCTCCCTTCACCTGCTCGCGCCCGAGTTCGACCTCCGACGAGCAGCAGACGTTGCGCGTGAACACGCCTGCGACCGTGGTGCCCGGCGCGAACTCGACATAGGTCAGGTCGCAGCGGTCCCATTCCTTGTAGCGCGCCCTCGCGACGCGGAGCGTGACCCCGGCGATGTCGGGGAGCGCGGGGAAGGATGCGGGGGCGAGCGGCGAGCGGTTGGTCATGGCGGGGCGTTTAGCGGCAGATCGTGAAACGCAAAACCCCTCCTCTTCAGAGGAGGGGCGCGAGGCTTATGCGCTTTGCGCGTTCGTCGCAGCGGGGTGGTGTGTGGCTTTCCTGCGCGCTGGTGCGCGCCGCCACCCCAAACCCCGCCTCTGAAGCGGAGGGGCTTAAAGGATCAGGCGGGAATGCCGCTGATCGCCTTGACTTCCATGAAGTCCTTGAGCCCGAACAGCCCGCCTTCGCGGCCGTTGCCCGACGCCTTGTAGCCGCCGAAGGGGGCGCCCGGCCCGGGGCCCCAGGCGTTGACCGCGACCATGCCCGCGCGCAGCTTCGGCGCGACCTCGGCGGCTTTGGCGGGGTCGCCCGAAACGACGGCCGACAGGCCATATTCGGTGTCGTTGGCAATCTCGACCGCCTGGTCGAGATCGTCATAAGCCATCACGGTCGCGACGGGGCCGAAGATTTCCTCCTTGGCGATCCGCATGTTCGGCGTCACGCCTGAGAAGACCGTCGGCTTCACATAAAAGCCGCGGTTGACGTTGGAGGGCAGGCCCGTGCCGCCGGTCTCCAGCTTTGCGCCTTCGTCGATCGCCGACTGGATCAGGCCCTGAATCTTGTCGAACTGCGCCTTGTTGACGACGGGGCCGATATGGGCGCCTTCGGTCATCGGATCGCCGACCTGCGTGCCGTCGAACATTGCCTTGATCACGCCGACCGCCTCGCTCTCACGGTCCTTGTGGACGAGGATGCGGGTCGGGGCGATGCAGCTCTGGCCGGTGTTGACGAGAACGCCCTGAACCGTCGGCGGCAGCACGGCTTCAAGGTC
The DNA here is from genome assembly GCF_900168005.1 of Sphingopyxis flava. Classification (GTDB taxonomy): domain Bacteria; phylum Pseudomonadota; class Alphaproteobacteria; order Sphingomonadales; family Sphingomonadaceae; genus Sphingopyxis; species Sphingopyxis flava. The sequence continues at coordinate 155,498 of NZ_FUYP01000008.1, forward strand.
GGCATCGGGCAGGACGATGTTCGGGGACTTGCCGCCGAGCTCCTGATGGACGCGCTTGACAGTGTCGGCGGCCGCCTTGGCGACGAGAATGCCCGCGCGGGTCGATCCGGTGAAGCTCACCATCTCGATCCCCGGATGCGCGGCGATTGCATTGCCGACTGTGGGGCCATCGCCCTGAACGAGGTTGAAGACGCCGGGCGGCACGCCCGCCGCTTCGAGGATCTCGGCAAAGATCGTCGCGTTGCCCGGGCATTCCTCCGACGGCTTGAGCACCATCGTGTTGCCCGCGGCGAGTGCGGGAGCGACCTTGAGGGCGATCTGGTTGAGCGGCCAGTTCCACGGCGTGATCATGCCGACGACGCCGATCGGTTCGTAAACGACCTTGTTCGCGCCATGCTGCTCGCTGAAGCTGAAATCCTTGAGCGCGGCAATGGTGCCCAGGAAGCCGCCGATGCCCGCGCCGACCTGTGCGGTGGCGGCAAAGCTGACCGGCGCGCCCATTTCGGCTGCCATCGACTTGGCGAGATCGGCGCCGCGCTTTTTATATTCCTCGACGATTCGGTTGAGGATGTCTAGCCGCTCCTCGCGCGTCGTCTGCGACCAGCTCTTGTACGCTTCCTTCGCCGCAGCGACGGCATCGTCGACGTCGGCTGCGGTGCCGAGAACGATGGTCGAGGCGGGCTCTTCGGTCGCCGGGTTGATGACCTGATGTTCCTTGCCGCCCTTGCTGTCGACCCAGCGGCCGCCGATGAAATTCTGCTTGAAATGTTGTTCGGTGCTCATCCTGTGTCTCCCATCGGCGTGAAATTACGTCTCGCTTTGCTACCTAAGCGCTGGCGCGAATGAATCAAGCGCCCCTCCTTGATTTCGTCATGCCCGGCGGCCCTCCGGGATCAAACTGTCATTTTGACAGACGCCGCCGCCTTCAGCGCCTTTCCATCGCCAACCTCGACATCAGGATCGCGGCGCGCGTCGCCTGACGCGCAATCGACGGCAGTTCGAGCGTCTCGCCCGGCGCGTGGTCCCCGGTGCTGTAGGGGCCGAGCCCCGCAAGGCTGTCGACGTCGGCGGCGACAAAGCTGATGTCGCCCGCGCCGCGCTTCAGCGGGTCGAGCGCGGCCATTTGGGCAAGGCCGAGATCGCTATTGACCCCGTTGAGCTTGGTGAGCAGCGCCCGGTTGCCCTCGGTCGGCGCCATCGCCGGATAGCCCCCGGGGTCGAAGGCAAGGCTCGCCCCCGTTCCCGGTGCATGGTCCGCCACGATCGCCGCCATCCTTGCTTTCACCCGCGCCGCCTGTTCGGCCGACAGCGTGCGAAGGTCGCCGCGCGCCACCGCGGTTGCGGCGATGATATTGGTCTTGCCGCTCGCGCTCGCCCGGATGCCTCCGTCGCCCAGCGACACCTCCTGCCCGCCCGCGACCAGCCCGACGCTGAAGGTCAGGTTGGGCTCGGGCAATTCGGTGCGAAAGCGGTGGAGGATGCGCGCCAGCTCATTGATGGCCCCGTCGCCCGATTCGGCGCTGAAAATGCCCGAGCTGTGATTGGCCTTGCCCGTCGTCGTCACCGTCCAGCTTTCGGAGGAGCGGCGCGCGACTGATCCCATGTCGGCGCCGCCGTCGCGCACCAGCCCCTCGAAATCGAGCGCGACGTCGCTCCGCTTGCCCGCAGAGATCAGGTCGGCGCGCGATTGGGAGATGGGGTCGCCCGCATCCTCTTCGTCGCCGGTCAGGTGGATTTCGATATTGGCGTCCTTCAGCGTCCCCGCCGCCTGCATCGCGCGCAGCGCGGCGACGATCACCACCATGCCGCCCTTGTCGTCACCGACCCCCGGACCGGTGGCGAGGTCGCCCTTGCGGGTGAAGGTCTGAAAGGGCGAATCGGGTTCGAACACCGTGTCGAGATGGCCGATCAGCAGCCGGCGCTTCCTGCCCGCGCGGCCCTTGTGCACCGCGATCAGATGGCCCGCGCGCTTTGTCTCCGGCATCGGCTTCCACGTCACCGCAAAGCCCAGCGGCTCGAGCTCGGCGCGCATCATGGCGCCTACCTTTTCAACGCCTTCGAGGTTGAGCGAGCCGCTGTTCTGGTTGACCAGCCGCTCGAGCAGTGCGATCGAGCGGTCCTGCTCGGCGTCGATCGTCGCCGCGATCCTTTTCTCCGCGGGCGACAGTTCCGCGTGCACGGGTGCGGCCAGGACGAGTGAAAGGGCGAACAGCGCAGCGAGCGATTTCATCGGGAGACTCCTTCGCCTCCTTGTGACCGCTGCATCCCCTGCGGGCAAGCCGTCAGCCGGGATAGGGTGACGCCTTGAGCAGCCGCGCAAGATGCGCGGCGTTGGCCGCGACCATCCTCGCGGTTTCGGTGACCTTCGCGGGGCGCTCCTTCAGGTCCTTGAAGTCGACCGATCCCATCGCCTCTCCGACCCAATAGCAGGCAGCGACCGCGGGGATCGTCCAGCCTACGTCGTTCAACGCCTGGAAAATCTGCGACGAGACGTTGTGCGCCCCGTCTTCATTGCCGACGATCGCAGCGACCGCGACCTTCGAATAGCTTGGCATCCGGCCGTTGTCGTCGGTTTCGGAAAGGAAAGCGTCCATCCGCTCCATTACCAGCTTCGCGACGCTCGACGCCTGCCCCATCCAGATCGGGGTGCCGAAAATCAAGATATCTGCGGCAAGGATGCGCTCGCGGATCTCCGGCCAGTCGTCGCCTTCGCCTTCGTCGGAGGTGACGCCCCATTTGACGTCGTGCGCGGCGATGGGGATCGGGCCTTCGACCGTCACGCCCTCCGCCTCGAAATGCTCGGCCAGCACTGCCAGCATCGCGTCAGTCGAGCTTTCACGCCCGCCGGTCGAGAGCGAGCAGTTGATGGCGGTGGCGGTCAGGGGGGCGGCCATGTTCTATCCTTCGCGGCTTCCCCTCGCGAAGACAATGAACGGCGGCGGCGGGAAGTTCCCGGACAGCTCGTCGGAGCTCTTCTCCAGCAAGAAGGGGCGCCCGGCTTTCCTCGAGCCGGACGCCCCCTTTTGCTGCGCCGTCGCGAAGGATCAGACGCTGTAGTACATGTCGAATTCGACCGGGCTCGGGGTCTGCTCGAAACGATAGACCTCGTCCCACTTCAGTTCGATATAGGCCTCAACCTGGTCCTTCGAGAACACGTCGCCCTTCAACAGGAAGTCGTGGTCGGCCGTCAGCGCTTCCAGCGCTTCGCGCAAGCTGCCGCACACGGTCGGAACTTCCTTCAGTTCCTCGGGGGGCAGGTCATAGAGATTCTTGTCCATCGCCTCGCCGGGATGGATCTTGTTCTGAATGCCGTCGAGACCCGCCATCAGCAGTGCCGAATAGCACAGATAGGGGTTCGCCATCGCATCGGGGAATCGGAATTCGACGCGTTTAGCCTTGGCGCCTGCGCCATAGGGGATACGGCACGATGCCGAACGGTTGCGGCTCGAATAGGCGAGCAGCACCGGCGCTTCAAAGCCCGGGACGAGACGCTTGTAGCTGTTCGTCGTCGGGTTGGTGAAGGCGTTGAGCGCCTTGGCGTGCTTGATGACGCCGCCGATGAAATAAAGGCACATGTCGCTGAGGCCGGCATAACCGTTGCCCGCAAAGAGCGGCTTGCCTTTTTCCCAGATCGAGATGTGCGTGTGCATGCCGCTGCCATTGTCGTCCTTGATCGGCTTGGGCATGAACGTCGCAGTCTTGCCGTAGGCGTGCGCGACCTGGTGGACGACATATTTGTAGATCTGCATGCGGTCGGCGGTCTGGGTCAGCGTCCCGAAGGTCAGGCCCAGTTCGTGCTGCGCCGCGGCGACTTCGTGGTGATGCTTGTCGCACGGCAGGCCGAGCTCGAGCATCGTCGAGACCATCTCGGCGCGGATGTCGACTGCGCTGTCGACCGGCGCGACGGGGAAATAGCCGCCCTTGGCACGCGGGCGGTGTGCAAGGTTGCCACCTTCATAGCTGCGGCCCGTATTGGTCGGCAGCTCGACATCGTCGATCTCGAAACCCGACTTGTTGTAGCCGGTTTCGAACCGCACATCGTCAAACATGAAGAATTCGGCCTCGGGACCGACATAGACGGTGTCGCCGATGCCCGTGGAACCGAGATACGCCTCCGCACGCTTCGCGGTCGTGCGCGGGTCGCGCGCATAGTCTTCGCCGGTCGAGGGCTCGACGATGTCGCAGAAGATGACGAGCATCGGTGTCGCCGAGAAGGGGTCGTCGTAAACCGCCTCGAGGTCGGGCTTCAGGATCATGTCGCTTTCGTTGATCGCTTTCCAGCCGGCGATCGACGAACCGTCGAACATGAGCCCATCTTCGAGTGCATCCTCATCGATCACGCCGGCGCACATCGTGAGATGCTGCCATTTGCCCTTGGGGTCGGTGAAACGCAGGTCGACCCACTCGATGTCGTTTTCCTTGATCCGCGCAATGATATCCTTGGGCTTGGTGGCCATGGTCTGAACGTCCTTCTTGCGATGATGTCCCGGTCGTCCGGGGGTGTTGAACTGGATGGGCGGAGGCGGTCCCTAGAGGGCGTCCTCGTTGCGCTCGCCCGTGCGGATACGAAGCGCGGTCTCGATGGGGATCACGAATATCTTGCCATCGCCAATGCGGCCGGTCTGCGCGGCGGCGGCGATCGCTTCGACAACGCGCTCCGCCATATTGTCGTCGACGACAACCTCAAGCTTCACCTTGGGCAGGAAATCGACGACATATTCAGCGCCGCGATAAAGTTCGGTGTGACCCTTCTGGCGCCCGAAGCCCTTGGCCTCGGTGACAGTGATGCCACTGACCCCGACTTCGTGCAGCGCTTCCTTCACCTCGTCCAGCTTGAACGGTTTGATTATCGCCTCGATCTTCTTCACGCTTATGATCCCCTTCGGACTATCCGCCACGGCTCGCAGTCAATGCCGGATCAGGCGCGCCTGGTCCGGTTTGGCCGGTCGAGTCGGTGCGGTGTCCCGCCATCTTGCACCAATCAAGAGCCGTGCCAATTAGCGAATCGCGGGCATTTGCGGAGATTTTCCGCGGTCGATTTCGCCATTGCCCAAGGGGTGGGCATTCAGGCGCCGACGCTGCCTAAAAAAGTGGCAATGCAGGTGCAGGGAGTCGATCGGGATGCCCAGAGGTCGTGCCGAATCAGAAAAGGCACGCCTCGTCACAAGGGATCACCGGCGCCGCTTTGCTGCGCAGGCCAGTGCGCGAAGCGCCCGCCGCTTTATCGCCCGACCGGTACCGATGCTTCAGGCAGGTTGGCCTTGGTCCAGTTCGAGCGGTCGATGACGTAAGCGCGAATGGCCTCGGCGTCGGCGTCGGAGAGGACACGGGCGAAGCTGACCATGCCCCGATCCTGGAGCGCGCCGCCGAGGATCACGTCCTTCCAAGCCTCAGCGTTGGAGAGTGTGGCGGAGACGCGAAGATCGGGGGTGAAGCCATTGCCGATTGCGCTGTCGCCGTGGCAGACTTGGCAGTAGCGGCCGTACCGCGCCTTGCCCGCCGCGACCTGGGCCGCACTGCCAAATTGCGGCGGCGGGTTCCACGCGAGCGTCGTGGTCGCCGGCGGCGCGGGGAGCTCCACCGAGCCGCCGAGCTTGAGCACCACGAGGCGCGGGAGGTTCGGCACCTTGCGCGTCACCCCCCCGGCGACGCCTGCCACGAGCGGGAAGGCGCCGCCCTTGCCGGTCTGGAAGGCGATATATTGAACGCCGCCCACGCGGAAAGTCGACGGCGCGCTGACGATCCCCGACTGCATGTCGAGATCGAGGAGCTGCTTGCCGCTGTCGGCCGAATAGGCGCGGAAGCGGCCGGTGCTCGTGCCCTGGAAGACAAGATTGCCCGCAGTCGTCATCGTGCCGCCGTTCCATGCGGCTGGATAGTCGACGCCCCAGGCGATCTTGCCGGTGCGCGGGTCGAAGGCGACGAGGCGTCCGGTCGTCGCGGCAATGGCCGCCTTGAAAGCGGCGACATCGTCAGGCAGCATCGTCTTGTCGAGCGAGGTGCCGACGTTGAATCCGAGCACCTTGCGCTTGTCGAGCTCGTCCATGTCCTGAAGATAGCCCTGCGGAATCTGCTGGGCCGGGATATAGACAAGGCCCGTCTTCGGATTGAAGCTCATCGGATGCCAATTGTGCGCGCCGAGCGCGCCCGGAACGGCGATGAAAGGCTTGCCGGTCTTGTAGAAGCGCGCTTCGGGATTTTCGATCGGGCGGCCCGTCGCAAGGTCGTAGCCCGTTGCCCAGTTGATGCCGTCGACGAAGGGCTTTGCGTCGATGAGCCTGCCCGTGGTGCGGTCGATCGTGAAGAAAAAACCGTTTTTGGGCGCATGATACAAGACCTTCACCGGCTTGCCGTCGACCGGCTGCTCGGCAAGGATGATCGGCTGGGTCGCGGTATAGTCCCAGGTTTCGGCTGGGGTTTCCTGGTAATGCCATTTATAGGCACCGGTCGCGGCGTCGAGCGCGACAACTGAGGACAGAAACCAGTTATCGCCCTCGCCGTTGGAGCGCGTTCCGTGGTTCCAGGGATTGCCGTTACCCACGCCCAGATAGATCTGGTCGAGATCCTTGTCATAGACGATCGCGTCCCACACGGTGCCGCCGCCGCCCGAGACTTTCCATTCGCCCTCGTTGGACCAGGTGGCATTGGCTTTCGAAGCGAAGATGGCATCGCTCGCGGCGTTGTCGGCGCGCTTGGCGGGGTTGGGCACGGTATAGAAGCGCCAGCGCTGCTTGCCCGTATCGGCGTCATAGGCGGTGACATAGCCGCGTACACCGAATTCGGCGCCGCCATTGCCGATCAGCACCATGTCCTTCACGACGCGCGGCGCCCCGGTAATTGTATAGGGTTTGCGCTTGTCGAAGGTCTGCGTCGACCAGATTTCCTGCCCCGTCTTGCGGTCGAGGGCGATCAGGCGGCCATCGAGGGCGCCGACGAAGACTTTGTCACCCCACACAGCGACGCCGCGATTGACAACGTCGCAGCACGCACTCACCGCGCGTTCTCCCGGGACCTTGGGGTCAAAGCTCCACAGCTTCTTGCCACTCGCGGCGTCCCAGGCATCGACCTTCGACCAGGCGTGGCTGACATAGAGGACACCATCGACGACCACCGGGGTCGCCTCCTGCCCGCGCGCGTCCTCGAGATCGGCGTACCAGGCGATGCCGAGTTCGCCGACATTCTTGTCGTTGATGTCGGTCAGCGGGCTGAAACGCTGTTCGTCATAGCTGTAGCCTATGCCGGCCCAGTCGTCGCCGGTGCCACCGGTCTTCAGCAGCGTCTCGCTGGCCTTCTCGGCATCGTCGAGCGATGCGCCGCTCGAAATGCTGTCATTCTTCGACGCATTGCACGCCGTCAGCGCCAGCGCCGCGCAGCTCAGCAGCGCCGCCGAAAAGACCTTCTTCACCATAATCCTCTCCCGCGCCTATGCTTGACGTTTACGTCAAGTCTGCGCCGGAAGGGGGCGGGGTGCAAGGGGAAAAGCAGAAAAGGCGGAAGGGTTGGCTTACGCGGGCGCGAGTACCCGCAAACCCAGAGCCGCTCGCCCTGCGCTTCTCGAAGGATCATTCTGCGGATGCGATCGAAATCCGCGCTTCAAGATCAGCACGAGCGGGAGGGATCCCGCCGCCTCCGCACGAACCGAAAGCCTTCTATTGCCAGGGCGGCGCGTTCAGCCCCTTCGGGCTTGCGGTGAAGATCTCGCAGCCGTCCTCGGTGATGCCGATGCTGTGCTCGAACTGCGCCGAAAGCGAGCGGTCGCGCGTTACCGCAGTCCAGCCGTCGGGCAGCATCTTCACCGCATATTTGCCGGTGTTGATCATCGGCTCGATGGTGAAGAACATGCCGGGCTTGAGCTCCGGACCCGTGCCGGGGCGGCCGGCGTGGACGACCTCGGGTGCGTCGTGGAACATCTGGCCGAGCCCGTGACCGCAGAAGTCGCGGACTACCGAATAGCGATGGCGCTCGGCATGGCTCTGGATGGCGTGCGCGACATCGCCCATCCTGTTGCCGGGCTTTGCCTGCTCGATGCCCAGCATCAGGCATTCATAGGTCACCTCGACCAGCCGCCGCGCCTTGATCGGCACGTCGCCGACCAGATACATGCGGCTCGTGTCGCCGTGCCAGCCGTCGACGATGCTCGTGACGTCGACATTGATGATATCGCCCTCGCGCAACGGCTTGTCGTCGGGAATCCCGTGGCAGACGACATGGTTGATGCTGGTGCAGCAGCTATGGGTGAAACCGCGGTAGCCAAGCGTCGCGGGAATGCCGCCGCCCTCCAGCATCATGGTGCGCACAAGGTCGTCGATCGCGGCGGTCGTCACGCCGGGCTGAATGAAGGGGACGAGCGCGTCGAGAATCTCAGCCGACAGCCGCCCCGCCTTGCGCATCCCGGCAAAGCCCGCCGCATCGTGCAGCTTGATCGTGCCGTCGCGGACGGGAGTCGGGGCCGCGGCATCGGCGGTCGTGACGGAAATATAGTCGTACATGGGGGGGATATAGGCCATGTGGCGCCGAAATGCGAGGGGCGCGATGTCAGGGCCCGACGGAGCCCAATCGGTCACGAGGAGGAAATCCGTCGCGCCAGGCACTTTCTCGAAAACGGGCGGTGCCGGAAGGAAAAACCCATCCGCTATCCTGGGGATTATGCGGTTGCTGTCGATATATGAACCGGACGGGAACCATCTATGGTTATACGGTCGGACGCTATGCATCCGCCGCGCCCGATTGCGAGCGGGTGAATGTCTTCCTTTGACATTCTGTAAGCTTTTCCCGCAGCCGTGAGTTTCCCCTCCGAATGCGAACAGGGCAGTCGCGGCAATCCCGAAGACCCATCGACCGCCCTGCAATGCATCATCGCTATTCGGCCGCCTTCTCGGTCTTGCCCTTCGCCTTGCTCTTGCCGCCCTTGGGCGGTGCGGGGGTGATTTCGAAGGTGAGCGGGTTGCCGACCTTGGCGTCTTCGCCCTCCTTCATCTTCACCTTGACCTCGCCGCCGTGGACGAGCTTGCCGAAGAGCAGTTCTTCGGCGAGCGGCTGCTTGATCTTTTCCTGGATCAGGCGGCCCATCGGACGCGCGCCGTAGAGCTTGTCGTAGCCCTTGGCGGTCAGCCACCCGCGAGCCGCATCGTCGAGCTGGATGTGGACGTTGCGGTCGGCGAGCTGGAGTTCGAGCTCCAGGATGAACTTGTCGACCACGCGCGCGACGACCTCGGGCGGCAGATAGCCAAACGGCACGATCGCATCGAGGCGGTTGCGGAATTCGGGGGTGAAGAGGTTCTTTACCGCTTCCTCCTGCGCATCCTCGCGCGTCGCCTGGCCAAAGCCGATCGACTCGCGCGCCATGTCGCTCGCGCCCGCGTTGGTCGTCATGATCAGGATGACGTTGCGGAAATCGACCGTCTTGCCGTGATGGTCGGTCAGCCGGCCATGATCCATCACCTGCAAGAGGATGTTGAACAGGTCGGGGTGCGCCTTCTCGATCTCGTCGAGCAGCAGCACGCAGTGCGGGTTCTGGTCGATCGCATCGGTGAGGAGACCGCCCTGATCATAGCCGACATAGCCCGGAGGCGCCCCGATCAGGCGGCTCACCGAATGTCGCTCCATATATTCCGACATGTCGAACCGCTGGAGCGGAATGCCGAGCAGGTGCGCGAGCTGCTTTGCCACCTCGGTCTTGCCGACGCCGGTGGGGCCGGAGAAGAGATAGTTACCGATCGGCTTCTCGGGATCGCGGAGGCCGGCGCGGCTCAGCTTGATCGCCGACGACAGCACCTCGATCGCGACATTCTGGCCGAACACGACGCGCTTGAGGTCGGTTTCGAGGGTTTCGAGTACGCGCTTGTCGTCGCTCGATACCGACTTGGGCGGGATGCGCGCCATGGTCGCGATCACCGCCTCAATCTCCCTGGCCGTGATCGTCTTGCGCCGCTTCGAGGGCGGCACCAGCATCTGCATCGCGCCGACCTCGTCAATCACGTCGATCGCCTTGTCGGGAAGCTTGCGGTCATTGATGTAGCGCGCCGAGAGGTCGACCGCGGCGTTGATCGCATCATTTGTATATTTGACGTTGTGATGGCTCTCGAACGCTTCGCGGAGTCCGGCGAGGATCTTCTTGGTGTCTTCCAGGCTCGGTTCGATCACGTCGATCTTTTGGAAGCGGCGCAGCAGCGCGCGGTCCTTCTCGAAGTGGTTGCGAAACTCCTTGTAGGTGGTCGACCCGATGCAGCGGATGACGCCCCCCGACAGCGCGGGTTTCAGAAGGTTCGAGGCATCCATCGCGCCGCCGCTGGTGGCGCCGGCACCGATGACCGTGTGGATTTCGTCGATAAAGAGGATCGCGTGCGGCAGGCCTTCGAGTTCGGACACCACCTGCTTCAGCCGCTCCTCGAAATCGCCGCGGTAACGCGTGCCGGCGAGCAGCGCGCCCATATCGAGCGAATAGATCACCGCTTCCTTCAGAACCTCGGGCACGTCGCCCTCGACGATCTTGCGCGCAAGTCCCTCGGCGATCGCGGTCTTTCCCACGCCGGGGTCGCCGACATACAGCGGGTTGTTCTTGCTGCGACGGCAGAGGATCTGGATCGTGCGGTCGACCTCGGCGCTGCGGCCGATCAGCGGATCGACCTTGCCGCCTTTCGCCTTCTCGTTGAGATTGACGGTGAACTGGTCGAGCGCAGTTTCCTTCTTGTTCTTCGCGCCCTCCTTGTCTTTCGCCTCCTCCTTTTCTTCAGGCTCCGCCTGCGCGGCGGGCTTGCCTCCCTTGCCCACCCCGTGGCTGAGATAGGATACGGCGTCGAGACGCGTCAGATCCTGCTGCTGGAGGAAATAGACGGCATAGCTTTCGCGCTCGGAGAAGAGGGCAACGAGCACGTTGGCGCCCGTGACCTCGTCCTTGCCCGAGGACTGAACGTGCAAAATTGCGCGCTGGACGACCCGCTGAAAGCCGCTGGTGGGGCTGGGGTCGCTATGTCCTTCCACTTTCAGGCTATCGAGTTCGGTATCGAGATAATGGACCACCGCCGACTGGAGATCATCGAGAGTAACGCCGCAGGCGCGCATGACCTCCGCTGCATGATCATCGTTGATCAGCGCATAGAGCAGATGCTCGAGCGTCGCATATTCGTGGTGGCGCTCCGACGCGGCTTTCAGCGCATTGTGCAGGGTCTTTTCGAGGGACTCCGAAAAGGACGGCATGGTCGTTCTCCTTGCGGGACCAGCCGGGGAGAGGCCGCCCCTAGGACGCTAAGGTGGCGATGCCGCCGCCCCGCCGCAAGGGAAAAGCGGAGGCAGGGGCTAAATTAGGATGCCCGGCTTGCGCTATGGTTAACGGTGCTTGCGAAATCGCCATTTTCAATTCCTCGTGGACGAAGGCGGGCAAGGCCCGCACGTCGATCGCCGCCTTGTTTGACGAGGATCAATGCCGAAAAGGCTAAATTGTGGTGCGTTGGCGTGGAGGAGAAATTCCATGAAAGCACCCAACGAATCCGGACGATATGCCCGGGCATCGATCCTGCTTCACTGGTTGATGGTGCTCATCATCGCTGCCGTCTATGCGGCAATCGAGTTCCGGGAGTTCTGGCCGAAGGGCAGCGACATTCGCGAGGGATTCAAGGAATGGCATTTCATGCTCGGTCTTTCGGTTTTCGGGCTTGTGTGGATCCGGATAATGGCACGGCTGGTCTGGCCGGCACCGGCGCCCCTGGCGGACCCTCCTTGGCGGCGGTTGATCGCGGCATTGGCCCATTTTGCTCTTTATCTGCTCATGATCGGCATGCCACTCGCCGGCTGGCTCGTCCTGAGCGCCGAAGGAAAGCTCATCCCCTTTTTCGGGCTGGAGCTGCCGCCGCTCATCGCCCCGAACGAGGGCCTCGCCGAGACGGTCGAGGCGCTCCACGAATTGGGCGGCACGATCGGATATTGGCTGATCGGCCTCCATGCCGCGGCCGCGCTCTTCCACCACTATGTCCTGAAGGACAAGCTTCTCTTGCGGATGGGTTCGGCCGCGCCGCGCCGCGCTACCCTTTCCTGAATAGCGCCTCCGCGCTTGCCTTGAAGCTTCCCGCGGCGGCCTTGTGCGCCTGGACGCGCTCGATCTCGGCCTGAAGCAGGGCAATACGTTCGTCGAGCTCGTCGATCGACAGCGGATCGAGCGGCTGGCGGGTCAGGGCAGCGAGCGCGTCGCCCTGGCGGCGGGGAAGGTCGTCATCGTCCATGGCGTGTCCTTTCTCGCTGGTCCCTGCATTTCGAAAGCGTGACTGTTGACCGGCGCGCCGCGCCTGTCAATAAGGCGCGCCAATCGAGAAATATATGGGAAGTGGGGGAAATAGGGTGACCAGCCTGCCCGACAGCATGACCGTCGTCGCCATCGCCGAACCGGGCGGTCCAGAGGTTCTCTTGCGCGAGACGCGCGCCGTGCCGCGCCCGGGGCCGGGCGAGGTGCTGATTCGTGTATCGGCCGCCGGGGTCAATCGTCCTGACGTGCTGCAGCGCATGGGTTATTATCCGCCGCCGCCCGGCGCGTCCGACCTGCCAGGGCTGGAGGTCGCGGGGACTGTGGTTGCCATCGGTCCGGGGGGTGATCCCGAACATCTGGGGCAGGCGGTGTGCGCGCTCGTCGCAGGCGGCGGCTATGCCGAATATTGCGTCGCGCCCGCGGGAAGCTGCCTGCCGGTGCCCAAGGGCTATTCGATGGCCGAGGCCGCGGCGCTGCCCGAGACGATGTTCACCGTCTGGCACAACCTCTTCGAGCGCGCCTGGGTCAAGGAAGGGGACATGGTGCTTGTCCACGGCGGCACCAGCGGCATCGGCACCACCGCGATCGGGCTCTGCCGCCTGTTCGACATCCGGGTGATCGTGACCTGCGGCAGCGCGAAGAAGTGCGAGGCCGCGCGCGCGCTCGGCGCCGATCTCGCTGTCGATTATTCAAGCGAGGATTATGTCGCTGCGGTGAAGGCCTTTACCGGCGGACGCGGTGTCGACGCTGTGCTCGACATGGTCGGTGGCGACTATGTGCCGCGCAACCTTGCAGCGCTCGCCGAGGATGGCCGCCACGTCAGCATCGCCTTTCAGCGCGGCGCCAAAGCGGAAATCGACATGTCGGACGTGATGCGGCGGCGCCTGACGCTGACCGGATCGACGCTGCGCGCGCGCAGCGCCGAGTTCAAGGCTGCGCTTGCCGACGAGATCCACCGCGCCGTCTGGCCCCTGCTCTGCGAAGGCGCGTGGAGGCCCGCGATGGACGAGGTTTTCCCGCTCGCGGAAGCTGCCGCTGCCCATGCGCGGATGCAGGCCGGCGCGCATGTCGGAAAGATCGTGCTGACCGTTTGACCGGCTCAGCTTGCGAGCGGGGCGGGGCAGGCCTAAACCCCGATCATGAGCGACGACGGGAAAATCTACATCGACGCGAACCGGCTGCTCGCCGACTCGTTGCGGCTCGGCATGCAGATCCTCGAAAGCGGCTTTGCGCCGACCCATCTCGTCGGCATCTGGCGCGGCGGCGCGCCGGTGGGAATCGCGGTCCAGGAACTGCTCGACTATCACGGGCGGCCTTGCGATCATATCGCGATCCGTACCTCATCCTATCATGATATCGACCGGCAGGATCCTGAAGTGAAGGTGTTCGCGCTCGGCTATCTGATCGACACGCTGAACCCCGACGACCGCCTTCTCATCATCGACGACGTGTTCGATTCCGGGCGCAGCATCCGCGCATTTATCGGCGAACTGCGGGCGCGGTGCCGCCACAATATGCCGCGCGACATCCGCATTGCGACCGTGTGGTACAAGCCGCGCCGCAACGTTACCGACCTCGCCCCCGACTTTTTCGTCCACGAAACCGACCGCTGGCTGATCTTTCCGCACGAGTTCCACGGCCTGTCGGTCGACGAAATCCGCTGCCACAAGCTTGAGGCCGCGATCATTCTGGGCGAGGAGAAGGCGCCCCATGGCTGAAGGCTTTGCTTCGGCCGCCGAGCGGGCCGCCTTCATTGCACGGCTCCCGAAGGCGGAGCTGCATCTTCATATCGAGGGCTCGCTCGAACCTGAGCTCATGTTCGGGCTCGCGCAGCGCAACGGCGTCGCAATCCCCTTCGCGAGCGTCGAGGAGGTGCGCGAGGCCTATGCTTTCTCGAATCTCCAGGACTTCCTCGATATCTATTATCAGGGCATGCGCGTGCTTCTGACCGAGCAGGATTTCTACGAGCTCACCGCCGCCTATCTCGCCCGCGCCCGGGGCGACAATGTCCGCCACGTCGAGATATTTTTCGATCCGCAGGGGCATACCGAGCGCGGGGTTTCCTTTAGCACCGTGATCGCGGGGATTACGCGTGCGCTGGACGAAGCGCGCGAGCAACACGGTCTGACCTCGAAGCTGATCCTCTGTTTTCTCCGCCACCTCAGCGAGGCGGACGCCGAGGCGACGCTCGATGCTGCGCTGCCCTTTGTCGAACGCATCGACGGCGTCGGGCTCGATTCATCCGAGGTCGGCCATCCGCCCTCGAAATTCGAGCGTGTTTTCGCCCGTGCGCGCTCTTTGGGGCTGAAACTCGTCGCGCATGCCGGCGAGGAAGGCCCGCCCGCCTATGTCGAGGAAGCCCTCGACCTTCTCAAGGTCGACCGCATCGATCATGGCAACCGCAGCCTCGAGGATCCAGCGCTCGTCCGCCGCCTTGCCGAAGCGGGGGTGTGCCTGACCGTCTGCCCGCTCTCGAATCTCAAGCTCTGCGTCGTCGATGACATGGCGGCGCATCCGCTGCGACGGATGCTCGAAGCCGGGCTCGCCGCCACGGTCAATTCGGACGATCCCTCCTATTTCGGCGGCTATGTAAACGCCAATTATCAGGCGGTCGCCGATGCACTCGACCTGTCGCGCGCCGAGCTCGTCGCGCTGGCGCGCAACAGCTTCACCGGATCCTTTCTGGAACAGAACGAACGCGACCGCCACCTCGCGGCGATCGACGCCTACGCTTAGCTCCTGACGGTCAGGCGGCGATCAGCACATTTCGATAGGTGCTGTCCTCAAGGGCATGCCCGGCGCCCTTTGCGACGCACATCAGCGCATCGTCGGCAACCCGGACGTCGAGACCCGTCGCCTTGGCGATCGCCTCGTCGGTGCGCCGGAGCAGCGCGCCGCCGCCGGTCAGCGTGATGCCGGCGTCGATGATGTCGGCCGCGAGTTCGGGCGGTGTCTGTTCGAGCGCCGCGCGCACGGCGCTGACGATCTGGCCGACCGGCTCGGCAAGAGCTTCGGCAACTTCGGCCTCGGACACCCGGACCTCGGCGGGGCGACCATTGACAAGGTCGCGGCCCTTCACGCCCATGACCAGCCCGCTGCCCTCGGGTGCGACTGCGCAGCCGATGGTCAGCTTGACCCGCTCGGCCGTCATTTCGCCGACCATCAGATTATGTTTGCGGCGGATGTAGGAGGAAATCATGTCATCCATCTTGTCGCCGCCAACACGTACCGAATTGCTGTAGGCGATGCCGCCGAGCGAGAGTACCGCGACCTCGGTCGTGCCGCCGCCGATGTCGACGACCATTTCGCCCATCGGTTCGGCGACCTGCAGCCCGGCGCCGATCGCGGCAGCGAGCGATTCCTCGATGAGCTGGACGGTGAGCGCACCCGCATTGGAAGCTGCGTCGCGGATCGCGCGGCGTTCGACCATGGTCGATCCCGAGGGCACGCAGATCACGACCTGGCTGCGCTGACGAAAGCGGCTCTGCCCGTCCATCACCTTGGTAATGAAATGCTTGATCATCTGTTCCGCGACATCGATGTCGGCGATCACGCCGTCGCGCAGCGGGCGGATTGCCTGGATATTCGCCGGCGTCTTGCCCATCATCAGCTTGGCTTCGTTGCCGACGACCTTGACACGCCGTACCCCGTCGCGCGTTTCGAGCGCGACGACCGACGGTTCGTTGAGCACAATCCCCTTGTCGCGGACATAGACGACTGTGTTGACGGTGCCGAGGTCGATGGCGATGCCGTGCGACGCCGCCCCGAAGCGATGGAAAAAACTCATATCCGCAAAAACGCCCTGTCTGGAAATTCGGGCGTTCCGGACCGTTGGGCCCGGGTGACCGCCTCCACTTCCGCTTGTGACCGCGCCCAAGGGCGCGTCAACTGCGGGAGGGGGCAGGGCGTTGGTTTCTCAGGGCGGGCCGATTTCGGTTCGGCGCAAAGCGGCGCGGCCGGCGACGGGCCGCTGTTCGAATTTGGGGGATGTGTCGAATTTTCCTCGTTCCGCGTGGAGCGGAAACGGATCCTCCTCGTTGCGAGCAAAGCGAAGCAATCCAGAGCGCTTTACTCACACGCTGATTGCCGCGACGCTTCGCTCCTCGCGATGACGATTTGAATGGATATCAGAACCCGGTCGTCAGGGCCGTTCCGCGCAAGGTGGAGCTTCTAGAATTTCCCTCGCACCGAGAAGGCGAAGATCGGGCCGATCAGCCGATCGCGGCTCTCGTGGAAGGCGACCGGGGTTTCCGCGCGCAATCCCTCATAGACCGTCCGCTCGCGCCGCGACCGCGCATTGACCGCATTCGCAAACTCGGCGCGCACGGTCAGGCCCATCACATCCTTGTTCTCGACGAACAGCGAGGCGAACACCGGCCCCTCCCAGGTGCGGTTGACCTCGTCGCGGCGGTAATGGGGCTGGGAATGGCCGTAGCTTGCGCTCGCGCCCCACGCCCAGTCGCTCCCGGGAATGTCATGGCGGAGCGAGAAATCCGCCGAGCGATCCTGAAAGCCGCTCCACTGGCGCTTCTCGCCGGTGAAGGGGTCGCGGAGGCCGGATTTCTCCAGATCGACGCTCAAGTCGATCTTCACGCCCTTGAGCCCGGCCGGATCGAGATTGATTGTCGCTGACCCTGCGACCGCCGCCGCCCAGGCTTTGGGGATATTCCCGACCGACTCGCCGCCGTCGACCGGGACGACGTCGACGAAGTCCTTCGCATCGACATAGACGAGCTGGAGCTTGGCCGAGCCCCATTTGCCGAGCGACTGGTTCGCCTCGAACTCATAGCGCCAATTCTGCTGCGGGCGGAGGTCGGCGTTGCCGGCGTTATTATTGTCGTCGTTGAGAAAGGCGCGGGCGAGAAAGTCATAGAAATCGAGCTGTTCGATCTGCCGCTGTGCCTTCAAGGACAGGTCGAGCCCCTTTGCGGACGTCCAGGCGAGGGTCAGCGTGCCCTTGGGGCGGAAGAAGCTGCGTCGAAGCCCGTTTGTGCCGTCCTGGGCGAGCGTCGAATGCTCGGCGCCTGCGACGAGCTGGAACGACAGCTTGTTCGTCAACTTGCGCCCAAAGCTCAGCAGCGCCTCATAGCGATCCTCGCGCACACCGCCCGTTCCCTCGGGAAAGGGCAGTTCGACGAAATCGTCGGTGGCCGGATCGAGTGCGTAGAGCCGCGCGACATTGCCGAGCGTGTTGAAGGCCGCTTCGCCCGAGAGCTGCCAGTCGCCGCCGAACATCCGCCAGTCATATTCGCCGCGGGCGATCGTTTCGCCGACGTTGCCGGTCTGGGTAAAGCAATCGCCGCTCGCGGGCGAACCGTCGGTCGGGCGCAGTACCACCTCCTGCGACACCGGCTCGTGACTGAAGCGGCGAAGGCCGATCAGCTTGAGTTTTCCGGGGCCGAGACCGAACTGATAATCGCCGCTGACCTCGTAATTCCAGGTCATCTCGGTCTCGCGCACGGTGCGGAGGCGATCGAGCCCGCCGGGTGCGGTCCAGACACCGTCCTCGTTATAGCGATACCAGCGGCGCTGAATATGAGCGCCAAGGTGCGCGATGCTGTCGCCCGCGGGATCCCAGGTCAGCTTTGCGGAGAGCTTGGGGGTGTCATAATGCGTGTTCCAGATGTCCTTGCGATTTTCGAGAATCGCGCCCGCACCATCCGTAATGACGGTGCCCCCGCCCGCGCCGCTACGGGAACTCGCATCGTTGTTGAGACCAAGTTCATATTCCAGGTCCCCCTTGCGCCCCCGCACCGAAATGTCGGCGCGGGTGAACAGCGGGTCGGTGTAATGCGGCCTGAACTCGGGCTTCCACGAGAATTGGCCCGAGAAGCTGTCGGCGCGGAAGACGATGTTCGCGACCTGCCCCGAAAGGCCGGGCAGGTCGAGATTCGCGCCGTCGACGATCTCGATCCGCTCGACATTGGCGGCGGGGATGCGCGTCAACTGGGCGGCGATCGTGTCCGACTTGGTCGACGGCCGCGCGCCGTTGAACAGCACATTGCCTGTCGCCTGCCCAAGCCCGCGCACCGTGTCAGTCTCGCGGATGGAGAAGCCCGGAACCTGGTTCAGCATGTCATAGGCGTTTTTCGGCGCGTAGCGGGCAAAATCTGCGGGGGTGTAGACTTTCCCTGCAAGTGCCTTCGCGAGCGTGGCGGCCGCGTCGGCTGCAGGCGGCGGCGCCTCGCCGCTCGCCGGCGCGTCCTGCGCGAGCGCGGGCTGGACGGAAGGGGCGGCGGCGATCGCGAGCAGGCTGGCGGCGAATTTCACTGGCTCGCCGCCGCCGCGGCTGCATTCATCCGGCGGGCATAATCGCCGCTGACGCCGAGCGCCTTCATCGCAATGACATCCTCGACCGAAAGATCGGTGTATCCGGCGCCTGCCAGCTCGCGGACATAGGCAGCGTTCACGCCGAGCGCGCGGCAGGCGAAGGCGTCATTGAGCGACCCGAGCTTCATCGGCACAGCACGAAGATCGCGTACATAGGCAGGGGTGACGTGCAGCGCCGCCGCAGCGATCAACTGGTCGGCATCCGCGGGGCGAAGGCCGGCAACCGCAAGCCCGTCGGCGAGTTCGATCGTCGCGTTGACGAGAAGCATAGCCAGCAGGTCGCTCTGATCGTCCGGCGGGATAGCGCGCTTTGCGAGCGCCTGTTCGAAGCCGGGGTCGGCGGTGAAACGGCAGCCGCCTTTGCCTTCGTGGCGGCGCGACAGGCGGCCGTCGCAGGCCAATGTGCCCGCCTGATGTGCGACGGTAAAGGCGACCGGTCCCGCGGTGCCCGCGAGTGCGCGCTTTGCCGCCGCCAGCTCGGGGCGCGAGCCGTCGAGTGCGAGATTGCTGTGCGACTGGTCGGAGCGGATGCGCAGGCGGGGCTCGTCGCCTTGGCGCTTGCCTTCGGGAGGAAGGATGTCCCAGTGTATGTCGGTCATCGCCGGGGGGGACACTGCGGACTGCAGCGGTGCCGTTGAGGCGAGTGCGGACAGCATGGCGAGGCTGGCGGTAACGATCAGGGCTTTCATGGCACGTCTCCTCCGGACCGCGGGTCGCAGGCGAGCGCCGTCGCTCGCCGTCGATGCGGCATTTCAGATCTTGGGGCAGGGGTTCCTGCTTGGCGCCCGGCCGGGCACCCGGCGTCAGTCGTTCGTTGCGGGTGGCTGCGGGGGGCCGGGTGGCTGCGGCGGTTCGGCGCGCGGCGTCACGCCGTCGCCCCCGACGCTGACCGACGTGGCGCGGGTCGCAGTGGTCAAGGCATGCGACACGATCTGCGAGACATTGACCCCGCGCGTCACCCGAAGCTCGATCGCATCGTCGGGGTCCGACACGCGGACGCCCGATTTGCGCATCTCGCGCACGAAGGACCCGGTGACGCCGACTGCCCGCATGCCGGCGAGGTCGTCGAGGTCTAGGCCCGGGAAATAGGACTGCATCTCGCGGGCATAGCTGGTATCGATCCCGAGCACCGAGGCGCCGATCAGATCGTCCATATCGGCGTTCGGAAACAGTGCGCGCATCCGGTTCAGATAGGCCGGGGCGGTGCCGGTCGCCTTGGCGGCGATCACATCGTCGGGGTCGAGGCCCTTGGCGCCCCGCATTCCGCGCACGTCGTCGGGGGTGATCCCCATCGCCTTCATGCTGACGAGCTCGTCGACCGCCAGTTCGGTTTGAGCGGATGCGCGTGCTTCCCTCCCTTGCGCGGAGGCTGCCGCCTTGGGCGCCGCGGCAGGAGCAGCGACGGCGATCCCGCCGCCCGGTTCGTCTGCCGAGCGCGCGCCGGTCGCCGAGAAGGCAGCGAGGGGGACTGTGACCCCGGCGAGGAAGGCAAGCGCCATCGCGAACCAGCTCGCGCTGGCCGGGCCGCGCTTGGCGCGCGCATCGAGAACGCGGGTGATACGGCGCTTCAGGCTGTTCTTGCCGGGCGCGACGCCATGCGCGGCGATCAGCGTTCCCTTATTGTCATGCCGCGCGGCGCCGACGAGCAGGGTCGCATAGTCGGGGCCGTCGATGTCGGCGAGCAGCACCGCGTCGTCGGCGGCTTCCTCGCGCAGCTGATGGCTCTCGCGTGCCAGCATCCAGACGAGCGGGTTGAACCAGAATATCGCGCAGGCGAGCCGCGCGGCGAGCAGCTTCGCCCAGTCGCGCCGCGCGACATGCGCGAGCTCGTGCGCGATGATTGCCTCGGCTTCGCCGACCGCCTCGACCGCCTTGGGGCTGAGGACGATCGTCGGGCGCAGCACGCCCCAACTGATCGGCGAGCGCAGTTCCTCGCTGACCAGCAGCGCGGTGCCATGCTTGAAGCCCATGCGCCGCTGCGCCTCCGCCAGCGCCGAGAGCCAAGAGGGTTGGACGAGCACGTCTGCGCGGGCGCGCATGGCGAACAGGCGCGCCACGGCGACCAGCATCGTCGCGAAGAGCAGGGCGAGCGGCAGCGCATAGACCCAGGGCGCAAGATCGGGAAGTGCGGGCAGCGAGGCGAGCCACGACGCCGGAGCGGCGGCGCGCTCCGCCGCGGCCGGGACTGAAGCCGCGGCGGAAGCGAAATCGGCGGCAACCGGCCCTGCACCTGGCGCGATCGCCGCCGCGGGGCCGGCTCCGGCAAACCAGGCAGCGGGCAGCGGCGCCCATATCGGGAGCAGCAGGGTTGCGACCGGAAGGGCGAGCAGGGCGGCGAGGCCGACATGCGCGATCAGTGATCGCTCGGCGGCCGAGCGGGTGCGCGCGAAGCGGAGGAGAAGCAAGGTAAGGCCGGCGATCAGCGCCGATTTCCAGGCGACCCCGGCCAGCACGGTTGCGGTGATCATCATGACCTCCTCGCGTCGCGCGCCTCGGCGATCAGTTTTTCAAGCTCGTCGAGTTCGGACGCGCTCATTTCGTCCTGCATGCCCAGCAGCGCGGCAGCGGCACTGGTGGGCGAGCCGTTGAAGAAAACGCGTACGACCTGGCTGAGCGCCGACTTGCTCGCGGCTTTTCCCTCGACGCAGGGGGCATAGAGGAAGCCGCGGTCCGAGTGCTCGCGGGAGACAAAGCCTTTGCCCTCAAGCCGCTTCAGCATCGCGCGGATCGCCGAGCCCGACAGGGCATCGCTGAGCGCTGCGGCGATTTCCGGCACGGTCGAGGGGCCGTTTTCGTAGAGGATGTCGACGATCTCGCGTTCCCGCGGCGGCAAGCTGGACAACATGCGAATCACCTTTCGCGCTACATTTGTAGCCTAGCTACATTTGTAGCGCGTGACGGGCAAGCGATTTATTCAATTAGGGTCCGGACCCATAAACGGGATTCACAGCGAGGCTTTGATGTGATTCACCTGCTTTCAGCGAGGAGGCATGGTGAATGGCGGATTTCTTTTG